>NZ_CAKASI010000001.1:0-1382436 GCF_916855635.1 Acidovorax sp. Leaf73
CCACGGGCGGTTCCGCAGCCGTTGAAACCGCCGCAGCCACCGCAGACGCTGGCAAGAGCAGCTTCATGGGCAGCGAAATCGCCAAGAGCGACCGCCCCGAACTCACGGCCGCCAAGATCATCGTCTCCGGTGGCCGAGCCCTCGGCAGCAAGGAAAAGTTCGACGAAGTGATGACCCCGCTGGCCGACAAGCTGGGCGCCGCTTTGGGTGCCAGCCGCGCCGCAGTGGACGCAGGCTACGCCCCCAACGACTGGCAAGTGGGCCAGACCGGCAAGATCGTGGCGCCGCAGCTGTACATCGCAGCGGGTATTTCGGGCGCCATCCAGCATTTGGCGGGCATGAAGGACTCCAAGGTGATCGTGGCGATCAACAAGGACCCTGAGGCACCGATCTTCAGCGTGGCCGACTATGGGCTGGAAGCGGATCTGTTCACGGCCGTGCCAGAACTGGTCAAGGCCCTGTAAGAACGCCCCTGTGCGCACAAAGGCATCGCTCGCGATGCCTTTTTTTTGACGAAATTTTGCTTTCCCGGAGACACCCATGAGCTACACCGCCCCCGTCAAGGACATGCTGTTCGCCATCGAGCACCTGGCCAACATTGAACAGATTGCGCAGATTCCCGGCTTTGAAGACGCCGGCCTGGACACGGCGGCTGCCGTGCTGGAAGAGTGCGCCAAGTTCAATGAAGGGGTGCTGTCGCCGCTCAACTGGGAAGGCGATAAGAATCCATCGAGCTTTCAATCCGGCGTGGTCACCACCACCCCCGGTTTCAAGGAAGCCTTCCGCCAATATGGCGAAGGCGGCTGGCAAGGCCTGCAGCACCCGGCCGACTTTGGCGGCCAGGGCCTGCCCAAGACCATCGGCGCGGCCTGCATCGAGATGACCAACAGCGCCAACATGAGCTTTGCGCTGTGCCCGCTGCTGACCGATGGCGCCATTGAGGCGCTGCTCACCGCAGGCAGTGACGAGCTCAAGGCCACGTACCTTGAAAAACTGGTGACCGGCGAATGGACCGGCACCATGAACCTGACCGAACCCCAGGCGGGCTCAGACCTGGCCCTGGTGCGCACGCGCGCCGAACCCCAGCCCGACGGGACGTACAAGATTTTCGGCACCAAGATCTTCATCACCTACGGTGAGCACGACATGGCCGAGAACATCATCCATCTGGTGCTGGCCCGCGTGCAGGGCGCGCCTGAGGGCGTCAAGGGCATCAGCCTGTTCGTGGTGCCCAAGTTCATGGTCAACAAGGATGGAAGCCTGGGCGCGCGGAATGACGCCCATTGCGTGAGCATCGAGCACAAGCTGGGCATCAAGGCCAGCCCCACGGCCGTGCTGCAGTTTGGCGACCATGGCGGCGCCGTTGGCTACCTCGTGGGCCAGGAAAACCGCGGACTCGAATACATGTTCATCATGATGAACGCGGCCCGCTACGCCGTGGGCATGCAGGGCATTGCGATTTCCGAGCGCGCCTACCAGAAGGCTGTGCAGTACGCCAAAGACCGCGTGCAGAGCCGCCCCGTGGACGGCAGCATCGCCGCCAGCGCCGCCATCATTCACCACCCCGATGTGAAGCGCATGCTGATGACGATGCGCGCCACCGTGGAGGGCTGCCGTGCCATGGCCACCGTGGCTGCAGCAGCGTTCGATGCTGCCCACCACCACCCCGATGCGGAAACGCGCAGGCAGAACCAGGCGTTCTATGAATTCATGGTGCCGCTGGTCAAGGGCTACAGCACCGAGACGAGCCTGGAAGTGACCAGCCTGGGCGTGCAGGTGCATGGCGGCATGGGCTTCATCGAAGAAACCGGCGCGGCCCAGTACTACCGCGACGCCAAGATCCTGACCATCTACGAAGGCACCACCGCCATCCAGGCCAACGACCTCGTCGGCCGCAAGACGGCGCGTGACGGCGGCCAGACCGCCAAGGGCATCGCCGCACAGATCGAGAAGACCGAGGCCGATCTGCTGGCCAGCGGCACCCCCGCCGCGCTGGCAGTGGCCAAGCGCCTCACGGCGGCGCGCAAGGCGCTGCTCGATGTGATTGACTTTGTGGCCGGTGGCACCAAGGCCCAGCCCAACGCCGTGTTTGCGGGCAGCGTGCCCTACCTGATGCTGGCGGGCAATGTGGTGGCAGGCTGGCAGCTGGCGCGCAGCCTGCTGGTGGCGCAGGACCTGTTGCAAAAGGGACAGGACGAAGCGTTCATGCGCGCAAAAATCACTACGGCCCAGTTCTACGCTGATCACATCCTGGTGAAGGCCCCGGGCCTGCGCGACAGCATTGTGGAAGGCGCGGCCAGCGTTACCGAGTTGGCGCTGGAAGCCTTTTGAAGGTTGAGCGTGTTGTGAGGAGACGGACTGCCCGCAGAGCGGGCAGCTTATTGATATAAAAATGATAGCTGCTAGCGCTTGATGAATAAGCGCTAGAGCCCTATTTCATCCAAAAACCTGTTCAGGAAGTTGTTGCTATGTCCAAACTGCCCGCCGCGCTGCAAAACCTCTCGCTGCCTGTCATCGGCTCGCCGCTGTTCATCATCAGCAACCCCAAGCTCGTCATTGAGCAGTGCAAGGCGGGTGTGGTGGGCTCCATGCCCGCGCTCAATGCCCGCCCCGCTGAGCTGCTCGACGAATGGCTGGCCGAGATCACGGAGACGCTGGCTGCCTACAACAAGGCCAACCCCGACAAGCCGGCCGCGCCTTTTGCCATCAACCAGATCGTGCACAAGAGCAACGACCGGCTGGAGCACGACATGCAGGTGTGCGCCAAGTACAAGGTGCCGATCATCATTACCAGCCTGGGCGCGCGCGAGGATGTGAACCAGGCTGTGCATGCCTGGGGTGGCATCGTGCTGCACGACATCATCAACAACAAGTTTGCCCACAAGGCGATCGAAAAGGGTGCCGATGGCCTGATCGCCGTGGCCGCTGGTGCGGGCGGCCATGCGGGTGTGAAGAGCCCGTTTGCGCTCATCCAGGAAATCCGCCAGTGGTTCGACGGCCCCGTTGCGCTGAGTGGTTCCATCGCCAGCGGCGACGCAGTGCTGGCCGCGCAGGCCATGGGCGCAGACTTTGGCTACATCGGCTCGGCCTTCATCGCCACGCACGAAGCGCGTGCTAGCGATGCCTACAAGCAGGCCATCGTGGACGGCAACTCCGACGACATCGTCTACAGCAACCTGTTCACCGGCGTGCACGGCAACTACCTGGCTCCGTCGATTCGCGCTGCGGGCATGGACCCCGACAACCTGCCCGAGTCCGACCCCAGCAAGATGAACTTTGGCGGCGATGCCAAGAAGGCCTGGAAAGACATCTGGGGCTGCGGCCAGGGCATTGGTGCCATCAACGCCGTGACCAGCACCGCCGAGCTGGTGGGCAAGCTGCGCCGCGAGTACGAGGCTGCGCGCGCGCGCCTCAAGCTCTGATGCTGCGCTGAGCTTTTTGGGCTCCACACCACCGCCTCCGCCCAGGGCGTGGTGGCTTTGGGCAAGAGGGCTTCATTCGCCCGCAGTGCGCCTGGTGTGCACTGCGGGCGAAGCTGTTTCTGGCGCTCCCGAGGCAAGGGCAAACCCCCATAAGCCTGTTCTGGTGGCTGCGGATAATGATGATGATCAATAACCAAAGCGCGTGTGCTTGGGTTGCTCGGTCAGCACATTCTTTGCAAGGTGGGTGCGTGATGTTTCGTTCTTTTCTGGTGCTGCTGGTTGCCTTGTGCACAGGTGGCCTGGGCCATGCCCGCAACGAGGGCGTGACCGCCGATGAAATCCGTCTCGGCGCATCGGCGGTGCTGTCGGGGCCGCTCGGGCCACAGACTGCGCAGTATGGCGAGGGCTCGCGGCTCATGTTCGACGCGGTGAATGCGCAGGGCGGCGTGCATGGCCGCATGATCCGATACACCACACTTGACGACGGCTTCGATCCCCAGAAAGCGGTGGAGAACACGCGCCAGCTGCTGGAGACCGACAAGGTCTTCATGATCTACAACAGCACCGGCACGGCGCAGACGGCCGCCATATTGCCCCTGATCAAGGAGCACCGCACCCTGCTGTTTGGCCCGGTCACGGGCGCTTCGGTGTTTCGGGAAACCCTCAACCCCTACGTCTTTCATGTGCGCGCAGGGTATGCGAGCGAGGCTGCAAAAATCGTCTCGCAGCTGCGCCAGCAGGGCATCAGCCGCGTGGCCGTGTTCTACCAGGACGACGGGCTGGGCAAAACCTTGCTGGCCGAACTCAAGAAAGCCTCCGATGAGGAAAAGCTGGCCTTCGTGGCGGAGATCAAGGTAGATCCCAAACAGCCGGACTTCGCTGCTGCGGCGCAGGCCACCGAAAAGGCACAGCCCCAGGCCGTGATCGTTGCAACCGCAGGAACCACGTTCACCAGCTACATCAAGGCCGTGCAATCGACAGCGGCGCGGCCCGCGTACTACGGGTTCTCTGTAGCCAGCATGGACGTGATCCACCGCGAACTTAAAGAAAAGGCGCGCGGCATCATCCTCGCGCAGATCATGCCGTCGCTGCGCAGCACCACGGTGCCCGTGGTGGCCGAATACCTGGCCCTGCTGCGCGCCAAGTCCCCCAGCGCCCAGCCTTCGGCTTCGCAGTTCGAGGGATTCGTGCATGCCCGGCTGCTGGTGGAGGGGTTGCGCCGCACGGGGCGCAACCTGACCACGGAGTCTTTCATCAAGACGATGGAGGATGCCGGTGAAATATCCTTTGGGCGCTTTAACGTCAAATACTCGCCCAAGAGCCACAACGGCTCGACTTATGTGGAACTGGCCATTGTGGACGCGGAAGGGAGTCTGCGGTATTGAGCGGAGGTTTCACAACCCGTATGTCAGCTCCCGCGCCTTGCCCCAGAACACCCGGTACATGAAGATGGTGTAGGCAATGATCGCTGGCAGCGTGATGGCCACGCCGATGCCGATCACCACCAGCGATTCCGTGGCGCTGGCGGCCTGCCACACTGTCAGGCGGTCGATCACGATGTAGGGATAGATGCTGTAGGCGAGTCCCAGGAAGGCCAGCACAAAGATCAGCACGGTGGCCCCGAACACGATCCAGCCGTAGCCGGCCTGCACCACGCGCGGCGTGGCCAGCACATGGCGGATGGCAAAGAAGGCTGCCACACAGGCCAGCGGGATGGGCAGCAGCGCAAACAGCTCGGGCAGTACAAACCACTTGGCAAACACCGTGGGGCTGACCAGCGGCGTGGCCAGCGAAATCCCCATGAGCGCAAACCCCATGGGCCACAGCGCACCCTGGCCCCAGCGGGCGGCCTTGCGCTGAAGCTCGCCATCGGTCTTCATGAGGAGCCAGCCCGCGCCCAGCATCGCGTAGGCCGCAGGCAGGGTGATGGCAATGCCTGCAGAAAACAGCAGGCCCCAGGTGTCGTTCTGAAAGCCGGTGATGTAGGCCCCCAGCATCCAGCCCTGGGCCAGGGTGGTCGCCAGAGAGCCTGCCGCAAACAGGCGGTTCCATGTGGTCTTGTGCGAGTCGCGGGCCTTCACGCGAAAGTCGAAAGCCACGCCGCGCAGTATCAGGCCCACCAGCATCACGGCTACCGGCAGGTACAGGGCCGACAGCACCACGCCGTGCGCGGTCGGAAAACAGATGAGCAGCACCCCCACGCCCAACACCAGCCAGGTCTCGTTGGCGTCCCAGAAAGGGCCGATGCTGGACACCATCACGTCCTTCTCCGCATCGGTGGCAAAGGGCAGGAGGATGCCCACGCCCAGGTCGTAGCCGTCGAGGATCACATAGGCCAGCAGGGCCAGGCCCATTACGGCCATGAAGATCAGGGGCAGGGCGGTGGCCCAGTTCAGTGCGTCCATGGAGGCCTCCTTAAACGGCGCGAGGGGCTGGCGCGGGATGGGACGCCGCCGGTGTGGGCATGGCTGGGTGTTCGGCCATGTACTTGATCACGCCCACATAGGCCACCAGCAGCAGCCCATAGACGATGAGATAGGCAGCCAGCGTGCTGGCCACCATGGCGGGCGCGTGGGGGGCCACGGCGTCGGCGGTCTTGAAAAGGCCATAGACCAGGTAAGGCTGGCGACCGATTTCGGTCACGTACCACCCGGCCAGCGTGGCCACCCAGCCTGAGAACGCCATACCCACCAGCGTGTAGAGCAGTGGCCGGGGCAGGGTGGCCTGGTCTTGCTTGCGGCGGCGATACAGCACAAAAGCACCCACCCAGGCAACGGCCAGCATGAGCAGGCCCACACCCACCATCACGCGGAACCCCCAGAAAACGGGCGCCACGGGCGGATGGGCGCCTGGGAATTCGTTGAGCCCCTTCAGCTCGGCGTCGACGTCGTGCGCCAGGATCAGGCTGGCCGCCTTGGGGATCTGCAAGGCGTAGTCGGTGCGACCTTCCTTCTCGTTGGGCAGGCCAAACAGCGTAAGTGGCGCACCCTTCTCGGTGTGCCAGATGCCCTCGATGGCGGCGATCTTGGCGGGCTGGTGCTCCAGCGTGTTGAGACCATGCAGGTCGCCCATGAAGATCTGCAGCGGGATCACGACGGCCACGGCGGTGATGGCCGTGCGCAGGGCCTTGCGCGTGCCTTCGTTGGCCGTGCCCTTGATGAACTGCCAGGCACTCACCCCGGCGATCAAGAAGCCTGCCGTGAGGGCCGATGCCAGCAGCTTGTGGCCCAGTCGGTAGGGGAAGGACGGGTTGAACACAATCGCCAGCCAGTCCACCGCGTGGAACTTGCCATCGATGATCTCGTAGCCCACGGGCGTCTGCATCCACGAGTTCAAACTCAAGATCCAGAAAGCCGACAGCGTGGTGCCAAAAGCCACCATGAGCGTGGCGACAAGGTGCATGCGCTCGGACACGCGCCCCCGGCCAAACAGCATGATCCCCAGGAAGGTGGCCTCCAGAAAGAACGCCGTCAGCACCTCATAGCCCAGCAGCGGTCCGGCAATGTTGCCCACATGCTCCATGAAGCCCGGCCAGTTCGTGCCGAACTGAAAACTCATGGTGATGCCCGACACCACGCCCAGCGCAAAGGTCAGCGCAAACACCTTGGTCCAGAAGTAGTAGGCCTGCTCCCAGCCCAGCGCCGCCGGTGTGCCGCGCGTGGCCGTGTGCCGCAGGCGGAAGAACACCAGAAACCAGCACAGCGCAATCGTGATGGTGGGGAACAGGATGTGAAAGCTGATGTTGGCCGCGAACTGGATGCGCGAGAGCGTGAAGGCGTCCATGGCGTCAAACTCCTGAGGGATTGCTCTTTGGCGAGTGACTGCCCTTGCCGGTCAGCCGGTCCTTGAATTCGAGCACCCGGGTAACGGCGGTGCCCATGCCCATGAGCTGCATCGCTGTTTCAGGCGCCAGGCGCTGCACGTCGTCGAACCATGTCATGAGCCGGTCGATCAGTTCGTGCATCTCGCGCATGCGTTCCTGGGCGTGGCGCTCTTCATCGGAGGAGGGCTCTTCGAGTAGCGCCATGCGCAGCATCGACAAGGTGGGTTCGATCTCGCGGCGGCGGCGTTCCTCGGCCAGCACACGGAAGATCTCCCACACGTCCTTGGGTGCCTCGAAGTATTCGCGCCGGTCGCCCGGCTGGTGGCTCAGTTTCACCAGCCGCCAAGCCTGAAGCTCCTTGAGCCCCATGCTCACGTTGGAGCGCGAAAACTCCAGCGTTTCAGCAATCTCGTCGGCGTTGAGCGGGCGAGGAGACAGGAAGATGAGTGCATACATCTGGCCGACCGTGCGGTTGATGCCCCAGCGGCTGCCCATCTCGCCAAAGTGGGCCACGAACTGGCGGTTCAGAGGGGGTAAATGGTTGACGTAGGTCATACAGGCACGTATTGTGCGCTTGATTTTTTGAAATTTCAGTAATTTCTGAAAATTCAGGAAATTGCACCTTCAGAAGGCGGGGTACTGCGGCAGGCTCTAGGGCTGCGCAAACTGCTGGATGCGGGGGACAATAGAGGTTTTTGTCTGCCGGTGCGGCCCCGCCTCGGCACATGCCATACCTCCCCGCTCCCATGTCTTCGTCTCCTTCCCGTATGCCCCTGATCGATATGGTCAAGGGCGTGGCGTGCATCACCATCGTCTGGCACCACCTGGCCTTTTATGGCCCGATGTCGGACATCGCCCAGCCTCTCGCCCCCGCCTTGATGGCCTGGCTGTATGACTATGGGCGCATGGCGGTGCAGGTGTTTCTGGTGCTGGGCGGCTACCTTGCCGCAGCCAGCTTGGCGCCCCAGGGCGTGGCGCGGTTTGACCATGCTGGCAATGCAGTGGCCAAGCGTTTTGTACGGCTGGTGGTTCCCTACGCGGTGGCGTTGTTGCTGACGGTGGTGGTGGCCGCCTTGGTGCGCCCCTGGATGGAGCACTCTTCTGTTCCGGGAGAACCCACCTTGGCGCAATTGCTGGCCAATGCCTTGCTGCTGCAGGACATCGTGGACGAAGATGCCCTGTCCGCCGGTGTCTGGTATGTGGCCATCGACTTACAGCTTTTTGCGTTGAGCGTGCTGCTCTGGGCGGGCGTCAGGGCCCTGCCGGGCGCGTGGGCCCAGCGGCACGGGGCTGTTTTGGCCCGGGTGCTCATCGTGGCAGGTGTGGCGGCGTCGCTGTGGGTATTCAACCGCATGGCCGGGCTCGACATGTGGGCGATCTACTTCCTGGGTGCCTATGGCCTGGGCATGCTGGCGTACTGGGCTGTGCGCGCAGCCAGCCCGGTAGGGTGGCTGAGCGCCATGGTGCTGCTGGGCGGTGTGGCCCTGGCGCTGGACTTCCGGGGCCGCATCGCGGTGGCGCTCGTCACGGCGCTGTGCCTGGTGGTGGCGTTGCGGTCCGAACGTCTGCGTGCCTGGGGCGGTTTTGCGCCGCTGGTTCGCGTGGGGCAGATGTCTTACTCCATCTTCCTCGTGCACTTTGCCGTGTGCCTGCTGGTCAATGCCGTGGTCAGCCACCTGTGGTCTGCTTCGCCGGTGCCCAATGCACTGGGCATGCTGCTGGCGTTTGTACTGTCCCTCGCCGCCGGGCGCCTGCTCTACCTGCGGGTAGAGCGGCATGTGCCCACCTGGTCCACCGCATTGCGCTGGCAGGCGGGGCTGGTGGGCACCGGTCTGCTGGTGGCTGTTACCAACAACGGGTTCTGAATGAGGGCTCGTGAAGAGCCCTTCAACGCTGTAGCTTGCGCTCGCGCCGCTTGCGCTGCCGGTCCAGAAACCAGGCCATGAAGGGCAGGATCAGCATCGAGCCCGGAATCACCCAGATGAACAGGTAGGGACTCACGGACGAGGCGGACCGCATCACATCCCGCAAGTGGGCGCGCTCTGCGGCATCCCAGTTGCCCTGGCGGCGCTGCTGCACCAGCCACACCACCGAGCCCTTCATGGTTGCCATCTCGCGCTTGAGGCGGCTCTTTTCGCGGCTGTTTCCCGCCAGGAAGGAGCAGAACCATTCAGGAGCCCGCTCCATTCGCCGCTGGAATGCGACCGTCGAGTCCGGGTCGAACTGGTCAATCGATGGAGGGATGTCTGGCGTGTGCGGTGCGGGCGGTGTGGTCATGGCGGCTGCCATTGTCGCGGCTCATGGCGCTTTGCACCACCCCAATCCACGGCATCTGCACCCTCCAGGCTGGACTCGCCGGGAATAGAAGGCGCGCAGTGCTCCAGCGGGCTCCTGCTACCCAATAGCCTCAGAAACCGGCGTGCTCAAAGGCCAGGGCAGCCAAGCAAGGGCCGCCCCGCAGCGAGGGCGGCGTCCCCCCGCCCGCAGTGCGCAGCGCTGTGAGAGCGAGGGGAAGGCGCGCAGCGCCTCAGGGGGGGCCGAATTCACCGATGCAGTTCGCCGGCACTTTCAGGCTGGTACAGGATGTCTTTCACGCGCACCGTCATCGACTTGCCGCCCGGTCCGGGCCAGGCCAGTTCATCGCCCACCGCCAGGCCCAGCAGGGCGCTGCCCACGGGCGCGAAGATCGAGATGCGGTCCGCAGTGCCATCCGCGTCGCGCGGGTAGACCAGGGTCAGGCAGAACTCCTTGCCCGTCTCCAGGATGGAGAACTGCACGGTGGAGTTCATGGTCACCACGTTGGGCGGGATGTCCTCGGGCGGCACCACATCGGCCCGGTCCAGCTCTGCTTGCAGGTCCGCCTTGCCCGGGAAGACACTGGCCGGGATGGCGGCCAGCAGGGCTTCGATGCGGTCAACGTCGAGCGACGACAGGATGATCTGGGGCTTGCGCGCCATGGCAGTACCTCTAAGGTGGTGACAAAGCGCGGGACTGTAGACCATCGCGAATCTCGCACTGCCACGCGCGGTCAATCTCCCTGGATGTTGCGCGCCTTGATCAGTGCGCCAAACCGTGCGCTGTCGATGGAAGCCCGTGCGTTGAAGTCGGTGGGCGACATGGGGGCAGGCACCCCGCCCAGCGCCGTGATGCGGTCCTTGACGGCCTGCGTGCCCAGCACCTTGTTGATCTCGCGGTTCAGGCGCGTGACCACGTCGGGCGGTGTGCCCGCCGGTGCATAAAAACCAAACCAGGTGTCTGCGTCAAAGCCCTTCAGGCCCACTTCGTCCAGTGTGGGAACGTCCGGGAAGAGGGGTGAGCGCTTGGCGCTGCCCACGGCCAGCAGCCGGAGCTTGCCCGCTTTCACATGCGAGAGGCCGATACCCGGGTCGAACATGAAGTCCAGCTGCCCACCCAGCAGGTCCTGCATGGCCGGTGCCGCGCCCCGGTAGGGCACATGCACCGCAAATACATTGGCCTGGGTCTTGAGCATCTCGGCCGCCAGGTGGGGCGAGCTGCCGTTGCCCGGCGTGCCAAAGCTCAGCTTGCCGGGGTTGGCCTTCAGGTGCGCGAGGAACTCCTGGATGGTGTTGACCGGCAGTGTGGGGCGCACCTCCAGGAAGACCAGCACCCGTGCAGCAGCAGCCACGGGTGTCAGGTCCTTGACGGGGTCGAAAGGCATCTTGGGATACAGGTGCGGGTTGACCGACACCATGCCGCCCGAACTCATGAGCAGGGTATAGCCATCGGCCGGGGATTTGGCCACAGCCTCCCCGCCGATGTTGCCGCCCGCACCGCCCCGGTTCTCCACCACCACCGGCTGTCCCAGCGCGGCCTGCAGGGGCTGGGTGACGGCGCGCGCAATCTGGTCGGCGGCGCCCCCGGCGGGGAAGTTGACGATGACTTTGATCGGCTTGCTGGGCCAGGTGTCTGCCATGGCGGCGGTGCTGAGCAGCACGCTGGCAGCGGCGCATGCCAGCGTGCGCAGCAGGTGGCGGGGGGTTGGGGAGGGCGGGTTGTGAACGATGTGCATGGTTGTCTCCAGTCAAGGTGAGCGCCCGGGTGCGCCGGGTCTGGTGTGTTGTGGTGATGGGGTGAGCCGGGAAGAACGGGTTGTGCAGGGCCTGTCAGGCCACGTCCACCTCAACCAGGATGGCGCGCGGGCTGGCCAGTGCATCGCGCAGCGCCTGGTGCAGCAAGGCGGGGTCGCTCACACGCACGGCCTCGCAGCCCTGGCCACGGGCGAGCGCGAGGAAGTCGAGATCCGGCAGGTCGGTGCCTTCGAGCTTGTCGCCTGCGTGGAAGCCGAAGGTGGGGGCAAACTCCTGCAGCGCCGCGTAGCGGCGGTTCTTGAGGATGATGAAGGTGATAGGCAGCTTCAGCTGCGCCGCGCTCCACAGGGCCTGGATGGAATACATCGCCGAGCCGTCACCCAGCAGCCCGATCACCTTCTTGTCGGGTTTGGCCAGCGCCACGCCCACGGCGGCAGGCATGCCATAGCCCAGGCCGCCGCTGCACATGGTGTAGAAGGTTTCGCTTTGCACAATGGGCAGGTAGGCGTGCATGGCTGCGCGCGAGCTGGGCGCTTCTTCCACCACGATGGAGGCCGCGTCGCGCACCTCGGCCAGGGTCTGCATCACATAGGGCACGCTCATCAGCGGCCCCGTGGGCTCCACACGCGGGCGTGCGGGGCGCGGTTGTGGCAAGGCGCGTGGCGGTGGTGCGGGGCGCGCCAGCAGGTCGAGCACCCCGAGCCGGATGCCGCCAACGGCCGAGGTGCCTTCAGGCGTCCAGGCGGCGGTGCCGGGGTCTTCAATCAGCTGCACCAGTTGCGCGCCCGGCGGCACATGCGGGCCAAAGCCTTCCACGTGGTAGGTGAAGGCGGCGGCGCCCAGCGCAAACACCAGGTCGTGGCCGGCGAGCAGCGCGACGATTTTCTCGCGCATGGCGGGCAGCACCCCGGCGAACAGGCGGTGGTCCTGCGGAAAGCCGCAGCGGCCCGCCATGGGGGCAATCCACACGGCAGCGTTGTGCCGCTCGGCCAGCGCCACCACCTCGTCCCAGGCACGGTCGCGGTCCACGGCGGCACCCACCACGAAGACGGGGTGCCGCGCGGCATCCAGCGCATCGCCGATGGCCTGCAGCACCCGGGGCTCGGGGCGCGACTCGGTGCTCACGGTGCGCGCCTTCAGCGGCTCGCAAGGCTTGTCCCAATCGTCTGCGGGTATGGACACCAGCACCGGCCCACGCGGCTGCTGCATGGCGATGTAGTAGGCGCGGGCGATGGCCAGGGGTACGTCTTCGGCGCGCGCGGGCTCCACGCTCCACTTCACGTAGGGCTTGGGCAGCTCGGTGGCCTGACCCGAGAACAGGAAGGGGTCGAACGGCAGGATGGAGCGCGCCTGCTGCCCGGCCGTGATGACCATGGGCGTGCGGTTCTTGTGTGCCGTGAAGATATTGCCCATGGCGTGCCCCACGCCGGCCGCCGAGTGCAGGTTCACAAAGGCGGCGTTGTGGGTGGCCTGCGCATAGCCGTCGGCCATGCCCACCACCACCGATTCCTGCAGGCCCAGGATGTAACGGAAGTCGCTGGGAAAGTCGAGGAACAGTGGCAGTTCGGTGGAGCCAGGGTTGCCAAAGATGGTATCGATGTGAAAGCCGCGCAGCAGGTCGAGCACGGCCTCGCGCACGGTGGGGAGATGGGGGTGTTCTGAAGGCATCCCCGCATCTTCGGATGGCTTAATCTATCCATCAATACAATGAAGTGACTAAGCGGTATTCACTCAATGCATATCAAAGACATCGACCTCAACCTGCTGCGCCTGTTCGATGCCGTCTACCGCACGCGCAACGTGAGCCGGGCCGCAGAGCTGCTGGACCTGACACAGCCGGCAGCCAGCCAGGCGCTGACGCGGCTGCGTCTGCTGATCAAAGACCCGCTGTTTGTGCGCGCGGGCGGCGGCGTGCAGCCCACCCCCAAGGCCAACCGGCTGGCCGACGCCGTGCGCAGCGCGCTGGGCCTGCTGGAAGAGGCCCTCAACGAGTCGGCCTTGTTCGACCCTCTGCAGTCGCGCAAGGTCTTTCGCATCCACATGAGCGACATTGGCGAAGGCCGCTTTCTGCCCGACCTGATGGTGGCGCTGCAGCGCCAGGCGCCCGGCGTGCGGCTGGAGACATTGCCCGTGCCGCGCCACGAGATCCCGCAGCGGCTGGACAGCGGCGCCATCGACTTCGCCTTTGGCTTTTTGCCCACGGTGAAGGATACGCAGCGCGTGCAGCTCCTCCAGGACCGCTACGTGGTGCTGCTGCGCGCAGGCCACCCGTTCGCCACCAAAAAGCGCAACGGCCCCGCTTTGCTCAGCGCCCTGCGACAGCTGGAGTTTGTGGCCGTGCGCACCCACTCCGACACCCTGCGCATTCTGGAGATGCAACAGTTGCAGGACCGCATCCGCCTGACCACCGAGCACTTCATGGTGCTGCCTGCCATCGTGCGGGCCACGGACCTGGCCGTGGTCATGCCCCGCAACATCGCACTCACCTTTGCGGCCGACGGTGGCTACACCCTGATCGAGCCCGCACTGCCGCTGCGCGACTTCACGGTGTCGCTGCACTGGAGCCGCCGCTTTGAAAGCGACCCCGGCAACCAGTGGATGCGGGGGCTGATCGAGCAGCTGTTCAAGGAGTAAACCGGGCCAAGGCCGCGCGCATGCTTGCGGGGGAAGAGGGGCAAGCACGCAGCACCAAATGGCTGTATATTTATACAGTTATGTCTCGCACCTTCACGGACAAGTCCGACATCCCTGCGCCGCCCGAAGAGGTCCGCATCCCGCTGCAGGCCATCCGTGGCCGGGGCGCGGCCACGGCCCTGGCTCACCGGTTTGCGCGCGATGTGCGCGAGGCGGCCGACGACGGCTGGGGCCAACTGCCGGGGGGTAACGATGCGGGCGACGATGCATCCGCCACCCCCGCCGCCACCCGCGTGCACCTCGAAACCGCGCGCAGCGCCATCTGCGCCAACGACTCGCCGGACATCTTCTTTGAACTCTCGGTGAACCCCTACCGGGGCTGCGAACACGGATGCATTTACTGCTACGCGCGGCCTACCCACAGCTACCTTAACTTCTCACCGGGGCTCGACTTTGAAACGCAGATCGTGGCCAAACACAACATTGCCGAAGTGCTGCGTAGCGAGCTGTGCGCGCCGCGCTACGTGCCCCGTTTGATCAATATCGGCTCGGCCACCGACTGCTATCAACCTGTGGAGCGCGAACTGAAGCTCACCCGCAGCCTCATCGACGTGATGCGCGACGCGCGCCACCCGTTTTCGCTCATCACCAAATCCAGCGGTGTGGAGCGTGACCTGGATTTGCTGGCTCCGCTCGCAGCGCAACGCCTGGCGGCGGTCTACGTCACAATCACCACGCTTGATGCCACCTTGGCCCGCCGCATGGAACCTCGTGCCGCCGCGCCCCACCGGCGCCTGCGCACCATACGTGCGCTGGCCGAGGCGGGTGTGCCCGTGGGCGTGAGCGTGGCGCCACAGATCCCCTTCATCACCGAAGACATGGAACAGGTGCTGGAGGCTGCGCGCGACGCGGGCGCGCGCAGCGCCTTCTACACCGTGCTGCGCCTGCCGTGGGAGCTGGACGCGCTATTCCGCGAATGGCTGCAGGTGCACTATCCCCAGCGCGCCGCGCGCGTGATGGCCCGCGTGCAAGACCTGCACCACCTCAGCGACGCCGAGCGCCGCGCGGGCAAAACCTACAACAGCGACTTCGCCACCCGCATGAAAGGCACCGGCCTGTGGGCCGACCTGGTGCGCCAGCGTTTTGCCACCACCTGCCGCAGGCTGGGCCTGAACCGCGAACGCGTGGAGCTGGACCTGGGCCAGTTCCGCCCCGGGCTGCTGCAGGGGCAAAGCAGCCTGTTCTGACCCGGCTGTGTGGCGCAGTGGGTTGAAATTTGAAAAAAATCGCCGCTTCCGCGCGTCCAGTATGCCTTAATTGCTATATAAATAATAGCAATTGAGCCAGGCTCTGCAAGCGCACGCCAGGGGCCACGTGTGGGCTGTATGCATTGCCCCTCACACGGTCCACAGGCTTTGCACCACCTGCGTGTACAGCGGAATGCCCAGCATGATGTTGAGCGGAAACGTCAGCCCCAGCGACAGGCTCACATACAGCGACGGGTCGGCCTCAGGGATGGCATAGCGCACCACCGCAGGCACGGCGATGTAGGACGCACTGGCCGCCAGCACCATCAGCAGCACCGCATCGCCTGCAGGCACCGCCACCAGCCAGGCCAGGCCCAGCGCCAGCGTGGCGTGGGTGATGGGGCCCAGCACCGCATAGGCCAGCAGCCAGGGCGACTGCTGGCGCACCGCAGGCAGGTTGCGCGCGGTCGATAGGCCCATGTCCAGCAAGAACAGGCACAACATGCCCTTGAACAGATCACCCGAAAACGGCTGCATGGCCGCCTTGCCCGCATCGCCCGTCAGCAGGCCAATCAGCATCGCGCCCAGCAGCAGCAACTGCGTGCCATCGGTGAACGACTCGTGCAGGATCTTGCCCACCGACAGGTGGGGGCCGCCCTTCCCACTGACGCTGCCCGGGCCATGACCGCCCAGCGTGGCGGCGCCCCCGCCTGTCATCGCCACCACGGGCGGGGCGGCGGTGGCCATGGCCACCGCCTGCTGTTTTTGCCGCAGCGCATTGGCCAGCAGCACTGCGAGGATGATGGCGGGCGACTCCATCAGCGCCATCGCCGCCGCCATGTGGCCGCCGTAGGCGATGTGTTGCGACTCCAGGTACTGCGTGGCCGTCACAAACGTCACCGCGCTCACCGATCCATAGGTGGCTGCCACCGCCGCCGCATTGAAGCCCGACAGCACCCGCCGCAAGAGCGCATAGCCCACCAGCGGCACCACGATGGCCAGCAGCACCGCCAGCCCCAGGCTGGTGGCCACGTTGGACGTAAAGCCCGACGCCGCCAGCGCAAACCCGCCCTTGAGGCCCAGTGCCATCAGCAGGTAGATCGACAAGAACTTCGAGATCGCCGCAGGCATCTCCAGGTTGGACCGCACCAGGCCCGCAAACACACCCAGGGCAAAAAACAGGATCGCAGGGTCCAGCAAGCTTTGCATCATTCAACTCCTTGGGCGCCAATGCTATGCAGTGCAGGGTGCAAAGTAAAATCGATTCGAATGCGCTTATCTATAGATAAAAATCTATGAACATCACCTTTCGCCAGCTGCGCCTTTTTCTGGCGCTGGCCGAAACCGGCAGCGTCAGCGCCGCCGCCCGGGTCATGCACGTCACCCAGCCCACCGCCTCCATGCAGCTGCGCGAGGTGTCTCAGGCCGTGGGCCTGCCGCTGTACGAAGTCATCTCGCGCCGCGTGCACCTCACCGAAGCGGGGCATGCCCTGGCCCGCACCGCGCGCGCCATTGCGGGCGAGTGGGATGCGTTTGAGCAGCGGGTGTCTGGCGCCAAGGGCCTCACCAGCGGACGCCTCAAGGTCGCCGTGGTCAGCACCGCCAAATACTTTGTGCCGCGTCTGCTGGGCAGCTTCTGCAAGCTGCACCCGCAGATCGACATCTCGCTGGAGGTGCTCAACCGCGACCATGTCATCAACCGGCTGCGCAGCAACCTGGACGACCTCTACGTCATGTCCATGCCGCCGGCCGATTTGCCGCTGGAAGACCACATCCTCATGCCCAACCCGCTCGTCGTCATCGCCGCCGCAGGCCACCCACTCGCCGCGAAAAAGCGCGTCAAGTTCACGCAATTGCAGGCCGAGCGCTTCATCCTGCGCGAAAAAGGCTCCGGTACCCGTATGGCCACCGACGCGCGCCTGCGCCAGCTGGGCTTTGTTCCCAGCGCCGTACTGGAGCTGGGCAGCAACGAGGCCATCAAGGAATCGGTGGAAGGCCAGCTGGGCGTCTCCATCGTTTCCCGCCACAGCCTCGGCCCCCACCACGAGGGCCTGGCCGTGCTCAACGTGCAAGGCTTCCCCATCCAGTCGCAATGGCACCTGGTCTGGCCCAAGGGCAAGCAGCTGTCACCGATTGCGGAGGTGTTCCGGGGGCATCTGATGGGCGAGGTGAAGGGGTGGATGGAAGGACGGTGAGGGCGACGCTTCTGGCTTGAATGGCTGATATCGGCCACCCAAGACCCCATCACCGACGTGGAGCCCTCTGCACAGCCGCATTCACTGATGGGCGTCGCAAGCCAGGCCTGGGTTCTGGCAGATCACGGTCCAGCAGGCAGTCGATGAAAGCCGTCAATGCCGGTGATGGATGGCGCCGATTGGAGTAGTACAGGAACAGGCCGGGCTTTGCCACCGACCAGTCGGCAAGCACCTGCACCAGCCGCCCCTGGTCAATGTGGTTGTCCACCCGCTCACGGTCAAACGCATAGGCAATGCCCAGGCCCTGCATGGCCGCAGCCACGCCCATGTCCGAGTGGTTGGTCACCAGCGGTCCTTCTGCGGCAATCTCCACCCGTTTTCCTTTTTTCTCGAACTCCCAGCGGTAGGTCCGGCCATCCATCTGAAGCCGCCAGTTGATGCACGCGTGGCCGTGCAGGTCGGCGGGCGCCTTGGGCGTGCCGCGCTGCGCCAGGTAGTCGGGCGAGGCCACGGCAATCATCTTCACGTCCGGTGTCAGGCGCACGGCGATCATGTCTTTGTCCAGCCGCCCGCCCACGCGGATGCCCGCATCAAAGTGGCCCGCAACGATGTCGCTCAGCCCGTCGTCCACCACGATGTCCAGCACCACATCCGGGTGGGCCTGGTGGAACCGCCCAAGCCGTGGCGCAATGACCTGTGTGGCGGCCATGCCCAGCGTGTTGATGCGCAGCGTGCCCCCCATCTGGCCAGCCGACGCACTGGCTTCGGCCACTGCGTCGGCCATGTCCCGAAATAGCGGGGCCATGCGCGCATACAGCTGCGCCCCGGTGGCCGTGGGCGCCACACTGCGCGTGGTGCGGTTCAGCAATCGCGCGCCCAAGCGGGCTTCCAGCTGGCGAATCGTCTGGCTCAGCGCCGACGGCGACAGCCCCAGGTGCTCCGCCGCGCGCGCAAAGCTCGCGCGCTCGACCACGGCGGCAAAGGCCTTCAGTTCTGCAAAATCCGATCCACGCATTCTGTATTGTTCTCTACATAGCTTATTCAAATTCTAGGCCATTCACTAATTGGTGCTGCAGGCGCATCCTGACGACTCCACCAACCCAACGACTAGGGATGACCTGCATAACCCTCGCGAGGCGGTGGTAGTGCGGATCGGGATGGGGCCCAAGGCGTCTTTTCTTGCCAATAGCCGCGCTATTGGCAAGAAAAGCAACGCAGTGGACCGCCCGAGACCGCGCTATCACAGACCGCAGGGAGTTGTGCAGGTCATCCCTAAACCAAGGAGATCGTCACCATGAACCGTTTGAGCCTCCCCGACCCCATTGCCGCCTACTTTGCGGCCGACCAACAAAAGGACGCTGAGGCCATTGCCCGGTGCTTCGCGGCACAGGCCGTCGTCAAGGACGAGGGCCGCACCCATTCGGGCATCGACGCCATCAAGGCCTGGAAGGCCGCGGCATCGACAAGGTACACGTACACCACCGAACCCTTTGCGCTGCAGCAGATCGACGGCCACCAGGTCGTCACCAGCCGCGTCGAGGGCAACTTCCCTGGTAGCCCGGTCGATCTGCGCTACCGCTTTCGCCTTGAGCGTGGCCTGATTGCGTCGCTGGAGATCACGGTATGAGCTTCGACCTAAAACTGCGCGGCCAGCTCGCACTCGTCACGGGCGGCACCAAAGGCGTGGGCGCTGCAGTGGTGCAGGCTTTGGTGGACGCCGGTGTGCAGGTGATGGCTACCGCGCGTTCAGCCCCTGCGCACCCGATTGGCGGCGTGCTGTACGTGCCTGCCGACGTCTCCACCGCAGAGGGCGCTGCAGAGGTTGCGCAGGCGGTGCTCACGCACTGGGGCGGCGTGGACATTCTGGTCAACGTGGTGGGCGGCTCCAGCGCGCCTGGCGGGGGTTTTGCGGCGCTGGACGA
The DNA here is from genome assembly GCF_916855635.1 of Acidovorax sp. Leaf73. Lineage (NCBI taxonomy): Bacteria > Pseudomonadati > Pseudomonadota > Betaproteobacteria > Burkholderiales > Comamonadaceae > Acidovorax > Acidovorax sp. Leaf73. Next base: position 19,293 of record NZ_CAKASI010000001.1, read on the forward strand.
TGCGCAGTGGTTCAACGAACTGAACCAGAACCTGATGCCCGCCGTGCGCCTGGACCGTGCTCTGTTGCCCGCCATGCTGGCTAAGGGCGCGGGCGTCATCGTCCACGTCAGCTCCATCCAGCGCGTGCTGCCGCTGCCCGAGTCCACCACCGCCTACGCCGCTGCCAAGGCGGCCTTGTCCACCTACAGCAAGGCCTTGTCGAAAGAGGTCACGCCACAAGGCGTTCGCGTGCTGAGCGTCTCGCCCGGCTGGGTCGAAACCGAAGCCGCCGTTGCCCTGGCCGAGCGCGTGGCCACCCAGGCGGGCACGGACTACGAAGGCGGCAAGCAGATCATCATGCAGTCGCTGGGCGGCATCCCGCTGGGCCGCCCCGCCAGACCGCAAGAGGTGGCCGACCTGATCACTTTTTTGGTGTCACCGCGTGCGGGAGCGATATCGGGCTCGGAGCATGTGATTGATGGGGGCACGGTGCCGACGGTTTAGAGGCGCAGCAATGCGGCTTCTCACATCAGCCCTCGTGGAACGCCAGGAACTGACACCCGGTTGAGCTGCGGTCCATCTTTACCGCACCCCTGCCAGGCCCCCGCCGCCGACAGCCCGCGTTATGGGGCAGTTGATGACGATATCGGTGACTTCGAGCGAGACCAGGCCTTTTTCTTCGGCAGCCAATAGCTCCTCCTCCGATGTCAGCTCGGGCCCGGGATGGGGTCTCGTTCTCGTCACCAGGACGAGGCGCCACAGTGGGCTGTAGCTTCGGTCCGTGTTCGCCGCGCCCACGGGACGTGGTGCAGATTGAAAGATGCTGATCTGTTCGCCCTGCGAGAATTTGTACACACGCTCCAGCACCGAGGGGCGCGCGGCGATGGCGTCGCGCAGGCGAGGCACGTGGTTCACACCGGCGGCCTCTGCCATGGCGCCGTCCGAGATGTCTGTCGTGATGTACTCCACCTGTCGCCCGTCAACCCAGGCACGGTGCAGTGGAAGTACCGTTTCTGTCCGTCCGGCATCAAAACGGGGCCCCGCGCATCCGATGAGCAGAACCACGGATGCAATGGCGATGGTGAGACGAATCAAGTGCGACGCTCCTGGTGAGGCTGAACGTTGATCCTGAGCAGCATGTGGTGGCTAGCCGAAGTGAGTCGGCTCGTGCGACGGATGGGAGTGCTGGCGCATGGTGCTGCCATTTTGCCCAGGCGACGTCTGACTCCAAGAAGCAAAAAAAAACCCCGGCGAGCGGATCCAATCAGTGGGTTGAGGCTGTCGCGTCCCCGTTATAGGGCCTGCCTAAACCAGCACATCCCGAATAGCCACGTCCTTGTCAAACTGTGCCTTGGCAAACGGGCACAGCGGGACCACTTTGGTACCCGTAGCCCGCGCCCACAGCACCAGCGCGTCGAGCAGTGCGCGTCCGACACCTTGCCCGCTGAGTGATGGATCTACCTCGGTGTGGTCCACGATGACCATCGTGGCGTTGGTGCGGCTGTAGGTCATCTCGGCCAGGCGCTGGCCGCTGTTCTCGATGGTGAAGGCGCCTTTGGCGTCTTGCTCCTGGTGCTGGATGGTGTGCTGCATGGGGTGGTGAATGAAGCAGATGGAATAGGTGCCGGAGTATGGCGCAGCAGGTATTGCCGCCGCTGACCGATTGATGAATGGGTTGCTTCTTCGGTCGGTCGGCCAGTTCAGGTTTGCTGATGCTTTGGTTGCGAAGGCAGCGCCAAGCAGCATGCCGTTTTCCGCTACGCCTGACCAAATGCCTCCGACAGAAACTCTGCCGTGGCGCGGACGCGTGCGGTGCGCTGCAGGTCGGGGTGCATGACTTGCCAGACCTCGTAATCGGTGGCGCGGCGGCGTTGGGGCCAGATGCGGACCAGGCCTTCGCGCTCGCCCATCCACACCGGCATTTCACCCAGGCCAATGCCCGCTGCCACCGCCTTGCGCACCAGCAGGCTGGAGCGCACGGCCATGGCGATGCGGGCTTGGCGGGCGGGCACACCGGCCATGGTCAGAAACGGGCTGTGCTCCAGGTAGGGGCCATAGGCCACCAGGTGGTGGCCGCGCAGTTCGTCGTCGGGCACGGGTTCGCCAAAGTGCTCGATATAGCCCGCGCTGGCAAACAGGCCCACCGGCCATGACACCACGCGGCGCACGACCAGGTCGGGCGTCTCCGGGCGGACGTTGCGAAACGCAATGTCCACCTGCCTGCGGCTGAGGCTGAGCAACTGGGTGGAGACCTCCAGGTCCACACGGATGTGAGGCCAGTGCCGCTGCAGGCGCTCGACTGCGGGCAGCAGCAGGTCGATGGCGATGGAGTCGGTACTGGTGACGCGCACGATGCCGCCGGGGTTTTCGTCCTGGCCTTCGATTTTGGTGCGCAGGTCGAGGGCTGCGCTTTCCATGCGGCGGGCGGCTGCCAGGGCCGTTTCGCCTGCCGGCGTGAGCAGGTATCCATCTTTGGCACGCAGGAACAGCTTGGCGCCCAGCTCGGCCTCCAGTGCATTCAGCCGCCGCCCCACGGTGGCTTGGTCAATGCCCAGGCTGCGCGCGGCGGCGCGCAAGGAGGGGGCTCTTGTCAGCGCGAGAAAGACGCGGGTGTCGTCCCAGTTCATGGTGGTATTCATCGGGTGGGAGTGATGTAATTTTGCATCACTACAGAGCGAAATTGCTGCGTTTGAATTGTGTGTTGGCGCTGTAACCTTGCAGGCCTGAATGATATTTTTGAGGAATGCAACCCATGCCCACCGCTTTGAGTGAACAACATCCCGCCACTGTGCAGACCGCCGTACCACCCACCATGCAGGCCATCGTGTTCGACGACTTCGGTGGGCCTGAGGTGCTGGTGGCCCGGGAGGTCCCGACCCCCGAGGTGCGTCCGCAGGACCTGCTGGTGCGCAACGCCTCCATCGGCGTGAACCGCGCTGATCTGTTGCACCGCAAGGGGGCTTACGGTCGCGCCTACTTCGGCGATGCGGACACCATGGGGCTGGAGATCGCGGGCACGGTGGTCGCGGTGGGCCCGCTGGTGCGCGGCTTTGCCGTGGGCGACCGTGTGATGGGCATTGTGGGCGGCGGGGCCTACGCCGAGCTGTCGCGCATCGACCACCGCATGGCCATGCATGTGCCGGAGGGCCTGGCCCTGGTGGCTGCGGGTGCGGTGGCGGAGGTGTTTGTGACCGCACACGAGGCGCTGTTCCACCTGGCCAACCTGCAGGCGGGCGAGTCGGTGCTGATCCACGCAGCCGCAGGCGGCGTGGGCTCGGCGGCGGTGCAACTGGCGAAAGCGGCGGGCGCACGGGTGTTTGGCACAGCAAGCGGTGACAAGCGCGATGCAGTGCTGGGCTTTGGCGCGGATGTGTTCATTGATTACCGCAGCGAGGACTTTGCGGCCGTGGTTGCGCAGGCAACGGACGGTAAAGGTGTGGACGTGGTGATCGACTTCATTGGTGCGCCATACCTGGAGCGCAACGTGCGGTCGTTGGCCGTGGGCGGGCGCATGGTGGCCGTGGGCTTGCTGGGGGGCGCGCAAGGCGCCACGTTGCCGGTGGACGCCGTGCTGTACCGCCATCTGCAGATCTTTGGCACGGTGATGAAGTCGCGCCCGCCCGAGGTCAAGCAGGCCATGGTGCAGCGCTTTGCCGAGCGGTGGCTGCCTGCGCTGGCGGCCGGTGCGATCTGGCCGGTGATTGACAGCACCTACCCGTTGGCAGATGCCGCGCAGGCCCACAGTCGCATGGAATCTGGCGTCAACGTCGGCAAGATTCTGCTGCTGCCAGGGGCGGCGTGAGGCGCGCAGAAGTTCATTGTTGCGGTTGGGGCATGGCGCCCGGGCAGGCCCGACTCCGCGTCAGCCCGCCGCTCTGGCCGCCCCCGCCGCCTGTCGGCAACCTGCAAACATGTCCAGACCCGCGCTGTACGCCCCGGTCTTCACATCCATCAACCCCAGCACCGAGTGAAAGTAGTTGTCGTGGGTGATGCGCTGCTCGGCCAGCACGTGCTGCAGGCAGCCGGTGGCGACCTGGGTGCGCGCCTGCATGGCGGGCGAGAGCCAGGTGATCCACGGCACATGCTTTTGCACGTCGGGCGCAATGGAGTAGGGCAGACCGTGCAGGTAGAGGTTGTTCTCGCCCAGTGATTCGCCATGGTCTGCTACATAAATCATAGCTGTTTGCGCTTTGCTATCCTGCGCTGTGAGCCATTTGAGCACTGAATCGAGGAAAAAGTCCGTCTCCACGACGCTGTTGTCATACGCGTTGACGACCTGCTGGCGCTCACACTCCTGCAGGGAGGTGGATGTGCATTCGGGGCCAAACTTCTTGTTGTCGGGCGCCGAGCGTTTGTAGTACGCGGGGCCGTGGCTGCCCATCTGGTGCAGCACGACCACGGTGCCGCGCTGGCGCTGTTCAGCGGGCAGGGCGGCGATGCGGGTGTCCAGGTCTTGCAGCATCACGCGGTCCAGGCACTCGCCGCCGGGGCACAGGGCGGGGTCTGGCGTCGGGCTTTTTGGCGCGCTGGTGAGGGTCTCGCCAATGCGGTCGCACACGCCTTTGCAGCCGGACTGGTTGTCCACCCACAGCACGGCCAGGCCTGCGTGGTGCAGCACGTCGATGAGGCTTTCAAAGTTGGCAGCGCGCGCTTCATAGCCCGTGCGGCCCAGGTGCGAGAACATGCAGGGCACCGATGCTGCGGTGCTGGTGCCGCAAGACCACGCATTGCGGGCGCTGACGAGGTCCGTGCGGGCCGCGAGCAGCGGTGTGGTGTTGCGCTCATAGCCGTTGATGCCGAAGTTGCCACTGCGGCCGGTTTCGCCCAGCACCAGCACCAGCAGCGGCGGCTTGACCTGACCCGCATAGCTGGCGCCCAGCTGTGCATCGCGCCCCAGGGGAAGCAGCTTGCTGGTGTCCATGCGCAGGGGCTTGGTGGCGATGTTGCCCAGCGCGTACACGCTGTTGAGCGGGTTGATCAGGTAGCGCAGCTTGGTGTGGTTGCGCATGGTCGATGCAAAGTCCTGGAACACCAGCAGCAGGCACACCACGATGACGGCGATGGCGCCCGCCAGCAGCAGCCCGTTGTGCGCCGCGTGGCGCAGGGTGCTCAGCCGCAACACGGGGCGGCGCAGCAGCCACCACAGCGGTGGCACGGCCAGCGCCAGTACGGTGGCCAGCATGCGCCAGTTGAGCAGGTCACCCGCCTCTTTGACGTCGGTTTGCAGCACGTTGGTGAGCATGCTGGCGTCAATGGCCACGCCGTAGGCCAGCATGAAATACGCGCCAAACGCAGCCATCACCACCAGCACGGTGGCGGCGGGCTTGAGCGTCCAGCGCCAGGCCAGCAGGCTCAGCAGTGCGGCATTGCCCGCTGCCACGATGAGCGCAAACGCGATGGCAAAGCCCCAGCCGCGCAGGCTACCCTGGCCCGGCAACTGCGCCACCTCGCGCCACAGCGGCACATTGCAGGCCGTGGCCAGCCAGGTGCTGATGAGCACCACCACCCAGGCAGGGTGCAGGTGGCGTGTTGCGGTGGAAACGGGCCGGGGCGCAGTGCCCGTGGCCAGGTGGGGAAGCAGCAGGCGCTGCAGTATCAAAGGCATGGGGCGCACTGTGGCGCCCGAGGCTTAAGGCCGCATTAACGTGCGGACTGCGGCAGCAGGTTTCTGGCGTGGTGCGCCAGGTGGTCGGCCATGAAGGTCTGGATGAAGTAGTAGCCGTGGTCGTAGCCCGCGTGGCGGCGCAGGCTGAGCGGCTGGCCGATGGCCTGGCACGCAGCTTCGAACAGGTGTGGGTGCAGTTGGTCGGCCAGAAACTTGTCGGACAGGCCTTGGTCGATGAGGATGCCTGCAGGGTAAGGCGCGACTGGCTGGTGCTGCATGAGCACCGTGGCGTCGTGCTCGATCCAGCCCGTGCGGTCTGCACCCAGGTAGCCCGTGAAGGCTTTCTCACCCCACGGGCACTGGGTGGGCGCGCAGATGGGGGCAAAGGCCGACAGGCTCTGGAAACGGCCCGGATGGCGCAGCGCCAGCGTGAGCGCGCCATGCCCGCCCATCGAGTGGCCGGTGATGCCCAGGCGGGTGCCGTCGATGGGCAACTGGGCTGAGACCAGCGGCAGCAGCTCTTTCAGCAGGTAGCTCTCCATGCGCCAGTGGCGTGCCCAGGGCTCGGCCGTGGCGTCCAGATAAAAGCCTGCGCCCACGCCGAAGTCCCAGCTATCGGCCTCACCCGGCGCATTGGCTCCGCGCGGGCTGGTGTCGGGCGCGATGAGTGCCAGGCCCAGCTCGGCCGCCAGGCGCTGGGCACCGGCCTTGACCATGAAGGTCTCTTCGGTGCAGGTGAGGCCCGCCAGGAACAGCAGGGCGGGCACGGGCCCTTGCTGCGCCTGCGGGGGCAGGAACACTGAGAACTTCATGGGCAGCCCGATTTCGGTGGAGGCGTGCTGGTAGAAGCGCTGCTCGCCGCCAAAGCAGGCGTGGCTGCTGAGGAGTTCCAGGGAGGTGGTCATGGTAGATGCTCTGAAAATAATAGCTGCTAACGCTTTATGGATAAGCGTTAGAGGTCTTTTTTGTTTGAATTGAAAATTGACCTTAGACCGAGCCCGTTTGCCCTGAGCCTGTCGAAGGGTTGGTGGCAAGGCGTGCCATGGCTTCGACAGGCTCAGCCCGAACGGGTAACGGGGCGTTCGGGCGTCTCAAACGTTGGCTGCTCTGAAGGGCTCAGGCCACTGCGTATTTAACGACGGAGCGTATCGACTTGCCTTCGTGCATCAAATCAAACGCTTCGTTGATGTCCTTGAGGCCCATGGTGTGCGTGACAAACGGCGCGAGCTGGATCTTGCCCGCCATCGCGTCTTCGACCATGCCGGGCAACTCGCTGCGGCCCTTGACGCCGCCAAACGCCGTGCCCATCCACTTGCGGCCGGTGACGAGCTGGAAGGGGCGGGTGCTGATCTCCTGCCCCGCACCGGCCACGCCGATGATGACCGACTGGCCCCAGCCGCGGTGCGCGCATTCGAGGGCGGCGCGCATCACGTTGACGTTGCCGATGCACTCAAAGCTGTGGTCCACGCCCCAGGTTGTCATCTCCACAATGACTTGCTGGATAGGCTTGTCATGGTCCTTGGGGTTCACGCAGTCGGTGGCGCCAAAGGTGCGGGCCAGATCGAATTTGGACGGGTTGGTGTCCACGGCGATGATGCGCCCGGCCTTGGCCAGCTTGGCGCCTTGAATGACCGCCAGGCCGATGCCGCCCAGGCCGAACACGGCGACCGTATCGCCCTCTTGCACCTTTGCGGTGTTCTTGACGGCGCCCAGGCCCGTGGTCACGCCGCAGCCCAGCAGGCAGACCTGCTCGGGGTTGGCGTTGGAGTTGACCTTGGCGAGCGACACCTCGGCCACCACGGTGTATTCGCTGAAGGTGCTGCAGCCCATGTAGTGGTAGATGGGCTGGCCGTTGTAGCTGAAGCGCGTGGTGCCGTCGGGCATCACACCCTTACCCTGTGTGGCGCGCACGCTCACGCACAGGTTGGTCTTGCCGCTCTTGCAGAACAGGCACTCCCCACATTCGGCGGTGTAGAGCGGGATCACATGGTCGCCGGGCTTCACGCTGGTCACGCCTTCGCCCACTTCCACCACGATGCCAGCGCCTTCATGGCCCAGCACCACGGGGAACAGGCCTTCGGGGTCGTCACCGCTCAGGGTGAACGCGTCGGTGTGGCACACGCCGGTGTCGGTGATCTTGATGAGCACTTCGCCCTTCTTGGGCGGGGCCACGTCGATCTCGACGATCTGCAGGGGTTCTCCGGCTTTGAAGGCGACGGCGGCACGGGATTTCATGGGGTGTTCCTTTCGGTCAATCGGATGGGGACGGTCTATTTGAGGTAGGAGCGAAGCAACGCCAGTGTTTCGTCAATGGCCTGCTGCGATGGTGCTGGTTTTTCCGCCAGCGTCTCGCGCACATGGCTGTCGAGCAGGTCGGCCATCAGTCCGTGCACGGCGCCACGCATGGCCGCCAGCTGCTGCAGGATGGGGGCGCAATCGCTGCCCGCCTCCACCGCGCGCTCCAGCGCCTCGGCCTGGCCCTTGATGCGGCGCAGTCGGGTGATGGCGCGTTGCTTGTCTTCGGGGGTGTGGGGCATGGGCTGCGGGGGGTATGGTGCGGGGGCTGCCTTTGTACTGGGTGGCAGTATAAAAGATAGCCCCATACTGGTCGCGCGGTAGGCCGTCAAAAAACCTTTTAACTAGGGGGGAGTATGTGCATCCGGCACGGCTTGGCCTGTGTGGGGCGCCCATGAAAAAAGCCCGCAGGCACTGCCAGCGGGCTTCGGGAGGGGGTGGACGGCGCGCGGGGCGCCGTACCGGTCAACGCTTGGCCAGTGGTGGCACGTCGCGGCGCTCGGAGCCGGTGAACAGCTGGCGGGGGCGGCCGATCTTGTACTCGGGGTCGCCGATCATTTCGTTGAGCTGGGCGATCCAGCCCACGGTGCGGGCCAGGCTGAAGATGCCGGTGAACAGGTTCACAGGAATGCCGATGGCGCGCTGCACGATGCCGGAGTAGAAGTCCACGTTCGGGTAGAGCTTGCGCTGCACGAAGTAGTCGTCTTCCAGGGCGATCTTTTCCAGTTCCTTGGCCAGCTTGAACAGCGGGTCGTTTTCCAGGCCCAGCTCGGCCAGCACTTCATTGCAAGTCTCTTGCATGAGCTTGGCGCGGGGGTCGTAGTTCTTGTACACGCGGTGGCCAAAGCCCATGAGCTTGACGCCGGAGTTCTTGTCCTTGACCTGCTTGATGAAGTCGCCGATCTTTTCCACGCCGCCTTGGGCCTGGATGTCGTACAGCATGTTCAGGGCAGCTTCGTTGGCGCCACCGTGGGCAGGGCCCCACAGGCAGGCCACGCCCGCAGCGATGGCAGCGAACGGGTTGGTGCCCGACGAGCCGCACAGGCGCACGGTGGAGGTCGAGGCGTTCTGCTCGTGGTCGGCGTGCAGGATGAAGATGCGGTCCAGCGCGCGTTCCAGCACGGGGTTGACCTTGTACTCTTCGCAGGGCGTGCCGAACATCATGCGCAGGAAGTTGCCTGCATACGAGAGGTTGTTCTGCGGGTACATGTAGGGCTGGCCCATGCCGTACTTGTAGGCCATGGCGACCAGCGTGGGCATCTTGGCGATCAGGCGGATGGCGGCGATCTCACGGTGCTGCGGATTGTTGATGTCCGTGCTGTCGTGGTAGAAGGCCGACAGGGCGCCCACCAGGCCGGTCAGCACGGCCATGGGGTGCGCGTCACGGCGGAAGCCACGCAGGAAGAACTGCATCTGCTCGTTGACCATGGTGTGGTTGGTCACGCGGCTCGTGAAGTCGGTCTTCTGCGCTGCGTTAGGCAGGTCACCGTACAGCAGCAGGTGGCAGGTTTCCAGGAAGTCGCAGTTTTCAGCCAGCTGCTCAATGGGGTAGCCGCGGTACAGCAGTTCGCCCTTGTCGCCGTCAATGTAGGTGATGGCCGACTGGGTGGCTGCCGTTGACAGGAAGCCTGGGTCATAGGTGAACATGCCCGTCTGCGCATACAGCTTGCGGATGTCGATGACATCCGGGCCAATGGTGCCCTGGTAGACCGGCAGGTCCACGCTGGGACCGCCGTTACTGAACGACAGGGTGGCTTTGTTGTCAGCTAGCTTCATTGTTACTTTCCTTAGGTTTGCCGATGATCATCCGGTCTGGTGGGGCTGGGATCTTTTCAGAGCGAGAAAACCCGCTCGTCAGGTGCCCAGCACGGGGGTGCCGCCGCTTTCCCGCAGCATGCCCAGCACTTCATGCACCTCGGGCGCATCCAGCGTCTCACTGGGTTCCTTGCGGCAAAGCAGCAGGTCCAGGAGGTCGTTGTCGGCGAGGTCCATCAGGGCCGCAAGGCCCTGGGCGTGGCGCTGGTTCAGCTCAGGCTCGAAACGGGTGAAGAACTGTTCGATGAACAGATCGTTTTCCAGCAGGCCGCGCCGGCAGCGCCAGTGCAGCTTGCTGAGTTCGCGTTCCGTCAGCAGCGGCGAGGCTGCCGAGGGGGCGGTGGTGGCGGTTGCACCCATGGCGGTCCTGGGCCCCGGTCAGATGGCGCGACGCACCATCAGTTCCTTGATCTTGCCGATGGCCTTCGTGGGGTTCAGGCCCTTGGGGCACACGTCCACGCAGTTCATGATGGTGTGGCAACGGAACAGGCGGTACGGGTCTTCGAGGTTATCGAGGCGCTGGCCGGTGGCGTCATCGCGGCTGTCGGCGATGAAGCGGTAGGCCTGCAGCAGTCCGGCAGGGCCCACGAACTTGTCGGGGTTCCACCAGAAGCTGGGGCAGCTCGTGGAGCAGCTGGCACACAGGATGCACTCGTACAGGCCGTTGAGCTCTTCGCGCTCTTCGGGAGACTGCAGGCGCTCGCGGTCGGGTGGAATCTGCTCGTTGATCAGGTAGGGCTTGATCGAGTTGTACTGCTTGAAGAACTGCGTCATGTCCACGATCAGGTCGCGGATCACGGGCAGGCCGGGCAGGGGCTTGAGAACAATCGTGCCCTTCAGGGTATTCATGTTCGTCAGGCAGGCCAGGCCGTTCTTGCCATTGATGTTCATCGCGTCGGAGCCACAGACGCCTTCGCGGCACGAACGGCGGAACGACAGCGTGGGGTCCTGCTCCTTGAGCTTCATCAGGGCGTCCAGCAGCATGCGTTCATGGCCGTCGAGTTCGATCTCGATGGTCTGCATGTAAGGCTTGGCGTCCTTGTCCGGGTCGTAGCGGTAGATTTGGAATGTGCGCTTTTGCATGGTTCTTCTCTCGTGGGGCTACTGTTTAGAACGTACGGACCTTGGGGGGCACGCTGTCCACCGTCAGGGGCTTGAGGTTGACCGGCTTGTAGGCGAGGCGGTTGCCTTCGCTGTACCACAGGGTGTGCTTCATCCACTCCTGGTCATTGCGGCCCAGGGGGAACTCGGCGTGGTCGGCAGGGTGCTCGTAGTCGTACACGGTGTGGGCGCCACGGCATTCCTTGCGGGCGGCGGCCGACACCATGGTGGCCTGCGCCACTTCGATCAGGTTGTCCACTTCGAGCGCTTCGATGCGGGCGGTGTTGAACACCTTGGACTTGTCCTTCAGCGTCACGTTGGCCACGCGGCTGCGGATCTCGGCGATCTTCTTGACGCCTTCGTCCATGCTGGCCTGGGTGCGGAACACGCCGGCATGCTGCTGCATGGTGGAGCGGATGTCGCCTGCCAGGTTTTGCGCGTAGATGCCTTCGTTCGACTTGTCGAGCTGGTTCAAGCGCTCCAAGGTGCGGTCGGCCGCATCCTTGGGCAGGGGCTTGTGCTCCTTGTTCTTGTTGTTGAACTCGACGATGTGGCGGCCAGCGGCCTTGCCGAACACCAGCAGGTCCAGCAGCGAGTTGGTACCCAGGCGGTTGGCGCCGTGCACCGACACGCAGGCGCATTCGCCCACGGCGTACAGGCCGTTGACCACTTCGTTGTTGATGCCATTGGCTTGTGCAACCACTTGGCCGTTGATGTTGGTAGGCACGCCACCCATCTGGTAGTGGATGGTGGGCACCACAGGAATAGGTTCCTTGGTGATGTCCACGTTGGCGAAGTTGACGCCGATTTCGTACACCGAAGGCAGGCGCTTATGGATGGTGTCTGCACCCAGGTGGTCGAGCTTGAGCAGGATGTAGTCCTTGTTGGGACCGCAGCCGCGACCTTCCTTGATTTCCTGGTCCATGCAGCGGGACACGAAGTCGCGCGGGGCCAGGTCCTTCATGGTGGGCGCATAACGCTCCATGAAGCGCTCGCCGTTGCTGTTGAGCAAAATAGCGCCTTCGCCACGGCAGCCTTCGGTCAGCAGCACGCCAGCGCCGGCCACGCCCGTGGGGTGGAACTGCCAGAACTCCATGTCCTGCAGCGCAATGCCGGCACGTGCCGCCATGCCCAGGCCGTCACCGGTGTTGATGAAGGCGTTGGTCGATGCCGCAAAGATGCGGCCAGCACCGCCGGTGGCCAGCAGCACGGTCTTGGCTTCCAGGATGTACAGGTCGCCGGTTTCCATTTCCAGGGCGGTTACGCCCACCACGTCGCCGTCGGCGTCGCGGACCAGGTCCAGCGCCATCCATTCGACGAAGAAGTTGGTCTTGGCCTTCACGTTCTGCTGGTACAGCGTGTGCAGCATGGCGTGGCCGGTGCGGTCGGCAGCGGCGCAGGCGCGTTGCACGGGCTTTTCGCCATAGTTGGCGGTGTGGCCGCCAAAGGGGCGCTGGTAGATGGTGCCGTCGGGGTTGCGGTCGAACGGCATGCCGAAGTGTTCCAGCTCATACACCACCTTGGGGGCTTCGCGGCACATGAACTCGATGGCGTCCTGGTCGCCCAGCCAGTCGGAGCCCTTGATGGTGTCGTAAAAGTGGTAGTGCCAGTTGTCTTCGGACATGTTGCCCAGCGATGCGCTCACGCCGCCTTGTGCAGCCACGGTGTGCGAACGGGTGGGGAAAACCTTGGACAGCGAGGCCACGTTCAGGCCTGCGCGGGAGAGTTCAAGCGCGGCACGCATGCCGGAGCCGCCTGCGCCGACGATGACGACATCGAACTTGCGGCGGGTGATGTTAGCGTTGGTGTAGCTCATTATTTTTTGCCTTCAGTCGCGGGGATCAATCAGAGACGCCACAAAACCTGGATACCCCAGCCGGCACAGCCGACCAGCCAGACGATGCTGAACACCTGCAGTGCCAGGCGCAGTCCCACTGGCTTGATGTAGTCCATCAAGACTTCACGCAGGCCGATCCAGGCGTGCCAAGCCAGTGCAACGATCACGGAGAAGGTCAGCACCTTCATCCACTGGGCCGAGAAGATACCGGCCCATTTGTCGTAGCCGATGGGGCCTTTGGAGAAGATCACCTGGGCCAGCAGTGCCAGGGTGAACAGGGCCATCAGGACTGCCGTGACGCGCTGGCTGAGCCAGTCGCGCAGGCCATAGTGGGCGCCGACGACGACGCGCTTGGAACCGTAATTGACGGACATGGGAATTTCCTCTCGTTCTTCGGCGGGCACTGCCTGGCAGCAGCCGCCGCTTTTTGGGGTTGATCGATCAGTACAGGCCGAAAAGCTTGGCGCCCAGCACCAGGGTCAGCGTGATGCTGATGGCCAGGACGGCAAAGGCCGAGGACTTGCCGAATTCCTTGTTCACGGCGCTGTGGCTCACATCCATCCACAGATGGCGCAGGCCAGCGGTGAAGTGGTGCAGGTAGGCCCAGATCAGTGCCAGGGCCACCAGTTTGATGAACCAGCCGGGCACGAAGCCAATGCCGATGTTGAAAGCCGCCGAGAACCGGGCGAACGAGATTTCAGACGACACCGAAGTGTCGAACATCCAGATGATGAAAGGCAGCAGCAGGAACATGATCAGCCCGCTGCCGCGGTGCAGGATCGAAACCCACGCGGCAGGAGTCATGCGGTAGGTGGTCAGGTCCTTGAAGGCATTGATGTTGCGGAATTCAGGCCGTTTTTTGGCGAGTTCTGTCATGTTGTGTGCTTTCGTGGATGTAACTGCTTTGTAATTTGAAGATGCAAAGAACGCAAAATTCTATTGCAACGCAACAAGAAGGGTTTGCTCCAGCCCGAATGTTCTACGTTTCCGCTCAGTTGCCAGGGTGGTGTCAGCTCAGTTCGTTACGGTAATGGTGCGTGTCGGTCAGGTACAGGCCGCGCCGTAACTCCATCGGAACGTCGTTGTAGGTGTAGGCGATGCGCTCCACGCTCAGCAGCGGCGTGGCCTGTGGGATCTGCAGCATCGCCGCCTGGTCGGCATCGGGCAGTACGGCACGTATTTTCTCCTCGGCACGTACCATGCGTACGCCGAAGTCGAGTTCAAACATGGCGTAAGTAGGGCCTTGGTAGTTGGCCAACTGTTCGGCCGTCAGCCCTTTGAAAGCCTGGCCGGGCAGCCAGATGTCTTCCAGGATGGTGGGTACGCCTGCGAATGACAGGACTCGCCGCGCCTGGACCACCGGGTCGGCGCTACGCAGTGCCAGTGCGCGCGCCACGTCAGCGCTGGCACGCACACGCCGACAATCGATCACCTTGCGCTGTGCAGGGCCCTCGACGCGGACGTCTCCCGTGTCGGGCATGAGCTTGAGAAAACGGTACTGCACATGCTGCTCGGCATGGGTGGCCACAAAGGTGCCCTTGCCCTGGCGCCGCATCACGAGGTTTTCGGCCGCCAGCTCGTCAATGGCCTTGCGCACCGTGCCCTGGCTCACGCGAAAGCGTGCAGCCAGCTCCATCTCGCTGGGGATGGATTCGCCCGGTTTCCACTCGCCCTGTTGCAGACTTTGCAGGATGAGCCCTTTGATCTGCTGGTACAGCGGGCTGAACGCGGGCGTGGCAGAGCCCGTGCCTGCCAAAGGCTGCGCAGGGTTATCGGCGTTGAGCGGAAGCGAGGACATGGCGATCGGGAGAAGGGCAGGCCGCACACGAAGTGATACGCGGCCTGTGTCAGGGTGTTAATCATATCTTATATAAGACATAAGACAAATTGACCGAGGTGTCCAATCAGCGGTACACTCCAAGGCTGTTTTGCGGGGCACGGGCTGCTGGTAACAGGCGCTGGTGCTTGCGTTGCACTCACACCTGTTTTCCTCACTTCCCTGGAGTTTTCACCATGAGCAAGAAGCCTGTTCGCGTCGCCGTCACCGGTGCCGCTGGTCAAATTGGTTACGCCCTGCTGTTCCGCATCGCCTCCGGCGAAATGCTGGGCAAGGACCAGCCCGTCATCCTGCAATTGCTCGAAGTGCCTGTCGAAGGCCCCCAGAAGGCGCTCAAGGGCGTGATGATGGAACTGGACGATTGCGCGTTCCCCCTGCTGGTGGGCATGGAAGCCCACAGCGACCCCATGACCGCTTTCAAGGACGCCGACTACGCCCTGTTGGTCGGTTCGCGCCCCCGCGGCCCGGGCATGGAACGCGCCGAGCTGCTGGCTGTCAACGGCGCCATCTTCACGGCACAGGGCAAGGCCCTGAATGCCGTGGCTTCGCGCAACGTGAAGGTGCTGGTCGTAGGCAACCCTGCCAACACCAACGCCTACATCGCCATGAAGTCGGCCCCCGACCTGCCACGCAAGAACTTCACCGCCATGCTGCGCCTGGACCACAACCGCGCTGCCAGCCAGATCGCTGCCAAGACCGGCAAGGCCGTGGCGGACATCGAAAAGCTGACCGTCTGGGGCAACCATTCGCCCACGATGTACGCCGACTACCGCTTCGCCACCATCAACGGTGAAAGCGTCGCCAAGATGATCAACGACCAGGAATGGAACGCCAACACTTTCCTGCCCACCGTGGGCAAGCGCGGCGCTGCCATCATCGAAGCGCGTGGCCTGTCGTCGGCTGCTTCGGCTGCCAACGCCGCCATCGACCACATGCGTGACTGGGCCCTGGGCACCAACGGCAAGTGGGTCACCATGGGCATTCCTTCGGATGGCCAGTACGGCATCCCCAAGGACACCATGTTCGGTTTCCCCGTGACGTGCGAAAACGGCGAGTACAAGATCGTTGAAGGTCTGGAAATCGACGCGTTCTCGCAAGAGCGCATCAACATCACGCTGGCTGAGCTGCAAGGCGAGCAAGACGGCGTCAAGCACCTGCTGTAAACCAGGTGAGCGCCATGCAGCCGACGCCACAGGCATCGGGCCTTCGGGCCGCCCGGGTCCCCGCGCAGGGGCAGGGCGCTGCGCCATCCCATCCACGCGATGTGTTGCTGGGCGCCCAGGCGCAGACAGGCTTCCTGCCGGTCTGTGACCACTACAGCGGCGTCGAAGCGCGCATGCGCAAGAGCCTGCAGCTGCAGGCCGAGATGACGCAGGAGTTCGGTACCTGCGTCTTTGATGTCACCCTCGATTGCGAAGACGGCGCCCCCGTCGGCCTTGAAGCCGACCACGCCCGGCTGGTTGCCCGTCTGGCCCTGGGCGCTGCACCCGGTGCCCGCGTGGCCGCCCGGGTCCACGCGGTGGACCACCCGGCATTCGCCAACGATGTCGCCACGATAGCGGGCGAAGCAGGCCATCGGCTCAGCCACATCATGGTTCCCAAGGTGGAATCTGTGGACGACGTACTGGCAGCGGAGCGGGCGCTGGAGAAAGCCTCTGCCGCCCCGGTACCGATCCATGTCCTCATCGAATCCCCTGCTGCGGTGCACCGTGCTTTTGAAATCGCAGCCCACCCGCGCGTGCAGAGCCTGAGTTTTGGCCTCATGGATTTTGTGTCGGCCCATGGTGGCGCCATCCCTGCGCATGGCATGACTTCGGCGGGGCAGTTTTCTCACCCACTGGTGGTGCGTGCCAAGCTGGAGATTGCCGCTGCCTGCCATGCCCACGGCAAGGTGCCATCGCATTGTGTGGTGACGGAGTTCGCCGATACGGTGGCCATGCAAGGCGCCGCCAGCCGTGCCGCGCGCGAGCTGGGCTATACCCGCATGTGGAGCATCCATCCCGCACAGATCCGACCCATCCTGCAGGCGTTTGCGCCTCAGCAGGATGACATCGAAGTTGCTTCGAAAATAATAGCTGCTGCCGCAGATTCTGATTGGGCTCCCATCAGCCTTGAAGGCACGTTGCACGACCGCGCCAGTTATCGCTTTTACTGGCAGGTGCTGGAGCGCGCCCACCGTACCGGGCGCACACTTCCTCTTGCCGTGCGCCATTGGTTTGGCGCGTCGGCCTCCGTTCCGTTGTGAACATTCCTGAATTTATCCACGCAGGACCTCCCATGAAATCCTTTATCGCCTCTGCCCTGATGCTGCTGGCTCCAGCCCTCGCCCTGGCGCAAACCCCTGCCAAGACCGAAGCCAAACCCGAGACCAAGGCTGCCGCCAAACCTGCAGCAAAGCCCGCTGCCAAGTCCGATACGAAGTCTGCCAAGGCTGCGGACAAGGCGCCTGCCGCCAAGAAATCTTCGGTAGCCAAAACCGAAGGCACCAGCAGCCGCAGCCAGCTCAAGAGCGCGGCGAACCAGGTGGCCACCGGCATCATTGCTGCCGAAGCCGCGCTGTCTCCCGAAGAACTGGCCATTGCCGAACGTGTGCACGTGGGCCGCATTCCCTGCGAACTCGGTGCCTTTGTCACCGTGACCGCCGAGCCCGCGAGCCCAGGCCACTTCCATGTGGAAGGCAAGGGCTTCAAGTACTTCATGGCCCCGGTCGCTACCACCACGGGCACGGTGCGCCTGGAAGACCAGAAGGGTGGCGCCGTCTGGCTGCAGATCGCCAACAAGTCCATGCTGATGAACCAGAAACTGGGTCAACGCCTGGCCGACGAATGCATGAGCCCGCAGCAGGTGGTGGTGGCCGAGGCCATCAAGAAAAACCCGCCCGTCAGTGTGCTGGAACCCCTGAAGTAAGCCCTTCACCAGCGCAGCGCCACAGAGAAGAAAACCGCACGACCCCGCGCATGCAGGCGCCCCGGCTATCGAAAAACGCCGCCGCGCTGCACGCCGCCCCACTTTAGAACGCAACCGGAGAAAAATGATGTTGAAAGCCTACCGTGACCACGTGGCCGAGCGCGCCGCCCTCGGCATCCCGCCCCTGCCGCTGACCGCCAAGCAGACCGGCGAGCTGATCGAGCTGCTCAAGAACCCTCCTGCGGGCGAAGAAGCCACGCTGGTGGACCTGATCACGCACCGCGTGCCTGCCGGTGTGGACGACGCCGCCAAGGTCAAGGCCAGCTACCTGGCTGCCGTGGCGCACGGTACGGAGGTGTGCACGCTGATTGGCCGTGAGCGCGCCACGCAGCTTTTGGGCACCATGCTGGGCGGCTACAACCTCACCCCCCTGATCGACCTGCTGGACGACGCTGCGGTGGCCTCCGTCGCCGCCGAAGCGCTCAAGAAGACGCTGCTCATGTTCGATCAGTTCCATGACGTCAAGGAAAAGGCCGACAAGGGCAACACCTTCGCCAAGGCCGTGCTGCAGAGCTGGGCCGATGCCGAGTGGTTCACCAGCCGCCCCGAAGTGCCCCAGAGCATCAAGCTCACCGTGCTCAAGGTCACTGGCGAAACCAACACCGACGACCTGTCGCCCGCCCCTGACGCGTGGAGCCGCCCTGACATCCCGCTGCACGCGTTGGCCATGCTCAAGAACAAGCGCGACGGCATCACGCCCGAAGAAGACGGCAAGCGCGGCCCGGTGAAGTTCATCGAAGACCTGCGCGCGCGTGGCAACCTGGTGGCCTACGTGGGCGACGTGGTCGGCACGGGTTCGAGCCGCAAGTCCGCCACCAACAGCGTGCTGTGGTTCACGGGCGAAGACATCCCTTTCGTGCCCAACAAGCGCTTCGGCGGCGTGTGCCTGGGCAGCAAGATTGCGCCCATCTTCTACAACACCATGGAAGACGCTGGTGCACTGCCCATCGAACTGGATGTAAGCCAGATGCACATGGGCGACGAGATCGAACTGCTGCCCTACGCTGGCAAGGCGCTCAAGGACGGTAACGTGATTGCCGAATTCGAAGTCAAGAGCGAAGTCCTGTTCGACGAAGTGCGTGCCGGTGGCCGCATTCCGCTGATCATTGGCCGTGGCCTGACTGCCAAGGCCCGCGAAGCCCTGGGCCTGCCGCCTTCCACGCTGTTCCGCCTGCCGCAAGTGCCTGCCGCCACCGGCAAGGGTTTCACGCTGGCCCAGAAGATGGTCGGCCGCGCCTGCGGACTGCCCGAAGGCCTGGGTGTGGTGCCCGGCACCTACTGCGAACCCCGCATGACCTCGGTGGGCTCGCAGGACACCACCGGACCCATGACCCGCGACGAACTCAAGGACCTGGCCTGCCTGGGCTTCAGCTCCGATCTGGTGATGCAGTCCTTCTGCCACACGGCTGCGTACCCCAAGCCCGTGGACGTGAAGATGCACCACGAGCTGCCTGACTTCATCAGCACGCGCGGCGGCATCTCGCTCAAGCCTGGCGACGGCATCATCCACAGCTGGCTCAACCGCATGCTGCTGCCCGACACCGTGGGAACGGGCGGCGACTCGCACACGCGTTTCCCTATCGGCATCAGCTTCCCTGCAGGTTCGGGCCTGGTGGCGTTCGCCGCAGCCACGGGCGTGATGCCGCTGGACATGCCTGAGTCGGTGCTGGTGCGCTTCAAGGGCCAGATGCAGCCCGGCGTCACGCTGCGTGACCTGGTGCACGCGATTCCGCTGTACGCCATCAAGCAAGGCCTGCTCACAGTGGCCAAGCAGGGCAAGAAGAACATCTTCTCGGGCCGGATCCTGGAAATCGAAGGCCTGCCTGACATGAAGGTCGAGCAAGCGTTCGAACTGTCTGACGCCTCGGCCGAGCGCTCTGCCGCTGGCTGCACGGTGCGCCTGAACAAGGAACCCGTGATCGAGTACATCAACTCGAACATCGTGCTGCTCAAGAACATGATCGCCCAGGGCTATGCCGACGCACGCACCATCGGCCGCCGTATCAAGGCCATGGAAGCCTGGCTGGCCAACCCCCAGCTGCTGGCACCTGATGAAGATGCCGAGTACGCGGCCGTCATCGAGATCGACCTGGCCGAAATTACCGAGCCCATCGTTTGCTGCCCCAACGACCCCGACGACGCCAAGACGCTGTCGGACGTGGCGGGTGCTGCCATCGACGAAGTGTTCATCGGCTCGTGCATGACCAACATCGGCCACTTCCGTGCAGCCTCCAAGCTGCTCGAAGGCAAGAAGGACATCCCCGTCAAGCTGTGGATGGCCCCGCCCACGAAGATGGATGCGCACCAGCTCACCGAAGAAGGCCACTACGGCGTGTTCGGCGCGGCCGGTGCCCGCATGGAAATGCCCGGCTGCTCGCTGTGCATGGGCAACCAGGCGCAGGTGAAGGAAGGCGCTACCGTGATGTCCACCAGCACCCGCAACTTCCCCAACCGTCTGGGCAAGAACACCAACGTGTACCTGGGCTCGGCCGAGCTCTCGGCCATCTGCTCCAAGCTGGGTCGCATTCCTTCCAAGGAAGAGTACCTGGCAGATATCGGCGTCATCAACCAGAACGGCGACAAGATCTACAAGTACATGAACTTCGACCAGATCGCCGAGTTCAAGGAAGTGGCAGACGGCGTGACCGCCTGATCCTTCCCCTCGGGGATGGATAGACCAGCAAAAAGCGGCTCTTCGGAGCCGCTTTTTTTTGGCGCTGGATGTTTGTTGCAAACCACGCAATCGCCAAGCCATGCCACGGTGTGTCACGCAATTGACGCGTGTTTGTCACGCAAATGTCATGATTTCGTCGCTATGCTCCAGCCATAAAAACAAAACGAAATGGGGGGACATCCATGGCAGGAGAGAAAAACAATGCCGACAAGACCAGCAGCGTAGGGGCACGCCTCGCGGCGCTGCTGATCAGCGCGGTCTTCGCTCTGGGGTTTGGGTTGGGCGGCTACCACGCCGGGCTCAAGCCCCTCGCCCGTACGCTCGATACTGCCCTGCAGGTGCGTGGCTGGCAGCCTGTGCAGGCCGAAGTCCTGTCGGCTGAACTCAATACGCACCACAGCAGCGATGGCGCCACCTACGAAGTGCAGGCCCGCTACCGCTATCAGGTGGCGGGCAAGGCCTACGAAGGCACCCGCGTCGGCCTGGACGCGCGGGGCAACAGCGACAACATCGACGACTGGCCACGGCAGTGGGCGGGGCGTCTTCAGAGCGCGCAGGCACGGGGGCAGGGCATCACGGTCCTGGTCAATCCCCACGATCCGTCGCAGTCGCTTATCGATCCCTCCATCCGCTGGTCGCTGCAGATTTTCCGCATTCCGTTTGCCCTGGTTTTTACCTTGGTGGGGCTGGTGGCGGCCTGGTTTTTTCTGCACACCCTGCTGGGTCTGGTCAGGGCCGGTGGGGTATCGCCAGAAGCTGGCAGCGGCGGCCTTCAGCCGGGCTCCTCGCCCACCAGCTTGTTCGCGAAGGGCGCTTCCGGCACTTCGGTGGGTGCCATCTGGTTTTTCACCATCTTCTGGTGCGGTATTGCGTTCCCTATGGCAGCCCTGCTGTGGACCCAATCCAGCGCCCCCTGGTTTGCCAAGGCCTTCATCTCCCTCTTCGTGATGATCGGCCTGGGGCTGGTGGCCCTGTCGGTGCGCCATACCCACATGGCCTGGCGCTACGCGGGCGCAGAGCTGACCGCACTGCCCACAGTCCCGCGTGCGGGCCACCCGGTCGAGATGACACTGCTCCTGCCCGAGCGTGCCGCCGCCTACCAGCAGGGCCAGCAGTTGCAACTGCGCCTGGCCCAGTACCGGGTGGATGAATCGAGCTCCGGTTCGCCGGAGCGTTGTGTGGAGTCTTTCTCTGAAACCGCGCGCGTGCAGCCCACGGCCGATGGCGGACTGCGGCTGACGGCCCGTTTTGACCTGCCACCCGACGCGCCCCCGCACGGCGCGCAGCGCTCTGGTGAACGTGTGGACTGGCGGCTGGAGTTGCTGCGCACCCCGGGCGGGGATGTAGAGCTGACCTACGACGTGCCCGTGCAGGCAGCCCCACAGGCGTTTGGCCACGAGCAGGCCGATCGCTTTGACCGGCGCGCTATCTGGAAGAAAGTGACCCCCATCGCGCCCGCTGATCCGGCCCACGGAGAAGGAGAAGCGGGCCTGGATGGTGAGGGCGCCTTGCTCCTGCCCGCTTCCGTTACGCTGCTGGAGACCCCGCATGCGTGGCAGTTTGAATTCAGCCGTCGCGGCTGGCGCTGGGCTGCAGGCCTGGTGCTGGCGGGTCTTGTGGTGGAGGCCTTCCTGAACGGCCGCTTCGGCTCTGGCGGCATCGCATTGCCACACTTCTTTGTGGCCACCGGCGCCTGGTGGCTGCTGGTTGCCTTTGTCCTGCAGGCTGCCACCTGCCGCTGGACTCTGTCTGTGCGGGATGAGGGCATCACCGTGCGCCGCTACTCTGCGCTGTGGTCGCGGGCAGACGCCCTGCCCGGACAGGCCAGCCAGAGCCTGGTGCACAAGCTGCTGTATTCCACCGGCAGCGGCGCCAGCGAGACCCCTTATTTCGCTGTCTATGCGCGCGAGCGCGATGGCACCCTGGTTCGGTTGACCCCCGGCGTCAGTGGCGAAGGGGCTGCCACTGCGTTGGGCCAATCCATCGCGCGGGCCTGGTCGCACCGTCGGGGCCATTTCAGCCCTGGCGCACAGCGGCCTGCCCGCTCCGGGCATTCGCGCCCGGCCTGGGGATTGCTGCTGCTGGCAGTTGCTCTGGCCTGGTGGATCTGGGGGCCGTCCCTTGTCGGCCTGGTGCGCCCGGCTCTGCCTGGTCCATCCGCTGCGCCCGTCGCCGCCGCCGTACAGCCATCTGCGTCGTATTCTCCAGTGGACGACGCGCTGCTCGACGCGCAGGACGCCGGTGATGCCCAGGCCGTGGGCGCAGCCCTGGCAGCGGGCGCCAACCCCAACCTGCTCGCGCCCAGCGGCTCGTCCGTGCTCATGCTGGCGGCCCACCGGGGGCAGCTGGAACACATCGAGCTGCTGTTGCAGGCTGGTGCAGAGCCCGACCTTCGCCAGACACACAAAGACAGCGAGCGTGGCGACACCGCGTTGTTGCGCGCCTTCTACGGCGGCCACCTCGCTGCCGCCCAACGCCTGGTGCAGGCCGGGGCCAGCATGGCGGCCCGCAACCGGTGGGACTGGGGCCCGGCGCATATGGCAGCGCAAAGTGGTTGTGTGCCTTGTTTGCAGTGGCTGGCCGAACAGGGGCAGCCCCTCGACGAGCCCGCGCCCGCAAGCCGGGGCGAGACGCCTGCGATGCTGGCTGCTGCCAAAGGGCGCATCCAGGCGCTGGAGTGGTTGGAGGTGCGGGGTGTGGACCTTTGGCGCAAAGACCCGCATGGCAAGAATGCGCTGGATTGGGCGCGGTTTGGAAAGCAGCAAGAGGCGGAGCACTGGCTGGTGCAGCGCCAGCGCTGATGTGAGGCCAGGCCTCAGGCGCAAAGGGTGTCTATGGATGGGCCGAGGCGGTTGATGGCTGTCTTCATGAGTTTTGCTATAAAAAATATAGCTAACAATGAGGCCCTTTAAGCGCTAGTGGCCAATTTTCTTGAAATATTGAGCCCTGGTTCCGGCGCCCGCCTAACGAACTTGTTTCTTCTCCAGCTTGCGGGTCAGGGTGCGGCGGTGCATGCCCAGGCGCCTTGCCGCTTCCGAGAGATTGAAGCCGGTTTCTGCCAGCACCTCATTGATGCGCTCCCATTCCAGCGTCTTGATGGAACTGGAGCGGTTGGTCAGCTCCACTTCGGTGTTGCCCGCCTTCAGGCCAAAAGCGGCCTCGATGTCGTCGGTATTGGACGGCTTGGCGAGGTAGTGGCAGGCGCCCAGTTTCACGGCCTCCACGGCGGTGGCAATGCTGGCAAAGCCGGTCAGCACCACGATCAGCATGTCTTCGCTGGCGGCATGCAGCTTTTGCACGCAGGCCAGGCCCGAGGCTTCGCCCTTGAGCTTGAGGTCCACCACCGCAAAGCCGGGCGTGTGTTGTGCGAGCAGGGTTTCGACCTCGGGCAGGCTGGCAGCCTGCAGCACGCGGTAGCCGCGCCGTTCGAAAGAACGGGCGAGCGTGCGGGCAAAGGCCTCGTCATCTTCCACGATGAGCAGCAGTGGTTGCGCTTGTTCTCGTTCTTCGTCGTCGGTAGGGCTCATGGCTTCAGGCTTTGGCTTCAGGCAGTGCGATCGCCGCCAGTGGCAGTTCGATGGTTACTTCGGCACCCCCTTCGGGGCGGTTGCGTGCCGCCACGCTGCCACCCAGCGTGCGTGCCACGTTGAGCACAAGGTACAGGCCCAGCCCACCGCCGGGGCGGTTTTTGGAGGACTGGTAGGGCGTGCCCAGCTTGGCCAGCATGTCGGGGGCAAAGCCCGGCCCTGCGTCGGTCACCGTGATGCGCAGTGCATCGGCGTTGCGGGTGACGGCCAGGCGCACCCAGCCGGGTGAGGCGTCGCGTGCATTGTCCAGCACATTGAAAACCATCTGCTGGAGCGTGGTGTCAGACACCATGGGCGTATCCGCGCCGAAGTCGTTGTCGTAGATGAACTGCGGCATCGACCGGGTGCTGCGCCATTCTTCTGCCAGGGCATCCACAAAGGTGCGCACGGTGGTCTGCATGGAGGCTTCGCCGCGTGTCTCTCCGGCCGAAAGCAGGATGCCGCTCACGATGCTCTTGCAGCGCTGCACCTGGGCCTGCATTTCGTCGATGTCTTCCTTCAGCGCTGGGTGGGCCGCCAACTGCTTGTCATGCTGCCAGTCCCCCAGGATCACGGCCAGCGTGGACAGCGGCGTGCCCAGCTCGTGGGCCGCGCCTGAGGCCAGCAGGCCCATGCGCACGATGTGCTCTTCTTCCACGCGGCGGCGGCGTGCTGCGGCCAGGCGCGCATCGCGTTCACGCAGGTTCAGGTTGATGCGGGTGATGAAGACCACCACCAGCGTGGCGTTGAGCACAAAGCACACCAGCAACCCGATCACGTAAAGGCTCGACAGGCCCTGGTGCAGGTCCTGCGGCAACTCCAGGGGCAGGTGGTGTGTGGCCAGCACGCCAAAACACAGCAGCGTGATGATCACGATGGACCAGATGTAGGCGCCGCGCAGCAGCACGGCCCCCAGCGTGATCTGCAGCAGGTACAGGAAGACGAACGGATTGCTGGTGCCCCCGCTCAGGTACAGCTGCACTGTGAGCACGGCCACATCGATCAGCAGGGCCAGAAAAAGCTCCACATTGCGCACCATCACACCGGTGCGCAGCCGCAGCAGGCTCACCACGTTGAACACCGCCAGGCAGCCCACCACCAGCAGCATCTCGCGCACAGGCAGCGTGAGGTTCAGGCTGTAGTGCGCCATCTCGATGGTGAACACCTGGCCGACCACGGCAATCCAGCGCAGCTCGATCAGCTGCTGCAGGTTCTTGATGCCTGCGGCGGCATCGGCCGAGCGTGCGTTGCGCTGTGGCGCGGCGGTCGCAGTATCAGGACGAAGAGGTGTCATCAGGGGCGAAGGTGGTGGCAGGGCGCGCAAAGCCGCGCAGGCGGCGCTCGTAGCGTGCCACATACCAGCCAGCACCCGCAACCATGAGGGCCAGACCGTACCAGGTCAGTGCGTAGACCAGGTGGCTGTTATGGAAACGGATCACCGTCATGCCAGCGCGCGGCCAACGGGTGTCCGCTGCCGGGGGCGCAGCGGCGCCTGGTACGGGAGGCAACCCAGCATCGATGAAGAAGGGGGCAGTCTCGGGCAACTGCAGCCAATGGCCGATGGCCGCAATGTCGCGCGAGTACCAGCGCTGCTCAGCCGGGGCGTTGGTGCGCAGAAAACCACCGTCGGGCTCGCTCATGCGCAGCAGGCCCTGGACAGTCGCGGTGGTGGATGTAGGGGGGATGGAGGCGGGCATAGGCTTTGCCAGCCATTGGGCGCGCTGCTCCTGCGGCACAAAACCCCGGTTCACCAGCACCTGCGCGCCATCGGCCAGCTGCAAGGGCGTCATCACCCAGAAGCCCGAGCCCAGCTCGGTCAGGGCCTGGGTAAGCACGGTTTTCTCGGGCAGCCACCGGCCCTGCGCGGTGACGGGCAGGTATTCGTGGCTGGCCGCACTCACCTGGGGCCACTCTGGGCGGGAGGGCAGGGGTACAGGAGCAGCGTGCACGCGTTGATCGACGCGCTCGATCAACGCGAGCTTCCATGCGCGGCGCTGCACCTGCCAGGTACCCAGCGCGATAAAGCCCAAAAACAAGGCGATGCCCACAACTGCGAGCACCGCCTGGCGAAGCCGCCGGGACTGGGGGACCGGGGCTGTGGGGTGGAATGGCATCAGGGCGTCGAGTGGCCCGGCGCCTCATGCGTTGCGGGCGTGGGGGTGGGGTGCTCGGGCATCATGTTCGCGTTCATGTGGAACATGACCCACAGCGTGCCCGCAATGGCAATGGCTACGAACACCACGGTGAAGATGGTGGACAGCATGGTCCAGCCGCCTTCGACCTTGCCGTTCATGTGCAGGAAATACACCATGTGCACCAGGATCTGGATCACGGCGAAGCCGCCCAGCACCAGCACGGCGGTGTTGCGGTCGGCGATGACCTTGGCCATGACGAGCCAGAAGGGAATGGCCGTGAGGATGACCGAGAGCACGAAGCCGATCGTGTAGTCGCGCAGGCTGCTGTGCGGTTCCGCGTCGCCGTGGTGGTCGTGGCCGCCATGGTCATGCGCGCCGTGTGCGTGTGTTGTGTGTTGTGCGCTCATAGTTACAGCACTCCCATCAGGTACACAAAGGTGAAGACGCCAATCCAGACCACGTCCAGAAAGTGCCAGAACATCGACAGGCACATCAGGCGGCGGGTGTTGGCAGGGATCAGGCCGTGTTTGCCGATCTGCACCATCAGCACCACCAGCCAGATCAGACCAAAGGTCACGTGCAGGCCGTGGGTGCCCACCAGCGTGAAGAAGGCTGACAGGAAGGCGCTGCGCTGGGGCGTGGCGCCCTGGTGGATCAGGTGGGCAAACTCATAGAGTTCGAGGCCCAGGAAGCACAGGCCGAAGAAGCCGGTGACGGCCAGCCACAGCAGCGTGCCTTTCACATCCTTTTGCTGCTTGCGCAGCATGGCAAAACCAAAGGTGATGGAGGACAGCAGCAGGAAGGCCGTGTTGATGGCCACCAGCGTCAGGTCGAACAGCTGCGCACCGGTGGGGCCGGCCGCATAGCTGCGGCCCAGCACGCCATAGGTGGCAAACAGGGCGGCAAAGATGAGGCAGTCGCTCATCAGGTAGAGCCAGAAGCCCAGTGCGGTGCCGTTTTCGGGATGGGGCTCGTGCGCAAGGTGGTAGTCGCGCGGGGCCAGGGCGCCTGCGGCGGCGCCAGCGTTGAGGCGGAGTTCAGACATGGCGTGCCAGTTGGAGTGTGCGGGCTTCTTCGGTGGCGGCGACTTGGGACGCCGGGATGTAGAAGTCACGCTTGTAGTTGAACGTGTGGATGATCGAAGCCAGCAGCAGCGCCGCGAACGAAACGCCCGCAAGCAGCCACATGTGCCAGATCAGCGCGAAGCCAAAGACCAGCGACAAGGCCGAGATGACCGCGCCCGAGCCGGTGTTGGCAGGCATATGGATGGGCGCAAAGCCGCCGAGCGGGCGCTGGTACCCATGCTTCTTCATGTCCCACCACGCATCGATTTCATGCACGACAGGGGTGAAGGCAAAGTTGTAGTCGGGCGGGGGCGACGAGGTGGCCCATTCGAGCGTGCGCGCATCCCACGGGTCGCCCGTGTGGTCGCGCAGCTGGTCGCGCTTGAGGTAGCTCACCACGATCTGGACCAGGAAGCAGGCGATGCCCGCAGCAATCATTGCGGCGCCGATGGCGGCGATCACGAACCAGATCTGCAGCGACGGGTCTTCAAAATGGTTGGCACGGCGCGTGACACCCATCAGGCCCAGCACATACAGCGGGCCGAACGCCACCCAGAAGCCCACCACCCACAGCCAGAAGGAACGCACGCCCCAGGTGCGGTCGAGCTTGTAGCCAAAGGCCTTGGGATACCAGTAGTTGATGCCGGCGAACAGCCCGAACAGCACGCCACCGATGATCACGTTGTGGAAGTGGGCGATCAGGAACAGGCTGTTGTGCAGCACGAAGTCGGCCGGGGGCACGGCCAGCAGCACGCCGGTCATGCCGCCAATGGCAAAGGTCACCATGAAGGCCACGGTCCACATCATGGGTAGCTCGAAGCGGATGCGGCCCTTGTACATGGTGAACAGCCAGTTGAAGATCTTCGCGCCCGTGGGGATCGAGATGATCATCGTCGTGATGCCAAAGAAGGTATTCACGCTCGCACCTGAGCCCATGGTGAAGAAGTGGTGCAGCCACACCAGGTACGACAGGATGGTGATCACCACCGTGGCGTAGACCATGGAGGTGTAGCCGAACAGCCGCTTCTTGCAGAACGTGGCCACCACTTCAGAGAAGATGCCGAAGCACGGCAGGATCAGGATGTAGACCTCGGGGTGGCCCCAGATCCAGATCAGGTTCACGTACAGCATGGCGTTGCCGCCCAGGTCGTTCGTGAAGAAGTTGGTGCCGACATAGCGGTCCAGCGACATCAGCACGAGCGCTGCCGTCAGCACCGGGAACGAGGCCACGATCAGCGCGTTGGTGCACAGGGCAGTCCAGGTGAAGACGGGCATGCGCATCAGGTTCATGCCCGGGGCGCGCATCTTGATGATGGTGACGATCAGGTTGATGCCCGAGAGCGTGGTGCCCACCCCCGCAATCTGCAGGGCCCAGATGTAGTAGTCGAGCCCCACGCCGGGGTGCTGCGCCCCCAGGTTGGACAGTGCCAGCCAGCCGGATGTGGAGAACTCGCCCAGGAACAGCGACACCATCACCAGGATCGCGCCTGCCGTGGTCATCCAGAAGCTGAAGTTGTTGAGGAACGGGAACGACACGTCGCGCGCGCCGATCTGCAGCGGCACGAGGTAGTTCATGAGGCCCGTGACCAGCGGCATCGCCACGAAGAAGATCATGATCACGCCGTGGGCGGTGAAGAT
Source organism: Acidovorax sp. Leaf73 (assembly GCF_916855635.1). Taxonomy (NCBI): domain Bacteria; kingdom Pseudomonadati; phylum Pseudomonadota; class Betaproteobacteria; order Burkholderiales; family Comamonadaceae; genus Acidovorax; species Acidovorax sp. Leaf73. Next base: position 47,807 of record NZ_CAKASI010000001.1, read on the forward strand.
CTGGTCGTAGTGGTGCGGCGGCAGGTAGCCCATGTTGTCGCCAAAGGCCATGGCCTGCTGCAGGCGCATCATCACGGCGTCGGCAAAGCCGCGCAGCAGCATCACGAGGCCGAGGATCATGTACATGATGCCGATGCGCTTGTGGTCGATGCTGCAGATCCAGTCGCGCCACAGCGTGCCCCACAGGCGGAATTTGGTGATGGCGGCCATCACGGCCAGGCCACCCAGCACGGTGGCGACAAAGGTCCAGAGCACGATGGGCTCGTGCGCCATCGGTATGGAATCCCAGGTGATTCGGCCCAAGGCCCAATGGGATGCGGTATCAGGTGCGGAGGACATAAAGGTCTTTGGAAGATGCCAACACCCGCTTGGCACGGGCGCCGACATGGCAAATCAAGGGCGGGTCATTGGGCGGAGTTGGCGCGCGGTGCGTGGCGGGCTTCCAGGCTGGCCACCACCTGGGCGGCGTTCTGCGAGGTGCATACGTCCTGCGGCAGATTCAGGCCCACGGCGCGCACATAGGCGTCACCGCCGTTCTCGTCGATGGCCATCATGTGGTGCATGCACATCTTGCCGTCTTCGACACAGCGGTTCAGTACCTTGTCATACAGGCCTTCTTCCACGCTGGCAAAGCGCTGCACGGGGTCGCGCTCGCTGGGCTTGGCCAGGTCCATGTAGGCCTGGCGTGTAAGTGGCTTGCCTTCGGACTTGGTCTTGGCCACCCACTGCGCGAAGTCGCTCTCGCTCAGGCCATGGAACTTGAACGTCATGCCCGAGAAGCCAGCGCCGCTGTAGTGCGATGACATGCCCTTGTACACGCCCGGTTGGTTGATCACGGCGTTCAGCTCGGTCTGCATGCCGGGCATCGCGTAGATCATGCCGGCGAGGTCGGGCACGTAAAACGCGTTCATCGTGGACGTGGCCGTGAGCTTGAACAGGATGGGGCGGTCCACCGGCGCAGCCAGTTCATTCACGGTGGCAATGCCCAGCTCAGGGTAGAAGAACAGCCACTTCCAGTCCATGGCCACCACCTGCACTTCCATGGGGGTGGATTGGGCGTCCAGCGGTTTGCTGGCCGAGATGCGGTCCAGCGGGCGGTAGGGGTCGAGCTTGTGGGTGCCGATCCAGGTCAGGGCGCCGAGGGCGATGACGATCAAGAGCGGCACGGTCCAGATCACCAGCTCCAGCGTGGTGGAGTGGTGCCAGTCGGGATCGTAGTCGGCCTCGGTGTTGGCGGTGTTGTTCTGGCGGTACTTCCAGGCAAACCACAGGGTGAGGGCAATCACCGGAACGATGATGATCAGCATCAGCAGCGTGGCCTGGATGACCATGTGGCCTTGCTGGGCCGCGATGTCGCCGGCGGGGTTGAGGACGACCGCCTTGCTGCAGCCAGCCAGGCTGCCCAGGGCGGCCATGGCGGCGAGCCAGACAGGCACGCGAGGTAAAGGTAGTTTGGACATGTGACAGGCGCAACCAAGGCGTTTAAGGGTAAACGCGGATAACGAAGTGCCGTCGAATGTAATAGCCCTAGCTTTTTTGTACATTGGACATTTTGTCCAAGGTCAAAGTAATGCGCCCCACTTTGGTGCATTTCCGGCCCCTGCGGTGTTGTCCTGCACACGGCATAGTGAAACCGCACTTGTCCCAGATCAAACTTGCGTGTAGAACCAGAATGTCTTATCCAAACAACGACAAGGAGCCCTGTTCATGAGCAGCCCCGCCTCTGCCACTTACCCCGCGGCCGGCTTTGAAGAAAGCCCCGCTTCTCTCTCGCGGGCTGATACGCATGAAGACGTGACCCCCAGCGAAATTGCTGTGGGCGTGATCATCGGACGCTCGTCCGAGTATTTCGACTTCTTCGTTTTCGGGATCGCCTGCGTTCTCGTCTTTCCGTCCTTCCTCTTTCCATTCCTCTCGCGCCTGGATGGCACGCTGATGGCGTTTGCGCTGCTGGCGGTCGCTTTTGTCGTGCGCCCGGTGGGCACGGCCATTTCCATGGCCATCCAGCGGCGCTGGGGCCGGGGCACCAAGCTGACCATTGCACTGTTCCTGCTGGGCGTGTGCACGGTGGGGATGGCGTTCTTGCCGGGCTACAAGGACGCGGGCCTGACTGCCGTGGTGGCGCTGCTGATCCTGCGCATTGGCCAGGGTCTGGCGCTCGGCGGTTCTTGGGACGGCCTGCCGTCGCTGCTGGCCATGTCGGCGCCCAAGGAACGGCGGGGCTGGTTTGCCATGATCGGACAGTTGGGCGCGCCGGTCGGGTTTGTGCTGGCGGCGGGTCTGTTTGCCTATCTGTACAGCAGCCTCAGCGTGCAGGAATTTCTGGCCTGGGGCTGGCGTTATCCCTTCTTCGTGGCCTTTGCCGTGAACGTGGTGGCCCTGTTTGCCCGCCTGCGCCTGGTGGTGGGGCAGTCATACGCCGAGCTGTTGCAAGAGCGTGAACTGCAGCCCGTGCCTGTGAGCCGTGTGATACGTGACGAAGGCAGCAATGTGGTGCTGGGTGCTTTTGCCGCGCTGGCCAGCTTTGCACTGTTCCACCTGGTCACGGTGTTCCCGCTGTCTTGGATCACGCTGTATTCGGACCAGCCAGTGACCCAGATTCTGGGCGTGCAGATCGTAGGCGCCTTTCTGGCAGCGGGGGCCATCATGGTGTCTGGCTGGCTGTCGGACCACCTGGGCCGCCGCAAGCTGCTGGGCGGCATGGCGGTGTTGATCGGTGTGTTCAGCTTCATGGCCCCCGTGCTGCTCAACTCGGGCGAGGTGGGCAGCACCATGTTCCTTCTACTGGGTTTTGTGCTGCTGGGCTTGTCGTATGGCCAGGCGTCGGGCACGGTCACGGCCAATTTTTCGCCCCAATACCGCTACACGGGCGCCGCTCTCTCGGCCGACCTTGCCTGGATCATTGGCGCCGCGTTTGCACCGCTGGTGGCCTTGTACCTGTCGGCCCAGTTCGGGCTGCTGGCGGTCACGGTGTATTTGCTGTCGGGCGTGGCCTGCACGCTGGGCGCGCTGAACCTGAATCGGCGCATGGAGCGCCGGGACCGGTAAGGGGCAGAGATTTGCTATTGTTTGTATAGCTGTTTGCGCTTTTCTACAAAGCGCTAGAGGCTAAAAATGCTCTAAAAAAAAGCGCCCGGTACTACCGGGCGCTTTTTTTTGTGAAGGCTCAGTCCTGTGGTCTGAAGCCAATGGTCAGTGAAGGCGGCACGCGGCCATCCACATCGCGCGGCAGGGTCTCGGTCTTGTCCAGGGCGCGGAGCACTGCGTCATCCCAGGCCTTGTTGCCGCTGGACTGCACCAGGCGTTTGCCCACGATGGTGCCATCGGGCGAAAGGCGGACTTCCACCTCGGCGCGCGGGTTGCCTGAGATCGCGTCGGGGTACACGATGTTGGGCTTGACCTTGGCTGCAACCTTGCCGCCATAGCTGCCCGACGGACCAGCGCTGCGCTGGGCTGTGCCTGTGGCGTTCTCGCCGCCCGTGGCCCCCGCCAGGCCCTGGAGGCGGCGCAGGTTGGCTTCCCGCTGTTCTGCCAGCTGTTTGGCCTCCGCGTCGGCCTTGCGCTTGGCGGCTTCGTCCGCCTTGCGCTTGTCTTCGGCCAGCTTCTTTTGCTTGTCCTGCTCGGCCTTCTTCTGCTCAGCCAGCTGCTTTTCGCGCTGTTCCTTTTCTTTTTCCTTTTCCTTTTGCAGGCGTTCCTTCTTTTCCTGCTCCAGGCGGTCGCGGCGTTCGTCTTCCTTGCGCTCACGTTCGCGCTTTTCACGTTCCAGCTGCTGCTCGCGCGCCTTCTTCTCCTGCTCCAGGCGCTTTTTTTCGCGTTCGATGGCGATGTCCGCCTCGCGCGTGTCGGGCGGCTCCACGGCGCGGGGGGGCGGTGGTGGTGGCGGAGCGGGCGGACGCACTTCCGGGGGAGCGGGTGGTGGCGGCGGGGGCTCCACGGCGCGTGGTGCGGCCTGCTGGGGCACCGCAGCCCACAGTTCGGCCTCCACCGCAGGCTGGTCGGCGCTGTTCTTCCAGTTCACGCCCCAGGTGAGCGCACCGATGAGCACGACATGCACAAGCACCGCCAGTGAAATGGCGCGCAAGCGTGCCGGGGGGCGGGGCGGGGAAAACTGGTCGCGGTCGTTGTGGGCGTGCATGGGCTTCAGAGCGGCGGGCGTGCGTTCGGTTCAACCACCCTGTTTGACGGAAAGACCCACGCGTTGCACGCCCGCCTTTTGCAAGGCATCCATGGCTTTCACCACGTTTTCGTACTGCACTCCCTTGTCGGCGCTGATGACCACGGCACTGGCGCTGTCAGCACCCTGGGCCTTCTGCCAGCGGCTGGCCGCGTCGCCGATCTCGCGCTGGTTCAGACTGCGTGTGGCTTCGGGCGTCTTGAACTGCAGCGTGCCGTCCTTGTTGACGATGACCTGGGCCACCACCTTGGGCATGTTCTTGCCTTTGCCCACGCTGGGCACATCAACAACGCCCGGCGTCAGCATGGGCGCCGTCACCATGAAGATGATGAGCAGCACCAGCATCACGTCGATGAACGGGACCATGTTGATCTCGTTGATGGTGCGGCGGCCTCGACCGCGGGATGCCATGGCGGGCATGTGGGCCTCCGTGCTCAGTGGCCCGAGGCCGTATGGCCTGCGGGTGCGGGCTGGGCGCCCAGATTGCGCTGCAGGATGTTGGAGAACTCTTCGATGAAGGTCTCCTGGTGCGTGGCCACGCGGTCGATGTCGCGGGCAAAGCGGTTGTAGGCGATCACAGCGGGGATGGCGGCAAACAGGCCGATCGCGGTGGCCACCAGGGCTTCGGCAATGCCAGGCGCCACGGTGGCCAGCGTGACCTGCTCCATGCCCGCAAAGCCGGTGAACGCGTGCATGATGCCCCACACGGTGCCAAACAGGCCTACGTACGGCGACACGGAGCCGACCGACGCCAGGAATGAAAGGCTCGATTCGACCACGTCCATCTCGCGCTGGAAGCTCGCGCGCATGGCGCGGCGTGCGCCGTCGAGCAGGGTGCCGGGGTCCACGATGCGGCGCTCACGCAGCTTCTGGTATTCACGCATGCCGCTGGCAAAAATACGTTCCATGGGACCGGCCTGCTTGGCGTTTTGTGCGGCACTGGCGTACAGGTCGTTCAGGCTGGTGCCCGACCAGAACTCGCGCTCGAAATCCTCATTGAGCGCTTTCACGCGCTTGAGCGAAAACAGCTTTCGGAAGATGGCTGCCCAACTGGCGACGGAGACGCCCAGCAACAGCAGCATCACGAGTTGCACCACCCAGCTGGCGTGCAGCACCAGGGTGATGATGGACATGTCTTGGGAGTTCATGGTGAGAGTTGTTCCAGCAGGGTGTTCGGAATTCTTGCGGGGCGCATGGTGGCAGCATCAACCCATCCGATGCGGATGGTGCCTTCGCTCAGCAACAAAGGGGCTTGTTCGGTCATCTGCTCTGGTTTCAGGAGCGCGCGCTGCACTATTGTCAACGATGCGCGGCCCGAGGCCTGCAGGGCGGCGGTAACAATCAGTTCATCGTCCAGCCGTGCAGGCCGGTGGTAGCGAAGCTGGGCATCGGTTACGACAAACATGCCCCCGGTTTGTTCCCGCAATCGCTGCTGACCCACGCCCAGCGACCGCAGCCATTCGGTGCGAGCGCGCTCGAAGAATTTGAGGTAGTTGGCATAGAACACGATGCCGCCGGCATCGGTGTCCTCCCAATACACGCGGATGGGAAACTCGAATGCCATCGCGCGTTACCCCAGCACGCTGCGCAGCCGCGCCACAGACTCTTGGAGTTGCGCCATGGAGTTGGCGGTGGAAAAGCGCACAAACCGTTCTGGCTCGGCCGTGCCGAAGTCACGCCCTGGCGTCACGGCGATGTGCGCACGGCGCATCAGCTCAAAAGCAAAGTCCCAGCTGCCGCTGACACCCAGGCGCTCGGCGGCCTGCGTGCAGTCCGCCCAGGCGTAGAAGGCACCGTCGGGCATCACCGGCACCGAAAGGCCCATGGACTGCAGGGCGGGGATAAAGAAGTCGCGCCGGGCCTTGAACTCGGCGCGGCGGCGTTCGTATTCAGCAATGCTCTCTGCCTCGAAGCAGGCCAGCGCCGCGTGTTGCGACACGGTGCTGGCGCAGATGAACAGGTTCTGCGCCAGGCGCTCGACCACCGGCACCATGGCTTCGGGCACCACCATCCAGCCCAGGCGCCAGCCGGTCATGTTGAAGTACTTGCTGAAGCTGTTGATGCTGATGATGTTGTCGTCGATGGCCAGTGCGGTGTGGCCAAACTCTTCCTCGTACGACAGGCCCAGGTAGATCTCGTCGATCATCGTGATGCCGTCATGCGCTCGGACCACTTCGTGGATTCGGCGCAGCTCACCGGGCGCGATGGAAGTGCCGGTGGGGTTGGACGGCGATGCGAGCAGCACACCCCGCGTCTTGTCCGTCCAGGCCGCACGCACCTTGTCGGCGCTCAGCTGGTAGCGTTCTGCGGCCGTGGTGGGCAGCAGCACGGCCTTGCCCTCGGCGGCGCTCACGAAGTGGCGGTTGCAGGGGTAGCTGGGGTCGGGCATCAGGATCTCGTCGCCCGACTCGATCAGCGCCAGGCACGCCAGCTGCAGCGCGGCCGAAGCACCGGCCGTGACCACGATGCGGCGTGCAGGCACGTTGACGCCAAAGCGGCTCTGGTACCAGCCGCTGATGCGCTCGCGCAGCGCATCCAGCCCCAGCGCGTTGGTGTACTGCGTGGCGCCGCTGTGCACGGCGCGCGCGGCGGCCTCTTGCACCAGGGGCGGCGCGGTGAAGTCCGGCTCGCCGATGTTCAGAAAGATCATCGGCACGCGCGTGCCCGCCACCTCGCGGGCCAGGGCCTGCGCGGCCTTGGCGACCTCCATCACATAGAACGGTTCGATGCGCTCAGCGCGCGTGGAAAACTTCATGGGAAGGTGTCCTGCCCGTGCGGGTCGGGTGTTGCTCGGAAACTCAAGAAAGAAGGCCCCGTGCGTGGCAGTGGGTTGCACGCGCGAGAGCCTTTCGGCGGGGGGCGCTCAGGCTTCGTCGGCGGGCGCGCCAGGCATTGCGCCCGGGGCCTTGTCGGCCGCCACTTCCAGCGCACGCAGCTTGGGGGCCAGGCCGTTGAGCACGGCGTTCACGTACTTGTGGCCATCGGTGCCGCCAAACTCTTTGGCAAGTTCAATGCACTCGTTGAGCACCACACGCCATGGCACGTCCAGGCAGTGCTGAAACTCGTACACGCCGATCCACATCACGGCATGCTCGATGGGCGAGATCTCGGCCATCTTGCGGTCCAGCAGCGGGGTGATCAGCGCGTCCAGGTCGGCGGCGGTGTTGATGCAGCCGTGCAGCAGTGCGTCGTAGTGCACCGAATCGGCCTTGTGAAAGCCCGCCAGGTCGCGGGTGAACGCGTCGATGGCGTGCGCATCGTTGCCGCCCACCAGGTGCTGGTACAGCGCCTGCAGCGCGAATTCGCGCGCGCGGCTGCGGTTGGACTTGGAGGCTGCCTTGCGCGTGCCCGTGCTCTTGAGCCCGGTGCGGGCCTGCTTGGGCGGTCGTGCCGAGGACGGCGTGGGGGTGTTTTCGCTCATGACAGCTCGTCCAGCAGGTTGGCCATTTCCACCGCAACGCGGGCGGCATCGGTGCCTTTTTCGGTCTGGCGGGCGATGGCCTGCTCGACGTTTTCGGTGGTGATGATGGCGTTGGCAATCGGGATCTGGTAGTCCAGCGACAGGCGCGTGACGCCCGCGCCGGATTCGTTGGCCACCAGTTCGAAGTGATAGGTCTCGCCACGGATGATGCAGCCCAGCGCGATCAGCGCGTCGAATTCATCGCTTTCGGCCATGGCCTGCAAGGCCACGGGCACCTCCAGCGCGCCGGGCACCAGCACGTGCTTGATGTTTTTCTCTTGCACACCCAGCGCGAGCAACTCGGCGCGGCAGGCGGCCGCCAGCGTGTTGGTGATGCTCTCGTTGAAGCGGGCCTGCACGATGCCGATGTGCAATTTCTTGCCGTCCAGCTTGTCCGCTGTTCCTTTGTCTGCGCCAAACATGTTCTTTATTCCTTGGGGATGAAGCCGGTGATTTCGAGGCCATAGCCCGCCATGCTGGGCATGCGGCGGGGCTGGCCCATCAGAGCCATCTTGTGCACGCCACATTCGCGCAGGATCTGCGCGCCCACGCCATAGGTGCGCAGGTCCATGCGGCCGCGTTCGGGGGCCTGCGCCGCGCGGGCGGTGCCTTCAAACTGGGCCAGCAGCTGGGCGGCGCTTTCACCGCAGTTGAGCAGCACGGCCACGCCCTTGCCTTGCTTGACGAGGTATTGCAGGCTGGTATCGAGGCCCCACGAGTGCATGGAGCGGTTGACCTCCAGCGCGTCGAACACCGACAGGGGCTCGTGCACGCGCACAGGTACCACGTCGTCGGTGCTCCACTGGCCCTTGACCAGCGCCAGGTGCACGGCCTGGCTGGGTTTGTCGCGGAAGGCGTGGGCGGTAAATTCGCCGTAGGCGGTCTGCAGCGTGCGCGTGCCGACCTTTTCGACCAGCGACTCGTTGCGACTGCGGTATTCGATCAGGTCGGCAATGGTGCCGATCTTCAGGCCGTGCTCAGCCGCAAACAGCTGCAGGTCGGGCAGGCGGGCCATGGTGCCGTCGTCCTTCATGATCTCGCAGATCACCGATGCGGGGCTGCAGCCTGCCATGGCGGCCAGGTCGCAACCGGCTTCGGTATGGCCTGCGCGCATGAGCACGCCACCGTCCACGGCCTGTAGCGGGAAGATGTGGCCGGGTTGGACCAGGTCGGTGGGCTTGGAGTTGCGGTCCACCGCCACCTGCACGGTGCGGGCACGGTCGGCCGCCGAGATGCCGGTGGTCACACCCTCGGCCGCCTCGATGGAGACGGTGAACGCCGTGCTGTACACCGTGCCATTGCGCGCGGCCATGGGGGGCAGCTTGAGGAACTCGCAGCGCTCACGGCTCAATGTCAGGCAGATCAGGCCCCGGCCGAAGCGGGCCATGAAGTTGATGGCCTCGGGCGTCACGTGGTCGGCGGCCAGGACGAGGTCGCCTTCGTTTTCGCGGTCTTCTTCATCCACCAGGATGACGATGCGCCCGGCGCGCATCTCGGCCACGATGTCCTCGACGGGGGAGATCGGCACGGGGGTGAGGGGGGAGGTCATGGAAGGGCGGGCTTTCGGTGGGCCGCGCGGGTGGCGCGCACCGCACGCTGTCCGGCCACGACCCGGGAGGGTCGATTCCAAAGAGCGGGCAGTGCGGGGCTGGCCGCACGGTGCGGGAGCGCTCTGCGCCCCGAAAGCCGAGATTTTAGTTCACTTGGGGCGCGGCCCGAGCGGATCACGCAGTCGAGCGGCCGCCGTCATGCCCGGCCAGCGCGCCGGCCACGATCAAGCCGGTCAGCAGCATCAGGGACAGCATCTTGACGCCGCTGGCCACCGTCAGCACTGTGGGCCAGTGGGCGAGGTGCATGTGCAGCGTGGCAAAGTTTTCCACGAGGTCCGACACCACGAGCGTGCCCATCGCCCAGTGTGCATGGCGCCAAAGGCCACCCAGGGCCCGGCCCTGCGGCACGGCCCGCGCGACCAACCGCCGCACGGCCCACGCCACCGGGTAGGCCAGCCACAGGGTGTAGCAGGCGAGCAGGGCCCAATCCAAGGCGATGACGCGGCGCACGCCCTCGGCGTTGCACATCACCTCCCAGCTGGCATGCCAGTGGGCCGACAGCTGAAAGCCCGTGGGCAGAATCTGCAGCCACAACGGCGCGGTATCCAGGTCGCAGGCGCGGTAGCCAGCGAGGGTGGTGATGGCGTACAGCACGGCCGTGGCGGCTGCCAGCGCTATGCCCATCCAGCGCCAGGGTTGCGTGCGCGGCACGGTGCTGGCGGGCACGGCGCCGCCCACCGGGCGGGCCGTGGGGTCGATGAAGTCGCTGGTCTCACGGCCACGGGCGTTCAGGCCGGTCCAGACCCAGTAGGGGCAGTCATACGCCTGGTCGTGCATGGCGGTGAGCGGGTCGCCGGGCTGCAGCCGGCTCTTGTCCACCCGCAAGCCCTGCGCAGCGGCTTCGTCCACCATCCAGGCCAGCGTGATGTTGGACAGCCCGTCGCGCGCGTACGAGCCGCCCACGTCGCTGTGCACGCCGCGGAACCAGCGCTGGTCGTAGCTGCGCCAGGGCTGCTCCTCGGCGGTGAAGTGCGGGTCTTCGTAGCGGCGGGGCGTGTACTTGCTGCGCGATTCATACAGCGACATGGCATGGCGTACGTGGGCAAAGCGCTTGCAGTCGAAGTCGGTGGAGTTGCTGATCTTGATGCTGCCCAGTCCGCCCAGGCCGATGGCCTCCACCGTGTCCCACACGCCCACGAAGTGCACCAGCGGCGTGCGGCCCAGCGAGAAGTTGTGGATCACGTCCTCCGCAAATTTCTCCCGGTCTTTGGTGCCAGCCTGGTTTTTGTGGCCGCGCGGCGCAAAGTAGGTGCGCACCAGCGTTTCGATGAGCGGCAGCCCCTCGGTGTGGATCAGGCCGTACATGTTGATCATCCCGGCCACCGACCGCGCCGTGAATGCGCCGCGCGAGAAGCCGAACAGGTAGATCCGGTCGCCCCGCTGGTAGGTATTGACGAGGAACCGGTAGGCCTCTGCGATGTTGGGGAACACGCCGTTGCCCAGTGCCAGCCCTGCCAGTTGCCGCAGCTGGTTCTTGGCCTCGGACACGATGCCGTCCGCCGGGAACTCGTTGGTGGTGCCCACGCCGGGGTCGTAGTAAACGAGCTGGGTGGGCTCCTTGCCCGATGGGTCGTGGCCCTTGCCGAGCATGCGCAGCAGCTTGACCACGTTGGTGTCCTGCTGGTTGCCCAGAATGTTGCCGGTGCCGTCGAACAGCAGCACCAGGTTGCGGCCAGGCTTTTCGGCCCATTGCGCGTCCGCCGCGATGCACTGGGTCAGGATGTCCTTGCGGGTGGGGGGACGGTAGGCGGCGCGCGGTGGATTTGTGGCTACTGCGGCCGGTGTGGCAAGTGCGTTCATGAAGTCCCCCTCGCTCTGCAATCAATCATGACTGACGCAAACAGTGCTCAGGCAAGCGACACGCCCACGGCAAAGCCGGTTGCTGCATCCCGATTGGCGTAAGTCCTCAATGTATGTGCCGCAGATTCTGGGTGACTACTGCCGGGCATGGCAAGCAGGAAAGCGCCATTCGGGGAGGGGCGAGCCGGGGCAGGGGGCAGGCCCCTTCAGCCAACGTCAGATGCTTTGCGCTTGCAACCGCACGTCGCTTGCCGGGTAGGCCACGCAGGGCAGCACGCAGCCCTCGGCCTTTTCTTCGGCAGACAGGCCGGGCCACTCGATGGCATAACGCACTTCGCCTTCGATCAGCATGCCGAGGCAGGTGCGGCAGGTGCCGTTGCGGCAGGAGCTGGGCCAGTCGATGCCGCCTTGCTCCAGCGACAACAGCAGGGGCTGCTCGGGCCAGGCGTCGCATTGCTGGCCGTCGGGCTCGACCTTGGCGATGAAAAAGGGGGCTGCGGTGGGTGTGTTCATGGGGTGCGTTTCTTCAAGCGTTGCGGGAGGCGTGTGTCCAAACCAGCAGCAGGTTGTTGGCGGGCATCGCATGCCGTGCGGCCAGTTGCAGGTCGGCCTGGGCGGCGACGGCGGCCACGTCTTCGATGCGGCGGATGCCCCAGTCGCCGTCTTGTGCGCGCAGGCTGGCGTCGAAAGACAGGTTGCCAGGCGCGGTGGGCACGCCATCTTCCAGATACGGGCCGTAGGTGACGAGGTGGCCGCCCGGCGTCAGGTGGCGGGCGGCGCCTTGCATCATCCCCGTGCAGCAGGCCCAGGGCGCGATGTGCAGCATGTTGGCGCAGTAGACCAGGTCGAACGACGCGGCGCCGAACGCCGGGCCTTCGCTGGGCCAGCGGTCATGCAGCACGTCCAGCCGCTGTGGCGCCCGCACGTTGCGGGCACCGGCCTGCTCGGCCCAGGCGGTGATCGATGCGAAGTGGTTGTTGTGCAGGTCTGTGGGCTGCCACGTCCAGCCGGGCAAGGCGGTTGCAAAGTGCGCGGCGTGCTGGCCGGTGCCGCTGGCAATCTCCAGCGCAGCGCCGGTAGGTGGCAACAGGGCCAGCAGCTTCGCCAGGATGGGGCCCTGGTTGCGTTCGGCGGCGGGGCTGTGCTGGAGGGGGGCGGTGGTCACTAAATATTTTGGTATTTTTAGCCTCTAGCGCTTATCTGGTAAGCGCTAGTAGCTATGAAATAAGGAGCACTTCGAAGAATGCCGACGGGGACTGTACCTCAGATGCTTTGTCCAGGCTGCGCTGCCTGTTTTTTAAGCGGTATAAGAAGTTTCCTTGTAAATCAATGACTTAAAACTGTCATACAAGGCTTGTTCAGAGTTATCCACAAGATTGTCCAGTCCGGGAAGGGATAACCGGGGGTTTGGGGGCCGTTTGAGGGCGTTGGCGGCGGGGGCGGATCGGGTTTTGTAATTGCCTGTTTTTTGAGCGTCACAAGGATATTCCTTGTAAATCAATCACTTAAAGCGTCCATACAAGGCTTATCCAAGGTTATCCACACCATTGTCCAGTGCAGAACGGGATAACCATCGCCATGGTGTTCTGCGTTGCCTAAAAATGAGGCAGTGCAGGGTGATTCTTTATAAATCAAGCACTTGGCGTTGTCATACAGGGCTTGTCAAAACTTATCCACATGATTGTCCAGTGCTGGCAGGGATAACCCGCAGGTAGTGGGCTCCGGGGTGTTCAGGGGGTGACCTTCACGCCCTTCCAGAACGCCACGCGGCCTTTGATTTCTTCGGCTTCGGGCTTGGGGTCGGCGTAGAACCAGGCGGCGTCGGTGTTCATTTCGCCGTTGACCAGCAGCGACAGGTAGCTGGCCTGGCCCTTCCAGGCGCAGGTGGTCTTGTGGTTGCTGAAGGTGAAGTAGTCGCGGTGGAGTGCGCTTTCGGGGAAGTAGTGGTTGCCCTCCACCACCACGGTGTCGTCGCTTTCGGCAACTACTACGCCGTTCCAGACTGCTTTCATGGGAAATCCTTGGTAAAAATGGCCGCTGGCGCTTGATTTATAAGCGCTGTTAGCTATGAAATTGTGAGTAAAGGGGTGCCGCTGCGGCAGCAAGCCCCCGGAACGGGATTGCGAGGCTGATTATTCCCAATGCGCCGCAGCTGTGCACGGGCCTCTGGGAACGCAGGGTTTTAGACGGATATGCCTTCATTTATTCAGTCGCCTGCGCAACCGGCGGCCAGCGCCGCGTGGCTTACAGTGCAGCGCGCGGTGCCCGCACATTGGGGCTGGGCGCCAGAGGCAGTTTAGAGAGATGCGTTTCGTTTCTATTCCACTGATTGATGGACCAACCAAGACAACAGGACAGGAGAACCTTCACCATGGGTATTGATTTCAAAGGCCGTGTGGCCATCGTGACGGGCGCAGGCGGTGGCCTGGGCCGCCAGCATGCATTGGCTTTGGCAGCGCGCGGCGCCAAGGTGCTGGTCAACGATCTGGGCGGCGCGGTGGACGGCAGCGGCGGTACAGTGAGTGCGGCGCAGGCCGTGGTCGATGAGATCCGTGCTGCGGGCGGCGAGGCGCTGGCCAACGGCGCATCCGTCACCGACTTTGCCGCAGTCGAGGCCATGGTGCAGCAGGCCATCGACGCCTGGGGCCGGGTGGATGTGCTGGTCAACAACGCAGGCATCCTGCGCGACAAGTCGTTCGCCAAGATGAGCATGGACGACTTCCGCCTGGTGGTGGATGTGCACCTGATGGGCGCCGCCAACTGCTGCAAGGCCGTGTGGCCGCACATGGTGGCCCAGCAATATGGCCGCATCGTGATGACCACGTCGTCCACCGGCCTGTACGGCAACTTCGGCCAGGCCAACTATGGCGCGGCCAAGCTGGCCCAGGTGGGGCTGATGCAGACCCTGGCCATCGAGGGCGCCAAGTACAACATCCACGTGAACGCCCTGGCCCCCACGGCCGCCACGCGCATGACCGAGGGCCTGATGCCCCAGGAAGTGCTGGACGCCCTGAAGCCCGAGGCCGTGGTGCCCGCCATGCTGGTGCTGGCGCACGAAAGCGCGCCCACGCGCACCATCCTGTGTGCGGGTGCGGGCACGTTCGAGGCCGCCCACATCACCCTGACGCAGGGCGTTCATCTGGGCATTGGCGCTGATGTGCCCGAGCAACTGGCGGCCCACCTGGCCCAGGTGACGGACCGTGCCGGCGAGCAAGTACCACAAAGTGGCGCAGCCCAAGGAACCAACGAAGTTGGAAAGGCCTTGGCCGCAAGGGCTTGATTTCCCCAGAGGCGGGCCAGCGCTCAACGTGCTAAGTTCCGGGCCGACAGAAGTTGGATCGGTATAAACATATGAGCACACTGCACGAGAGACTGGCCGCCTACCCGGCGGACGCCCTGGGGGGGATTCGCCGCGGCATCGAAAAGGAAGGGCTGCGCGTGCTGCCCACCGGCGGCCTGGCCCTTACACCCCACCCGCTGGCCCTGGGCTCTGCCCTCACGCACCCGCTGATCACGACCGATTACAGCGAGTCGCAGCTGGAGCTGATCACTGGCGCCCACAAGGGCGTGCAGCAGTGCCTGGATGAGCTGACCGAGGTGCACCAGTTCGTGCACCACACCCTCCAGGACAGCGGCGGCGAGCTGCTGTGGGCCTCCAGCATGCCCTGCGGCCTGCCCACCGACGAGACGATTCCGATTGGCCGCTACGGCAGCTCCAATGTGGGCCGCGCCAAGAGCGTGTACCGCATGGGCCTGGGCCACCGCTATGGCCGCCGCATGCAGACCATCTCGGGCATTCACTACAACTGGTCGCTGCCGGGCGTAGACAGCGAGCAGTATTTCGCACTCATCCGCAACTTCCGCCGCCACGCGTTTGTGCTGCTGTACCTGTTCGGCGCGTCGCCCGCCTTGTGCCCCTGTTTTGTGGAAGGGCGCGAGCACCGCCTGGAGCGCATGGAGGGCGGCAGCGCGCTGTACCTGCCCCACGCCACGTCGCTGCGCATGGGCCGCCTGGGCTACCAGAGCGACGCGCAGGCCACGCTGGCCGTGAGCTACAACGGCCTGACGGGCTACGCCAACTCGCTGCACGAGGCGTTGACCAAGCCGTACCCCGCCTACGAAACCGTCGGCGTGCGCAACCCCGGTGGCGACTACAACCAGCTGGGCACCAGCCTGCTGCAGATCGAAAATGAGTTCTACGGCACCATCCGCCCCAAGCGCACCGTGCGCACCGGCGAGCGCCCGCTGCACGCGCTGCGCGAGCGGGGTGTGGAATACGTGGAAGTGCGCCTGATGGACCTGGACCCGTTTGTGCCCGTGGGCATCACCGCGCCCACCATGCGCCTGCTGGATGTGTTCCTGCTGCACTGCCTGCTGTCCGACAGCCCGCCCGACACGCCGGCCGAAATTGCCGAACTCAAGCAGAACCAGCACCTCACCGCAGAGCGTGGCCGCGAGCCCGGTTTGCACCTGTCGCGCAACGGCCAGAGCGTGCCGCTGACCGAATGGGGTGCCGAGGTGCTGGCCGCCTGCGAGCCGCTGGCTGCCGCGCTGGATGCCACCCATGGCACCGACGACTACAGCACCGCGCTGCGCGATGCCCGCGCGCTGATGGCTGCGCCCGAGCGCACACCATCGGCCCGCGTTCTCGACAGCATCGTGCAGAGTCACCACAACAGCTTTGAATCCTTTGCCCGCCAGCAGTCCATCGCTGCGCGCGACGCGTTGCTGGGCCTGCCGTGGACGCCTGAACAGCAGGCGCGCTACCTGGCGATGGCAGATGAATCGATTGCCGCGCAGAAAGCCATCGAGGCGGCAGACACGCTGCCGTTTGAAGAATGGCGCGAGCAGTACATGGCGGTGAAGGAGCTCGGGTGATGGGGCGCGCAGGCGTCAGGAAACTCCTGATTTGATAGCTGCTTGCGCTTATTCGTCAAGCGCTAGAGGCTGTTTAGACGCTAATGTCAGCCTTGCAGCTGCAGCAGCGCCTCTTGCCGCCAGTATTCGGCCGCGTCCAGAAAGCCCTCCCATACGCAGCCATTGCACCCGCGCCCACAGCAGGTCGTTGGCTCGGGCGGCGGGGTGCGCAGCGCAATGCCCATGTCTGCAGCGCGTTGCTGCAGCGACTGGAACATCTGCTGCGCGGTCGCGCCGTCTACAGCGCGGGCCGGGGTTGCCATGGTGAGTGAAGTCACGGCTTGTGGCGCCCGGACTTGGCGCGGCGCACGGCGTACTGCACCCCAAACGCAATGCCCAGCACCAGCGCAAACCAGCCCACCAGGGCCGCCTGGCTCATCAGATCGCGCACGCTGGCAGAGCGGGCGACGTACGGCGCCAGCAGGATGACCAGACCAATCAGGGCCAAGGTCACGCTCTTGAACAGCAGATCCTTGTGGGCCTTGGCGGCGGTGGCTTTGCGCGGGGTGTCGAGAGGGGCTGGCATGAAGGTCAAACAACGCCGTGGCGTAGGGCAAGTGGGACCGCGATTATCCTTGCCACCCTCAGATTGATTTGAAAACACAAGAAAGTACCTCGCATGGCCATCCAGTGGTTCCCCGGTCACATGCACCTGACCCGCAAAGCCATCACCGAACGCATCAAGGACATTGACGTGGTGATCGAGGTGCTGGACGCCCGCTTGCCCGGCTCCAGCGCCAACCCGCTGCTGGCCGAGATCACCGGCCACAAGCCCACGCTCAAGGTGCTCAACAAGCAGGACGTGGCCGACCCCGAGCGCACGGCGCAGTGGGTGGACTGGTACAACGCCCAGAGCGACACGCGCGCCTTGCCACTCGATGCGTCCGACCCGGCCCCCACGCGCAAGCTGATTGACGCGTGCCACCTGCTGTCGCCCAACCGGGGCGGCATGGCCAAGCCCATGCGGGTGCTGATCTGCGGCGTGCCCAACGTGGGCAAGTCCACGCTCATCAACACGCTCAGCAACAAGCGCCAGGCCAAGACGGGCGACGAGGCCGGCATCACCAAGCTGGAGCAGCGCATCACCCTGGCCGACGACTTCTACCTGTGGGACACGCCCGGCATGCTGTGGCCGCGCATTGTGGTGCCCGAAAGCGGCTACAACCTGGCCGCCAGCGGCGCGGTGGGCCGCAATGCCTACGACGAGGAGCTGGTGGCGTTGGAGCTGCTGCGCCGCCTGCAGAAAAACTACGCCCCACTGTTGGAGGCTCGCTACAAACTGGGCCTGCCCGAGGGGGCCGTGGCAACGATGCACGACGAAGAGCTGCTCGAAGCCATTGGCCGCAAACGCGGTGCCATGCTGGGCGGCGGCAAGGTCAACCTGCAAAAGACGGCCGAGATCGTGATGACGGATTTCCGCACCGCCATTCTGGGCCGCATCACGCTGGAGACGCCCACCGAGTTTGAAGCCTGGCGCGCTGCGGGCCTAGCCGAAGACGCCAAGCGCCAGGCCAAGAAGGATGCGCGCGCCAAGTCCAAAGGCAAGGGCTCTGGTGTGCGGGAGCCTGCGCCGGGCAGCGACGACGGCACGGACTGACCGGGTTCCCGGCGCATCCCAGCTGGCGCGCAGGATGCCCGCCGTCGGCGTTGCGTGGCCGCCGCTGCTGGCGTTTTGTTGGTAGCGGATCCGTGAGAACTTGAACAGGTTCTAAGGCTGCGGTTACGATGGCCTTCCCCCCTGCAACCCCCGTCGCCATGGCCGAAGCCCCCGCTGTTCCGCTGCCCGACCACGAAGACGCCACCACACGCCATCTGGTGCGTGTGGCAGGGTGGGCCGTTATGCTGCTCGGTGGCGTCATCGGCGTGCTGCTGATGTTTGACGACCCCGTGCAGCCTGCGCGTGTGGCGCTCAATCTGGTGGCGGGCTTGGTGGGGGGCTCAGCGCTGTGGCTGGCGCGCCAGCAGCGCTGGACGCAGGCGGCCCACCTGCTGGTGTGGGGCGTGTGGGTATCGGTGTCGCTGGTGGCGGCCCGCAATGGCGGTGTGAACGGCCCCAACCTGCTCAACTACCCGGTGATCATCGTACTGGCCGGCTGGCTGCTGGGGGCCAGGGCCACCCTGACGCTGGTGGGGCTCACGGCGCTGCTGTTCCTGGGGTTCATCTGGGCCGACATCCAGGGCATGTTCAAGCCGGTGCAGGTGGCCAACCGGGTGGCCGGTGCGGTGTACCTGGCAGGCATTCTGGTGCTGACAGCAGCGGCCACGCTGCTGTCGCGCCGCAACTACATGAGCCGGGTGCAGGAGGCGCAGCAGACCGCCACCAACCTGGCTGCCAGCGAGGCTGCACTGCGCAAGCTGCTGCGGGCGGTGGAGCAGAGCCCCGAGAGCATCGTTATTACCGATCTGAAAGAAGACATCGAGTACGTGAATGACGCCTTCGTGCGCCGCACGGGTTATGAGCGCGATGAAGTGGTGGGCAAGGCATCGGCCGACTATTCCAGCAATGGCCTGGCGCCCGCGCAGCGGGACGGCCTGCGCGCCACCCTGGCCCGCGGCGAGAGCTGGGCGGGCGAGCAGGTCAACCGCCGCAAGGACGGCGCCGAGATTGCCGAGGCCGTGGTGGTGGCCCCCATCCGCCAGCCCGACGGCCACATCAGCCACTATGTAGAGCTCAAGCAGGACGTCACCGAGCGCAAGCGCGCAGCGCAGGAAATTCATCGCCTGGCGCATTTCGACAGCCTCACCAGCCTGCCCAACCGCTTCACGCTGATGGAGCGACTGTCTGCGCTGCAGGGCCGCGCGGGCCGCCCGCCCACCACGCAACACGCGCTGCTGCTGCTGGACCTGGACCGCTTCACCACCTTCAACGATGCACGCGGCAGCGAGATGGGCGACCGCCTGCTGTGCGCCGTGGCGCTGCGCCTGTCCGAGATACTGCCCCCCCAGGGCCTGCTGGTGCGTGTGGCGGGCGACGAATTTGCCGTGGTGCTGCACGGCCTGGGCGCCGATGCCTCGCTGGCGGGCCGGCGTGCCCTGGCCTTTGCCGAAAAGCTGCAGACAGCGCTGCTGCGGCCGCTGCACCTGCAAGACAACGACACCGAAGAAGCCCAGCTGGGTGCTAGCGTGGGCATCACGCTCTACCCGCAAAGCGCCAATGATGTTGCGCACGACGCCCTGCGCCGTGCAGGCACGGCGCTGCACCGCGCCAAGCAGGCCGGTGGTGGGCGGGCGGCTTTCTTCGAGCAAGGCATGGGCGAGGCGGCCGAGCAGCGCTTTCGCGTGGAGCGCGAGCTGCGCCAGGCCATCGGCGCGGGCGAGCTGCGGCTGTACCTGCAGTCGCAGGTGGACGTGTTGGGCCAGATCACCGGGGCTGAGGTGCTGGTGCGCTGGCAGCATCCGCGCGACGGTCTGGTGGCGCCGGGCGTTTTCATCCCCGTGGCGGAAGAGTCGGACCTGATCGTGAGCCTGGGCGGCTGGGTACTCTCCCATGCCTGCGCGCTGCTGGCGCAGCCATTGTTTCAGGAGCGGCGACTGCGGCTGTCGGTCAACCTGAGTGCCCGGCAGTTCCGGCAGGCGGGTTTTGTGCCGCAGCTGCGCGCCATGCTGGCTGCCAGCGGTGCCGACCCGCGCCTGCTCACCCTGGAGGTGACCGAAGGCCTGGTGATCGACGACTTTGACGACGCCGTGGCCAAGATGGGCGAGTTGGCGGCGCTGGGGGTGGACATGTCGCTGGACGACTTTGGCACGGGCTATTCGTCGCTGGCCTATCTCAAGCGCCTGCCGATCCAGGAGATCAAGATCGACCGCTCCTTTGTGCGCGACGCCCCCACCAATGCCGACGATGGCGTGCTGGTGGAAGGCATCCTGTCGGTGGCCCGTCACTTCGGCCTGCGCGTGGTGGCGGAAGGGGTCGAGACCCGCGATCAGGCGGATTTCCTGAGCCAACGCGCACCCGATATCGTGTACCAGGGCTACCTCTTCGGGCGCCCCGAGCCCGACACCGACTGGCTGGCCCGTGCAGCGCTGGTGGGCACCGCCACCGTGGAGGATGAAGGCTGAATTTCAAGCAAAAATAGCTGCCAGCGCTTATTGGTAAAGCGCTGGCAGCTATTTTTATGATAGCAAACGGCTTGTCGGCGCATGCGCGCCTCAGCGCCACGGCCTGCAGGTGCTGGGTGACTTACTTGTTCTTCTCTTTGCCACGCGGGATGACGGCGGTCACCGGTGGCATGGGGCGGTCAGAGCCGCCGCTTTCCTTGGGCAGCGAAGTGTCCTTCTTGGGTTTCTTTGCCATCTTGTTGCTGCGTTGTTCGCCTTTGGCCATGGTGCCTCCTGTAAAGGTCTCGGAATGGGACCGTGCCGGGATGGTACGTCACAAACCGGCCCCTTTCAGCGCACGGCGGGCTGCGCCGCAGCGGGGTTCGCTGCCGCAGGCTGCGCTCGCAGAGCCAGGCGCTGGTCATGCACCAGTGCCAGCGCGTTGAGCACCGCGATGCCCCCACCCAGCGCACAGGTGGCGGCCCAGCCGCCCCATAGCCAGGCCACAGACCCGAGCGCCGACCCGCTGGCCGCGCCGGTGAAGTAGCTGGTCATGTACACCGCGTTGATGCGCGCACGGGCCGTGGGGTCCAGCCGGTAGATCACGTTCTGATTGCTGATGTGCACGCCCTGCAGCGCCAGGTCCACCACCAGCATGCCCACTACAAACCACACCAGGCTGGTGGCGCCCAGCCACAGCGCGCCCCAGCCCAGCAGCAGCAACCCCACCGAAACGGCCGTGGCCACCTGGGCCTGACCACGGTCGGCCATGCGGCCCGCCACATTGGCCATGAGTGCACCGGCCACGCCCGCCAGCCCGATCAGGCCGATGCCCGCATCGCCCAGGCGGTGGGCAGGCCCCGCCAGCAACAGCGCCATGGTGGAGAACAACACGCTGACCGACGCAAACGACAGCCCGCCCAGCAAGGCCCGGCTGCGCAGCCGGGGGTGGCGCAGGGCCAGCGTGCCCAGAGAGCGCAGCACCTGGCCATACCCCTGGGCCCGCCCAGCGTTTCGCGAGCGGGGCATTACCCACCACAGCGCCAGCGCCACGGCCACCATGGCCACGCCCGCCACGCGGTACACCAGCGTCCAGCCGCCCAGTTCAGACAGCAGTCCTGCCACACTGCGCGCCGCCAGAATGCCTACAAGCAGCCCGCTCATCACCAGCCCCACCGCGCGCCCACTGCGGCCCGGCGCAGCCAGCGTGGCCGCCAACGGCACCAGCACCTGCGCAGCCACCGAGAACAGCCCCGTCAGCACCGTGCCCAGCGCCAGCAGGGCGTAGCTGCCCGCAAACCCGCTGGTGAACAGCCCCAGAGCCGCCAGCAACATCAGCGTGGTGATGAGCCGCCGCCGCTCCAGCATGTCACCCAGCGGCACCAACAACAACAAACCCGCCGCGTAGGCCACCTGCGCCAGCGTGACGATGAGCGCCGCCGAGGCGTCACGCACCTGCAACTGCGTGGCAATGGAGTGCAGAAGGGGCTGGTTGAAGTAATTGCTGCCCGCGCACAACCCGCAGGCCACGGCCATGAGCAGCAGCACCGGCGTGCTGAGGCCTGGCGCCTCTGCGCGGGGCGTGCTGGGCGGTGTCGTGGATGCGGAGCGGGAGTGCGGTGGAGTGCTCATCTTGGGGACAGTGGTTGCCTGGGGTGGTGTGCATGCACAGCTCATGCCTGCATCACTGCTGTGGCCTCGATTTCAATCAGCATGCCGTCGAGCGCCAGCCGGGGCACCGGGATCAGCGTGCAGGCTGGTGCCGCCCCATCGGGCCACAGGCTGCGCACCGCCTGGCTGAACAGCGCCAGCCGCTGCTCGGTGTGGTCCACCACCAGCACGGTGAGCTTGGCCACATCGTGCACGCTGGCCCCCGCGCCTGCCAATGCGATACGCAGGTTGGTGAAAGCCTGGCGCAGCTGCTCGCCAAAGTCGGCAGACAGCTGGCCCGCCGCGTTCTCGCCACCTTGGCCCGCCACAAAGACAGTGCGTGCCGGGGCGGGCGCCACCACCACATGGGTGTAGCCATTGGCACGCGGGTCGTACAGGCCCGGCGGGTTGATGAAGCGCAGCGTGGAAGTTGCCGTGGCGGGGTGCTGGGTTGTTGCGGTATCAAGGCGCATGGTGCAGAAATCCTGAGAGGGGATGTGAAGGTGAAGACCACGGCGGAATTGCCGGAAAGCCTGGGCGACCGCAGTCGCAGCGGCATCGGCGGCGGTTGCAAGGGCTTCGTGGGTTAGTATCAAACCTCAAGCTAAATTGAGGTCAATCGCCGTGAAGAAAGCCCTTGCAGAAGCTGTTGTGAAACCAGGCAAGCTCCGCATTCCCGTCGCCCGCGTGGTAGCGGACGCGCAGGCTGACCCGTCCGAGCTGTGCGAAAAATCCGAGCTGTCGGTGGGCGAGGTCGCCAGCCGCAGCGGGCTGGCCGTGTCGGCCCTGCATTTTTATGAATCGCGCGGGCTGATCGCCAGTGTGCGCAATGCGGGGAACCAGCGGCGCTACCCGCGCTCCGTGCTGCGCCGCGTGGCGGTGATCAAGGTGGCGCAGCGCATGGGCGTGCCGCTGGCCGCCATCGCCGAGGCCTTGCAGGCGCTGCCCGCCGGGCGCACGCCCACGGTGGCCGACTGGCGCCGCCTGTCCGCCCGCTGGCGCGACGATCTGGACGAGCGCATCCGCACGCTGACGGCGCTGCGCGACCAACTGGATGGATGCATTGGCTGCGGTTGTTTGTCGCTCAAGGTCTGCCCGCTGCGCAATGCGCAGGATGCGCTCGCAGAGGAGGGGCCTGGGCCGCATTTTTGAGAGGCGATGTGTGATTTGCTGCGCCCGCCGACGAAAGGGAAGCATGGATTCCTGAAGGTCCTGTCCATTCATCCCCTCAATCTGCTCCGCCCGCGCGTGCCCAGGCCCGCCACCGCCATCACGCATGCGTTGAGCCGCTTCCGACTGTTGAAGGGCCCAGACCAATGCCTTTTGATCGTCATTCATGCTTGTCTCCCGTTGCGTAATTCGGTACTCCATCTGCGGCCGCCCTTGCGGGGGCGGGACCTGCGGTGGTTGTATGGGGTATCGGCATGAGCCGTCACGCAAGCCCGAATGACTTGCGCAAGCCCTTCCCGACAGGGCCTGCAGGCATGAAGCGGCGAAGTTTGGCCAGCATCGACGCTTCACCCTTGGGTGTGTGGCGCATTTTCCAAGTCCCCAGCGCGGCACGGACGATGGTGTCGGCCACGCCCTGGGGCGGGGGCGCCTTCTGCACGTTGCTCTGGATCGCTTGCGACACGACGTCCAGCTCCTTGCTGTAGTCAGCAATCCGGGCCACCGTTTTGGGCGCGTTCAGATCCAGGTTGGTCTTGGTGAAGGAGGGCTCGACCAGCGAGACGCGGATACCGAATTGGCGCACTTCGTGGTCCAGCGTTTCAGCCAGCCCTTCAACGGCATGTTTGGACGCCGAATAGAGAGCCATGTAGGGCGCGGGCAAAAATCCGAGCACCGAACTCACATTGACGATGCGGCCAGAGCGCTGCCCGCGCATGTGCGGCAACACTGCCTTGATCACGCGCAAGACGCCGAAGAGGTTCGTGTCAAACAGCTTCTGAGCCTCCTCCACAGATGTTTCTTCCGCAGCGCCCAGCAGAGTCACCCCCGCGCTGTTGACCAGCACATCGATGCGTTGGGCTTGCGCGATGATGGTCTGGATGCCGCTTTCAACGGACATTTCGTCGCGGATGTCCATCTCAACGAGCGTCACGTTGGGAATGGCGTGCGCTTTGGCGGTGTTGCGCACGGTGCCGAAAACCCGGCAGCCCTGTTCGGCAAACTTCATGGCGGCAGCACGACCGATGCCCGAGGACACGCCGGTAACAACGACAACTTTGGATTTCGACATGGCAGTTCCTTTGATAGTGAGATTCGCAAGGGGAATCAGATGGATGCGGGGGCTGAGCGAACGGGCCGGATGCCGAACCAGATCGAATACATCGCGGGCAGGAACACGAGCGTCAGTACCGTGCCGGCCAGCGTGCCGCCGATCAAGGTGTAGGCCAACGTTCCCCAGAACACGGAGTGCGTCAGCGGGATGAACGCCAGGATCGCGGCCAAGGCGGTGAGGATCACCGGGCGGGCACGTTGCACGGTGGCTTCCACCACGGCGCGGAATGGGTCGAGTCCGGCGTCTTCGTTTTCGCGGATCTGCCCGATCAGGATGAGCGTGTTGCGCATCAGAATGCCGGACAAGGCGATCAGGCCAACCAGCGCATTGATGCCAAAGGGCTGTTGAAACAACAGCAGTGTCGGCACCACGCCGATCAGGCCCAGCGGGCTGGTCAGGAAGACCATGACCATCCCTGAGATGGAGCGAACCTGCAGGATGATGATGAGCAGGGTGGCTGCCAGCATGATCGGGAAGATTGGCAGCATGGCGACCGTCGCCTTGCCGGCTTCCTCGATAGAGCCTGCTTCCACGATGCGGTAGCCGCCAGGCAGCTTGTCCATGAGGGGCTTCAGTTGCTGGGTGATGGCCGTGGATACGTCCGGAGGCTGCAAACCTTCGGCAATGTCGCCGCGCACCGTGATCGTCGGCGTGCGGTCACGCCGACGCAGGATGGGATCTTCCATGCGCACATCAACCTTGCCCACCTGCGACAGCGGGATGCGCTGCCCGCTCGATCCCACCAGCGACAGGCCCGAAATCTTCGCGGGGTCGAGACGGACATCACCGGCGGCCCGGCCCGTCACTTGCACCGAGCGGATATCCTCGCGCACCTCCGTCAACGGGGCTCCGCTCAGCAGGAACTGCAGCTGCAGCGCCACCGAGCTGGAGCTGAGTCCCACGGCGCTCAGGCGGTCCTGGTCGAGTGTGAAATGCAAGGTCGGAACACGCGGGCCCCAGTCCGTGTTGACGGTGCGCATCATCGGGCTGGCCTGCAGGACCGCCTCGACCTCGGCGGAAATCTCGCGCAGCTTGTCCAGATCGGGCCCCATGACGCGGTAAGCCACGGGGAAGGGCGAAGGCGGGCCAAACACGATTTGCGTGACACGCACCCGTGCCTCGGGCGCCAGGCCATCTGCCACCGCATGGCGCAGTCTGAATTTGAGCTCTTCCCGTTCCTTGTCATTGCCGGTGAGCACCACGATCTTGGCGAACGACGGGTCCGGCAGCTCGGGCGACATGGCCAGGAAAAAGCGCGGGGCACCCTGGCCGATGTAGGCGGTCACGACCTTGGCCTCCTCCTGCTTGGCCAGCCAAGCCTCCACCTTGGCCGTCGCAGCGCTGGTTTGTTCGATGGACGTGCCATAGGGCATCTGCACCTCGACCAGCACTTCCGGCCGGTCGGACGTGGGGAAGAACTGCTTCTTGACCAGCGCCATCCCCAGCACCGACACCACAAACAGGATGACGACGGAGGCTGCAACAATCCATTTGCGCGCAATGACGCGGCCAAGCAGCTGGCGGAACTGGTTGTAGCGCGGTGTGTCGTAAATGGCGTCGTGTCCGCCTTCGACCTTTTTGAGGTCAGGCAACAGCTTGACGCCCAGGTAAGGCGTAAAAACCACCGCCACCACCCACGACGCAATCAATGCAATGCCTACGATCCAGAACATGTTGCTGGTGTATTCACCCGCCGTGGAGCGTGCGAAACCATTCGGCATGAAGCCAATGGCTGTGACCAGGGTGCCCGAAAGCATGGGGGCTGCCGTATGGCTCCAGGCGTAGGCCGAGGCCGCCACACGGCTGTAGCCTTCTTCCATCTTCACCACCATCATTTCAATGGCAATGATGGCGTCGTCCACCAGCAGGCCCAGGGCCAGGATGAGTGAGCCCAGCGTGATCCGGTCAAAGTTCTTGCCAGAGGCGGCCATGATCACGAACACCGCCGCCAGCGTCAACGGCACGGCGGCTGCCACGACGATGCCCACACGCCAGCCCATGCTGACAAAGCAGACCACCATCACGACGAGCAGGGCGACAAAAAACTTGACCATGAACTCGTCCACTGCCGAGCTGATGTTGACGGCCTGGTCGGTCACCTTGGTCAGCGTCATGCCCACGGGGAGTTCTGCATTGATCTTGGTGACCTCGGCCTCCAGCGCTTTGCCCAGATCGAGCCCGTTCCAGTCGTCGCGCATCACGACGCCCAGCAGCAGGGCTGGCTCGCCGCCGTTGCGCACCAGGAAGGTTGCGGGGTCTTCATAGCCGCGCTCGATAGTCGCCACATCCGACAGCTTCAGCGTCCGCCCCTGCGCGATGATCGGGGTCTGCCGGATCTTCTCCAGCGTGTCGAACGCGCCATCCACACGCAGGAAAACCTGTGGTCCCTTGGTTTCGATGGAGCCTGCGGGCGTCAGCACGTTCTGGCTGTTGAGCGCGGCAAAAATGTCCTGCGGCGCCACGCCCAGCGTGGCCAGGCGATCATGGGAGAACGAGACGTAGATCCGCTCGGGTCGTTCCCCAATGATGTTGACTTTCTTGACGCCCGCCACATGCAGCAGTTGCTGGCGCAACCCTTCCGCGTCGCGGACCAACTGTCTTTGGGGTTCACCCTTGGCCTTGAGGGCGAAGAGCGCAAAGGTCACATCTGCATATTCGTCGTTGACCATAGGGCCGATGACGCCAGCAGGCAGTTTCCTCGCCTCGTCGCTGATCTTCTTGCGTGCCTGGTAGAACTCCTCCTGCACTTGCGACGGCGGTGCGCTGTCCAGCAGCGACACCATGGTGAAAGCCAGGCCGGGGCGGGTGAAGGTTTCTGTGCGGTCGTACCAGCGCAATTCCTGCATGCGCTTTTCCAGGGGTTCTGCAACCTGATCCTGCATCTCCTGGGCCGTGGCGCCAGGCCACGCCGTAACGATCGTCATCTGCTTGATGGTGAAAGGCGGGTCTTCAGCGCGCCCGAGTTTGGCGAACGCGAGAATGCCTGCTGCAGAGATCAGGAGGATCAGGAACAGGGTGATGGCGCGCTCGCGCACTGCGAGCGCCGACAGGTTCAAACGGCCTTCGCTCACGGACGTGCTCCTTCCTTCGGAGCAGCTGTCGCAAGATCTGCCAGCCGGACCTGCTCGCCTTCGCGCAACAGGTGCGCACCCAGTGCGACGATTCGCTCCCCGGGCTTGATGTGGCCCGTCACGTAGGCACCTGCATCGTCCAGGCGCTGGACGGCCACCGGCTGCCAGGCAACCTTGGCCGGTTCACCGCGAAGCACCCAAACTCCTGGGCCCTTGCCTGCATCGAACAAGGCGCCGATGGGCACTTGCAGACCCGCCGCCGCAGAGGACTTTTCGTCCGGAATGCGAACCGCCACCGTGGTGCCCAGGGGCGCGTTGGCCAAATCCCCTTCGAGCACATAGCGGGCCTCGAAGGTGCGCGTCACCCGGTCTGCCGAGCTGGAAAGCTGTCGCAGCTTGGCCGAGACGGCGGCCTCCTCCTTGCCAAACAAGGTGGCTTGTGCCTGCGACCCTATGGCGGGGCGCAAAGTCTCCGGCAGCTGCACGAGCGCTTCGCGTCGGCCTGCATGGGCCAGGCGGACCACCGGTTGCCCGGCGCTCACCACCTGTCCGGGTTCGGCCAGCGTTTCCACGACGACGCCGTCGCCGTCTGCCACCAGTTCGGCATAACGGCTTGCATTGCGGGATACATCCGCCTGGGCTTCGGCCGCACTGAGCTGCGCCTGGGCTGCGTCTGCAGCCGCCTTCACCTGGTCATAGGCCGCAGCGGAGATAGCGCCTGTGCCGCGCAGGTCGCGGTACCGTGCTTCATCGTCCGCCGTCTGGCGAGCACGGGCACGCGCAGCGGCCACAGCCTCTTGCTGCGCATGGGCGGCCAGTTTCAGATCGACCGCATCGATGCGCATGAGCAGCTGCCCGCGTTTGACGGTCTGCCCCGCATCCACTAGCCGTTCCAGCACCTTGCCCGAGACGCGAAAGCCCAGGTCGCTCTGCACCCGGGCCGCTACGGTACCCGTGAACGCCCTGGAGGCAGCTGCGGCCTCCTGAACAATGGCTGCGCGTACCAGGGGCGCTTCGGTGCGTGGATCGGAAGAAGCCTTTTCGCCGCAGGCGACCAGCGCAAACGGCAAGGCAGAAATGAGAAACAGAGTGGCGAGGCGAGGCCGAAGCATGAAAGTCCCTTGTGCAGATGGATCGGGACTTTCATTGTTATTCTTGTGACCAAATTAGTCAATAGTCACAAATAAACTTCGCTCATGGGGACAGGCTGCGCAGGACCAGGCTGGACAACTGGGTGGGCGCCTCGTTGGCGTAGTCCAGGCTGTGCTGCAGGATCAGGGGATTGAGGTAGGGGCGCATCACCAGGTGGATGGCTGCAGTGGTTTCATCCAGCGGCGTCTTGCGCTCGAAGTCGCCGGTCTGCCGGCCTTCCTGCAAAACATCCCGCAACAGCGCCTGCAGGCGCTCCTCGTACACGATGGTGGACTGCCAGCGTTCGGTTGCCGCAGAGGTGGCGATCTCGTAGAGCTTTCTGTCCTGGAAAAAGAGACGCAGGCTCGACTCCACAATGGCTTTGAACATGCGCCGCAGCTTCTCGGGTGGCCGATCGGCCTGGGCCACGGCCGCCCGGACCTCGCTCTCGATATCGCTCAGGCAGTTGGCGCAAATCATCTCGCCGATGGCCTGCTTGGATTCGAAGAACTTGTAGATATAGGCTTTGGAAAAACCGATCTCCTTGGCCAGGTCGGACACTGTGGTTTTTTCGTAGCCGTAGCGGCTGAAGTGCTCGGTGGCGGCGGTCACGATCTGGTTTCGCACCTCGTGGTCCGCAGGGCCCCGGCCTGCGGCGGTGGGATGGCTTGTTTTGGTCATGGGCAAAGCTTACGCCAGTCTTGGTGACTAGACAACGAGTGACTATTTGGTATTATGGTCACAATCCAATTGAACCATGACCGAAAAAACCATGCTGCCCAAACGCACACTCGCCGCCCTTCTTGTGGCCAGCCTCTCCGCTGGCTGCGCCGTGGGGCCGGACTATGTCCGGCCCGAGATTTCCCTGCCTGGGCATTACCAGGATCAGCCCGGCAGCAATCAACAGCCAGAGAAGGCCGCCGCCGAACTGGCCTCCTGGTGGTCTGCGTTTGGCGATCCTCAACTCACGCGATTCGTGTCGCTCGCGCTGGCGCAAAACCTCGATCTGGCGCAAGCCGCTGCACGGGTCGCCCAGGCGCGTGCGGGGCTGGGCGCGGCCGACGCCGCACTGTTGCCGTCCGCAGCCGTGTCGGGCCAGGCTGCGCGGGCCTATCAGTCCACGCAAACACCCTTGGGACAGGTCTTGAGTTCGACGCCGGGTTTTGACCGGTATGGCAGCGCTTACGAGGCAAACCTGGGCGCAAGCTGGGAGCTGGATGTGTTTGGCGGCCTGCGCCGGGGGCGGGAGGCGGCCACCGCCGAGTACCAGTCTTCGGAGGCTGGTGCTGTTGCCACCCGATTGGCCGTGGCGGCACAGACCGCAGATATCTACATCACGATTCGCGGCCTGCAGGCCCGCCGAGACGTGGCCCGCCAGCAGGTGCAGACGCAACACGACCTGCTGTCCAACGTCAGGCTGCTGCACAGTAAGGGTCTTGCGGCAGAGCTCCAGGTGAGCCAGGCGGAGGGGGCGCTCTCGCAGGCGCAAGCAGCGATCCCGGTGCTGGACGCTTCCTTGGACACGGTAATGAACGCCATGGATGTCATCCTGGGAACTCCCCCGGGCACCCACCGCGCAGAACTGACCGCGCCGGGCGGCATTCCGGCAACTCCTCAAGGAATTGCGACGGGCTCGCCGAGCGAGCTGCTCAGGCGCAGGCCGGACCTCATCGCTGCGGAGCGCCGCTTGGCTGCATCCAATGCGCGCATTGGCGCCGCCATCTCCGAGTACTACCCCAAACTCTCACTCAGCGGCCTGGTGGGGAGTGCAACGTCCGTGTCCAGCGGCAGCCTGTTCTCGGGCGGCGCCAGCCAGGCCACAGGCGTGCTCGGGCTGCGCTGGCGTCTTTTCGACTTCGCGCGCATCAATGCGCAGATAGAGCAGGCCAAGGGCCAGGAGGCAGAGATGCTGGCCGCCTACCGATTGGCGGCGCTGCGGGCCACGGAAGATGTGGAAAACTCGCTCTCCGCGTTTTCCAGGCGCCAGGAGCAAGTTTTGGTGTTGAAGGCCGGTGTCGATTCGCTGGGTCGCGCTCGCGCAGCGACGTTCTCTGCCTACCAAAAAGGCGTTGTCAGCTTGATCGAAGTCCTGCACGCCGATGAGACCTTGCTCCGGGCTGCCGATGCGCGTGTACAGGCGCAGACGGAATCTGCCCGCGCGGCAGTGGCCATCTTCAAAGCACTGGGGGGAGGGTGGGAGTCCGGTGCATCTCCGACCTAGTCCACGTTCAATGGTCACGCCCAAAGCAGCGTTAACTTCCGACGAGTACGGTCACATCGCCTACCACCGCAACGGCCCGGTTTCATCGCTCCAGAAGATCCACCGCCGCACCTCCGCATACGGCGATGTGCCGATGGAATACGGGTCCATCCCCGTCTCCACGCGCTCCAGGTGCACCAGGTAGCCGCCGTAGCTGGCGGCCCACAGCGTGCTGCCGTCGGGCGACATGTCCATGGCACTGATGGTGCTGCCGATGTGGTGGCGCCACAGCGGGCGCCCGTCGTCGCTGATGGCGTGCAGGTAGCCATTGGCATCGCCCAGCACCACCATGCCCGGCAGGGTGGCAGATGCATACACGCGCCACTGGGTGTTGATGGCCGGGGCTTCGTGCGTTTCTTCTTCTCCACTGTCTGCCGCGAGGTCTGGCAACGCTGCACTCACTGGCGCGGCCAGCGTGCAGCCACCGTAGAAGTGGCAGGAGTTGGCAAGCAGCTGCGTGCCGTCGTGTGAAAAGGTGGTGTGGTGCGGGTAGGACGACAGGGGCTCGTAGCGGCGCACCACCTGGCCTCGGGCGTTCAGCAGGATGTGCACGCTGTCCTGGTCGCCCACGGCGATGTAGCGCTCGTCCGGTGACAGGGCCATGTGCAGCATGTCGAGCGCCAGCATCGTGACCTCGGCGCCGTTCACCGATTCGTCCTGCTGGTTCTTGGGCCAGGTGTAGGGGCCGTCTTCGTCAAAGGTTTGGGGGTGGATGCGCTGCACGGGGCTGCTGGCTTCCTCGGCACCCTTGGCGTGCAACAGATAGACGCCCGTGGGGTTGCGCAGCAGCACACGCTGGCCATCGTTGAAGGGGATCAGCTCGTCGCAGAGCTGGCCCAGGGGGCCGGGCGATACCACCACCTGAGCTGGCAGTGCTTCGTTGCCCTGGGGCAGTGCAAAGCGGGCGATGATGGGGCCGTCAAAACCATCGTGCGTGGTGACATGCTGGCCGTCGCTTTGCGCAAAGCAGCGCCGGTTGGGCGAGCGGCCGAGGCCGCGCAGTGCGGGCAAGGGGATGTGCCGCAGGCCCTGCAGGGCCACCCAGTGCGCCATGTTGTCGTAGGGGGCGCTGATGCGCGCCAGCACGCGGCCGTCGTCCAGCGCGAACACCGGGCCGATGAAGCGGCCCGCATCGGCGGCGTGCCGCACGAAGGCGTCGGGGGCAAATGCAAAGCGCTGGCGAAAGCGATCGGCCAGGTCTTCGTCGGCGTGGGTGTTGACCACGCGGGCCAGTTGCAGCACGGTGGCTGCGGCCGCCTTGCGCGGGTCGGAGGGCAGGTCGGTGTCTTCGTTTTCTTCTTCTTGTTCTTCTTCGGTATCGCCGTTGCCTTTCTGCACCTCGGCCGAATCCAGTGCGAGCTGGTGCGCGCGGATGGCGGCCACATAGCTTTGCCCATCGGCCTGCCATTGGTCGGACAGCGTCATCAGCTCTACAGGGAAGACCGCTGCATCGGGCAGGTCGGGCGCCAGCGGGGGCGTGGCCAGCAGGTGCACGGCGGCTTCGATGCGCCGCGCCTCGGCCTTGTGAGCTTGTTCTTGTTCGTGGTCGGCGCGCACACGCGACTGGACCGCGTCGTAAAAACGCAGCAACCGCGTTATGTGGTCGGCAGCGCTGCGGGGCAGGGTGGTGCGGGCATCGCTCTGGCGCTGCGCATAGGTGAACTCCACCACGGCTGGCCCGTCCAGCGCGGCTTCCACGTTGATCTGGTAGGCGCTGTGGGCGTTGTCGTCTTCGTCGCCGGGGGCTTCGTCGCCGTTTTCCCAGCTGAGCTTGAGGGCGCGGCCCCAAGGCTCGCCTTCGTGCATGCAGGGCTGGCGTGCGCCCACCCACACGTCGCCTTCCCACCAGCCGTTCTTGTCGCTGTCCCACCAGTCGTTGTAGCGCTCGGTGAACACGGGCAGGGTGGTGAATTCTTCGATGCGTTCTGCGGTCAGCTCGGCCACCAGGCGCTGGTACAGCGGGTAGCGGGCGCGGTGCTGGCCCACGGCCTTGCGCAGGTAATCCAAGACGCCGCGCCAGGCCAGCGTGCAGGCCTGCCAGGCTTCGGGGGCGGTGTCGGGTGCCAGGGGCAGCCATTCGCCGGGCTCGCCGTCGCTATAGCCGCGGTACACCAGCGTGAGCTGCGCGGTGGTGGGCACCTTGCGGCCCCGCACGGCGGCGGCCAGGCGCGCCAGCAGCCCCTGGCGTTCGGGCACCTGCGCCACCGAGAGATAGAAGTCCCAGGTCTTCCAGACGGTGATGAACACGTTGTCGTCGCGCTGGTCGCCATCAGCGTCCACATGCCGCTGGCACAGCGAAAAATCAGTCTGCTGAAACCACCCGGTGGCCGTGTGCTCCTTGGGGCCGATCACGGGCGTGTGCACGGCGGCCAGGATGTTGCGCACGCTGATGGCCTCATCGGCGAACAGGTCTGCCTCCAGGGGCATCAGCGCGTGGATCTCGGCGCTGCTGCGCGTGGCGTTCTCGCCCGCGCGCACGGCGGCCACCACGCGGGCGCGG
Source organism: Acidovorax sp. Leaf73 (assembly GCF_916855635.1). Classification (NCBI taxonomy): domain Bacteria; kingdom Pseudomonadati; phylum Pseudomonadota; class Betaproteobacteria; order Burkholderiales; family Comamonadaceae; genus Acidovorax; species Acidovorax sp. Leaf73. Next base: position 80,699 of record NZ_CAKASI010000001.1, read on the forward strand.
TCCAGCACGTAGCTGACGCCGCTTTCGCCATCGTCGATGCCGTCATGGAACTCAGGCGGGAACACGATGCCTACGATTTCGCTGGAGAACTCCGCTAGGTGCGGCACGCCGCGCACCTCGTCCATGAGGAACTCCACCTGCTCCGGCCCGGTGATGTCTACGTGGTATTCATCCGTGAACAGTGCCGCCCGCGCCGTAAGCCCGCCACGCACGGTGAGCCCGCCGTGGTTGTAGTCGCCCCACAGCAGGTCGGCCACTTGCAGCGCGCCCTGCACATAAAGCAGCTGGCCGCCCACCACGGCGTTGTGCATGCGCGCGTCGCCCAGTACGACCAGGTGCGTGGCGCCATCGGTGTCGTCGCAGGTGAGCGCGCCGTCGATCTGCAGATGGCCTTCGATCAGGATCAGAAAGGGCTGGCCCGTGGGAGCTTGGTTGGTGTTGTTGCCGTCCTGCAGCAGCGCCCGCAGCGGGCTGCCACTGGCCAGGGGCGCATCCAGGTGCAGCTCGGGCACCTGCGCATCGCCGGTGATGCAGAGCACGGTTTCCGTGGTCAACGCATCCGGGTCCTCTGCAAGTCGCTGGGCGATCCAGCTGTCGGCGGGCAGTCGGGCGGCCACATCGGCCAGCGGGCAAAGTCGGGCAGTGGGCATGGTGCGGCAGGGCGGTGGAACAACGGGCGGGGCATCGTACACCGCGCGCCATGTGGTTTTTGCTTTGCGCAGAGAATGATGTGTTGTCTTACTAATTGCCCGCCATGACGCAAAACTCTCCCGTTTTCGAAGTTCTTCCCCGCGACCTGTCTGCCTACCGCCAGGGCAATGTGGGCATCGACTACGTGCACCGTTTTGAATCGGGCCAGCCAGGTCCCCACGTGCTCATCAATGCGCTCACGCATGGCAACGAGATCTGCGGCATGGTGGCGGCCACGCACCTGCTGGACACGGGCGTGCGCCCGCGGATTGGCACGCTGACCATCAGCTTTGCCAACGTGGCGGCGTATGCATCGTTTGACCCGACCCGTCCGTTTGAAAGCCGCCAGCTGGTGCACAACCTCAACCGCATCTGGTCCGCCGGTGAACTGGACGGCACGGCCGCAAGCCCCGAGCTGGACCGCGCCCGTGCGTTGCGCCCGGTAGTGGCTGCGGCCGATCACATCCTGGACATCCACTCCACCAGCCAGGATGTGCAGCCTTTCTGGGTGTACCCCGCCTATCCGCGCAATGCGCAGGTGGCGCTGGCCATTGGCAGTCCGCCGGTGCACCTGGTGATGCCCAGCGGGCTGGGCTCGGGCACGCCGCTCATCCAGCACGGCCGCCATGGGCTGGCAGAGAGCGATGGGGTGGCTTTGGTGGTGGAGTGTGGCCAGCATTTCCGCCAGTCGGCGGCCGACGTGGCCACGGCCGTGGCGCTGGATTTTCTGGCGCACTTCGGTCTGGTCGAAGCCGCTGCCAACCGCCCAGCGCCAGGCCCGCAGCGCCGCTATGAACTGCTGGAGACTTGCATGGTGCGCACGCCGGACTTCCGCTTCACACGGCCTGTGCAGGGCTTTGAGGTGTTTGCCCAGGGCGAACTCATCGCCACCGACGGCCCGCACGAGATCCGCGCGCTGTGCGACGACTGCACGGTGATGATGCCCACGCGCGAGCCCATCGTGGGCCGCGAGGCGGTGTACCTGACCCGGCCGATCTGACCGGCAAGGACCGGCAGGCTCAGAAGGACGATCCGGGCTGCGCGAGGAAGGCCAGCTCCTGCGCCGTGGACGTGCGCCCCAGCACGGCGTTGCGGTGCGGGTAGCGCCCGAAGCGCGCAATGATGTCGCGGTGCGCCACCTCGAACTTCAGGTTGTTTTCCAGCCCCGGCTGGTCAAACAGCACCATCGCCTGCGCATGGATGGCGGCTGACTCGCTGTGCATGTAGGGCATGTAGGCAAAGGCGCGTTCGGTGGGGGCCAGTGCCTTGTCGTGCTGCCCGGCCACCAGCTCCTGCGCCAGGGCCAGCGCCTGGGCGTCTTGCGCAAACGCAAGCGGCGAGCCCCGGTGGATGTTGCGCGAGAACTGGTCCAGCACCAGGATTTCCGCCAGGCGGCCTTGGGGCGTGCCGCGCCAGCTCCACAACTCGCACTGCCGCGCTGCCTGCCAGGTGGCACCGAAGCGGACACGGATCATCGCGTCGATGGCGTCCTCTTGTGCAAAGTGCTGGGCGGGGGTGAGTTCTTCGAACCAGAAATGAAGGATGTCTTCGGCTTGCATCGTGAATATCGCATGAAATAAGGCTCTGGCGCTTGATCATAAAGAGCTGAGTGCTATCAATTTCATAGTATAGATGCTGGCCGCTCAGTTCTGGATGCGGATTTTTCCCTCGCGCACGTATTGGTTGAACTGGTCCTTCGGGATCGCGGCGGAGCCCACGGCATCGTTGTCTGCGGTCCAGCTCAAGGTGGTGCTGTCTTTGGAAGGCTCCAGCTCCACGGGGCCTTTCGGAATGGTCAAGGGGGCTCCGTCACCCGGGGTGTAGGTAACGTGGCCTGCAATGGTGGCGTGCTGGGTCATGGTGAATTCCTTTTCGGTGGTGCCGATGTGATGGACCTCTTATTGCACCGCCCACGCGCCTGCCGGGGTGTAAGACCATGCCGTGCGACGGCGCGGGCAGGTGCCGCCACCTGCAAGGTTGTCGTTGTCCCTGGCTCAGCGCATGAAACTGGCACGGCCCAGGCCAGTGCCACCGTGGAACTGGCTTTGCCAGGCCACCGGTGGCGTCCCCCTCCCGCGCAGCGAGAGAGGGGGAAGGCGCCGAAGGCGACTCAGGGGGAGCTTCACCTTATGGAGGCACCACCGCCTGCGTCCGCTCCTGCCGCACCAGATACAACCCGCTGCCGATGATGATCGCGCCGCCCAGCAATGTGGAAACCCCCGGCACGGCCTGCCACAGCACCCAGTCGAGCCCCATACCCCAGGCCAGGGCCGTGTATTCAAACGGTGCCACCACCGACGCCTGCCCGTGCCGGAACGCCTCGGTGATCGCCAGTTGCCCCAGAAACCCCGTGACTGCCAGGCCTGCCACCAGCGGCCAGTGCGCAGCGTCCACGCCCACCCAGCCCGGCCAGGCCAGCGTGCCCGCGCCCAGCGCCAGCAAGGCGGTGGTCCAGAAGACCAGGCTGGCGCTGGAGTCCGTGCGGCTGAGCACGCGCCCCGTGATGGCCGACACGGCGTATCCACACGCTGCGCCCAGCACCGCCAGCGCGCCCAGCGTGAAAAATGCGTCCTGGCTGGGCCGCAGGGCCACCACCACGCCCACCATGCCCAGCACGATCGCCACCCAGTGGGCGGCGCGCACCTTCTCGCCCAGCACCACGGTGGACAGCGCCGTGATCAGCAACGGGGCGATGAAAAACAGCGTGTAGGCCTCGGCCAGGCCCAGCTCCTTGAGTGCGTAGGTGAACAGGCCCAGCATGGTCACGTTGAGCACGCCACGCAGCAGGTGCAGCGGCCAGCGCACCTTGAGCAGGCCCCGCACCTCGCCGCGCCACAGCACATACAGCGCCACCAGCGGCAACGCAGCCCAGCCGCGCAGCGCCGCCACCTGCATGGCGGGGTAGCTGGCCGACAGGGTCTTGAGCAGGGCGTCCATCAGCGAAAAACACCCCACCGCCGCGACCATGGCGACGATGCCGCGCAGGTTGCCCGAGGCTGCCGCCTGCGCTGTGGTGGCCGTCGCAGTCGCAGTTGGGGTCGCGGCTGCAGATGCCGCAGGCTGAGCCTCGGTGTCGCTCTTCCGCGTCATGGTTGTACCGCCACAGGAAGGCTGCAGGCTGTGGCGGGTGGCAGGGTGGCAAACGGCGCAGGAGCTGTGCCGCCAAGGCAGCGGTGCTGCGCTGGAAGACTGTGCATGGGGTAACGAGAGGTGGCTGCCTGCGGCGCGTGGGGCTGCGCCGCAGCCAGGGGGGCGGTGGGCCAAAAAGTGTAGCGCAGCCCGCGCCAGCGGGCTGCCTCGGCTCGGCTCAGTCCGACTTGTGGCTGGCTGCGTTGCGGCTCACCTTGTCGTGCAGCATCGGAATGGCCCACAGCACCACCAGCGCGAGCACCGTGCTCAGCACCGCCGTGGCTTCGCGGCCCAGCCCGGCGGCCACGCCGATGGCGGCCGTGAGCCAGATGCCAGCGGCTGTGGTCAGGCCCTTGACCTGGCTTTCGGCATCGCCCTTGAGGATGGTGCCCGCGCCCAGAAACCCCACGCCCGCGATGATGCCCTGCAGCACGCGGCTGTTGTCTGCCGCTTCAATGCCGGCCTGCTGAGCCACCAGCACGAACAGGGCCGCGCCCATCGCCACCAGCATGTGCGTGCGCACGCCAGCGGCCTTGCCCGCGTGTTCGCGTTCCCAACCCAGCAGCCCGCCCAGCAGCGCTGCCATGGCCAGGCGCACCACGATGCGCGTGGCCTGTGCCGCATCGGGCACGTCCGAGAATTCCGAGGCCACCGTGCTGGCGATCTCCTGCCAGAGGTCAGCCATGGCCATGGTCCTTGCACCCGGCGACCGGCGTTGTGGCGAGGGAGGGCGGTGTGCTCAGAGAGCGGTACGCGTGTGGTGGCATGGCGGGGAGTCCAGCGGAGGAGGGGGCGCAGCAACAGTGCTGCCCTGCGACTGTGCTGCTCCTGCGCGGCAGCGTCTACCGGTGGTGGGCGAGCGCGGGGGTAGGACACTGCCGACGCACGCCAACGACCGCTTGGCGGGGTGTGGGCGCCAGGTTTTGATAGAAATTGGCACCTGGCGCTTGATGGTAAAGCGCTGGTAGCTATCAAAAGTGAAGCGTCTGGCGGTTGCCGCCCATGGCCACGTTCCTCCCGTGCCTTCCCAACCCGTCCCTGCGGGTGGCGCCACCTGCTCGGCGCTTGCACCCCGGGGTTGCGCGTGTCACGATTTGCCTTGGTGCCTGCAGCGGCCGCCATCACCGGCGGGCCTGGCGCCGCGAGGAGTTTTTGCCATGACGCCCCAACGCATTCTTCTGATACAGGGCCACCCGGACGCGAGTGCGCCCCACCTGTGCCACGCGCTGGCGCAGGCCTATGCGCAGGGGGCCATCGCGGCGGGCCACGAGGTGCGCGAGATCGAGGTGGCTGCCATCGACTTTGCGCTGCTGCGCAGCCAGCACGAGTGGGAGCTGGGCCTGCTGCCCGCATCGCTCAAGCCTGCCCAGGCGGACATCGGCTGGGCGCAGCACATCGTGCTGTTTTTTCCGCTGTGGCTGGGCGACATGCCAGCCCTGCTCAAGGGTTTTCTGGAGCAGGTGGCACGACCCGGGTTTGCCTTCAACACCGAAGGCAGCAACCCCTTTGGCCGCAAGGGGCTCACAGGGCGCAGTGCGCGGGTGGTAGTCACCATGGGCATGCCAGCGCTGGTCTACCGCTGGTACTTCCGCGCGCACAGCGTGAAGTCGCTGGAGCGCAATATCCTGGGCTTTGTGGGCATTGCGCCGGTGCATGAGACGCTGGTGGGCAGCGTGGAGCAACTGGGCGACGATGGGATTGCCAAGTGGAAGGCGCGCATGCGTGCGCTGGGCGCGAAGGCGGCGTAGAGCCCTGGCCCTAGCCCTGCGCTGCGATGGCGATCATCCAAATGACCGCGCTGCAGCCAAGGCGCCCATGCGTTGGCTGATCGCAAAAAACTCTGCCACGGTGTCATCAATGATCTGCTGCGCGGTCTTGACAGAGTCAATCAATCCCGCGGTCTGCCCCGCCAGCGCAGGCGCCGCCTCCATGTCACCGTCAAAGTACACGCGCTGGATGCCCGCAAAGCTGTCGGCGGGCATGAGGCCTGCCTCATGGATGGCCTGGGTGCGCTGCGACTTGAGCGCGCGGATGCAGGGGCTGGCCTTGGTGTTGAGCATCCAGGTGCCGGTCACGCCCGCATCGACGATGGCGTTCTTGTAGTTGGCGTGCACGGGGCTTTCGGCGCAGCTCACAAACCGTGTGCCCATCTGTACCGCCTCAGCCCCCAGCGCAAAAGCCGCCGCCATGCCGCGCCCGTCGCAGATGCCCCCGGCGGCCACCAGCGGCACATCCACCCGCGCACGAATGGCTTGCAGCAGCACCAGGGTGGAGACCTCTTCGGGGTTCTTGAACCCGCCGCCTTCGCCGCCCTCGACCACCAGACCGTCGATGCCTGTGTCCACGCACTTGAGCGCCGCGTCCACCGTGGGCACGGCGTGGTACACGGTGATACCCGCATCCTTGAGCGGCGCAATGAACTTGGCCGGGCTGCCCGCCGAGGTGGTCACAAACTTCACACCCGACGCGCACACAAAGCGCAGCATGGCGTCGTCCTTCAAAAAGCGGATGGGCAGATTCACGCCAAACGGCAGGCCCAGTGCGCTCATCTTGGTGATCTCGGCCTGGCAGTTGGCCGTCTCGCCCGACGATGTCTCGATGATGCCCAGCCCGCCCGCGCGGGACACGGCCGATGCCAGCTGCGTGCGCGCGATCCAGCCCATTGGCGCCTGGATGATGGGGTAGCGCGCGCCCGTGTGGGCGAGGACGCGGTTGGTGGCGGGTACGGTCATGGGCGGAGTCTCCTGATTTTTGGAGTGCCCATTATTTCGACGGGTGCGCTGTCGTCGTGTCGCCCGGGTTACGGTGCAGTGGGCGTGCCTTGCGTCTCTTCCCACGGCAAGCGTGCAAACAGCCGCTGCCAATCGGAGACGGGGCTGGCGTTGGCAATCTCTGCCGTGTCGTGCCCGGGGCCCCAGCCCGCAGGCCCCGGCCATGGCAGCCCGCTGTCAAACGTCATCACAGCGCCCGACACGGGGTGTGGCACCGTCAGCTGCCACGCATGCAGCCACAGCCTCTGCTGCCCCAGCCGCTCGGCCCACCAGCGGTTGAGGGGGCCTTTGCCGTGTGTCGCGTCGCCAAGGATGGGGTGCGCCAGGTGTTTGAGGTGGCGGCGTATCTGGTGGCGCCGCCCTGTGGTGGGGATCGCCTCGACCAGCGAGGCGCGGGTGGTGGCAAAACGCGCATCACTGGCCTCGGGCAGCGTGAGCTGCGCCACGCGCCGAAAGCGGGTGTGGGCGTCCTGCACGGCCGCATCGGCCGGGGCATCGTCGGGCTTCAAGGCGTGGTCCACCTCGATGGCCTCGGGCGCCCAGCCGCGCACCAGGGCCAGGTAGCGCTTGTGCGTGGCGCCGTGCTCGAACGCCTGTGACAGTGCCCGTGCCGCATGGCTGTGCAGCGCCATCACCAGCACGCCGCAGGTGCCCTTGTCGAGCCGGTGCACGGGGAACACATGCTGGCCCAGCTGGTCGCGCAGGGTCTGCATCACAAACCGCGTCTCGCCCGCGTCCAGCCCCGTGCGGTGCACCAGCCAGCCCGCAGGCTTGTAGACGGCCACCAGGTGCTCGTCGCGCCAGAGGATGTGCAGAGGGGGCATGGAAGAAGGTAGAGAAAAAAGGGGCGGGAGGCCGTGGACAGGGGCCCAACCGCACGACAGCACGGCCGATGCCGGGGCTGGCGCAGGGCTCATGCGGTGGCATCGTTTCTACTATACGGCGGTGGGTAGGGCGCCCGGGTGGCCTGGCCTGCACACTGCTGACAAATTCTGGCAGCTGGGGCGGTAAGCTTTCCATCCACCAGAGAGAGGGCTTCATGATCCATCGCTTTCAATGCCAGTGTGCCAAGGTCGTCGGCGAGGTGGCCGACACGCGCTCCGCCATCCACGCCATCTGTTATTGCCGGGACTGCCAAGCCTATGCCCACCATCTGGGGCTGCCCGACGCGGTGCTGGACGCTCTGGCCGGCACCGAGGTGGTGGGCACGCATGCCCGCAACGTGTCTTTCACCAGTGGCACCGACCAGCTGGCCTGCCTGTCGCTGTCCGAGGCGGGATTGCTGCGCTGGTATGCGCGCTGCTGCAATACCCCCTTGGCCAATACGGGGCGCGACTGGCGCATGCCCTATGTGGGGCTGGTCCACCTGTGCCTGCGCGCGGGCGGCGAGCCGCTTGCGCCCGCGTTTGGGCCGGTGCAGATGCACCTGGAAACCTCCAGCGCCAAGGGCACGCCGCCCCGCATGCGCTGGAGCCAGCTGAAGGCGCTGCTGGGCTTCATGCCCCGCATTGCGGCGGCGCGATTCACCGGTAGCTACCGCCGCACACCATTCTTCACGGCCACTGGCGCGCCTGTGGTGGCGGTGCGTGTGCTGTCCGCCGCCGAACGCGAAAAGGCCGTGGCAGCGGTGTAGCAGCTGGGCCGGGTGCCATAGTTCTTTGCGCTACCACCCACGCGCCAGGGCGTGCCAGAATGCCGACGGTTTGCCATGGAGCCCCTGGTCTGGAGGCATGTGCATCGGCCCGCGCTGCGCTCCTCGCAAAACCGAAAAACAATACAAGGAGACCCCATGTCCGCTGGAGACTGGAAAGACATGTACGCCGCCGCAGTGGCGGGCGACCTGGCACTGGTGCGCCACCACATCAGCGCGGGCGTCAACCCCAACTACCAGCACCCCGAAATTTTGTGCACACCGCTGGTGGCCAGCCTGATCCATGGCCACAGCGAGATCGCGCACTACCTGCTGGCCCACGGTGCTGATCCGCAGCTCAAGTCTGACTTTGACGACATGACACCGCTGCAGGCGGCCCGGCGCCATCAGCGCAGCGAGTTCATTGTGCTGCTGCAGGCCCGGGGCGCGAAGGAAGAGCGCAAACCGTTCTGGTGGCGCTGGCTGCCGGTGTAGACGCCGAGCACACGCGCATCCGTAGAGCCCGCGCAGTCCAGGCCAGCGGCCGCCTCGCCGCCCGGGCGGCGTCCCACTCGGGGGGAAGAGCCGAATGCGACTCAGAGTGGGCTTCCTTCCTTTGCCCGCATCTTGGCCGCTATGTACTCGCCATGCGTCACATGCAACAGCCCGGCCACCTTGCTGATGGTGTGGTTCTCGTTGGCATCGATGTGGGCGTCGGCATACGCCACCTGCCACATGGCCTCCACGAGCTGGATCTTCTGGTCCTGCGTGAAGTGATCGTTGAGGCTGCTGGTAAATCGCTGGTAGTCGTAGGCGGTCTTCGATGTGGTTACGGCCAGCTCCAGCAGGCGCTCCAGCTCATCATCGCTCAGCGCAAATTTGCTGCGCAGGGCGGTCACCATGGTGGAACGCTCGGCGTCGTCCATGGCGGCATCAAACCGCACCACCTCCACCAGCAGCACGGCGGCTGCCAGTTGCACGGCGTGGGCGCGCGCGGCGGGCGACTGGGTGGTGGAGGGCTGCGTGAAGCTATCAAACAGGTCTTTGAGGGTTCGGAACATCGGGTGCTTTTCGGTGTGCGGGGCAAATGGGGTGGAGGCGCGGTGGATGGGTTGGTTCCCGCAGCGCGCGCGGGCGGGCAGCACACTTTGCGCTCGCGTGGTGCACCGCCCCGGCGACAATCGGGGGCCATGACGAAGAAAACCATACTCCCCCTGCAACTGCTGGTTGCCCCCGACAAGAACGATCCCAAGCCGCTGATCCTGTACCACGGGCGCAATTGCCCCGACGGCTTTGGTGCGGCGCTGGCCGCATGGCTGTACTACGGCGACAGTGCTGAATACGTGGGGCTCGACCACGGCGATGTCAAGTCTGTGGACGACCTGCCGCCCCTGCAAGGCCGTGCGGTTTACATCCTCGACTTTTCTTTTGCCGCCGAGGTGATGGCTGCCATCGACGAGCGTGCCGCCAAGCTGGTGATGCTGGACCACCACAAGAGCGCCGCCGAAAAACTCACTGGCTTTGCCTGCCGCTGCGGTGTGGTGCACTTCGACATGAGCAAGTCGGGCGCGCGCCTGGCGTGGGAGTTCTTTCACCCGCACGAGACTATCCCTGAGCTGCTCAAGTACGTGGAAGACCGCGACATCTGGAAGTGGGAGTTTGCCGAGAGCGCCGCGTTCTTGTCGGCCCTCGACATGGAAGAACAGGGCTTTGCGCGCTGGCGCGAGATCGCGGCCTTCACGCCCGAGCAGCTCAAGGAGTTCATGGTGCGCGGCGAGGCCATGGACCAGAAGTACAAGAAGCTCTGCGCCGACATTGCCGAAGGCGCGCAGCCGCTGGTGTTCAACGGCATCACCGGGCTGATGGTGAATGCGCCCGGCATGTTCCACAGCCTGGTGGGCGACATACTCTCGGCCAAGACCGGCACCTTTGCGCTGATGTGGAGCGCTGGCGAAAAAGGTGTGAAGGTGGGGCTGCGTGCGCAGCGCAACTTTGACTGCATCGCGCTGGCCGAAAGCATGGGCGGCGGCGGGCATGCGCAGGCCTGCGGCTTCAAGATGAAGGTGGAGCGCCTGCCCGAGCTGCTCTCTGGCACCTTCAACGCCTGAAGCAGGGGGCGGTTCTGAATAAAAATCGGCCTTTGCGCGCGATGGATAAGCGCTGATAGCTATTAAATATATAGCAATTGGCGCAAGCTACACCAGCCGCAAGTCCGCCCCCTTGGTCCCCGGAAACACCCGCGCCACGGCGGCCGCGTTCAGTCCGTACATGCGCGCAAACAGCCCGCCCAGCACGGCGCGGTAGTCGTTGAGCACGGGGTAGTCGCGGTTCTGGAACAAGGTGGTGGCCGTCAGCGCCTGCTGCTCGCCCACAATGCGCCCGCCGCCCACACCACCGCCCAGCACCCAGAACACGGTGCCGTGGCCGTGGTCGGTGCCCCGGTTGCCGTTCTCGCGGAAGGTGCGGCCAAACTCGCTGACCACCACGACCACTGTGGATTTCCACGCCGGGCCCATCTCGTCGGCAAAGCCAGCCAGGCCCCGGCCCAGCTCTTCAAACCGGTTGGCCAGCGCGCCCGTGGCCGCACCCTGTGCCACATGGGTGTCCCAGCCGCCTACGTCCACAAAGCCCAGTTGGTAGCGCGTCTGCATCAGCTTTGCCATGCGCCGCGCCGTGCCTTCAAAACCCTTGGTGCTCAGCGCATTGCGGCTGGCGGCTTCCATCTCGCCCTGCATGGTGCGCGCCACTTCTTCGCGCGTGGCAAAACCTTCGACCACGGGTGTGGCCAGTGGCGTGCCCCGGTACATGGATTCGATGAGCTGCGCCTGCCGCGCATCCACGCCGCTGCGGCCCGCCGCCGCGCTCAGCAGCGTGTTGGGCACATCCACTGCGCCGCGCAGCACCAGGGGCAAGGTGCTGGTGAAGGCCATGGGCTGCAGCGTGGCCGTGGCCGGGGTGTTGCCGGTGCGCGGGTTCAACTCGGCCACCAGCCGGTTCAAAAAACCTGAGCGGTAGTCGCGCCGCCCGCCCACGGGCTGGCCCAGCTCCATGCTGTCTTGCGTGTCGAAGTGGCTGCGCGAGAGGTCGTCGGTGCCCGCAAAGGGCACAAAGGCCAGCTGGCGCTGCTGGTACAGCGGCAGCATCGATTCGGCCAGTGCGGGGTGCAGGCCCCAGTCGGGCGTGAGCGGCAGCGCGCCACCGTCCTGCCCCGGACGGGCAATGGCGATGTTGGGCCGTGTCTCGTAGTAGTAGCTGCTGGCCGTGGGCACCAGCAGGCTGGCGCAGTCATAACCACCGCGCAAGAACACAAGCAGAAAACGCACGTCCGGCGCGCCGGGGGCGGCCATCGCGCTGGCGCTGCGCACGCCGAGGGCGCTGGCGCCCAGAGCTTGAAGAAGGTGTCTGCGTCGCATGGTGATTTCCTCAGCCGTGCATGAATTCCGGTGATGCAAGGAACAACAGGTTCCACTCACGCGGTGATGTTGCCTGCGCCAGCGCATTGTTCGTGGCGGCCGACCAGGTGGGCTGCAGGGCGCGCACATAGGCACTCTGTGCCAGCGGTGGGGGCGTGCGCTGCGATGCCGACTGTTCGGCCATCCTCATCTCCTTCTCGCGCGGGGTGGGCATGGGGGCGGTGGCCACCCCAGCCCCGATGGCGCGGGCGATCTCGAAGCGCGTGGACATCTGCCCTGAGCCTGCCCATGCCGCCGCGTCCAGCGGGTAGCCGTCGGGCGTGGCGCGGCCATACAGGGGCTCGGCCAGGCGCTGCAGCCAGCCCAGCGCGGGCTCGGCGCCGGGCAGCACGGCGTCGCCATGGGCCAGGCGCAGGCTGGCCAGCACATAGTGCACCGGGTCGCGAAAGCGCTGGCCCAGCGATGCCCGAAATTCCGGCGCGCTGAACAGTGCCTCCAGCACGGCGGCGATGTCGCCATCGGTGCGCTCGAACGTGTGGGCCAGGGTTTGCAGCAGCGCGGGCGGTGGCTTGTCGCCCACCAGGAAGAGCGCGATCTTGCGGGTGATGAAACGCGCCGTGGCCGGGGCGCGTGCCAGGCGGTCCAATGCTTCGTCCACCTCGACCAGGCCTTCGGCGCGCAGGGGCTGGCCCAGCAGGGTCTTGGGCTCCCAGTCATGCCGCTGGGGGTTGAACTCGAACAGGCCATCGCGCACGTAGTGGCGGCGCAGCGCGGGCTTCATGCGCGGGGGCTCGTCGCTGTCTGGCTGGCGCGCAATGCCCACGCCGGTCAGCACGCGTGCCAGCTCCTGCACGTCCTGCTGGCTGTAGCCGCCGTCCACGCCCAGGGTGTGCAGCTCCATCAGCTCGCGCGCATAGTTTTCGTTGATGCGGCCTGCTGCGTTGCGGGCGTTGTCCAGGTAATGCAGCATGGCCGGGTGGCGCACGGTGGCGCCCAGCAGGTCGCGAAAGCGCCCCAGCGCATGGGGACGGATGGCGCGTTCCTCGTAGTCGCCCACCAGCACACGCAGGTTGCCCTTGCCCGCAAACACGCTGAAGTGGTTCATCCAGAACCAGGTCATCTTCTCGCGCAGCTGGGTGGGCGAATACAGCGCGCGCAGCACAAAACGCTCGGCCGCCTCTTGCTGCAGCGCGCGCATGTCCTGCTGCCAGGCCTTGAGCGCAGCCTTGCGGCCGTCTTCGGTGGGCTGGGCCTTGGCGGCCTGGTGCTGGGCCTCCATGCGCGCGGCCAGCTCGGGCAGGGGCGTGCGGGTGATGGCCATGGCGTCGATCTGCGCCTGGGCCGCGCGGGGCAGCGTGGCAGGCGGGGGGCGCAGCTGCGCCGCCAGGTAGGCGGCAACCCCTTGCGGTGGCAGCGCTTGTGCGCCTTGGGCGGTGTTGCCCCAGGTCACGCGGTCCAGTAGGCGGGCCAGGGTGGGCTCGTCGGCGGTGTTCCAGGCAGCGGCGCCCGCCGGGGTGGTGGCGCGGGCCAGGCCCAGCGGGGCGGTGGCAGCCATGCCCAGCAGGCCTGCGAGCACGGTGCGGCGTTGAAGAAGACCTTGGGGCGGGGCGGAAGGAGCGTTCATGTGGTGCGCTTGGGGGCAGGCAGTGGGCGCATGGTGCTCCGCCTCAATGCGCCGTGCAAGCCTGCCGCGCGGGTTTTACCTGCGCGACACAAACGCCCCGGAGCTTGTTTACACGGGCTGTCGCACCGTCGCTGAACCGCTCAGCTGCTGGCCTGCGCAGCTTCCTCGAAACGGTCCACCGTGCGCAGTGTCTTGAAGGCCAGCATCCAGCCGCCCACCACGCCCAGCGTGCACAGCCCGCCCACCACGGCGGCGGGCACCACGCCCAGCCACGCGGCGCTGGTGCCCGCGCGGAACTCGCCCAGCTCGTTGGACGAGCCGATGAACAGCATGTTCACCGCGTTCACCCGCCCGCGCATGGTGTCGGGGGTGGAGAACTGCACCAGCGCGCCGCGGATGTACACGCTCACCATGTCGGCCGCGCCAGCCACCATCAGCGCCGCAAACGACAGCCAGAACCAGTGCGAGAGCGCAAACACCAGGTTGGCCACGCCAAACACCGCCACGGCGATGAACATGGTGCGCCCCACATGGCGGTTGAAGGGCCGCATGCTCAGGTACAGCCCCGCGCCCACCTCGCCCACGGCCATGGCGCTGCGCAGCGCGCCCAGGCCCGCCGGGCCCACATGCAGCACCTCTTGCGCGTAGATGGGCAGCAGGGCCACCACGCCCCCCAGCAGCACGGCGAACAGGTCCAGCGAAATGGTGCCCAGGATGATGGGCCGGGTGCGGATGAAGGTGATGCCTGCGCCAAAGCGCTCGAACATCGTTCCCTGCGCGGGGCCGGGCGCCGTGGCATGGGCCACCACCACACGCAGCAGCAGCGCCACGCCCAGCACAAAACACGCGCAGCACACGGCGTAGGTCAGCTCGCCACCGCCCAGCGCATACAGCAGCCCGCCCAGCAGCGGCCCTCCGATGCTGGCCACGCGCATCAGCATGCTGTTGGCGGCAATGGCCTGCGCGAGCTGCCCGCGCGGGACGATCTGCGGCAGCAGGCTTTGCATGGCTGGCCCCGAAAAAGCGCGTGCGCAGCCATACAGCACCAGCACCGCATAAATGCCCGCCACACCGCTGGCCCCATGGCCCGCCAGCCACCACAGCAGGGCACTGCACACGCCGCCCACCGACCAAGCCAGCGCCAGGATGCGCCTGCGGTCAAAGCGGTCGATCAAATCGCCTGCTGGCAGCAGCAGGGCCAGCATGGGCAGAAACTGCGCCAGACCCACATAGGCCAGTGCCAGCGGCTCGCGGGTGAGGTCATACACCTGCCAGGCCACCACCACGGCCTGCACCTGGGTGGCGACCACGGCCACCACGCGGGCGATCAGAAAGGAAATGAAGCCGGAGTGGCCGTAGACGCTGGAGGTCTCCGCATCGGGTGCTGCAGGGGGGGAATGGGGGACTGTCATGAAAACGGAGTGGGGGCGGCCGGGGCAGCGCACGCTGGGGGCCAGATGGGAAAGACCCCAGGATGCTAGCGGCTGTGCAGCCTGCACGCTGGGGGCTTGGGGGAAGACCCGCAGAAATGGGTCTTCAGGTTTTGCCCTGGCCCGCCGATAAGGCAGAGAAGAAGAAGCGGGTTTGCGGCCTCGGCGCTGCTGCTGCGTGGGGCTGGGCGTGCCGCTTCGACCGGTTTGTACCGTTTGTCTATTCATCTGCTTTGACCAGGAGTCCCCGGGGCGTGCCATGGCGTTGACGATCAACACCAACGTGATGTCGCTGAATGCGCAGCGCCGGCTTGGCGGTGCACAAAGTGACATGGGCACGACCGTGCGGCGCCTGTCCTCGGGCTTGCGCATCAACAGTGCCAAGGACGACGCAGCGGGCCTGGCGATCTCCGAGCGGTTCACTTCGCAGATCCGGGGGCTCAACCAGGCGGTGCGTAATGCCAACGACGGCGTTTCGCTCATGCAGACGGCCGAGGGCGCGCTGCAGAGCGTCACCGCCAGCCTGCAGCGCATCCGCGAGCTGGCCGTGCAGGCCGCCAACGACACCAACAGCGCGTCTGACCGCCAGGCCATCCAGGCCGAGGTGACGCGGCTGGCGCAAGAGATCGACCGCACCGGGCGCACCACGCAGTTCAATGGCATGGACGTGTTCGACCGCTCCGACGCCAGCGTGGTGGGCGACGAGAACCTGCTGTCCGTGTTTGACGGCCTGACCAGCGCGGGCAGCTGGCTGGAGAGCAGCGAAAACCTCATCCGCAACTACTTTGGCCTGCAGGGCGATGGCGCGGCCATCGACATCCGCTACACCGGCTTTACCGACAACGCGGGCGGTGTGGCCGCCTATGTGCAGGTCACCGGGTTTGACGGGCAGGGGCGGGGCAACAACCTGGTGCTGCAGGTGGACATGGCCGACTTCGTGCCGCCCAACCCGCCCAATGGGGGCTCCGCACCGTTCTACAACGACCGTGTGATTGCCCACGAAATGGTGCACGCGGTGATGGCCCGCTCCACCAACTGGCAGAACATCACCGGCAGCCACTTGTGGTTTGCCGAAGGCGCGGCCGAATTCATCCACGGCGCCGAAGAACGGGTGCGCGCCGACGTGGCCAACCTGGGCGTGGCCGCTGTGGTGGCGGCCATTGGCGGGCCCAGCAACACCAGCGAGTTCTACTCGTCCAGCTACTCGGCCGTGCGCTACATGCACGAGCGCATCAAGACGGCGGGCGGCACCGGCATCAAGGATGTGCTCACCTACATGAGCAACAACCCCGGCTCCACGCTGGACGCGGCCATTGGCGCAGCCTCGGCCGGGGCCTTCACCAACGCGGGGGATGTGCTCGCGCAGTTCGGGCTCAACGGCGCGGCCTTCATCGGCGGTTTTGACCTGAACAATGCCGACACCGGCGCCATTGGCGGCGCCGACGTGGACGGCGGCATGGTGCGCGACGCCAAGGCGGCGCTGCCCAACCAGGGCAGCCGTTCGGGCAAGGACGCACTGCATGGCTTCACCGAGACCTACGAAAACATCGCCTCAACCAGCGGCGCCATCAGCACCAAGGTGTTCCAGGTGGGCGCCAATGCCAACCAGACCCTGGAAACCCGCGTGGGCGCGATTGGCCTGGGGGCCATGGGCCTGCGCAACACGCTGGACGTGACCACCTCGGCCGCGCAGGCCATCGTGTCGGTAGACCGCGCGCTGGACTACGTGAACAGCCAGCGCGCCGTCATCGGCGCCCAGTCCTCGCGGCTGGAGTCGGCCATTGCCAACCTGCAGATCGGCAGCGAAAACCTGTCGGCCAGCCGCTCGCGCATTGTCGACACGGATTTCGCGGTAGAGACCGCCAGCCTGGCCCGCCAGCAGATCCTGCAGCAGGCGGGCAACGCCATGGTGGTGCAGGCCAACCAGATGCCCCAGGGCGTGCTGGCACTGCTGCGCACCTGAGGCAGCTTGAAAAGAGGATCAGCGCTGGCTGTGCCGGTGCCGGTAGGTCCACGGCGCCAGTGGCCGCTTCTGTGACCATAACCCTGTGCCGCTGCTGCGCGCTTGGCGCTGCAGCGCCACCAGCTGCGGGCGGGATTCGGCATAGGGCGTGTACACCCAGGCCAGGCCGGCGCGCACCTGTGCCGTAGCCACATCGGCGCTGCCGCAGCGCACATGGGCCACCGTGCGGCCGTAGCTGTCTTCGTCCACCGGCTGCAGCGCGGCGCGTTGCCTGAAGCACAGCTGCGCCAGGTGCTGCCGTGACTTCTGGCCAAAGGCCTGGCGTGACTCGGGCGCGTCGATGGCGGCGATACGCACCTTCACCTGCTGGTAGGCACCGGGCGCGCCGCAGCGCACGGTCAGGGTGTCGCCGTCGCTGATGGCGACGACCAGGCAGAGCAGGGAGGCAAGGGGCACGGCAGCAGAGGGAGAGAGAAATGGTGGAAGGCGAGCAAGAAGGCACGTGACAGAATGTTGTGTCAAATTGCCACTTTGCGCTTTATGGATAAGCGCTAACAGCTATCAATAGTGTAGCATCTGGCGTGTTGTCTCTACGGGCTGCTGCAAATTGATACCTTGACGCGTGCAATGCCCGAAATGGTGCGCAGGGCGTGCGTGCAGGGCTTTGGGCTGTGGTTACCACGCTTTCAGCCCCTCCACGGGCAAGGGCGTTGTGCCAGGCTGGGCATAGGGCTTTCTAGAATCGACGGGAACCGGGTGTGGTGCAGACTGTCAGAACGCCATGGCAGCCGTTCTTCGCCGCTATGGCAACCGGAAATGCCCCCCGCAATGACGACTTTCTTGATGATGTTGATGACCCCGAAGGAGTGCCCGCCCTTGCGTTTGTGCCTTTTCCCGACCCGCTTTACTGTTCGTTCTGGCGCCGCTGCAGGTAGCTTGGCTCTGGCCGCATTGCTGGCAGGCTGTGTGGGCACCACGCCCAAGACGTTTGGGGTGCAGGAGAGTTTTGGTTCGGTGGCCACCTACTCGCGCCTGTTTGACGCCACGCCCGCCCAGACCTGCGAGGCATCGCGCCGCGCGCTGCTGAGCCAGGGCTACATCATCTCCACCCACCAGCCGGAGCTGGTGGAGGGCAAAAAGAGCTTCCAGCCCGAAGCCGAGTCGCACCTTCAGATGGTGGTGCGCGTGGTGTGTGTGCCCGAGGCCAATGACGGCAAGGTGAGCCTGGGCTTTGTGACGGCGCTGCAGGACACCTATGCCCTGCGCAAGACCAACAACTCGGCCAGCGTGGGCGTGGGCGCCATCGGGTCCGTGTCGCTGCCGTTTTCTGCCAGCAGCGAATCGCTGGTCAAGGTGGGCAGCGAGACCATCTCGAAGGACGCTTTCTACGAGAGCTTCTTCGATCTGGTCAAGCGCTACCTCGTGATGGACCAGGCGCAAGCCATCGGTGGCTGACGCGGAGGTTCCAGGCACTGGGGCCTGAGCGCTCTGGGCCTGCGCTCTCGGAGGGGCGTGGCAATCCCGCAGCGGTTCTCACTCTCCGCGCCAGCGCGCCACCAACTCCCATCCCTGCGGCCAGTCACCCAGGCCACTGTCGGCATTGAGGTGGCCCCGCGCACCCAGCACCACGTGCTCGGCGTTCCAGGCGCTGGCGCACTGCGCCGAAAAGCCGGGGGTGGAATACGGGTCGCTGGTGCTGCTCATCAGCACCCGTCTCGGCAGGTCGGGCTGGGCGGGCAGCACGGCAGGCAGTGGGGCAAAGCCTTTGGCGTCGGCCGGAAAATTCGGCCCCGCGGGGTCTGGCACCGCCACCAGCAGCAGCGCTTGCACGGGCCGGGGGTGGCGCGCGGCCCAGTGCACTGCGACCAGGCAGCCCAGGCTGTGTGCCACCAGGATGGGGGGCTGGGGCGATGCAGCAACGGCGTCATCGAGCGTGCGCACCCAGGTGTCGCAATCGGGGTGGTCCCAGTCGGCCTGCTCCACCCGCGCCACGCCCGCATGCCGGGTTTGCCACAATGACTGCCAATGTGTGGGGCCCGAGTTGTAGATGCCCGGAATCAGCAAAACAGGTCGCGTCGTCATTCAATGTCCTTGTTCTCAAAGCAGATCCATCACTGCCCGCCAACGATAGGAAATCGCCGCTGATTCGGCCAGGGGGGCTCATCGGAAATCGCCCGCCCAAACCTTGAAGTCATCGTTAAGAGCCTGTTCAAAGAAAGCACCCCGTGGAACTGGACAAAAAAGACCGGCAGATCCTCATGGCCCTGCAGCACGACGCGCGGCAAAGCCTGTCGGCGCTGGGCAAGCAGATCGGCCTGTCGCAGCCTGCGATGAGCGAGCGTGTGAAAAAGCTCGAAGACGCGGGCGTGATTGCAGGCTACGCGGCCCGCATCAACCTGGACGCCGTGGGCCTGGGCCTGCAGGCGGTGGTGCGGGTGCGCACCACGCACGAGCACATCCAGCGCTATGTGTTGCTGTTCCAGTCCCTGCCCGAAGTGCTGGATGTTGTGCGCGTGACCGGCGAAGACTGCTTCGTGGTGCGCTGCGCCTTCGACCAGCCCGCCGACCTGGAGCGTGTGGTGGATGCGCTGGCCGCGTTTGGCAGCGTCTCCACCTCGCTGGTGCTGTCGCACCCGGTGAACAAGGCGGTGCCGCTGGGTTAAGAGTTTTTCGTCCAAAGAGCCGCTGGCGCTTGATGGATAAGCGAAAATAGCTATGAAAACAATAGCGTCAAGAGGCGTGGCTATGGGTTGCGTTGCGAGGCTGGCGGCACCTTGTACCTCAGCTCTGCAAAGATGCCGCCCAGCGTTGTCACCGACTGCAGGCGCAGCGCCGGTTGTGTGATCCGGCGTGGCAACAGCGGCTTGCCCGCACCCAGTGTGACCGGTGCGATCTGCACGATCAACTCGTCCAGCAGGCCCGCGTCACAAAACTGCCCCACCAGCTCGCCCCCGCCCACGATCCACACATTGCGCCCCGCTGCGGCCCGCACCATGGACTGGTGCATGGGCCGCACATCGCCATGCACAAAGCGCACATCGGCGCCCGGGATGGCGCGCAGCGTGCGCGTGCTGAACACCCATGTGGGCTGCACGTAGGGCCATGGCTGGCCTGCGTCGATGGCGTGTTTCAGCATCCATTCGTAGGTGTGCGAGCCCATGGCCAGCGCACCCACGTCGCGGATGAAAGCGGGGTAGCTGGAGCCCTCGATCTCGCCGAACTGCAAGAGCCAGCCAAGGTCATGGTCTGCCGTGGCAATGAAGCCGTCGAGGCTGGAAGCGCCGTAGAACTGTGTGATGGTCATGGGCGCTCACTGTGAAGACCGGCTGCTGACAACGTGCTGGCAGCAAGCCGGGAGGGCGGCGGGAAGGCCCGAGTGCGTCAGGGTAACTGCACCGTCTCCGCCAGATGCCCGTACACCGTGGCAATGCGCCGCAGGTGCCGCGACTCGGGGTGCGTCAGCAGCCACAGCTCGGTTTCACAGTCGGCCAGCGACCCGGTGAGGGGGCGCAGGTCGCTGCGGCCCTGGGCCAGAAAGAGGGGCAGCACCCCCACGCCCATGCCCAGGGCCACCAGCTCCATCACGGTGAGCAGGCTGTTGACGCGGTAGGTGGGCTGCGCCTTGGGGTATTGCTTTTTGCGCCAGCGCACCGAGGGGTGGTCGGGCAGCGCGTCGTCGGGCGCAATCCAGGCTGCGCGGCCCGCCTCCACGTCGGACAGGACCAGCGGGCTGGCGGTGCCTGCGTACAGCGCGGATCGGATCATGCCCAGTTGCCGACCCACCAGGTGTTGTGGTGGACGCTTGGTGGCGCGCACGGCGATGTCGGTGTCTCGGCGCGTCAGGCTCACCAGTTCATTGCCCGCATGCAGTTCGTATACCAAGGCCGGGTGCCGGGGCTGCAGCACCTGCAGGGCGGGGGCGATGAGGCCGTGCAGGAGGGTGTCGGTGGTGGAGATGCGCACCGTGCCCGACACCTGCTCGGGCTGTGCCTGCGTGGCCGTGCGGGCGGCCTCCAGGGCGGCTTCCACGCGCTCGGCCTGCTCGGCCAGGGCCTGGGCCAGCTCCGAGGCGCGGTAGCCCGCGCGCGAGCGCTCGAACAGCGACTGGCCCAGCCCGCGCTCGATGCGCTGGATGGCACGGAACACCGTGGACGCATCCACGCCAAGCCGTTCACCGGCTGCTGCCAAGGTGCCGGTGCGCACCATGGCCAGCAGCACTTCCAGCTCTGCGGCGCCCAATTGGTATTGCGCGGTTGCAATCGATGTTTTCATGTTTGCTTATTTTGTTTGCGCCAATGCAATCATAAATTCTGCTGGTCGCCATACGTCGGTAGATACACCAACGGGCGATGCCCACCCTCTTGCCATAGAAAGCCCGCCCCATGAAGCGCACCTGCACCTGCATTGCCCGCCTGTTGAACACCCTCTGTGCCCCACACGCTCAAGGATGGGCCGCATGAGCTCGCGAACAGCCGCACCCGCACTCACCCTGGTCTCGCATGCGCTGTGCCCCTACGTGCAGCGCGTGGCCATCGTTCTGCACGAAAAGGGGCTGGCGTTTGAGCGCCGCACCATTGACCTGGCCCGCAAGCCCGACTGGTTTCTGGCCCTCTCGCCGCTGGGCAAGACCCCGGTCTTGCAGGTGCAGGGCCAAAGCCTGTTCGAGTCCGCTGTGATCTGCGAATACCTGGACGAAGTGGCCATGCCCGTGTTGCACCCGTCAGATCCGCTGCAACGCGCACGCCACCGGGCATGGATGGAGTTTGGCTCTGCCGTGCTGAACACCATCGGCGGCTTCTACGCCGCGCCGGATGAGGCCACGCTGCAGGCCCGCGCGCTGGACCTGCGCAGCCGCTTTGTGCAGATCGAAGAGGCCCTGGGCCAGCGCAGCGCGCCGGGGCCGTACTTTGCCGGGCCGGACTTTGGCATGGTGGATGCGGTGTTCGGCCCGGTGTTCCGGTACTTTGACGTCATCGACACCTTGCCGGTTGTGGATGACCTGGGGCTCTGGCACGGCTTGCCGCTGGTGCAGCAGTGGCGCGCTGCGCTGGCTGCGCGCCCTTCTGTGCAGCAGGCCGTGGGTGCGGACTATGCCGAGGGCTTGCGGGCCTTTTTGCTGGCGCGCGGCTCGGCACTGTCGCGGCGCATGCAGGCGGTGGCCGCGTAGGCTAGGGATCCTCTGCACGAATCACCGCGCCGCGTGCCTCTGCGGCCTCGGGCGGTCT
The DNA here is from genome assembly GCF_916855635.1 of Acidovorax sp. Leaf73. NCBI lineage: Bacteria > Pseudomonadati > Pseudomonadota > Betaproteobacteria > Burkholderiales > Comamonadaceae > Acidovorax > Acidovorax sp. Leaf73. The sequence goes on from NZ_CAKASI010000001.1 coordinate 102,574, forward strand.
GCCGCGTTGCAAGTACTCGCAATAGCTACGGCTATTGCTGCGCCTTGCGCCTTGCCGCCCATCCCGATCCGCAGCTCACACTTACCGCTCAATTCGTGCAGAGGATCCCTGGCGGTTCAATCCGCCCAGGTGCCCGGCGCCAGCCCGTCCAGCGTGTACGGCCCGATGGCCGCACGGATGAGCCGCAGCGTGGGGTGGCCCACGGCGGCCGTCATGCGGCGCACCTGGCGGTTGCGGCCTTCGCGGATGATCAGCTCGATCCAGGCAGTGGGGATGGCTTTGCGCTCGCGGATAGGCGGGTTGCGGTCCCACACCTCGGGCGCGGGCTCCAGCAGCCGTGCGCGGGCGGGCAGGGTGGGGCCGTCGTTCAACACCACGCCGCTGCGCAGCGCGGCCAGCGCGGCCTCCTCGGGGACGCCCTCCACCTGCACCCAGTAGGTCTTCTCCATCTTGAAGCGCGGGTCCGCAATGCGGGCCTGTTGCTTGCCGTCGTTGGTCAGCAGCAGCAGGCCCTCGCTGTCGGCATCCAGCCGCCCCGCCACGTATACGCCGGGCAGGTCGATGTAATCCTTCAGGCCCTGCCATTTGCCCTCGGCCGTGAACTGGCTGAGCACGCCGTAGGGTTTGTTGAAGCGGATCAGGCGGGTTGTCATCGACGACGGCGTGGGAGCGGTGAGGGTGGATCGGGGCGCGCAGGGCTGCCGAGCATAGCTGCAGCGAGGGAGGAAAGAACCAGTGCGGCGCTGAGTGAACAGGGTGGCGTCTGACACCTGCTTCATCCTCCGGCCTGGCCGGGGGGCGGAGCTTGACAGGTAAAATAGGCCTCCAGCGCAACGCTAGCTTGCGCTGGCAGCTATTTAATCCATAGCTGATACATCTGGGCAAGTGTTGCCTGACCCTCTCATCCAGGCCTCAAGGAGACACCGCCATGACCACCATTGAACTCGACATTGCCCAGACCATCGGCATCGCTGCCGTGCTGCTGGTGGTGGGCGAGTTCATCAAAAACCGCGTCGGCTTGCTCTCGCGTTACTTCATTCCCGGGCCCATCATCGGCGGACTGGTGTTTTCGCTGATTGCGCTGGTGGGCCACCAGACGGGCCTGTTCACCTTTCAGTTCTACGACAACATGCGCGCCTTTTTGCTGCTGGTGTTTTTCACCACCATCGGCTTTTCGGCCAGCTTCGAGCTGCTCAAGAAAGGCGGTGTCGGCGTAGCGCTGTTTCTGGCCGCCGCCGTGGGCCTGGTGGTGCTGCAGAACCTGCTGGGCGCCGGGCTGGCTGCTGCGCTGGGCGTGCATCCGCTCATCGGCGTGGCGGCGGGGTCCATATCGCTCACGGGTGGGCACGGCACCTCGGCCGCGTTTGGCCCGCTGCTGGAGCAGGCGGGCGCCGCAGGTGCGTTGCCCGCCGCCATTGCAGCGGCCACCTATGGCCTGGTGGCGGGTTGTGTGATTGGCGGCCCGCTGGGCACCCTGCTGATGCGGCGCAATGGCCTGCACACCTCGGGGTTGGCTGCGGGCATGCCAGCCGGTGCCACCGCCACGGCGGCTGGCGCTGTCGACGCCGCCAATGCCTCCACCGCCCGCCCTGCAGCCCCGGCCCCCATGGGCAACAGCGACACTGTGATGTACGCCAGCATCCTGATTGCCGTGTCCATCGGGGCAGGCACGTTGCTGGTCAACTGGCTCAAGGGCCTGGGCATTACGCTGCCTTCGTACCTGGGCCCGATGCTGGTGGCGGCGCTGGTGCGCAACATCATCGACTGGCGCGACAGTGCGCTGCCCCTGCGCCAGTTCGAGGTGGTGGGCAACGTGTCGCTGGCGTTCTTCCTGGCCATGGCGTTGATGTCGATGAAGCTGTGGGAGCTGGCCGAGGTGGCCGGGCCGCTGCTGGTCATCCTGCTTGCCCAAACCGTGCTGATGTTTGCGTATGGCTACTTTGTCACCTTCCGTGTGATGGGCCGTGACTATGACGCCGCCGTCATCGCCGCCGGCCACTGCGGCTTTGGCATGGGCGCCACGCCCAACGCCATGGCCAACATGCAGGCGTTCACCGCCGTCAATGGGCCATCGGTGAAGGCGTTTTTTGTGATCCCGCTCGTGGGTTCGCTCTTCATCGACTTTTTCAACGCCGTGATCATCACAGGTTTCATGAATTATTTGAAGTGACCCCCTGATCCGCTTCGCGTCTTCCCCCGTAGGGGGACGCCTCCAGCGGCCCGGCGAAGCCGGTTCCGCGGTGGCGCTGGTAGGGGCGCGCCCCCTTCAAGCGCTGTTGGCCCGCAGCAACGGTGGATACCGAAGCTACACAGCCACAAACAGCGCAGGGTCCACCATGGTTCTGTTCAGCATCACTCCCCAGTGCAGGTGCGGCCCGGTCACGCGGCCGGTGGCGCCCACCTTGCAGAACGCGTCGCCCGCCTGCAGCACATCCCCCACGCGCACCTCCATGCTGCTCAGGTGGCAGTACATCGTCAGCAGGCCCTGGCCGTGGTCCAGCCACACCGTGCCGCCATTGAAGAAGTAGTCGCCCACGTCAATCACCCGGCCTGGCAACGGTGCCACGATGGGCGTGCCCGTGGCGGCGGCAATGTCCATGCCGCTGTGCGGATTGCGCGGCTGGCCGTTGAACACGCGCCGCAGCCCGAACGAGCTGGACTGCCGCCCAGGCACCGGCACCCGCATGCGCAGTGACGGCAGGGCCACGCCGGCGGGCTGCTCGGTGAAGGTCGCCATCACCTGCGCCTGGTGGTCGCGCTCGCGCTCGTAGCGGGCCTGGTCCTCGGGTGAAAGGTCTACCGTGCGCGGCGATACCTTGAGGTGCTGCTCCTTGTATTGCTTGGGGGCTACGGCGTAGTGCACCAGGCGCGGGCTGCCGCCGCCTTCGGCCAGCACGCTGATGAAGGCATCGCCCGGCGCTGCCGCCAGCGGTATGCCCACGATGGCCGTCCACTCAATGGCATCGCCCACCACCCGCAGCGGCACATCCACATCGCCCTGGCGCACCTGCGCCACCGGCCGTGTGGCCGCCGGGCCCAGCGACAGCCGCGCCACACCACCGGGCACCTGCAGCGCCTGGGGCCACACCGTGGGCGCGGGTGGCAAGGGCTTGGCGTGCAGCAGCCCCACCAGGGCGGGCTGGGCGAGAAGGCCCGCCGTGCCGATCAAGGCGCTGCGGCGGTTGATGGGAGTGGCTGGGCGGATGAGGGCAGGGCGGGCAGGTTCAGACACAGCAGGGCAACGGTAAGAAAAAAGCGCAATGGGGGGGAGTGGATGGCAAGCGCGCTGCAGCCGCGCGTGCACGGCGAGCACCCCGCAATTGTGCCGCCCAGCGTTGGCGGCGTCGGCCTACATCGCCACCCCCAGGTCGCCACCTACCATCGCGCCATGCCACCCGCCGCCCCCCGCCGCCGCTCCACCATGCTCACTGTCTTGCTCACGGCCCTGGCCACGGGGGCCCTTGTCTTGTTGGCGCTCAACTTCACGGCGGGCGAGAAAAAAGTGCAGCAGCAGCTGCCGCGCCTGTACAGCACCGCCCACCCGCAGTTCGAGCGCGCCCTGGGCAGCCTGCTGGGCCCGGGCATTGTGGGCGGCAATGCGGTGACGGAGCTGCTCAACGGCGACCAGATCTTTCCGCCCATGCTGGCCGCGATCAAATCCGCGCAAAAAAGCGTCACCTTCGAAACCTACATCTACTGGTCGGGCGACATCGGCAAGCAGTTTGCCGACGCCCTGAGCGAGCGCGCCCGCGCGGGTGTGCCCGTGCATGTGCTGCTCGACTGGGTAGGCAGCGCCAAGATGGAAGAGAGCTACCTGGCCGAGATGAAAGCGGCCGGGGTGCAGATCGAAAAATTCCACAAACCCCACTGGTACAACCTGGCCCGCCTGAACAACCGCACCCACCGCAAGCTTTTGGTGGTGGACGGACAGGTGGGCTTTACCGGTGGCGTGGGCATTGCGCCTGAGTGGACGGGCCACGCGCAAGATCCCAACCATTGGCGCGACTCACACTACCTGGTGCGTGGCCCGGTGGTGGCGCAGATGCAGGCTACTTTTTTGGACAACTGGCTCAAGGTCACCGGCAAGGTGCTGCATGGCGAGGCGTACTTTCCGGCCATCGCACAAGACCCTCCCGTGGGCACGCAAAAGGCGCAGATGTTCTCCAGCTCGCCATCGAGTGGCAGCGAGAGCATGCAGCTCATGTACCACTTGGCCATCACCGCGGCCGAGCGCAGCATCGACCTGTCGGTGGCGTACTTCGTGCCCGATGAACTGACCCACAAGTTGCTGATGGATGCCCTGGCGCGCGGCGTGCGCCTGCGTCTGGTGACCCCCGGTGAACACACCGACACCGAAACGGTGAAGGCTGCATCCCGCGCCACCTGGGGCCCGCTGCTGCAGGCGGGCGCCGAGATTTATGAATACACGCCCACCATGTACCACTGCAAGGTCATGATCGTGGACCAGCTGCTGGTGTCGGTGGGCTCCACCAATTTTGACAACCGCTCGTTCCGCCTCAACGATGAGGCCAACCTGAACGTGTACGACGCGGCATTTGCAAAGCGCCAGACGCAGGTGTTTGAAGACGATATCCAGCGGTCACGCCGTGTGACGTATGAGGCCTGGTTGGACCGGCCGCTGCGCGAGAAAGCGCACGAAAAACTGACGGCCTTGCTACGGTCGCAGTTGTGATGGGGTTTGAATGAAATCAGGTGCTAGCGCTTTTGGGTAAAGCGCCAGACGCTATCAATAGTGTCGTTTTCTGCGTCTGATGCGGGGGCGAAGACGCAGCCCGGACTCTTCAACCCAAGCAGGCATTTGCCCCCAATGTCCCAAGTTTCTAACTCGGGACCCTCGTCCATCAGTGCGTCACAAACTCATACGTTACTGCCTCGCTGTCCACCATGTCGAGGATGTCGTCCAGCACATCTTCATCTTCGGTGCTGGCCCACAGGTCTTCGGGGTCTGCCGCAAACAGGGGTTCGATGGCAATGTCCATGAACTTGCCGTCGGGCAGCTTGATGACAGGCGTGCCTTCGGAGGTATCGACCAGCTCCCAGTCGTCGGGCACGGTCATTTCGAGTTGGATGGTGACGTTGAGTTTTTTCATGGCGATTCCTTGTTGCTAACCGGGCAGGGTAACCCACTTTGAGAAGAATGGGTGTGTAGCGCTTACTGCACCAGCGCAATGTGCTATAAAAAATAGAGCATTGGAAGAGGCCTTGTACCTGCGCAGCCTGGCACCGGTACGGGGCGGGCTGCATGGCATGCCACTTGCGTTGCTTGGAGCCTGCTGGTGTCGAAGCCCGCAGATGCTCATGACCGCCCGCAAATGCTCGCGCAGAAACCACCAACGACCATCCCGTGCATAACGCTGCGGGATGCACGCAGGCCTGCTGTATTGTTGGTGGCGATTCCCGTGCCAGGCACCCCCTTCACCAAACTGTCCCTCACCCACCGGAGAACCTCGAAATGATCACCCAAAAAATCTTCGCCGTGGCCGCAGCCGCCGTGGCCGCCACCCTCGCCTTCAGCCAGGCCGCACAAGCCGGCCCCCGGCTCGACAAGATCATGGAGGCCAAGGTCATCCGCGTGGGCACGCCTGGCGACTACCGCCCGTTTGCCATCAAGACCGACGCGGGCTACAGCGGCCACGACATCGACGTGATCGAAACCATGGCCAAGGAGCTGGGCGTGAAGATCGAATACGTGCCCACCACCTGGCCCAACCTGGTGAAGGACCTGCAGGGCGACAAGTTCGATGTGGCCGTGGGCGGCATCACCCGCAACGTCAACCGCATGCGCATCTTTGACATGCTGCCCGGCTACGCCCCGTTCGGCAAAGTGGCCCTGGTGCGCACGGCCGACAAGGCCAAATACACCAGCGTGGACGCCATGAACCAGCCCGCCGTGCGCGTCATCAAGAACCCCGGCGGCACCAACGAAACCTATGTGCTGGCCAACCTCAAGGCCGCTCAGGTCAGCACGCACGACAAGAACGCTGAGATCCCCGCGCTGATCGCCGATGGCAAGGGCGACGTGATGATCACCGAAACCTACGAAGCCCTGCACTACGCCAAGGCCGACCCGCGCCTGCACGCCGCGTTTGTGGATGCGCCGCTCACGCCCAAGAACTACCTGGGCTTCATGTTGCCCACCGACGACGCTGACTATGTGCGTGTGATGGGCTTTGTGTGGGGCCTGGTGGACAGCCGGGGGACCATCAAGCAGGCGGCAGACAAGTGGCTGAAGTGATCAGGGCCTGAGGCTTTGGGCGTCTGAGTTATTCGCCCGGAATCTCTGGCTCCACCAGCAGCGCCAGCAGCTGCAGCGACTCCTGCCAGCCCACGTAGCACATCTCGGTGGGGATCACCGCCGGGATGCCCGCCTGCACGATGGACACTTCGGTCCCCGCGATCACCTTTTTCAGCTGGATCGTGGTGCGCATCTCGCCCGGCAGGTTGGGGTCGTCAAACCGGTCGGTGTGCACGATGCGCTCGCCCGGCACCAGCTCCACATACTCGCCGCCAAACGCATGCGTGCCGCCACTGCTGAAGTTGGTGAACTGCATGCGGTAACTGCCGCCCACGCGTGCGTCCATGCTCAGCACCCGGCCGGTAAACCCGTGGGGCGGCAGCCATTTGCACATGGCGTCTGGGTCCAGAAAGGCGCGGTAGATGCGCTCTGCCGGGGCGCGCAGCACGCGGTGCAGGGTGACGGTACCGGTGTTGGTGTTGGTCGTCATGCTCGGGTCTCCTTGGGGTGTAGATCTGTGGTGGATGAAAGCGTGAACCGCCAAACCATATCGGTTATTCAACGTGTTCACACCCCTACGACGGACGGATCTGCGCGTTTTCGACACGCCGCTGTTGTAACGGCCAACTTTTTGGCAAAGCCTCAGCCTTTCAGGCCAAAACCGTCCGCACCCCAAAGCTCTCGCTGCCCTGCGCCCAGGCCAGCAGCCGGTCAATATTGGCGTGCTTGCCGGGGAAGGTGCGCGCATCGGCTACATGCTCGGCATACCACTCCAGCCCCAGGGTGGCGGCCGCAGGCGTGATGCTGCTGCCGTACAAGGCAGCCAACGCGGCATACACCACCAGCGACCCGGTCTGTCCGGGCTTGTTCTCGATGGTGGCCAGCACTTGGTCGTCCGCGCCCAGTAGGTGCAAGGCGGCGAGGTGGCTGGCGGAGGGGAGTTGCTTGAGGCGGTCTGCGAAGTTCATGGGCAAGGACAAAGGGTGGATACCACGGGCGGATTCCCCGGCCCGCAGCGGGTGGATGGGTCGTGTGGGCCTGCATTGTCGTGCCGCCCCGGTGGGCCGCACAAACCATCCCGTGTTCTGAGCAGCGCGCCTGCATCTTTTTGTGGAGGGTTGACCAACTCATAGCCATTTGGTTATTATTCTTCATCCATAACCAATTAGTTATATTTTGTGAAATCCCCTGAAGACCTGACCTTCGCGGCGTTGGCAGACCCCACGCGCCGTTCCATCTTTCAGCAGCTGTCCCGGGAAGGGCAGCAGACCGTGAATGTGCTGACGGGGCATTCCCACATTTCCCAACCGGCGGTGTCCAAGCACCTGGCCGTGCTCAAGCGTGCGGGGCTGGTGGAAGACCGCCGTGCCGGGCGCGAAACCTACTACCTGGTGCGGCGCGAAGGATTGGCGCCCCTGGTGGACTGGATGAGCGTCTATGCCGGCTTCTGGAACCAGCGCCTGGATGACCTGGAGAACCTGCTGGGACGCATGGACCAATGACTGCGCAACTCCACACCACCGAAAACACCATGCAGAACCGCCATCACCTTTCCTGCCCTGCACCTGCCGTTGCGTTTACCTTGCAGGCGGTGCGCCATGGCTGACGCAACCCGATCCCACGCCACCGCCCCCACGGCGCCAGGCACGCAGTCCCTGGTGTTCGAGCGGCAGATACCCCACCCGCGCGAGAAGGTCTGGCGGGCGCTCACGCAGTCCTGGCTGATGGAGGAATGGCTCATGGAGAACGACTTCGTGGCCGAAGTGGGGCATCGCTTCACGGTGCGCGCGCAGCCGCTGCCCGGCTGGTCGGGCGTGACGCATTGCGAGGTGACGCTGGTGGAGGCGCCCAGCCAGCTTGCCTACCGCTGGGGCAACGGCACCGAGTCGGCCAACGGGCTCATCACCCACATCACCTGGACCTTGCAGGAGCACGGCGGCGGCACGCTGCTGCGCATGGAGCAGGCGGGCTTCCGGCCCAACGACGGCATCAGCTTCGAGCGCATGGGCGGCCTGTGGCCGCGCATTCTGGAGCGCCTGGAGCAGGTGGTGCACGGCCACTAAAGCCCACCCAACACCCCCATCCCCTCACCCACAGTTCCCTAACCCATGAACTCAAGCATGAACATGACTACGCCCACTCCCCAAACCACCAGCACCCCCGGTGTGCGCATTGCGATCGTCTTTCACAGCGGCTACGGCCACACGGCGCGGCAAGCGCAGGCCGTGAAAGAAGGCGTGGCGCAGGTGGAGGGCACGGAGCCCCTCCTCATGACGGTGGAGGAAGCGCCTTCACGATGGAATGACCTGGCGTCCGCCGACGCCATCATCTTCGGCGCGCCCACCTATGTCGCCAGCGCCTCCGCGCAGTTCAAGGCCTTCCAGGAGGCCACGTCCAACGTGGTGATGGCCAAGGGCCTGGGCTGGAAGGACAAGATCGCAGCAGGCTTCACCAACTCTGGCTCGCGCTCGGGGGACAAGCTTTCCACCCTGATGCAGATGGCCCTGTTTGCCGCGCAGCACGGCATGCACTGGGTGAACCTGGCGTTGCCCCCTGGCAACTGCTCGTCCACCGGGTCGGAAGAAGACCTGAACCGCCTGGGCTTCTGGCTGGGTGCCGCCGCGCAGTCGAACACCGATCAGGGCGCCGACCTGGTGCCGCCGGAGGCAGACCTGGCCACGGCGCGGCACCTGGGGGAACGCGTAGCCCACACCACGCTGCAATTTGTGCGGGGGCGTGTGCACTGAAGCTGGCGGTGTGTGGCCTTCTGTGCTGGCCGCGGAAGGGCACTGCCGGACGCCGCCCGCGAAGCCCAGGGCCCATGAATTTGAATGAAATTGGCCGCCAGCGCTTGATCGGTAAGCGCTGGCAGCTCTCAAAAGTAAAGTGCGCCCGGTTCGAAGGAAGTTCGTCCACCGCAGGGAGCGACCATCGGGTTCACGCCTGCCACACCCCAAACCCCGCCGACCGCAGGTCGATGCCAATCTCGATCTCCCGGTCCACTGCATCCTCGTAGCTCATGGGGTTGAAGCCTTCGTACAGATCGGGCAGCAGGCGCAGGCCGTATTGCGTCACGAACCGGTTGGCCTGGATGCCCGCCTTGTGCTTGTCAAAGCGCACATCCGGGTCCAGCCCGGTCATGCCCACATACACGCAGGGCTTGCCCTCGATGTAGCCCGGGTTGCACCGGCGAAAGCGCGGCTCCAGCAGCACGTCTTTGGAGAGTTCGACCACGTAGACGTGGTGGTGGAGCTTGCGGCGGCGCATGGGTGGATGGGATAGACGCGGGTAGTAGGGCTGCGGTGAAGCGCTCTGCGCGGTGCTACTTTTTACTCGTCATCGTCCGCCTGGCCGTCATCGCTCAGGCGGCGGTCCAGCTTGCTGCGCAGCGACTCGGTTTCTTGCAGAAACTGCTCTACCGGCACGGCCGGGGCCACGCGCAGGCTGGGCGGGAACAGGCTGCTCATGTATAGCGTTTGCGACAAGCGCATGTTGTTGAGCCACTGAGCACCCAGCCACGACGGCACGCCCAGGGCCACCACTGCAGCCACCATCCACGCCAGGCCCACGCGGCGGCGCGGCAGCACGGTCGCCAGGTGGGCATACAGCGCACCAGCCAGCACCAGCACGATCAACACACTGGCGAACTGCGAAAAAACCTCCAGCGAGAAAACGAATGCGGTCAGGTGGGCCACCAGATGCACCACATCCACCCCCAGGGCCGCAACGCAGGCAATGCGCACGTGGCGCCAGAACTGCAGGTGGCCCGCAAACACCTTGTTGGCCGCCGCCCACACGCCCGACCAGGCGCCCAGCACCACCAGCAGCGTCAGCAACACGCCCGGCACAGCCTTCAGGTATTGCGAAGTGTCGCGTGCATCCAGCCACGACTCCCCCAGCCCCACCAGCAGCACCAGCGCCACCAGCGCCGCCGTGGTCCCCACCGTGCGCCACGGAAACTGCGGCAGCGGCTGCTCGTCGGCAATCGGCGCATCGGCCAGGCGCAGCGTGATGTGGGTGTGGCCCAGGTCGATGGGCGTGGCGTCGGGCCAGTCAAAGTGCTCGCCCGGGCCGTGCTGCTTGCGCTGCAGGCGTGCGCCATTGCGCGTCTCCAGCACCTCGATCTGCACGGTGCGTGGCTCGTTCACCGCGCGGTCGATGCGCAGGTGCCGGGGCGCCACAAACGGGTCGTCCAGCACCAGGTCGCAGTCCAGCGCCCGGCCCACCGTCACGGGCCAGCGCGTGATAGGCGCGCGCGCCAGCAACGCGCCGTGGCGGTCAAAGGCTTCGATAAGCCCCAGGGTGGTCGGCATCGTGCTCATGGTGCGGCCTCCCAGCGGAAGGCCTTGAGGTAGTGGCTGGCCAGCTTCATGCCGTTGTCAAAGGCGATGCCCTGCACGTCCAGGCGGCCCAGCACGCCTTGCGTAGGCTGGTTGATGGACGCGGCCAGAACAGTCATGTTGTACAGACCGGGCAGCTTGCGGTAGGCCGACAGGCAGACCACCGCGCGCAGCGGCAGGCTGCCGGGGTCCACAAAGCGCTCGGTGCACTCTGCGGCTGTCTGGTGGCGGTTGCCGCGCCGTTGCAGCTGTTCGTTGGCAAAGCTCTGGGAAAACATCCGGGCGAACCGTGCAGCGCCCAGGGTGGGGGCGTTGTAGGCCTCATAGCTCAGGCGCACTGCGCCGGTGTTGAATTCACCCGCCACCACATCGCTGTCGGCCCGGCATTGCGTGCGCTCCAGGTTCAGGCCCGGAAACGCCGGGTCGCGCCCCGATCCCCAGCACCGCGCCAGCGCGTCGTCGGGTACGGGCACGCGGTAGTTGCCGTGGCGCTGTTCGCGAAACGGCGCTTTCAGGAACCGGTCTGTCAGAAGCTGCTGGTGCTCCATCAGTTGTCGCGTCATCTCGGCATGCGCGGCCTGGGTGATGGGCTGGGCGTTGGCCGCACGCTGCACCAGCGCCTGCGCAAACTCGGCCGGGATCAGAAAGCTGACCTGCTCGCCGTCGAGCCGCTTGGCCACGTTCACGCCCAGCACGCGGCCTGCGTCGTCCACCGCCGGGCCGCCGCTCATGCCTGGGTTGAGCGTGCCGCCAAAAAAGATGCGTGGGTAAAAGCTGCGCTTGACCAGCCCGTTGTAGGTGCCCTCGGTCACGGCAAAGCCGATATCGAGCGGGTTGCCCAGCGAGTAGATGCGCTCGCCCTGTGCCAGCGCCTCGTCGGCGGGCCGAAAGCCCAGCACCGGCGCAGCGGCCGTGCGGCCCTTGGCGCGCAGCACGGCCAGGTCGCGCTGCACGTCAAACGCCAGCAGCTCCACCTCGCCCTCCTGCCCCTCCATCGTCACGTACACGCCCCGGTAGCGCTCGGGCTCCAGCGCCAGCTGGCTGGCCACGTGGAAGTTGGTGACGATAAGGCCATCGGCCGACACAAAAAAACCCGAGCCAATCGACGCCTGCGTGTTGGCATTGCGCAGCAGCGTGCGGATCTGCACCAGCTTGTCGCGCGACAGCTCATAAATGCGCCGGGCATCGCGCGACAGCAGGGCGGCATCCGCCCCGGTGGGGGCAGAGGCTGCAGCGGCCCCCGGTGGCGGTGTGGTGCCGTCTGCCGGGTCACTGCCCGCTGGGCGAGTTGCCGGGGTAGCGGCGGGTGGAGGGGCATTCTGTGCGTGGGCGACCAGGGCGCAGAGCAGCAGAACCAGGGACGAGGTGGCCAGCCGCAGGGGCCGGATCAGGGGGAAGGGCATCGCGGTATTCTATGAATGCCCTGCACCTCCCCAGGTTCTGCCTGGGCAACCCATCCAATATCTACGCACCCACGCACCCATGCCAGAAACCCACACCTATCCCATCGGCACGCCCGGCCAGCCCTGGGGCGCCGCAGAGCGCGACCAGTGGCGCACGCGCCAGGTGCGCCAGCGCAGCTACGCCGACGACGTGCTCACCGCCATCGAGGCACTGCGGGGCCGGTTTGATGTGGAGCTGTATGGCGACGTGGTGTATGCCAACGACCAGCACCCGGCCGAGCGCTTTCCGCTGCGCGCCATCCGCAGCCGCAACTGGCAACCCGGCCTGCCCAGCGTGCTCGTCACCGGCGGCGTGCACGGCTACGAAACCAGCGGCGTGCACGGCGCACTGCGTTTTGTAGATACCCAGGCCGAACGCTTTGCAGGCCGTGCCAACCTGCTGGTGGTGCCCTGCGTCAGCCCCTGGGCCTACGAACGGTTTCAGCGCTGGAACTTTGACGCCATCGACCCCAACCGCTCGTTCAAAGAAGGCTCCTCCGCGCAGGAATCCCTCGCCCTCATGCGGCTGGTGGCGCAGCACCAAGGCCAATATGGTCAGTTCACTGCCCACATCGATCTGCATGAAACCACCGACACCGACGAATCCGAATACCGCCCCGCCGTGGCCGCGCGCGACGGCAAGGTGTTCGAGCCCGGCAGCATCCCCGACGGCTTCTACCTGGTGGACGACACCGAGAACCCGCAGCCCGCCTTCCAGCAGGCCATCATCGAGGCCGTGGGCCGCGTTACGCACATTGCGCCTGCGGACGACAAGAACGAAATCATCGGCTCGCCGGTGGTGGCCCCCGGCGTGATCCGCTACGAATTCAAGGCCTGGGGCCTGTGCGCGAGCGTCACGGGTGCGCGCTACACCACCACCACCGAGGTCTACCCCGACAGCCCCCGCGCCACGCCCGAGCAGTGCATCGCGGCGCAGGTGGCGGCGGTGTGCGCGGCGGTGGAGTTTGTGTGTGGGGTGCAGTAAACCTGTGTCGTTTTTTTTTTGAGTCAAATTGGCCTCTACCGCTTGAAGGATAAGCACTGATAGCTATAAAAATAGAAGCAAATGGCGCTGAGGCGCCAAAGCTCAAGCCCACCTACCCCCCGCATTTAGAGCGGCTAACAAAGCTCAGCGAAGCGGTTCTGGCTAGACGCTGCGTCGCAGGCAGTACGCGCAATACAACAAGACGCGGCAACGACGCCAGAAGAGTTTTGTTAGTCGCTCTAAAAGGAAACAACGCCCATGGACTGGCCCCAGATGCTGGATACCTTCGCCCGCATGCCCGCCGCCGAGCAGCAGGCCTGGTGGCGCATGGCCGCCGGGCTGCTGGCCCTGGTGGTGGCGCTGCTGTGGCTGGAGAGCCGCTACTTCAAGTCCAGCCGCCGCGTGGGCAGCTGGCTGGCGGTGCGCCTGGTGTCGGTGCTGGCCGCGCTGCTGGCAGTGGCGACGGTGCTGCTGCCCGCACGCGCCGTGGGCGGGCCCGCTGCGCTGGGCGTGTTTGTGCTGTCGCTCTACACCCTGGGGCCGGTGGTGTGGTTTGGCGGCCATGTGCTGGCCGGGCGCTGGGTGCGGCCCGCACTCTCGCGCGCTGAAAGCCTGGTGCTGGGCCTTACCGGCCTGGCCATTGCCGCCGTGCCCATCTACGCCAGCCTGCTCGCGCAAAGCGCCCTGCAAACCGCAGCACGCGACGTGGCCCAGCGCCGGGAGCTGCCCGCCAGCAACCCCCCGCTGGCCCACACCGTGCAGCCCGTGCAGCGCTACCACCTGCCCGGCGTGGGGCTCATCTACACCCAGTCACTGCTGGGCACCCCCGACAACCGCCTGCTGCGCGTGGAGCAGCGCCACGGCGGCGGCCGATGGCCCACGCACCCCCACCCCGTGGCTCACCCCAGCTACTGCACCCACGGCAACGACGTGCACCTGATGTGGTCCGCCCAGGAACCCCCACCCTACCTGCGCCTGCACTGGGCCCAAAGCAACGGCGCACCCACCAAGGCCGAATTCACGCCCCAGCAGGTGTTTGACCCGGCCACCCCCGTGCCCGACTTCCCCCTCACCCTGCGCCCCGACGGCGCCGACCCCGCCGCCCCCATGGCGCGCGAAAGGGCGTACCTGGTGCTGGTGAAAGAGGGGCAGGCGGCGCAGCCGCAACAAGCTCCGACGCAGCAACCGCCGCAGACCTACACCCAGATGCTGGGCAGCCCCCCCGAAGCAGGCGAGGTGCGCACGACCGATTGCGTGATGGCGGGTTTCCAGATCACCCCCACGGTTGCCAAACAAGGCTGGCAGGTGCAGGCCATGGGGCTGGTGTTTCAGCTCTCCACGGGCGGGCAGCCGTTGCGGGCGTTGGTGGAGCGGAAATAGAGGCGAAATGGGCCGTTTCCGCCTGATGGTATTGCCTTTTCTGCTATCAAATTGAAAGCAAAAAAGGGTTTGATGCATGAGTGCGAGTGCTTCTTACGGATTGCTTCCCAACGCGCCCAGCAACCGCGCACTCACCTCGGCCGCATCCAGCGTGGCGAATGCCATGTTGTGCTGTTCCGTCAGCGGCCCATGGCCCGGCTCCATGCGGCCCGCAGCGTCGTAGCCCATGGCCTTGAACTTCCACACCCCGCCAACCAGCTTGAGCGAGCCCACATGCGCGCCATCGGCGGTGTGGACTGCCACTGCGGCGGCGTTGATGGGCAGCAACTGCAAGGGGCCTGCCAGCGGGCCGGGCGGTATGTGGGCGAAGGTGGGGGTGAAAGTGAGCGGCAGGGGTGAGGAAGGGAGCATGGCGGTGTCTCTATCGCAAATGGCGTGGCGCTTGCGGCGCGGTAGCTCGATCTCTGCCCGGTGTGTCGCGTGTTGTGGGTGCTTTGCCGACCGATCGCAGGTTTCGCTCTGCACCCCGTGGGAGACTATGGGCGGTTTGCATGGATCATGCAATTGGTCTCTAGCACTTATCTGTCTCTGGCGGCCAGGTGTAGTCGGTGGCTACTGGCCGGTGCCGGTCCCTAGGCTGGGCCACCATCAATCCTTGAGGCTCACCCCCAGGTTGTCCAGCTTTTGCATACGAGTCCCTGCGTTTTGCGGCCTTTGCAGCCGTTTCCGTGGCGGCTTGGACTGCCTTGGGCCCCTTGTTCGCCGCAGCTTTGATCAATCCGAGCTTGTGAGCGGCATCTGCCTGCGCCCGCTGGAAAGTGGCGATGAGTTCAGCATGGGCAACGGATGAGTTCACAAGGACTTTCCTTTCCATCAGCGTCATCACCCTTGAAGGGTGACGTTGGTGCGAAGCAAGGCGGTTCTCAATTCGCGAGTAGCCGGTTTTGAAATATCCACCTTTTGAACAGCCACGTCGAACGGTGAGCCCGGCCTGATGCTGGTTGGCAGTATCTTTTTTGCTGGATTCTTGGCGGGGTACGTGCCCTGACCCGGACACATGCGAACGGAAAACCCGAATTCTTCGAGCGCACCTTTTGCATACAACTCTGCCAGTTGTTGAAACGTCACGAAGGTTGAACGTTTAACGTCTTTGAATCCTGGCTGGCTGATGTCGCGAACGATCTCAAATTTACCGAGTGAATCTCGCTGTGTATCGGTAAACGGATGCAGTAAGAAGGTCTGACGAACGCCATTCTTTTTGGACACCAGGGTGTGCTCGACGGTGATATCGGTTAGCAGCATGTTGTTTTCCTCGCTTTTCAAGCTGCAGCTTGCACAGCAGCATCATTCGCCATTCCGCCCAAAGTCGCAGACTGTGTTTTCACACCAAGCTACTGGGTAGCTGATGTCCTACCCCTTGAGATGCGAAGTGTTCGACGCAGAAAATTCTCATCTGAAGGCGGGGATTTTGACTAAACGGCAGCAAATGACAGATCCATATTGCACTGTGACAGGTCGTTTCGCATCGAAAGCTGTCATCAGTCCAAAAGAAAACGGCCAGCAAATATAGAAATTTGCTGGCCTTCTTTCCAATCAGGAGGTAATCACTTCCCCCACGAATCCTTCAACCCCACCGCCAAGTTGAACACCGGCTTCCCTACCTTGTGGTCAATACGATCCGCCACAAAGTACCCATGCCGCTCAAACTGGAACTTGTCATCTGGCTTGGCATTGGCCAGTGACGGCTCCACGATGGCGGTCACCACCTTCAGGCTGTTCGGGTTCAGGCTTTCGATGAAGTCCTTGCCGCCCGCGTCGGGGTGGGCGTCCAGGAACAGGCGGTCGTACATGCGCACTTCGGCATTCACGCCGTCGGCCACGCCCACCCAGGTGATGGCGGCTTTCACCTTCACGCTGTCGGCGCCGGGGGTGCCGCTCTTGGTGTCGGGCACCACGGTGGCCAGCACTTCGGTGATGACTCCGTCAGCATCCTTGGTGCAGCCGGTGCATTCGATGACGTAGCCGCCCTTCAGGCGCACCTTGTTGCCGGGGAAGAGTCGCTTGTAGCCTTTGGGGGGCACTTCTTCAAAGTCTTCGCGCTCGATCCAGACTTCTTTGCCGATGGTGAAGTGGCGCACGGGGCTTTCCACGCCTTCGGGTGGGTGGGGCAGGGCGGGCAGGCTGCAGGGCTCCAGGTGGCCTGCGCCCATCACGTCGTCCCAGTTGGTCAGCACCAGCTTGACGGGGTTGAGCACGGCCATGCCGCGGTGGGCTTTCAGCTCCAGGTCTTCGCGCAGGCAGCCTTCCAGGGTGCTGTAGTCGATCCAGCTGTCGGATTTGGTCACGCCGATGCGTTCGGCAAAGGTCTGGATGGAGGCGGGCGTGTAGCCACGGCGGCGCAGGCCCACGATGGTGGGCATGCGGGGGTCGTCCCAGCCGCTGACCTTGTGGTCGTACACCAGCTGGGCGAGCTTGCGTTTGCTGGTGATGACGTAGGTGAGGTTCAGGCGCGCAAATTCGTACTGGCGGGGGGGCGGGCTGGCCAGGAGGCCGCCTTCGGTCAAGCGCTCCAGCAGCCAGTCGTAGAAGGGGCGCTGGTCTTCAAACTCCAGCGTGCACAGGCTGTGGGTGATCTGCTCCAGCGCGTCCTCGATGGGGTGCGCGTAGGTGTACATGGGGTAGATGCACCAGGTGTCGCCCGTGTTGTGGTGGGTGGCGCGGCGGATGCGGTAGATGGCCGGGTCGCGCATGTTGATGTTGGGGCTGGCCATGTCGATCTTGGCGCGCAGCACCATGGAGCCATCTTCGTGCTGGCCGTCGCGCATTTCGCGGAACTTGGCCAGGTTTTCGGCCGGGGTGCGGCTGCGGAAGGGGCTGTCCACGCCGGGCTTGCTGAAGTCGCCCCGGTTGATGCGGATCTGCTCCACCGTCTGTTCGTCCACGTAGGCATGGCCGGCTTCGATCAGGTACTCGGCGGCGCGGTACATGAAGTCGAAGTAGTCGCTGGCCTGGTAGGGAGCGGCGTCGGGTGCGCCGTTCCAGTCAAAGCCCAGCCATTTCACCGCGTCGATGATGCTGTTGACGTATTCGGTGTCTTCTTTTTCGGGGTTGGTGTCGTCAAAGCGCAGGTGGCAGATGCCGCCGTAGTCGCGCGCCAGGCCAAAGTTGATGCAGATGCTCTTGGCATGGCCCACGTGCAGGTAGCCGTTGGGCTCGGGCGGGAAGCGGGTGCGGATCTTGGCGGGGTCGGGCTCGCCCTGGGCGTGGTGGGCGGCGTCGCCGGGGGTGCCTGCCCAGCGGCGGTTGGTATAGGTGCCTTTTTCCAGGTCATGCTCGATGATCTGGCGCAAAAAGTTGCTGGGCTTGACGGTTTCAGGGGCCGCAGAAGTTGCAGTGGCGGCGGTATTGGCGGGGGAGGGGGTGCTCATACAGCCATTTTAGGCGCCGGTTTCGTGATGGTTTACGCATAGAAACAGGCGCGTATACGTCCAGACACAACGTAAAGACGATTTTGTGCCATCCTTTTGCCTACTTGGTGCGTTATGTACCGGTGAGGTGAGTCCATTTGGCTGGCTGCCCTCGCTCAAACAGGAGATTTCCATGACGAAAACCCGTTCTATCTATGCCATGGCCGCTTCGGCTGGCGTGGCGCTGGCATTGCTGGCCGGCACGGGCGCAGCCCAGGCCCGCGACGTAAATTGGTCGGTTGGCATTGGCGTGCCTGGCGTGGTGGTGGGGGCCAGCAATGGCTACTACGCCCCCGCCCCGGTGTATGTGGCACCGCCCCCGCCCGTTTATTACGCGCCCCCTCGGCCCGTGTACTACGCGCCTCCCCCCGCGTATTACGCACCGCCCCCGGTCGTGTACTACGGTGATCGCGGCTACCGCCACCATCGGCACCACCGCCACCACGGATATGGCCATGGGTATGGCCACGGCCGCTGGGATCGTTGATCCCTGGTCTGATCCGCTGGCAGCCTGACCGGGTTGCCGCGTTGTGTAACCAACCTCTTGGGCGCCAGTCGCTCACAGGCAGCGTCTTTGCACAGGCTGCCTTTTACAGCGGCCCTTCGGGGCCGCTTTTCTTTTGACGCGGGAATTTTGGCGCGCGCACGGTGCGCGCGGGGCGCCGCATAATCGCGCACTCTGGCCTGCCAGCGTGGCAGGCGCAACGCCCCCGGAGTGCCGCATGTCTGTGAAGAAAAAAACCGTTTTTGTCCTGAATGGCCCCAACCTGAACCTGCTGGGCACGCGCGAGCCCGCTGTGTATGGAGCGGCCACGCTGGCCGATGTCGAAAAGCTGTGCGCCGATGCGTGCGAGCGCCATGGTTTTGCGCTGCGCTTTCACCAAAGCAACCACGAAGGCGCACTGGTGGACTGGATTCACGAGGCAGGCCGCCTGCACGCAGCGGGCGAGCTGGCAGGCGTGGTGATCAACGCCGGGGCCTACACCCACACCAGCATCGCGTTGCACGATGCCACCAAGGGCACGGGCATCACGCTGATTGAGCTGCATATCAGCAATGTGCATGCGCGCGAGGCGTTTCGCCACCATTCGTACATGGCGGCAGCCGCCAAGGCGGTGATGTGTGGCTTTGGCGTGCTGGGCTATGGCCTGGCGATTGACGGCCTGGCGCAGTTGCTGGCCCAACAACCTGCGGCCTGACGCGGGGCGGGCAAGGGGGTAGATAGATAAATGAATCCCCCATTGCCCCTGCAGGTGTCTGAGGACGAGGTGGAGATCACCGCCATGCGCGCCCAGGGCGCGGGTGGGCAGAACGTCAACAAGGTATCAAGCGCCGTCCACCTGCGCTTTGACGTGGCAGCATCGTCGCTGCCCGAGGACGTGAAAGAGCGCCTGCTGGCCCTGCGCGACACGCGCATCACGCAAGAGGGTGTGGTGGTCATCAAGGCCCAGCAGTACCGCAGCCAGGAGCAAAACCGCACCGATGCGCTCGCGCGGCTGAACGCGCTGGTCAACACTGTGGCTGTGCCGCCCCGGGTGCGGCGCGCCACCAAACCCACCTACGGGTCGAAACAGCGGCGGCTGGAGGGCAAGACCCAGCGCAGCGAGACCAAGGCACTGCGGGGCAGGGTGCGCGACGGGTCTTGAACCGGGGCTCCCTGTGTGGTGGGTATCTCCACGGCCATCGTCCATGGCGCATTGGTATCACTTGTAGAACAATCTGTCCGGCCAGCAGGGCTTGGTATCAGGTGCTATCAGTCCTACATTCATTGCATTCACGGATGGAATTGCCATGACTGCCTTTGCCCAAGCCCCTCTCACTGCGCCCGCTGTGGTTCCCGCCTTGTTCGTATCGCACGGCGCGCCGCTGTTTGCCATCGATGCTGGCACCACCGGCCCCGCGCTCACGCAGTGGGGTGAAAGCCTCAAGGCGCAGTATCCTGGCCTGCGGGGTGTGGTCATCATGTCGCCGCACTGGATGGCGCGTTCTGCCCAGGTCATGACCGGCCCGCAGCCCGCCACGTGGCACGACTTTGGCGGTTTCCCGCCCGCGCTGTACCAGCTGCAATATCCCGCCTCAGGCTCGCCTGCGCTGGCGCAAGAGGTGCTGGGCTTGCTGCAGGCCGCCGGTGTGGCCGCAAAGGGCGATGCCGCGCGCCCCTTTGACCATGGCGCCTGGGTGCCGCTGATGCATTTGTTCCCGCAGGCCGATGTGCCCGTGGTGCAGGTGGCTCTGCCCGTGGGCGCTGGCCCGGCCGATGTGTATGCACTGGGTGCCGCGCTACGCAGCCTGCGCAGCCAGGGCGTGCTGGTGGTGGGGTCCGGCAGCATGACGCACAACCTGGCCGAATTCTTTGGCGGCGAGCGTGCGCCCGCGCCCTACGTGCTGGAATTCAGCCGCTGGATCGAGGATGCGCTGGCCCGTGGCGACATGGCCGCGCTGCTCAACTACCGTACCCAGGCCCCCCATGCCAGCCGCGCCCACCCGACCGAAGACCATTTCTTGCCCATCTTCTTCGCGCTGGGCGCGGCGGGCGACGATCTGCACGCAAACTACTTGAGCCGCGAGGTGATGTACAGCATGCTGTCGATGGATGCTTTTGCCCTGGAGCCTGTCGCAGGACGGGCGGTTTAAGTAAGTTTTTTAGCTAAAAATGCCGCTGGCGCTTGTCTATGCTCAATCTACCGCTCACATTTTTGCAGCGACCCGCTGCTTCCACCACCCCCCGCCCCTGGCTGCTGGTGCTGATGCACGGCGTGGGCAGCAACGAGCAGGACCTGTTCAGCCTGGCGCCGCAGATCCCGGATCGGTTCCACGTGCTCAGCCTGCGCGCACCGTTTCGCATGGGGCCGGGCGCGCACGCGTGGTTTGATTTTTCCATCGAGCCCGGTGGCGAGCGCACCATCAACGAAGAGCAGGAAGCGCAAAGCCGAGCCCTGGTAGCCCAGGCGGTCGAGTCTGCCGCCGAGCAACTGGGCATTCCGCCCGAGCGCGTGGTGGTGGGCGGCTTCAGCCAGGGCGGCATCATGGCGCTGTCGCTGCTGCTGACCCGGCCCGCGCTGATGCAGGCCGCGCTGGTGTGGCACAGCCGGCTGCTGCAGCAGGTGGTGCCTTTGAGTGCGCCCGCCGACGCGCTGCGGGGCAAACGGCTGTGGCTGAGCCACGGCACGCACGACAACGTGATCCCCCTGGCCCACGCGCAGGCCATTGCGCACCACATGGCGCCGCTGCCGGTGACGGTGACGTACCACGAGTTCCCCAGCGCGCACGAGATCCGACCTTCTGAGCTGGCGGCCACGGTGGCGTGGCTGGAGTCGCTGTCGACAACGCCAACGGCGTTTTAGTCGCGGGGTTCCGGGGCGCGGTCTACATCGCGTTACCGGCGCCTCATCCAGCAGGTTTCCAATCAAGCAGATCCCCAAGGGGGATTGGTAGGGAACGCCCTGCGCCGCAGCCACTCGGACAAGGGTTGTTCCCGTCTTGAAGGAGATCCGATGCCTGAAAACGAAACCGCCGAGTTCCGCCCCGTGCCACCGCGCGCATCCTCCACACCGTGGATCATTGCCGCCGTGCTGGCCTGTGCGGTCGGCGCTGGAGCCGCCTGGTGGTTCTGGCTGCGCCCGGTGGAGGCCCCGGGTGCGCCGCCCCCCGTGGCCAGCGCACCCGAAGCGCCCGTGGCCCCACCGCCCATGCCCGAGGCATCGGGTCCCCAGAACCCTGTGGATGCGCTGGCCCCGGCAGACACCGCCTTGCCCGCATTGGCTGAATCCGACAAGCGAGTGGCGGAGTTGCTGGCCGAATTGCTGGGCAGCGACAAGGTCGCGTCGTTCTTGTTGACCGAAGGTTTTGTCCGCAGCGTGGTGGCCACGGTAGACAACCTGGGCCGCGCCCAGGCCCCGTCGCGCATGTGGCCGGTACAGCCCATGCCGCAGCGCTTTGTGGTAGACGGCGAGGGCGATGCCCCCACCACGATTGCCACCACCAATGCGGCCCGCTACAGCGCCTTTTTGACTTTTGCAGAAGCCGTGCCCCTGGAGCCTGCCGTGGCCTTGTATGCGCGGCTGTACCCGCTGTTCCAGCAGGCGTATGAAGAGCTGGGCTACCCCAAGCGCTACTTCAACGACCGCCTGGTGGCCGTACTGGACCACTTGCTGCTGGCGCCCGAACCCAAAAGCCCGCTGCGCGTGAAGCTCACGCCCGTCAACACCGATGTGCCCAACCTGCGCCCGTGGGTGCGCTATGAGTTTGTGGACCCGGCACTCGAATCGCTCACCAGCGGGCAAAAAATTCTGGTGCGGATGGGGCCTGCGAACCAGGCGCGCGCGAAAGCGCTGCTCCGTGATCTGCGCAAGCGCGTGGCAACCAGCGAGTTGCAGCTCCCGCAACGGTGAAGGATGTGAGTGGTTGCTGCGCGGCGGCTACAGCGGCAGTGCCATGGTGCGCTTGACCTCCTTGAGCGAGAAGCTCGTGGAAATCTCACGCACGCCGGGCAGGCTGCGCACATGGGTGCGCACATAGTCGGCAAACGATGCGAGGTCGGCCGCCACCACCTCCAGCTGGTAGTCGTAGCGGCCCGAAAGGTTGTGGCACGACAACACCTGGGGCATCGCCATGACCTCGCGCTCCAGGGCCGATGTGGTGTCAGCCGTGTGGTCGTGCAGCGCCAGCTGCACAAAGCCCAGCACGCCCCAGCCCACACGCTGGCGGTGCAGATGGGCGTGGTAGCCCGCAATCACGCCCGCATCCTCCAGCGCGCGCACGCGCCTCCAGCACGGGGAGGTGGACAGCGAAACCGCTTCGGCCAGATCGCCCACGGTGGCGCGACCATCGCGTTGCAGGGCGTTGAGGATCGTGCGGTCCACGGGGTCGAGCGGATGAGGGTGCATGGCAGTGTGTCCTGCAGATTGGGCGATTTAAGGCAAATTTTGCCTTCTTTGATCGTATGAAGGGCAAATAAGGCGAAAACTTACCCGTTGATGGGTTGAAGAATCTCTCTATTCCAAGGAGACCACCATGACCCGCACATCCGCCACCGGCTTCAGCACCCGCGCCATCCACCACGGCTACAACCCGGCCGACCACCAGGGCGCACTGGTGCCGCCCATCCACACCTCGGCCACCTTTGCCTTCCCCGATGTGGCCTATGGCGCGCGCTGCTTTGCAGGCGAGGAGCCCGGCTACTTCTACACCCGCATCGCCAACCCCACGCTGGCGCTGCTGGAGGGGCGCCTGGCCAGCCTGGAGCAGGGCGCAGGCGCCGTGGTGTTCGGCTCGGGCATGGGGGCCATCACGGCCACGCTGTGGTCCATGCTGGAGCCGGGCGATGAAATCCTGGCCGACCTTACGCTGTATGGCTGCACCTTCTCGTTTTTGCACCACGGGCTGGGCCGCTTTGGCGTGAGCGTGCGCCATGTGGACATGACCGACCCGGCCCACGTGGCCGCCGCGCTGAGCCAGAAGACCCGCGTGGTCTACCTGGAAACCCCGGCCAACCCCAACATGCGGCTGGTGGACATTGCCGCCGTTTCGGCCCTGGCCCACGCCCAGGGCGCCAAGGTGGTGGTGGACAACACCTACTGCACGCCTTACCTGCAGCAGCCCCTGCTGTTGGGTGCCGATGTGAGCGTGCATTCCATGACGAAGTACCTCGGTGGCCATGGTGACCTGACCGCAGGCGCGGCCGTGTTTGCCGATGCAGAACTGGCCCAGCGTGTGCGCCTGTATGGTCTTAAAGACATGACCGGCGCGGTGATGTCGGCGCAGGACGCGCACCTTGTGATGCGTGGCCTCAAGACGCTGGCGCTGCGCATGGACCGCCACTGCCAGAGCGCTCAGAAAGTGGCCGAGTTCATCGCCGCCCACCCGGCTGCGGCGGCCGTGCACTACCCCGGCCTGCCCAGCTTTGCCCAGCACGCGCTGGCAAAGCAGCAGATGCGCCAGATGGGCGGGATGATCGCTTTTGAGCTGCGTGGTGGCCTGCAGGCGGGCGTGCGCTTCATGGACGCGTTGCAGCTCGTCACCCGCGCCGTGAGCCTGGGCGATGCCGAGACGCTGGCCCAGCACCCGGCCAGCATGACTCATTCCACCTACACGCCCGAGCAGCGTGCCGCCCATGGCATTGCCGAAGGGCTGGTGCGCCTGTCGGTTGGCCTGGAGGACCTGGATGACCTGCTGGCCGATATTGGCCAGGCACTGGACCTGGTGCAGGCGCTGGATTTCAAGGCCGAGCCCACTACGGGGAAGACTGCGGCAGCGGCAGCGCCGTCTTGTAACGCACCTGCTTGAGCGCGAAGCTGGAGCGGATCTTCTCCAGCCCTGGAATGGGGGAAAGCTGTTCGACGATGAAGCGCTCCAGCGCCGCAATGTCGGGTAGTGCCACGCGGATGAGGTAGTCGGAGTCGCCGCTCATCAGGTAGCACTCCATCACCTCATCGTGCTCGGCAATCCGTTGTTCAAAGTCGGCCAGCGCTTCCTTGCTCTGGCTTTTCAGGCTGATGCTGATGAACACGTTCAGTCCCAGCCCCAGTGCGGCGGCGTTGGCCAGCGCTACATAACGGGCGATGACACCCTCGGTCTCCAGTGCCTTCACGCGTGCCAGGCAGGGAGACGGCGAGAGATGCACGCGCCGGGCCAGCTCCACGTTGGAGAGCGAGCCATCGGCCTGCAGTTCGGCCAGTATGCGCAGATCGGTGGTGTCAAGCTTCATGTGCTGCAATATTGGGTTTTGGTGGAATATTGTGCTGCTATAGATGGCCAATTTTCGCGATTCGGCATCACATTTTTTGCAAATCCCTCTAGAGTGTGCTCCTATGAATGCCCCCTTGCCTTCCCATCTGCTCCATACCCAGGATGCCCTGGCCGACACTGACCCCCAGGAGACCGCCGAATGGCGCGACGCCTTTCTGGCCCTGGTCGCCACCGAAGGCCCCGAGCGGGCGCGGCACATGCTGCAAGAGCTGGTGCGGGTGGCGCGCGCACAGCGGATTGGCTGGCAGCCCGACCTGAACACGCCGTACGTGAACACTGTGGCGGTACAGGACCAGCCCGTGTTCCCCGGCGACTTGGCCGTCGAAGAGCGCGTGGCCTCCATCGTGCGCTGGAACGCGCTGGCCATGGTGGTGCGCGCGAACCAGGCGTATGGCGAACTGGGTGGCCACATCGCCAGTTATGCGAGCGCGGCCGACTTGTTCGAGAGCGGCTTTAACCATTTCTTCCGTGCACGTGAGGGTGTGGGTGAAGGCCAGCACCGGGGCGACCTGGTGTTCTTCCAGCCCCACAGCGCGCCGGGCGTGTATGCCCGCGCATTCCTCGAAGGGCGTTTGTCCGAAAAAGATCTCATGCATTACCGCCAGGAGCTGACCGCTCCGGCTGCGGGCGCACAAGGCCTTTCGAGCTACCCACACCCGTGGCTGATGCCGGACTTCTGGCAGTTCCCCACCGGCTCCATGGGCATCGGCCCCATCAGCAGCATCTACCACGCGCGTTTCATGCGCTACCTCACGCACCGCAATTTGCTCGACTGCAGCCAGCGCAAGGTGTGGGGCGTGTTCGGCGATGGCGAGATGGACGAGCCCGAAAGCATGAGCGCCCTGACCCTGGCTGCGCGCGAGGGTCTCGACAACCTGGTGTGGGTAGTCAACTGCAACCTGCAGCGCCTGGACGGCCCGGTGCGCGGCAACGGCCGCATCATCGACGAGCTGGAGCGCCTGTTCGCGGGTGCGGGCTGGAACGTGGTCAAGCTCGTGTGGGGCAGCGACTGGGACGGCCTGTTCGCCCGCGACCTGACCGGCGCGCTGGTGCGCACGCTCGAAGGCACGGTGGACGGCCAGATGCAGACCTTTGCTGCCAAGGACGGCCGCTTCAACCGCGACAACTTCTTCGGCCAGAACCCCGAGCTAGCGGCACTGGCCCAGGGCATGACGGACGAGCAGATTGATCGCTTGAAGCGCGGTGGGCACGACCTGGTAAAGATCCACGCCGCCTACGCTGCAGCCAGCGCCCACAAGGGCCAGCCCACGGTGATCTTGGCGCACACCAAGAAGGGCTACGGCATGGGCACGGCCGGCCAGGGCAAGATGACCACGCACAGCCAGAAGAAGCTGGACGAGACGGACCTCATCGAGTTCCGCAACCGCTTCAACCTGCCGCTGTCTGACGAGCAGGCTACGAGCCTCGCCTTCTTCAAACCTGCCGAAGACAGCCCCGAGATGCGCTACCTGCGCAGCCACCGCGACGCGCTGGGCGGCTACCTGCCGCGCCGAGAGACCACCTGCGCGGCGCTGCCCGTGCCTGCCATCGACAGCTACGCCCAGTTCGCGCTGCAGGCCGATGGCAAGGAGATGAGCACCACCATGGCCTTCGTGCGCATGCTGGGCACCTTGCTCAAGGACGCCACGCTGGGCCCGCGCATCGTACCCATCGTGGCCGACGAGGCGCGCACCTTTGGCATGGCCAACCTGTTCAAGCAGGTGGGCATCTACAGCAGCGTGGGCCAGCGTTACGCGCCCGAAGACATCGGATCGGTGCTGAGCTACCGCGAGGCGCTGGACGGCCAGATTCTGGAAGAAGGCATCAGCGAGGCAGGTGCCATCGCCAGTTGGACGGCCGCGGCCACCAGCTACAGCGTGCACGGCCTGGCCATGCTGCCGTTCTACATCTACTACTCCATGTTTGGCTTCCAGCGGGTGGGCGACGCCATCTGGGCGGCTGCCGACCAGCGCGCGCGCGGCTTCCTGCTGGGCGCCACCTCGGGCCGCACCACGCTGGGCGGCGAGGGGCTGCAGCACCAGGATGGATCGAGCCACCTGGTGGCCGCCACCATCCCCAACTGCAAGGCCTACGACCCGGCCTACGCAGGCGAGATGGCCGTGATCATCGATGCTGGCATGCGCGAAATGGTGACCGAGCAGCGCGACGTCTTCTACTACGTGACACTGATGAACGAGAACTACGCCCAGCCCGACCTGCCCGCCGGTGCAGCAGAAGGTGTGTTGCGTGGTTGCTATGTTTTTAAGAGCTACTCGCGCTTGATAGATAAGCGCGAGAGCACGATTTCATCCAAATCCGTCACCCTGATGGGCTCTGGCGCCATCCTGACCGAGGTGGTCAAGGCCGCCGAACTGCTGGCCGCAGAAGGCGTGGAAGTAACCGTGCTCAGCGTGACCAGTTGGAGCGAGCTGGCGCGCGATGGTGTGGCGTGCGAGCAGCGTTGGCTGGCGGGCGAATCCGCGCCTGCATCCGCATGGCTGACACAGCAGCTGGCCCCAACACGCGGGCCTGTGATTGCAGCCACCGACTACGTGCGCGCCGTGCCCGAGACGGTGCGGGCGCTTGTCCCCGAGGGCCGCAAGTATGTGACCCTGGGCACGGACGGATTTGGACGCAGCGACACGCGCGCTGCACTGCGCCAATTTTTTGGCGTAGACGCTTCCAGCGTGGCCCAAGCTGCACGACGCGCGATGGCCGCTGGCTGACGAACACGGGCGCCATGTGGGCGCCTGCTGTCGTTCCGCGACTTCGCAATTCCGCCGCCAGGGTGGGGTGGGTGAATGCCGTTGCCCAATTCGGCGCAGGCTTCCTACAATGGCCCAGCAACCGCGAGAGGGCGCCATGACACACGTCACCTGGGACCACAACCCGCCGACCACCTGGACAGCCATGATGGATGGACAAGCACTTTGCTCCATCAAGCGCAAGGACATTGGCGGCTGGACGGCGGTCTGGATGGATGAGCGCCTGTGGCCGGCGCCACCCCATCTGCCCAAGGCCATGCCCCAGCCCACACGGTTTTTCAGCAGTCTGGAAGAAGCCAAACTGGCGGTCGAGCAGGCGCTGTCGGCCTGAAGCGTTGTCGGGCCTGAATCCGTCAGGCATCCAGCAGGTGTTGAAGTGCTTTGTTTTTTATAGCGGCCAACGCAATACCAACGGGCGCCAGGGCCGACACTGATTCGTGGAACTGCTTTTTTGCAGCGCCCACCCGCCATGCCGACTGCAAGGCACCAAAGGGCCTTGCACCTTGGCCCCTTCGGTGCCTCAGGGGCCGCAGCCACATGGTCAGGGCAGTTTGACGGCCGCCACGGCGTTGGACGTGGAGATGAAGAGTGTGGTGTCGCGCACGGCAAGGCCCCAGGGCTCGTCGATGAGGCCGGGCAGGTCTCCTGCCGCAAATCCCTGGCCCCAGGGTTTGCCCACCAGCGTGCTGACCTGGCCATCGACGCCAATCTTGCGCACCACATGGTGGCGCGGATCGGTCACATAGACGTTGCCCTTTGCGTCGGCTGCCAGGTGGGCCTGAGAGTCGGAGAGTGCCGCGCCTGTGTCCACGGCCAGTTGCGCCGACGATACGGGGCCATCCACCAGCCCGGGGGGCATGTCCGCGCGGCCTGCAACGGTGCTCACGCTGCCTGCGGGGGTGATCTTGCGGATGGTGGGGCCCACGCCCGTGATGTTGTGGTAGCGCCCATCGACCACATACAGGTTGCCCGCAGGGTCCAGCACCATATGGCCCAGCGCCGAGAACAGCGCCGAACCGGCAGGGCCGTCTGCATGCCCCC
This sequence comes from Acidovorax sp. Leaf73, assembly GCF_916855635.1. Lineage (NCBI taxonomy): Bacteria > Pseudomonadati > Pseudomonadota > Betaproteobacteria > Burkholderiales > Comamonadaceae > Acidovorax > Acidovorax sp. Leaf73. Next base: position 130,997 of record NZ_CAKASI010000001.1, read on the forward strand.
GTGCGTTGGGGTTGCCTGCAAACAGGCTGACGGCACCGGTCGGGCTGATCTTGAAGATCACGCCTTGCAGCGACGATGCGTACAAGGTGCCCGCATCGTCGGCGACCAGGCCCGTGATGCCAAGATCCAGAAATGCTGGGATGGCATTCAACTGAGCGGACAGGTCGGCAAAAACTGCGACGTTGCCTGCGGGCGTGGCCTTCAGGATGCGCTTGAGAGAGTACGAGTAGATGTTTCCGGCACCATCCACGGTGAGTGCTTCAGGGCCGCAGAAGGCGACTTCGTTGATTGGCCCCGTGATTTGCGAGCACGGGTTTTTAACCCTGCCCAGGGTGCCCACCATGCCATCCGGCTGAATGGTTCGAATGGCTGCATTGTTGCGGTCGCGCACATACAGGGTGCCTGATTTGCCCACGGCCAGCGCCCCCGGGCCGTCAAACCGGGCTGTGCTCCCGCTGCCATCGGCCCAGCCAGGACCGGGTGCCGTTCCCACTTTCAAGTCGGCAGCGCCATCGCGGGGGTAGCGGTGGATCAGTGCGTAGCTTTGGAAGCTGCTGGACGCGCTGTTTTCGGTGACGAGGAAGCGCCCTTGGGCATCCACCGCGAGGCGTTTGGCAGCGCAAAAGGCAGGCGGCAGGCCATCGGCGCCGAAGGCGCAGTCCGCTGCGCGCCGCACGGTGGTGACGGAACCATCGGCAGCGATCTCGCGCAGCGGCGTGCCCAGGTGCCTGTCCAGCACAAATATCCGGTTGGAGCGGTCTATGGCAATGGCTTGCAGTTCGCCAAACTTGGCCGCTGATGCCGAACCGTCCACATGGCCAGCGTTGCCCTGGGCCACGGTGCCTGAGAGCACCGTGGCCTGTCCACCGGGCGCAAATTTGCGCACCACATGGTCGTTGGGATCGGCGGCGTACAAGGCCCCGGCGGAGTCGGTCGCCAATTGCACCGGGTAGAAGCGCGCGGGGTTGTTGCGCCCTTGTCCTGGCGTCGGAATCTGGCTGACCTTGAACACCACGGTGCTGACCACACCGGCTGGTGTGATTTTGCGGATGGGGTTGCCCGTGGGCTCGGCAGGCAGGGTCTGCGTCAAAGGTGCCCATTCAGAGACATAGACATTGCCATCCTTGTCCACGGCAATGCTGGTGGGGCTACACAGCGTAGCCGCCGTGCCGGTGCCGTCGGCATTGCCACACACGCCCACCTGGCCGGCCAGCGTGGTGACGTTGCCGGATGCATCGATCTTGCGCACCAGGTGGTTCCCGGCGTCGGCCACGTAGGCGTTGCCCGCCGCATCCACCGCCACGGCCAGCGGCGCGTTGAAACGGGATGCTGTGCCTGCGGCGTCCAGGTAGCGCGTCTCGGTGCTGCTCGCGCCACTCCGTGTGGGGCCGCCGCCTGCGACTGTGGTGAGCTGCCCGGTGGGGGAGAGTTTGCGAATGGTGTTGTTGCCGGTGTCTGCCATCAGCACATCGCCCGCGGGGGTGAGCGCCATACCGCCCGTTTCGACGCTGATTTTTGCGAAAGCCCCGGTGCCATCCTGGTTGCCCGGGCCGTCGGTGCTACCTGCCAACAAGGACAGGGCTGTGGCGGGCGGCGGTGGCGGGGCTGGTGTATCGCTGGAACCCCCGCCGCAGGATGCAAGCACAGGGATTGCCAGCGAGGCCAGCAGCCTCCAGCGGGCTCGGTGTGGGGTGCGTGGTTTGCTTTGCATAAAAATCCTATGAAAATGTTGGGTCAGAGTCGCAGACTGGCCATCAGCCCGATGAAAACGCATAGGAGGGGAAGTTGGTCACCGCCATCTCATCCAGGCTGACTCCAAAGCGGGCCGTCGCGAGTGCGGCGCTAGCGCTGAGGTAGGGGTGTCAGAAGAGCTGTCCCCAGACGCGGCGACCACGGGGACTCCCAATGCAGCAAGCAGGCCAATGCGTCGCAGTCGATCCTTGGATGCGGTGTTGGGCATGAAGCTCCCTATCGCGAATTTCGGTTTTGACTTTCGCAAAGCAGTGCCCAGGCAAACAGCGCGCCTCAAGACAAGGCGGTTGTTGCATCCCTGTTTGCATAAGAGCGGCTAACAAAACTCTTCTGGCGTGGTTGCCGCGTCTTGTCGTACTGCTCGTACAGCCTGCGACGCAACGCTAGCCAGAACCGCTTCGCTGAGTTTGTTAGCCGCTCTAAGTCCTATCGGTGATGTCGGGGCAACGATACATGACGGGACGAGTTTATGGGCTGTGTATGACAGCGGCCAAGTAACTGTCGGTTACGGCAGGCGGGCATACGTTAAAACACCCGGCCCTCCCAATTGGCATGAGGATTTTGAGATGGCTGTGGGGTTAGCGCACAGGCGGGCAGAAAAATGCATCCAGCACCGGCATCAGCGCCGGAAACTCCTGTGCAAAACGCTCGCGGTTGACAAAGTACGCCTCGCAGGCCACCGCAAAAAACTCGGACTGTGATGTGGCCCCGTAGGCGTCCAGCCAGGGGCGTTCTGCTCCAAAGCGCTCGGCCAGGATCACACGCTCGCGGAACTGCTCGTACGCTGGCTCCCAGGCGGCCCACCAGGCCTCGTAGGCGGCGCGTCCGGTGCGTGTCCCCATGAAGCCTGCGGGCAAGGGCGGGCAGCCGTTTGGTTCGCCGCTCTTCATGTCGAGCTTGTGCACGAACTCGTGCACCACCACGTTGTGGCCGCGTGCCGTGTTCTCGGTGGCATTGGCCACGTGCTCCCAGCTGAGCATGATGGGGCCGCGCTCCATGGCCTCGCCCAGCAGCACCTGGGTGTGTTCATGCACCACGCCGGCCTCGTCCACCGTCTGGCGGCGTGCCACGGCTTCGCCAGGGTGCAGCACGATGCCGACAAAATCGTCGTACCAGTCGAGCGCCTTTGCCGGGTCGCCCCAATGCAGCAGGGGCAGGCAGGCCTGCGCTGCAATGTCGATGGCCATGGCGTCGGTCACCACCAGGCCGTGGGCGCCGTGGAACTCCTTGTGGTGCAGAAAGAGGGCGCTCAAGGCGCGCAGCTTGGACTGGTCGTGCAGCGAGAGCGCCGCCAGAAACGGGTAACGCTGCAGGGTCTGGAGCCACAGCGTGGCCGAGATGTCGGGCACGGGGGCCACCGTGGCGCGGACGCGGCTCCAGAGCCGATGGAAAAGAGGGGGCATGGCGATCAGGCAGCGGGTGGTGAAACCCCGCGCAGTTCAGGATCGCGAGTACTTGGGGGTCAGGGACCGCCGTTCCAAGCCCGTTTGCGACAAACGCAGTGTTTCCGCGCGGGGCGGTCGTGCAGCGGCATCCCAGTCGCTGAGCACCACCCGCTGCAGGCCGGGCTCCAGCACATGGTCGGCGGGGCGGTGGGTGTGGCCGTGAATGAGCGTATGCGCCTGGGCCGCCTGGAGCCAGGTGATGGCGGCCGGGCCGTCTATGTCGGCATAGGTGACGCCCGACTGTTTGCGTGCCTCGCTCTCCTGGCGGATGCCACGGGCCTGCGCGCGACGTGTGGCCAGGGGCTGCGCCAGAAACTGCTGCTGCCACTCGGCACTGCGGGCCTGCACGCGAAAGCGCTGGTACTCAACATCGTCCAGGCACAGCAGGTCGCCGTGGCTGAGCACGAAGCGCTGGCCGCCAAACACCAGCACCGTGGGGTCTGCCAGGCCAGTGATGCCACACTGCGCCAGGAACCCCGGGCCCGCCAGAAAGTCGCGGTTGCCGTGCATGAAGTACACGGGCAGGCGCTGCGCGGCGGCCCGCAGGGCGGCGCAGCCTTCGGCCTCGAAACTACCAGGTTCCCCCATGGCGTCATCGCCCACCCATACCTCGAACAGGTCGCCCAGGATGAAGAGGGCATCGGCCGTGGTGGTGGCCAGGTAGTGCTCGAAAGCGGCCACTGTGGCGGGCTCGCTGGCCTGCAGGTGCAGGTCCGAAATGAAATCGACCGTGCGCCAGTGCGATGGAGCGACAAGCTCCTCGAACCGGGGCACGGTCGTGGTCACGGAGATCGCGGTCAGATCAGAGTGCGATCAAAGCGCCACAGCCTTTTCGATCACAACGTCTTCCTTCGGCACGTCGTCATGGAAACCCTTGCGGCCCGTCTTCACGGCCTTGATCTTGTCCACCACGTCGGTGCCCGACACGACCTTGCCGAACACGGCATAGCCCCAGCCCTGGGCCGAGGGGGCCGTATGGTTCAGGAAGCCGTTGTCGGCCACGTTGATGAAGAACTGGGCGGTGGCCGAGTGCGGGTCGCTGGTGCGGGCCATGGCCACGGTGTAGTTGGCGTTCTTGAGGCCATTGTTGGCTTCGTTTTCGATGGGCGCGTCAGTGCCCTTCTGGGTCATGCCGGGCTCAAAGCCGCCGCCTTGCACCATGAAGCCAGGAATCACGCGGTGGAAGATGGTGTTGTTGTAATGGCCCTTGTTCACATAGGCCAGAAAGTTCTCGACCGACTTGGGGGCCTTGGCGGCATCGAGTTCGAGGGTGATGACACCGTAGCCGGTGATGTGCAGTTCGACCTGGGGGTTGCTCATGGCAATGCTTCCTTCAAAAAAATGGCGGGTTCACTTCACCAGGGTGGCGGAGTTGATGGTGACGGGAGTGGTGGGCACGTTCTGGTGCGGGCCCTTGTTGCCGGTGGCCACGGCCTTGATCTTGTCCACCACGGCCGTGCCTTCGACCACCTTGCCGAACACGGCATAGCCATGGCCGTCGGGGCTCGGGGCGTTGAGCATGGCGTTGTCCTTCACGTTGATGAAGAACTGCGACGTGGCCGAGTTGGGATTGCCCGAGCGTGCCATCGCGATGGTGTAGGTGTCGTTCTTGAGGCCGTTGCTGGCTTCCAGCGGAATCGGGGCCCTGGTGGGCTTGGGAATGAGGTCGGCGGTGTAGCCACCGCCCTGGATCATGAAACCATCGATCACGCGGTGGAACACGGTGCCGTCATAGGTCTTGTCCTTGACGTAGCCCAGGAAGTTTTCCACCGTCTTGGGCGCCTTGGCCGGGTCGAGTTGCACCACGATGTCGCCCATCGAGGTAGACAGCTTGACCTTGGGGGCGTCTTGCGCCTGTACGGACGCTACTGAAAAAATAGCTGTCAGCGCAATACCTGCAAGCGCCAGGGTCGAATTTCTTCTGGAAATCATCCAATCACTCCTTCGAAAAATATCTGCCATTGTTGGCCCCGCCGCGCCCAGTACTGGCGTTTGACGGGACCCGTGCGGGCGCCTTCGGCGACTTCGCCGAACGTTACCACCATGGTGTCGGCGGAGTCTGTCCAGCGCAGGTAAGACTTGTCCTTGAGGTGGAGTTCCCGGCCTTTCAGGGCGCGGGTCTCCGCCTGGAGCACCTGGGTCCACTCGTTGAGAGGCTTTTTGCGGTAGCTCTGGAAGTCCGGTGCGTAAAAGCCCAGCAACCGATTCATGTCGCCCTGGGTCTTGGCGTTGCGCCAGGCATTGAGCACCGCGTCGAAAGACTTGCGGTCCGCCTGCACAGCGTGGGGCGCTACCCACTGCAGCTGGCGCGCAATGACCACGGGGGTGGAACGGGGCTCCACCGTGCGCAGAATGCGTTCCAGGTCGGGATTGGCCAGCACCAGGCAGCCATCGGTGGCCAGGGGCGCGCGGGCAAACTGGTCGGGTGGCGTGCCATGCAGCCAGATGCCGCTGCCGGTCTTGCCCCGGCTCTGGTCCAGGGGGTTCGGGTAGTTGATGGGCAGCGCGCCTGCGCCGTAGAAGTCCTTGAGCGTGGCGGGGTCCAGGCGGCTGGTGATGAAGTACACACCAAGCGGTGTGCGCTGGTCGCCCTCCAGGCTTTTCTCGATACCCAGCTTGCCGACCGAGGCGTAGTAGTCGGCCACCAACTGCAGGCCCTTGGGCGTGTTCTCGAAAAGGTACAGGCGCGAGCGCGACGCGTCCACTGCAATCGCATGGCGCGAGCGGGGCGAGAGTTCCAGGAACTGGGCGGGAATGCTGTGTGCGGGTGGGCGGCTGCGCTGGGCGTCCACGCGTTGGCGCGATTCGTTGCGCAGCTCTTCCAGGGTGGTGGCTACCTGCAGGCTGCGTGCTGTGTCGGGCTCTGGCACATCGCCCATGCGGCGGATGGGCCGCGTGCGCGACATCAGCAGGTCGCCCACGGCCAGTTGCGCCAGCTGGAAGTTGGGATAGTCACGCGCCAGGGTTTCGGCCTGGGCCAGTGCCTCGCGGCTGCGGCCTTCTGCGATGAGCTTGTACACGGCCAGCAGGCGCGTTTCCGCCTGTCCGTCGCGCAGGTTGGGCGCCTTGGTGTCGGCTGGCTCTGTCGAAGGCTGGGTGGCGGCGCGGCGTACTTTTCCGCTCTGGGCGTGCGCCGGTGCTGCCTGCAGCAGTGCGGCGAGGAACAGGGTGCCTGCCGCAGCCCGGCGGCTTGGTGCGGACAACTCCACAAACATGCGCGGTTTCAGGTTCAGGCCTTCAGGGGCTCGGCAGCAGGCACAGCCCGCGCACGCTGCGCAGGCCCAGGGTCGGGGTTCACAGTCAACCGCCTGTGGATTCGCGGACGATGGTCCAGCGGCCGTTGTGGTTCACCAGGTCCAGCGTCTTGCGGCTCGTGACGTTGAGCGCATCAGCAGTGTAGGCCTGCCGAAAACGGGCGGTGGCCTTGTCGCCATTGACCGCAACGGTAACGTCGGACAGCTGCACGTTGATCTTGGACTTGCCCACGATGCGCGCCTCGCGCTCCTTTTCCCACGCTGAGCGCGTCTGGCGGCCAGGTGGATCAAACGATTTGTCGTAGGCGCCCAGATAGGCCTGCATGTCTTTGGCCGACCAGGCGGCCGCCCATGCCTGCACGGCCGAGGTCACGGCCTGAACGGCTGCGGCGTCGCTTGCTGCTGCCGTGGTGGCTGCGGGTGCTGCGGTGGGGGCTTGGGCTATAGCAGGCGCTGCAGTGGGCGCAGATGCGGGGATGGGTGTTGGGGTGGTTGCCGGGGTCGGTGCAGGGGCAGGGGCCACTGCTGCGGGTGGCGCTGGCCGCTGCGTGGCCACCACGGCAGGGGCCGTTGCCGGGGCTGCGGCGGCGGGGCGGCCTGGCTTGCCGGCGGCTTCTGGCGCGAACAGTTCGCGGATCAGTGCCAGCTTGGGCTTGACGGAGTTGGCGTTGGTGGCATCGAGCTGCAGCGCCTTGTTGTAGGCCTGGCTGGCCAGCTTGGCGTAGATGTCGCCCAGATTTTCGTGGGCAGTGGCGTAGCTGGGGTTGGTGCGGATTGCCATCTCCAGCGCCGTGCGTGCCTTGTCCAGCTGATTCTGGTTGGCGTAGAGCACCGCCAGATTGTTGTAGGGCTCGGGCAGCTCTGGGTATTCTTCCGTCAGCTTGGTGAAGGTGGTGATGGCATCAGCAGGCTTGCCCGAATCTGCCTGTGCCACGCCACGCAGGAAGCGCAGCTGCGGGTCGCGTGGGTTGGCGGCCAAGCGCTGATCAGCCTTGGCGAGCGCGTCGGCGGGCTTGCCTGCTTTGATCAGCTGGGTGATTTCTGTGTAGTCGTCGGCCTGGGCCGCGCCAGTGCCCAGCAGCGCGGTCAGTGCCAGCAGGCGCAGGAGGCGTGGAAGTGTGCGGCGGACTTGCTTCATGGGGGCTTCAAAGGTGTGGGGCAGCGTCTGTCCCGGGCGGGGGCTTATACTGCGGCGGATTGTAGCTGAGGGGGTTGTCATGACGGAACGCTGTTGCCGCGGGTGATTTCGCTGTAGGCCCCTCGCTGGGCCAACCCTTCGCCAGGGGCCTTTGCCCCCAGCTGCCGGGTGGATTTTCATTCACCCACCACCCCATCCCCCGTTACTGAAATCCCATGAGTTTGCGCATCTACAACACGCTGTCGCGTGCATTGGAAGACTTTTCCCCGCTCGAACCTGGCCATGTGCGCATGTATGTGTGCGGCATGACCATCTATGACCTGTGCCACATCGGCCACGCCCGCATGATGATGGCCTTTGACGTGGTGCAGCGCTGGCTCAAAAGCAGCGGCTACCGCGTCACCTACGTGCGCAACATCACGGACATTGACGACAAGATCATCAAGCGCGCGCTGGAGCGCGGCATCACCATCCGTCAGCTCACCGACGAGATGATTGCCGCCATGCACCAGGACATCGGCCTGCTGGGCATCGAGCCGCCTTCGGCCGAGCCGCGCGCCACCGAATATGTGCCCCAGATGCTGTCGCTGATCGGCCAGCTGGAAGGCAAGGGCCTGGCCTACCGTGCCAGCAATGGCGATGTGAACTACTCCGTGCGCAAGTTCGACGGCTACGGCAAGCTCTCGGGCAAGTCGCTCGATGAACTGCGTGCGGGTGAACGCGTGGCCGTGCTCGATGGCAAGGAAGACCCGCTCGACTTTGTGCTGTGGAAGTCCGCCAAGGCCGAGGAACCACCTGAGGCCAAGTGGGAAAGCGCTTTTGGCGCCGGCCGCCCCGGCTGGCACATCGAATGCTCGGCCATGAGCTGCGCCACGCTGGGCGAGACGTTTGACATCCACGGCGGCGGGGCTGATTTGCAGTTCCCCCACCACGAAAACGAAATCGCCCAGAGCGAAGGCGCCACGGGCAAGCCGCTCGCGAAGTTCTGGGTGCACAACGGTTTTGTGCGCGTGGACAACGAGAAGATGTCCAAGAGTCTGGGCAATTTCTTCACCATCCGCGACGTGCTCCAGCAGTACGACGCCGAGACGGTGCGGTTCTTCATCGTGCGGGCCCACTACCGCAGCGCGCTGAACTACAGCGATGCCCATCTGGACGACGCGCGCCAAGCGCTCAAGCGCCTGTACACGGCGCTAAGCCTGGTGGCGCCCGCCGATGTGGCGACCATCAACTGGGCCGATCCCTACGCCGCGCGTTTCAAGGCGGCCATGGACGAGGACTTTGGCACGCCCGAGGCCGTGGCCGTGCTGTTTGATCTGGCCGGTGAAGTCAACAAGACGCGATCGGCCGCTCTGGCGGGGCTGCTCAAGGCGCTGGGGGGATGCCTGGGCATTCTGCAAGGTGACCCCAAAGCCTTTCTGCAAGCGGGGGCCAGTGGCGTGGACGAGGCCGACATCCAGGCGCAGATCGCCGCCCGCGCTGCCGCGAAGGCTGCCAAGAACTTCGCTGAGGCCGACCGCATCCGCCAGGCGCTGCTTGCCCAGGGCATCGTGCTCAAGGATTCCGCCGCAGGCACGACCTGGGAAGCTGCGCAGTGAAGCTGGTTTTTATGTCAAATAGGCCTCTGGCGCAGGTGGGGTAATCGGTGGCAGCTCTTAAAAAGATAGCGAGCGATGCTGCAACGCCGCCGTTGGTGCTGGCCACGCCCGACTATTGGGCGGAGGCCTGCAAGCACCTAGTGAAGAAGGACCGGGTGATGAAGCGCCTGATCCCGCAGTTGGGCGATGCCGCGCTGCGTACGCGGGGTGATGCGTTCGTCACGCTGGCGCGCAGCATCGTGGGCCAGCAGGTGTCCGTCACGGCGGCGCAGGCCGTGTGGGAGCGCTTCGTCGCGCTGCTGCCGCGCGGCATGAAGCCCGCCAGCGTGCTCAAGCTCAAGATCGACGACATGCGGGCCGCAGGCCTGTCGGCGCGCAAGGTGGATTACCTGGTGGACCTGGCCATCCACTTTGAACAAGGCAAGCTGCACGTGAAGGACTGGGCGGCGATGGACGACGAAGCCATCATTGCCGAACTGGTAGCGATCCGAGGCATTGGCCGCTGGACGGCCGAGATGTTCCTGATCTTCTACCTGATGCGTCCCAACGTATTGCCCTTGGATGACCCAGGGTTGATCGCAGGAATCAGTCACAACTATTTCTCGGGCGATCCCGTCAGCCGCAGCGATGCGCGCGAGGTGGCCGAGGCCTGGAAGCCATGGTGCAGCGTGGCAACTTGGTATATTTGGCGATCGCTCGACCCCCTGCCGGTGGCTTATTGAAAACGGCTGACCCAGCCTGACGCGCTTTACAAAACTCGTTAACCGTCGGTTACAGTGCGTGCCATTCGTATTCGTGGCAGCCGCAACCGGCGCGATCCCCTAGGAGAAAAACGTTGGCGAAAAAGACCTTTCTGGATTTCGAGCAGCCCATCGCCGAACTCGAATCCAAAATTGAAGAACTGCGCTACGTGCAGACCGAGAGTGCCGTCGATATCTCGGAAGAAATCGACCAGCTGAGCAAGAAGAGCCAGCAGCTCACCAAAGATATCTACAGCGAACTGTCGCCCTGGCAGATCACCAAGATTGCCCGGCACCCCGAGCGCCCCTACACGCTCGACTACGTGCGCGACATCTTCACCGACTTCGTGGAACTGCACGGCGATCGCCATTACGCGGACGACCTGTCCATCGTGGGCGGCCTAGCGCGTTTCAACGGCCACGCCTGCATGGTGCTGGGCCACCAGAAGGGGCGCGACACCAAGGAGCGCGCCATGCGCAACTTTGGCATGAGCAAGCCCGAGGGCTATCGCAAGGCCCTGCGCCTCATGAAAACGGCCGAGAAGTTCAAGCTGCCCGTGTTCACCTTTGTGGACACGCCCGGCGCCTACCCCGGCATCGACGCCGAAGAACGCGGCCAGTCTGAAGCCATCGGCCGCAACATTTTCGAGATGGCGCAGCTCGAAGTGCCCATCATTACCACCATCATTGGTGAAGGCGGCTCTGGCGGCGCACTGGCCATCAGCGTGGGTGACCAGGTCGTCATGCTGCAATACGCCATCTACTCCGTGATCAGCCCTGAGGGCTGCGCTTCCATCCTCTGGAAGACCAGCGACAAGGCACAGGAGGCTGCCGATGCCCTGGGCATCACCGCCCACCGCTTGAAGGCCCTGGGCCTGGTGGACAAGATCGTGAGCGAGCCCGTGGGCGGCGCCCACCGCGACCACAAGCAGATGGCGGCCTTCTTGAAGCGTGCCCTGGGCGATGCCTTCCGCCAGGTGGCCGACCTCAAGACCAAAGACCTGCTGGACCGCCGCTACGAGCGTCTGCAGAGCTATGGCCGCTTCAGCGACACCAAGGCCGATAGCCGCTGAGCGGTTGACTGCCCACCGCGCATTGCGCCCACGGCCCTTCGGGGCCGTTGTTGTTTTTGTGGTCAGAACCTAGCGCTCTGCGCGCTAACCACCACTGGCGCACAGGCTGATACCGGATGTAACATGGCTCAATCCTCCCGTCCGTGCGGGTGGATCAAGAAGGGGTGCCCCATGTCGCTTCTGAAGACGCTCAAAGGCCAGATTCTGGTGTTGTCCGCCCTGTGTATGGTGGCCGCCCTGCTGGTACTGACCCTGGTCAACTACTTTTCGGCACGCGGGCAGGCGCAGGTGTCGCTGGCGGAAGAGGGACTGGCCACGGCCAAAAGCCACGCCGAGACCATTGAGGAATGGGCGCGGGGCAAGTCGGCGATCATTGCGGCGTCCGTCACCGCCTTTGAAGAGCCCGAGCCCGCCAAGCCGCTGGCCATGCTGCGGGACGCTGGCAAGTTCAGTACCGCCTATTTTGGCTATGCCGACAAAAAATACGTGTTCTCTGAAACGCGCAATTTGCCGGCAGATTACGACCCCACCGCACGGCCTTGGTACAAGCAGGCGGCGCAGGCGGGCACGTCGGTCGTCACGCCGCCCTATATTTCAGCGTCGGACCAGAAGCTCGTGGTGACGTTTGCCACCCCGGTGGGCGCAGGCGCCGCCCTCAAGGGGGTGGCGGCGGGCGATGTGTATATGGAGTCGGTGGTGGCCAATGTGGCCTCCATCCGGCCCACGCCCCAGAGCTTTGGGTTCCTGGTGTCAGCCGACGGAAAGATCATTGCCCACCGCGATCAGGCGCTTACCCTCAAGCCCATTGCGGAGCTGTCCAAAGACCTTGCGGTGGACAAATTGGTCGCAGCCGCCAAGGACAGCACCAGCCTGTTGCAGGCCGACATTGGGGGGCGCAACCGCCTGCTGAGTGTGGTTCCCATCGCTGGCACCTCGTGGATGCTGGTGGTGGCCCTGGATGAGAGCGAAGCGATGGCGCCCATCCGCGCCATGCTGGCCACATCCCTGGTCTCCAGCGTGTTGGTGTTGCTGGTGGCCGTCGGGTTGCTGGGTGTGATCCTGACCCGGCGCCTGCGCCAGTTGAGCCTGGTGCGCGACGCCATGCACGAGATCGGCACAGGCGACGGTGATCTGTCGCGCCGCATCGACGCACAGGGCGAAGACGAACTGGCGCAGATTGCTGCCAGCTTCAACAGCTTTGCGGGCAAGCTCTCGGGTGTGCTGGCGCAGATTCGAGACGCCAGCAGCTCGGTGCGCGTGGCGGCCGAAGAGATCGCCACGGGCAACCAGGACCTGAGCGGGCGCACCGAACTCACGGCCTCCAGCCTGGAGGAAACCTCCGCATCGATGCAGCAGCTGACCGAAACCGTGCGGCACAACGCGGATTCAGCTCGCCAGGCCAACCAGCTGGTGGCACAGGCATCCAGCGTGGCGCAGCACGGTGGCCAGGTGGTGGGCAATGTGGTGACCACCATGGAGCAGATCAATGCCGCGTCGCGCAAGATCAACGACATCATTGGAGTCATTGACGGCATCGCCTTCCAGACCAACATCCTCGCATTGAATGCGGCGGTAGAGGCAGCGCGCGCTGGCGAGCAGGGCCGGGGCTTTGCGGTGGTGGCCAGCGAAGTGCGTAGCCTGGCTGGGCGCAGTGCGGAGGCGGCCAAGGAAATCAAGCAGCTCATCAGCGCGTCGGTGGAACAGGTGGAAAACGGCTCGCGCCTGGTGCATGACGCGGGCACCACGATGAAAGACATCGTGACCTCGGTGCAGCGCGTCACGGACATCATGGCCGAGATCACGGCCTCGACCAACGAGCAAAGCACCAGCATCAACGAGGTCGGGCAGGCGGTATCGCACCTGGACCAGATGACCCAGCAGAACGCGGCGCTGGTGGAGCAAAGCGCCGCCGCAGCCCAGAGCCTCAAGGACCAGTCGGTGCGGCTGTCGGAGGTGGTGGGCACGTTCCGCCTGTCCGCCGATGCCTCACGCGCCGGGCCGCGTTTGTCCGCGCCAGCCGGTTGATGGGATGAAGGGGGCAGGCGAGGGCAAGGTGCCCGCGATAATCGGCGCCCATGCATTCCCGCTCTGTCCATCGCTTTTGTGTGCTTGATGCGCCACCACCGCTCCGTGGCGCGGGCCGGGTGCCGCAGTGACCCAGTCTTTCGACGCTGCCATGCAGGCCTTTGCCCCCGCACTGCCACTGGCTGTGGGTCTGAGTGGCGGGGCTGATTCCACGGCGCTGCTGCTGGCTTGTGCGCGCCGGTGGCCTGGGCAGGTGCAGGCCATCCATGTGCACCACGGCCTGCAGGAGGCGGCCGATGGGTTTGAGCGGCATTGCACCGCCTTGTGCCAGGGCCTTGGCGTGCCGCTGTGGGTGGAACGGTTGGATGCCCGCCATGCCCCGGGCCAGAGTCCCGAAGATGCCGCCCGACAGGCAAGATACAAGGCTTTTGAGGCTGTAGCGCTTGCCAGTCAATCGCAAATAGCTATCAAATCAATAGCAATTGCGCAACATGCGGATGACCAGGTTGAGACGCTGCTGCTGGCGTTGTCACGTGGTGCAGGCGTTGCCGGGCTGGCCGCCATGCCTGCCCGGTGGGAACGCGCTGGCGTGGTCTGGCACCGCCCGTTGCTGCCGGTGGCCGCCGGAGACATTCGCAGCTGGCTGCGAGCGCAGGAACAGGGCTGGGTGGAAGACCCCACCAACACCGACGAGCGCTACACCCGCAACCGCATCCGCGCGCAGCTACTGCCTGTGCTGGAGGCCGCCTTTCCGGCGTTTCGCGACACGTTCGCCCGCTCGGCCTCCAACGCCGCGCAGGCCGCTGAGCTGCTCGAAGAACTGGCGCAGCAGGACCTGGCGCGCGTCGGTGCACCGCCGCAGATCGCTGCACTGCAGGGCTTGAGCCGCTCGCGCCAGGCCAACGTGCTGCGCCACTGGTTGCGCCAGTTCCACCACACCACACCCGCGGCGGCGCAACTGGGCGAGCTGTTGGACCAGATTGCGGCCTGCACCACGCGCGGCCACCGCATCCACATCAAGGTGGGGCGTGGCTTTGTGGTGCGGACCGGGCCCGCCCTTGACTGGTGCGACCCCCAAGTTGGGGAGCTCTAGTTGCCCGAACATCGCAAGGCACCCTGCGAGGAAGACAAAAAATGGAACAAGCCGTCGTACCAGGCATCGTGGTCAACTGCGACGAGGCCAAGATCTCCGTGCTGGGCGTGCCCGGCAAGCGCGGCCTTGCCCGCGAGATCCTGAGCGCGGTGGGCGATGCCAACATCGAAGTCGGCGTGATCATCCAGAACGTGAACAAGGACGGAAAAACCGACGTCAGCTTCACCGTGCACTGCACTGACTATGCCCGCACCATGGACCTGCTCCAGGAGAAGGTGGTACCCACACTGGGGGTGCAGGAACTGGTGGGGGACACCACCATCTGCGCGGTGAGCATCGCCGGTATCCGCATGCACAGCCCTGTGGGGGTGGCCAGCAAGATGTTTAGTACCCTGAGGGAAGAGGGCATCAACATCCAGATGATCTCCACGTCCGCAATCAAGACCTCAGTGGTGATCGATGAAAAGTACGCCGATTTGGCAGCGCAAAGCCTGTGCAGAGCATTCGAGTGTGACCAGCAAGCCGTACCAGACTGCCTGGATCGGCTCAGAAATGGGGCATAATAGCGGGATTGGAAACGTGACCGAGTGGCCGAAGGTGCTCCCCTGCTAAGGGAGTATGGGGTGTAGAGCCTCATCGAGGGTTCGAATCCCTCCGTTTCCGCCAACCATCAGGAAAAGCTGCAAGCATGGCCTTAAAGCCATCAGCAGCTTTTTTTTCGTCCTGATTTTCTGACTGCTCTAGGTCTTCGGCCATCGCGGCCATGAAGGCATGCGCCGGGTCTTCGCCCAGGATGGCGCGCATTTTTCCCCTCACGCGCCAACCGCAGGCGCGCTTCCCTTGTTTCATCTCTACCAAGTTCGACGGGTTCAGACCGAGTAGCTCGGCTAGCTTTCGTTGGCTACCGGCAACGTCTGCTGCCCGCTGGATAAGTGTTTCCAGCGTTAGGTGTGTGACAAGTGGTTCCATTTTGAGAATTATTCCTTTAGTATTGCGTTACCAAATTGGCAATGGTTGCAATTTGGTAATTCTCACACAGGAGCCGCCATGTCCCCAACACCTCAGGTTTGCACGCCCCCTGCCACCAAACGGCCCGGCGAAAGCTTGGCGGCTCCAGCCGCTGGCGGGCAGGGGGTGTGCACCAGTCCTGACGACATAGTGATTTGGCCTTGTGGAACGTGGTGCTTCCGCGATGAGCGCGACTACTACTCCCACATGAGCGACGACTTCCGCGTCATTTCCGTGGCCTCGTCGGATTGGATCGCTTTCATCAAGGCTCCGGCATGAAAGCCCTTGTGCAATCCGGCGCAGGCATGGTGCCCATGTTCATAGGCCGCGCCCCCCACCAATGGCAACACGTCCTCGCCTTCCTCGACTCGCTGCCCAAGCAAGACGACGCGGGCGCGACCGGCAAGCGAAGCGCGGGCGCGCCTGCGACGGCGGCTGTTGAATCCTCTGCTATCAATTTTGGGGGGTGCGTAGCGTCGGCAACAGCCGTCCCCGATGGTAATCACGGGGACAACTTCGAAGGGGGCAGAGCTTGACCATCGCAACCCCGCTCGTCCTCGATGGCAACGAGGTTCTGTTGCGTCTGCACGAAGAGCGCACCGTTACCGGCTCGCCCGTTCATATCGACTGGCTGCGCTTCACCCTCAACCTGCGCCATGCCCCCGTCCCCACGGTGGACACCCTCTTCCCCCCACGCGACGAAACCCAGGATTGGGAAAAGTCCCTCCACCAGATCAGCGAAGAAGACCGGCGCCGCCACGATCTGGCCCGCATCCTTCGCGGCCTGGATGACCCCGACTTCTCGGCCACCACGCAAGCGCTGGAGCTAGCGCAAAACGTCTGTGAATTGCTCGGCGCTGGCTTCACGGTAGACCCCGAATTGAAAAAGGGTCACGACTTCTACCGCTACCGCTGGTCGATCATGCGCGCAGGCTCTGAATGCGGCTGGGTCGGGTGCCTGTCAAGCGGCGACAGCCCGCGCCAATCGGCCCAGGCCAAGACGCTGCATTGCAATCTCTACGGTGCAGCGTGCACGTTTGCCCGCCCTGGTTGGCACTACCAGATGGCCGACTATCTGGAAGAACACCGCGCAGTAGTCACGCGGTGCGATCTGGCCTTGGACTTCTTCGAGGGAATCTCTGGCGGCATGGACCGCATCGGCTCCGACTACGACGCGGGCCTGATGGATCACCTCGGCCACCGCCCAAAGCACAACTGTGTGGGCGCGTGGCGCTCCGGTGGCGTGGGCCGGTCCTTCTACTTCGGCAGCAAGGCCGCAGGCAAGCAAACCAACGTGTACGACAAGGGCGTTCAGCTCTATGGCGAGCAGGACGCCACCGGCTGGCAACGCATCGAAGTGCGCTATGGAAATCAAAAGCGCCTGCTGCCCGTGGATCTGCTGCGCAGGCCCGCGAACTTCTTTGCAGGCACCAGTGAATGGCACGCATTGATGCTCTCCGAGCACGGCGAAGTTGCCCAGGCCGAACCCATCAAAACAGAGCCACGCCTGCCCCTTGAAACCTTGATGGCGGAGTGCACGCGCAACGCCCGTTGGTTCTTCTCCACCGCTGGCAAATCTGCTGCGCTGGCCTTCCTCTACATGGACCGCGAAACCCTCGCGGGCTTCATCGAGAACTGCGCAGAGCTTCCTGGCCGTCTGTCGAAGTTCAAGCGGCAAGAAGTCGAGCGCGTCTATCAGGCCATGTTCAAAAAAGTCTCTGGCACCAGCGCTGGCCCCGCTGCGTTCGCCGCATAACCCGGCCAAAAGGAAAACATCAAATGCGTATGCAAAGCCAAGCCGTGTTGCACGGCATCAAGTCCAGCAAGGGCGACTATGAAGGCCGCGCCTTCGACTCCACCACGTTTCATTTGTCGGTGGACATGGGTCAAAGCTCCAGCGGCGAAAGCATCGGGGTCGTCACACGCCCATTCAAGTTTGGCGACTCGTCCGAGTTCCAGAAGTGGGCACACCTCAAGAACAAATGGCCCATCACTGGCGTGATGTGCGATTGCGAATTCGACGTGGTGGCAGGTGCTGACAACTCCACCAAGCTGACCCTCCTGGGCATCCGTCCCGCAGCCACGGCCAAAGCCGCAGCCTAACCATGCGCCTCGTCATCCAGTCGCGCACCACGGGCTGCTTTCTCGCGCCCAACGTTGAGGACGGACAGCCCGAATGGGTCATGTTGCTGTCTGAGGCTGCAACGCTGGATGACGTGGAAACCTGCGTCCAGCTAATCGAGGATCACGCGGAGCCTTTCCACCGGCCCGCCGTCGTTGATCTTGATGACCTTTATGGAAAGGCCCTAAATGCCTGAAATCGACCTCACGCACGTAGCCCACCGCCTCGCAATCGTGGGCATCTGCAGCGGCTTCATCGGCGCCGCCCTGTGGCAATTACTGGTCGGCTCCATGCACGTGCTGGCCCACCGCCTGCACACCCGCGCAGCCCGCCGTGAACGCATCGCCCATGCCCGGAGCCGTGGTCATGCCTGAGTCGCTCCGTGTGTGTCTCGGCGTTTGTGTCCTCGTCATCGGATCGGTTGGCGTCTTCTTCGTTGTTCACCGTTTGATGCGCCGTTTCGATGACTGGCTACTTGGCGAAAAAGACCGCAATGCCTGAGCAAACCATCCAATGCACCTCGACCTGCACGGTCACGGTGCAACACGAAATCACCCTACCTGTGCTCGATCTGAGTCCGCAGGAAGGGGCCGTAATCAGCAGCGCCATCCTGCTGGTGTGGGCTGTGGCGTGGGCCTTCCGGGTCCTCATCCAGACCATCAAATCTTCCGATGGAAACCAACCCAATGAGGACTGAAAAATGAACCGCATCAATGCACAAACCCGCCGCTTTGCCACTGCTGCCGCAGTCGGTGCCCTGGCCCTCGCCAACAACGCACACGCCGCCATCGACGTGACCGGCGTGGTATCTGAAATCAATGACACCGTGACCCCCATCGGCCTGATCGGCGCCGCTGTGCTGCTGGTCGTGGTGGCCGTCGCGGCCTTCAAGTGGGTGCGCCGCGCTATCAGCTAAGCGCTAGCTGCATGTGCTCCCTGACCGGCCGGCAGGGGCCTTGCAAAAGTCCACGCGGTGGGCTTCTTCAAGGTGAAAGCAAATGGGCCTTCTCGTCATCGTCGCAACTCTGGGGGCCGCATGGTTAATCTTCTCCGCCTGATCATTGCCACGCTCTGTGCCTTTGTCTTGTGGCCGCTGCATGCCGCTGTCTCGCCCGTCGAGCAGTGGACTCCCTCATATGGCCCTGGCACTGCCTCCAGCGCATCAGCCGCCTGTGCGATGGCCCTCCAGTATCTCAACACCAACTCACCCAACCTTGTGCGCACGTTGAGCGGTGGTGTTTCTCTAGACGCATCTGGCACTGTGGCTACGTGCCCGTTTACCGCAGTGAATCCAGCAAACCCAGGCGGCACTACATATCAAGGTTCTGTGGGTGCAACTAAAGCCGGTAGCTCTTGCCCTGGAAACTCCACCGCTGACGCCGAAGGCAAGTGCCAATGCAACGCCCCCGACTTCGTAGAAAAAGACGGCCAGTGCAAACCCAAGAACCCATGCCCCGCAGGCCAGCACGAAGAAGGCGGCGCCTGTGTGCCCGACGACTGCGGGAAAGATGAAATCCGAGTCAATGGCGTGTGCGTCAAAGAGCCACCGTGTGAGCCCGGCTACACCCGCATAAACGGTGTCTGCAAAAAGAACGGTTGCAAGCCCGGAAAGGATGTTGGTGAAAGATTCACCAACGGCAACACCACCACCTATAGCTGCGAAGACGGATGCACGGTAAAGACCAATCCGTCTATTTGCGTCACTTGGGAAGGTAAGACCGAGTGCACCGGCACGGGGCGGCAAACCGGCTCTACATGCACCCCCGGCGCTGATAGCGGCCCCAATCCAGACCCGGGAACCAACCCCGGCACGGACCCCGGTACAGGCCCCGGAACCAACCCTGGTACGGGTCCAGGCACCGGCCCCGGAACCGGTCCCGGCACTGGCCCTGGAACAGGCCCCGGCACTGGCCCTGGTACCGGCCCTGGAACTGGCCCCGGTACCGGTCCAGGCACCGGCCCTGGTGATCCAGGCACAGGTCCCGGAACAGGCCCTGGCGGCGGCGGTACTGGCCCCGGTGGTGGCACCAACCCCGGCGAAGGCCCCGACTTCCCAGAGCCCGAACCCGAAGACCCGGATGCAGAAGGCAAATGCCCTGACGGCTATCACATGAGCAACGGCTGGTGCATCAAGAACCCGACCCCTCCTGACGGTGATGGTGGATGCCCACCCGGCACTGTTCGCGTCAATGGGTCCTGTCACTACACGGAACCCCCAGGCCCTGGCCCTGGCGCTCCCGGTGGCCCTGGCAATGGGGGCGGTGATGGAGATGGCGACGGCGATTCAGGATTCGGTGGCTCCTGCATGGCTGGCTTTGCCTGCGAAGGCGATGCTATCCAGTGCGCCATAGCCAAAGAACAGCACCGCCGCGCATGCCAGTTGTTTGACGACGAATCGCCAGAGTCCAAGCTCTACAACGAAGAAAAGGCCAAGGGCCGCACTCGCGATGTGACTACTGATCTTCCGGGTAACGAAACCATTGATCTTTCAACGCGCCTGAGCCGAGAAAACGTCCTCGGTGGGGGGGCCTGCATTCGGGACTTGAGCATCAACGTTATTGGTTTTGGCGTCACCCTGCCGATGTCAAAAATCTGCCCGTCATTGCAGTACATGGGGATGATCCTTGTGGCTATTGCCAGCTTGGCCGCGTTCCGCATCGTCTCTGCTCCAGGGAAGGAAGGTTGATATGGCATTGCCTGCATTCGTAGCCGCTGCGGGCGGCATGTTGTTGAACGTGGCCGGGAGCGTCGCCGGTCAGGTTCTTGTTTCCCTCGGTGTCGCGGTGATCACCTACACCGGCGTAGATACCGTGTTGAACCGGCTCAAGGGGGACGCCATCGCAGCGCTGAGCGGCCTACCTGCTGACCTCGTAGGGCTCCTGTCGTTCATGCAAGTGGGCGTGGCAATCAGCATCGTTACATCCGCCGTCGCCGTTCGGTTGGGCTTGAACGGCATGGACGGTGCGGTCAAGCGCTTCCGAAAGAAGTAGCCCATGCTGTACCTCATCAGCGGCGCCAATGGCGCAGGCAAGACCCTGAACACCCTCAAGTGGGTTCGTGAACGCCAGCTCAAAGAAAACCGCCCCGTGTGCCATAACGGGCGCTTCGAACCCGTGCCCGGTGGCGAATTGGACGGCTGGAAAAAGATCGACTTCAAGGACTGGCAGGCAGAGCCCGATGGGACCATCTTTCTGATCGATGAAGCACACAACGATCTGCCCAACCGGCCCGCAGGCTCCACCGTGCCCGAAGCCGTCAAGATGCTTGCAGAGCACCGCAGACGCGGCTTTGACTTCTATCTGGTCACCCAGCACCCCCAGAACATAGACAGCTTCGTGCGCCGCCTCATCGGCCCGCCTGGATGGCACCGCCACCTCAAGCGCTCTTTCGGTGTCGATATGGTCAGCGTCTTGGAGTGGTCCGCAGTCAATCCCAATTGCGAAAAAGACGGCAGTGGCAAGACCGGCACCGTCACCATGCAAGCCTTCCCCAAGGATGTTTACAGCTGGTACAAAAGCGCAAGCCTGCACACCGGCAAAAAGAAGCTGCCCGCAAAGCTCTGGGTGTTCCTGGCCTGCGTCCTGCTCATCCCGCTGTTGATCTGGCTCGCCGGTTCCAAGCTCTTGACCAAGACCGAAGGGAAGGCCGCCACCAAACCCGCCAGCCAGGTCGAAACCATCGCCGCAGCACCGCAGGCAGTGGCCGCAAAGCTCACCCCAGAGCAATACATTGAACAGCGCTCGCCGCGCCTGAGAGACTTCCCGCACACGGCCCCGGCCTACGACGAAGTGACCAAGCCCACCGTTGCCCCGTACCCTGCCGCATGCATCACCATGGGCAAAACCTGCAAGTGCTACACCCAGCAAGCCACGCTATTGCAGGTCAGTGGCCCTGTGTGCCTCCAGATCGTGGCGCAAGGCTTCTTTGTGGACTGGCAACAGCAAGCCCAGCAGTCCGCCCAACAGGCCCCGCAAATGCTCCCGCAACAGGTCCGTATGCAGCCCATGCAAGCAATGCAGCCACCGCCCCAGCAGGTGCACAGCGTACCCATGCCGCCCCCGCAGTTACAGCAACCTGGTCAGATCACCCAAGCCGACATACCCCAGGCGCTGGGCATCAGAAACCCCGCCTTCAACGTCCACCCGCACAACAGCGGCAACCAGGGCGGCTAGTGCTGTGCGAACCCAATGAAGGAGGCTGAACAAAACTGGAACCAAGCACGCAGCCAGAACTTGCCATTCGTCAAGCCATCACCTACCGCTGATCCGTGTGGATAGCACGTTCCTCCCGGTGTGCGCTATTCCACACACTCACCGAGCTTATTTTTGGGCAAAATCAAGTCTTTGGTGCTGGCTTGCGCCGGACTTCCTGCGCCCGCATACCAAACCAGCACACGCTGACTCTTTTCAAGGGTGATTCATGCTTCACACTTCATCGCCATCCCATCCACACAAACAGACCGGGTTCACCCTCGTCGAGGTCTTAATGGTGGTGAGCATCTTGGGACTGCTGGTTGCCCTGGCGCTGCCGAGTTTCCAACCACTGATCGAACGCTGGCGAGTTAAAACAACGATTGAGGAACTGCAGAGCAGCCTGTATTTCGCAAGATCCAGGGCTATCACCAACGGTGGAAACATCGTCCTCGTCAAGAACGACGTTTTCGGTAGTTGTGTGTCTACCGGAAATGACGATTGGAGTTGCGGCTGGCGGATCTACATCGACCAAAACAGAGACGGCAATCAAGCTACATGCACCCCAGCCGACACAACTGAATGCACCATTCAGGAAAGCACCCCCTCACCGAGCACACTTCTGGCAGTTGCCCCAAACGACAACGGCCGTCTTTTCATGGACCGCAGCGGTCGAGTCACCAACAAAGACGGGGCAATCTTCAACAATCTATCAATGGATGTGATCGCCAAAGACAGAATGTTGACCGATCTCAGCACCAGGCGGCTTTGCATTACTGGCCCAGGAAAATACAAGCAAGTCAAAGGCTCTGAATCTTGCTAAGGAGTTCATCTTGATTCAAGAAACTGATTTCTCTGATCCCATCAAGCGACTGAAAATGTCCATACTTGTTGGCGTAACCGTCAGTGCTATTTTTGCGCTGTTGCTGTTCATAGGCGCGGCATTCGGCAGCCAGCTGGCCATGGAATCGCTGCTGAATCTTTCCCTTCCAAGATTCAACGTTTTTGCGAACTTCATCCCTGCTGATTTGTCCGAAGTCGGCAACGGAATTCAGATGATTTTGGGCGTGGTAATTTTGCAAGGTGCCCTGGTCCTGTCGGCCGTGATTTTTGCCATTTGGTCGATTTCGCGAAAAACCTAGGCTACACATCAACTCACAGAAAGCCCGCCATGCGCGGGCTTTTTTGTTGGCATCTTTGTGCACGTTCAAAAGCTCTTGCGTTCATGCTCTGAAAGCTAGCATAACGAGCGGCAAGCCGTTTTCACCAGACGGCCCAATGCGCGAGCCTTTTGCGCGGCTTCCTTTGCCCATGCTGGCGTCGATCGCTTCACCGGGTAGGCCACACGCCCAGCAGCCTTGAACGCAGCGCTACGCGCCGCCCTTGTCGCTCGCAGAACCCGAGTCGTTGGCCGCGACGTTGCCCACACCAACAAGCGACCGAACTGCAGAGGCATTTGCAGCGCCAGAGCTTCAGGATACTTGCGGTAGTTCATTGCGATCATGGTGTTCCCCTTCAGGTGTACCGGGCCCCTAGATTCCGAGCCGGTCAACAGTTGTCTGTTGCCCGTGCAAGCGGCCTTTGCTTGCACCGTTCCCCTGAGTTCTTCGCCGTGCCTTAAGTGAAGCCTGGATTGGGTTTCGGAGGGGGGAGGGTTTGTAAATCGCAGATTTATGGATTCCCCCTGGAGACACCCAAAGCGCCAGCGGCGCGGTCCTGGCGTAGCGTTGGCCGAAGAGGCGAAGAACTCAGGGGAACGGTGCTGGGCGCAGTCTTTGACGGGGAACGGACGCCACGCGGCGAGCGTCCAAAGCTGCGAAGCAAGCTCAAAAATTGGATGTTGGATGTCCGCTTTCATAGCGCACTGACAAGGCGCTTATTTCCTGTGGCACGTGGGGTTGCCATTTCCGGCTTTTACCAACTGGTAAGAGCGTCTAAGTTCTTCCGAAAAAAGGGAGGGAAGAGAATGGCATTTATCGGATACGCGAGAGTTTCAACACAGGATCAAGATACCGCGTTGCAGCTTGATGCGCTGGGCAAAGCGGGCTGCAAAACGATTTTTCAGGAGAAGGCTAGCGGATCGACGCGGCGCGGTCGTCAAGAGTTGGCCCGCTGCCTAGCATCTCTTGGTCGTGGTGATGTCCTCGTTGTCTACAAAATCGATCGTATTGCTCGTAGTTTGTTTGACCTGCTGGAGATTTTGCGTCAATTGGAAGGCGTCGGTGCCACCATCAAGAGCGTTACAGAGCCTTTGGACACGACCAATAGCATGGGCGTTTTTGTTGTCCAAATACTCGGCGCAGTGGCCCAGTTGGAACGGTCGATGATTCGGGAGAGGTCTATTGCGGGGCAGATAGCCGCAAGGGCTAGGGGGAGGGTCCCTGGTCGTATCAGGAGTTTGACACTAGAGGATGAACGCGCGTTAGTTCAGGAGTATCAGAAGGGCGAAACAACCTACAAGGCTCTAAGCCTGAAATATGGGGTGTCCGAGTCGGCCGCAAAGCGCGCCGTGTACCGCGCTACGAAGCCGGGCGACTATCTCAAACGCTCCAGGTGTTAGCGAAATCATCCGTTTCCGCCAAGATAAAGCCCAAGTGATTCATTCACTTGGGCTTTTTTCTTGTGATGCATCCGTCTTGGCGCCTTGTCTGCCGCGCCCGGCGAATCCGCAAGGCCCACGCTGCGCTCATTCGTCGATGGACGCACTCCAGCGGCTGCCCCAATCGCCCCCCTTGTTGCTCACCTTGTCGATCTCGCGCCGATCCCGTTTGGTAGGGCGGCCTTCGTGCAGCGTGGCGGCGGGTTCGGGTGCCAGGCGGCGCAACTCCGCAGCCTTTTCGCGGGTGGCGATGCTATCGGGCGTTTCCTGGTACAGCTGTTGGGCGACAGGTGCTGGGCCGCGCGCTCCGCTCAGGCCCATCACCAGCACCGTACGGGCAACCGGCCCCTGGCGCAGCGCGACGGTATCGCCGCAGCGCAGGTCCCGCGCGGGTTTGGCCAGTTGGCCATTGACGGTGACGCGGCCTTTGCCGATTTCTTCGGTGGCCAGGCTGCGGGTTTTGTAAAAGCGCGCGCACCAGAGCCACTTGTCCAGCCGCATTGTCTCCAGGGTGTTCATGCCGGGGATTGTGCCGAGTGTGCGGGGTTGCCCATGTCAGCCGACGGCGCGGCCAGTGGCAGGCGCACCACGGCGTCCAGCCCTGTCAGTCTGCTGCCCACCATGCGGTTGGTTAAGGCGATGCTGCCACCGAGGGCTTGCACGATCTCGTGGCAGATCGCCAGGCCCAGGCCGCTGCCCGCGCGCACGTCGCCGGCCGAAAAGGGCTGAAAGAGGCGTGTCGCCAGTTCGTCGTCGATGCCGGGGCCGTGGTCGCTGATGGTCAGCGCCACATGGTGGCTGTCGGTGCGCAGATCCACCGTGAGTTCACTGCCCTGTGGGGCGTGGCGCACGGCGTTGTGCAACAGGTTGCGGCTCAGCTCGCGCAGCATCCACTCATGAGCCTGCACCCGTGCGGGCTCGGTGTGTATGCCGAAATCCAGGTCGCGCTGGGCGATCAGGGGCGAGATTTCTAGCGCCACGGTACGCAGCATTTCGTCCAGCCGTGTGGTCGGTGGGGTACTTTGCTGGCGCAGTTGCTCTACCTTGGCGAGTGCCAGCATCTGGTTCGCCAGCTGGGTCGCGCGGTCCACGGTGTCGCTGATTTCATGCAGGGCCTGCTGGGGCTCCACGTCGCCGCGCAGGGCGGACTGCACCTGGGTCTTGAGCACCGCCAGCGGCGTGCGCAACTGGTGCGAGGCATCGCGCACAAAGCGCTTCTGGTGTCGCAGCAGGTGGCGCAGGCGCTGCATGACCTCGTTGGTGGCATCGATCAGCGGCTGCAGTTCGCGCGGGGTGGAGGGAGCCGCGATGGGGCTCAGGTCGCCCTCCCTG
This sequence comes from Acidovorax sp. Leaf73, assembly GCF_916855635.1. NCBI lineage: Bacteria > Pseudomonadati > Pseudomonadota > Betaproteobacteria > Burkholderiales > Comamonadaceae > Acidovorax > Acidovorax sp. Leaf73. The sequence continues at coordinate 156,366 of NZ_CAKASI010000001.1, forward strand.
CGCCCTTGTAGCTGCAGGCTCAGCTGCCGCACAGGGTGGATGGCCCGCTGCACCACCAGCACCACGGTCAACGCGATCACGGCGACGAGCAGGGCCTGGCGCAGCAGGGTGTTGCGCAGAATCTGCAAGGCCAGGGTTTCGCGCACCTCCAGGGTTTCGGCCACCTGGATCACGGCCATGGTGCGGCCTTCCGAGCTGGCCACGGGCTGCAGCAGCACGGCCACGCGCACATCGCGCTCCCGAAAGCGGTCGTCATAGAAATCCACCAATGCCGCATACGGCGGGCGGGCCGGTATCTGGCCGCGCCATACCGGCAGTTCGGCAAATCCAGAAACCAGGTCGCCTTGCAAGGTGGACACACGGTAGAACATCTGGCTCTGGTTGTCCGCCTCAAAGGCTTCCAGGGCGGAGTAGGGCACCGTGGCGCGCAACTCTGCCGCTTCGTCGTAGCCCCGCACATCGAGTTGCTCGCTGATGCTTTTGGCCGATGCCAGCAGGGTGCGGTCATAGGCCGTATTGAGCGAGGCCAGGGTCTGCTGGTAGAGGCTGTAGGTGTTGAACCCGATGAACAGCACCACCGGCAGCAGAATGCCCAGCAGCAGGCGCCTGCGCAACGAAGGGTGGCGGCCAGAGTCCGTTGCAGCGCTCATGTGTCGGCCCGTAGCAGGTAGCCCAGCCCGCGCAGGGTCATCAGCGTGAGGCCCGTGCCTGCCAGCTTCTTGCGCAGGCGGTACACCACGACCTCAATGGCCTCGTACTGCACATCCAGCTGGCCGGGGAACACCAGTTCGTACAGCCGCTCCTTCGTCACGGCATGGCCGGGCTGGGCGAGCAGGGCGTGCATCAGCGCCAGTTCGCGCGGTGTCAGCTCCATCACTTCGCCATTCAGGTAGAGCGCGCCGCTGTCCTTGTCGTAACGGATGGCGCCGATCTGCACGGTGCTGGGCGCCAGCGGCGCCACGGTGGGATCTGCGCTGCGCCGCACCAGGGCGCGCAGGCGCGCCTCCAGCTCGTCCAGGTCAAAGGGTTTGGGCAGGTAGTCATCGGCACCCGCGTTCAGGCCCATCACGCGGTCGCCCACAGTGCCGCGTGCGGTGAGGATGAGCACGGGGGTGCGCAGCCCGCGCGAGCGCGCCTGCTGCAGCACCTGCAGGCCGTCGAGCCCGGGCAGGGTCAGGTCCAGGATCACCGCGTCGGGCTGCCGTGCGGCCCACTGGCTGAGCGCCGCGCGGCCGTCGCCCACGGCGGTGACTTCCATGCCACGGCGTGTCAGGGCGCGGTGCAGCGTGGCTTGCATGGTGGGGTCGTCTTCAACAAGAAGCAATTGCATGCGCGGCACCATAGCACCGTCTCATCGGCCCGGTCGCATGAGTGTTTTCCCTGAGTCCATGGACAGCCGTTTGACAGGCAGGGCGCGCATCATCGAGCGGTTCGCAAACCTTACAAGGAGACACCATGCGTCGCGATACCTTCCTCAAATCACTGGCTGCCATGGCCGCCGCAGGCGTGTTGCCTGTGTCGGCCCAGAGCGCTCCGGCCCTCAAGATGATGATTCCCGCCAACCCCGGCGGTGGCTGGGATTCCACCGGCCGTGCCCTGGGCAAGGCCATGCAGGATGCGGGCGCAGCGGCGTCGGTGTCCTATGACAACAAGGGTGGCGCCGCCGGTGCGATCGGTCTGGCCCAGTTCGTCAATGCCAGCAAGGGCGATCCCAACGCGATGATGGTGATGGGCGCCGTGATGCTGGGCGGCATCATCACCGGCAAGCCGCCGGTCGGCCTGGACAAGGTCACGCCCCTGGCGCGCCTGACCAGCGAATACAACGTGTTCGTGCTGCCCGCCAACTCGCCTTTCAAGACCATGAAGGATGTGGTGGACCAACTCAAGAAGGACCCCGGCAGCGTGAAGTGGGGCGGTGGTTCGCGCGGCTCTACCGAGCACATTGCGGCAGCCATGATTGCGCGCGAAGTGGGCGTGGACCCCGCCAAGATCAACTACGTGGCGTTCCGTGGGGGTGGTGAGGCCACCGCCGCCATCCTGGGCGGCAACGTCACCGTGGGCGGCAGCGGCTACAGCGAGTTTGCCGAGTACATCTCTGCGGGCAAGATGCGTGCGGTGGGTGTCACCTCGGGCTCGCGCCTGAAGGGCGTGAACGTGGCCACGCTCAAGGAGCAGGGCATCAACGTGGAAATCGGCAACTGGCGTGGCGTGTATGGCGCGCCCGGCATCACGGCCGAGCAGCGCAAGGCACTGATCGACGCCCTGTCCAAGACCTTCAAGCACAAGGCCTGGCAGGATGCCATGGAGAAGAACGGCTGGACCCCTGCATGGATGGCGGGTGACGAGTTTGCCAACTTTGTGGACGCCGAGTTCGCCAGCATGCGCGCCACGATGGCCAAGTCTGGAATGATCTGATCTGAGACAAGCAAGCAGGTCAAGGCGCTGGCTGCGCGCCCCTGACAGGGGTGTGCGGCCATGCCGCCGACCGCTCGGTGCGAAAGAAAAACATGACACAACAACATTCATCGCGCTCCAAGCCTTTGCAGACCTTGATCGGTGCGGGGCTGGTGGTGCTGGCGCTGTGCCTGGCCTGGGGGGCCAGTTCGGTCAGCTCTGAGGCTGGCTATGGCGGTGTAGGCCCCAATTTCTTTCCCTGGGTGGTCAGCATTGCCATCCTGATTTGTGGTGTGCTTTGCGTGGTGCACGCGCTGACGGGCGGGTTTCGCGACCTGGAAGAAGGTTCCGGCGACACCCACGCCCACTGGAAGGGCTTCATCTGGGTGTCGGCCGGGCTGCTGCTCAATGCCTTGCTCATCACCACGCTGGGCTTCATCCTGAGTTGCGCACTGTGCTTTGTGCTGTCGGTGCGGGGCTTCAGGAGTTCGGAAGGCGAGTTGGACCTGCGCCTGCAGGCCTGGATCAAAGACTCCGCCATCGGCGTGGCCGTGTCTGCGCCTGTGTTCTGGATGTTTACGCAATTGCTGGCCATCAACCTGCCCGGCCTGACCAATACGGGGTGGCTGTAAAGCCTGCATGTTATGGATACCTTAAACCTTTTGATGCAGGGTTTTGCGACCGCTGCAACACCCATCAACCTGATGTGGGCCTTTGTGGGCTGCATCATCGGCACCGCCGTGGGCGTGTTGCCAGGCATTGGCCCGGCCGTGGCCGTGGCCATGCTGCTGCCCATCACCGTCAAGGTCGAGGCCACGGCCTCCATGATCTTCTTTGCGGGCATCTACTACGGCGCCATGTACGGCGGCTCCACCACGTCCATTTTGCTCAATACGCCCGGTGAGGCCGGGTCCATGGTCACGGCCATGGAGGGCAACAAGATGGCCAAAAGCGGCCGCGCTGGTGCGGCGCTGGCCACCGCTGCCATTGGCTCGTTTGTGGCGGGCACCATTGCCACCATCCTGGTCACGTTCTTTGCGCCCCTGGTCGCCGAATACGCTGTGCGCCTCGGCCCGCCCGAATACTTCATGCTGATGGTGCTGGCCTTCACCACCGTGAGTGCGGTGCTGGGCAAGAGCACGCTGCGTGGCATGGTCGCGCTGTTCGTTGGCCTGGCCATGGGCCTCATTGGTATCGACCAGCTCACCGGGCAAGCCCGCTACACCGGCGGTGTGCCAGAGTTGATGGACGGCATCGAGGTCGTGCTGATCGCCGTGGGCCTGTTTGCCGTGGGCGAAGCCCTGTACAACGTGATGTACGAAGGCCGCACCGACGAAACGCAGAACCGCCTGACCAGCACGCACATGACCAAGGAAGAGTGGAAGCGCTCCTGGCCCGCGTGGATTCGCGCCACGTTCATCGGTTTTCCGTTTGGCACCGTGCCCGCTGGCGGTAGCGAGATCCCGACCTTCCTGAGCTATGCCGCTGAAAAGAAGCTGAGCAAGAACCCCGAAGAGTTCGGCACCACCGGCGCCATCGAAGGTGTGGCCGGCCCCGAAGCCGCCAACAACGCGGCCATCACGGCCACGCTGATCCCGTTGCTCACGCTGGGCATTCCCACATCGAATACCACGGCCATCCTGCTCGGCGCGTTCCAGAACTACGGCATCCAGCCAGGCCCCCAGCTGTTTGACACCAACGGTGCGCTGGTGTGGGCGCTGATCGCGTCGATGTACATCGGCAACGTAATGTTGCTCATCCTGAACCTGCCTTTGGTGGGCCTGTGGGTCAAGCTGCTGAACATTCCCAAGTCGTACCTGTACGCGGGCATTCTGGTGTTCTCCACGCTCGGTGTGTATGGCATGCGCCAAAGCGCGTTCGACCTGGTGCTGCTGTACGCCATTGGCCTGTTGGGAGTGGTGATGCGCCGCTTTGACTTCCCGGCTGCGCCGGTGGTGGTGGGCATGATCCTGGGCCCCTTGGCGGAAGCCCAGATGCGCAATGCCGTGGCCATTGGCGAAGGCAAGTGGAGCATCTTCGTGGAGCGTCCAGGCTCGCTGACCCTGATCGTCATCGTGCTGGCCGTGCTGATCGTGCCGCGCCTGCTGCGGCGCTGGGCGGCGCGCAAGCTGGCATTGGTGCAGACCTGACCGGCACGCAGCGCGCGCCCTTCACCCAAAAAAACCGCGCTGCAATGGCGCGGTTTTTTTGTTTCTTGGGGCACCCGTTGGCACGAATGTTTTTCAGCATCTGCGCAAGCCAGACACCGGGGGCTGGACGCCCCCGGTGCCCTCCCCACCAAGGTGACTTGCGTGCTCACAAGCCGTGAATCGTACCATAAAATGCGAATAGTTCTTATTTGCAAAGGTGGCGCATGCATTCACTTCCGCAGGAGTTTCTGGCACTTTGCCGCCAATTGGGCGATGTGCAAAAGCGCTGCAGTGCCACGGTGGCAGCCCAGGCGGCACAGATAGATGCCCTCCAGGCCCAGGTGCTGCGGCTGCGTGCCGAGGTGATCGTGCGGGACACGCGCCTGGCCATGGCGCAGGATGCGCTGGCGCAGTGGAAAGCGGCCCACCCCAGCCTGCCGCGCCGCAAGGCGATGGCCCGCCACATCAGCATGCTGGCCGAGCGCATTGCCAGTCTGTCGCGCGAATGCCTGCGCTGGCAGCTGGCGGCCGAGGCGCCCGCCCAGCCCGTGCAGCCCGAAGGTAGTCTGGGCGTGGCAGGCCATCCTTCTGCGGCCAAGGGCAAAGGCTGCGCCGAGCCCGATGCCGCGCCGGACGGCACCCTGGACGCCAATCTGGCCGCTGCCGACCTGGTGATCTGCCAGACGGGCTGCATCAGCCATGACGAGTACTGGCGCGTGCAGGACCACTGCCGCCGCACGGGCAAGCCCTGCATCCTGGTGGACCAACCCCTGGCCGTGCGCGAGGCTGAGGCGCTGGCCGCCGTTCAGCCCATGGTGGTTCTGCGCATGACGCGCGCACAGCGCCCGGTGGGCAATGCACAGGCGACCGACGGGTATGTGGTTCTGGATAAAAATAGCCTCTAGCGCTTGATGATATTGTGCTCATGGCTATAAAAATAGTAGCATCTGGATTTGCAGGTAAATGCGCGGCAGCTGCGCGGTGACAGCGGCGTGACTGTTCTTCGGCCCACCCCGCCGCGCTACCATCCGCAGATGCCTTTGCTCACCGATGACGCCCCCGCACTGCCGCTGGATGCCCAGGGCATCCTGGAACTGGCGGCACGCTCCATGTTTCAGCTGTTCTCCAGCGTCAGCCAGGGCATGTTCCTGGTGGACCGCAGCGGGCGCATCGTGTGGGTGAACGAGGGCTACCAGCGTTTTCTGCCCGACCTTGGGTTCTCTTCGGTGGACCAGTTTGTCGGCCGCACGGTGGAGGAGGTCATCCCCAACACCCAGATGCGCCGCGTGCTGGAGACCGGCCAGCCCGTGCTGATCGACCTGCTCACCAACAAGGCTGGCACCTTCGTGGTCAGCCGCATCCCGCTGCGCGACGATGCGGACCGCGTGATCGGCGCCATCGGCATCGTGCTGTTCGACCACCCCGAGACCACGCTGCAGCCGCTGATCAGCAAGTTTGCCCTGCTGCAGCGCGACCTGGACGATGCCCGGCGCGAGCTGGCCAGCCAGCGGCGGCGCAGCCTGACGGTGGCGGGTGACGGCGAGCGGCGGTCCAAATACACCTTTGCCAGCTTCATCGGGTCGAGCCCCGCTGCGGCCGAGGTCAAGCGCCAGGCACGCCGTGCAGCGCAGTCCACCAGCCCGGTGCTGCTGCTGGGCGAGACAGGCACCGGCAAAGAGCTGCTGGCCCACGCCATCCACGCTGCATCCAGCCGTGCAAGCGGCCCGTTTGTCAGCGTCAACATCGCTGCCGTGCCCGACACGCTGCTGGAGGCCGAGTTCTTTGGCGTGGCGCCCGGCGCCTACACCGGCGCGTCGGCCAAGGGGCGCGATGGCAAGTTCAAGCTGGCCGATGGCGGCACGCTGTTCCTCGACGAAATCGGCGATATGCCCCAAAGCCTGCAGGCCAAGCTGCTGCGCGCGCTGCAGGAAGGGGAGATCGAGCCGCTGGGCAGCAACAAGCTCGTGCCCTTCAACGTACGCATCTTGGCCGCCACCTCGCGCGATCTGGCTGGCCTGGTGCGTGAAGGCAAGTTCCGCGAAGACCTGTTTTACCGCCTGCACGTGCTGCCGGTGCGCGTGCCACCACTGCGTGCGCGGCGCAGTGACATTCCGGCACTGGTCGAGGCTCTGGGCGATGACCTGGCGCTGCGCAACGGCACGCCACCGCCCGAGCTGCTGCCCGAGGCCATGGCCTTGCTCGCTGGCCAGCCCTGGCGCGGCAACATCCGCGAGCTGCGCAACGTGCTGGAGCAGGCCGTGATGCGCAGCGAGGGCCAGTCCATCGACGCGGCGCAGCTCGAACGCATCCTGCGCGAAGCGGGAGTGGAGCCCGCCGCGCCGGTGCCGGACACCACCGCCGTGGTGGTCGAGGCCGAGGACGAGTCGCGCTACCTGCGGCCCCTGGCCGAACAGGTGGCCGAACTGGAGCAGCGGGCCATCCATGCCGCCATGAAGGCCCATGGCGGCAACAAGCTGGCCACGGCGCGGCAGCTCGGTATCTCACGCGCCACGCTCTATGGACGTCTGGAAAACCCTGAATAAATTTCAGGCAATTGTCTGAAATTTAGACATTTATTGTGTATTAAATTCAGGCATCGCCTCCAGTGTGTGAGGAAAAGTTTCTTTGAAATCAAGCACTTGGCTGCTGGCACAGACTGTGCAATAAAGAAGCATCACAACAGGAGACATCGCCATGCACCGTCGCACTCTGGTCGCCCTCGCTTCCGCAGCCGTTACCGCCGCCACACTTTCCGCCCCCGCGTTCGCACAGACCGGCGAAATCCGCATTGCCCACGTGTACAGCAAGACCGGCCCTCTGGAGGCCTATGGCAAGCAGACCCAGACTGGCCTGATGATGGGTTTGAACTACGCCACCGGCGGCAGCATGACGGTCAATGGCAAGAAGCTGGTGGTGATCGAGAAAGACGACCAGGGCAAGCCCGACCTGGGCAAGAGCCTGCTGGCCTCGGCCTACTCGGACGACAAGGCCGACATCGCCGTCGGCCCCACGTCCTCGGGCGTGGCACTGGCCCTGCTGCCCGTGGCCGAGGAATACAAGAAGATCCTGCTGGTCGAGCCCGCCGTGGCCGACGCCATCACCGGCGACAAGTGGAACAAGTACATCTTCCGCACCGGCCGCAACAGCAGCCAGGACGCCATCTCCAACGCCGTAGCCATCGACAAGGCCGGTGTGACGGTGGCCACGCTGGCGCAGGACTACGCCTTCGGCCGCGACGGCGTGAAGGCCTTCAAGGACGCGCTGAAGAACGCCAAGCTGGTGCACGAGGAATACCTGCCCACCACCACCACCGACTTCACCGCCGGTGCCCAGCGCCTGATCGACAAGCTCAAGGACGTGCCCGGCCGCAAGGTGATCTTCATCATCTGGGCCGGCGCCGGCAACCCCTTCAAGATCGCTGACCTGGACCTCAAGCGCTACGGCATCGAGATCGCCACGGGCGGCAACATCTTGCCCGCTATGGCTGCGTACAAGAACTTCCCCGGCATGGAAGGCGCCACGTACTACTACTTCGGCATCCCCAAGAACCCTGTGAACGAAGCCCTGGTGGCCGCGCACTACAAGGAGTTCAAGACCCCGCCAGACTTCTTCACGGCCGGTGGTTTCAGCTCGGCCATGGCCCTGGTCACTGCGCTGAAGGCCACCAATGGCGACACCAACACCAACAAGCTCATCAAGACCATGGAAGGCATGAGTTTTGATACGCCCAAGGGCAAGATGACCTTCCGCAAGGAAGACCACCAGGCCATGCAGAGCATGTACCACTTCAAGATCAAGGTGGACCCGGCCTTTGCCTGGGGCGTGCCCGAGTTGGTGCGCGAGATCAAGCCTGAAGAAATGAACGTGCCCATTCGCAACAAGCGATAAGCCGGTCTTTCGACTCCGATAGCGAGTTAGCGAGGCCCGTCGGACAGGACCACCGTCCTGCTCCTTCGGGGTTCATCCCGCAGGGGCGGCCGCCCCTCTTTTTCCAGTGAATTGATGCATGAACCCCCGGATTACACGGGGGCTGGGTCGGTTTTTCTCAAAAATTATTTGGAGACAAGACAACATGGCTTTCAATTTCATCCGGGCGGCTGCAGCAGGGGCTGCGATGGCACTGTGTGGCACGGGCGGCGCCCTGGCCGCCGTCAACTTGCCAGCACTCAAGATCGACAAGACGCAGACCACGGTATCGGGCCTGTCCTCGGGCGGCTTCATGGCGGTGCAGCTGCACGTGGCGTACTCGGCCACGTTCGCCAAGGGCGCAGGCGTGGTCGCGGGCGGCCCGTTCTATTGCGCTGAAGGCTCGGTCGTCAACGCCACCGGGCGTTGCATGGCCAGCCCTGCGGGCATCCCCACCAGCACGCTGGTCAGCACCACCAACACCTGGGCCAGCCAGGGCACCATCGACCCGGTGGCCAACCTGCAAAACTCCAAGGTCTACCTGTTCTCGGGCACGCTCGACAGCGTGGTCAAGACCGGCGCCATGGACGCGCTGCGCACCTACTACAACAGCTTCGTGCCCACGGCCAACGTGGTCTACAAAAAAGACATCGCGGCCGAACACGCGATGGTGACGGACGACTACGGCAATGGCTGCTCCACCAAGGGTGCGCCCTACATCAGCGATTGCAACTTCGACCTGGCTGGGGCCATGCTGCAGCACCTGTACGGCACGTTGAACGCACGCAACAACGCCACGCTGCCCACCGGCAATTTCATCGAGTTCAACCAGAGCGAATTCATCACCAACCACGGCATGGCCACCACCGGCTGGGCCTATGTGCCCCAGGCCTGCCAGGCGGGCGGCAGCGCCACTTGCAAGCTGCACGTGGTGCTGCATGGCTGCAAGCAGAACGTGAACGACGTGCAGCAGCAGTACGTGCGCAACACCGGCTACAACCGCTGGGCCGACAGCAACAACATCGTGATGCTGTACCCGCAGACCAGCCTGGCCGCCACCAACAGCTGCTGGGACTGGTGGGGCTATGACAGTGCCAACTATTCCAAGAAGTCCGGCCCGCAGATGGCTGCCATCAAGGCCATGGTGGACCGCGTTTCCAGCGGAACGGGTGGCACCACGCCCCCGGCGGCCCTGCCTGCCCCCACGGGCGTGAGCACCTCGGGCGCCACGGCCAGCAGCATGGCCGTGGGCTGGGCTGCCGTCAGCGGCGCCGCCAGCTACAACGTGTACCGCAACGCCAACAAGGTCAACGCGCTGCCCGTCACGGCCACCAGCTACACCGACACCGGCCTGGCCGCATCCACCACCTACAGCTGGACGGTGCGCGCCGCCGATGCCAACGGGGCCGAGGGCGCCACATCGGCCGCCGCCTCGGGCACCACGCTGGCGGGCTCGGGCGGCACCGCCACCTGCACCACCGCCAGCAACTATGCCCACACGCTGGCTGGGCGCGCCTATGCCGCCGGGGGCTACACCTATGCGCTGGGCTCCAACCAGAACATGGGCCTGTGGAACGTGTTTGTGACCAACACCTTGAAGCAGACCAGCACCAATTACTACGTGATCGGCACATGCCCCTAAAGTGCCGGGGCGCGCTGCCGCAGGGCGGGGCGCCCCACCGTTTCCACCGACTGACCCAGACCGTGAAAGTGAACCACCACCCATGAGCACCTTGGCCACCAAGGACTTGACCATCCGCTTCGGCGGCCACGTGGCGGTCAATGGCGTAACCTGCTCTTTCGAGCCCGGCACGCTGACCGCCATCGTGGGCCCCAACGGCGCAGGCAAGACCACATATTTCAACCTGATCTCCGGGCAGCTGCGTGCCACCAGTGGCAGCGTCACGCTGGGCGGGCAAGACCTCACGGGCCAGTCCGTCTCTGCGCGCACCCATGCGGGCCTGGGCCGGGCGTTCCAGCTCACCAACCTGTTCCCCAACCTCAGCGTGCTCGAAAACGTGCGCCTGGCCGTGCAGGCCACGCAAGAGGGCAAGCACCGCCGGGGCCTGAACCTGTGGAGCATCTGGAGCGACCACCGTGCGCTGACCGAGCGTGCTGAATCCATCCTGCAGACGGTGGCCATGTACGAGCGTCGCGACACGCCCGTGGCCAGCCTGCCGCATGGCGACCAGCGCAAGCTCGAAGTGGCGCTGCTCATGGCGCTGGAGCCGCAGGTCTACATGTTCGACGAGCCCACGGCCGGCATGAGCCACGACGAGGCGCCCGTGATCCTGAACCTGATCCGCGCGCTGAAGAAGGACAAGACCAAGATCATCCTGCTGGTGGAGCACAAGATGGACGTGGTGCGCGAGCTGGCCGACCGCATCATCGTGCTGACCAACGGCACGCTGGTGGCCGACGGCCCACCGGCCGAGGTGATCGCATCGCCCGTGGTGCAGGAAGCCTACCTGGGCGTGACGAAGGAGGCCGCCGTATGACCACCACCAGCAACAACACGGGCAACCTGCTCGAACTCCAGGGCGTGCACACGCACATCGGCGCGTACCACATCCTGCACGGCGTGGATCTGGCCGTGCCCAAGGGCCAGCTCACCATGCTGCTGGGCCGCAACGGCGCGGGCAAGACGACCACGCTGCGCACCATCATGGGCCTGTGGCATGCGTCGAAGGGCTCGGTCCACTTTGCAGGCAAAGACATCACGGCGCTGAACACCCCGCAGATCGCGGGCATGAACATCGCCTACGTGCCCGAGAACATGGGCATCTTTGCCGACCTCACGGTGAAGGAAAACATGCTGCTGGCCGCCCGCAGCGCGCGCAATGCCGCGCAGATGGACGAGGCACGGCTGCAGTGGATCTTCAAGCTCTTCCCAGCCGTGGAGAAGTTCTGGAACCACCCGGCCGGCAAGCTCAGCGGCGGGCAAAAGCAGATGGTGGCCGTGAGCCGCGCCATCGTCGAGCCGCGCGACCTGCTCATCGTGGACGAGCCCAGCAAGGGCCTGGCGCCCGCCATCATCAACAACATGATCGAGGCGTTCGACCAGCTCAAAAAGAGCGGCGTGACCATCCTGCTGGTCGAGCAGAACATCAACTTTGCCAAGCGGCTCGGCGACACCGTGGCCGTGATGGACAACGGCCAAGTGGTGCATGCAGGCAGCATGGCTGCGCTGGCCGAAGACGAAGCACTGCAGCGCTCGCTGCTGGGGTTGGCACTATGAGTTTTGCACCAGATTTCAAGCCTTTTGGGCTGCTAGCGCTTGATGGTAAAGCGCTAGAAGCTATTAAAAATGTAGCAAATGCGCAGATGCCGCCTGCCATGCAAGGAGGCCGCGTATGAGCGCCATCACCCGTGACTTCGACTGGAAGCCCCTGGCCCTGGTGCCCGCGCTCGCGCTGCTGGTGCTGCCCTTTATCGGCTCACCCAGCACCTGGCTCACGCTCACCGTGGCGGGCCTGGCGATGGGCATGATCATCTTCATCATCGCCTCGGGCCTCACGCTGGTGTTCGGCCTGATGGACGTGCTCAACTTCGGCCACGGCGTGTTCATCGCCTTGGGCGCCTTCGTGGCCACCAGCGTGCTGGGCGCCATGGGCGACTACACCCAAAGCGCTGACCTGTGGCGCAACCTGATGGCCGTGCTGCCCGCCATGCTCGTGGCCATGGCCGTGGCTGGGGCCGTGGGCCTGGCGTTCGAGCGCTTCATCGTGCGGCCCGTGTACGGCCAGCACCTGAAGCAGATCCTCATCACCATGGGCGGCATGATCATCGGCGAAGAGCTGATCAAGGTCATCTGGGGCCCCGCGCAGATCCCGCTGCCGCTGCCCGAAGCCATGCGCGGTTCGCTGCTGGTGGGAGATGCCGCCATCGAAAAATACCGCCTGATCGCCGTGGCGGTGGGCCTGGTGGTCTTCGGCGTACTGGCCTGGACGCTGTCGCGCACCAAGGTCGGCCTGCTCATCCGCGCTGGCGTGCAAGACCGCGAGATGGTGGAGAGCCTGGGCTACCGCATCCGCCGCCTGTTCGTGGGCGTGTTCGTGGTGGGCTCGGCCCTGGCGGGCCTGGGCGGCGTGATGTGGGGGCTTTACCAGCAGAACGTGATCCCGCAGATGGGCGCCCAGGTCAATGTGCTGATCTTCATCGTGATCATCATCGGAGGCCTCGGCAGCACGGGTGGTGCGCTCATTGGCGCGCTGCTGGTGGGGCTGATGGCGAATTACACCGGCTTCCTGGTGCCCAAGGTGGCGCTGTTCTCCAACATCGCGTTGATGGTGGCCATCTTGCTGTGGCGACCCCAGGGCGTCTATCCGGTCGCTAACCGCTGAGGAAACAAGACCATGTTGAACCGTCTTCTTTCCAACGACTACCCGCGCAGCAAGGTGCTGGCGGTGATCCTGGTGGCCATCCTCATCGGGCTGGCGTTTGCCCCGTTCCTGTTTCCGGGCGTCAAGGCGCTGTCGGTGGCGGCCAAGGTGCTGATCTTTGTGGTGCTGGTCGCCAGTTTTGACCTGCTGCTGGGCTACACCGGCATCGTGAGCTTTGCGCACACCATGTTCTTTGGCATCGGGGCCTATGGCATCGCAGTGGCCACCACGCGCCTGGGCCCCACCTGGACGGCGCTGGGCGTGGGCATTGGTGGCGCGCTGCTGCTGTCCCTGCTGCTGTCGCTGGCGGTGGGGCTGTTCTCGCTGCGCGTGCGCGCCATCTTCTTTGCCATGATCACGCTGGCGGTGGCCGCTGCGTTCCAGACGCTGGCCTCGCAGCTGTCCGACATCACCGGCGGTGAAGACGGTCTGACCTTCAAGGTGCCCGAATTCCTGTCGCCCAGTTTCGAGCCCTTCGAAGAGCCCTTTCTGGGCGTGACCATCGATGGGCGCCTGATCTGCTACTACCTTCTGTTCGTCACCGCGGTGGCGCTGGTGCTGGCCCTGCTGCGCATCGTCAACTCGCCGTTTGGCCGCGTGCTGCAGGCCATCCGCGAGAACGAATTCCGTGCAGAGGCTATTGGCTACCGCGTGGTGGTGTACCGCACCACATCGAGCGTGCTGTCTGCCCTGTTCGCCACGCTGGCGGGTTGCATGCTGGCGCTCTGGCTGCGCTACAACGGGCCGGACACTTCGCTGAGCTTCGAAATCATGATGGACTGCCTGCTCATCGTGGTGATCGGTGGCATGGGCACCATCTATGGCTCTGCCATCGGGGCGGTGCTCTTCCTGGTGGCGCAAAGCTACCTGCAAGACTTGCTGCGGCTAGGCAGCGAGGCTGCCACGGGTCTGCCCTGGCTGTCGGCATTGCTCTCGCCTGATCGCTGGCTGCTGTGGCTGGGCGTGCTCTTCGTCCTTTCGGTCTATTACTTCCCCACCGGCGTGGTGGGGCGCCTGCGCGCGGCAGCTGCGCGCAAGGCGGGGTGAATGCCCCGGCCGCGCCGGGTGACCGGCGTGGCCTGGGTGTGTGGGTGAGCTGTGCAACAAGACGCAAAGAAAAAATCCAGGAGACAAGCACATGAAGATGAACATCAAGACCCCCCGTTTCCGTCCCGTTTCTCGTCCCCTTTCCCGTCCGTTCCTGCCCGCAGCGCTGGCCGCTGCGGTGCTGGCTGCCTGCGGTGGCAGCAGTGGCGACAGTGCCGCCCCCAACACCAAGCCCGGCTACCTCGGCACCATCAGCGAGACCACGTACGACGGCGCCAGCAATGACCTGCTCACGGCGGGCCTGGGAGCCACGGGCCTGGCCGCTGCCGCGCCCCCTGCGTTTGCTGATCCCCTCAAGCCCACGGCGGCCGAGCTGCGCCGCACGGCCATCCACACCAACTACCGCGCCATGCTCGACATGACGGCAGCCGGTGGTTACGGCACGCTCTACGGCCCCAATGTGGATGCGCAGGGCAAGGTCACCACGGGCGAAGGCAAGGTGGCGGGCACCGAATACATCGCGTTTGCCGACGACGGCACAGGCCGCAAGAACGTCACCCTCATGGTGCAGGTGCCCGCCAGCTTCGACCCCAAGAAGCCCTGCATGATCACCGCCACCACCTCGGGCTCGCGCGGCGTGTATGGCGGCATCTCCACGGGCGAGTGGGGCCTCAAGAAGGGCTGCGCCGTGGCCTACTCGGACAAGGGCACGGGCGGCGCGCCGCATGACCTCATGAACGACACCGTGCCGCTGATCGACGGCACACGCACCACGGCCGCCGCAGCGGGCAAGGCCGCAGCCTTCAACGCAGGTCTCACGGCCACCGAGCTGGCCGCCTTCAACACCGCCACCCCCAACCGCTTTGCCTTCAAGCACGCCCACTCGGGCCAGAACTCTGAGAAGGACTGGGGCACGAGCACGCTGCAGGCCGTGGAGTTTGGCTATTACGTGCTCAACCAGCGCTACGGCGCCACCGACGCAGCGGGCCAGCGCCTCAAGACGCTGACCCCGGCCAACACCATCGTCATCGCATCGAGCATCTCCAACGGCGGTGGCGCGGCCATTGCGGCGGCCGAGTTGGACACGCAGGGCCTGATCAGCGGCGTGGCCGTGTCCGAGCCTGCCATCGAGATGCCGGCCAATCCCGGCGTCACGGTGCGCCGTGGCAGCGCCGATGTGGCTGTCACCGGCAAGACGCTGGTGGACTTCACCACCTACGCCAACCTCTACCAGGCCTGCGCGTCGCTCGCGCCCTCGGTCAGCACCAGCCCTTTTGCGGCGGCGTTTGCGGCCGGGTTTGCCAGCGCTGCGTTGCCCATCGCGCCCAACCGCTGCGCGTCGCTCAAGGCGGCAGGTTTGCTCACAGCCAGCACCACGGCCGCGCAGGCCGAAGAGGCTTTGCAAAAGCTGCGGGCCTATGGCTGGGAACCCGAGTCCAACGACCTGCATGCCTCCATGGCCGCGTTTGAAGTGTCCCCCGCCGTGGCCGTGACCTTTGCCAACGGCCTCTCGCGCGCCAGCGTGCAAGACAACCTCTGCGGCTTCAGCTACGCCGCCACCGCGGCCACTGGCGGGGTCACCCCGCTGGCCGCCGCTGCATTGCCAGGCATGTTTGCCACCGGCAACGGCGTGCCTCCCTCGGGCGGCATCAACCTGGTCAACAACCTTGGCAAGTTCGGGCCCGCGCGAGACTTTCTGTCGTTCTCGGACGCCGGTGTAGCCGACTGGAACCTGAGCGGCGCGCTGTGCCTGCGCAACCTCGTCACGGGCAATGACGCCGCCGCCAAGAAGCTGCAGGCCGGTGTTCAGGAAACCCGCCGCAACGGCAACCTGCGTGGCAAGCCCACCGTCATCGTGCACGGCCGCGCCGACGCACTGCTGCCGGTGAGCCACACCTCGCGCCCCTATGCCGCGCTGAACAAGAAGGTCGAAGGCGCCGCCAGCAAGCTCAGCTATGTGGAAGTGGCCAACGCCCAGCACTTCGACAGCTTCATAGGCCTGCCCACGGTGCTGCCGGGCTATGACAGCCGCTACGTGCCGCTGCATGTGTACCTGAACCACGCGCTCGACGCCGTGTACGACCACCTCGCCAGCGGCAAGGCGCTGCCCGCCAGCCAGGTGGTGCGCACCGTGCCGCGCGGCGGCACACCGGGCAGCGCCCCGGCCATCACCGCCGCCAACGTGCCGCCGCTGGCTACCACGCCTGCTGCCGCCAACGCCATCGCCATCACGGCGGGCGCCATTGCCATCCCCGACTGACCCAAGGAGCTTTGCCAGACGACACACCGTCACCGCCGCCCACCGGGCACGCGTGGGGGCCATCGGCCCTTGCGCCGCCCGTGGGCGCGGCTGCAAGCAACACAAACAGGGGATGAACCGAATGGACAAGGTCAAGACATGGAGCCGCCGTGCGGCGGCAGCACTGGCGGTGCTGTGGGGCGGGGCCACGGCGCCCTTGCTGCACGCCGCCGAGATTGTGGTGGGGCAGGTGGCACCGCTCACCGGCGTGCTGGCCAGCACTGGCGCACAGATGGTGCTGGGCGGCAAGATCTACTTTGACTGGGTGAACGCCCAGGGCGGCGTGCACGGCGCGACCATCCGCCAGGAGGTGGCCGACGACGCTTACAAGGTGGCCGACACCGTGAAGCTCACCCGCGAGATGCTGGCCAAGGCCGAGGTGGTGGCGCTGTATGGCTTTGCGGGCACGGCCAACATCACCCAGCTGCTGGCAGACGGCGTGTTGCAAGAGGGCGGTGCGGCGCTGGTGGCGCCTTACACGGGGGGCGAATCGCTGCGCAACCCGTTCAACCCCTGGATCTTCCATGTGCGCGCAGGCTATGTCGATGAGACCGAGCACATGGTGCAGCAGCTCACCACCCTGGGCATGAACCGTGTGGCCGTGATGTACCAGGACGACGGTTTTGGCAAGGCGGGCCTGGCGGGGGTGGAGGCTGCCTTGGCCAAGCGCAACCTCAAGCTGGTGTTGGCAGCAGGCTACGAACGCAACACTGACAAGGTGGATGAAGCCGTCAAAGCCATCAAGGCCGCCGATGTGCATGCGGTCATCATGATCGCGGTGAACAAGCCTGCGGCGGCCTTCATCCAGCGCTACCGCGAGCAGGGCGGCGGCGCTCAGCTGTACAACATCTCGGTGGTGGACCCGACCGAGCTGGTCAAGCTGGCGGGCCTGAAAAACGCGCACGGCCTGGGTATCAGCCAGGTGGTGCCGTACCCCTACCGGCCCCAGTTGCCAGTGGTGCGTGAATACCAGTCGCTGCTCAAGAAGTACGCCCCCGAGGCCGAGGTCAACTACACCAGCTTCGAGCAGTTCCTGGGCGCCAAGGTGCTGGTCGAGGCCCTGCGCCGTGCCGGGCCCGCGCCCACGCGCGCCAAGGTCGTCAAGGCGCTGGAGTCGCTGCAAAGCTTTGACCTCGGCGGCATCACGCTGGGCTACTCCCCCACCAACCGCATCGGCTCACGGTATGTCGAGGTCACTGTCATTGGCAGCAATGGTCGCCTCATGAAGTGAGCCGCCGATCCTTTTTTATTCTTTGTTCCACAAGGTCGCCATCATGTCCCCCACCTCGCGCTACCTCACCTGCGCTGGCTATGAAATCCACACCACGGAGTGGGGTGCGCCCGACGCGCCGGTGGTGATTGCCTGGCACGGCCTGGCGCGCACCGGGCGCGACATGGACCCCCTGGCCGCCCACCTCGCGTCCCGCTATCGCGTGATCTGCCCCGACACCCTGGGTCGGGGCCTGAGCCAGTGGGCGCGTGCACCGCAGGACGAATACCGCCTCTCGTTCTACGCGCGCATTGCGGCCGATTTGTTCGACCAATTGGGTGTCGAGAAAGCGCACTGGGTGGGCACGTCGATGGGCGGGGCCATCGGCACCGTGTGCGCCTCGGGTTTGTTCGAGCCGCAGCTCAAGGGCCGCATCCAGAGCCTGCTGCTCAATGACAACGCCCCGCGCCTGGCCGACGCCGCGCTGGAGCGCATCAAGGCCTACGCAGGCCACCCGCCCGCGTTCGACACCGTGCGGGAGCTGGAGGCGTTCTTCCGGCAGGTCTACACGCCCTACGGCTGGCTCAGCGATGCGCAGTGGCGCCTGCTGACCGAGAGCAGCACCCGCCGCCTGCCCGACGGCCGCGTGACGCCGCATTACGACCCGGCCATGGTGCAGCAGTTCACCCACCACACCAACGACTACCTGATCTGGGACCACTACGACGCACTCGACATCCCCGTGTTGTGCCTGCGTGGCGAAGAGTCGGACCTGGTGCTGCGCGACACCACCGCCGAGATGCTGACCCGGGGCCCCGGCGCACGTGGCCTGGCGCAGGTGGTGGAGGTGCCCGGCTGCGGCCACGCGCCCGCGCTCAATGTGCCGGAGCACTACGCACTGGTGGATGGCTTTCTGGCCCGCGCATCCTGAGCGGACAGCGGGGAGCTGCGCAGCGTTGAACGGGAGGGCGCGGCGCAGTACATTGGGCTCAGTCCACTGAACCCGTTGCCATGAAACCTCTGCTGCTCATCGCCTCGCACCTGCTCACCCTGGTCATCGGGTTTGCGCTGGGTGTGTATGTGCTGCCGATCCTGATCGCGCCCGACGCCCCCACGCAGCAGGAGATCCAGTCAAGCCAGCCCGCTGCGCAATGGACTGCCACGTTCCGCCGTGACCTGAAAGACAGCGACGCCCTGCACTGGGGCGAAGGCGCCGTGTCCATCAGCCCGCAGGCCATCAGCCTAGTGGGCAAGCTGGCCCCGGGGCCGGACTACAAGCTCTACCTGTCGCCCGAGTTTGTCGAGACCGAGGCCGACTTCAAACGCCTCAAGCCCCAGATGCTGCGCGTGGGCGATGTGAAGACGTTCAACAACTTCATCGTCCCGCTGCCGCAGGGCGTGGACCCGGCCAAGTTCAACACGGTGATTGTGTGGTGCGAAACCTTCAGCGAGTTCATCACCGCTGCGAAGTACCAATAACCAGGGGACGGACGAAAGCGGGTGTCACTGGCCGATCTGCGCCAGCGCAGCCTGCAGCCCCGCCAGCCCGCCCACGCGCTGGTTGTTGATGAAGATCTGCGGCATCTGCCGCACCGAAGGCCCGCACTTGGCATAAAACGCCAGGCGCTCGGCCTCGTCGTCGATCTTGATTTCCTCAAAAGGCAGGGAGTGCGACTGCAGCAGCTTCTTGGCCGAATCGCATTGGGGGCAGGCGGATTTGGAGTAAACGGTGATTTGAAAAGTCATGGCCGGAGTTTACGGGTGGGCCATGGCAAGCGCCCGCGCCGGGCTTTCGCCACAACAGCGTTTGTGATGGCAGAATACCAACTGGTTTGTTTTGTGACCAATTGGTAATTTATGCCCTTCTTCCTATCCTGCTTCCGCCGCTGCGCCTGGTTGGGGCTTGCTGTGGCGTTGCTTGCCTTGAGTGGCTGCTCGTCCACCCGCCCGCCCGAGGGCATCACCCCCGTCACCCCGTTTGACCTAGCCCGTTATGAGGGCCGCTGGTACGAGGTGGCCCGGCTTGACCACTCGTTCGAGCGCGGCATGACGGATGTGAGCGCCACTTACCAGCGCCAGGCGGACGGCAGCGTGCGCGTGCTCAACCGGGGCTTTGACACCGGCAAGAACGACTGGCGCCAGGCGGAAGGCAAAGCGCTGTTCACGGGCGATGCCAACACTGCATCGCTCAAGGTGTCGTTCTTTGGTCCCTTTTACGGCGGCTACCACGTGGCCGCGCTGGATGCCAACTACCAGTGGGCTCTGGTAGTGGGGCCGGACCGCAGTTACTGCTGGATCCTGTCGCGCACCAAGCAACTGCCCCCCGGTGTGCGCGAGCAGCTCATCGCCCGCGCCAGCGCGCTGGGCATCGACACCCAGGACCTGATCTGGGTGACCCACGAACGCACAGACCCTCAGCCATGATCAGCACCGCGACCCCTTTGCCCATCGCCGTTGTGGGTGCAGGCCTGGCAGGCTTGTCGTGCGCACAGGCGCTGCTGCAGGCGGGGCACACGGTGCATGTGTTCGACAAATCCCGTGGCCCGTCTGGCCGTATGAGCACCCGCCGCGCCGAAGATGAAAGCGGCCCCTGGCAGTGCGACCACGGCGCCCAGTATTTCACTGCCCGCGACCCGGCCTTTCGCGCCGAGGTGGCCCGCTGGCAGCAAGCCGGTGTGGCGGCTTTGTGGGATGCCCAGCTGGCCAGCTTTGACGGCAACGCCTGGACCACCCCGGTCACCCCGCTGGAGCGATTTGTGGGCACACCGCGCATGACGTCGCCCGCCGCCTGGCTGGTGCAGCATCTGGGCGAGCCTGCGCTGGCGCAGTGGCAAACCACCGTGCAGCGGCTGGACCACAGCGAGGGCGGGTGGACCATCACCTCGGCAGAACATGGCCCGCACAGCCCGCGTTACAGCGCAGTGCTGCTGGCCGTGCCCGCCCCGCAGGCCGTGCCCTTGCTGGCCCCAGTGTCCCCCGCAGGCGCCGCCTTGGCCGCCAGTGCACGCATGCGTGGCAGCTGGGCCGTGATGCTGCGCTACGCCAGCCCCGTGGCCCTGCCGTGGGAGGGGGCGTTCATCAACACCGGCCCCCTGCGCTGGGTGGCGCGCGACAGCAGCAAACCCGGCCGCACGGGGCAAGAAACCTGGCTGCTGCACGCCAGCCCCGAATGGAGCGAAGCCCACATCGAAGACAGCGCTGAGGCCGTCACCGCCGCCCTGCTCGCCGCCTTTGCCGCCCTGGGTGGCCCCGCACCTTTGGCCGCCACCGCCCACCGCTGGCGCTATGCCGACACCGAACCCGCGCTCACGCAGGGCAGCTGGTGGGATGCGCAAATGCGCCTGGGCCTGTGTGGCGACTGGCTCCATGGCGGCAAGGTCGAAGGTGCGTGGCTCAGCGGGCGTGCGCTGGCCCAGCAGGTGTTGAAGCCTGCGTAACCCACCCACAGGCCCGCCATGCGCATGCGCAAAAAATCAGACCTTCCACAGAAGACTTGCCAACACTGCGGCCTGCCCTTCACCTGGCGCAAGAAGTGGGAGAAAGTGTGGGACGAGGTGAAGTACTGCTCCGACCGCTGCCGCAGCGAACGAAAGCGCACCGGTAAAGCTGCGGAGGAGGGCGCTGCATGAGCGCCGTGCTGTTCTGGTTTCGCAACGACCTGCGGCTGCACGACCAGCCCGCGCTGCACGCAGCGCTCACCAGCGGGGCTACGCATCTGCTGCCCTTGGTGTGCCTGCCCGCGCCCGATGAACGCACGCCCTGGGGTTTTGCCCGCGTCGGCTCCCACCGTCGCGCCTTCACTGCCGCGGCGCTGCGCGGTCTGCATCAACAGACGAGTGCATTGGGCAACCCGCTGCTGATCTGTCAGACCCCACCCGCCACCGCCTTGCCACAACTGGCCCAGGCTGTGGGGGCCACCACCGTGGTGTGCGAAGACATTGCCGCCCCCTACGAACAGGCAGAGGTCGCTGCCCTGCGCGCGGCAGGCCTGCAGGTGCGTACCCTATGGCACAGCAGCCTGCTGCACCCGGCCGACATGCCCTGGCCTGCCTCTGACCTGCCCGGTGTGTTCACTGCGTTTCGCCAAAAGGTCGAGCGTGCAGGCATTACCCCCGCTGCACCACTGCCAGCACCCGCCCGGCTGCTGCCACCGCCCCAAGTGCCTGCGCCCGTGTTGCAAGCCGTGGGCGCAGAGCAGGGCGCTGCCAGCATCCAGCAAGCCGCATCGCCCCAGGGCAGTGATGCCCGCTCATCCTTCCCCTACGGCACACCTGCATGCGATGGCAGCGAGGCTGCCGCGCTGGCCCACTTGGCGCAGCACCTTGCCCGCAAGCTGCCCCACAGCTACAAGGACACGCGCAACGGGCTCACGGGGCTCCATTACTCCAGCAAGTTCTCGCCCTGGCTGGCCACGGGGGCGCTCTCGCCGCGCCAGATCTATGCCGATCTAAAAACCTTTGAGCGCGACCACGGCGCCAACGATGGCACCTACTGGCTGTGGTTTGAACTGCTGTGGCGCGACTACTTTCGGCTGCTGCACCTGCAATACGGCGCAGCGCTGTACCGGGCGCGGGGGCTGTCAGAACTGCCACACGCCCCACTCAGCCCGCGCGGCTTTGAACGCTGGTGCCGGGGCGAGACGGGCGAGCCGCTGGTCGATGCCGCCATGCGTGAGCTGGCTGCCACCGGGTATCTGAGCAACCGCCTGCGCCAGGTGGTTGCCAGTTACCTCATCTACGACCTGCACAGCGACTGGCGCGCTGGCGCCGCGTGGTTTGAATCGCAACTGGTGGACTACGACGTGTACAGCAACCAGGCCAACTGGCTCTACATCGCCGGGCGCGGCACCGACCCGCGCGGGGGCCGCCGCTTCAACCCCACCAAGCAGGCGCAAGACCACGATGCCGACGGCAGCTACCGCCGCCTATGGGGCACGGCATGAGCACGCCACAACCCTCTACCCCACAGCGTGCCCACACGCTTCGCCTGCTTCTGGGCGACCAGCTTAACCCCGAGCATTCATGGTTTGCCACGCCGGACGAAGGCGTGGTCTACGTGCTGATGGAAGTGCGGCAAGAGACCGACTATGTGCTGCACCACGCGCAAAAAATCCTCGCCATTTTTGCCGCCATGCGCGACTTGGCCCGCCACCTGCGCGAGGCTGGGCACCGCGTGCGCTATGTGGCGATTGACGATGCCAGCACCCGCCAGTCCATCCCCGACAACCTGGCAGCTCTCATGGCCCACTACGGCGCGCAAACGCTGCAATACCAGCACCCTGACGAATGGCGGCTGGACGAGCAATTGCGCACCTGGGGTGCAGAGCAACCCTTTGCCGTGCAGTCCGTCAGCAGCGAGCACTTCTACACCACCCGCACCGAAATGGCCGAGGTGTTCCAAGGCCGCAAGCAGTGGCTGATGGAGCATTTCTACCGCCGCATGCGCCAGCGCTACAGCGTGCTGATCGACGCGGCGGGCGAGCCCGAAGGCGGGCAGTGGAACTACGACCACGACAACCGCAAGCCTTGGCCCGGCACCCCTGCACTGCCGCCCGACGCCCGCCCCACGCACGACCACAGCGCCCTGTGGGCCACCCTCCAGGCCGCAGGCGTGCAAAGCTTTGGCAACCCGCAGGCCCATGCACTGCGCTGGCCGCTGAACCGGGCCGAGGCACTGGCGTGGCTCGACCACTTCATCACCACCACGCTGCCGCACTTTGGCGCGTACGAAGACGCGATGAGCACGCAGAGCGCGCGGCTCTTTCACTCCCTGCTGTCCTTCGCACTCAACACCAAAATGCTGCGCCCGCACGAGGTGGTGCAGCGCGCCCAAGCCGCTTACCACGCAGGCACTGCGCCCCTGCCTGCCGTGGAGGGCTTCATCCGCCAGATATTGGGTTGGCGCGAATACGTGCGCGGCATCTACTGGGCCCACATGCCTGGCTACGACGAGCGCAACGCCCTGGGCCACCACACGCCGCTGCCGGATTGGTTCTGGACGGGCAACACCCGCATGCGCTGCATGCAGCACGCCTTGGGCCAGTCGCTTCAGGATGCATACGCCCACCACATCCAGCGCCTCATGGTCATCGGCAACTTTGCGCTGCTGGCGGGGCTCGAACCTGCCGCCGTGCACCGCTGGTACCTGGGCGTTTACATCGACGCCTTTGAATGGGTGGAAGTGCCCAACACCGTGGGCATGAGCCAGTTTGCCGACGGCGGCTTGCTGGCCACCAAACCCTATGTGAGCAGCGCCGCCTACATCGACCGCATGAGCGACTACTGCAGCGGCTGCCACTACGACAAGAAGCTCAAGGTGGGTGACCGCGCCTGCCCGTACAACGCCCTGTACTGGGATTTTTTTGCGCGCAACGAAGGCACGCTGGGCAACAACTTCCGCCTCGGCATGGTGTACCGCCAGCTGCAAAAGATGCAGGGCCCGCAGCTCGATACGCTGCGTGAGCATGCGGCCAGCTTGCGCACGCGGCTGGATGCGCTGTAGCCCGCCTGCCCATCACCCCACGAAACCCCCACCGCAGGACCGCGCTATGTCTAACCCACAGCCACCCGCCTCGCCGTTCGCGTCCCTGCAGTCCCTGCCCGACGGTTACTGCGCCCTGGTCATCGGCTCTACCGGCGCCATCGGCAGCGCCTTCCTCGCCCACTTGCAGGCCGATCCGCGCTGCGCACTGGTCGTGGGCCTGGGCCGCCACACCGGCCCGGCGGTGGACTTGGACGACGAAGCCACCATTGCCCACGCCGCCCAGCAACTCAAGGCCCAGGGCCCCTGGCACTGCATCATCCACGCCGCTGGCCTGCTGCACGGCCCCCACGGCATGCCTGAAAAGCGCCTGGGCCAATTGAACTACGCGCAGATGGAAGCCACCTTCCGCACCAACACCTTTGGCCCCGCTCTCGTGCTGGCCCACTTTGCACCGCTGCTGCCCAAGCAGGGGCGCGGCCTGCTGGCCGTGCTCTCGGCCAAGGTGGGCAGCATTGGCGACAACCGCCTGGGCGGCTGGTACAGCTACCGCGCCAGCAAGGCCGCGCTCAACATGCTGGTCAAAACGGCGTCCATCGAAGTGGCGCGCACCCACCCGCAGGCGGTGCTGGTGGCGCTGCACCCGGGCACCGTCAACTCGGCCTTGTCGGCCCCGTTCAATGGCGCGGAGATTGGCCGCCCGGCAGCCGATGCGGCGGGCGACATGCTGCGGGTGCTGGATGGGTTGCCGGTGGAGGAAACGGGGTGCTTTTACGCCTACAGCGGCGACAAGCTGCCGTGGTGATGGCGACGTGGATTGCTATGGTTTTGATACCGATGGTGCAATACCAGCGGGCGGTAGCAGCCCTTTCAAGCAATTTCTCATGATGTAGCTGTTTTCCCGCTAGTACCAGCCTGGGGGCAGCGACAACGTCTGGGCGCAAGCCCATCGAACCACGTCGCACGGGTGCTTCATGCTGCATGCATGGAGAATGCCGCATGCTCTCACCAACCTCGCAGGACCTCAGCCCGATTGCCTCGCACACCACAGCCGCTGCCTCTGCCGTGAGTGTTTGGGTGGCGCAGCACTACGGCCTGCCAGTGCAGCAGTGCTACCTGATCCGCCGCAACCTCAATGACAACTACGCCGTGCGGGCCGCGGATGGCAGCCGCTACGTGGCGCGGCTTTGCGCCATCCGGCCGCGCGGTCCGTTCAATGTGGATTTCGAGGTCGCGCTGCTGGACCACCTGCACGCACAGGGTGTGGGCGTGGCCACGCCGGTCCTGGCGGCGAATGGTGCTGCCAGCGTTACCCTGCCGTTCCCTGAGGGGCCGCGTGCGCTGGTCCTGTTTCGCCACTGCGACGGCGCCGTGCCCGATACGCCAGAAGAACTGCACTTGACTGGCGCCACGCTGGCGCAAATTCACCGCGCCGCGCAAAGCTACGCAGGCCCCGCAAGCCGCTATGTGCTGGACGGCCACCACCTTGCAGGCCGCACGCTGGACTACCTTGCCGCCCATCCCGAGATCGACCCTGCCGTGCTCGATGCCTACCGGCAACTGATTGAGCGCCTTCTGAGCGAGCTGGCGGAAGTTGAGGGCACCTTGACCCGCGTGATGTGCCACGGCGACACGCATGGCTTCAACAACCATGTGACCACCGATGCCGATGGTGTGCAGCGCGCCGCCTTCTTTGACTTTGACGACGCCGGACCAGGGTTCCTGACCTATGACCTGTGTGTGTGGCTGTGGTCGAACCTGCCGCGCAAGGCCCCCATGGAGCCCGACGAAGCCTTGCTCAAGCGCTGGCAGCAGTACCTGGCCGGCTACCGCGCAGGGGGCGGCCTTGTCACAGATGCCGACCTCGCTGCCTTGCCGCTCTTCGTGCAATTGCGGCACCTGTGGAACATGGGGGAGGGCGTGGCGCGCATCCACCACTGGGGCGCCAACATGATGTCTGCCGACTGGATCAAGAAGCAGCCCGATGTGATGGCCGCCTGGGCCCGCCTGGAGTTGCCACCCGGCTGATGCGGCAATCTCCTCGTGCAGGCCATCCCTAAATCGCAGGGTAGCTGCCCGTGCCCCCCGGCCACGCTGTAAGCACCTCAAAGCCGCTGTCTGTCACAGCCACCATGTGCTCCCACTGAGCCGAGAGCGACCGGTCCTTGGTCACCACCGTCCAGCCATCGGCCAGCTCCTTGGTCTCGCGCTGGCCTGCGTTCAGCATGGGCTCGATGGTGAAGACCATACCCGCCTCCAGCCGCAGTCCCTGGCCGCGCCGCCCGTAGTGCAGCACCTGGGGCTCGTCGTGGTACACGGTGCCAATGCCGTGGCCGCAGTACTCGCGCACCACGCTGAAGTTCTCGCGCTGCGCCACCGTGGCAATGGCGTGGCCCACATCGCCCAGCGTGGCACCGGGCTTCACCGTGCGGATGCCCGCGCACAGCGCCTCGTACGTGGTGCGCACCAGCCGCTGGGCCAGCACGCTGGGCGTGCCCACGCAGAACATGCGGCTGGTGTCGCCGTACCAGCCGTCTTTTTCCACCGCCACATCAATGTTCACGATGTCGCCCTTCTTCAGCATCTGCTGGGGCGAGGGAATGCCGTGGCACACCACATGGTTCACCGAGGTCAGCACTGTCTTGGGGTACCCCAGGTAGCCCACATTGGCAGGCCGCGCGCCCTGCACGTTCACGATGTGGTCGTGGCACAGGCGGTCCAACGCGTCGGTGGTCACGCCCGGCACTACATGCGGCTCAATCATCGCCAGCACCTCGGCCGCCAGCTGCGCCGCCCGCCGCGCCATCACCAGTTCTTCGGCCGAGCGGATCGGCACCCCACGGTCAGCGCGGGCCATCAGTGCGGCTGCTTTCTGGCGCGTGCGGTGGGAGCAGCGTCTGCAGCAGGCTTGCTGTCCAGCGCACCCCGCGCCGCCAGCGCCACATCCAGCCCACCCGCCAGCTCGGCCCGCACCAGCATCTGGCAAATCTCGCGGTGGTCCAGGTCGGGGTACATCTCGGCCAGCATGCCCACGCGCATCCAGTGCTCGGCCTGGGAGTTAATGGAACGGCTCAGCGCCGTGCTGGCCAGACGCAGGTTTTCGTGCATCTGGTCGGAAATTTTTACTATGCCCATGGGGTGCTGCCTTTAAGCGAAACGTATTTGAATTGTATATGTTTCGCATAATTTGAGAGTGTGCGGCACCCAGGTACCGTCAGTTCAACTTTTGCAACCCTGGTCAACGGTGCCGAGATTGGTCGCCCGACTGCCGGTGCCGCTGGAACAAGCTGCAGATGCGGGAAGGGTTGCCAGTGAGAAGAGTGGGCAGCTTCTACGTTTACACCGATGACCGGCTGCTATCGTGAATGCGGCGTGGTTTGCTATGATTTTGATACCGCATAAGCCGATCTATCAAGCGCTAGCAGGCGTTTTGGCCAGAACTCCAATGCTGGCCTCGTCAGACATGACTACCGCAGCTTGGAGAGACTGCTGCAAGTACGAGAAGGCGTCTTACTCCGTTCCTTCAGATCTCTTGGCACACCATTCAGAGTATGGGAGTTTGGACTTGCTGCTGCGGTACTCGGCCATGAGGTCGAGCTGTCGATCAAAGCCGACTTCTTTACGTTGTAACGACAAGAAGCGGTCCTCTTTCTGCTCTCTGGTTTGAAGATAGGCGACTGAACGAAAGCCGTTCATCTTCCACTCCCCTTTTCTCAAGGGATAGGGGCCCGGAGTGCCTTTTCGTCTGGGCATGTGGCCGAGTTGAATGAAGGACATCTCGATCATGGTTCCAGCCAGTACCCCAACGACCTCGTCTATCGAATCTGCTAGCTCCAGATGCTCTTTGCCGTTTTGCAAACATCGAGATACCTCCAGCATCCATTCGTCGTCATAGATCTCCACGGAGTCTTTTACGGATAGTTCAACCGCTTTTAATGTCCTGTCTGCATATTTACGCCAAGTTCCGACGTGATTGGATTCTTTTAGTGCGTACCACGCACCACTCCCAAAAAGATCTTCGAGCGCAGATTTCACGGAGAGATATTTGGTGTATTCGTTCATGACGAGGCTGCAATGGTTAGTTGGTTCTCTCAATACGCCATTCGACGGGTCGACCCATCTTTCAAGTCGAGCAGTTGTACCGCTAGTTGCTCTGAAGGCAGATGCGACCTCTTTGGACCGTTGAAGATGGGTTTTCGCAGTCGCACTTGTGCAGCCCGACTTCGCGTCATCGCCACCCAATCCCAAACTTCTTAACCCGATAAGCCATCGTCGCCCGGCTAATCCCCAACAACCGCCCCGCCAGCGCCACATTCCCCCCCGCACTCTGCAGCGCCTGCCGCAGCATCTGCTCCTCCGCCTGGTGCAGCGGAGCCACCACGGGCGCAGCGGCTGGCGCTAGCGCCGCACCAGCCCGCGCACTCGCCGCCACAGCCGCCTGTGGGGTTTGCACCGCAGCCCCCACACCCGCCACCCCCTGCGCATGCAACGTCCCCCCGCTGTTGCCCTGCAAGTGCAGCGACATCACTCCGCCGCCGCTTTGTTCACCCCCCGCAAACAGGTGGTGCGGCTCAATCGGCTCGCCATCCGTCGCCAAGATCACCGCCCGCTCAATCAGGTTCTGCAACTCGCGGATGTTGCCGGGGAAGGGGTAGTGAAACATCGCCTTCACCGCCGCCTGGCTAAAGCCCGGCACCTGGCGCTGGTGCTTGCGCTGGTAGTGGGCCAAGAAGTGGCTCATCAGCAGGGGGATGTCGTCGCGCCGGTCGCGCAGCGGGGGCAGGTGGATGGGGAAGACGTTGAGGCGGTAGAACAGATCCTCGCGGAACGTGCCTTCGCGGACGGCCTGGCGCAGGTCCACGTTGGTGGCGGCCACCAGGCGCACGTCCACGCGCACGGTGCGGGTGCCGCCCACACGTTCTACCTCGCCTTCTTGCAGGGCGCGCAGCAGCTTGCCCTGGGCCACCAGGCTGAGCGTGCCGATTTCGTCGAGGAAGAGGGTGCCGCCGTCCGCGCGCTCAAACCGGCCGGGGCGCGATGTGCCTGCGCCGGTGTAGGCGCCGCGCTCCACGCCAAACAGTTCGGATTCGACCAGCGTCTCAGGGATGGCCGCGCAGTTGATGGCTACAAAGGGCTGGCTGCTGCGCGGGCTGATGCGGTGGAGCATGCTGGCAAACATCTCCTTGCCCACGCCCGATTCGCCGGTGAACAGCACGGTGGCGGCGGTGGGGGCCACGCGCTGCAGCATGTGGCAGGCGGCGTTGAAGGCGGATGAGGCGCCGACCATGGTGGCGTGCGCCGTGGCCTCGGCGGCGGTGCCTGCATCGCTGGATGCCGTCGCCTTGCCCGGTGGCACGCCCAGGTAGGTTGTGCGGGCCTTGCCCTGCGCACCTGCAGGCATCGAGGTGGGCAGTGTGGCGGGCGGGGTGCCCACAAAGTCCTGGGCGTTCAGGTAGAACAGGTCTTGCTCGGGGTCATCCCACAGTTCGGCCGATTTGCCCACCACGCGGCAGTGCGCGGCGCCGGAGGAGCGGCAGTCCACCTCGCGGAAGACGATCATGCGGCCAAACAAGGTGCTGACGTAGCCGGTGGCGTAGCCCACCTGCATCCAGCACGCGGGCGATCCGCCCACGCCGTAGGCGGCGATGTGCTCGTCGTCTTCGCTGGAGTTGTGCCAGAGGAATTCGCCGTCGTATTCGCCCAGCTCGGCGTTGTAGCGGGCGTGCACCACCTCCACCTGCACCACGCCCTCCAGCGCGTGCAGGCGCGTGCCGGCCATGGCGGCGGCGGTGGGCTCGGCATCGGGCCATTGCTGGCGCACCAGGCGGGCGTCGCGCGCGCCGCTCACGTAGCCCGCGCGGGTGAGCAGGCCACGGGCCTTGTCCAGGCCAATGCTGTCGATCAGCTCGCGCCGCAGCGAGCCCAGGGCCTCGGAGTGCAGCAGGATCATGCGCTGATCCTGCAGCCAGATGCGCCCGTCGCCGGGCGAGAAGAACAGGCATTCGCTGATGTCGGCCACCGTGGGGTGGGTGTGCTGGCTGATGCCATGGGTGTCGAACCCACCCAGGGCGCGGGGGGCTTCGGCAGGCACGGTGCCCAGCAAGGCCTGGCCTTGGCCCACGGCAGTGCGGTGCAGGTCGGCCAGAGAGACGCGGCGCTTCGGCATGGGGGCCTCCGGTTGTGGATCAGAAAGTGATCAAAAAGTGATGATTTGATCAATCTTTGCAGTGCCATTTGTTTATGAATGGTAACTATTTGGTGGCGAAAAGTCGCCCATGTCAGACGTGTTTGGGCCTAGGGAAAGTCCGTAGCGCTCCCTCTCAAAAAGCCCGTTTTTCAGGCGTTTTGGGGCTTGGTGGCAGGCGGGGCTGGTACGCCCGTTGCAATTTGAGGTCACACCGCCGCAGCCATGCGGTGGGTTTTGATTTCAACCAAGGAGCAATGCAATGGGTGTTTCAGAAAAACCAGGCCTGCTGGACAACCGCCTGTGGGCGGGCAAGGCCTTTGATGGTGCGTGGTCTACCGTGCTGAGCACGGCGCGTGATGCGCTCGAGCCCGCCACGGGCCAGGTGTTCAGCCGCGTGGGCATTGCCAGTGCGGCCGACATGCAGGCCGCCATTGGCCGCGCGCAGCAAGCGCAGGCCGCGTGGGCGGCCACGGGGCCGCGCGAGCGTGCGGCCGTGTTCCACCGCGCAGCCAGCATTTTTGAGCAGCACTTTGACGAGCTGG
Organism: Acidovorax sp. Leaf73; assembly: GCF_916855635.1. Classification (NCBI taxonomy): domain Bacteria; kingdom Pseudomonadati; phylum Pseudomonadota; class Betaproteobacteria; order Burkholderiales; family Comamonadaceae; genus Acidovorax; species Acidovorax sp. Leaf73. Next base: position 186,963 of record NZ_CAKASI010000001.1, read on the forward strand.
CCATGACGGTGGCCCGCGAAACCGGCGGCATCGTGCCCAAGGGCCAGCACGAGGTGCGCGAGGCCATCACGCTGTGCCACCTGGCCGCAGCCTTGCCCATGCAGGCCCAGGGCCAGGTGCTGCCCAGCACGCCGGGACGCCTGTCGATTGCGCGGCGCGTGCCGCACGGGGTGGTGGGGGTGATCTCGCCGTTCAACTTCCCGCTCATCCTGGGCTTGCGCTCGGTGGCCCCGGCGCTGGCGCTGGGCAATGCGGTGGTGCTCAAGCCCGACACGCGCACGCCAGTGAGCGGTGGCTTCATCATGGCCCGCGTGTTTGAAGAAGCGGGCCTGCCCAAGGGCCTGCTGCAGGTGGTGCCCGGCGATGCCGAGGCGGGCGAGGCGCTGGTGGTGGACGAGCGCGTGCCCATGATCGCCTTCACCGGCTCGCCCACGGTGGGCCGCCGCATTGGCGCGTTGGCCGGGCAGCACCTGAAGAAGGTGTCGCTGGAGCTGGGCGGCGCCAACAACCTCATCATTCTGGAAGACGCCGACCTGGACGCCGCCGCCAGCGCCGCCGCGTTTGGCGCGTGGTTCCACCAGGGGCAGATCTGCATGGCATCCAACCGCATCCTGGTGCACGAGTCGATTGCCGAAGGCATCCTGCAACGCATGGTGGGTAAGGCCACGCACCTGCCCGTGGGCGATGGCGCCAGCGGCCAAGTGGCCCTGGGGCCGATGATCGACGCCAAACAGCTGCAACGCTTCGACAAGCTCATCAAAGACAGCGTGGCCCAGGGCGCCAAGCTCGAAGCGGGTGGCACCTACGAAGGCCTTGGCTACAAGCCCACGGTGCTCTCGGGCGTCAAGCCCGGCATCCGTTCGTTTGACGAAGAGCCTTTTGGCCCGGTGGCCAACCTCGTCACCTTCCGCACCGACGACGAGGCCGTGCAACTGGCCAACACCAGCCAGGGCGGCCTGGCGGCTGCCGTCATCAGCCCTAGCGTGGGTCGCGCCATGGCCATCGGCCAGCGCCTGCGCGCAGGCATGGTCCACATCAACGACCAGACGGTGAACGACGAGTGCACCAACCCCTTTGGCGGCCCCGGTGTGGGTGGCAACGGGGGCAGCGTGGGTGGTCCGGCGGACATCGATGAATACACGCAGTGGCAGTGGATCACGGTCAAAGACGCGCCGCCCGCATTCCCGTTCTGACATTGCAAGCCCTCGGGCGGCTTGGCCGCACCCATGGCTTGTGTCCACCCATCAAAAAAATCAGGAGACAACTTTCATGACCCTACACAACAAAACCATCGTCGTCACCGGCTGCTGCTCCGGCATCGGCGCAGACTTTGCCAAGCTTGCCCGCCAGCAGGGCGCCCGCGTGATCGGTGTGGACCGCAATGCGCCCACGCTCACGCTCGACGGCTTTGTGCAGGTGGACCTGGGCGACCCGGCCGCCATCAACGATGCTGTGGCGCAACTGCCTGCCAAGGTGGATGCGCTGGCCAACATTGCGGGCGTGCCCGGCACATCGCCCGCCGAGCTGGTCGGCCGCGTCAACTACCTGGGCCTGCGGCACTTCACACACCGCGTGCTGGAACGCATGGGCGAGGGCGGCTCCATCGTCAATATCTCTTCCATCCTGGGGGCCGAGTGGCCCCAGCGCCTGGAGCTGCACCGCGCACTGGGCGCCACCACCAGCTTTGATGAGGGCGCGAAGTGGCTGGCCGCTCACCCCGTGGCGCAAGACACCTGCTACCAGTACTTCAAGGAAGCGCTGATCGTGTGGACCTACACCCAGTCGCAAAAGATCTTCCTGGAGCGCGGCGTGCGCATGAACTGCGTGGCCCCAGGCCCCGTGTTCACGCCCATCCTGGGCGACTTTGTACAGATGCTGGGCCAGGAGCGGGTGGAGAAAGACGCGCACCGCATGAAGCGCCCGGCGTTCAGTGACGAAGTGGCGCCGGTGATTGCCTTCCTGTGCAGCGACGCGGCACGCTGGGTGAGCGGCATCAACCTGCCGGTGGATGGCGGGCTCGCCTCTACCTACCTCTGAGCGAAGGGGCCACACATGTCCGCACAACAGCTTGAGGCCATCTTGCAGATGGCCGCGCAAAACCCGCCGCCACCACAAGCCACCCCCGCGCAGCTGCGTGCGTGGTTTGATGCCAGCAACTCGCGAATGCCCCTGGCCCAGGGGCTTCCCATCCAGACGCTGCGCATCCCCAACGGGGCGGGCGGCACCATGGCGGCGGAGCTGCTGAGCACGCCGCAGGCGGACCCGCGCAGGCTGGTCATCTACTACCACGCGGGTGGCTTTGTGTTCGGCTCGCTTACATCACACCGGGCGCTGTGCTCGTATCTCGCGCAGTTCAGCGGTGCACAGGTGCTGAACGTGGACTACCGGCTGGCACCAGAGCACCCCGCGCCCGCCGCGCACGACGATGCTCTGGCGGCCTACCAGTGGGCGCTGGCCAACGGCTATGCCGCGTCGGCCATCGCGCTGATGGGTGACTCGGCGGGCGGTAACCTGGCCTTGTCCACGGCCGTGCGTGCACGCAACCAGGGCCTGCCCCTGCCCGCGGCCATCGTCGCCTTGTCACCCGCGTTGGACCTGGCGTCCGAAGGTGTGTCCCACCACACGGTGGACGACCCGTTCATCACGCGCGAGCTCATGGGCTTTTTCAACGCCATGTACGTGCCCGGTGGCGATGTGCGTTCACCCACAGTCACGCCGTTCTACAGCGCCGATCTGCAAGGGTTGCCCCCTGTGCAACTGCAAGTGGGCGGCTGGGAACGCCTGCGCGACGACGCCGTGACCATGGCCGCCCGCTTGAAGGCGGCGGGCGTGCAAGCGGACTGCACCGTGTGGGACGGCATGGTGCATTGCTGGCAGCTTTTTGCGCCCGCGCTGGATGAAGCGCTGGCCTCGCTGGAGCAGGCGGGCCGGTTCATTGCCGCGCACCAGCGCACGGCGGTGGCGGCTGCTGCATAGCGCAGCGGCGTCCTCCAGCCCCAACCACCCCAGGGCCGACGCACCGGCCGCGCCCCACCGGCACAGGCCGGGGCGCGAGCCTGCGCGCCACCCAGCCATGGCCTGCGCGGAGCCACAGAAAACCGATCGACATAACAACGAGGAGACAAACGACATGAAAACGCTGCAGAGACTGAAAGCATCGCTCCCCAAAACAAGCCGCCTCGCCGCGCTGGCCCTGGCCAGCACGCTGGGTGCAGCGGCCTTCGCCACCGAGGGCGGGGGCTCCACCTACCCGCTGGGCACTGAGAACTTCGTGGCAGGCGCTGCGCCGCCGCCTGGGCTGTATGTGCTGGAGTACGTCAACTACTACACCACCAGTCGCGTGAACGATGGCCAGGGCAACGCCGTGCCCATCCCCGGTTTCAAGGTGCGTGCCGTCGCCGCTGCCACACGCGTGATCTGGATCACGCCCCAGGAGGCGCTGGGCGGCCATGTGGCGGCCCACGCCATCTTCCCGCTGGTGGACCTGTCGGTGCGCGCCGGGGGCGCTAGCGATTCGCGCACCGGACTGGGCGATGTGACGGTGGGGGGCTCGGTGGCCTGGCACCACTCCCCGCAGCTTCACAGCGTGCTGGGGCTCGATGCCGTGCTGCCCACCGGGGCGTATGACCGCACGCGCCAGGCCAACATTGGGCGCAACTACCTGTCGCTGCAGCCCCTGGGCGTGCTGACCTGGATGGACCCCAGTGGCTTCAACGGCGACGTGAAGGCCACCCTCAACTTCAACCGCACCAACAGCGACACCAACTACCGCTCGGGCCGTGAACTCATCGTGGACTACGCCGCAGGCTGGGGCCTGGGCAATGGCTGGGTAGTGGGTGTGGGCGGCTATGTCTACCGGCAGTGGAGCGACGACAAGGTGGGCGGTGTGGCGCTGGCGGGATCGCGTGGCCGCAGCCAGTCCATCGGCCCCTCGGTGCGCTACGCCAATGGCAAGGGCTGGCTCATCACCGCCAAGGTGGAAAAGGAGTTCGGCGTGCGCAACCGTGCGCAGGGCTCGCAGTTCTGGCTCAAGACCACCATCCCTTTCTGAAATTTCAACGAATCGCTGGAGACATATTCCATGACAACCAACACTCCTGAATCCACTGTGGCCGCCTCAGACATTGCGCAGGTCGTATCCTGCACCATCTCGCGCCGTGGGCTAATCGCTGCTGCAGGCGCTGGTGGCCTGGCGCTGGGTGCCGGCCCGCTGTGGGCCCAGGCCGCAGGCGCAGCGCCCGTGCTCAAGGTCGGCTTCATCAGCCCCCGCACCGGCCCGCTGGGCGCCCTGGGCGAAACCGACACCTTCATCCTGGCCCAGGTGCGCAAGACGCTGGCTGCAGGCCTGACCATTGGCGGCGTGAAGTACGCGGTGGAGATCCTGGACCGCGACACGCAGTCGGACCCGGCCCGCGCCAGCCAGTTGGCCAAGGCGCTGATCAACAGCGACAAGATCGACCTCATGCTCACCACCACCACACCCGAAACGGTGAACCCGGTGTCGGATGCGTGTGAGGCGGCGGGCGTGCCCTGCCTGTCTACGGTGATGCCGTGGGAGGCCTGGTACTTTGGCCGGGGCGCCAAGCCCGGCGCGCCATCGCCCTTCAAGTGGACGTACCACTTCTCGTTTGGCGGCGGCAGCTTCACCACGTCGTACACCTCGCAGTTTTCTGCGCTGCCCACCAACAAGAAGATTGGCGTGCTGTACCCCAACGATGCCGACGGCAACGCGATTCGCGCCACGCTGGCGCCTGAGCTCGCCAAGGCGGGCTTCACCGTGGTGGACGCCGGGCCGTATGAGAACGGCACCACCGACTACTCAGCACAGATCGCCAAGTTCAAGGCCGAGCGCTGCGAGATCTTCAACACCTTCCCCATTCCGCCAGACTTCGCCACCTTCTGGCGGCAGGCGGCGCAGCAGGGCTACACGCGCATGGTGAAGATTGCGCAGATCGCGAAGACGGGCCTTGTGCCCTCGCAGGTGGAGGCCCTGGGCCCGCTGGCGCTGAACCTAGGCGCTGGATGCTTCTGGCACAAGAGCTTTCCCTACGCGTCAGCGCTCACAGGCCTCACGGGCGTGCAGCTGGCCGATGCGTATGAGGCCAGCACCGGCAAGCAGTGGACACAGATGCTGGGCTCCACCATGTCGCTGTTCGATGCAGGCACCGAGGCGCTCAAAGCCAGCACCAACCCGCGCGACAAGGCGGCGCTGGCCAAGGCCATCAGCACGCTCAAGGCCACCACCATGCAAGGCCCGGTGGACTTTGCCAAGGGGCCTGTGCCCAACGTGTCGGTGACACCGGTGGTGGGCGCGCAGTGGGTCAAGCCCGCAGCGGGCAGCAAGTTCAAGCTCGACCTCCTCATCACCGAGAACGCCACCGACCGCAACATCCCCGTGGCGGCGGCGCTCAAGTCTTACAGCTGATCTCCATGCGACATCCACAACCCCTTTGGAGCCCGCCAACGGGCGGGCCAGAGCAGCAGCCGTTACTACTGCAGGCGCAGGACATCGACATGCGATTTGGTGCGCTCAAAGTGCTGAATCAGCTCGATTTTTCAGTGGGCAGTGACGAGGCCGTGGGCATCGTCGGGCCCAACGGTGCGGGCAAGACCACGCTGCTGAACGTGTTGGCCGGAGCGTTTGCGCCAAGTCAGGGCACCGTCTGGTTCCAGGGGGTGGATGTGAGCGCCCGCAGTGCGGCAGACCGCTGCCGTGCAGGTATTGCGCGCACCCACCAGGTGCCCCGTCCGTTCCTGGGCATGACGGTGTTTGAAAACGTGCTCACCGGCGCCACGCATGGCGCGGCCCTGCACGCCCGCGACGCGGGTGACCGGGCCATGGAGTGCCTGCGCCTGTGTGGCATGGAGGCGCTGGCCAACCGCCGTGCCGAAACTCTGGGCCTGCTGGGCCGCAAGCGGCTGGAGCTGGTGCGGGCGCTGGCCACCGGCCCCCAGGTGCTGCTGCTCGACGAGATCGGCGGCGGGCTGACCGATGCTGAGGCCAGTGAACTGGTGGACCTGGTGCGCACCCTTCGCAGCCAGCGCATCGCCATCGTCTGGATCGAACACATGGTGCATGTGCTGCTGCAGGTGGCCACACGCCTGGTGTGCATGGATGGCGGGCGGATCATTGCCAGCGGCGACCCGCAGGCCGTGCTGAACGATGCCACCGTGGTCGAGGCCTATCTGGGCGGGGTGGCGGCATGAGCGTGTTGTTGAGTATTGACAACCTGAACGCCCACCACGGGCAGCTGCCTGCCGTGCGCAATGTGTCGCTGCAGGTGCACCAGAGCGACGTCCTGGCCCTGGTGGGGGCCAACGGCGCGGGCAAGACCACGCTGCTGCGCACGCTGGCCGGTGCCCACCGCGCCAGCAGCGGCACGGTGCGGTGGGACGGTGTGGACATCACCCGCCTGCCCGCCCACCAGCGTGTGGCTGAGGGCCTGGCCCTGGTGCCCGAGGGGCGGCGCCTGTTTGCGGGCATGACCGTGCGCGAAAACCTGCTGGTGGCCCGCGCGGCGGGCCGGCGCGGACAGTGGAGTTTTGACACCGTGCTGGACGCTTTCCCGCAGCTGGCCCCCAAGCTGAATGCCAAAGCGGGCGAGCTGTCGGGCGGGCAACAACAGGCCGTGGCCATTGGCCGCGCGCTCATGACCAACCCGCGCGTGCTGCTGCTCGACGAGGTCTCGCTGGGCCTGTCGCCCCTGGCCGTGCAGGGCGTGTACGACGCGCTGCGTGGCGTGGTGGGGCAGGGCACTACGCTGGTATTGGTGGAGCAGGATTTGCAGCGCGTGCAGGCCGTGGCCAGCCGCATTGTCTGCATGCTCGAAGGCAGCGTGGTGGCCGATGCGCCCGCCAACCAGCTCACCCGTGCGCAGATCACCGCGTTTTACTTTGGCGCGCAGCGGCCCGAACCTGCGCCCGTCAGCCACACCACGGGCAGTGCCGACGGCGAAGCTGCCAACCACGCGAGCCACGTCCACCCCGCCCACAAGGAGGCCGCATGAACCTTCTCAATCAGATCGTCCAGGGCCTATTGCTCGGCGGCTACTACGCCTTGCTCGCCTGCGGCCTGTCGTTCATGTTCGGGGTGATGCGCATCATCAACCTGGCCCACGGCAGCCTGACCGTGGTGGCGGCCTACCTGCTGTGGGTGCTGGCCGAACCGATGGGCTGGCATCCGCTGCTGGCCCTGTTGGCGGTGGTGCCTGCCATGGCGCTGCTGGGCTGGCTGCTGCACAAGCTGGTGCTGGAGCGCAGCGCGCGCCTGGGCGCCCTGGTGCCGCTGCTGGCCACGTTTGGCCTGGCCAGCGTGATCGACAACGTGTTGTTCCAGCACTTTGGCGCCGACACGCGTTCGCTGGCCACCTCGATCGGCACGCTGGCGTACGACAGCTGGGAGCTGCCCGGCGGCCTATATGTCGGGCAGCTGCCCACCTTGGTGCTGGTGCTGGCGGTGCTGCTGCTGGGCGGGTTGCACGCGATGCTGGCGCACACGGCGCTGGGGCGGCAGATCCGCGCAGCGTCGGAAGACGCCGACACCGCGCGCCTGGTGGGCGTGCGCACCGGTACGGTGTTTGCGGCGGCCTCGGCCATCACCATGGTCACCGTCACGCTGGCCGGGGCGTCGCTGGCCCTTCGCGCCACGTTCGATCCGTTCTCGGGCCCGCAGCAACTGATCTTTGCGTTTGAGGCCGTCATCATCGGCGGCGCGGGATCGCTGTGGGGCACCTTGCTGGGCGGCGTGGTGCTGGGCGTGGCGCAGAACCTGGGGGCGCAGGTGCATCCCCAGGGGTTTCTGATCGCCGGGCACGCCACTTTTTTGGTCATCCTGCTGGCCAGGCTCTACGCGAGCGGTGCGCTGCGCAGGTTCTTCTCCTCCCGCCGCAGGGCTGTGCCATGACTGTTCCAACGATCTCTGTTCCTTTCGCAATCACGGGCCCATCCCCATGGGTCATCCAGCGCTGGACGCGCGCGTCCATCGCCTTCGCCAGTGCCACCGTGCTGCTGTTGGCCGTGCTTTGCCTGGGCCCACTGTGGCTGCAAGCAGGCACGGTAGACCGGCTCACCACGCTGTTCATCTACGTGATCCTGGCCGTGATGTGGAACGCGCTGGCGGGCTACGCCGGGCTGGTGTCGATTGGTCACCAGGCGTTCTTTGGCCTCGGCGCCTACGCCATGGTGCGGCTGGCCGATGCGGGCCTGGGGCCGTACCCGGCGCTGCTGGTGGGCGCTGTGCTGGTGGCGCTGGTGGCGGTGCCGTTGGCGGCCTTCATGCTGCGGCTGCAGGGTGGCGAATTTGCGATCGGCATGTGGGTGGTAGCGGCGCTTGCGCACCTGTGTGTGAACCTCGACAGCCTGGTGCAGGGCGAGACGGGCACCTCGATGATCGCGCTGCAGCAGTACGCGGCCGACGACCGGCGTGCCTATACCTACTGGGCGGCTCTCGCTGCGATGGCGGGGCTGTGCTGGGTGGTCTTCCTGCTTTTGCGCAGCAAGGTGGGCACGGCCGCGCAGGCGATTCGTGACAACGAGGTGGCAGCCATCTCGCTCGGCGTGCGCGTGGTCGCCATCAAGCGGCTGGTGTTCGTGCTGTCGGCGTTCGGCTGCGCCCTGGCCGGCGGCCTGTGGCTCGCCACGTCCATCAGCTTTCAGCCCAAGACCTATTTCAGCGTGCAGTGGACGGCCTACATGATCTTCATGGTGTTGGTGGGGGGGATAGGCACCATGGAAGGCCCCATCCTCGGCGCGCTGCTTTTCTTTGCGGTGGAAACGCTATGGGGCGGGCAGGGCGTGCTCTACCTCATCGGCCTGGGCGCCATTGCCATGCTGTTTGCGCTGTTTTTGCCCAGGGGCATATGGGGGGCGGTGCAGCAGCGCTGGGATGTGCACCTGCTGTCGGCGGGGTACCGGGTGCGTCTAGGCACGTCGCACACGGTGGATGGAGGTTAGGGCCTCTTCGCACTGGCGAAAAATAGTGTGAACAGAGGCCCTAGTCCACGGCAGGGCCGGGCGCGCGAAGGGCCGCGCAGAGGCGCAACGGCGCGCCCTCAGTCCTCGCCCTGCAACCCCTCGGCGAGCGCCTCAAACACCACCCGAATCCGCCGCGAGGTGCGCAGCTCGCGGTGGGACACCAGCCAGATGGGAAAGCGCACTGGCGGCAGGTCGTCCAGCACCCGGACCATGCCCGGCGTCTTGCGCGCGATCTCGGTCATCATGGCGCCGATGCCCATGCCTTGGCACACCAGCGCCCAGTGGGCCACGGTGTGGTCGGAGTAGCAGCTGAAGTTGTCCTCGCTCAGGTTTAGCCCGTGCTGGCGCAGGTACGCCAGGTATTGGCCATTGCGGTCTGAGCCCACAAAGGGCAAGCGTGCGGCCTCCTGTGCGTTGCGTGGATGGCCGTGGGCCTGGACCCAGTCCTCTGAGGCGTAGAAGTAGGCCTGTGCCTCACGGATCAGGCGAGCGATCAGGTCGGGCTGCTCGGGCTTGACGTGGCGGATGGCAATGTCGGCCTCGCGGCGCAGCAGGTCGCTCAGCGCGTTGGACGAGATCACTTCGACGGCAATGCCTGGCTCCTGCGCGCGCAGGCGCTGCACGATGGGCGGCAGCAGGTAGGCGGCCACGGCGTCGGTGGCCGACACCGACACCACGCCCCCTACCGCTTGCGACCGCCCGCTAGCCGCCAAGCCCAGCGCCTCGGCGGCAGCGCCCATGGCGCGGGCGTGTTCCAACAGGTCCAGCCCCGTGGGCGTGAGCACCATGGCCTTGCCCACGCGCTCGAACAGCGTCACCCCCATCTGCTGCTCAATGGCGGCCACCTGCCGGCTCAGGGTGGGTTGGGTCAGGCCCAGCTTGCGCGCGGCGGCAGACAGTGAGCCGGTCTGGGCCGTTTGCAGAAAGGCTTTCAGCTGATTCCAGTCGAGGTTATCCATGCGTAAATGTATATGTTCACTGCAATTTACCGCAGTTTCCTGCGCTTCAATGCATGGATAGCATCCAGGTGTTGTTCGTTGCATTCCTGCATTCCACCGCCTCAGCACTTCCCCCGAACCGTATCCATGTCTTTGCCCGCCATTGCTCCCGCCTCCAGCGCTTCTCCCTCTGCGGTACGTTCGGCTGCGGCGTCCCAAGCGCGGTTCTGGGACCGCATCGCGCCCAAGTACGCAGCCGACCCCATTGCCGACCTGGCGGGGTATGAGGCCACACTGCAGCGTGTGCAGGGCCTGCTGTCCACCCAGCATGACGTGCTGGAGATCGGCTGCGGCACGGGCAGCACGGCGCTGCGCCTGGCGCCTTTCACCCGCAGCTTGCTGGCCACCGATGTCTCGCCCCAGATGATTGCCATTGCCCACCAGCGGCTGGCCGCGCAGCCCTCGCCACAGCTGAGTTTTGCCGTGGCCGACGCCGAGGCCGCGACCTTTGGGAAGGCTGCGTACGACGCGGTGCTGGCCTTCAACGTGCTGCACCTGGCGAGCGACCTCGACGGTGCGCTGAAGCAGGTGGTGCAGGTGCTGCGGCCGGGTGGGGTGCTGATCTCCAAGACGGCTTGCCTTGCCGAGATGAACCCGCTGATTCCCTACCTGGCCGTGCCGCTGATGCGCGCCATTGGCAAGGCCCCGCCCGTGCTGTGTTTTGGCGAACAGCGGCTGCAGTCGGCCATGGTGCAGCAGGGCTTGCAGATCGTCTGCGCCGAGCGGCATGGCACGCGCGGCAAGGACATCCGTGCCTTTGTCGTGGCCCGCAAACCGGGCTGATCTTTCCTCCTCCTTTCACCGCAACGCATGCGGCCCTTTTTGGGGACGCAGGGAGTTGTTTTGCCTGCTGGTTTTTGCCGAGCCGTTTTGTTCATTCCCCATTGAGCCCAAGGAGCCTGTCATGTCTGTTTCTTCCCACTCATCGCACCGCACCCGCTTTGTTCGCTGGTCTGCCGGGGCGCTGACCCTGGCGCTCTTCGCCGGTTGCGCTTCCACCCTCGACCAGTCGGGCCTGGAGCAGCGCACAGCGCAAGCCATCGGGCGGACTGCCGACCAGTTCACCATCACCGATCGCCAGGAGGAAACCGGTGGCCGGGTCAACTACACCGTCAACACCCGCGACGGCGCCACCTACCGGTGCTACGTGTACGGCGCCACAGGCTTTCAGAAGGCCATGAGCTTTGGGCAAACACCCCATTCCGACGCCATCTGCACAGCCATGGTGGGCAGCAAGAGCGGTAGCAGCAGCCCTGCAGCCGCAGCGCCAGCAGCAGCCACGGCGCCTGCCGCCCGTGGCCGCAATGCCAGCCCCGAGTGCAACGCCTTGCTGAAAGCGGCCGGGCGGTGCTGATGTTTGCGCTCCCACCTTCCACGCAGCCCCGTACGCAGAACGCCATGAAGGTGATCCACACCACCTTGTTGATGGCTGCGGCCTGGCTGCCCCTGGCGGCCAGCGCTGCCGACCTGCGGGTTGTCGTGACCGACGGCCCCGCTGCGCCAGCAACGCTCTACCTCGCCGTGTTTGACTCGGCCGATGCATTTGCCAGCAACCAGGCGGTGGTCTCGCAAAAGATCGAACTGCGCGACGGTGCCGCGCAGCTGGTGTTCAGTGGCTTGCCCGCCGGGCGCTACGTGGTCAAGTCGTTTGCCGACGAAAACGGCAACGCCAAGCTGGACACCAACCTGCTTGGCCTGCCCACAGAGCGGTATGGCTTCTCCAACGACGCCCGGGGCCGGATGGGCCCGCCCGGTTTCGACGCGGCGGCCGTGCCGCTGGATGCCGACCACAGCATCACCATCCGCCTGCGCTGAACCCCCTGGAGGCGTACTCATGTCCATCCATCGCCGTGATCTGGTGCTGCGGCTCATGGCCGCTGGCGGCGGCCCCTTGCTTGCGTCCCTGGCATCCCAGGTGCCCCGCGCGGCGCACGCGCATGCGTCTTCCGCCAACTGGCACACCCAGTTCGAGGCGTCCGAGGCGCCGTGGAAGCCGGCGTTTGCCACTGCGGCGGCAGACATTCCTCTGACAGCAGCCAGGGTGCGCGGGCGCTTTCCGGATGCCGTGGCGGGCACGTTGTACCGCGTGGGCCCGGCGGGCCACGACCTGGGCGGAGAGCGCTACCAGCACTGGTTTGACGGCGACGGGATGGCCCACCGTTTTGTGATCGGCGGCACCATGGTGCACCACCAGGGCCGCTATGTGGCCACCTCCAAGCGGCTGGCTGAAGTCCAGGCGGGCCGCAGGCTGACCGAAGGCTTTGGCACCGTGTTCCCGGGCCGCGAGCCACCCAGCTCGCCCGACAGCATGAACGCCGCCAACATCAGCATGCTGCCCGTGGGTGACGATGTGCTGGCTCTGTGGGAGGGCGGCTCGGCCACGCGCCTGGACCCCCGCACGCTGGAGACCCGGGGCCTCAAGACCTGGCGCGCAGACCTGGCAGGCGTGCCCTTCTCGGCCCACCCCCGGGTGGAGCCCGACGGCACGATCTGGAACTTCGGCGTGGACGCCCACCACGGCCTGTTGTTGCTGTACGAGATCGCTCCAGCAGGAGCGCTGCGGCGCGCCGAGGCGTTCCCGCTCAGCCACATGCCCATGGTGCACGACTTTGCGGTCACGGCCGGGCACCTCGTCTTTCTGCTGCCCCCGCTGGTGTACGACGCGCAGCGCCGCCTGGCCGGGGCGAGCGTGCTGGACGCGCACCAATGGCGCCCCGAGCTGGGCATGCGTGTGCTGGTGGTCCACAAGCAGGACTGGAAGCGGCAGCAGATGTTCCACTTGCCTGCGGGTTTCCTGTTCCACCTGGGCAACGCCTGGGAGGAGCACACCGCCAGTGGCACGGTGATTCACCTCGACTACGCGCGCGCAGCCGACGCATCCGGCGTCCTCACCGACACGCGCGAGGTGATGCGCGCCCGGCTGGCGGGTTCGGCAGGCCCGGTGCTGACGGTGGCCCGCCTGGACTTACGCACCGGCCAGGCCACGCAGGCCAGCCTGGGTGTGGAGGCGGAGTTTCCGCGCATCGACCCCCGGCGGGTCGGGCAGCGGCACCGCCAGGTCGTCCATGCCACCGGCACCCAGGGCGGCCTGCCGCTGTGGGGCGCCATTGCCTCCACCAACGTAGAGACCGGCGTGTCGCAGCGCTTCCGCTACGGCCCCCACACCATCGTGGAAGAGCATGTCTGGGTGCCCGACGCGCGCGGCCCCGGCTGGGTGCTGGGCACCGCGCTGGACTACGCCCGCAAGCAAACCCTGCTGTCGTGTTTTGCCGCCGACGCGCTGGCCGACGGCCCCGTGGCCCAGGCCACGCTGCCGTATGCGCTGCCGCTGGGGCTGCACGGCGTGTTTGTGGCGGCCTGATGCGCTGCCTTGGCGTGCCCCCGGCAGGTTTTCAAAGGCCCTGGCTTGCACCCGCAAGCGCGGCGGCTTCACTCAACAAAATAGTCAAGGCGAAATGAAAAGATGGCGGTTGGCGGGCTTGTGGTTGTCCGTGTGTCTGGCGGGCTGTGCCACGGTGCCCGGCGTGGTGACTGACTCGGCGGGCGGGCGCACGGTAGAACACGCCCTGGCAGGGCAGGGTGCACCGGTGGTGGTGTTCGAGAACGGGCTGGGGGCAAGCCTCGATTGGTGGGCCAAGGTCTGGCCAGACACCGTGCAGGAGACCACCGCGCTGGCCTACAACCGCGCAGGCTACGGCCACAGCGAGGCATCGCCAGGCCCCCGCGACGGCGCCCATGTGGTGGAGGAACTGCGGGCGCTGCTCAAGTCCCGCAAGCTGCCGCCACCCTACGTGCTGGTGGGCCATTCGCTGGGCGGCTTGTACATGCAGCTCTTTGCGCGCCAATACCCCGGCGAGGTGGCCGCGCTGGTGCTGGTGGACTCCACCCACCCCGACCAGATGCGAGGGGCTGGCAACCCAGACCTGTGGCCGACATGGCTGAAAGTGGCGTTCCGCCTGAGCACCTCTGACGTAGTCAAGCAGGAGCTGGCAGCGCTGGATGCCACCGGGCAACTCGTTGCCAGCCTGCCGGTGGACCCCGCTGTGCCCGTGTTTGTGCTCAGCGCGCTGCGCACCCCGGGGGCTTCCCCTGCACTGGCCGACGATGTGCACCGAAAACGCGCCGACATCGCGCACCTCTATCCAGGCTCCACCCAGGTGTGGGTGGACAGCGGGCACGGCATCCCCCTGGAGAAGCCCGAGGCGGTGGTGCAGGCGATTCGCGATGCGGTGCAGGCCGCCCGTGCCTCTCAGGCGGCCCGCGCTGCTGCGCCGGGGTGCGCAACTGCGGCAGGCGGGTTGCCGGGTGCGTGCACACAGGGCGTGCAATCTGGTGGGTAATTGATTGCTATAAATTAAATAGCTAACAATGAATACAGACGGGCGGTAAGCATCTTTTTTACTCAAAAAACCCGCGTTGCCTGCCCCAAGCCGGTGGCTAGGGTGCACAGGCAAGGGCAGGCCGTGTGCCGTCACTCGCCCCAGAACGCGTCTTCCTGTGCCGGATCGCTGGAGAACAGGCGAACCTCGACGATCTTTCCATCCACGATGTGCAGCAGATCCACACCCGCCTGCTGGAGCGTGAGGCCGTCGCGGTCGCCTGCAAACTCGATGCTCACGGCCACCCAGTCTCCGTTGGCCATGTAGTGGTCGGCCCGGGTGATCGCAAACGTTCCTTTCGACACGGCCATCATCTGGCCCAGCATCTGGCCCACGGCTGCCATGCCACGGTGGGTGCCCGAGAACTGGTTGTGGCCCGGCTGGTGCCAAACCACGTCGGGCGAGATGACGCGGCCGAGGGTAGCCTGGTCGCCGGTTTGTGCGGCTTGGATGTAGGTTTTGGCGATTTCAATGGCGTGCATGGGGATTCCTTGGTGGTTTTGGGGCAACGCCCCTTGTGGCGCTGTGAAGTCATTGTTGGACAATAAAAACCCCAGCAGGCGGTGAAAATGGGGCGATTTACTGTCACTTCAGGACAAACCTCTGCACCCGCCGTTGCTGACCCATGACCCCACGCCACCACAAACCCACCGCAGCCCGCCACCCCGACATCCAGCACCTGAGCTACCAGCCCGAGGGGCTGTACCCGCTCGACCTGGAGATATTCCGGGTATCGGACTTGCGGCAACGGGTGGGCGGTGAGGCGCTGGCGTCCACCTACCGCTACGCCTTTCCGACCCTGATCTTTGTGACGCAGGGAACCTGCCTCCACCTGGTGGACTTCGAGCACGTGCGCTGCGGCCCGGGCTCGGTGTTGGTCCTGCGGCCCGGCAAAGCCCACAGTTTTGGAGACACCCAGGACTGGGACGGGTGGATGGTGCTGTTCCGCCCCGAATTTCTGTGGGCAGCGGCCCCCGCCGCGCAGGCGCAGACCCCTCTCGACGGGCTGGACGGCCTGCCGACCGCGTGGGCGCTGGGCAGCGTCAGCGCGCCGGTGATTGCCCACGCCATTGCGCAGATGCACCAGGACACGCAGACCCACGCCGCATCGCTGCATGCCCATGCCCTGTTGCGCTATCAGCTCTATGCGTTGCTGACGCGGCTGCGCATGGCGCACGAGCAGCAATCTGCGCAGCGCGTTCCTCCGGGGCGCGCGCTGCAGAGATTCAAGGCGTTTGAGTTGCTGGTGGAGAAGCACTTTGCCACCTGGCACCAACTGCCCCGGTACGCACAGCAGCTGGGCTGCTCCGAGAAAAGCCTGGTGCGCGCGTCGCTGGAAGCAGCCGGAGTCACGCCCAAGGCCTTCATTTCCGCCCGCGTCGTTCTGGAGGCCAAGCGCCTGCTGGCCCATACCACCTGGCCGGTGGCGCGCGTCGCCGAGGGGCTGGGCTATAGCGATCTGGCGAACTTCGCCAAGTTCTTCAAGCGGGAGGCGGGGTGCACCCCGACCGAATTTCGCAGCAGGCAGACGGCCAATCAACAGGAGATGGCGGGGCGCATGCAGGCAACGGCTTCGCTCCCGATTCACCCACGGCCCACAGCCTGAACGGCCCGGCCGACGCGCCGGGGCATGCCCTGCCCGAGACGCACGGCGCCCGCAGCTGCGCAGCCAGCAAGCTACCCAAGCAGTTGGACTGTGCGCGGGTCTTTTTCCCCGCCGAAATACTTTTGCAGCACCGCCTCGAACACGCTGCCCGGCGCAGAAGCTTCGCCAAACAGCGTCATGCTGGAACGCAGCTTGAGGTCGTCTGGCGAGCCCAACACATCCAGCGCACAAGACGTCTCCAAATCCAGCAGGATCTGGCAGCACTCGCGCAGGCGCCCGGCAAGCACCGGGTGCGCCAGGTAAGCCTGCGCCTCGGCCATCGATTGAATGGCATAGCGCTGGGCCATGTCGCTGTGCCCCAGCCCCTGTATCTGCGGAAACACAAACCACATCCAATGCGTGCGCTTTTTGCCCGCCCGCAGCTCAGCGATCACACGGGGCCAGACGGGCTCCTGGGCTTGGAGGAAACGGTCGAGAACTGGGGGGAGGGGCATGCTGGATTGGGTGGTGGGCTGGTTGCAGTGGATGGTGACTGCGAACCCGTGGCAGGGCAAGAATTGAATGGTGATGGCAGTGCAGGGGAGGGGGCGCGTGCGCGTGACACGCAGTCAGACCCCATGCCAGAATGAACCGATGAGCACCACCACCTCCTCCTTCCAATCCAACGCAGACGGCACCCAGGTCACCACCTACACCTGGGCCCAAACCCCGGGCCAACCAGTGGGCGTTGTTCAAATCTCTCACGGCCTTGCCGAGCATGGCGAGCGCTACGACCGCTTTGCGCGGGCCCTGAACGTCGCAGGCTTCATCGTCCACGCCGTGGACCATCGCGGCCACGGGCGCACTGCCGGTGGCAAGCTGGGCGACTTTGGCAGCGCTGGTTTCAGCGGCCTCATTGCCGACGTGGCCCAGTTCGGCGCACTGCTGCGCGCGCAGCACGCTGGCCTGCCGCTCTTCCTGTTCGGGCACTCCATGGGCTCCTTCGCAGCGCAGGCGGCCATCCTCGACCACTCTTCCACCTGGTCCGGCGTCATCCTGTCAGGCTCCACCGCCCTGGACCTGTTCGCCGCTGCCATGGCCAACGCCCCCGCCGATGCGCCCACAGGGCTCGCCGCATTCAACGCTGGCTTTGAGCACCGCACCGGCTACGAATGGCTGTCGCGCGACGTTGCAGAGGTCGATGCCTACGTGGCCGACCCGTGGTGCGGTTGGGACGTGCCACCCGATGTGATCCCCTCACTCTTCGCCCCCGCGCCCCGGCTGGCCGACCCCGTGCTGCTCGCGCGTATCCGCAGCGACTTGCCCATCCTCATCGCATCCGGCGACGCAGACCCGCTGGCTGCAGGCGGGGTCTTATTGGAGCAACTGGGGCAGCGGTACCGGGATGCCGGTGTGACCGATGTGACGGTCAAGCTGTACCCGGCGGCGCGGCATGAAATCTTGAATGAGACCAATCGGGATGAGGTGACGGGGGATGTGGTGGCGTGGCTGCGGGCGCGTTCCCGCATTGCGTAGTCACGGCTCCCGTAACAGCAGTCTGTTGAAGCGGCTCCCACGCCAGTTCATGCGAACAGCTCTGCCACCCTTTCCAGGAATGCCTGCATGTTCAGCTCGGCATCCAGCGTTTCGCGGGTGATGACGTCGGCGTTCCCGTGGCGCACGCCGTACTCAATGCGAAGCTGCATTTGGCCGTCGTCGTCCAGTCCGTTTTCGTAGCCCATGCGGAACATGCGTGATATGTTGCCGCGGCGAGCGAGTGCCAGGAATCGATGCTCGTCGAGGCTCGTGATGGGTGGAAAGCAAAGGCACACCACTTTGATCGCGCCCTCACCAGCCCTGCCGGGCAGAGTGGTCACATGGCATCCGAGGCCGTCCGGGGGGATGCGCCCGGAGCTAGGCAATGTGGCGGCCTTCTCTTGCCACACGCGCGTGAGCTCGGAAGCACCATCCGGACCGGCGAACCTGGCCCAAAAGCCGCCTGGGTCTTTGCGCAGGTCCTGGTGCAAGGCTTCGGTCACTTCATAGTGGTGGCAGCGCCGCCCGCGCGGGTCGGGGGTGTGGGATTGCAGCGATGCCGGAATAGCGCGCAGCGCGGCCCGCCAGGCAGCTATGTCGTTCCAGCGGACCAGTGGCGGCGTGTGGGCTAGCGTGGCGCGCACGGCCGCCAGGGCCTCGCGTTCTTGAGGGGCGCGCCAGTAGCTGCTCTGCTGCCAGTGGTCCTCCAGCTCGCGGGCGATGTTGGTTGTAAGTGGGTTGCCATTGAGGTGGGCAATGACGAGGCGCTGCGCATGCGGAAAGGCCTCTTCACGCAGGCTGCGCGAGCCGTCGGAGCCGTCGGGGCGGTCCGACCAGGTGTACGCGTTGCGGTAGGGAGTACGCACCGTGTCGGCACTGGCGTCGTTGAGCAGTTGGTCCAGCCCATGCAGGTCAGTGCACAGACCCGCCAGGGGCAGAACCCGACCACATACCAGCGCAAGGACCGCTGGCAATTGCGATAGACGTTCGAGTGTCCACCGGTGCAGGGAGCCCGGCCCGGGCTCGAAGAACGCCATGCCCAGCTCGAAGGCGGTGTCCTGGTGAGGCTCGGGGCCCAGGGCTTGTGCCAGCACAGCGGTACAAGCGTCATGCCACACACGCAGGGTCAGGTTCAGCACTTCATAGCGCATCAGATTGACGATCAGCACTTGCCGCACCGCACCAAACCGTCGGGCGAGGACGATGGGCGCGTCGGGCTTGTCGGGTGGTGCAGCTTCCAGCTCAAAACCGCTGCTCGCCATAGCGCGCGCCAGGGCAGGGGCCAAAACTTCTCGCACCTCGCTCTCGCCGCGCAGCGCATCTGGCGGGCGCGCGCCCCAGGGCAGCTTTTCTGCGGGCGCCACAGGCGTGGCGGCTTGCGCGAACTCGGTCGGCACTACCCGGCCATCGGGCAGAAAACCTACGCCCAGCGTTGCGTCATACGCTACCAATCCCAGTGCACCGGCAATCTCCACAGCCGCCCGGTATGCAGGCATCTCATCCACGTTCGGGAGGTCAAACTGCCATGCCGCGCGACGGCAGGCGTTGGCCTGCTGCAAGGGCGTGGTGCGGCCCGCGTCCTTGAAGCGATCCTCGAACCGCAGCGCGAACTCGACAAAGCGCAGGTTCTTGCCATCGGCACGCGCGTGCAGTAACTCGCGCATGGCCTCCAGCGCCGCAAAGCTCTCAGGCAGCGGCAGGGCATGGCGATTGGGGTCGAAGAGGTGAAGGCTAGAGGGCATGGCTGAGCGAATACAAAGGGTTGGCTCGCGCAGCTTAGCCGGGATCAAGGCCGGGCAGCTTCGCCGCACGAGAGGGACTTCACGCTCGCGTCGCGTAGCAGCATGCTGGCCTCCCGCTCTTCCTGTTCGGCCACTCCATGAGCTAGTTCGCAGCGCAGGCGGCCATCCTGGACCATGCGTCCACCTGGTCTGGCGTCATCCTGTCAGGCTCCACCGCCCTTGACCTGTTCGCCGCCGGCATGGCCAACGCCCCCTCCGATGCGCCCGCCGGGCTCGCTGCTTTCAACGCAGGCTTCGAGCATCGCACCGGCTACGAATGGCTGTCGCGCGATGCTGCGGAGGTAGACGCTTACGTGGCTGACCCATGGTGCGGTTGGGACGTGCCAGACGACGTGATCCCATCGCTTTTCGCGCCTGCGCCCCGGCTGGCCGACTCGGCGCTGCTCGCGCGCATCCGCAGCGACTTGCCCATCCTGATTGCATCCGGCGACGCGGACCCGCTGGCCGCAGCCGGGGTATTGATTCAGCAACTGGGGCAGCGGTAGCGGGATGCCGGTGTGACCGATGTGATGGTCAAGCTGTACCCTGCGGCGCGCATGAGATCTTGAATGAGTCCAATCGGGTTGAGGTGACGGGGGATGTTGTGGCGTGGCTGCGAGCGCGTTGACTTCGCGTAGTCGATGCTCGACGCCGTGGCGGCGATCTGGTCATGCCTGCTTTCGGCCACTAGCAGCCGGTGGCGGCAGGTGAAAGCGGGTGCTCAACTCCCAAGGTAAGCGGTGCCGAAAGGAGTGTAGCGAGTGGAGGGCACCAACAAAGCCATGGGCTTTGTTGGCGTCCGGTTGACCGACCAGTTAGGTAAACGTTTTGACATTACTCGCCTTCCACGACGTATGGTTCGGTAGATTTGTACAGAACAGACCTAGCTACGCGCTTCTTGAAGCCGATTTTTTGTCGAAGATAGTAGGTAAAAGCAGCCACGAGCTCTGGTGGAGCTCTGGGATCAAGCAACACGCTATCGATTAAGCGGTGAGGATTTATTGGAATCTTGATGCCCTCTCGCGCGCTCTTGCGGTTCGCCTCTGGCGCATGTAGGAGTACCCGGAACTCAGCTTCATGATCGAATGCTTCTCTCTTGAGAAATAGCGCATCCATGGCGCGCTGTACTTCGAAATGTTGCTGAAGGTCATCTCGAAGTGCAGCGAACTCTTTGTTTATCTTGTACTGACTTTCGTACCTTACTGACTCCATACGGAGGGTGTAGCCGCGCTCCTTGGCTACGGTTGTGACTTGCTGGCGAAGTAATTTTGTACTTGTTGATATACGGACACCCAGGTGGTTGGGTGAGTAGATTCGCCACATTGCATCCGACACCCCCTTTGTGCACCAGCATTGGCCAAAGATCTGGTGACTTTGGTTGTGCTTTAAGCGAACCTCGTATGGATCGTCCCATGACGACGGATGCGCCAAGTGCAACTGTTCCTTCTCGAAGATCTGGACCACACGGTCAAAGCTGAGGATCCGATACAAGCGGCCTGCCGATGAACTCATGTTTGCCTAACGTCCCAGCTAACCGGCGGCAACGTGCGCAGCACGTTGTTGTCCGGTTGAACGCCGAGTTAGGCAACGACGCATAGCTATGCTTCTGTCCATGATGCTGCCGTTACGCCGTTCTCTGCAACTGCGAACCATTGGCTGAAGACTTGCGATTGTTGCTCGTTGATTTCCACGTTTCCATGGGGGAAAACTTCTGCCATTCGCGTTATAGCGCGAGCCAAGAAGGCAAGGCTGTATTGAACTGGCATTGAACTCAAATGTAGCGCTTCGGGGGTGCCAGCCTTGAACTCTTGCAGTTGGTGCACTGCCATTGGCAGTGTGTGCACGTACTGCGACAACATCATGGTTGCAGCAACGTGGTACTCGTGGTTTACGCCGTTGGCAGCGTTTAGCTCCCTTTGGGATAGCAGATATGAGGGCGCGTCGCCGTTGCGGATTCTTCTCTGTTGTGCTGGATTAATTTTTTGAAACCACGAGTGTTGTTCAACTTCCTTTTGGAGTTCGACAGCCAACTTGTGAATTTCGTCGGCTCTAGGGTCGGTCGATTGGATGGACTTGAGCATGCTTGACCGTCTCTGTTGGTCATGAAGCGTCCAAGCAAGAAGGCGGAATGATCTTTCCTCCTCTGAAATGTTGGCAAGCGCAATGTATTCAAGTACGTCGTGCGCTTCGATGATGCAGCGTGCGACTGCACATGCAGAAGGCATGTCCCACAGTTCGTGTTCTATCTGCGGATCAATCTGCGGCGATAGCCTTTGAAGGCTGATTGCGTGGCACAACAACTTAGTGAATATAGGGTCAGCGTAGGAGTGGTGGCGGCGCTCAGGCTCAGTACCAACAAGACGCTGGGATACTTGCATGCCAAGTTCGATGAACATTTCAAGTTCCTCGACGATTTGCTTGTATCTCTTGACGTCCACCGAAATCTCCCTGAGTTGCCTAACGGACAAGCTAAGCTGACCGCCGAAGGCGGGTCGGCTTGAGCGGCAGGTTAGGATTTACTGATCTCGTAAAGCTCTTCAAACACATGGCCTGGTATCCAAGTTTCGTATTGCTCTGGTGTTCCACACTTGCGCACGACGAGATAGCCAAGACATATGTGCATATGGCTACTAGGTGGGGGCTGCATTTTTTGACTTGAACTCAACTTTCGGTAGCGATAACCGTAGTCGCGATTTGAAATTTCAACTGCTTTTACAGTTAAGCCATATTTTCTTGCCGTTTCCTTGTCTAGTGCTGAATAGCTCGCCATCTTCTCTATCGAGACAAACGGCCTTTCTTTCCAATCAAGTAAGTTCATAAAAGTGATCTGTGTTACGCCCTAACGTAATGTAGACCGCACCAAGCCGCAGGCTATATCTGGCGTTTGCGGTCTAAATTGGTGCGATAAAAGCGCGGAAAGGGGCTTGTAGCCTAGCGTGACGGCGCATATTTTGTACAAAAATACAGTGCTAAATTCAGCCATGAAACCCGACGCCCCTCCTGTGTTGCGCGCCACACGGTTGCTGGACCAAGTCAGTGAGCGAATTCGTTACAAACACTATAGCCTGCGCACGGGGCTGGGCCACGCCACGGCGCTAGTCATCGTCAGATGACGGCTTTGTAGCGGTGAACTGACCGACTGCTCAGGGCCCGGAGCGGTCCTCGGTGACAATGAACCGGGCGTAGCAAAGCCGCCGCTCAACCCGCGCTCTGGCAGCGGCTGTCGTAGCGGGTCAGCTTGAGCGAGGGTCAGTCCTCAGCCCGGGGCAGTGCGTACACATTGCGCTCCTCTCCGTCGGGGAAGCTCTGTCGCCTGACTTGTTGACCTCCAAGCCTGAGAACTAAGCCAAGTGCCTCGGCGTTGTGGTCGTTCATGTAGGTTTCTACGGTTGCCCACCCGAAGACGTCATAGGCATGCTGCACTGCTGCGTGGGACGCCTCCTTGGCCAGACCCTGACCGCGGTACCGTGGCAACAGCCACCAAGTCAGTTCGCGTGGCCAGCCTCTGCCCTGCCAGAAGCCGCAGGTGCCGACGTACTCGCCGTCCGAGGAGCGCTGGACTGCCCAGACGCCAAAGCCCTGGAGGTACCAAGAGCCGAGATCTGCAGACAGACGTGCCCAGGCTGCGCCGGCTGAGATGGGGCCTCCGTACCCACCTGAAGCTGCACCGTCTGTGTAGAACAGCTCGTAAGCTGCCGTGCAGGCCGCGCTGGGGGCGACGAGACGGAGTCTTTGGGTTTCAAGTATTGGAATCACTCGGACATCCTGAAAATCGTTGCTCTGCGGCCTGTCGTTCAAGGTCAGGGTTAGTGCGCGGCCTTGTCTCGCAGCGTCCCCTGCACCGCAGTGTTGGCCAGCAGATTTGGACGACTACGACCACTTTGCAAGCAACCGCATCGCACGGCCCGCAAGCGGTCACCGAAGTCTGCCCGCTATTGGCCGATAGTACGTGTTCGATGGCAATCGTCGGATGATGGCAACCACTGCTAAGCAGCTAGAACCCGAGCATTCAATTTCGTCGGCCACTGAGCTATATCTACCGACCCCGCACCGCTCGCCCCCTCCGCGCAGCCCCCGCAATCTGACAAGCCCGCCGGTACGCCCGCAAGGTCAACTCCGCCCGCTGCATCACCGTGTCTTCCACGGCCGCAGCACGGTGGGCCAGCTCATCAGCCTGCGCCTGCAGCAACTCCGCCGGGCTCATGCCCGAGGCCTCGCCCGTCAGCAGCGCAATCCCTTCGCTCACATGCCCCATGGTGTAGACATGGAACAGCCCGCGTTCCACCGCGTCCAGCACGCTGCGGTCCAGCATCAGATGGCGCTGGTTGCGCGCGGGGATCAGCACGCCGTGCGTGCCGTCCAGCCCGGCGGTGCTGCAGGCGCGGAACCAGCCTTCGATCTTTTCGTTGATGCCGCCCACGGGCAGCACCTCGCCGTGCTGGTTGAGCGCGCCCGTCACGGCGATGCCCTGGCGCAGCGGCAGGCCTGACAGGCTCGACAGCAGCGCATACAACTCGGCGCAAGAGGCCGAGTCGCCTTCCACGCCGCTGTATTCCTGCTCGAACACGATGGAGGCGTTCAGCGCCAGCGGCGCCACGTGGCTGAACAACGCGGTGAGGTAGCTGTGCAGGATGAGCACGCCCTTGTCGTGGATGGGGCCGGACATATCGACTTCGCGCTCGATGTTGAGCAGGCCCTCTTGCCCGGCAAAGGTGCGCGCGGTGATGCGCACGGGGAAGCCGAAGCGGTAGTCGCCCAGGTCGATCTGCGTCATGGCGTTGATCTGGCCGGTGATGGAGCCTGCCAGCGAGATCAGGCGCTCGCCCTCGGTGATGGAGTCGTGCAGCTCTTCTTCGGGCTGGTTGTGGCGCTGGGTGCGGGCGGCCAGGGCGGCCTGCACATCGGCGGCCTGCACCAGGGTGCCTCCGTGTGCCTTGCACAGGGCGGCGCTTTCAATGGCCAGCGCTTCGGTGTGGGCAAAGCGTGCGCTCTGGCGGCGCTGGTCGTCGGCCTCGCGGTGGGTCTGCTCCAGCACCAGGGCCACGGCGTCGGGGCCGAAGTGGGGCAGGCCGCGCTTTTTGCAGACTTGGGCCACCAGGATGGCGGTGGCGTGGTGGGTGGCGGGGGTGGCGGCAAAGTGGTCTGAAAAGTCCACCTTCACGCGAAAGCGGCGCGCGGCGTCGGGGTCGGCGTCCTGCAGGGCGTAGTACTCGTCCACCGATCCGATCAGCACGATCTTCACATCCACGTCCACCGGCTCGGGCTGCAGCGCCACGGCGCCGCCGGGGGCATGGCCGGGGCCGCCGCTGGCATCCTCGATCTGCAGGCGGCCGCAGCGCAAAAAGCGGCGCAGGCGCTGCCACAGGCCTTCTTCGGCGGCCAGGTCGTGCAGGTGCAGCAGGATGAAGCCGCCGTGCGCCTTGAGCAGGCTGCCCGCGTGGATGCTGGTGTGGTCGGCCTGCACGGTGTCGGCGTCCGAGCCATGTTCGATGCTGCCAAACAGCGTGCGCTGGGTGGGGTTGTCTTCCACCACCACGGGCGCGGCAGTGCGGCCGTGGTTGTCTACCACCAGGTTCACCTGGCAGCGGGCCAGCAGGTCGTCGAGCGCGTCCTTGCGGTCGTCTTCGGCATCGGCGCCCTGGTCGCTACCGCGTTCGGCGTCCAGGGGCTCGAACAGGTCGATGTCGCCCAGCACCGCATGCTCCACCTGGTCGAGCCAGTGGGTGAGCTTGACGGTGTCCTTGATCTGCTTGCGCAGGCCCTGGCGAATGTCGTGCAGGGCGTGTTCCACCAGGGGCTTGATGGTCTGGCGGCGCAGGGCGGCCAGGGCGTCGTCGCGGGTGCGCTCCAGCGGGCGGACGGCTTCCAGAAAGCGGGCGATCTCGGTCCGCAGTTCTTGTTCGGCGGCGTCGATCTCTGCGCGGCGCTCGCGCGGCAGGGCGCGGGCTTCGGCTTCGGTCAGCGCCTGGCCTTTGGGGCCTGTGAGGGTGAACACCATTTGCCCGCCCTCGCGGGTCAGGCGGAACTGGCGCGCCTCGGCAAACGCGTCGAGCACGGCAAAGGCTTCGCCTTCTTGCGCCTGCCAGGTTTTCTCGATGCGCTCCGCCTCGGCCTTGAAGTCGGCGGCGGCCAGGCGCTTGGGGATGTCTGCCTGCAGGTTCTTGGCCATGTCGGCCATGCCTTGGCGCAGCTGGCGGCCCTGGCCCGCCGGCAGGCGCAGGGCGCGGGGGCGGTCGGGCGTGTCGAAGTTGTGCAGGTAGCACAGGTCGGGCGGCACGGCGCGTTCTGCCGCAGCAGTCTGCATGGCCTGGCGCAGCAGCGATGCGCGCCCGCTGCCCACTTCGCCCAGCACAAACAGGTGGTAGTCGGGTTGGTGCAGCCCCAGGCCAAACTGCGCGGCGGCCTGGGCGCGCTCCTGGCCGATCCAGGGCAGGGGCAGGTCTTGCAGCTCGGCCGTGCTGGCAAAGCCCAGCGTGGCGGGGTCAATCGTCAGCCGCAGCTGGTGGGGGGCGAGGGCAGAAGCGGGCATCAGTACAGGTGTTGGGGGAGGGGCAGGTCACCAAAGTTTGCCTGCCATCTCAGAATATGGGTCAAATTGGCCGCTAGCGCTTGATGGATAAGCGTAAGCAGCTATAAAAATAGTAGTAACCAGCAGTCAGTGCGCCACGAGGCACACGCCTTTGGGTGCCCCACCGGCCAGCGCATGGCTGCGCGCATCGGCCAGCGCCGCAGCGGTGGGCACCTCGGTGGGCCAGCCCGCGAGGTGCTGTTGCGCCACGCGGCTCAGCGCCGTGATCCAGTGGCTGTTGTCGTTCAGGCAGGGGATGTAGTGAAACTCCTGCCCGCCTGCGTGCAAAAAGGCCTCGCGCACTTCCATGTTGATTTCTTCCAGCGTCTCCAGGCAGTCGCTGGTGAAGCCGGGGCACACCACATCCACCCGGCGGGTGCCCGCCATGCCCAGCGCCTCGATGGTGGGCTGGGTGTAGGGCTCGAGCCATTTGGCCTTGCCAAAGCGCGACTGGAAGGTGATGCGGTAGCGCTCTGCGCGCAGGCCCAGGCGCTCGGCCAGCAGGCGGCCGGTCTTTCGTGATTCGCAGTGGTAGGGGTCGCCCAGGTGCAGCGTGCGTTCGGGCACGCCGTGAAAGCTCATCACCAGCTGGTCGGGTTGGCCGTGGGTCTTCCAGTGCGATTCGATGGTGCGGGCCAGCGCGTCGATGTAGCCGGGGGCGTCGTGGTACCGGTTCACAAACCGCAGCTCGGGCACGTTGCGGGTGGCGGCGGCCCAGGTGTAGACGGCGTCAAACACGCTGGCCGTGGTGGTGGCCGAGTACTGCGGATACAGCGGCAGGATGAGGATGCGTGTGGCGCCTTCGGCCTTGAGCGCATCAAGCTGGCTGGCGATGGACGGGTTGCCATAGCGCATGGCATGGCGCACCAGCACCGCGTGGCCCGCCTCGCCCAGCCAGCCGCGCAGCAGCGTGGCCTGCTTGGCCGTCCAGTGCGCCAGGGGCGAGCCCTCGGGCGTCCAGATGCTGGCATATTTGGCGGCCGATTTGGCCGGGCGCGTGCGCAGGATGATGCCGTGCAGGATGGGTAGCCACACGAGTTTGGGGATCTCCACCACGCGGTGGTCACCCAGGAACTGCGCCAGATAGCGGCGCACGGCCGGGGCGGTGGGTTCGTCTGGCGTGCCCAGGTTGCACAGCAGCACTCCAGTGCGTTCGGCCTGGCCGTGGGTGTAAGGGGGTTCGGTGTGGAAGGGTGAGCGCATGCCCCGATTGTGGCAAACGGACCGGCCCTTCGGTGACCGTGGAGTATTCTCTGCAGACCATGCCCGATTCCCCCGCTGAACTGCCCGCTGCCCAGCCCACCGCGCTGCAGCTGGACACCTCCCGAATCCGCGCCATCTCCATCGACCTGGATGACACGCTCTGGCCCATCTGGCCCACCATCACGCGGGCTGAACGCGTGCTGCTGGACTGGCTCACGCACCACGCGCCCGCCACGGCAACCTTGTTCTCCAGCACCGAATCGCTGCGCGCCATCCGCAACCAGATGGTGGCGCTGCGGCCCGACCTGCTGCACGACCTGAGCGCGCTGCGGCGCGAGTCCATCCGCCTGGCGCTGACCCAGGCGGGCGACGAGCCCGCGCTGGCCGAACCGGCGTTTGACCTGTTTTTTGCCGAGCGCATGCGCGTGGAGCTGTTTGACGACGCACACGACACGCTGGCCTTCTTGTCGGCGCGCTACCCGGTGGTGGCGGTATCCAACGGCAATGCCGACGTGCACCGCATCGGCATCGGCCACTACTTTCGCCACAGCATCAGCGCATCGGAGTTTGGCGTGGCCAAGCCCGATGCGCGCATTTTTCACGCTGCCGCCACGGCCGTCGATGTGCTGCCCCACGAGGTTCTGCACGTGGGCGACGATGCCACGCTGGATGCGCAGGGCGCGCTGAACGCGGGCATGCAGGCCGTGTGGATCAACAGCGCCAACCACCCCTGGCCGCACGACGACACACCGCCCCATGCCACGGTGGACAGCCTCACTGCGCTGTGCAGGCTGCTCGCCTGACCGGCTGCGCTGGCCCAGTTTCTTGCCTCAGGTCAAGGTTTGGGCGTGCGGTGGTTGAAGCCGTTGCCCGATAAGGTCACACTCCATCGTCGCTCGGCGACCCTTCCCACCATGCCCCGTACTCCCCCGCCATTGCCCACCATCCGCACCATCGGCCTCATGCAACCCATGGCCTGGCTGGTGCTGGCCTGGCGCGACATGGCGCGGGCGGGCTGGATCAGCTTTGCGCATGGGCTGGCGCTCACGCTGTTCGGGGCCGCGATCTTTGCGGTGGGGCACCACCGCTTCTGGCTGCTGGCGGGGGCGCTGTCGGGCTTTCTGGTGGTGGCGCCGGTGCTGGCCACCAGCCTGTATGCGCTGAGCCGCGCGCTGGAGCGCCGCGAAAGCGCCAACCTGGGCGTGGTGCTCAAGACCTGGTTCAACTGGCAGAACAGCCACGTGAACAAATGGGGCAACGACTACTGGTGCATGGTGCAGTTTGGCGCCTTGCTGGCGCTGGCCGCCTCGGGTTGGGTGATGACCTCGGCGGCGCTCATCACGCTGCTGGCACCGGTGCCGATCGAGACCCCGCTCGACTTTCTGCGCCACGTGGTCATGGCCCGCGACGGCTGGTTGTTTGAAATCTGGCTGGCCCTGGGCAGCTTGATGGCCGCGCCGATTTTTGCGTCCAGCGTGGTGGCCATGCCGCTGCTGCTGGACCGCCGCGCCACGCTATTGCAGGCCGTGCTCACCAGCTGGCAGGCCGTGGTGGTCAACCCGCTGCCCATGGCGTTCTGGGCGGCGATCATCCTGGGCTTTACCTTGCTGGGCCTGGGCTCGCTGCTGCTGGGCCTGATCGCCGTGATGCCCATGCTGGGCCACGCCAGCTGGCACGCTTACCGCGACCTGGTGGATGCCTCCAGCCTGCCCGAGCGCGACCTGGCTGCACCCGCTGCACCCGCCCGAACGCCTGGAGGGGCATCGTGATTTTTGGCTTCACCGAGGCGCAGATCTCGGGCTTCTTCCTCACCTACGGCGTGGGGGCGTTCATCGCCTACATGCTGTTCATCATCGGGCAGCTGGCGTGGGAATCGAAGGCAGGGCGGTTTGGCACCTTTGTGCTCTTCCTGGGCCTGGGCGTGGGGTTTCTGGGGTTCCTGGCCAAGGTGGTGATCCAGTGGTGGCTGGAGAAGTGAGCGGGCCAGAGATCCTCTGAGACCACCGCACGGGCTTAGCAGCAGCCGCCTCAGCGCGGCCAGGACCGCAGGCCCAGCTCCTGCGCCAGTTGCCGGTAGTCGGCCAGACTGCGTTGCACAAACTCCTCCAGCGCCGCGCCAGTGCGCGCAAACGGGTACAGGCCGTACTGGCTGCACAGCGCGGCATAACCGGGGGCGGCCAGTGCATCGGCAAACGCGGCCACCCAGGCGCGCACGGCGGCATCGGGGGCGCTGGCGGCCATGTACAGGCCGCGCACCGTGGGCCAGACCAGGTCCACGCCCTGCTCGCGCGCCGTGGGCAGGTCGGCCAGGGCGCCGGGCAGGCGGGCCTGGGCCAGCACGGCCAGAAAGCGCAGGGGCGCGCCTTTTTCCAGGGCCTGCCGAGCTTCAGCGGCATCGCCGGTGAAGACGCCGATATGGCCGCCGCGCAGGGCCTTGAGTGCCTCGCCGCCGCCTTCAAACGAGACAAACCGCATGCGCTTGGGGTCCTGCCCGGCGGCACGGGTCAGCAGCGCGGCCTTCATCCAGTCTTGGCTGCCCAGGGTGCCACCGGCGCCAAACACCACGCGGGCCGGGTCCTTGCGCAGCGCGGTCACCACGTCTTGCAGGCGCTGGTGGGGCGAATCGCGGTGCACGGCCACCACGCCGTAGTCGGTGCCCAGGGTGGCGATCCAGCGCACGGCGCTCACCGGGTGCGGGCCAAAGCGGCCCTGTGCGATGTTGAGCAGCGAGCCGCTGGAGAACGCCACCAGCGTGCCCGGCCCGCCCAGCCGCCCGGTAGCGATCTGGTCAAACGCCATGGCACCGATGCCCCCGGGTAGATAGCGTGTGTGCAGCGGTGGGCGTGCGGGGCGCACGGCTTGCACGGCCTGCGTGGCCAGGCCGCAGGTCAGGTCGAACCCGCCGCCGGGGCGGGAGGGGGCGATGCATTCGGCGGGCTCCAGCGATGCGTCGGCCGCCCACGCAGCTGGCGTGTGCGCAGCGCCTGCGGTGCCCGCCAGTGCTGCCAGCCACTGCAGGGCGCGGCGGCGGGGCAGGGTGGGGAGAGGGTGTGGTGCGGACGGCATGCGGGGCGAATTCTGGCGGAATCTGGGGTGCTGCGGGATGGGGGTTTTCAGCCCCGGGGCCACCACAGGATGGCCAGCAGGCCGGGCCCACCCGCGCGTTCTTCGAGCCGCAGGCCGCCCCGGTGCCGCTCGGCGATGGAGCGCGCGATTGCCAGCCCCAGGCCTGAGCCGCCTGCCGCCGCCTGCGAGCCACGCCGGTAGCGCTGGCCCAGTGCATCGCGTTCGCTGGCGGGCAGGCCGGGGCCGTTGTCTTCCACGCTAAGGCTCCAGCCGAGGTCATCGCCTGCGGCTGACACGGTGACCGTGCCGTGTTCAGGTGTGTAGGCAATCGCGTTGGCCGCCAGGTTGGCAAGCGCCTCGCGCAGCAAGCCGCTGTCGCCCACGGCCATGAACTCGGGCGTGGGGGTGTGGATGCCAAAGTCGATCTGCCGAGCGCGGGCGCGGGGCAGCAGCTCCAGCGCCACGGCGCGCAGCAGCGCGGCCAGGTCGAATGGGGCCAGCTCCACCGCAGCCGTATCGCTGCGGCCCAGGGCCAGCAGCTGCTGGGTGCTGCGCGTGGCGCGTGCGACTTCGCCGCCGATGGCTTCCAGGGTGTGCTGCACCTGGGTGGCGTCGGCCTCGCGCCGGGCGTAGTCGATCTGCATCTGCAGCGTGGTGAGGTGGGTGCGCAGCTGGTGCGAGGCATCGTCCAGAAACTGCCGCTGCTGGGCCACCAGGTCTTGCGTGCGCGCCATCTGCTGGTTGGCGGCGGCCACCAGGGGTCGGATGTCGGCAGGCAGGTCGGTGTCGGCCATGGGGGTCATGTCGTCGGGGCTGCGCGCCTGCACCTCGCGCGCCAGGCGCGCCAGCGGCCGCAGCGCCACGGCCAGCGTGGCGGCCGTGCCCAGCACCATGAGCGCCAGCACCAGCGTGTCGCGCAGCGCTGCCCGGCGCACAAAGCGGCGGGTGAACTCCTGCCGCGAGCGGGTGCTTTCAGCCACCTGCACCAGCACGCTGCCGGCATCGGCCCCGGGCGCGGCGCCGTCTACCGCGCGGCGGTAGGCGGCCAGCCGCACGGATTCGCCGAAGTAGGTTGCGTCGTAGAAGCGGGGCACGCCGGGCGTGAGCGGGCCGGGCGGAAGGGGCAGGTCGGCGTTGCCCAGCTCCACCAGCCCGTCGGACGACGCCACGCGGAAGTACACATTGCCGCTGGCCGTGAGCTCAAAAAATTCGAGCATGCTGTAAGGCAGCTCTGCCGACAGGCCGCCCGAGGCGGTGGAGATGTTGGCGTCGATGGATTTGAGCGCCCCGAGCAGCGAGCGGTCATAGGCCGCGTTGGCCGCCTCCAGCGCGTCATGTCGCGTCATCCACAGCTCCACCCCCGTCACCACGGCCAGCAGCGGCAGCAGCAGCAGGGCCAGCAGCCGCCACAGGCTGGCGCGGCGCAGGCGTTGTATCAAAGACATGGCAGCGGACTCCGCCGCAAAGAACAGGGAGCGGTCCTGAACATGCGCGTGGCCCACGCCAGTGCCACCGTGGAACCGGCTTTGCCAGGCCACGGGTGGCGTCCCCCCTCAGGGGGGAAGACGCGCAGCGTCTCAGGGGGGAGCCACATCATTTGCTTCGAGCGCATAGCCCAGGCCGCGCAGGGTGGTGATGCGCACACCGCTGCCATCGAGCCGCTTGCGCAGGCGGTGCACAAACACTTCCACGGCTTCGGGGTGCACGTCTTCGTCGTCAGAGAACACGCGGTCCAGGATCTGCTGCTTGGAAAACGGCTCGCCGCTGCGCTGCACCAGCACGCGCAGCACGGCGTGCTCGCGCGGCGACAGGGCCAGGGGCTCGCCGTGCAGCGTGAACTGCTTGCGCGGGTTGTCGTACACCAGCGCGCCACAGGCCAGACGCGGGTGCTCGTTGCCGCGTGCGCGGCGCACCAGGGCATGCAGGCGGGCCTCCAGCTCGGCCAGCTCGAAAGGCTTGGCCAGAAAGTCGTCAGCCCCCGCGTTGAGCGAGCGCACGCGCTCGTCCAGCGAATCGCGGGCCGTGAGGATCAGGGCGGGCAGGCGCTGGTCGCGGTCGCGCAGGCGCTGCAGCACGGCCTGGCCATCCAGTCCGGGCAGGCCCAGGTCCAGCACCAGCGCATCGTAGTTGTCGTGCTGCTGCAGCGCACGGTCGGCCAGACGCCCGTCGTTCACCCATTCCACCTGGATGCCCGCATGCTCCAGCGCGCGGCTGAGCCAGGTGCCCAGGTTGTGGTCGTCTTCGGCCAGGAGGATGCGCATGGGGGAATGCTACTGTCGTTCGGCGATAGTTCCAGGCGCCCCAGGCGGTTGCAACTGGCGAGGCCCCAGCCAGCGCCACCGTGGAACTGGCTTTGCCAGGCCACGGGTGGCGTCCCCCTCGGGGGAAGACGCGAAGCGGCTCAGGGGGGCTTCTCTAGTCCGGCTTGATCTGCGCGCGCTTGATGACTTTCTGCCAGCGCGCCTGCTCCGCCGCAATGAACTGTGCAAACTGCGCGGGCGTGCCGCCGATGGCTTCGGCGGCGTCGCCGTTCAGGCGCTTGAGGGCTTCGGGTGCCTTGACGGCCTTCATGGTTTCGGCGGCCAGCTTGTCCAGGTGTTCCTTGGGCAGGCTCGCGGGGGCCAGCATGCCGTACCACTGCGTCATCTCGAAGCCGGGGAAGCCCTGTTCGGCCACGGTGGCCACGTCGGGCAGCTGCGGCAGGCGCTGCGTGGAGCCGGTGGCGATGCAGCGCACCTTGCCGGACTTGATGAACGGGAGCAGGGCCGCTGCGCCCACGGAGGCGGCATCAAGGCGGCCCGAGAGCAGGTCGGTCATCATGGGGCCGGTGCCCCGGTAGGGCACGTGCAGCATGAAGATCTCGGCGGTCATCTTGAGGTATTCAAACGCCAGGTGGCCCGCGCTGCCGTTGCCTGCCGAGCCGTAGCTGAGCTTGCCCGGGTTCTTCTTGGCGTAGGCGATGAACTCCTTGAGGTTCTTGGCAGGCACGTCGGGGTGCACCACGTAAAGGCTGGGCACCTTGGCCAGCAGGCTCACGGGCTTGAAGTCCTTGTTGGCGTCGTAGGGGAGCTTGTCGAAGATGTAGGGGTTCACGGCCAGGGTGCCAATGTGGCCCAGGATGAGGGTGTGCTGGTCTTCGGCACGGGCCACTTCCTGCATGGCGATGTTGCCTGCGGCGCCGGGTTTGTTGTCCACAAACACGCTCTGGCCCAGGGTCTTGCTCAGCTCGGCCGCTGTGGAACGCGCCACGATTTCGGAGCTGCCGCCCGGTGCAAAGGGTACGACGAAGCGGATGGACTTGGCGGGCCATGCGGTCTGGGCCGACGCAGCGGCGGGCAGCAGGCCGCCCAGGGCCAGGGCGCTGCCTGCGCCCAGCAGGTGGCGGCGGGTGGGGTGGAAGGCGGGGGTGGTGTCGTTATCGAACAGCATGGGTGTCTCCGTGAAAGCCGTTATGGCGTTGCCCGGCGTATGGTGTGCGGAGCGTGCTTTCGGAATGCTGTCAGTCGGCCTGGGGTTTACCCGAGGCACCCCGCATCGACAGAGCGAGGATTACGCCAGTGCCGCTACTGCCGTGCCGCTGAGCACGGCCCCTTCCAGCGTGGCGGGGTAGGGGCCGTCCACATAGTCCCCGCAGGCCGTAAGCCCCGGCAGCACCTGCATGCCGGGCCGCTGCAGGCCAGGGGTGCAGGCAAAGGTGGCGCGTTTCTCCACCACGGTCTGCACGGGCTGCAGGCCGGGAAGGCCCAGCTGGGCGGCGGCCTGCTGCAGCACCTGCTGCTCGATCAAGGCCCGGTCCCCATCACTGGCGCTCACCACAAAGGCCAGCAGCCCGTGCTGGCCGTCGAGCTGGCCCCGGTCGAACACAAACTGCGCCGGTTGGGCAGCGGTGTTGCGCAGTGCCAGCATGGGCTGGGGCAGGTGGGCGCCTGGGGCATGGGCATAGACGGTGGTGATGGCCTCGAACCGCAGGGCGCTGGTGGTGGTGCTCCAGCGGGCTGCACCGGCCAGGCCCGCCGTGCCTGCCAGGCCTTCGACCAGGCGGCTGGCCTCCCAGGACGGGCAGGCCAGGGTGACGTGGTCGAACGCTCCGGGTTCTTCGGTGCCGTTGGCGGCCACGACCGGCTGCCAACGCCCGCCGGGCAACGGCTGCAGGCGCTGAATGCGCTGGCCGGTGAGGACCTGGCCGCCTTGCTGCTGCAGCCAGCGGGCAGCGGCTTCGGGAAAGAGGGCGCCTAAGTCCGCACGTGGCAGCAATAGGTTGGAGCCGCCGCGCCCGCTGAACAGGCTGTCCTGCAGCACGCGCAGAAACACCTGTCCGCTGGCCTGGTTGGCAGGGGTGTTGAGGGCCGACACGCATAGCGGGTCGATGAACTCGGTCATGAGCCGGGGCGTGAGCGGCGCGCACAGCGCGGCCACCGATGTGGCGGGCGCGCAGCGAAAACCACGCAGCTGCCAGACCGTGGCTGTGCGCAGCAGTGCCAGCTTGTCGCGCCAGCCCCAGCCCTTGGCGCGGGCAATGCCCAGCAGCGCATCGAGGGGTGGGGGCAGGTCGGGCAGTTGCAGGCCCTGGCCATCAGGGAATTGAAGCGTGAGTGGCAGGCGCAGCAGGGCGGTATCGATGTCCACGCCCACCAGCCGCATCAGGCGCAGGCTTTCGGCGTAGGCGCCGATCAGGATGTGCTGGCCGTTGTCGAGCGTGGCGGGTGTGCCATCGGGCAGCGCGCTCGGCACGGCGCGCGCCCGGCCGCCCACGGTGCGCGCGGCCTCGAACACGGCGACCTGGCGCCCTGCCTGCACATGGGCGATGGCGGCGGCCATGCCGGCCCAGCCTGCGCCGATGACGGCGACCTTCATGGACGCGGGCCCACGGCTACGACATCCGGCCCAGGGCTTGCACCTTCCACGCCAGCCAGAACTTACGAAGCGGCGTGAGGCGGATGCGCTGGTGCAGCACCTGGAAGTTTTCGTGCTCGATCTCGCGCAGCAGGGTGCGGTAGATGTTGGCCATCATGAGGCCTGGCTTTTGCGCCCTGCGGTCGGCATCGGGGAGCAGGGCGAAGGCCTCGCCGTACAGGCGGTGCGCGCGCTCGGCCTGAAAACGCATCAGCGCGGTGAAGCGGTCGGAATACTGACGCTTCAGGATCTCGTGCGCCTTCACGTCAAATTGCTGCAGCTCGCTCACCGGCAGGTAGATGCGGCCCAGCATGGCATCTTCGCCCACGTCACGGATGATGTTGGTGAGCTGAAAGGCCAGGCCCAACTTGTGGGCGTAGTCGGTGGTCCGTGGGTCGGTCTGGCCGAAGATGCGTGCGGCGACTTCGCCCACGATGCCCGCCACCAGGTGGCAGTAGCCCTTGAGGCCCGCAAAGTCGAGGTAGCGGGTCTGTTCCAGATCCATCTGGCAGCCGTCGATCACGGCCTGCAGGTGGCGTTGTTCAATGCCATAGTCGGCGGCCAGCGGCATCAGTGCCAGCATCACGGGGTGGGTGGGCTGGCCCGCATAGGCCTTGGCCACCTCGGCCTGCCACCAGGCCAGCTTGGTGCGCGCCACGCCAGGGTCGGAGACTTCGTCCACCACATCGTCCACTTCGCGGCAGAAGGCATAAAACGCCGTGATCGCGGCGCGGCGCGGGGCCGGCAGGAACAGGAAGGCGTAGTAGAAGCTGCTGCCCGAGGCCACGGCTTTTTGCTGTACGTATTGCTGTGGGGTCATGGGGCGCGATTGTCCCATGGCGGACATGGCCCGCGAATGCAACCTGGCAGCTGGTGGAGGCCGCAGTTCCCCAGTTTGGCCTGCCTGTTCTGCGGCAGTTCTGCGGCAGGCCGAAGGGCATCAAAAGGCGATCTGTTCCACGCCCACGTCGCTGGGCCGCTTGAGCGCTTCGCGCATGAAGACGCTCATGGGGAGCGTGCCTTGGTCTGAGTGGAACCACTTTTTGTAGAGAGCCGCCATCTCCCCGGTCTGGATCAGGCGGCGGGTGACTTGGTCTACCAGCTCCTTGAAACGAGGGTCTTGCCTGCGCAGGCCAATGCTGTAGGGCTCTACCGAAAGGCGCTTTTCCAGAAACTGGTAGTCCCCCATGGCCTTGCCCAGGCGGGTCATGGGGCTCCACAAGCCTGCATCGTCTGCAAAAACCGCATCTGCCTCCCTGCGCGTGAGTGCATCCAGTCCCTGTGCAGTGCTGTCTACCGGCACGTAGATGAATTTGCGGTGGTAGGTGCGTTCGTTGGTGGCCAGCAGGCCGTCATTGGTGGTTTTCCGTTCCACGGCAATGCGTTTGCCGTTCAGATCGTCCACCGTCTTGATGCCCGAGTCCTTGCGCACGAGGAACGCAGTGGTGGCGATGAAGATGTGGTGGCTGAAGGCGACTTCCTTCTGGCGCTCCAGGGTGTTGGTGGTCGTGCCGCATTCCAGGTCCACTACGTTGTTTTTCAGGTCCGCAAGGCGGTTCTTGCCGTCTACGAGTACATAGGTCAGGCGCAGGTCAGGGCGCTTGAGTTCCTTCTTGAGCTCCTCGTAAATCTTGGTGCAGATATCAACGCTGTAGCCACGCACCTGCCCAGTGGCTGGGTCTTTGTAGGAGAAGGGGTGGGATGCCTCGCGGTGCCCCATTCGCAATTCGCCGGTTTTGGCAATGTGGGTCAGGGTGTCTTGCGCCCAGGCGCCAGGGGACATCCAGGACAGGGGAAGGATCAGTAGCAGGGCTCGCAGCGCAGAGAAGAGGTGCATAGGAAACGGAAAAGGTGACGGGGCCATGCATGCCAGGCGTCGAAGGAAGCGCGCGAGGCTGCACGCCGCGCATTGTGCTGCGGCATCTGCTGTTGTGTCACATTGGCGACAGGTTTGTCAGCATTCCACAACATTCACCGCCAGCCCGCCACGCGATGTCTCCTTGTATTTGACCTTCATGTCCGCGCCGGTCTGCATCATGGTCTTGATGACCTTGTCGAGCGAGACCACATGCTGGCCGTCGCCACGCAGCGCCATGCGGGCGGCATTGATGGCCTTGATGGCGCCCATGGCGTTGCGTTCGATGCAGGGGATCTGCACCAGGCCGCCCACGGGGTCGCAGGTCATGCCCAGGTTGTGCTCCATGCCGATTTCGGCGGCGTTCTCGATCTGCTCGGGGGTGCCGCCCATCACCGCAGCCAGCGCGCCTGCGGCCATGGAGCAGGCCACGCCCACTTCGCCCTGGCAGCCCACTTCGGCTCCCGAGAGCGATGCGTTTTCCTTGTAGATGATGCCGATGGCGCCTGCCGTGAGCAAAAAGGTGGCAATGCCATCGTCGTTGGCCGGGATGGGGCCTTGCAGGAAGTTGACGTAGTAATGCAGTACGGCGGGGATCACGCCTGCAGCGCCGTTGGTGGGCGCCGTCACCACGCGGCCTCCGGCGGCGTTTTCTTCGTTGACGGCCATGGCATAGAGGTTCACCCAGTCGAGCATCGAGAGGGGATCGCGCAGCGCGGCCTCCGGCTGCGTGCTGAGCTTGTGGTGCAGCTCGGCCGCGCGGCGGCGCACGTGCATGGGGCCAGGCAACGTACCGGTGCTGGCGCAGCCGCGCTGCACGGCACCGGCCATGGTCTTCCAGATGGCCATGAGCTGGCGGCGCACCTCGGAGGCGCTGCGCCAGTGTTGCTCATTGGCCGCCATGAGCTGGGCGGGGGTGAGGCCGGTGGCCTGGCACTGGGCCAGCAGCTCGGCCCCCGTGCGGAAAGGGTGGGGCAGGCCTTGGGCATGGCCGGCCGCATCGGGCCCAGCGGTGGCGGCGCTGTTGAGTACACGCTCGCCCGCCGCGTCGATCACAAAACCGCCACCCACCGAGTAGTACTCACGCGCCGCAATCTCGTTGCCCTGCGCGTCGAACGCGTGAAACGCCATGCCGTTGGGGTGCAGCGGCAGGCTTTTGCGGCGAAACAGCAGGTGCTCTTTTTCGACAAACGGCACCATATGCTCGCCCAGCAGCTCCAGCGTTTGCCGGATGCGGATGTCGGCAATGGCAGGCTGGATCTGGTCCGGGTCGATGTGGTCGGGCTCGTGCCCGGCCAGGCCCAGCAGCACGGCCTTGTCGGTGCCGTGGCCCACGCCGGTGGCCGACAGCGAACCGAACAGTTCTATGGTGACGTGGTGCACGGCGGCCAGGCCCACCGTGTCACGCACATGGCAGGCAAACTGCCGCGCCGCGATCATGGGGCCCACGGTGTGGGAGCTGGACGGGCCGACGCCAATCTTGAAGAGGTCGAAAACGCTGACGGACATGGTGGGTGCGTACCGGAAGGGCCGGGGCCGCAGCGCTTGTGGCGCGGGCTTGGGTTGCGTGATGGGGCCGCACGGGGCGGTTGGTGGCCGCGAGGCTAACCGCGCGCTGCAGCAGCCGGATGCTCGCTATCCCTGCCTTGCGGGATTGCCCCTCATCAGCGTGCAGCGCCCAGCAGGGAAAGCGTTCCTGAATTGATAGCTGCCAGCGATTGATAGATAAGCGCTAGGAGCCAATTTGGCTTGTAATTTTGGCCAAGAAACATGCCGATGTCAGCGCGCCTTGTGGCCCATGAATCTTTCTTACATCACCAGCGCGCGGCCCAGCATCACGCACCAATCCCACGCATGCAGGCGTGGACGGGTGTGCAGGCTGCCGCCTTTGAGGGCGTCCACCTTGTCCAGAATGCGCAGGCCGCCTTGCACCACCAGGCGAAGCTCCCACCCGGCGCGGCCGGGCAGGCGGTGCACCAAGGGGGCGCCTATTTGCATGCTGGCGCGGGCCCAGCGGGCGCAATCGGTGATGAGGCGCACGTTCTCGGGGGTACTTCTGAGTGCCAGCAGTTCGGCCTGACAGGCGCCATGAACGGCGCAGTCGGCGCGGGGCAGGTAGTGGCGCCCTCGGGGGATGTCCACGGAGAGGTCCTGCCAGAAGTTGATGAGCTGCAGCGCGGTGCAGATGGCATCGCTTTCTTGCAGCGCCTGGGCGTCTGTTACGCCGTACAGGTGCAGCAGCAGCCGGCCCACGGGGTTGGCGGAGCGGCGGCAGTAGTCCAGCAGCTCGGCGCGGTCGGCATAGCCCTCGGCATCACGGGTTTTTTCAACATCCTGGGCAAAGGCGCTGAGCAGGTCTTCCAGCAGTGGTACAGGCAGCTGGTGGCTATGCAACACCGCTTGCAGCGGCAAGAACACGCTGGCCCAGCGGGGCGAGGGCGGCTGGCCTTGGGCGACGGCCATCAGGTCGGCATGGTAGGCGGCCAGGTCGGCCAGGCGGTCTGCGGCGGGGGCGTCCCCCTCGTCGGCAATGTCGTCAGCGGTGCGGGCAAAGCCGTAGATGGCGGCAATGGGCTGGCGCAGGTGCGGTGGGCACAGCAGGGACGCGACCGGGAAGTTCTCGTAGTGCGTGACAGGGGCGGCCAGGGTGGCAGACGCATGGTGTGGAGCAGTCTGGAGCGGCTGTGGCGCGGAAGTTGCAGCAGACGCCACTTCAGGCTGGGGAGGGGGGGATCGGTCGTTCACACCCTGGATTGTCGCTTGACAATGCCGAGGGCTTCTCATAGATTACTAACCGGTCAGTCAGTAATCAAAAAACCAATTCAATCAGGGACAAGGAGGCTGGCCGGTAACTGTTACTTCAGTTCCGTTTTCAGCGCAGGCATTCGTGCCTGCGTTTTGCGTGCAGCCCCTGCAACTCCTTGTAGCCCTTCTCTATTCACCGGATTTCCCATGCGCACATCCTCCGCCTCGCGGCCTTTTCAACGGCACTGCCGGACCTTGCTGATGGTGGCCGCCGCTGCTTTGCTGGCCGCCTGTTCCCGCCCCGCGCCGCCTGAAGAGCCGGTGCGCTCGGTCAAGTTGCTGACGGTGGGGGTGGGTGCGCTGCAGTCCAGCCTGGAGTATTCGGGCGAGGTGCGGGCGCGCGTGGAGTCGCGTTTGGGGTTCCGCGTGGCGGGCAAGATCGTGCAGCGCCAGGCCGAACTGGGCCAGCGTGTGCGGGCCGGACAGGTGCTGGCCCAGCTGGACCCCAAGGATTACCAACTGGCCACCGACGCCGCGCGCGCACAGTTGGCATCTGCCACCACGCAGCGTGATCTGGCCGCTGCCGACTACAAGCGCTACCAAGCCCTGAAGGACCAGAATTTCATCAGCGGCGCCGAGCTGGAGCGCCGCGACGCCACGCTGAAAGCCGCCCAGGCCACGCTGGACCAGGCCCGAGCGCAGCTGTCATCGCAAGGCAACCAGGCGGCCTACACCACGCTGGTGGCCGACGTGGCGGGCGTTGTCACTGGCATTGACGCCGAGCCTGGCCAAGTGGTGTCGGCCGGGGCGCCTGTGGTGCGCATTGCGCAGGATGGCCCCCGCGATGTGGTGTTTGCGGTGCCGGAGGACAAGGTGGGGCAGATCACCCCAGGCTCAGAAGTGGCGGTGCGCGGCTGGTCCGGTGGCGCCAACCTGACGGGCCGCGTGCGCGAAGTGGCCGCCAGTGCCGACGCCGCCACGCGCACTTACCAAGTCAAGGTGGCCATCGATGGTGCCGATGCGCCTGCGCTGGGCTCCACCGTGTACGTCACGCCCAAGGCGCTCAGCCATGCGGGCATTCCGGCCATCAAACTGCCCACCAGTGCGCTGCGCCAGGAGGGGCAGTCCACGGCGGTGTGGGTGTATGACGCGGCCAGCAGCACGGTGAAGTCGCAGGGGGTGCAGATTGCCACGGCCGATGGCAACGAGGCCGTGGTGGCTGCGGGTCTAGCCCCCGGCATGCAGGTGGTGGCCACGGGGGTGCATGTGCTCTCGCCTGGGCAGAAAGTGCTGATTTATCAGCCAAAAACGGCCTCAGCGCCCGCCAGTAAAGCGCAGACAGCTACCAATCCAGTAGCAATGCCTGCCGCGCCTGCTGCCACAGCAGCGGCACCCGCAGCTTCCACAGCCAACTGAGGCCGGCCATGACGCAAGTACAACCCAAAGAGGGGTTCAACCTCTCCAAGTGGGCGCTCGACCATCCCGCCCTCACGCGCTACCTGATGGTGGTGCTGATGCTGCTGGGCTTTGCCGCCTATTTCCAGCTGGGGCAGGACGAGGACCCGCCGTTCACCTTCCGTGCCATGGTAGTGCGCACGTACTGGCCCGGCGCCACGGCGCAGCAGGTGGCCGAGCAGGTCACTGACAAGATCGAGCGCACGCTGCAAGAGGTGCCCTACGCGGACAAGATCCGCAGTTATTCGAAGCCCGGCGAGTCGCAGATCATCTTTCAGATCAAGGATTCGTCCAAGGCCAGCGAGGTTGCCAACGTCTGGTACAGCGTGCGCAAGAAGGTGGGCGACATGCGCTACACCTTGCCACAGGGCATCCAGGGCCCGTTCTTCAACGACGACTTTGGCGATGTGTATGGCGTGATCTACGCGCTGGAGTCCGAGGGCTTCAGCTACGCCGAACTCAAGCAATTTGCCGACGACGCACGCCAGCAACTGCTGCGTGTGCCCGATGTCGCCAAGGTTGAGCTGTTTGGCGTGCAAGACGAAAAACTGTTCATCGAGATCTCGCAAAAGCGCCTGTCGCAACTGGGCCTGGACATGAACCAGGTGCTGGCCCAGCTGGGCCAGCAAAACGCCGTGGAGAGCGCCGGAGCCATTCAGACCCCGCAAGACCAGGTGCAGGTGCGGGTGCAGGGGCAGTTCAACGCCATTGAAGACCTGCGCGCCATGCCGATCCGTGGCCCGTCGGGTGCACAACTGCGCCTGGGCGATATCGCCGAGGTCAAGCGCGGCTATGTGGACCCGGCCACCGTGAAGGTGCGCCACCAAGGGCAGGAAGTGATTGCGCTGGGCGTCTCCATGGCCAAGGGCGGCGACATCATTGCGCTGGGCAAGGCGCTGCATGCCGCCACCGACCGCATCGGCGGCACGCTGCCAGCGGGGGTGAAGCTCGTCAACGTGCAAGACCAGCCCAAGGCGGTGGCCACCTCGGTGAATGAATTCGTCAAGGTGCTGATCGAGGCCGTGGTCATCGTGCTGGCGGTGAGCTTCATCGCGCTGGGCCTGCACAAGCGCCCCGGCAAGAACCCGCTATGGAAGCGCTGGTACATCGATCCGCGCCCGGGGCTGGTGGTGGGCATCACCATTCCGCTGGTGCTTGCCGTGACCTTCCTGGCCATGTGGTACTGGGGCATCGGCCTGCACAAGATATCGCTGGGCTCGCTCATCATCGCACTGGGCCTGCTGGTGGATGACGCGATCATTGCGGTCGAAATGATGGTGCTCAAGCTTGAAGAGGGCTACGACAAGGTGCGTGCCGCTACCTTTGCCTATGAGATCACGGCCATGCCGATGCTGACGGGCACGCTGATCACGGCGGCGGGCTTTTTGCCCATCGGCCTGGCCAAGTCCACTACGGGCGAATACACCTTTGCCATTTTTGCGGTCACCGTGATCGCGCTGGTGCTCAGCTGGTTCGTGTCGGTGTACTTTGTGCCGTACCTGGGCACGCTGCTGCTCAAGGTGCCCCCGCATGTGCTGGCTGCCCAGGCCAACAAGGGCATCACCGACGATCCACACGAAGTGTTTGACAGCCCGTTTTACCGCACTTTCCGCCGCCTGGTGGACTGGTGTGTGTTGCACCGCTGGATCACCATCGGCGCCACGGTACTGACCTTTGCGCTGGGCATTGTGGGCATGGGCAAGGTGCAGCAGCAGTTCTTCCCCGATTCGAGCCGGCCTGAAATTCTGGTGGACATCTGGTTCCCCGAGGGCACCTCATTTGCTGGCAATGAAGAAGTGACCAAACGTGTGGAGCAGCGCTTGCTCTCTGAGCCTGGCGTCAGTTCTGTCAGCACCTGGGTCGGTTCCGGCGTGCCGCGTTTCTATTTGCCGCTGGACCAGGTGTTTCCACAGAGCAACGTGTCGCAGTTCATCGTTCTGCCCCAGGATCTGAAGGTGCGTGAGTCCCTGCGCGTGAAGTTGCCTGCGCTGCTGGCCGAAGAGTTCCCGGAGGTGCGTGGTCGCGTCAAGCTGCTGCCCAATGGACCACCGGTGCCTTACCCCGTGCAGTTCCGCGTGGTGGGGCCTGATCCGCTGGTGCTGCGTGAGCGCGCCGATGAAGTGAAAGCCCAGCTGCGCAAGAACCCGGACATGCGCGGTGTGAACGACAACTGGAACGAGTCTGTGAAGGTGCTGCGTCTGGAAGTGGACCAGGCCAAGGCGCGCGCTCTGGGTGTCACCAGCCAGTCGATTGCCCAGGCGTCCAAGACCATTCTGTCGGGTACGCAGGTGGGCCAGTACCGCGAGGGTGACAAGCTCATCGACATTCTGCTGCGCCAGCCGCTGGACGAGCGCAACGCCATCACCGACATCGCCAACGCCTACCTGCCCACGGCCTCGGGCAAGTCGATCCCGCTC
Source organism: Acidovorax sp. Leaf73 (assembly GCF_916855635.1). Lineage (NCBI taxonomy): Bacteria > Pseudomonadati > Pseudomonadota > Betaproteobacteria > Burkholderiales > Comamonadaceae > Acidovorax > Acidovorax sp. Leaf73. Next base: position 230,417 of record NZ_CAKASI010000001.1, read on the forward strand.
ACGCAGATCGCAAAGCCGGTCTTCACCTGGGAGCCCGGTGTGATGTGGCGCGAGAACCGCGACTACGCCATCACCGTGCAGGGGGATGTGACCGAGGGGCTGCAGGGGGCCACGGTGACGGCGGCGCTGCTGCCTGCTCTCAAGGACATTGAGGCGAAGTGGCGCGCTGCCGGGCAGACCGGCTACCGCATCGAAGTGGCGGGTGCTGTGGAGGAAAGCTCTAAGGGCTCGGCGTCGATTGCAGCCGGCATTCCGGTCATGTTGTTCATCACCTTCACGCTGCTGATGCTGCAACTGCACAGCTTCAGCCGCGCGATGCTGGTGTTCCTGACCGGGCCGTTGGGCCTGGCAGGGGTGGCTGCGGCGCTGATTCTGCTCAACCGTCCGTTCGGCTTCGTGGCGTTGCTGGGGGTGATTGCACTCATGGGCATGATCCAGCGCAACTCGGTGATCCTGATCGACCAGATCGAACAGGACCGCGCGAGGGGTGTGCCTGCGTGGGATGCGATTGTTGAATCGGCAGTGCGCCGCCTGCGTCCTATCGTGCTGACGGCTGCGGCTGCGGTGCTGGCCATGATCCCGCTGTCACGCAGCGTGTTCTGGGGCCCGATGGCCGTGGCCATCATGGGCGGACTGGTGGTGGCCACCGTGCTGACGCTGCTGGCGCTGCCCGCGATGTATGCCGCGTGGTTCCGTGTGAAAAGGCCTGCGCCGGAGGTCCTTGGAGGGGTTTGATTCCCACCCTGCCCGCATCAGGGTAAAATAGAAGGTTGACCGATTTCACACAGGCGGCAGCTGAGGTTGCCGCCTGTTTGTTTGTTGTAGAACCGCGCGGGTGGCGAAATTGGTAGACGCACCAGGTTTAGGTCCTGACGCCAGCAATGGTGTGGGGGTTCGAGTCCCCCCCCGCGCACCACCCATGTGAGACTTTGCGGAACACGGCGCTGCTGCGCTGCAGCCAGCACGATCCACATTCATAAGAGGAATAGCCATGGCCGTTACTGTTGAAACCCTTGAGAAGCTCGAGCGCAAGATTACGCTGAGCGTGCCCGTCACCCTGATCCAGTCCGAAGTCGACACGCGCCTCAAGCGCCTGGCCCGCACGGTCAAGATGGACGGTTTCCGTCCCGGCAAGGTGCCCATGAACGTGGTGGCCCAGCGTTACGGCTACTCGGTGCAGTACGAAGTGCTGAACGACAAGGTGGGTGAAGCCTTTGCCGTGGCAGCCAACGAAGCCAACCTGCGTGTTGCTGGCCAGCCCCGCATCACCGAAAAGGAAGGCGCTCCTGAAGGCCAGGTCACTTTCGATGCCATTTTCGAAGTGTTCCCAGAAGTCAAGATTGCCGATCTGTCTGATGCCGAAGTCGAAAAGCTGTCGGCTGAAGTGACGGACGCCGCCATCGACAAGACCATCGACATCCTGCGCAAGCAGCGCCGCAGCTTCGCCCAGCGCGCCATGGATGCTGCTGCTCAAGACGGCGACCGCGTGACGGTCGATTTCGAAGGCAAGATCGATGGCGAGCCGTTTGAAGGCGGCAAGGCCGAAGACTTCCAGTTCCTGGTGGGCGAAGGCCAGATGCTCAAGGAGTTCGAAGACGCCGTGCGTGGCATGAAGTCTGGCGAAAGCAAGACCTTCCCCCTGGCATTCCCTGCGGAGTACCACGGCAAGGATGTGGCTGGCAAGACCGCTGACTTCCTGGTGACCATCAAGAAGATCGAAGCTGCCCACCTGCCCGAAGTGAATGATGCCCTGGCCAAGTCGCTCGGTATTGCCGATGGCTCCGTGGAAGGCCTGCGCGCCGACATCAAGAAGAACCTGGAGCGTGAAGTCAAGTTCCGTCTGCTGGCCCGCAACAAGCAAGCCGTGATGGACGCCCTGGTGGCCAAGGCTGAGCTGGACCTGCCCAACTCCAGCGTGCAAGCTGAAATCGCCCGCCTGCTGGAAGGTGCCCGCGCTGAACTCAAGCAACGCGGCATCAAGGACGCCGACAAGGCCGAGATCCCTGAAGACGTGTTCCGCCCCCAGGCTGAGCGCCGCGTGCGCCTGGGCCTGGTGCTGGCCGAGCTGGTGCGTGCCAATGAGCTGCAGGCCAAGCCCGAACAGCTCAAGGCCCACATCGATGAGCTGGCTGCCAGCTACGAGAAGCCCGAAGACGTGGTGCGCTGGTACTTCGGCGACCGCCAGCGTCTGGCGGAAGTCGAAGCCGTTGTGATCGAAAACAACGTGACCGAGTTTGTGCTGTCCAAGGCCAAGGTGGTCGAGAAGGCCGTGTCGTTTGACGAACTGATGGCCCAGCAAGGCTGATAGGCTGCAGGCTAGGCGGCTTGTTATCGAACTGCCCGGTTGTTGCCGTTACATACAGGGGCTTGTGCTTTCGTGCACAAGCCCCAATTCATTTCTGGGTACAGTACCTGCTTGTCTGGAGAAAAACATGAGCGCATTGGAAACACAAGGCCTGGGCATGGTTCCCATGGTCATCGAGCAGTCGGGCCGTGGCGAACGGTCCTACGACATCTACTCGCGCCTGCTCAAGGAGCGCGTGATTTTTCTGGTGGGTCCGGTCAACGACCAGACCGCCAACCTGGTGGTGGCTCAGCTGCTGTTCCTGGAGAGTGAAAACCCCGACAAGGACATTTCGTTCTACATCAACTCCCCAGGTGGCTCGGTAAGCGCCGGCATGGCGATCTTTGACACCATGAACTTCATCAAGCCTGATGTCTCGACACTGTGCACCGGCATGGCCGCCAGCATGGGCGCCTTCCTGCTGGCCGCAGGAGCCAAGGGCAAGCGTTTTGCGCTGCCCAACTCCAAGGTCATGATCCACCAGCCTCTGGGCGGCATGCAGGGCCAGGCCACCGAGATTGAGATCCATGCCCGCGAAATCCTCAAGACCCGCGAGCAGCTCAACAAGATCCTTGCCGAGCGCACGGGCCAGCCGCTGGAAAAGATCCAGCGCGACACCGAGCGTGACTATTTCCTGTCGGCTGATGAGTCCAAGGAATACGGTTTGGTCGATCAGGTGATCAGCAAGCGCTCCTGATAGCCAGAGGGTCAAACAGCGGCGTTTTCCTTTGGGGAAGACGCCGTTTTTTATTTGGTTATCATCCCGACAACTTTCCGTAACAAGCAAGGCATTGCCCCCATGGCCGAGAAAAAAGGCTCTTCCAGCGAAAAAACCCTTTACTGCTCTTTCTGCGGCAAAAGCCAGCATGAAGTGAAGAAGCTGATCGCCGGTCCGTCGGTCTTTATCTGCGACGAGTGCATTGACCTGTGCAACGAGATCATTCGCGATGAGCTCCCGGCTGGCGACCTGGCGCGCGAAGGCCGCAGTGACCTGCCCACCCCCGTAGAGATCAAGACCAACCTCGACAACTATGTGATTGGTCAGGACGTGGCCAAGCGCACGCTGGCGGTGGCGGTGTACAACCACTACAAGCGCCTGCGCCACAAGGACAAGGCCCACAAAGACGATGTGGAGCTGTCCAAGAGCAACATTTTGCTGATTGGGCCCACGGGTTCGGGCAAGACGCTGCTGGCGCAGACCCTGGCGCGCATGCTGGACGTTCCCTTTGTGATGGCCGACGCCACCACGCTGACGGAAGCCGGTTATGTGGGCGAAGATGTGGAGAACATCGTCCAGAAGCTGCTGCAAAGCTGCAACTATGAGGTGGAGCGCGCGCAGCGCGGCATCGTCTACATCGACGAGATCGACAAGATCTCGCGCAAGTCGGACAACCCCAGCATCACGCGTGACGTTTCGGGCGAGGGCGTCCAGCAGGCGCTGCTCAAGCTCATCGAAGGCACGATGGCCAGCGTGCCGCCGCAGGGCGGACGCAAGCACCCGAATCAGGACTTCCTGCAGATCGACACGACCAACATTCTGTTTATCTGTGGCGGTGCGTTTGCGGGACTGGAAAAGGTCATCGAGAACCGCACCGAAGCCTCGGGCATCGGGTTTGGCGCATCGGTCAAGAGCAAGAAGCAGCGTTCGCTGACAGAGGTGTTCACCGAGATCGAACCCGAAGATCTGATCAAGTTCGGCCTGATTCCTGAACTCGTGGGGCGCATGCCCGTGGTGACGGCTCTGGCTGAACTCAGCGAGGATGCGCTGGTGCAGATCCTGACGGAGCCCAAGAACGCGCTGGTCAAGCAATACAGCAAGCTCCTGGCCATGGAAGGTGTGGACCTCGAAATCCGTCCTGCCGCGCTTAAGGCCATCGCTCGCAAGGCCTTGGCCCGCAAGACCGGAGCCCGCGGCCTGCGCTCAATCCTGGAGCAATCGCTGATTGGCACGATGTTCGACTTGCCCAATACAAGCAACGTTGAAAAAGTGGTGGTGGACGAGTCCACCATCGAAGAAAACAAGCCGCCGCTGCTCGTTTATCGCGAAGCGGCCAAGAAGGCCTGAGAAGGCGTGAAGGAGTCTGCGATGCCCGCATGGACACGCCGGAATCCTTCACACCGTCTGAGATGACCGGAGCGGGCGCATTGGTGTCGCCCATTGAACCATCAACCCTTGTGCCAGCGCGGCTTGCGCGTAAGGGTTGAAAATCCCCACATGTGGACCCATTTCCACAGAGCACTTTGAGGATTTCCATGTCCGGACATACCCCCCTGCCAGCCACCCCTATCGATCTACCGCTGTTGCCTTTGCGTGACGTGGTGGTGTTTCCCCACATGGTCATCCCGCTTTTTGTGGGGCGTCCCAAGAGCATCAAGGCGCTTGAGTTGGCCATGGAGGCCGACCGTCGCATCATGCTGGTGGCACAGAAAGCTGCAGCCAAGGACGAGCCTTCGGTGTCGGACATGTTCGATGTCGGCTGCGTCTCCACCATCCTGCAGATGCTCAAGTTGCCTGACGGCACCGTGAAGGTGCTGGTCGAAGGCCAGCAGCGCGCTCTGGTGACGTCCATCGAGGACGCTGAGACCCATTTCACGGCCACCGTCACGCCGGTAGAAGCCACACCCGAGGCCAACAAACCCAGCGAGATTGAAGCGCTGCGCCGTGCTGTGATGCAGCAGTTTGACCAGTACGTCAAACTCAATAAAAAGATTCCCCCGGAGATCCTCACATCGATCTCCAGCATCGACGATCCAGGCCGTCTGGCCGACACCATCGCCGCGCACCTGCCGCTCAAGCTCGAGAACAAGCAGGTGGTGCTGGACCTGTCGGATGTGAAGGCGCGCCTTGAAAACCTGTTCGAGCAGCTTGACCGCGAGGTGGACATCCTCAACGTGGACAAGAAGATCCGTGGGCGTGTGAAGCGCCAGATGGAGAAGAACCAGCGCGACTTCTACTTGAACGAGCAGGTCAAGGCCATCCAGAAGGAGTTGGGCGAAGGGGATGAAGGCGCGGACATCGAGGAGATCGAGAAAAAGATCAAGCTCGCCAAGATGCCTGCCGAGGCGCGCAAGAAGGCTGATGCAGAACTCAAGAAGCTCAAGCTGATGTCGCCCATGTCGGCCGAGGCCACCGTGGTGCGTAACTACATTGACGTGCTCACCGCACTCCCCTGGAGTAAGAAGACCAAGATCAAGCACGATCTGGTGAACGCCGAGGGCGTGCTGAACGAAGACCATTTCGGCCTCGACAAGGTCAAGGACCGCATCCTTGAATACCTTGCAGTGCAGCAGCGCGTGGACAAGGTGAAGGCTCCCATCCTGTGCCTGGTGGGGCCACCGGGCGTGGGCAAGACCTCGTTGGGGCAGTCCATTGCCAAGGCCACGGGCCGCAAGTACGTGCGCATGGCCCTGGGCGGCATGCGCGACGAGGCTGAAATCCGTGGGCACCGCCGCACCTACATCGGCGCACTGCCGGGCAAGGTGCTGCAGAGCTTGTCGAAGGTGGGCACGCGCAATCCGCTGTTCCTGCTGGACGAGATCGACAAGCTGGGCACGGACTTCCGAGGCGACCCGTCGAGTGCGCTGCTGGAGGTGCTGGACCCCGAGCAGAACCACACTTTTGGCGATCACTACGTCGAAGTGGACTTCGACCTGAGCGACGTGATGTTCGTCGCCACGTCGAACTCGATGAACATTCCGCCGGCCCTGCTCGACCGCATGGAAGTGATCCGCCTGTCGGGTTACACCGAGGACGAGAAGACCAGCATCGCCATGAAGTACTTGCTGCCCAAGCAGCTCAAGAACAATGGCGTGAAGGACGAAGAACTGCTGATCACCGAGCCCGCCGTGCGCGACATGGTGCGTTACTACACGCGGGAAGCCGGCGTGCGTTCGCTGGAGCGCGAGTTGTCCAAGATCTGCCGCAAGGTGGTCAAGGGTCTGCAGCTCAAGAAGCTCGAACCCCAGGTCGTTGTCACCGCCGACAACCTGCCTGACTTCCTGGGCGTGCGCAAGTACACCTACGGCCGTGCCGAGGCGCAGAACCAAGTGGGCCAGGTGGTCGGTCTGGCCTGGACCGAGGTGGGTGGCGATCTGCTGACCATCGAAGCCGCCGCCATGCCCGGCAAGGGGGTGATCACGCGCACCGGTTCTTTGGGTGATGTGATGAAGGAGTCGGTGGAGGCTGCCCGCACGGTAGTGCGCAGCCGCTCGCGCATTCTGGGCATCAAGGACGAAGCGTTTGAGAAGCGCGACATCCACATCCATGTGCCAGACGGGGCAACCCCTAAGGATGGTCCGAGTGCTGGCGCTGCGATGACGACGGCGTTTGTTTCGGCCCTCACGGGTATTCCCGTGCGCGGTGATGTTGCCATGACCGGTGAGATCACGTTGCGCGGTGAAGTTACCGCCATTGGTGGACTCAAGGAAAAGCTGCTGGCGGCTCTGCGCGGCGGCATCAAGACGGTGCTGATCCCCGAAGAGAACGTCAAAGATCTGGCCGAGATTCCTGACAACGTGAAGAGCGGGCTGGAGATCGTGCCGGTGCGCTGGATCGACAAGGTGCTGGAAGTGGCCTTGGAAACCAAGCCTGTGCCCCTGACGGATGAGGAAGTGGCGGTCGTGGCAGCGCCCTCGACGGACAAGGCCGTTGCAGCGTCGTCCGCGACAGATGGCCTGAAACATTGACGCAAATTTTTTTGAGAACCCCAAAAAATGCGCTACAATTCATTCCATCGCAGCAAACGTTGTACAATGTGAGGCTTCGGTAAAATGCGGGAATAGCTCAGTTGGTAGAGCGCAACCTTGCCAAGGTTGAGGTCGAGAGTTCGAGACTCTTTTCCCGCTCCAATTTCCACAAAAAGGGAAGCAAATGCTTCCCTTTTTTGTCAGAGAAATGTGAATTTCTGGCGCGGTAGCAAAGCGGTTATGCCCCGGATTGCAAATCCGGTTAGTCCGGTTCGACTCCGGACCGCGCCTCCAGATACGGTCTGTGTCTTGATGTCTGAAGATCTTCTGTGATCGTCGTAATCAAGATGACTGTTGAAGGATGGATGGTGATTGGTTGATTTTTTGGTTTGCAATCGAATAGAGCCAAAAAATAGCGATATAATTTGAGGCTTGCTGATTAGCTCTGATGGAAACGTCGGGTGCAGTAGGTGAATGCGGGAATAGCTCAGTTGGTAGAGCGCAACCTTGCCAAGGTTGAGGTCGAGAGTTCGAGACTCTTTTCCCGCTCCATATTTGTAAGGGAAGCTTCGGCTTCCCTTTTTTCTTGGTGGTGCAAGGCGGGCGGCTCGGCGGGGCGTCGGCCCTGTGACCAGAGATACGACAGGGCATTGCGCGCATGCGCTGCCCGGGTTACGCTGCGACGCAGGAGTGCGTTGGGCAGCCGGCGCCCCGATGGTGAAATTGGTAGACACTGCGGACTTAAAATCCGCCGCTTTCCTGAAAAGGGGCGTGCCGGTTCGACCCCGGCTCGGGGCACCACGAAGAGCCTGTTCAATGTCCTTTTGGAGATCGCATTGGAGTGCAATCGGGATGAGTGGATGCGCCGGCTGCGCAGTATGGGCTCATGCCCATGCAAGCAGCCGGGGCGTCCAGTCGCCCGATTTCACTCCAACCCTTTGGGCAAGTGCCTTGCCGGGCGGTCTGCGGCGTTGCGGCGCTTGTTGATAGCCGGGCTATCAACTGCGCACCGCGCCTAGCAGCCCATCCCGGTAAGGTACTTGTGCGACTCCAAAAGGACATTGAACAGGCTCTAGGATTCAATCATGTCAAGTTACAACGCTCCCTTCGAAATCCACGTCCACGGACAAGTCCAGCTGCGCGCTGATGTGAGCTTTGACCAACTCCAGGAGGCGCTCAAACCCTTGTGGAAGTACGCCGGAGCCCGCTCGCTGGCTGATGGCGCAGCCAGCGCCTACGAAGAAGAGCCCGGCATCAAATACGACGCGCAGGAACACTTGCTGCAGATGTGCTGGACGGTGCGGGGGGATGAAGACTTTCGCCAAGTTCTGGACGAAATGTGCATGAGCCTCAATGAGCTTGCCGAGCAAGGTGCTGCCATCGAAGTCACGTTCTACGACGCAGATTTCGACGAAGACGAGGAAGAGCAAGGTGCGGAGTCGCGCGACGATTTCGTCATGCTGTTTGTCGGCCCCACGCCCGCCGCCATCATGCAGGTGCAGCGTGATTTGCTGGTGCAGGACGTTGTCAACATGATGGAGCGCCACTTTGATGGTGCCGAACTGGGCGGCGTGGTGGCCGAGATCGACAAGCTGTTCAGCCAGCGCTTTGATGCGCTGGTGAACTCGCTGGAGATCGGAAAACCGCCGCGTGGCCCTGGTGGGGGCGGCTCCGGCAGTGGTCATGGTGGCGGTGGTGGTCGTCGTCCGCGCCACCTGCACTGATTCCTTCATTCAACCTCACACTGGTGTCCCCGTGTGGGGTTGCCTTGCATGTGCTGGTGGCAAAAGTTGATCGACAGGCTGTGGCAATGACTTGTGCCCGTGTGCGTTGTATTCCATGCGGTCCTGCGCAGTTCTGTGATCTCTTCGAACTGTCGTGCTTTCCATGACCTCTGATCTACCGTATCTACGTTCCTATCCGGTGTCTTTGCAGGACCAGGCGCGTGATCTGCTTGCGCAGGGGCGGCTGGGGGGCATGTTGCAGCGCAAGTATCCCCAGGCCCATGCGGTGCGCAGCGACAAGGCGCTGTATGACTACGCGCAGGAACTCAAGGCGCGGTACCTGCGCAATGCGGGCACGGTCAACAAGGTCCTTTTTGACAACAAGATCCACGTGGTGCGCCATGCCTTGGGGTTGCACACGGCGGTCTCGCGCGTGCAGGGCAACCGGCTGGCGGCCAAGCATGAGATCCGCATTGCGTCGATGTTCAAACAGGCACCCGACGAGTTTCTGCGCATGATTGTGGTCCACGAGCTGGCCCACCTGCGTGAGAAGGACCACGGCAAGGCTTTTTACCAACTGTGTACCCACATGGAGCCGCAGTACCACCAATACGAGTTCGACCTGCGCCTGTACCTCACCCATGTGGAGCATGCGGGTGAACGGCTGTGGAGCGCTGCTGCAGAAACTAGTTCTGGGTAGAAGAAAAGTTGAACGCCACTTTGTTGATGGCAATTTACAATTTGCGCTTGCTGGCAAAGCGCTAGGCCCTAAAACAGCGGTTGGTCAAGGCACAGACACCGTTTCACAGCAGTCTGCGGGCAAACCCAGCCAGCGCTCTGCAGCCGCCTGAAGCATGGCCACCGGCCCAGTGGTCAACAGGCGGGTGCGTGGTGCATCCGTGACCACGGCACCATCGGGCGCGGCCTGCAGCCCCGCCGTCTCCAGCAAGCGCCGCGTCTGGCGGGCGACGGGCTCACCGGTCTCGATGAACTGCACGCCCGGCCCGACCAGTGCGCGCAGCTCGTGCGCCACAAAGATGTAGTGCGTGCAGCCCAGTACCAGCGTGTCCATCTGCCCCGGGGCGGTGCCAAAACTGCCCATGGCTTGGACATAACGCGCGCACAGCGCCCCGGTCTCCGTGGCATGGACGGGGCTGCCTTGGTCGGTCACTGGCAGCGCCACACTGCGCTCGATGGCATGGGCCAGGCCGTCACAGGGTTGCACCACAAAATGCGCCTGATCAGCCAGCGAGGCCATGAGCTTGCCGAACTTCGCACTGGTCAGCGTGCCCCGGGTGCCGATCACGCCCACATGGCCTGTTTTTGTCACCGCGAGAGCGGGCTTGATGGCGGGCTCCAGGCCCACGAGGGGTAATTCCGGGTGGCTGCTGCGCACTTCGTGGATGGCCGCTGCTGTGGCGGTATTGCAGGCTACCACCAGCGCCTTGATGTGGTGCTGCTCGCGCAGGTACTCGGTGATGGCGTGGGTGCGGGCGGCCACAAAGGCATCGCCGCGCTCGCCATAGGGGGCGTTGGCGCTGTCTGCCAGGTACACGAAACGTTCGTGGGGCATGGCGGCCAGCAGGGCGCGCAGCACGCTCAGCCCACCGACGCCACTGTCAAAAACACCGATGGGAGAAGAGGCCTGCGGCATCGAGGAACCAAGCTCTGGCATTTGGAGGAAAGCGTGGATTGTAGGAAAGACGCAGCCTTCGTGCCGGATTGGGCGAGCCCCAAGAAAAAACCGCCCGAAGGCGGTTGGGAGAGCGATTGCCCTGGTACCAGCGTCGAGTCTGCCGCCAGGGCGACGCCGAGCGGGGCCTCAGGCCGCAGCGACCCCGATGCCCTTGAATTCGCCCGAGGCAATGCGCTTTTGCCATTCGGCCGGGCCGGTGATGTGGGCGCTGGTGCCGCCGGCATCCACGGCCACGGTCACGGGCATGTCCACCACGTCAAATTCGTAGATGGCTTCCATGCCCAGGTCTTCAAAACCCACGACCTTGGCGGCCTTGATGGCCTTGGAGACCAGGTAGGCGGCGCCGCCCACGGCCATCAGGTAGGCGCTTTGGTGCTTCTGGATGGCCTCGATGGCGACCGGGCCGCGTTCGGCCTTGCCCACCATGGCGATCAGGCCGGTCTGGGCCAGCATCATCTCAGTGAAGCCGTCCATGCGCGTGGCGGTGGTGGGGCCGGCAGGGCCCACGGCCTCGCCCTTCACGGGGTCCACAGGGCCCACGTAGTAGATGACGCGGTTGGTGAAGTCCACGGGCAGCTTCTCGCCCTTGGCCAGCATGTCCTGGATACGCTTGTGCGCGGCATCGCGGCCGGTCAGCATCTTGCCGTTGAGCAGCAGCGTGTCGCCGGGCTTCCAGCTGGCGACTTCTTCCTTGGTCAGCGTGTCGAGGTTGACCTTCTTGCTCTTGTTGTAGTCGGGCGCCCAGTTCACGTTGGGCCACAGGTCCAGGCTCGGGGGCGTGAGGTACACGGGGCCCGAGCCGTCCATCACGAAGTGCGCGTGGCGCGTGGCTGCGCAGTTGGGGATCATCGCAATTGGCTTGCTGGCCGCGTGCGTGGGGTACATCTTGATCTTGACGTCCAGCACCGTGGTCAGGCCGCCCAGCCCTTGGGCGCCGATGCCCAGGGCGTTGACCTTTTCAAACAGCTCCAGGCGCAGCTCTTCGACCTTGTCGAGCGCGGGGCCGCCGGTCTTGGCGGCTTCGGCCTTGGCCTGCAGTTCATACATGTCCAGGTCGTCCATCAGGCTTTCCTTGGCCATGAGCACGGCCTTTTCGGCCGTACCGCCAATGCCGATGCCCAGCATGCCGGGCGGGCACCAGCCAGCGCCCATGGTGGGCACGGTCTTGAGCACCCAGTCCACCACGTTGTCGCCGGGGTTGAGCATGTACATCTTGGACTTGTTCTCCGAGCCGCCGCCCTTGGCTGCCACGGTGATGTCCACGGTGTTGCCGGGCACGATCTCGGTGAAGATCACCGCGGGCGTGTTGTCCTTGGTGTTCTTGCGGGCGAACTGCGGGTCGGCCACGACCGAGGCGCGCAGCGTGTTGTCGGGGTGGTTGTAGCCCCGGCGCACGCCTTCGTTGATGGCGTCGTCCAGGCTGTGGGCCTTGCCATCGACGCCAGCATCGAAGCCATCCCAACGCACGTCCATGCCCACTTTCAGGAACACGTTGACGATGCCGGTGTCCTGGCAGATGGGGCGCTGGCCTGTGGCGCTCATCTTGCTGTTGGTGAGGATCTGGGCGATCGCGTCCTTGGCTGCCGGGCTCTGCTCGCGCTCGTAGGCACGGGCCAGGTGGGCGATGTAGTCGGTGGGGTGGTAGTAGCTGATGTACTGCAGCGCGGCAGCAATGGACTCGACGAGGTCGTCGTATTGGATTGTGGTGGTCATCGTGGTTCTGTCGTGAGGCGGGAACGAACGCATGCCGGGGCACGCAACCCGCAATTATCCCACCCCCCTGCTGACACGGCGCTGGCGCGGCCTTGGCGCAGACTACCTGTGGACAACGCGGCTATCGCAGTCTGGCCCGCCTCTCAAAGCTCGCTAGCCCCAACGGCAGACTGGCTGGAGGCCACAGCTTGCTTTTACGCTTCGGTACCGTCGCCGGAGTCCGGATCCAGCTCCGGGTCGTCCGCCGGGTCATCGGCCGGATACTGGTCGGCTCCCGCCCGCACATCGCCGTTTTCAGCCGTGTCGTCGTCGGTGTCCATCGACTCCAGGTGGTCGGGCAGGATGTCGCGCGACTCCAGCTGCAGTTCGGGCTCCACGCTCGCGCGTTCGCCGGTTCCGTAACGGTCGGTGTCATTGTCGGGGTCGGTGCCATACAGCCCGGTGCTGTCGCTGCCCGAGTCGGACGCATCGCTGGGGCCCAGGCTGTCGTTGCCCTTGGCGCTGTGAAGGGGAGAAAGGTTGTCGGCATCGATGCCAAGCAGGCTGCTTTTGGCCATGGTGGTCTCCGTGGATTTGCGGCGAGGAAAGTTGCTGCACCCCCATGGTGTGCCCGCTGGCGCCCGTGCGGTGTAAGAACAAGCCGACGATTGAGCGCGAGAAGGTGTGGGGCCTTGTCAAGACCTCACAGCGGGCTGGAGCGAAGCCCCCACCGGCAGTGATGGCGGCACCGCTTTTCTGCGCTCTGCAGCGGGGCTTGCCACACACTGGCGAGCGCATGCTTGCGCACCAGCAGTGCAGGGTATTAAATGAGAATGGTTATTTTTTGCATTATTCTGCCGGGCGCGACCCCGTTGCCAGGCCGCACCTGTTGTTTCACTTGGAGAACCGCTGTCCATGACCACCCGCACCGAACGCGACACCTTTGGCCCCATCGAAGTCCCGGCCGACAAACTCTGGGGCGCGCAGACGCAGCGCTCGCTGCAGAACTTCGACATCTCTGGCGAGCAGCAGCCGCGCGAGATCATCAGGGCGCTGGCCCAGGTCAAGCGCGCCTCGGCCGTGGTCAACCAGGCGCTGGGCCTGCAGGACGCGAAGAAGACCGAGGCCATCGTGGCCGCCGCTGACGAGGTGATTGCTGGCAAACATCCCGGTGAGTTTCCGCTGGTGGTCTGGCAGACGGGCTCGGGCACGCAGACCAACATGAACGTCAATGAAGTGCTGGCCAACCGCGCCAGCGAACTCCTGGGTGGCGAGCGCGGCCAAGGCCGCCTGGTGCACCCCAACGACGACGTGAACCGCAGCCAGTCGAGCAACGACGTGTTCCCCACCGCCATGCACGTGGCCGCCGTGGAAGCCCTCACGCACCGCCTGCTGCCCGCCATTGCCAAGCTGCGCGCCACGCTGGCGAAGAAGGCGCAGGACTTCGACGGCATCGTCAAGATCGGCCGCACCCATCTGCAGGACGCCACCCCGCTCACGCTGGGCCAGGAGTTCTCGGGCTACGTGGCCCAGCTCGACCATGGCGAGCGCCATGTGCGCGCGGCGCTGCCCCACCTGTACGAGCTGGCGCTGGGCGGCACCGCCGTAGGTACGGGGCTGAACGCGCCCAAGGGCTATGCCGAGCAGGCCGCCGCCGAGCTGGCGCGCCTGACGGGTCTGCCCTTCGTCACCGCGCCTAACAAGTTCGAGGCCCTGGCCTCGGTGGATGGCCTGGTGTTTGCCCACGGCGCGCTCAAAACCCTCGCCGCCAGCATGACGAAGATCGCCAACGACGTGCGCTGGCTCGCCAGCGGCCCGCGCAGCGGCATTGGTGAACTCAGCATCCCCGAGAACGAACCCGGCTCGTCGATCATGCCCGGCAAGGTCAACCCCACCCAGAGCGAGGCGGTGACCATGCTGGCCGCCCAGGTGTTCGGCAACGACGTGGCCATCAACTTCGGCGGTGCCTCGGGCAACTTCGAGCTCAATGTCTTCCGCCCCATGGTGGCCCACAACTTTCTGCAGAGCGTGCGCCTGCTGGCCGACGGGATGGTGAGCTTCAACGACCAGTGCGCCGTGGGTATCGAGCCCAACCGCGAGCGCATTACCGAACTGGTGGACCGCTCGCTGATGCTGGTGACCGCGCTCAACACCCACATCGGCTACGACAAGGCCGCTTTCATCGCCAAGAAGGCGCACAAGGAAGGCACCAGCCTGCGCGAAGCGGCCGTGGCCTCGGGCCATGTGACGGGCGAGCAGTTCGACCAGTGGGTGGTGCCGGGCAATATGGTGGGGCGCTGAGGGTCAGCGCGGTGTGGCGTGGGTCAAAAGTTCAAGAAAAAATGACCGCCAGCGCTTGTCCAATAAGCGTAAGGTGCTATTGTTTTTGATTGGCCGGTCGCAAGGCGGCGCGCTATTCCTGCTGCGCCAGCGCTTCGAGTTGGTCTTGCTGGTAGACGACGATGCTGCGCTGGTGGATGCCGATGATGCCTTCGCGCTCCATCCACTTGAGCTCCACATTGATGCGCTGGCGTGAGCCGCCCAGCAGTTGTGCCAGCTCGTCCTGCACCAGTGCCAGCCCGATGGCCCCGCGCTGGCCGGGCACGGCCGCACGCTCGCCAAAACGGCGCAGCACGTGCAGCAGCTGCTTGGCCAGCCGCGCGCGCAGGGGCAGGGTGGCCATGTCTTCCATCATCCAGTACAGGTAGCGCATGCGGCGTGCCTGCAGCGTGAGCAGGGCCTCGCCGAACTCGGGGTGTTCGCGCAGCAACTGGCGGAACACGCCCTCGGCCACGCTCAGCACCGTGGTGGGGCCGTGGGCGTGCGCGTCGTAGGTGTTGGGCCCCCGGTGCAGCACCTCGGCCTCGCCCACCCAGATGCCGGGCTCCACATAGGCCAGCGTCACCTGCTTGCCCGACGGCGTGGTGCGCCGAAACCGGATGGCACCACTGGCACAGGCAAACCAGTCCTGCGCCAGATCACCCTGCTCCACGATCATCTGGCCGTGTGTGTAGCGCGTGATGCGGCCCAGCCGGAAGATGTCATGCCGCAGCGACGGCGTAAGCGCGGCGAACCAGCGGCCCCGGTTGATGGCTTCACGCTCCGTCTGGCTGAGGAACGGGCGTTGCAGGTGGTGGTCGGCCAGGGAATGGGCGGACTCTGGCAAGGCAATGGTGGCGGTGGGCATGGCGGCAGGCTGGAGTTGGGGGGCCGGCCTGTGCGCGGGGCCGGGCTGAAAGACGGTGACAAGGCGCAGCATGCCAGTTTAGCGAGACAGCGCTCACTGCGATGGCCCTGCACGGCACTTGTGCGACACCCCAGCGGCACCATGCTTACGCTTTGGTGGTGGGGAGCGCCTTGTGCAGCTTTTGCGGCTTGCGCAGAAACGCCAGCAATCGGCGCTCCGCCGCGCTCATGCCCCGTGGCGATGTGGTACCGCCAATGTGATTCCACACCGTCTGCAGGCCGGGCCCCGCGTCAGATGCCAATCGTGTGCCCAGCTCCAACACAGCCGGGTGCACGTACGACTTCTTGCACACGGCGGGCGTGTTGCCCAGCTGGCGTGCCACCTCGGCCAGGATGGCCTTGGCGTTGTAGCGCACGTTTTTATCGGCAGCGGTAGGGGTTGCTGATTGCGTACAGGCTAGGCGCGTCAGCTCCAGCGCCTGCGTGGTGCCATGCCAGGTGCGAAAGTCCTTGGCAGTGAAATGATCACCTTCTGAGTCTGCCGCGCCGTGCGTGATCTCGCGCAGATAGTCGTTCACGTCGCCCGAGCCTACGGTGCGCAAACTACCGTCTTCGTCCTCGTATTGAAAGAGTTCCTGCCCCGGCAGTTGTTGGCAGCGTCGCACCACGCGGGCCACGCGCGGGTCGTCCAGCTCGACCTCTTGCAACACGCCGCTCTTGCCGCGAAATCGCAGCTTGAGCTGACTGCCTTTGAGTTGCACATGCCGCGTGCGTAGCGTGGTCAGGCCATACGAGCGGTTGGTGGCGGCGTATTCCTCATTGCCCACGCGCAGGTAGGTGGTGTCCAGCAGGCGCACCAGCGTGGCCAGCACCAGCGTGCGAGTCAGAGGCTGGCCGTTGCGGTGCGCTGCAAGGTCGCGCACCACGCGGCTGCGCAGGCGCGGGAGCACGCGGCCAAACGCCTGCATGTGTTCGAACTTGCCCTCGTCGCGCTGCGCGCGCCACTGCGGGTGGTAACGGTATTGGCGCCGTCCGCGCGCGTCCAGCCCCGTGGCCTGCAGGTGCCCTTGGGGCAGGGGGCAAATCCACACGTCGGTATAAGCCGGTGGGATAGCCAGGCGTTTGATGCGGGCGACCTCGTCCGGGTCTTGCAGCCACTGGCCATCGGGCAAACGGTAGCGGAAAGCCTTGGCACCGCTGCGCACGCGGGTAAGGCCGGGCATGGCGGGTGTGACGTACACCAGGCCTCCGGGGAGCTTCTGGGGGCGGCTGGTGGGCCGGGCTGGTGCTGGTGCGCGGGGCGATGGGGGCAGGGCGGGCATCGGGGCGAACAGGTAAAAGTGGCCAGGGTGTGGCCCCGATCACACCCGTGCCCGGGCGGAGGTGGTGTAGGTGCGCTGCGTGCGTTGGGGTGAGACAGGGGCCGAATAAGCGGCCCGCCACACCACTGTCTCGTGGTTAAAAATGGTCCCTGCGCATATTGGATAAGCTTCAATAGCTATTAAAAATGTAGCAATCTGCCCATCGAGCCAGGCTCACTCGGCCGCCGTCGGGTCCAGCGCAAAACCCACGCCGTACACCGAACGAATCCAGTCGCTGCCATCCGCGCTGGCGGCCTTGAGTTTTTTGCGCAGATTCTTGATATGGCTGTCGATCGCGCGCTCGTTCACATCGAGGGTGTCTTCATAGGCCTGGTCCAGAAGCTGCGCGCGCGAGAAGATGCGCCCCTGCTGGCGTGCCAGCACTTGCAGCAGGCGGAACTCGCGCCGCGTCAGGCCCAGCGGCGTACCGTGCAACGTGGCCTGCCAGTGCGATTCGTCCAGCATCAGCGCTGCCACCGTAGTGGTGGCTGCCGGTGGCTCCTGCGCGGCGGCGGTGCGGCGCAGCACGGCCTTGACGCGGGCCACCACCTCGCGCGGCGAAAACGGCTTGCAGATGTAGTCGTCCGCGCCCAGCTCCAGGCCGATGAGGCGGTCTACCTCTTCGACGCGGGCGGTCAGCATGATGATGGGGTGTTGGGTGTGGCGGCGCGCCTGGCGCAGGATTTCAAGCCCATCCAGGCCGGGCAGCATGATGTCCAGCAGCGTGAGGTCCGGCGGCGCGGCCAGCATGCTGGCGAGCGCCGCGCGGCCCTCGGCCTGGTGTTCCACGGTGTAGTCTGCGTGGCGCAGGTAGTCCACCACGATGGCGGCGATGTCGGGTTCGTCTTCGATGACGAGGATGCGGTGGCTCATGAGGGGTTGTCCAGCAATGGCAGTTGCAGCGTGATGCGCAGGCCGCCCAGGGGTGAGGTGTCGGCCGTCAGCGTGCCGCCGTGCGCGAGCACGATGGCGCGGCAGATCGCCAGGCCGAGGCCAGAGCCGCCATGGTCGCGGTTGCGCGAGGTTTCTGCGCGGTACAGGCGGTCAAAGATGCGTGGCAGCTCGTGCGCGGGCACGCCGGGCGCGCTGTCGTCCAGCTGCACCTGCAGTTGGGCGGCTCCATCGGCCGGTGGCAACAGGCGTGCCGAGAGGCGCAGCAGGCCGCCCGCGTCGGTGTAGCGCAGGCTGTTTTCCAGCAGGTTCAAGAACACCTGGTGCAGTTGCTGCGCATCGCCCCGCACCAGGGGTGCAGGCTGCGCCGGAACCTGCGTGGTCAGGGCGTCCAGGCCGGTGGTGTCCACGTCGATGCCCGCCTGCGCCAAGCGCGGGCGCATGGATGCGAGCGCCTCGTTCAGCAGCGACAGCGGGTGCACGGGCACCTGGGCCGAGGGCGCGCTGGTGCCCGCCGCGTCCAGGCTGGCGCGCAGGTCGCCCACCAGTTGGATCAGGCGCATCACCTGCCGGTGCAGGCGCAGCGCGGTCTTGTCGTCAAACGGGCGGATGCCGTCCTGCACGGCCTCGATTTCGGCGCGCATGGCGGCCAGGGGGGTGCGCAGCTCGTGGGCTACGTCGCGCAGCCACTGGCGGCGGCTGGCCTCAATGCTGCTCAGTTGTTCGGCCATGGTGTTGAAGGTGCGGGCCAGCTGGGCCAGTTCGTCGTTGCCGTGCACGGGCACGCGGGTGTGCAGGTGGCCCTGCGCAATGCCGCGTGCGCCGTTGGCCAGGGCCTCGACGGGGGCCAGCCAGCGCCGTGCCAGCCAGCCCGACAGCAGCAGTGCCAGTGCCAGCCCGGCCAGGCCTGTCCATGCCACAAAGCCCAGGTGTTGCGCCAGAAAGGCCTGGTCGGCTTCGCTGCGCACACCCTGTGGAGGTGCCAGCACCAGCTGGCCGATGGTCTTGCCGTCGGCTCCCGCAAGGGCCAGGCGCGCGCTACCCGGCTGGGGCGCCGTGCCAGCCACCAGGTGTTGCTGTGCGTCCACCAGACCCAGGCGGGGGAACAGGTCGTCGGGGTGACGTTGTGGGCCACCCGCGCCGCGCTCGCCCGGGGGCGGGCCGCCATCGGGGGGCGGTGGTGGGGGCTGCTGCAAGCTGCGGTCCGCTGCCGGGTTGCCGTTCGCCAGTTCGGGGGGCATGCCGGGCGAACCGCTTCGGTCGGTGGGCGGGGTGCCTTCTGCGCCTTGGGTGTTTGATCGGCGCAGGCCGCTGCCAGGGTGGCTGAGCTGGCCCCAGAGGCGGGGCTGGTTGCGCAGGGTCTCCCAACCGCCCGTCTGCGTGTGGTGGGCCTGCAGGCGCTCGGCCAGCCAGTCCATGCGGGCCAGTTCGATCTCTGCCACGTACGGCCCCAGGCCTCGCTGCAAGCCCAGCCGCGAAAAGCCTGCAAAGATCAGCAACAAGGCCACCAGCAGGGCGGCCAGGGCGATGAAGGCTTTGCGGTGCAGGGTCAGGTGGGGCATCGATGGGGCAGCAGGAGTCGTCAGCGGGCAGGGGGCGGGCCGCCTGCACCGCCGGGGCCGCCAGGCCCGCCAGCGGGCATGGCCACCAGGGTGCCACCCATTGTGCGGCATGTGCCTGCGAGCGATTTGCCGTCGGGCATGGTCAGCGTCACGCTGGCGCCTTCGGTCTTGCCCTTGCAGGCGGTATAGGCTTCGGGCGGCGGAGCGGGCGGCTCTTGCCGGCCCTGCGATTGCGCCAGCACGGGGGCGGCGGATGTGGCTGCCAGTACGGTCGCGAGGGTCATGCGGGCCAGCAAGTGGAGGCGAAGAGAGTGCAAAGTCATGGTGATTTTTCCGTCAGTGTTGTGGAGAAAAGCGTTCAACGAGTGAATTCGCCGCCAGAAACCGGCGCGGCCAAGGCCTGTGCACCCGTAGAACCGGCTTTGGCGGGCCACCGGGTGCGTCCCCCTCCGGGGGATGGCGCCGAAGGCGACTCAAGGGGGCTTTCAGTCAAGCCGCGATCGAGATCGTGATGCTGGCCGAGTACCCGCCGCCGCTGTTGGCCTGCATCGAGGTCATCTCCAGCGTGGTGCCATCGCTGAAGACGTTGTCGGTGGCAAAGGTGATGGAAGCCAGGTTGCGCACGCTGGCGCTGTAGCCGGAATTGGCGCTGTAGATGCTGCTGAGCAGCTCGGTGGGGAAGGCCAGCTGCGTGGTCTTGACCTTGTTGCGCGCATTGTTGGCCGACGCGAGCGTGGGGTAGATCTCCAGGTGCATGTGCGGCATGCGGCCCGCATAACAGCCGGGCACGACGGTGGTGAAGGTCACGGTGCCGCTGGCATCCGTGGCCTGCACGCCGCGCAGGTAGTTGTCGGCAATGTTGTTCGAGCTGTAGACCGAGTAGTTGCCGTCCTGCGTGCAGTGCCACAGGTAGATCGCGTAGCCTGATAGCGCTGCGCAGCTGGCGCTGGTATTCGTCAGCGTGATGGTGATGGTCAGCGGCACCCCACTGACCTGCGTGGACGAGCCGATGGAGCTGCGGATGTCCGAGCGCACGATGCCGCTGAGCGCCAGCACGTTGTAGGTGTTGTTGCTGGCCGTGGAGCCATCGGCGGGGTAGGGGCCTGCGGTTTCTTCGGGGACAACCGAGCAGGTGGTTGTGGTGCCTGTACCCGTGCCTGTCCCCGTTCCGGTGCCTGTACCTGTGGTGTCGGTCGTGTCCGTGGTTTCGGTGTCTCCGCCCCCGCCCCCGCAGCCGAACAGGGTGGCCACGCCCAGGGAACCCAGGGCGTTCAGGGCAAAACGGCGGTTGGTCGGTGCCTGCGTGGCGGTGGCGAGGGGGGCGCCAATGGCTTGGGCGGCGGTGCTGCGGTCCATGGATTTCTCCTGCAAGTGGGTATGGCCTGCACTGTGCCGCCCGATTGGGGAGAAATTTGGGAGCAAATATCGACCTAAGTTGCTACTTTTTTTGTAGCTATAAACCAACCCCAGTTAAGCGATAACAATGTTTTCCACTCAAGAATAAACAAAGAGGCCGCAATGGGCGGCCTCTTTCGGGTGCGGAGGGGGGGGAGGGCGGCCGTCAGTGGCGCGCGGGCGGTGTGGAATGCGCCATCAGGCGGTCTGTCAGGGCAATGGCCAGTGCGCTGAGCAGGAACACCACATGGATGATGGTCTGCCACATCAGCACCTTGATGTCGTAGTTGGCGGCGTTGATGAAGGTCTTGAGCAGGTGGATCGAGCTGATGCCGATGATGGCGGTGGCCAGCTTGACCTTGAGTACCGAGGCGTTCACATGGCTCAGCCACTCGGGCTGGTCGGGGTGGTCTTCCAGGTGCAGGCGCGAGACGAAGGTTTCATAGCCCCCCACGATCACCATGATCAGCAGGTTCGAGATCATCACCACGTCGATCAGCGCCAGCACCACCAGCATGATGATGGTTTCGTTGAGCGAGGTCACCTCGAAATCGCTCTTGTAGCCAATGCTGGAGACCAGGCTCTTGAGCGCGGTGGTGTTGCCAAAAGCGGCCTCGATCAGATGCACCAGCTCCACCCAGAAGTGGAAAACGTACACCGCCTGGGCCAGGATCAGGCCCAGGTACAGGGGCAGCTGCAGCCACCGGCTGGCAAAAATCAGCGAGGGCAGGGGACGCATGGGCGCCGGGGGGACGGGTTTTTTCGGGAGGGACATGAAATGAAGGGTGGATCTTGGGTCGCGCGATTTTAGGGGTGCCGCGTGACACCCCTCATCCGCAAGCGCTCTTCCGCCTGGTTGCAGGTGGCCTATTCTGTAAGCTTCGTGCCAGTCAGTGGCTTGTAAGTGCCACGGCCGACAGTACCGCCCAATTCCAATTCCATCAGACCCAGGAGACAACACCATGAGTGCGCCCACATCCGCCATCGAGTCCGTATTGGTTGAGAACCGCGTGTTCCCTCCCTCCGATGCGATCGTCAAAGCCGCCCGCGTGTCAGGCATGGCGGGCTACGATGCGCTGTGTGCCGAAGCCGACAAGGACTTCGAAGGCTTCTGGGCGCGCCTGGCGCGCGAGAACGTGCAGTGGTCCAAGCCGTTCACGCGCACGCTGGATGAATCCAACGCACCGTTTTACCAGTGGTTTGCCGACGGCGAACTCAATGCCTCGGCCAACTGCCTGGACCGCCACATCGGCACGCCCACCGAGAACAAGACCGCCATCCTCTTTGAGGCCGACGATGGCACGGTCACCAAGATCACCTACAAAGAGTTGCTGGCCCGTGTGAGCCAGTTTGCCAACGCCCTCAAGGCCCATGGCGTGAGCAAGGGCGACCGGGTGCTGATCTATATGCCGATGACCATCGAAGGCGTGGTGGCGATGCAGGCCTGTGCCCGCATTGGCGCCACGCACAGCGTGGTGTTTGGCGGCTTCAGCGCCAAGGCGGTGCACGAGCGCATCATTGACGCGGGTGCCGTGGCCGTGATCACCGCCAATTACCAGATGCGGGGTGGCAAAGAGCTGCCGCTCAAGGCCATCATCGACGAAGCCCTGGCCATGGGCGGCTGCGACACCCTCCGCAATGTGTTTGTCTACCAGCGCACGGCCACGGCCTGCAACATGGTGGCCGGGCGCGACAAGACCTTTGCCGAAGCACTGGCAGGGCAAAGCACCGAATGCGCGCCGGTGGCTGTGGGTGCCGAGCATCCGCTGTTCATCCTCTACACCAGCGGCTCTACCGGCAAGCCCAAAGGCGTGCAGCACAGCACCGGCGGCTACCTGCTGTGGGCCAAGATGACCATGGACTGGACGTTCGACCTGCGCGCCGACGATGTGTTCTGGTGCACGGCCGACATCGGCTGGATCACGGGCCACACCTACGTCGCCTATGGCCCGCTGGCAGCAGGCGCCACGCAGATCATCTTTGAAGGCATTCCCACCTTCCCGAATGCCGGCCGCTTCTGGCAGATGATCGAGCGCCACAAGTGCACCATCTTCTACACAGCACCTACGGCCATCCGTTCGCTCATCAAGGCTGCGGAAGCTGACGAGGAGGTACACCCTGCACGCTCGGACCTGTCGAGCCTGCGCATCCTGGGCAGCGTGGGCGAGCCCATCAACCCCGAAGCCTGGATGTGGTACCACAAGAACGTGGGCGGCGAGCGTTGCCCCATCGTGGACACTTTCTGGCAGACCGAAACGGGCGGCCATGTCATCACGCCGCTGCCTGGCGCCACGCCGCTGGTGCCCGGCAGCTGCACGCTGCCCCTGCCCGGCATTACCGCTGCCATCGTGGACGAAATGGGCAACGATGTGCCCAACGGCTCGGGCGGCATCCTCGTCATCAAGCGCCCCTGGCCCAGCATGATCCGCACCATCTGGAACGACCCTGAGCGTTTCAAGAAGAGCTACTTCCCCGAAGAACTCAAGGGCTACTACCTGGCGGGGGATGGGGCGGTGCGCAGCGCCGATCGGGGCTACTTCCGAATCACTGGCCGTATCGATGACGTGCTGAACGTCTCGGGCCACCGCATGGGCACGATGGAGATCGAATCGGCCCTGGTCTCCAAGACCGACCTCGTCGCCGAGGCCGCTGTGGTGGGTCGCCCCGACGATGTGACCGGCGAAGCCATCTGCGCCTTCGTGGTGCTCAAGCGTTCCCGCCCCACGGGCGAAGAAGCCAAGCAGATCGCCAACGAACTGCGCAACTGGGTCGCCAAGGAAATCGGCCCCATCGCCAAGCCCAAGGACATCCGCTTTGGCGATAACCTGCCCAAGACCCGAAGCGGCAAGATCATGCGTCGGTTGCTGCGCAGCATCGCGAAGGGCGAGGCCATCACGCAGGACACCAGCACGTTGGAAAACCCCGCAATCCTGGATCAGTTGGCTCAGACCAACTGATCCAGAAGGTGCCGTGTAACGGCGCCAGCGCGCAGCGCTTGCGGGGTTTGGGGGCACTCATATCGCGTGGCGATGTGACGTGGCCACACAATCCCGTCGCTGGTCCACCGCACTTGTGAGGCGCTCTCGGGCTCCTCTGCACGAATCGGCGCGCCGTGTGCATCTGCGGTCTCGGGCGGTCTGCGGCGTTGCAAAACCTCGCAATAGCTGCGGCTATTGCTGCGTTTTGCGCCTTGCAGTCCATCCCGATCCGCAGCGCACGCTTTCCGCTCGATTCGTGCAGAGAATCCCTAGGGCTCCGCGCCTCCCTAGTTCTCTTTGTAGGACACCGCCTGAAATCTCCCGCCTGCGGTCGGTGACGGCCCGTGCATGCGTTACAACGGCGCATGGCGCTTGCGGATCTTCGCCTGGGCGCTGCCTACAGGAGGTTTTCATGCATCTGCGTTCCATCGTTCTTTGGGTGACGGTTTTAGCCATTGCTGCACTCGCCGCCCTCAATTGGCCCGCTCTGGCCGCACCGTCCCTGGTATCGCTCGGCATTGTGGTCTTTGAGGCTCCGCTGGGGCTCATCATGCTGGGCCTTACGGGCTTGCTGGGCATCATTTTTATCGTCTATGTCTTGTCGCTCCAGGGTTCGGTATTGATGGAGACGCGACGTCATACCAAGGAAATGCAGGTCCAGCGCGAACTGGCGGACAAGGCGGAAGCCTCGCGTTTTACGGAGTTGCGGGCTTTTCTGGATGCTCAGCACCAGCAGGCGCACGCCGCTGTGTTGGCGCGGCTGGATGAACTGGAAGCGCACCTGGCAGCGCGTGCCACTGAGTCCGACAACTCCACCGCAGCGTATGTGGGGCAGCTTGAGCACCAGCTGCGAACGCGCGGGCTGGAGGCGGTGCCGGTCGTTTCTCGGGTGTGATCAGAGGGGCTCGCAGCTTTTCGTTGCTGTGTCCTGCAATTTGCCCGCGCCCTGAAAAGCAAAACAGGTTCTAGAAACTATAAAGACCGCGTCACAGTGCGTGGCGCGGCCTTTCACCAAGGGGCTATGCCGCCCCCGGGGTGAGTTTGAGGCGATTTACTTCTGCGTCAGCACCCACGCAGCCAGCTTCTTGGCTTCTGCATCGTTGACCTGTGCGTTGGCAGGCATCGGAACTGGACCCCACACTCCCGCGCCGCCCTTGACGATCTTGGCGGCCAGCTTGTCCACAGCATCTTTCTGACCGGAGTATTTAGCAGCCACATCCTTGTACGAAGGGCCCACCAGCTTTTTGTCCACAGCGTGGCAAGCCATGCAGTTCTTCGAGGTTGCCAAGGCCAGATCGGCCATGGCGGGTGCCGCAACCGACAGCGTCATGGCAAGGGTGATCAGGGTACGCTTCATGGTGGGAATTCCTGTGGTTGAGTTACAGTTCTTTAATGGAATTGTAGTGGCTTGGGTTGACAGGGATTTGTCCGGGGTCAACCGGGCGGTTTCGACCTTTTCTGGAGATCGCGATGTACCTGCTGGGTCTTTCACTGTTGCTTCTGGCATTGAAGTATTTCGAGGTTGGACCCGTGGCCGCCTGGTCCTGGTGGTGGGTGCTGGCGCCCTTTGGTGCCACGGCCTTATGGTGGGCCTGGGCTGATTCCACGGGATATACGAAACGTAAAGCCATGGAAAAGATGGAGCAACGCAAGCAGGACCGGATCAACAAGAACAAGGAAGCCCTGGGCATGCGCCCGCGCAAGCCTCGTTGACTTCAAGACTCTGCAGCCGCCGGTCTTCGCTCCGATCCTGGGGCGGGTATGGCAAGGTTGTGTCACAGAAAAGAGCCCATCATCTTTGCACGTGGCAAGACGGCCATCATTACGGGTGTCACCGGGCAGGATGGCGCCTATCTGGCAGCGTTTCTGCTGAACAAGGGTTACCAGGTCATAGGCACCCATCGACGCACCAGCAGTGTGAATACCTGGCGCCTTCAGGAGCTGGGCGTGATGGGCCATCCCCATTTGCTGCTGGTTGATTTTGATTTGACGGACCCCGGCTCTGCCATTGCACTTCTGCAAAAATTCCGTCCGGACGAGTTGTACAACCTAGCGGCACAGAGCTTTGTGGGAGCGAGTTTTGACGCTCCGACTACTACGGCGCTGGTCAATGGCCAAGGTGCATTGAATCTGCTGGAAGCTGTCCGGCTGGTGGACCCCCACATACGCTACTACCAGGCCAGTTCCTCAGAGATGTTCGGTGGGGTGGGTCAAACGCCGCAGTGCGAGTCCACCCCCTTTTGTCCGCGCAGCCCTTATGCGGTGTCCAAGCTGTTTGCCCACTGGATGACCATCAACTACCGGGAAGCTTATGGCATGTATGCCGTCAGCGGCATTCTGTTCAACCATGAAAGCCCCCTTCGGGGAAGTGAATTTGTGACACGCAAGATATCGAATGCGGTGGCCCGCATGGCCCATGGCGAAAGGGGGGTGCTCGAATTGGGCAACCTGGATGCGCGTCGCGACTGGGGTTTTGCGGCCGAGTACGTCGAAGGCATGTGGCAGATGATGCAGGCAGACAGGCCTGGTACCTACGTGCTGGCAACCGGCCGCCAGCAGACCGTGCGCGACTTTGTGCGTATGGCGTTCTCGGTTACTGGCATATCCCTGGAGTTTGCGGGTGCCGCTGCTTCGGAAGTGGCCGTGGATGTGGGGACGGGGCGCGTTGTGGCGAGCGTGGATCCCAGTTTCTTTCGCCCTGCAGAGGTGGATATCCTGGTGGGCGACGCCTCCCGGGCCCGGGCCGAACTGGGTTGGGAGGCGCGCACCTCCGTAGAGCAGATCTGTCGAATGATGGTGGAAGCAGACTTGCGGCGCACTTATCCCGGGGCCCGATGATGGTGAACCACTACTGTGCGCCCTGCTGGCTGCTGTGTGAGGTGGCCCGATGAGGGTAGCTTTTGGCGTCAGCGTGCTGGCACGTTCTGTCCAGCAGGGTGGTGTGGATGGCATTGGTACCTACACCCGGGAGCTGATGGCTGCCATGCCGCCGTCAGCGCAACTGCAGCCGTATCTGTTCGATGCTCCGGCGAGCCTCTGGCAGGGCGCGACACCTGCGATGTCCTTTGGACCTTTTGCGCGGCAGGCCCTGGCCGCCACGCTGCCGGGGGTGGACTTTGGCAGGGTGCGCCGCGCGCTCTGCTCGGGGATTGATGTCATCCATGCCACCGACCATCTGGTCCCGCGCTTGCGTGGAACGCCGGTGGTGGCGACGATTTTTGATGCGATCCCGCTCTCTCACCCCGAGTGGGTCCGATACCGGTTCAAGGGCCTGAAAAACGAATTGTGGCGGCGTACTGCGTTCTGGGCGCAGCAGGTCATCACGATTTCCAATTACTCCCGCCAGGAGATCGCTACGCACTTCCGCCTGCCCGAAGAGCGGATCACTGCCATTCCTCTGGGTGTAGGTCCGCAGTGGTTTGCTCCGGTCGATGAGTCCGTGGAAAAAGCCGTGCGGGATCGGCATGCATTGCCAGACCGCTATTTTGTGAGCGTCGGTACCCTGCAGCCGCGCAAGAACATCAGCCGCCTGCTTTTGGCCCACGCCAGCCTGCCCGAGCCTCTGCAGCGGGAGTTTCCGTTGGTGGTGGTCGGCAAACCGGGCTGGGGGTGCGAAGACGTTGTCGCCCAATTCACCGGGGGCGCGCTCAAACATGTCCGCTGGCTGCAGCACTTGCCGGATGCTGATCTTCAGGTGGTTATCAAGCGTGCGACGGCCTTGGTGTTCCCGTCGCTCCACGAGGGATTCGGACTGCCGGTTCTGGAAGCCTTTGCGGCGGGGGTGCCGGTGGTGGCGTCCAACACGACCTCCATCCCGGAGGTTGCGGGGGATGCGGCCTTGCTGATTGATCCTCTGCGCATCGACGAACTTGCGGATGCGATGCGCCGAGTTGCCGAGAACTCAGAACTGGCGGGCCAACTGGTTGCGCGCGGGCGTGATCGCGTGCGCGCTTTCACCTGGCAAGCGTGCGCAGAAAAAACCCTGCGCGTCTACGAGTCGATGGCTTGATATTGCTGTGATGGCTCATTCAACCGCCAATCCCCCCGTGTCTGCGCGTCAGAGGCAAGTTCAATTGTTGGGGTTTGACATCTGGAGCGCCATGGTGGCGTGGCGCTTCTGGTGTTTTATGGGCTGGAACGATGTCGCCAAGCAGTATCGGCGGACCTTTCTGGGGCCTGTCTGGATCACGCTGCACACGGCCATTTTCATCGTTGCTTTTGGCTTGATCGGCGCCCAACTGTTCAAGTACCCGGCCGAGTGGTACCTGCCGTATTTTTGTGCTGGGCATGTGCTGTTCGGGTATTTCAGTGCGCTGATCAACGAGGGCTGCTTGACCTATATCGGCTCGGACGCGTTTTTGAAGCAGACGCCTTACCCCAAGATGGCGTTTGTGTTCCGCACCGTGTTTCGATGCTCCATCCTGATGCTGCACAGCGCTGTTATTGTGTCGGCCGTCTTGTGGTGGGCGGGGCGGCTGGGGGCTGTGCAGTGGGGGGCGCTGCTTGGCGCCACCGCCCTGACTTTGCTGGCTGCCAGTTTTGTGGTTGCCATTCTGGGGGGGCTTGCGGCCCGCTTCCGCGACGTGACGGTGGCCCTGGGCAGCCTGATGCAGGTCAGTTTTTTTGTGACCCCCGTGCTCTGGGTGCCTGACCAGCTGACCGAACGTGCACAGTGGGTGGTACGCCTGAATCCATTGGCGCTTTTCCTGGACCTGACGCGCAGCCCCTTGATGGGAGAGATCCCCAGCCTGCAGACCTGGGGTGCCGCAGTGGGGGTGGTCTTGCTGTTGGGTTTGATTTTCTTTTGGCAGTACGTCGCGATTCGGCGGCGGATTGTTTACTGGCTGTAGGCGCCGCCACCCTTCGGTATCCCAAGATGGCCCATATCCAGTTGTCCAACGTATCCATCGACTTTCCCGTGTTCACTACGCGGTCACGGGGCCTGCTCAATACGGTGCTGGGGCTTCCTATGCGTGACAAGGCCCGTGTGGAGGCCAGCGGTTTGCGGCAGGTCAGCGTGCATGCGTTGCGTGATGTGAGCCTGTTGCTGCGTCCGGGGGATCGGGTCGGCCTGATTGGTTCGAACGGCGCTGGCAAAACCACGCTGCTGCGAGTGCTCTCGGGCGTCTATGAGCCCATGCAAGGCGAGCTGTCCTTCAGTGGCCGGATTGCAGCGCTCACAGACATCATGCTGGGCATGGATGTCGATGCCACTGGGTACGACAACATCATCATGCGAGGCATCGTGATGGGTCTGACGCGCAAGCAGGCGATGGGCCTCATACCCTCGGTAGAGGCATTCACACAGCTGGGCGAGCATCTTCAGTTGCCGGTCAGGACGTACTCACAGGGCATGCTGCTGCGTCTGGCGTTTGCCGTTTCCACGAGCGTGGTTCCCGATATTCTGCTCATGGACGAGATGATTGGTGCTGGTGATGCGAAGTTTTTCAGCCAGGCCAAGGAGCGCATCAACGGGCTGATCGAGCAGGTCTCCATTCTGGTGCTGGCATCCCATAACGAGGTCATTCTCAAGAGCTTTTGCAACAGAGCGTTGGTCCTTAAAGATGGATGCGTGGTGATGGATGGCAGTGTGGACGATGCCTTGGCGTTTCACAACATCCAGCAAGGAGTTTCGCCATGAGACTGGCATGCATCGGCCCCGCAGAGGTGTTGGACGCCATTGCATCCATGGGGCGAACCGAAGATGTGAGCTGGTCGCCCGACGGACGCCGTGTGGCGCTTGCTGCCATCACCCTCGACAGGGTGCTGGTCGTGGGGATGGACTGCCAGTTTGAAAACGGGCAGAAGGTGCTCTACCTGACGGATGCCGTGGAGGTCGCGTCCACCAGCCTCCAGCGCCCTCATGGCCTGTGCTGGATCAGCAACAGCATCATCGCGGTCGCGAGCCGGGAGGGCAATGTATCGCTGTTCGACATTCCCCCGGCGGATGGTCTGACCGCGTTGCACACGTTGGAGCCCCTGTCCGTGATCGGCAAGCAGGAGACGGAGCTCCTGAGCACCCCAGGAAGCCTGTGCGCACGGGATCTGGGCGCAGGCTTGCACGAGCTGTGGGTGTGCAACGGCTTTTCCCATTACGTGACCCATCACCTGCTGAACGCTGCTGCCGGTTTTTCCCATCTGGATGCGCAGCTTCTCATGCAGCACGGGCTGGAGGTTCCGGATGGTGTGGCGCTGGACCTCAATGCTGAATGGGTGGCGGTCAGCAACCACGACCGCCACATTGTCGCGCTCTACCGCAACGATGAGTTTCTTGCGCCTGGCAACGCGCCTGCTGCACAACTGCGTGGCGTCAGCTACCCCCATGGGCTGTGTTTCCTGGCGGGCGGGCGCATTCTTCTGGTGGCGGATGCTGGCGCCCCCCATGTGGCCGTGTTTCACCGGGCTCCTTCCGGGTGGTGCAGCCTGGCCGAACCGAATGCCGTGTTCCGCGTGCTGGATGACGCTGTGTTTGAGCGGGGGCACCACAACCCGCGCGAGGGTGGCCCCAAGGGCATCGATGTGCATGAGCCCTGGGGCCTGATGGTGACCACCTGTGCAGAGCAGCCTCTGGCCTTTTTCGACATCCTCGACATCGCGGCTGGTGTGGAAGCCTCGGCGCCAGAAGATGCGGTGAACCCAGGCTCGCCCAGTGCCTCACCTGCAGACCGTACACGGGTGACCGTACTTCGGCTGGTGCGGGATGTAGCGGCCCGTGAGGCCGCCGTGACGGCGGCCGTGCGAAAGGAAGTGGGATTGATGCGCGCAAGCTGGTCCTGGCGTGTGACCGCACCATTGAGAGCTTTGGCGGGCGGCTGGATCCGGTGGCGGTCGAGGCGGCGCGGGTTTTAAGACGCAAGTCACGCGGGGGCACACAACGCGGATGCCATGGTCTTGGCAGCAAAAAAAAGCCCGCCGGGAGCGGCGGGCTTTTGCTTTTTGAAAGCGCTGGACTTCAATACGCGTCGAGCACCGCACCCTTGCTGGCGCTCGATGCATTGAACGCGAACTTGGCCTGCACCCCGCGCGTATAGCGCGGTGCGGGGGCCGTCCAGGCTGCGCGGCGCTTGGCGATCTCTTCTTCGCTCACGTTCAGCTCCAGCAGCAGTTGGCGTGCGTCGATGGTGATGCTGTCGCCTTCGTTCACGAAGGCGATGGTGCCACCGGCTGCCGCTTCGGGCGCCACGTGGCCGACCACCATGCCCCAGGTGCCGCCCGAGAAGCGGCCGTCGGTGATCAGGCCCACGCTTTCACCCAGGCCAGCACCAATCAGCGCGCCAGTGGGGGCCAGCATTTCGGGCATGCCGGGGCCGCCCTTGGGGCCCAAATAGCGCAGCACCATCACGTCCCCCGCCTTGATCTTGCCGGCCAGGATGGCTTCCAGTGCCGATTGTTCGTCGTCAAAAACGCGGGCCGGTCCGGTGATCACGGGGTTCTTCAGGCCCGTGATCTTGGCCACAGCGCCCTCGGGGCTGAGGTTGCCTTTGAGGATGGCCAGGTGGCCTTGGGCGTACATCGGGTTGCTGATGGGGCGGATCACGTCCTGGTCGGCGCGCGGCTCGTCCGGCACATCCTTGAGCACTTCGGCAATCGTCTTGCCTTCGATGGTGATGCAGTCGCCATGCAGCAGGCCTGCGTTCAGCAAGATCTTCATGACCTGCGGGATGCCGCCTGCGCGGTGCAGGTCCACAGCCAGGTATTTGCCGCTGGGCTTGAGGTCGCACAGCACGGGGGTCTTCACGCGCACGCGTTCGAAGTCGTCAATGGTCCATTCCACGCCCGCTGCGTGGGCAATGGCCAGGAAGTGCAGCACCGCGTTGGTGGAGCCACCCGTGGCCATGATGACGGCCACGGCGTTCTCGATGGACTTCTTGGTCACGATGTCGCGCGGCTTCAGGTCCATCTTGATGGCCTCGATCAGCACCTTGGCCGATTCCTTGGCCGAGTTCATCTTTTCGTCGTGCGGGTTGGCCATGGTGGACGAGTAGGGCAGGCTGATGCCCAGGGCCTCGAACGCGCTGGACATGGTGTTCGCGGTGTACATGCCGCCGCACGAGCCGGTGCCGGGGATGGCGCGCTTTTCGATCTCCTTCAGGTCAAAGTCGCTCATCTTGCCGGCGGCGTTCTCGCCCACGGCCTCGAACACGCTGACGATGTTCAGGTCCTTGCCCTGGTAGTGGCCAGGCAGGATGGTGCCGCCATACACGTAGATGGCGGGCACATTGGCGCGCAGCATGCCCATCAGGCCGCCTGGCATGTTCTTGTCGCAGCCGCCTACCACCAGCACGCCGTCCATCCATTGGCCGCCCACGCAGGTCTCGATGCAGTCGCTGATGACTTCACGGCTCACCAGGCTGTATTTCATGCCTTCGGTGCCCATGGCCATGCCGTCGCTGATGGTGGGGGTGCCGAATACCTGGGCGTTGCCACCGGCTTCCTCGATACCTGCGATGGCCGCGTCTGCCAGCTTTTGCAGGCCGCTGTTGCAGGGCGTGATGGTGCTGTGGCCGTTGGCCACGCCCACCATGGGTTTCACGAAGTCGCCTTCCTCGTAGCCCATGGCGTAGTACATGGAGCGGTTGGGTGCGCGCGACTTGCCCTGGGTGATGTTGGCGCTGCGGCGGTTGATGGGCTGGATCGGGATGACTTTGTTGTCTGCCATGGTGTGTTTTCCTTCGTGGAGCGATTCTTGTGGGTGGGGAAACTTTTCGCAGCCGCGAGTATGCGGCGATTGGTGGGCGCCATCCAATCCATTTGTACAGGGCGATTAATATGTACAGCATATGAAAGAGCCATTCATTGATATGCGTTTGTGGCGGCAGTTTGCCGCTGTGGCTGAGGAACTGCACTTTGGCCGCGCGGCGCAGCGCCTGCACATGACACAACCGCCGCTCACGCAGGCCATCGCCGGGCTGGAGCGCACGCTGGGCCTTCAGCTGTTCGACCGCACCAAACGCAGCGTGCAGCTCACTCCGGCCGGGGCTGCCCTGTTGCCGCAGGTGCTGGATTTGCTCGACCGCGCCCAGGCGCTCCCTGCACAGGCGCGCGCGGCGGCAGCGGGCGAGGTGGGGCGGCTGCGTCTGGCGTTTGTCTCGACCGTGGGTTTTGGGATGCTGCCGCAGTGGGTGCGAGCCTTCCGGGCCCAGTGGCCCGGGGTGCGGCTTGAATTGATCGAGGCGACGGGCGACGTGCAACTTCAGGCGCTGGAGCGGGGGGAGATTGATGCCGGGCTGCTTTTGCACACGCCCGGCCAGGCGCCACCTGCCCTGCGAAGCCTGTGTGTGGCGCAAGAGCCGCTGGTGCTTGCGCTGCCTGAGCATCACCCGCTGGCGCGCACGCCCACCGTCCGGTTCTCTGACCTGCTGCGGGAGCCTCTGGTGATTTTCCCCCGCCCGATCCTGCCCTCGCTGTACGACGCGATCGTGGCGCTGTACCACGCAGCGGGGCAGGTGCCGCAGGTGGCCCAGGAGGCCATCCAGATGCAGACCATCGTCAACCTGGTGTCGGCCGACCTGGGGTTGGCCTGGGTGCCTGCCAGCGTGCAGCAGTTTCAGCGGCCGGGCGTTGTCTACCGGCAGTTCGGCGGCAAGTCTCCCCTGGCGCCCGTGTGCGAAACCAGCCTGGTCTGGGGCGCCACTGTGCCGCCCGCACTGGCCCGGTGGATCGACTTTGTGGCCCATGAGGTGCGGGCCAGCGCTCTGAAAGGGTAGTGCTGCGCGTGCACAATCGCCCCCATGCTGACTTATCCCCACATCGACCCTGTCGCCCTGCAGATCGGCCCGCTGGCCATCCACTGGTACGGCCTGACCTATCTTGCGGCTTTTGGCCTGTTCATGCTGCTGGGCATCCGGCGCCTGCGGCACGAGCCGTTTGCCTCCATCACCGGCCCTGGCGCATGGTCGCGCAAGGACGTGGAAGACATCCTGTTCCTGGGGGTGGCGGGTGTGGTGGTGGGGGGGCGCCTGGGGTATTGCCTGTTCTACAAACCTGCGTATTACCTGAGTCACCCCCTGGAAATCTTTGCCGTGTGGCAAGGGGGTATGGCCTTTCACGGTGGCTTGTTGGGCGTGATAGCGGCCATGTTGTGGTTCGCACATTCGCGCAAGCGCCCCTGGCTGCAGGTTGCCGACTTTGTGGCGCCCTGCGTGCCCACGGGTTTGGCCGCAGGGCGGGTGGGAAATTTCATCAACGGCGAACTGTGGGGCCGTTTTGCCAGCCCGGACCTGCCGTGGGGCATGGTGTTTGCACACAGCGGTTCCCTGCAGCCACGCCATCCGTCGCAGGTTTACCAGTTCCTCTTGGAGGGCTTGCTGCTGTTCATCCTGCTGTGGCTGTATGCGCGCAAAGAACGTCGCCAGGGCCAGGTGGCCGCCGCATTCCTGGTGGGTTATGGCACCTTCCGCTTTATTGCCGAATACTTTCGCGAGCCCGATGCGTTCCTCGGCATCCTGTCCTTGGGTATGAGCATGGGCCAGTGGCTGTGCGTGCCGATGATCGCCGCGGGCGTGGGCCTGTGGGTGTGGGCACAGCGCCAGCCCGCGGTGGCGCAAAAAATCAGTTGAAATTGGCCTCTAGCGCTTAACTGGTAAGCGCTAGCAGCTATAAAAATAGCAGCGCTTGCCATTGCAAGGTAAGTGCTCTGCCGGTGGGTGAGGCGGGACGATGTGTTGACCCGCCTCCGCCGCGCTTCCCGTGCGGCTTTTTACCGAAATAAAACGGCCCTCGTGTTGCATCTCTGCACCATGGGTGCACCGTTTGTCGCCCCATCAGCACATTTCAGGGTTTTCCTCTTGTGATTTTGCGTAATTATGAGAAATTACGAACTATTCAGAGTGATGTTGACGTTTGGCGGCATTTGAAGCCGCGTTGGCAGCAAAAGATGCAGGCGTTTTGCCTGCGCACCCTGACACCCTGGAGTTTTCCCCGCACCATGCGCCCGGTTCCCAACTCACTGCACGACGAAGCCGCCTCGCGCTTGCGTGAGCAAATCTTTGCGGGCGCCTTGCCCCCCGGGAGTTTTCTGGACGAAGCGGCCTTGTGCGAGCGGCTCGCTATTTCGCGTACGCCGCTGCGCGAGGCGCTCAAGGTGCTGGTGGCGGAGGGCTTGCTGCGCCACGAACCGCGCCGCGGCTGCTTTGTGGCTGAGATCACCGAGCGCGACCTGGACGATCTTTTTCCCGTGATCGCGCTGCTGGAGGGGCGGGCGGCCCATGAGGCCACGCGCAAGGCGGTCGCGGCGGATGTTGCGGCGCTTGAGGTGTTGCACCAGCGGCTGCAGCAGTTTGCCGCTGAAGGCCTGATTGCCGACTACTACGAAGCCAACTACGCCATTCACGAGGCCTTCATCACACTGGCGGACAACCGCTGGCTGGCCCAGGTGATTGGCGATCTGCGAAAGATCCTGCGCCTGGCGCGAGCACAAACGCTGCATGTGCCGGGCCGCCTGCAGCAAAGCCTGGCCGAGCACCTGGCAGTGTTCGCCGCGCTCAAGGCGCGCGACTGCGACGCCGCCGAAGAGGCCATGCGCAACCATCTGTTGCGCCAGCGCGATGCGCTGCGCGACGTAGCCCGCAACCAGCAATCGAGGCTCACCCCATGATCAACAGCACCCCCGAATGGATCACCCGCAGTGTGTCGCGCCTGCGCACGGCAGCGCCCGCGGCAGACAAGCCCGCTGACAAAACCGGCGAGAAGGCAAGCGAGAAGGCGACCGACAAACCGGCCCGCGCCGGGCTCGACAAATCGGTGACCGATGTGGTGGCCAAGGTCGCCGTACCGCGTTCCACCAACGAGCGGCTGCAGGCCACGCTGCGGCGCGGGCAGGAGGCTCTGTCGCCCCGCGCGCTGCGCCGCCTGCTGGCCGACCTGCAGGAGGTGGTGGCCCCGCAGGTGAGCGAGATCGAAGGTGGCCGCCGCGCCCAGGCCGTGGCCGAGTGGTATGCCAAGGCCGAGCCCGAAGAGCGCCGCGACATGTGGCTGCTGATGTGCGAGCAGTTCGCCCCCGACGCCACGCGCTTCAAATCGGCCCGCCAACGCTACGAAGCGGCGGCTGGCACGGCCGAAGAAGGCCAGGCCGAGATCAGCCTGCGCCGCGCACTGGTATCGCCGCGCACGCGGCTGCTGCAGCGTTTTTCTGCGTTCCCTGAAGGCATGCGGTTCTTGCTGGACATGCGTGCTGAGCTGCTGCCCCTGCTCAAGTCCGACAAGCGCCTGTTGGCGCTGGATGCCGAGCTGGAGCACCTGTTCTCGACCTGGTTTGACGTGGCCTTTCTGGAGCTACGCCGCCTGTCGTGGGACTCGCCCGCTTCGCTGATTGAAAAGCTCATCAAGTACGAGGCCGTGCATGACATCCGCAGCTGGGCCGATCTGAAAAACCGGCTCGACAGCGACCGCCGCTGCTACGGCTTCTTTCATCCGCGTTTGCCCAACGAGCCGCTGATCTTTGTGGAGGTGGCGCTGGTGGACAAAATCTCGTCCAGCATCACGCCTTTGCTCGACGAAGCGGCGGCACCCGCTGACATCGGGCGGGCCACCACGGCGATTTTCTATTCGATCAGCAACACCCAGACCGGGCTGCGTGGTGTGAGCTTTGGCGATTCACTCATCAAGCATGTGGTGGAGACCCTCACGGCCGAATTTCCCCGGTTGCGCACCTTTGCCACGTTGTCGCCGATTCCGGGTTTCCGCGCTTGGCTGGGCAAGCATGCCGGTGCGATGCTGGAGCGCCTGGATGACAAGCGCCGCACCGAGCTGGGTCGGGCCGTGGGCTTTGAACCCCCGCAGGCCACCCATCTGCTGGCTGCGCTCGACAAGGCCACCGACCTCGATGCCCGATCGCCCGTGCGCCAGATGCTGATGGAGTGCGCCGCACGCTACCTGGCCCGTGAGCTGCAGGACGGAAAGCCAGTGGACCCGGTGGCCCGCTTCCACCTGGGCAACGGAGCGCGGGTGGAACGCCTGAACTGGGCGGGAGACCCGTCCAGCAAAGGACTGAAACAATCGTACGGGCTGATGGTGAATTACCTGTACGACCTCAAGCGCATCGACAAGCACCGCAGCTTGCTCGCGCAAGGCAAGGTGCCGGTGTCGGGGGACATCGACAGCCTGTGCCGTGACTGACCGCAGGCCCCGGTGCCGCGCAATGCCATCATCGTCATCATCGGCGCAGACAATGGCCGATGGACCCCCTCAGAGGGGAGCCAGCCGATGGTGGCAAGTGCCTGGCACGGTTTTGAACGGTGGGGCACCGTAGGCCTGCTTTCCTTTTTTACAACGACGACAGGAGACAAGGAATGAAAGACATGCGAATTCAGCGCCGCGAGGTGCTGCTGGGGGCTGCTGCCACAGGTTTGGGGCTGGCCACGGGCACGGTGCCTGCATGGGCCCAGGCATCGGCCTGGCCCACCAAACCGGTGAACCTGGTGGTGCCGTTCCCTGCGGGCGGCGGCACCGATGCCTTTGCGCGCCCCTTGGCAGCGCAGTTCTCCAAGGCCACCGGCAAGACGCTCGTGATCGACAACCGAGGGGGCGCGGGCGGCACCGTGGGGGCCAGCTTTGCCTCCAAGGCCGCACCAGACGGCTACACGCTCTTCATGGGGGCCGTGCACCACGCGATCGCCCCGTCGATGTACCCCAAGCTCGACTACGACCTGGAGAAGGACTTCATTCCGCTGTTCTTGCTGGCCAACGTGCCCCAGGTGGTGGTGGTCAACCCCAAGAACGTGCCGGTCAACAACTTCCAGCAGTTCATGGACTATGTGAAGCGCAACCCCGCCAAGCTCAATTACGGGTCTGCGGGCGCTGGCACGTCGCACCACCTGGCGGGCGAGCTGTTCAAGCAGCAGACGGGCACCTTCATCACCCACATCCCCTACCGGGGTGCCGGCCCCGCGCTGCAGGACCTGATTGGTGGGCAAGTGGACATGATGTTTGACGGGCTGGGTTCCTCGGCGTCCCACATCAAAGGTGGGCGTATCAAGGCGCTCATGGTGTCGGGCCCCAAGCGCAATGCCGCGTTCCCAGACGTACCCTGCGCCGCCGAAGTTGGCCTGCCCGACTACACCGTCACCACCTGGTACGGCCTGTGGGCACCCAAGGGCACCCCCGCCGATGTGCAGGCGCGCATCGTGGACGAGGTGCGCAAGCTGGGCAGCGCCGACGAACTCAAAACGATCTGGGCCAACAACGGCGCCGAATACGGCGGCATGACCCAGCAGCAGTTTGCGGGCATGGTCAGCAGCGAGGTCAAGCGCTGGGCGGCGGTGGTGAAGGCCTCTGGCGCAAAGCTTGATTAACCCCCTGTGGCGCTTTGCGCCTTCCCCCTGAAGGGGGACGCCACCCGTGGCCCGGCAAAGCCGGTTCCACGGTGGCACTCGCGATGGTGTAGCGCGGGCTTTCAGGGCTGAGTAATGTGCATAACTTGATAGGTTGCCGAGATGTCGGGTGAAGTGTTGATGGAATCGGGTGAGCGTGGTGTGGTGCATGTCACGCTGCGCCACACCGGGCGGCTGAACGCCATGTCGCGTGGCATGTGGCGGCAGCTGCGTGTGGTGTTTGAAGACATCCAGCAGCGCAGCGATGTGCGCTGCGTGCTCATTGCGGGGGAGGGCGATGCCTTCTGTGCGGGCGGTGACATTTCGGAGTACCCCGGCTTTCGGTTTGACGCCGCTGCCTTGCGGGACTTTCATGAGAACGACGTCTGGGGTGGGCTCAACGCCATGCTCCAGTGCGACGTGCCCATCGTGGCGCAGATCCGTGGCGCCTGCATGGGTGCCGGGGTGGAGATTGCCAGCTGCTGCGACATCCGCGTGGCGGGCAGTGGTGCGCGTTTTGGCGCGCCGATTGCCAAGCTCGGTTTCCCGATGGCCCCGCGCGAGGCGCAGCTGGTGGCGGGTGCTGTGGGTGACGTGACCGCACGCCAGATGCTGCTGGAGGCCGCCACCTTCAGCGCCCCTGACATGCTGGCACGCGGCTTTCTGAGCCGTGTGGTGGCCGACGACATGGTGGCCACCGAGGCCCTGGGCAGCGCACAGCGCATCGCCGCACTGGCGCCGCAGGCCGCCCGCATGAACAAGCAGACATTTCGGGCATTAAAAATGCCTCTGGCGCTTGATGGTAAAGCGCAAATAGCTATGAAAAATATAGTAAACGGGGCGCCTGACCCCTATGTCTACGCGGACAGCGCCGAGCACCGCGAAGGCATCACCGCGTTCCTAGAAAAACGCGCGCCGTTGTTTTGACGGGCCCCGCCCGCCTTGTTGATCCAAACCTTTAAAACCGTCCAACTGCCATGAGCCAAAACAACCTCTTCAGCGCCCTGCGCGCAGCCTTCCCGTCTGACCTGGACAGCACCGCCGTCGAGACCATGGCGGCAGACGGCACCCCGCTGTTCTACACCTGGCGCGACCTGGACCGCGCCAGCGCCCGCATCGCCAACCTGCTCGCATCGCTCAAGCTGCCCCAAGGCAGCCGCGTGGCCGTGCAGGTGGAAAAGTCCGTCGAAGCCATGGCCCTGTACCTGGCAACGCTGCGCGCGGGCTACGTGTTCCTGCCACTCAACACCGCCTACCAAAGCGCCGAGATCGAATACTTCATCGGCAACGCCGAGCCCGCGGTGGTGGTGTGCTCGCCCGGCAACTTCGGCTGGGTCAGCAAGATTGCCTTCACGCTGGGCACGCAGCATGTGTTCACCCTGGGCGACGACCGCGCCGGCAGCCTGCTCGAGCGCGCCACCCACCACAGCGATGAGCACCAGGCCGTGGCCCGCAGTGCAGATGACCTCGCCGCCATCCTCTACACCAGCGGCACCACCGGCCGCAGCAAGGGCGCCATGCTCACGCACGGCAACATGCTCAGCAACGCGGTCATGCTCAAAGACTACTGGGGCTGGAAGAAGGGCGATGTATTGATTCACGCCTTGCCCATCTTCCACGTGCACGGCCTGTTCGTCGCCATCCACGGTGCGCTCATCAACGGCAGCAAGATGATCTGGATGGCCAAGTTCGACCCCAAGGCCGTCATCGGCGCCATGCCCCGCGCCACAGTGTTCATGGGCGTGCCCACGCTGTACGTGCGCATGCTGGCCGAGCCCGGCTTGACCAAAGAGGCCGTGAAGAACATGCGCCTGTTCATTGCAGGCTCTGCACCGCTGCTCATCGAAACCTTCAAGGAATGGCAGCAACGCACCGGCCACACCATTCTGGAGCGTTACGGCATGAGCGAAACCATCATGCTCACCAGCAACCCCTACAGCGCCGACAAGCGATACAAAGGCGAGGATGAGCGCCGTGGTGGCACCGTCGGCTTCCCCCTGCCGGGCGTGAGCCTGCGCGTGCAGGGCGACGACGGCAAAGACCTGCCCGTGGGCGAGATCGGCGGCATCCAGGTCAAGGGCCCCAACGTGTTCAAGGGCTACTGGCGCATGCCCGAGAAGACGGCCGAAGAGTTCACGAAGGACGGCTACTTCAAAACCGGCGACGTGGGCAAGGTCGATGAACGCGGCTACGTCCACATCGTGGGCCGCAGCAAAGACCTCATCATCAGCGGCGGCTACAACGTCTACCCCGCAGAGATAGAGGGCTACATCAACGACATGCCCGGCGTGGCCGAGAGCGCCCTGGTCGGCGTGCCGCACCCCGACTTTGGCGAAGTAGGCGTGGCCGTGGTGATTGCCAAGCCCGGCGCCAAGCTGGATGCGGATGCCATCGTGGCCCAGCTCAAGTCGCAGTTGGCCAACTTCAAGATTCCGAAGAAGTGCTTTGTGGTGGCGGAGCTGCCGCGCAATACGATGGGGAAGGTGCAGAAGAATTTGCTGCGGGATCAGTACAAGGGGTTGTTTGCCTGAATGAAAGGTCGACCGGCATCCAGGCCTGCCTTGGCGGGTGCCGGCCAGAGCAAGCATCGGAATGCATCCATCCGGGAAATTTTAGGTTTGACTAAAAGGCGAGGGGATGCATACGTTTGGCAAAAATTTCGTGTCGAAGTGCGTTATCAGACTTCTTTTGATTTTATTGTTGTCGTCTAAATCTAGTTATGCACAGTTCATTAACCACGAATCAGTAAAAAAATGTCTATTTCGACTATTACAAGCACTATTGGAAGACTTCAACGAGAGCTTGCTGACCTGTCAACAAAATCGAGTCAAGAAACAAAGAAAGAAGTGGCCCTTTATTCAAAAATCAATCAAATTCAGAGATCAATAACAAAATCAACAACAATTTCAACGCTTAATAGTAAGAGATCAGAAATAGAACGACATCAGCGAGAGATTGCTTCTATTTCTGAAAAACGATCTCAAATAGCAAAAAAAGAGGCCGAAAAAATGCAGCACTGTTAAAAGCTCGTTTGGATTTGGCAAAAGAAGAGGAAAAAGAACAAAAAAGATTAGCTCAAGTCAGAGAAAGAGAACTGAAAAAAGAACTTGAACTTGAAAAAGAACGCCAACGAAATCAGTTAGCTTTCCAGCGAAATCTAAATGCTGAACTTCAGGCTACATCTACACTGGCTCGTCGAGTAGAAGCAACAGTTGAAAACCATGTTGAAGCACCAGAAATTAAATATGATTTATTTATTTCTCATGCGTCGGAAGACAAAGAAGATCTGGTTCGCCCTTTAGCACTAGCACTTGAAAAACGTGGTGTAAAAGTATGGTATGACGAGTTCACACTAAAAGTTGGTGACAGCTTGCGGAGAAGTATTGATAGTGGGTTGTCAAACTCTCGTTTTGGGACGATTGTATTATCATCATCATTCTTTTCAAAAAACTGGACAAATTACGAATTAGATGGAATGACAGCTCAAGAAATGAGCGGTCGAAAAATGATATTGCCCATATGGCATAAAGTTTCAAAAGATGAAGTGATGCGATTTAGTCCATCAATCGCTGACAAAGTTGCACTCAACACTTCATTGCTAAACATCGATGAAATAGCAGAACAACTTGCTGATGTTGTTCTTGGTTAGGCATAACTTATCGTTGCACCTGACGTCACAAATTGCACGCGCCTGAAAAATAATTGCGGTCAGGCCTTGCCTTTTGCCCGATAGGGGAACTACGTGACGAAGATGGAGCGTTCAGCACCGCTGCCTCCTTCGACTTGGCTCGCAAGGGTGCTAATAATTTTGTGAAGCCATAAGACAGGATTGCTAGTTAATTGATAGCTGCTTGAGCCTGATCCATAAGCGCTGCAGCCTTGTTTTTTCATGCAGCAGGCTGTCCGCGCTAAGGCAGGGGCTGGCTATCTGTGCAAGCCGATCCACCGTCGCACTGGCCGCATCAACCCGCCATGGCTGCAGCAGTGGTGACGGCGTTGGCACCGTTCGCTCCTTGTTGCGGCGTACAAAAAATGCAGCCCGCCCCAGCCTCTGCAGCCGCAGGCGCAGCCGCCCCTTCCCCATGGTTGCAGCAATGCTCCAGCCACCCGGCCACTAGCCGGTACACCGACAAGTTGGTGCGTGCCGTGGGCGCGCACAGGTAGTAGCCCAGCGGGCTGTCAAAGCGGTCCTTCAGGGGCTCGACCAGCGTACCGGCCTGCAGTTCGTCTTCCACCAGACAGGTGGGCACAATGCCCACGCCAAAGCCGGAGACGGCGGCGCGGATGATGAGCGAGTAGAGGTTGAAGCCCGGCCCGAAGCGGCTGGCGCTGGTGTCCAGGCCGTGGGCTTCCATCCAGTCTTGCCAGGCCAGGGGCACCTCGATGTGCTGCAGCAGGGTGGCGCGCACCAGGTCTTGCGGGGTGCGCAGGGGCAGGGCGTCGCGCAGTTGGGGGCTGCAGACGATGCTGGTTTCTTTGCCGATGAGGTAGCGCGCATTGGCGCTGGGCCAGTTGCCGTAGCCGTACTGGATGGCAGCGTCGAACTCGTGCGGCGTCGCAAAGTCGTGCGCGTGCTGGTAGCGCACAAAGTTCAGCGACACCTGCGGCAGCGTGCGCTTGAAGTGCCCCAGGCGCGGGAAGAGCCACTGCGCCGCAAACGTGGGCGGCACCGACAGGTTGAGCGAGCCGCCATCGCCCCCGTACGACATGAGCTGTGCCGTGGCCGATTCCAACGCGGCCATGGCGGGGCGGGTGGCGTTGAGGTAGGTGGCACCCGCCTCGGTCAGCTCCAGCCCTGTGGCCTTGCGGATGAAGAGCTTTTGGCCCAGGTAGTCCTCCAGCGCCGCAATGTGGCGGCTGATGGCGCTTTGCGTCACGCACAGCTCGCGCGCGGCCATGGTGAAGGCCTGGTGCTTGGCGGCGGAATGAAAGGCGTTCAACTCAGAGATGGTGGGGCACAGGCGGCGCATAGATGTGGCCTAGGAGGTATGAGTAGGGCTCATGGGATGGTGAGATTTTAGGCGTTGCGGATAAGGGCAATTGGCCCGATAAATGCGTCCTGTGACAGCAATGTGTCAAGCACCACACTCTGTAGATGCTGCAATGCACCAGATGGATGCTTGATGGTCTTCATGGCCCCCTGAAAAAGCAGGCTATGAGTAATTTTGAAGCCATCGCGCCCACTTTGACGAATCTCATGACCTCTTTGTTGATTGAAAACAGCCGTGTGCTGGATGTCCACGCACTCACACTGCGCACCGGCCTGTCCGTTCTGGTGCAGGACGGCCGCATTGCGGCGGTAGGCACCGACCTGCAGGTGCTAGAAGGGACCACCACGCTCGACGCCAAGGGCATGACCCTGATGCCCGGCCTGATCGACTGCCACGTGCACGTGGTGGCGTCTTCGTTCAACCTGGGTGCCGTGGCCAAGATGCCCAACGTGTTCACCATGATGCGCTCGCTGCCCATCATGAAGGGCATGCTGGAGCGGGGCTTTACCACCGTGCGTGATGCGGGCGGTGCCGACTGGTCGCTGGCCGAGGCGGTGCGCACGGGGCTGGTGCAAGGGCCGCGCATCTTTCCTGCGGGCAAGGCGCTGTCGCAAACCGGCGGGCATGCGGACTTTCGCCAGCGCAACGATGACCTGGATGTGTGTTCGTGCGCCTACAAGCTCGGCAACATCGGCCGCGTGGTCGATGGCGTGGATGCTTGCCGCTTGGCGGTGCGCGAAGAAATTTTGAAGGGCGCCACGCAGATCAAGGTGATGGCTTCGGGCGGCGTGGCTTCGCCCAACGACCCGATTGGCAATCTGGGCTACTCCGAGGCCGAGCTGCACGCCATTGTGGAAGAGGCATCCAATGCCAACACCTATGTCATGGCCCATGCCTACACGCCCCGCGCCATCGCCCGCGCCGTGCGCTGCGGCGTGCGCACCATCGAGCACGGCAATCTGGTGGATGCGCCCACGGCAGAATTCATGGCCGAGATGGGCGCTTTCATGGTGCCCACGCTCATCACCTACGAGGGCCTGGCCAATGAGGGCGAGCGTTATGGCCTGCCTGCGGTGTCGATTGCCAAGATCGATTCGGTGCGCGGCCAAGGCAAGCAGGCCATCGAGATCCTGGCCAAGGCGGGCGTGAAGATGGGCCTGGGCAGCGACTTGCTGGCCGAGACGCATTACCTGC
This sequence comes from Acidovorax sp. Leaf73, assembly GCF_916855635.1. Taxonomy (NCBI): domain Bacteria; kingdom Pseudomonadati; phylum Pseudomonadota; class Betaproteobacteria; order Burkholderiales; family Comamonadaceae; genus Acidovorax; species Acidovorax sp. Leaf73. Next base: position 274,426 of record NZ_CAKASI010000001.1, read on the forward strand.
AGTCCGACGAGTTGCGCCTGCGCGCGGAGATTCTGGGCAATGGCCCGGTGCTGCAGCAGGCCACGCTGATTGGCGCGGAGATTCTGGGCCAGCAAGGCCAGCTGGGCGAAGTCTCGGCCGGTGCCATTGCCGACATCTTGCTGGTCGATGGCAACCCGCTCACCGACATCACCTGCCTGCTGAACCAGGGCGAGCGCATTCGCGCCATCGCCAAGGACGGCGTGTGGGTCAAGAACACCCTTTGAGTCCCTTTCATCCCCTCACCCCCATCCCACCCCCTACCGGAGATCACCATGCAACGTAGAAATTTCGTCAAGCTCGGCGGCGCCGCAGCGGCTCTGCAGTTCCTTCCCTCCATCGGTTTCAGCCAGCAGGGTGAGGTGTTTCGCATTGGCTCGCTCACGCCCATCACCGGCGCAGGCAGCCCCTACGGCCCGGGCATGCAGCAGGCCATTCGCCTGGCCGTGGATGAGGTCAATGCCGCGGGCGGCGCGGGTGGACGCAAGCTCGAACTCTTCACCGAAGATGACCAGACCAAGCCCGACGCGGCCGTGCTGGCCGCCAAGAAGCTGATCGAGGTGAACAAGGTGCAGGCGGTGCTGGGCACCTGGGCCTCGGGCGTGACGCTGGCGGTGATGCCGCTGACCGACGCGGCAGGCATCATCCAGATGAACGTGTCGGGCGCGCCCGCCATTTCCACGCTGGACACCAAGGACCTGGTGTGGCGCTTTCAGGCCACCAACGACCGCTTTGGCGCGGCCTTTGCCGAGATCTGCACCAAGCGCGGCTTCAAGCGCCCGGCCACGATGGCGTTCAACAACGCATCCGGCCTGGGCAATGTGGAAGGCTTCACCAAGGCCTGGGAGAAACGCGGCGGCAAGGTGGCAGCGCACGTCACCTACGAGCCCAGCCGCCCCAGCTACCGCAGCGAACTGCAAAAGATTCTGGCGGCCAAGCCTGATGTGATCGTGATGGGCTCGTACCTGCCCGACACCACCATCATCCTGCGCGAGTGGTTCCAGTCCGGCGCCGACACCAAGTGGATCATCCCCGGCTGGGCGGCCAACCCCGACCTGGTGAAGGCGCTGGGTGCCGAGGTGTGCGAGGGCATCATCTCGGTGGACACGGTGTCCAACGAAAAGAGCGCTTCCTATGCCCAGTTTGACGCGGCCTTCACCAAGGCCACGGGCAAGGCGGCCTCCACCAACATCTACGCCGCCATGGCGTACGACATGGTGATCTCGCTGGCGCTGGCCATGGAAGCCGCAGGCCCCAAGGCCACGGTAGAGCAGATCAACGCCAAGATGCGCGATGTCTCCAACGCCCCCGGCACGGCCGTGTTCACCTTTGCCGAAGGCAAGGCACAACTGGCCAAGAAGGCCAAGGTGAACTACGAAGGCGCGTCGAGCAAGCTGGACTTTGACAAGGCAGGCGATGTGACGCCGGACTTTGGCGTGTTCATCATCGAAAAGGGGCAGCTGGTGCGGCGCGACGTGGTGTCCATCACGATGTGATGGACCGCGCCCGGTGCGCCTGCCAGGTGCAGGCCCCGGGCATTTTTTCTGCGGCGCACAGCGCAGTTGTGCATGGGATGACGGAATGACGCAATGACCTGGATCGACTTTGTAAACCTGCTGATCAACGGATTGATCGAAGGCCTGGTGGTGGCACTGCCTGCCCTGGCCATGACCCTGGTGATGGGTGTCAACCGCTTTCCCAACGCAGCCACGGGCGACATGCTCACCACCGGTGCCTACGCTGCCGTGGCGGTGCAGCTGCTGGGGGGCTGGCCGTTGTGGGCGGCGGCGCTCATCAGCATGGTGGTCACGGCTGTGGTGTCGGCGGGCTCGTACACGCTGATCTTTCGCAAGCTGGCCGGGCGGCCCATGGTGTCGTCCATGCTCGCGGCCATTGGCCTCGGGTTTTTGCTGCGCAGCCTGATCGGCTTTTTTGCCGGGCATGACCAGCGCACGTATGACCTGCCCCTGGTGCGCGCCTGGAACTTTGGCGGCATTCGCGTGTTGCCCACCGACCTGGCCATTGCGGCGGTGGCCGCCGTTTGCCTGCTGGTGGTGTTTGTGCTGATCTACCGCACCAGCTTTGGCCGCCAGCTGCGCGCCGTGGCCGACAGTGCCGACCTGGCGCGGGCCAGCGGCATCCGTGCCAATGGGTTGATGCTGAGCCTGTGGCTGTTGGTGGGCGCGTTGTCCTCGCTGGGCGGCGTGCTGCTGGGCATGAAGGCCGTGGTCAGCCCCGAGATGGGGTGGGAGAGCCTGATCCCCGCCTTTGCGGCCATGGTGCTGGGTGGCATCGGTAGCCCGGTGGGCGCGGTGCTGGGTGCGCTGCTGCTGTGCGTGGCGCAAGAGCTGGCGGTGCCACTGATGGGCCCGTCGTACAAGCTGGTGCTGTCGTTTGTGGTGTTGGCGCTGGTGCTACTGGTGCGCCCGGCCGGCATCATGGGCCGCGTGCAATTGGTGCGGTAAGGAGTTCGACCGATGATTGCTTACCTGTGTGCCATTGGCATCGTTGCGCTGATCTACTGCCTGCTGGCCCTGGGTCTGAACCTGCAGTTCGGCCTGACCCGGTTGGTCAACTTTGGCGTCGTGGCGTTCTTTGCCGTGGGCGCCTACACCTCGGGCCTGCTGGCGCTGCAAGGCGTGCCGCTGATGCTGTGCTTTGTGGCGGCAGGCGTGCTGGCCGGTGTGCTGGCGCTGCCCATTGGTCTGCTGTCGCTGCGCTTGCGGGATGACTACCTGGCCATCGTCACGCTGGGTTTTTCAGAAGCGGTGCGCATCTCCATCCAGCAAGAGAGCTGGCTGACCAAGGGCGTGCAGGGCTTGCCCGGCTTGCCCAAGCTGTTTGCGTCCTGGGGCAGTGGTGTGTCGGACATGGCGATTTTTGCCACGCTGCTGGCCGTGGTTGCTGTGGTGGCCTGGGGCACGGTGCGCCTGGCGGCCAGCCCGTTTGGGCGGCTGCTCAAGGCCATTGGCGACGATGAGCCCGCGTTGTCGGCCCTGGGCAAGGACCCTGCCTGGTTCAAGGTGCAGGTGTTCATGCTGGGGGCGGCGCTGGCGGGTGTGGCGGGGGCGTTCTATGCGCACTTCATCACCTTCATCACGCCAGAGCAGTTCATCCCGCTCATCACGTTTTATGTGTGGATGGGGCTGGTGATGGGCGGCTCGGGCACGGTGCGTGGTGCGGTGTTTGGCTCGCTGCTGCTCATGGTGTTTCTGGAGGGCTCGCGTTTTGCCAAGGACTGGGTGCCGGGCGTGTCAGAAGTTGGCATGGCCAGCCTGCGTTTGGCTGCGGTGGGCCTGGCGCTGATTCTGGTCACCCTGTACAAGCCCAACGGCCTGTTTGGAGGCAAAACCCAATGACCGCAACAACGATGCTGAAGGTGGAGGCCGTCACGCGGCAGTTTGGCGGCTTCAAGGCGGTGGACGGTGTGTCGCTGCAACTGGGGGCGGGCGAGATTCTGGGCATTGCAGGCACCAACGGTGCGGGCAAAAGCACATTGTTTGCGGCCATTGCCGGGCAGCAGCCAGCGGATGCGGGGCAGATCCAGTTTGATGGGCAGGACATCACCCGCATGCCCCCCTACCGCCGCGCGCGGCTGGGGCTGGTGCGCACGTTCCAGATTCCGCGCGAGTTCAAGAGCCTCACGGTGCACGAGAACCTGATGGCGGCTGCCGCCAACCCGCAAGGGGAGCGGCTGGTGAATGCCTTCTTCCAGACGCGCAGCCTGCGCGAGCACGAGGCGCAGTTGTCTGCCAAGGCGGACCGCATCCTCCAGTTTTTGAACCTGGCGCGGGTGCGCGATGTGAAGGCGGGGGGCTTGTCGGGCGGGCAGAAGAAGCTGGTGGAGCTGGGCCGGGTGCTGATGCTGGACCCGCGCTGCATCTTGCTGGACGAGCCGTTTGCCGGGGTGAACCCGGTGCTGATCGAAGAGATTTGCGACCGCGTGCGCGAGCTGAACGGGCAGGGTATTGCGTTCATCGTGATCGAGCACCACCTGCAGGCGCTCAAGTCGCTGTCGCACCGCATGATCGTGATGGACCGGGGCGCGATTTTGGCCGAGGGCGACCCGCACACCGTGCTGGACGACCCGCGCGTGCAGGAAGCCTACATGGGAGGGGTGGTATGAGCGGCGCAGACAACTTGCTGCAGATCGCGCAGTTGCGCGGCGGGTATTCCGAGGTGGACATCATCCACGGCATTGACCTGGCCGTGGCACCGGGCGAGATCGTGACCATTGCGGGCACCAACGGCGCGGGCAAATCCACGCTGGTGAAGGCGTTGCTGGGCCTGCTGCCGCGCGTGGCGGGCACCATCCACCTGGGTGGGCGCGACATCACGGCCTTGTCGGCCGAAGACCGCTTTGACGCCGGGCTGGCCTATGTGCCGCAGGTGGCGAATGTGTTCCCGTCGCTCACCGTGCGTGAGAACCTGCAGGTGGTGCGGGGCGTGAAGCACCTCAAGCTGCGCATGGACGAGGTGCTGGCGGACTTTCCGGCGCTGGTGGAACGATTGCCTCAGCCCGCCAGCAACCTCTCTGGCGGCGAGCGCCAGCAGCTCGCCTTTGCGCGGGCTCTAATGCCTTCGCCCCGCATCATGGTGTTGGACGAACCCACGGCAGCGCTGGCGCCCTCGCTGGTCGGCAAGGTGTTTGACATGGTGCAAAAGCTGCCCGCCGCAGGCGTGGCGGTGCTGATGGTAGAGCAGCGCGCACGCCAGGCACTGCAGATCAGTCAGCAGGGCTATATCCTGGACCAAGGGCGCTGTGTGTTGCAAGGCCCCGCACAGGGGCTGCTGGCCGATGAGCGAATGGCGCAGCTTTACCTGGGCAACCACTGAGCTGTCGGCAATCCAGCCGGGAATGAAAAAACCCCGAGAAGGCGTCTTGCCTTTGCGAGGATTGCTATGTATTTAATAGCTTAAAGCGCTTTATGAATAAGCGCTAGGCCCTGTTTTGATGCTCAACGCAGCACCAAAACGGGGATGTGCGAGTGCGTCAGCACATGCTGCGTCTCACTGCCCAACAACAGGCGCTTGAGGCCCTTGCGGCCGTGCGATGCCATCACGATCAGGTCGCACTTGTGCTTCTTGGCGGCCGAGATGATGGCTTCGGCCACGAGGTCGGACTTGGCGATGACGGCCTTGACTGCCACGCCTTGGGCGTCGCCCTGGGCCTTCACGCCATCGACCATGGCCTGTGCCGCATCGCCCCATTGGGTTTCGATGCGCTTGACGTCGTTGGTATCGACGGGCATGCCGCCCTCGAAGTAACTGCGGGGGTAGCGGGGCACCACCTTGAGGGCCACGGCAGAGGCGCCGGTGAGCGCGGCCAGCGACAGTCCGTGTTCCACGGCCTTGTCGGAAAGGGGTGAGCCGTCCGTTGCGATCAGGATGCGTTTGTACATAAAGGTCTCCTCAAAGTGATGGAACAAGCTTAGGATGAATCATGTTCTGGGACTTGATGCAGGTCAATGTACCTGTCATGTCCGAACGATAGGCTTGAACCATGTCAATGTTTCGACCCGGTGCGCCGGCCTCCTCCCCGGCACATCCGCCCGATGCTGTTTCCAATGCGGAGCCTGCCGCGCAAGCCGTGCTGCTGGACGACCCGCAGGAGTGGTCGGCGTTCGGTCGGCCTGTGGGGCCAACGGGCCAGGCTGCCAAAGATCCCGCCAGCTGTGCCTGGGACTCCCAGGTGGTGCTGGAAGGCATGCACTGCGCGGCCTGTGCCCTCACCATCGAAGATGCCCTGCGCAGGGTGCCCGGCGTGCTGCAGGCGGATGTGAGCGCTGCCACGCGCCGTGCGCGCGTGGTGTGGCAGCCCTCCCAGGTGCAGCCCTCGCAGTGGATGGGCGCTGTGCACAAGGCAGGCTACCGCGCCATGCCCGCCATGGATGCCTTTGCGCGCGAGCAGCGCCAGCGTGAGAACCGCCGTGCCCTGTGGCGCTGGCTGGTGGCAGGCTTTTGCATGATGCAGGTGATGATGTACGCGTGGCCCGCGTACGTGGCGCAACCTGGCGACCTGACGGGGGAGATGGAGCAACTGCTGCGCTGGGCCTCGTGGGTCATCACGCTGCCCATGGTGGTGTTCTCGTGTGGGCCGTTCTTCAGCAGTGCGCTGCGCGATATTCGCCTGCGCCGCGTCAGCATGGACCTGCCCGTGGCGCTGGGCATGGCCATCACCTTTGTGGTGAGCACGGCGGGCACCTTCGACCCTGTAGGCATCTTTGGCAAGGAGGTGTACTACGACTCGCTGACGATGTTTGTTTTCTTCCTGCTCACGGGCCGCTGGCTGGAGCTGCGCCTGCGCGACCGCACCGCCGGTGCGCTGGAAGCTGTGATGAACCGTCTGCCTGATAGCGTGGAGCGGCGCACGGCCGATGGCAGCTTTGTACGCGTGGCCACGCGCCGTGTGGTGGCGGGAGACACCATCCGTGTGCTGCCGGGTGAGGCGTTTCCGGCCGATGGGCGCATTACGCTGGGCAGCACGCACGCCGATGAATCCCTGCTGACGGGCGAGTCCACCCCCGTGGCGCGCCCCGTGGGCAGCACGGTCACGGCGGGCAGCTACAACCTGCAGGCGCCGGTGGAGGTGCATGTGGAAGGCACGGGCGGGCAGACCCGCTTTGCACAGATCGTGGCGCTGATGGAAAGCGCGTCGCTGCAAAAGCCACGCCTTGCCCAATTGGCGGATCGCATTGCGCGGCCGTTTCTGGTGGCGGTGCTCGTGGCAGCGGGCCTGGCTGCGGTGTACTGGTGGCCGTCCGACCCGGGGCATGCATTGATGGTGGCGGTGGCTGTGCTCATCGTCACCTGCCCCTGCGCGCTGTCGCTGGCCACGCCGGTGGCCATGCTCACCGCCGCTGGCACGCTGGCGCGCCATGGTGTGCTGGTGCGCAACCTGCAGGGGCTGGAGGCGCTGGCCCATGTGGACACCGTGGTGTTCGACAAGACCGGCACGCTCACGCGGGACGGCATGGCCTTGCAGGCTGTACACACCGCCCATGGATGGAGCACGGAAGAGGTGTTGGCTCTGGCGGCGTCTCTGGCGCGCCACTCGATGCATCCTGCATCGCGAGCCGTGGTGGCTGCGGCTGCTGCGCTGGATGATGGTCGCTGGGCGGTGACCGATCTGCAGGAAGAAGCCGGGCAGGGCCTGGTGGCCAGGGTGCACGACAGATTGGGGGCCGGACAGCCCGCGCGCCAGGTCCGGCTGGGGTCTGCGCACCATGCACGCGTGGCGCCTGAAGAAGTGGGGTCGGCGCTGCAGGTGGTGCTGTCGGAGCAGCATGTCAGCGGCGCAGTGTCCGAGCTGGCCCGCTTCGATCTGGTGGAGGACCTGCGCGCGGAGGCTCCTGCGGTAGTGGCTGCTCTGGAGCGGGGCGGCGTGGCGGTGCAACTGCTGTCGGGCGACCGCGTGGGCGCGGTGCAACGTGTGGCGGCGCAAGCGGGCATTGCCCAGGCGGCGGGCGAGTGCACGCCCCAGGGCAAGCTGGCTGCGTTGCAGTCCTTGCAGGCCGGTGGCCACCAAGTGGCCATGGTGGGCGATGGGCTGAACGATGGCCCGGTGCTGGCAGGGGCCCATGTTTCGTTTGCATTTGGCCGTGCGGTGCCGCTGGCGCAGTCGCAGGCCGATTTTGTGGTGCTGGGCGACAGCTTGGCACTGGTGCCCCAGACCGTGCTGCTGGCGCGCCGTACCTTGCGTGTGGTGCGCCAGAACCTGTGGTGGGCTGCCGGCTACAACGCGTTGTGTGTTCCGCTGGCGGTGGTGGGCTGGATGCCAGCCTGGTTGGCCGGGCTGGGCATGGCGCTCAGCTCGCTGCTGGTGGTGCTCAATGCCGCGCGCCTTGCGCGCGACCTGCCGGCTTTGCCTGCGCAAGGCGAAGACCTGCGGCCACAACAGGGCGCTGTGCCGATTGATATCTCAAAAACAAGCTGGCTGGAGGCTGCCTGATGGACATTCTTTATCTGCTGATTCCACTGTCCGTGGTGCTGGTGCTGATGATTCTGGCGGGCCTGTGGTGGGCGGTCTACCACGGCCAGTTCGAGAGTGTCGAGCAAGAGGGAGAGCGGATTCTCCGAGACGGTTGACTTGTGTCAATGCCCAAAAAAGCTGACTGCAACAAACTCTTACTGCATTACAAAGAGGTGCCCGATGGATTCTCCAAAAACAAATGCTGCGCACTACAACGATACAGTGGTGCGGCAGTTTTCTATCCTGGCCGTGGTTGTGGGGGTGGTTGGCATGCTGGTGGGCGTCATCATCGCCGCCCAGCTTGCCTGGCCTGAACTCAACTTTGGCATTCCGTGGCTCAGTTATGGCCGCTTGCGACCCTTGCACACCAATGCGGTGATCTTTGGGTTTGGTGGCAGTGCGCTGTTCGCCACCAGTTACTACGTGGTGCAGCGCACCTGCCAGGTTCGCCTGTTTGCCGGGCCCCTGGCGGCCTTCACCTTCTGGGGATGGGTGCTGGTCATTGCCGGGGCCGTCATCAGCCTGCCAATGGGCTACACCCAGGGCAAGGAATACGCTGAACTCGAATGGCCGATTGACATCCTGATCACGCTGGTATGGGTGTCCTATGCCATCGTGTTCTTTGGCACCATCGGTGTGCGCAAGGTCAAGCACATCTATGTGGCCAACTGGTTCTTTGGCGCGTTCATCCTGGCTGTGGCATTGCTGCACGTGGTCAACAGCGCTGCGATCCCGGCTGACCTCATGAAGAGCTACTCGGCCTACGCCGGTGTGCAGGATGCCATGGTGCAGTGGTGGTATGGCCACAACGCCGTGGGCTTCTTCCTGACCGCAGGCTTCCTGGGCATGATGTACTACTTCATCCCCAAGCAGGCGGGACGACCCGTGTATTCGTATCGCCTGTCGATCGTGCACTTCTGGGCCTTGATCTTCACCTACATGTGGGCCGGCCCTCACCACCTGCACTACACCGCGCTGCCTGACTGGACGCAATCGGTGGGCATGGTGTTCTCGCTGATCCTGCTGGCACCCAGCTGGGGCGGGATGATCAACGGCATCATGACCCTGTCGGGCGCATGGCACAAGCTGCGTGACGACCCCATCCTGCGTTTCCTGATCGTGTCGCTGTCGTTCTACGGCATGTCCACGTTCGAAGGTCCGATGATGTCCATCAAGACCGTCAACGCCCTGAGTCACTACACCGACTGGACCGTGGGCCACGTGCACTCTGGCGCGTTGGGCTGGGTGGGGCTGATCTCGATGGGCTCGCTGTACTACCTGGTGCCCCGACTGTTTGGCCGCGAAAAGATGCACTCCATCAAGGCCATTGAGCTGCACTTCTGGATGGCCACCATCGGCATCGTGCTGTACATCGCCGCGATGTGGATTGCCGGTGTGATGCAAGGCCTGATGTGGCGCGCCATCAACCCCGACGGCACGCTCACCTACACCTTTGTGGAAAGCGTGAAGGCGACCTATCCGTTCTATGTGATCCGCGTGGCCGGTGGCCTGCTGTATCTGGGTGGCATGTTGGTCATGGCCTGGAACGTGTGGATGACAGCGATCTCGGGCCGTTCGGTCAAGGTGGCGATCCCTGCCGTGAATGCGGCCCACGCCTGAGCCGAAGGAGATAACTCATGTCTAACAACAACCCATCGAATTCGACCGGCTTCTCCCATGAAAAGGTGGAAACCAACAACTTCCTGATGATCGTGCTGATCCTCCTGGTCATCGCCATCGGCGGCCTGGTAGAGATCGTGCCACTGTTCTTCCAGAAGTCCACAACCGAGGCGGTCAAGGGCGTGGAGCCTTACAACGCCATGCAACTCGTGGGCCGCGACGTCTACATCCGTGAAGGTTGCTACAACTGCCACTCGCAGATGATCCGCCCGTTCCGCGCTGAAACCCTGCGCTATGGGCACTATTCGGTGGCGGGTGAGTTTGTGTACGACCACCCCTTCCAGTGGGGCAGCAAGCGCACAGGCCCCGACCTGCACCGCGTGGGAGGCAAGTACAGCGACGAATGGCACCGCATCCACCTGAACAACCCGCGTGATGTGGTGCCCGAATCGAACATGCCTGCCTACCCCTGGCTGGAGAAGAACGCCGTGGACCCCGCTAGCGTGGCGCCGCGCATGAAGGCCCTGCGCACTGTGGGTGTGCCGTACACCGACGAACAGATCGCTGCGTCTGCCGCTGATGTCAAGGGCAAGACGGAGATGGAAGCGCTGATTGCGTACCTGCAAGTCATGGGCCGCGCGCTCAAGTAAAGGAGATATCCCCATGGACATCACCACCATGCGCATTGTGGCCACGCTGGCTTCAATGGCCTGTTTCATTGGCATCTGGGTCTGGGCCTACCGAGGCCGCAACAAGGCCCGGTTCGACGAGGCCGCCCAGCTGCCTTTCGAGCAAGATTGACCTTCACCAGAACGAGAACACCCCATGAGTGACTTCACCAGCAATTTCTGGTCGGTCTTTGTGACCACGCTGACCCTGGTCGGCATCATCGCCTGCGGCATTCTGCTTTGGATGGCAGGCCGCAAGAAGGTGATGGCCACGTCCGACAACACTACCGGCCACGTCTGGGACGAAGACCTGGTCGAGATGAACAACCCCCTGCCACGCTGGTGGGTGTGGCTGTTTGTCATCACCATCATCTTCGGCCTGGGCTACCTGGCCGCCTATCCAGGCCTGGGCAGCTTTTCCGGCAAGCTCAACTGGACACAGAAGGGTGAATACGAGGCTGAGATGGCCAAGGCCAAGGCCGAGCTGGAGCCGCTGTATGCCCGGTTTGCCTCGATGAAGCCGGAAGACATTGCCAAGGATCCTCAGGCCCAGGCCATTGGCGAGCGCCTGTTCATGAACAACTGCGCGCAGTGCCATGGCTCGGACGCCCGGGGTAGCAAGGGTTTCCCCAATCTGGCTGATGGCGATTGGTTGCATGGCGGTGCACCCGAGAAGATCCGTGAAACCATCGAGAAGGGCCGTATCGGCAACATGCCTCCCATGGCTGCCGCAGTGGGCTCCCCCGAAGATGTGCGCAATCTTTCGCACTATGTGCTGAGTCTTTCGGGCAGCCCGCATGACTCGCTGCGTGCTTCGTTGGGCAAGTCCAAGTTCACGGCGTGTGCAGCCTGCCACGGAATGGACGGCAAGGGTAATCAGGCACTGGGTGCACCCAACCTGACCGACGACATCTGGCTGCATGGCTGGGGCGAGGCGGCCATCACTGCCATGGTCAACAACGGCAAGGTCAACCAGATGCCCGCACAGGCGGACAAGCTGACAGAAGCGCAGATCGGTGTGCTGTCGGCCTATGTCTGGGGCTTGTCGAACGGCACCCAGGCCGCTGCACGCTGAGCCTTGGCCACTTGGAGCAGTGCCTAGGCACTGCTCCAGGGGGCAGCGCAAACTGAGAACCACGAAGCAAACGGACCGATACCATCATGAACCCACCCAGCGAGCCTGCTCGCAAGGTCATCCCGATAGCGCCGGTTGCGTCCGATGCCTCATCACAGGGCGAGATTGTTTCCCTGTACGAAGCGCAAAAGAAGATCTACCCGCGTTCCATCAGTGGCCTGTTCGCGCGTTGGCGCTGGGGGATGGTGTTTCTCACGCAGATCGTTTTCTACGGGCTGCCCTGGTTTGAATGGGGGCAGCGCCAGATGGTGCTGTTTGATCTGGGGGCTCGGCGGTTCTACATCTTCGGCCTGGTTCTGTACCCCCAGGATTTCATTTACCTTACGGGCCTGCTCATCATCTCGGCGTTGTCGCTGTTCCTGTTTACGGCAGTGGCGGGGCGGCTTTGGTGTGGATTTGCGTGCCCGCAAACGGTCTACACCGAAATGTTCATGTGGATCGAGCACAAGATCGAAGGCGATCGCAGTGCGCGGCTTCGACTGGACAATGGGCCCTGGACCTTCGAGAAGGTTCGCAAGAAGTTTTTCAAGCAGGTCATCTGGATTGCCGTGGCGTTGTGGACGGGGTTCACGTTCGTGGGCTATTTCGTGCCCATCCGCGAACTCGGGGCAGAGCTGCTGGCGGTGCAGGGTGGCTGGCAGATTTTCTGGGTACTGTTCTATGGCTTTGCCACCTATGGCAATGCCGGCTATATGCGCGAACAGGTGTGCAAATACATGTGTCCCTATGCGCGCTTTCAGAGCGCCATGTTTGACAAGGACACGCTGATCGTTACCTACGACCCAGAACGCGGTGAGCAGCGTGGGCCGCGCAAGAAGAACATCGACTACAAGGCCCAGGGGTTGGGCGATTGCATTGACTGCTCGCTGTGTGTGCAGGTGTGCCCTGTGGGCATCGACATTCGCAAGGGCTTGCAGTACGAATGCATCGGCTGCGGCCTGTGCGTGGACGCCTGCAATACCGTGATGGACAAGATGCAGTATCCGCGCGGGCTCATCCGGTTTTCTACGCAGAACGGCGTGGCCAAACGGTGGAGTCAGTCGCAGATCCTGCGCCGTGTGCTGCGGCCACGAGTGCTGATATACAGCGCGGTCCTGGTGGCCCTGTGCGTAGGCATGATGGCCAGCCTTGTCACACGCACGCCTTTGAAGGTGGATGTGGTGCGTGATCGGGCGGCGCTGTCGCGCATCGTGGCGGGTGGAAAGCTGGAGAACATCTACCGCCTGCAGATCATGAACGCCACTGAAGGCCCCCAGCGCTATCGCATCAGTGTGCGTGGCCTTGAAGGGCTGGAAGTCGCTTCTGATTCCGAGGTGGACATCGGTGCGGCGGAGTCCCGGTGGGTGGCCGTCCGTCTGCAGATACCCTATGGATCAGCCCCTTCAGGATCACATGCCGTGCAGTTCGATGTGCAGGCCTTGGGCGCGGACGCCCATGTGAGCGAGAAATCCGTGTTTCTGGTGCCGCGATAACGCAGCGCGCGCCCGGGTGCAAGACCTTCGCGGGTCTTGCTTTGAGCAAGATAATTTTTGAGGAGTAAGCACCATGCCATCCAGTTCCGCCCTCGGCACTGCCCCTTCTGCCGCTGCACCCTGGTGGAGGTTTGGCCATGTGTGGCTGATCATCGCCGGTCCCGTGATCGTGATCATTGCAGGGTTTGTGACCCTGTGGCTCGCGATATCGCGCCCCGACCCTGTGGTCGCGGAAGATTATTACCGCCAGGGCATCGAGATCAACAAGACACTGGCCACCCCAGAAAAAAGCCTGTTGCCAGCCATGAAGGGCCGCAACCACGCGGCCACCCCGGTCCAGGACCAGCCGCGCTGAACCCACTTGGCCGGGCGGCTTGCCTACACGGCCTTACCAGGAGACAAACCAATGTGGATGCAACGCGTGATGTGGATTGCATGGCCGGCCTTTTTGATGGCCGGTGTGATGGAAATGCTGGTTTTTGCGATGGTGGACCCGCAAGACCTTCACTGGTTTGGGCAGCCGTTGGCATTGTCACGGCAGGGCGTGTACACGCTGGCCTTTTTTGCGTTCTGGATGATCACGATGGCATCCAGCGCGTTGACCACGCTGCTGGCCATGTCACCGTTTGAACTTAACCGTTGCCCGGTTCCCGAAGGCGAGCGTCCCGATGACTGCCGCAAGACATCATCGTGCCCTTGAGCGGTAGTGCCACCTATTGGCAAAGGTAATGTGGTAAGGACTGCCAGGATGGCAGACGACAGCAGGTTCAGTGGCAGGCTTGCTGGTTGTTCACGATGCGCTTGAGGGCCTCGGTCTCCAGGATGCGCACATGGCGCTGCTTGACCTCGACAATGCCTTCTTCCACGAACTTGGAGAAGGTGCGGCTCACGGTTTCGAGCTTGAGGCCCAGGTAGCTACCGATCTCTTCGCGGGTCATGCGCAGCACGAGCTCGGACTGCGAGAACCCCCGGGCGTGCAGGCGCTGAACCAGGTTGAGCAGGAACGCGGCCAGGCGCTCCTCAGCGCGCATGCTGCCCAGGAGCAGCATCACGCCATGCTCGCGGACAATCTCGCGGCTCATGATCTTGTGCACATGGTGCTGCAATGCGGTGACTTCGCGGGACAGTTCTTCGATGCGGTCAAACGGCATGACGCAGACTTCCGCGTCTTCCAGGGCCACCGCATCGCAGGTGTGGTGGTCATTCACGATGCCATCAAGGCCGATGATCTCGCCTGCCATCTGAAAACCCGTGACCTGGTCACGCCCGTCTTCGGTGGCCACACATGTTTTGAAGAAGCCGGTTCGAATGGCATAGAGCGAGGTGAAGGATTCGCCGTTGCGGAAAAGGGTTCCACCGCGTTTGATCTTGCGGCGAACGGCAACGACCTCGTCAATGCGTTGCAGCTGTTCCTCGCTCAGCCCCACCGGCATGCACAGCTCGCGCAGGTTGCAGTTGGAGCAGGCGACTTTGATGGTGAGCGGGTTCATAGGAACAGAGGCTGGGTAAGGTTTGAGCATATCGCCCCATATGCCTAACAGGCTGGGCCTTTGGGTGCGGGTGGGCGACTGATGTGCATCAAATTGTCGCTCTTCGTCCCGGTCCATCACTTGATGCAGGTCAAGGACATGGAGTGCAGCTTACGGCACAGTCGAAGTGTACGCAAGGAATTTGCCCATGACCGCTGTTTCGCCCGAGCTGCTGCGCCGTTTCGACGTGCCAGGGCCCCGTTATACCTCTTACCCAACAGCTGACCGTTTCGTCGAGGCCTTCGGGCAGGACGACTACGCGCTTGCCTTGGAGCAGCGCAGGCTGGGCTCCATGACGAAGGCCTTGCCGCTGTCTTTGTACGTGCACATCCCCTTTTGCGAGTCTCTTTGTTACTACTGCGCCTGCAACAAGATCATCACCAAACACCATGATCGGGCAGAGGTGTATTTGCGGTATTTGAGCCGCGAGATTGACTTGCACACAGCACACTGCGGCACGGGGCAGGTGGTAAGTCAGCTTCACCTGGGTGGCGGCACGCCCACTTTTCTATCGGACGAGGGCTTGCGGGAGCTGATGGGCATGCTCAAACGCAGCTTTTCGTTGGCGCCGGGCGGGGAGTATTCGATTGAGGTGGACCCTCGCACCGTCAATGCGGACCGCCTTGCAGTGCTGGCGGAACTGGGATTCAACCGACTGAGCTTTGGGGTGCAGGATTTCGATCCTGAGGTACAAAAGGCCGTTCACCGCATACAGCCTGCCGAGCAGGTGTTTTCGCTGGTGGAGTCCGCACGTTCGCTGGGTTTTGAATCCATCAATGTGGATTTGATCTACGGCCTGCCTCGGCAGACGCCAGAGTCGTTTGACCGCACGCTGGCCCAGGTTACGCAGCTGCGGCCTGACCGTATCGCGTTGTACGCGTATGCCCATCTGCCAGAACGTTTCAAGCCTCAGCGCCGTATTGTTTCGGCCGAGTTGCCAGCGGCTGCAGGCAAGGTGTCGATGCTCTCCCGCTCGCTGGACGCCTTCATGGATGCTGGGTACGTGTATGTGGGCATGGACCACTTTGCATTGCCTGAGGATGCATTGGCAGTCGCCAAGCGCCAGGGGCGTCTGCACCGCAACTTCCAGGGCTACAGTACGCAACCTGATTGCGACCTGATCGGCCTGGGGGTGTCTGCGATTGGCCGGGTCGGAGCCACCTACAGCCAAAATGCCAAGACCCTGGATGAGTATTACGATTTTCTGAATCAGGGGCGCCTGCCCGTCGTTCGTGGGTTGGCCCTGACGCGCGACGATCTCGTGCGCCGCGCGGTCATCATGGCCCTGATGTGCCAAGGCGAGCTGTTGTTTGAGCCCATGGAGCAAGCGTGGTTGATCGACTTTCGCCACTACTTCTCTGCGGAGCTGGCGCAACTGGAAACCATGGCCGAGCAGGGGCTCGTGGTGGTGCGGCCCGATGGGGTCGAGGTCACTGCCATGGGCTGGTTCTTTGTGCGCGGCATTGCCATGGTCTTTGACCGTTACCTGCAGGCTGACCGCAACCGCGCCCGTTTTTCGCGCATCATCTGATCCTCATGATTGCTACGGTCGCCTCAACCGCCTTGCTGATGGGACTCGTTGGCGGGTCCCATTGTTTGGCCATGTGTTCTGCGCCTTGTGGGGCATTGATCGGGCAGGGCGGTGGGGGCATGGCGTCCACAGCTGGTGGAGATGCGCAGCCCCAGGCAACTCCCCAGACGGTGCAGACGGTGCAGTGGGTGCCCCGTGGCGGTGTCATTCGGCGCGCCGTCGCTTTTCATGCTGGCCGCTTGGCCGGGTACGCTGTGGCGGGTGGCTTGGCTGCATGGGCCATGGACAGCCTGGCATGGTTGACCCAGCAGACCGTGGCACTTCGCCCTGCGTGGACCCTGATGCATGTTGCGGTGATGGCGTGGGGTTTGATGATGGTGATCCAGGCGCGCCAGCCCCAGTGGGTAGAGCAGGCGGGCCGTACCGTATGGGCGCGTGTGCGGCCTCTGGTCAGTGCACCAGGCGGAGTTCTGGTTGCTGGTGGGCTTTGGGCCTTGATGCCCTGTGGCCTGCTCTACTCAGCGCTGCTCGTGGCTGCGCTGAGCGGAGGGCCTCTGGAAGGGGCGCTCAGCATGGCGCTTTTTGGCCTGGGCAGTGGTGTGTGGCTGGTCGGCGGGCCCTTGGTGTGGATTCGGCTGAAAGCAGGGGTCAATGCGAAACGTGCGGACTGGGGAACGCGCATCGCAGGAGGTTTGCTGTGCGCCGTGGCCAGCTGGGCACTCTGGATGGACCTGATCTACAAACCGTCGTTGTGGTGCCGCTAGCCAGCAGTTCCCCGATTTGCAAGCTGCGGTGCGACGGGGTTCGGGAGGCCTCGTAAATCCATGTCTATACAAGGGTGATCAACGCTTGCCCTTGGTGAGAAAGGCAAGTGTTGCCATGCCGCTGCGGCGCAGGCGCACTCCTTCGACAAGACCCTCGATCTGGCGATAATCTGTGTAACTATTGGTGGCATTGACGTCGCCATGTTTCACACGCCTTGAAGTGAACTCCTCCATCCTCATCGACATCAGCCAACTGCGTGTCGGCATGTACATCCAGCTCGACGTGGGTTGGTTGCACCATCCGTTCCCGGTGAGCAGCTTTCGTGTGGCGGCAGCGGAGCAGATTGCCACCTTGCGTGAGCTGGGGCTCACCGAGGTGCGGTACTTTCCCAAAAAGAGCGATCCAGAACTGAGGGAACTCGTGCCTGCAGCCTGGAGCGTGCCGGAAATGAAGGCATCGTCTTCGAGTGCACCTGAGGCTGCGACAGCTACTGCCACGGTGGACCCAGAGGCGCAGCGCAGGCGTGAATTGCTGGAGGCCCAGAACCGGACGCTGGCGGCCTGCAATCAGCGGTTTGGGGAGGCCACGCGGCAATACCAGGCGCTGGAGCGTGTGGTCTCGGAGCACCCCGACCAGGCCCGTACCAAAGGCGAAACGCTGGTGTCAGGTTGCGTGGCGGAACTCCTGGAAAACGGTGATTCTGTCATCCGGCTGTTGTCGGAAGGGGTGGGCGAGCGCAATGCCCTGCACCCGATCAACGTGATGGTGATCTCTCTGCTGCTGGGCCGTGCGTTGGGCATGAAAAGTGCCGAGCTGCACGACCTTGGCATTGCCGCGCTGATTCATGATCTGGGCAAGCTCAAGTTGCCACCGAATCTCAGGCAACCTACGCCCTCCATGATTCCGATGGAGCGTACGCGTTACGAGACCCATGTGGGTGAGTCCGTGACACTGGCCACGCGCATGGGGCTGCCCGAATCTGTGATTACCGCCGTTGCTCGGCACCATGAGATGGCCGATGGCAGTGGGTTTCCACTGCGGTTGTCGGGGCCCGATCTGGGGCGCGCGAGCCAGGTGCTCGCCCTCGTCAATCGCTACGATCGCATGTGCAATCCCGCCAATGGAGTGGATGCGCTCACACCCCATGAGGCTTTGTCGGTCATCTTTGCACAGCTCAAGGCGCGCTTCGATTCCGTGGTGCTCGGGGCATTCATCCGCATGATGGGGGTGTACCCGCCGGGCTCCATCGTCCAGTTGGTGAACGACCGCTATGCGATTGTTGCCTCGGTCAACTCTTCGCGTCCGCTGCGGCCCAAGGTCATCGTCCATGACTCCCGGGTGCCCAAGGATGAGGCTCCCATCCTGGACCTGGAAACTGTGCCCGAGCTGGGTATCCGGCGCAGCCTCAAGCCTGCGCAACTGCCGCGCGATGCGCTGGACTACCTCTCTCCGCGGCAGCGTATCTGTTACTTTTTCGAGCGTGCGGTCAGCCCCGGTCCCGAAGAGGCAGGGTCGTGACCGTTTCGCAGTCCCACGGCTGGCTCGACGGTTTACAGGAGGCCGTCTGGCTGGTCGATGAGACCAGCCTGCTCATCCTTCACGCGAATGCCACCGCGCAGCGGCTGGTGGGCTTGCCTGTGGCCGAGATGGTGGGTACGCCCGTGTTGCGCCTGGCCTCCACACCGCAGGACATGGCGTTCTGGGGGGAGTCGGCCCAGGTGGTTGCAGATGGCATTCATTCCCACACCAGCCTTTTGCGCGCTGACGGCACCCTGGTTCCGGTCAATCGTCAGGTGACGCGCGTTCCTGCAGAGGTCGCTTCTGGCACGGTCTTCATGCTGACCATGCTGGATCGCAGTGTCCAGGAATCGACCGAGCGCGAGCTGGAAACTTTGCTGTCTGAGCTGCGCGCCACGCTGGATTCTGCCGCTGACGGCATGCTCGTGTGCAGCCTCGATGGCCGGGTGCGGGCTTTCAATCAGCGGCTTGCGCAACTGTGGAATATTCCGCGCGATTTGCTGGTGCGGCGCGACGATGCGGCTGTCTATGCGCACATGGAGGCCCAGGTTGAGAACGCACGTGCCTATGCGGAGCGTTTGGCTGCCATCACCCGAGAGCCGATGCAGGAGAGCACCGACATTCTGGTGTTGCGAAATGGCTTGGTGCTGGAGTTGCGCACCGTGCCGCAGTTCAGCCAGGGGCGGCCCGTGGGGCGGGTGTATTCGTACCGGGACATCACCCGCCAGACCGAGATACAGGCCAGCCTGAGACTGGCCGCACGGGTGTTCGAGTCCAGCCTGGACGCCATCTTCATCGCCGACAGCCAGCACAGGGTCTTGCGCATGAACCCAGGCTGCGAGCGGCTGGTGGGGCCGTCTGCCAAATCGTTTGAAGGGTGCCTGGCGGCGTCGTTGTTCGGTGGCGGGTCGGATGCGGCTTTCATGGAGCAGGTGCTGCAGGGGTGGGCCAAGGAGGGTTTCTGGGAAGGCGAGCTGTGGCTGCCCCGTGACAACGGCACCTATTGCGCAGTGCAGTTGTCATGGGTGGCGCTGCGCGACGACGAAGAGCGTCTGGTGCAGAGCATCGGCTTCATGCGGGATCTGACGCTGCAGCACGCCGCCCAGAAGCGCATTGAGGAACTGGCCTACAGCGACGTACTCACGGGCCTGCCCAACCGTCTGCTGTTGTCGCAGCGTGTGGACACTGCCATCCAGGGGGCGCGCCAAAGCGACACGGGCTTTGCCATCCTGTTTCTGGATCTCGACCGCTTCAAGATCATCAATGACTCCCTCGGCCACCCTTTCGGTGACCGCGTGCTGCAACTGGTGGCCGAGCGCCTGCAGGCCTGCCTGCGCCAGACGGACATGTTGTGTCGACTGGGTGGCGATGAATTTGTCATCTACCTGCATGGTGGTGATGCCGTGGTGGCTGAGAGCGTGGCGCGCCGCATCCTGGACGACATGCTCAAGCCCTTCATGCTGGACAGTATGGGCTTCTCCATCCAGTGCAGCATTGGCATGGCGCTGTACCCACAGGACGGTGCGACGCTGGACGATCTCATCAAGCAGGCTGACACGGCCATGTACCGTGTCAAAGAGCGCGGCCGGGGTAGCTATGGCTTTTACCAGCCGCAGATGAATGCCAATCTGCTGTCGCGCATGCAGATGGAGCATGCGATGCGCCAGGCGCTGGGGCTTGACCGCATGGCAGTGCACTACCAACCACAGGTCAACATGGCCACCGGGCGCATCACGGGGGCCGAAGCGCTGATCCGCTGGACCGACCCGGAGTTCGGTGCAGTATCACCTGGGCAGTTCATCCCCCTGGCGGAGGAGTCTGGCTACATCGTGACGCTGGGCGCGTGGGTCATGGAGCAGGCCGTGCGTGAGGCGGCGGTGTGGATGCACAGTGGCATGCCGATCATGATTTCGGTGAACGTGTCGGCGCTGGAGTTCCGGCAGCCTGATTTCGTGGACCGCATCACCCGGCTACTGGCGGTGCACCAGTTGCCGCCCACGCTGCTGGAGCTGGAGCTGACGGAAACCATCCTGCTGCAGGATGCACAGGAAATGGAGCAGCGCCTGCGTGTGCTCGCCGGGCTTGGCATCGGGCTCGCCATCGACGATTTCGGCACCGGGTATTCCAGCCTGGCGTACCTGAAGAAGCTGCCGATCCACAAGCTCAAGATCGACCAGTCCTTTGTGCGTGGCCTGCCCGACGATGATGGAGACCGGGCCATCGTGAGTGCCATCATCAGCATGGGGCGTGCCATGCACATTGAGGTGGTGGCAGAGGGGGTGGAAACAGAAACCCAGCAGGCGGTGTTGCTGCAGATGCAGTGCGACCACTACCAGGGATTTCTCTGCGCGCCAGGGCTTCCTGCCCAGGAGTTTCGCGCCATGCTTGCCAGGCCCTTGCCTTTGAATGCGCGGGGGCGGCGCAGTTCGGTCTAGAACTAAGGCAACCTGGTGCTAGGGCCCCCCGGTAGCATGGAGGTCGGTCCAGAGACGCTTAAAACGCCGCGATGCCCTTCCAGAGCATGTACGCCGCCAGTCCGAACAATAGCGATGCGAATACACGCTTGAGCTGCTTGACTGGCAGGCTGTGTGCTGCTTTGGCGCCCAGTGGCGCGGTGAGCACGCTGCAGGTCGCTATCACGGCCAGGGCGGGGAGCCAGATGTAGCCCAGCGAGGCGGTTGGCAATCCCTCCACGTTCTGTCCTCCGATCACATAGCCCACCACGTTGGCCAGTGCGATGGGAAAACCCAGCGCCGCACTGGTGGCTACCGCATTGTGGATGGGCACGTTGCACCAGGTCATGAACGGCACGCTCACGAACCCGCCACCAGCACCCACCAGGCCCGACAGGAATCCGATCACGCCACCTGCCGCCACCTGGCCTGCACCACCGGGCATCTGGCGCGTGGGGGCTGGTTTTTTGTCCAGAAACATCTGTGTGGCCGAAAAACTCACGAACAACGCGAAGAAGATGGCAAGGAACGAACCCTTGAGCAGCGCAAACACGCCCAGGCTCGCAATGAAACCACCGAGCACGATGCCAGGCGCCAGCCGCTTGACGATGTCCCAGCGCACGGCGCCGCGCTGGTGGTGGGCCCGCACACTGGAGATCGACGTGAACATGATGGTGGCCATCGAGGTGGCAATCGCCATCTTCACCGCCAGATCGGGTGCGACTTTTTGCGCGCCCAGGATGTAGGTCAAGAACGGGACCAGCAGCATCCCGCCGCCAATGCCCAGTAGGCCCGCCAGAAAACCTGTGGCCAGGCCCAGGACACCGAGTTCAACAATCAGCAGGGGATCGAGCATGGCGCGACGTCAGACAAAGGGGTGGAAAGAGGGGAGGAAAGGCGGGGAGATGCCCTGTCGAAGATGCTGCAGCGTGGGGTTGCGTGGACAGGGGCATGGAGAAGAAGGTGTCTGCGAATGCCACCGGACTCTCATCCTGAACCGGGGGTTCAGGTGGGCGAGGGCAGCCAAGCGTTGGGTTCATCTGACGCGAGATGATCACGCTCACCGGGCAATGTACCAAGCCCGAGCTCGTTGAGCATTGGTTCAAGGAAATATAAAGCCCGGCGGCTTCGCAGACACCGCCATTGTAGGCGCTGCCTGCACGGGTTGAGTGTCTGGGGCCATGTAAAGCCCGTAAGCTATGAGGGGTGCAGATCGGGGGCAATCCGGCAGGCTTGGCGCTGTGCTGGGGGGCTGTCAAAGAAGGCGGCCGTCGTCGCCCAATGCCTGATCCAGGCGCTGCACCAGGGCATGAAGGCGCTGCTGGTCTTCGTCGGGTAGGAGGGTTTCCTGCGTACCCGTGCTGGCAGCGGTTGCGATGGCGGGGCTGGCCGTTTTGGCGGCTGCACCTGCTGCCAGGTCGGCAGCCTCGCGGTCGGCGATTTCGAAAGCCAGGTTCAAGGCAGCCAGCACCGCAATGCGTTCGCGGGCGCGGACCTTGCCCGCATCGCGGATGCGGATCATCGCGGTATCGACACGCTCCACAGCATCCAGCAGGCGGCTTTCGTGGCCCTCGGGGCAGGTCAGCAGGTAGCTTTGCTGCAGGATCTGCACCTCGATTTGCTTCATTCGGCTTCCTTGGTGACAGCGGCAGGGGCTGCGGCGGGCAGGCGCTCCAGCAGTGCATCCACGCGGGCGCGGGCGGCACTGAGGCGGGATTTGAGGGAGTCCCGTTCTTGCGTCAGCGCGGCCACCTGATCGGTCAGCAGCGCGTTGGTGCGTTGCAGTTCTGCGTGGCGCAGCAGCAGGCGGTCGACGCGCTCGGCGATCTGGTCGGTGGGGGACGGTGTTGCCATACAGCCCCCGATTGTAGGGTTGCAGGCTGTAAACAGCCGTAAAATCGCGCGGTTGGTGCTCGCGGTGTGGTTCACATGCCGCAGTTCAACGGGAAGCAGGGAGGCGCAGTACCACCGGTACACGCCCAGCCTGCGCTGCCCCCGCAACGGTCAGCGGACGAGTCTTTCGACTCTCTCTCCATCCATACGCCACTGGGCGCCTTGAACAAGCGCATGGGAAGGCATTGGGGGGGTGTTCCGCCAGCCCGGATACCGGCCAACACGGTGGCTGCGTGCGCCCTTTTTGGAGCTGCGCGGCTGTATCACCCACATGCTGGCGGGAGGCCGGCCCGGGTTGTTTGTTGACGATGATCCCCATGAAAATCCGTACCCTTCGTGCGCGCCCCGTGGCGCTGCTGCGCCTGCCTGCCCACCGTGTGGCCCTGTTGACCCTGGCGGTTGGCAGCGCCTGCAGTGCGCTGGCCCAGAGTGCCCCGGCAACCGGTGAACTGCTGGCCCAGAACCTGCGCGCGCCCTCGCTCGCCGAAACCGTGGTGGCCGCCACGCGCACGCCGCAGCCGCTGTCCGACCTGGTGGCCGACATCTCCATCGTGGACCGCGAAACCATCGAAAGCAGCGGCGCCACCGGCCTGGCCGACCTGCTGGCCCGTCTGCCGGGCGTGGAGTTCTCGCGCAATGGCGGGCCGGGTGCCACCACGGGTGTATTCCTGCGCGGTGCTGAATCGCGCTTCACAGCGGTATACATCGACGGGGTGCGCATCGATTCGCAGTCCACCGGGGGGGCGCCGTGGGAGAGCATTCCGCTCGGCCTCATCGATCGCATCGAAGTGCTGCGCGGCCCCGCAGGCGCCGTATACGGATCGGATGCCATGGGCGGCGTGGTGCAGATTTTCACCAAGCGCGGCGAGAACGGCACGGCGCCGTATGTGGGCGTGGGCATTGGCAACCACAACACCACCAAGGTGGAGGCCGGCATCAGCGGGGCCAGCGGCACCGTGGACTACGCGCTGGGCTTTGCGCGCGATGACAGCAAGGGCTTCAACGCCCGCACGGTGGCCACCCAGAACCCTGACCGCGATGGCTACCGCACCACGGCGGGCCATGCCCGCGTGGGCCTGCAGGTCGATGCGGCGCACCGGCTGGAGGGAACGCTCATGGTCAATGACTCCAACAGCGGCTACGACAGCGGGCTGGGCAAGGACGACCGCAACCTGCACACCATGCACGCCCTGGGCCTCAACTGGATTGCCCAGTGGAGCAGCGCCTACAAGACGCGCCTGTCCATCACCGACTCGCGCGATGAATACGAAACCCGCCCCTCGCCCTACCTGAGCGACACGCGCCTGCGTGGCTATTACTTCCAGAACGAATGGCGCCAGGGCGCGCACCTGGTCACGGCCGCGTTGGAGCGCCGTGAAGACCGCCTCGAAAACGCCCCCATCGATGCCAAACGCTCGCAGGACGCGCTGGCCCTGGGCTACGGCTACAACGCTGCAGGCCACACCGTGCAGCTCAACCTGCGCCACGATTCCGACAGCGAGTTTGGCGGCAAGAGCACCGGCAGCGTGGCCTACGGCTACGCCATCACACCGCAGTGGCGCGCTACGGCATCGGTGGGCACGGCCTTCCGCGCGCCCACGCTGTACCACCGCTTCAGCGAATACGGCGTGGCCACGCTGCGCCCGGAAAGCAGCCGCAATGCCGAAGTGGCGCTGCGCTACGCCCAGGGCAACAGCACGTTCTCGGCCACGCTGTTTCGCAACCGTGTGAGCAACCTGATTTCGTTCTCTGGCCCCGGCACCTGCCTGTCGGACTTTGGCTGCTACGCCAACACGGCCCGGGCCGAATACAAGGGCGTGACGTTTGCGGGATCACACCGTGTGGGTGATGTGCAATTGCACGGCTCCATCGACCTGCAGCGCCCGCGTGACCTGGACACCGGCAAGCAGCTGGCGCGCCGTGCCAAGCAGCACGCTACCTTCGGCGCGGACACCCGCCTGGCGGGCTGGACCGTGGGCGCGGAGGTGCAGGCATCAGGCCGCCGTTTCGACACCGTGGCCAACACCAATGTGCTGGGCGGCTATGCGCTGGTCAACCTGTACGCCAGCACCCGCATTGCCCGCGACTACACGCTGCTGGCGCGCATCGACAACCTGGCCGACAAGGACTACCAGCTGGCCCGCACCTATGCCACCGCAGGCCGCACGGTCTACGTCGGTGTGAAGTGGGCGCCGCAGTGAAGCCCCCCCTGAGGCGCTGCGCGCCTTCCCCCCGCGGGGGGACGCCACCCGTGGCCTGGCGGAGCCAGTTCCACGGTGGCACTGGCATCGTGCGTGCCAGTTTCATAGGCATGCTGGGCATGTGTTCCCCAGGGTGACTGAAATGACCAGGTGCCCCGCGTTGCTGATTGCCGCCCCGGCTTCCGGGCAGGGCAAGACCACCGTCACTGCCGCCCTGGCGCGCCTGCATGCGCGCCAGGGCCGGCGGGTGCGGGTTTTCAAGTGCGGGCCGGATTTTCTGGACCCGCACTGGCACCTGCTGGCCAGCGGGGCGCCGGTGCACCAGCTCGATTTGTGGATGAACGGTGAGGCCGACTGCGCGCAGCGACTGCACGACGCCGCCGTCGAGTCGGACCTGATCCTCATCGAAGGCGTGATGGGCCTGTTTGACGGCAGCCCCAGCGCGGCCGACCTGGCCCGGCACTTTGGTGTGCCGGTGCTGGCGGTGGTCGATGCCTCGGCCATGGCGGGCACGTTTGGCGCGCTGGCCTATGGCCTGCGCCACTACCGGCCGGGCCTGCCCTGGGCGGGGGTGCTGGCCAACCGCGTAGGCAGCGCGCGCCATGCCGACATGTTGCGTGACGGCTTGCAAGATGCCGACGACTGGATGGGCGCGCTGATGCGGGTGCAGCCAGGCAATGCGCCTTTAGCCGCCAAGGCCGGTGCGGCGCTGCTGCCCGAGCGCCACCTGGGCCTGGTGGCCGCGCACGAGCTGGACGACAGCCTGCAGCGGCTGGACGCAGCGGCCGATGCGCTGGCTGCTACGCCGCTGGGCCAAATGACGCTGGAGGACCTGCAGCGCTGGGCCGTGGACTTTCCGGCGCCTGCATCCACGGTTGCCGTGCCTGCTTTGCTCGCAGGCCGTACGGTGGCCGTGGGGCGTGATGCGGCGTTCTGCTTCATCTACGCTGCTAACGTGCAATGCTTGGAGCAGATGGGCGCGCGCGTGGTGTTCTTCTCGCCCTTGCACGATGCGGTGCTGCCCGATTGCGACGCGGTGTGGCTGCCCGGCGGTTACCCCGAGCTGCACACCGCGAAGATCGCGGCCAACACCGGGATGCAAGCCAGCCTGCGCGCCCATGTGGCCGCAGGTAAACCGCTGTGGGCCGAGTGCGGCGGCATGATGGCGCTGTTTGAATCCATCACCCTGGCCGATGGCAGCACGGCTCCACTGTGGGGTTTGCTGCCCGGCCGTGTGACCATGCAAAAGCGCCTGGCGGCGCTCGGGCCGCAGCAGCTGACCGTGGCAGGGCACACGCTGCGCGGCCACACCTTCCACTATTCGACCAGCGACAGCAGCGCCCCCGTGGTGGCCCGCACGGCGCGGCCCAACGAGGCGGTTGCGCCGGATGCGGGTGAAGCGTTGTACCAGCAGGGCAGCATCCATGCCAGCTACTTCCATGCGTGGTTCCCTTCGAGTCCAGAGGCGGTGGCGCATCTGCTGGGCGGTGAGAGCAAAGCATGACTTCCGTCTCGCACTCCATCACCACCGAACTCATCCTGGGCGGTCAGAAAAGCGGCAAATCCCGCCGCGCTGAGCTGCTGGCACGCGACTGGATGGCGCAATCGAGCGACCACCGCGCCGTGCTGATCGCCACGGGGCAGGCCTGGGACGACGAGATGCGCGAGCGCATCGCCCGCCACCAGCGCGACCGTGCCGAGCGCGTGCCTGGCCTGCAAACCGTGGAAGAGCCGCACGACGTGGCCGCTGCCGTGGCGTTGTACAGCACCCCACAAACCCTGGTGATGGTGGACTGCCTCACGCTGTGGCTCACCCACTGGACCATGCCCGTGGGTGTGGAATCCATGAGTTGTGAACAAAAACAGGCTCTGGCGCTTGATTGGCAAGCGCAAGCAGCTATGTTTTTGGTAGCGGTTCGGAAATCCCCCGGCCCCGTTGTTCTGGTGGGCAACGAAATTGGCCTGGGGGTTATCCCAATGGGGCGCGAGGTGCGCGCTTTTGTGGATGCACTCGGCACGCTCAACCAGCAGGTGGCGCAGGTGTGCCCCCGCGTGACGCTCATGGCGGCTGGCCTGCCGCTTACCTTGAAAGAACCTCGCTGATGAAACCCACCCCCGTGCGCCGCATCCTTTGGGTGATCGCCATCGTGATTGCGCTGGGCCTGCTCATGGCTGGCCTGGCGCGTGCACAGCCCGTGCACATCAAGGACGACAAGGGCCGCGAGGTCTCGCTGCCCCGTCCGCCGCAGCGCATCGTGAGCCTGCTGCCCTCGTTGACCGAAAGCGTGTGCGAGCTGGAGCAATGCCACCGGCTCGTGGGGGTAGACCGCTATTCCAACTGGCCGGAGGCCGTGATTGCCAAGCTGCCCAAGGTGGGCGGCGGGCTGGACCCGAGCATCGAGGCCATCGTAGCGCTCAAGCCCGACGTGGTGCTCATGTCCGCTAGCTCCCGCGCCAGCGACCGGCTGGAGGCGCTGGGCCTCACGGTGGTGCAACTGGAGCCCAAGACCCACGCCGATGTGCGCCGCGTGCTGGGCACCGTGAGCGACCTGCTGGGCGTGCCCCGCGCGCAGGGCTCCGACCGCCTCTGGCGCGTGATCGACGCGGGCGTGTTGGCAGCGGCGCAATCGCTGCCGCCCAAGGCAAAGAACGCACGCGTGTATTTTGAAGTGAGCCGTGGGCCTTATGCGGCAGGCGAGGCCTCGTTCATTGGCGAATCCCTCACCCGGCTGGGGGTGCGCAATGTGGTGCCCGCATCGCTGGGCCCGTTTCCGCGCCTGAACCCCGAGTTCGTGGTGCGCGCCAACCCCGACATCATCATGATCGGCAACCGCAGCATGCAGGCCATGGTGCCTTACCCCGGCTGGGCCACCATGCGAGCCATCCGCGAGAACCGGCTCTGTGTGTTCGGCCCCGGCGACTCTGATGTGGTGGTGCGCCCCGGGCCGCGCATGGCCGAGGCAGCGCGCATCATGGCTCGCTGCATTGCGGACAAGGCTTCATGAGCAGCGTCCACGCCGATCTGCCAACAGGCTCTGCCATCCGCCGTGCGGCCTGGTGCACCGCGTGGCTGCTGCTGGCCAGCGTGATGCTGGCCGTGTGTGGCGCCAGCGTCGGCAGCACGGGTTTTGACAGCGTGCTGCGCATGTACGGCGACCCCGTGGCCTGGCAGATCGTGTGGGACATCCGCCTGCCGCGCACGCTGGGCGCGTGGCTGGCGGGTGCGCTGCTGGGCCTATCGGGCGCGGTGGCGCAGGGCCTGTTCCGCAACCCGCTGGCCGACCCGTACCTGCTGGGCAGCGCCTCGGGCGCCGCGCTGGGTGGTGCCGTGGCGATGGCGCTGTTCGGCGTGTCGCCGGTGGCGGCGCAGTGGCTGGCGCGCATCGGCATCACGGGCATGGCATTTTTGGGCGCGGCGGGGGCGGTGGTGCTCACTCTGCTGTTGGCCAAAGGCGTGCAGCACACGCTGCGCCTGCTGCTGGCGGGCGTGATTGTGGGCGTGGTGTTGGGCGCGCTGCGCGACCTGGTGGAGCTGGCCTCGCCCGACATCCTGCAGGCCATGCAGGCGTTCACGCTGGGCAGCACGGCCTTTGTGGGCTGGATGGCTTGTGTGCTCATGGCCGTGGCCTGGGGGCTGTGCTCGGTGGTCGCATGGATGCTGGCACGCGCGCTGGATGGCCTCACGCTGGGCGAGGCCACGGCGGCCAGCCTGGGCCTGCCGCTCATGCCCATGCGCGTCGGTCTGGTGGCCGCCATGGCGCTGGCCACGGGCACAGCGGTGGCACAAACTGGGCTCATCGCGTTTGTGGGTCTGGCCGCGCCGCACCTGGTGCGCTCCATCGTGCGCGTAACGCACGAGCGGCACATCGTGCTCGCAAGCCTGATGGGCGCCGTGCTGCTGCTGGCGGCCGACATCCTGGCGCGCTGGCTTCTGGCGCCGCAGGAGCTGCCGGTGGGCGTGCTCACGGCGGCGCTGGGCGGAACCTACCTGCTGTGGCTCATGCACCGGCGTACGTCGCAAGGTGGTGTGCTATGAATTCAGTAGCTATCAGCGCTTGCCAGATAAGCGCCAGCATCGGAAATCGCTTGATATTGCAGGGCATTGACCTGCAACTGCCCGCCGGGCGCTGGACCAGCATCGTCGGCCCCAACGGCGCGGGCAAGTCCACCTTGCTCAAGGTGCTGGCGGGCTTGCTGCCGCGCGCTGCGGTGCAGGGTGAAGTGTTGCTGCTGGGTCGTCCCCTCACGCAGATTCCGGCGCGCGAACGTGCCCGGCAACTTGCCTGGCTGGGCCAGAACGAAAGCTCGGCCGATGACCTCACGAGCTACGACGTGGCCATGCTGGGCCGCCTGCCGCACCAGGCCTGGCTGGCGCCGCCGGGCGCGGCCGACCACGCGGCCGTCGAGCAGGCGCTGCGCACCACGCAGGCCTGGGACTGGCGCCACCGCCCGCTGTCGCAGCTGTCGGGCGGCGAGCGCCAGCGCGTGCTGCTGGCCCGCGCCCTGGCCGTGCAGGCGCAGGTGCTGCTGATGGACGAGCCCCTGGCCAACCTCGATCCACCCCATCAGACGGACTGGCTGCACACCATGCGCGCGCTGGTCGATGGGGGAAGCACGGTGGTCAGCGTGCTGCACGAGGTGTCGCTGGCGCTGCAGGCCGATGACATGGTGGTGATGGCGGAGGGCCGCGTGCTGCACCAGGGCGCATGCGATGCGCCCGATATCCACGCCGCGCTGGAGAGCGTGTTTGACCACCGCATCCACGTGCGGCATCTGGATGGCATGTGGATGGCGCTGCCATCGCTGCAACGCAAGAACAACAACCAAGGAATGAAGGACGTGCAAGCATGAACATCGAATCGGGTTTTTCGCAGGTTGCGCAGTCGTTGCTCTGGCCCGTGCTGGTGCTGGTGGGGCTGGCGTTTGTCTACGCGCTGTGGTCGGGCGGCGCCACGCTCATGGAGGCATGGCAACGCTGGCGCCAGCCGCAGTACCGCTCGCTGCGTGTGGCGCCGGGCTTGTCGATGGAAGAGCTGGAGCTGCAATTGGTGCGCCAGGTGGAGCCCGTGCGCCTGCTCAGCCGCCTGTCGCCCATGCTGGGGCTGATCGCCACGATGATCCCGCTGGGCCCCGCGCTGCAAAGCGTGGCCGCGGGCAACGGCCAGCAGGCGCTGGCCGTTTTCAGCGGCGCCTTTGCGGGCGTGGTGCTGGCGCTGGCGGCTGCGTCGGTGGGCCTGGTGGTGTACTCGGTGCGCCGCCGCTGGCTGCTGGCCGAACTGCTGGTGGTGCGCAAGGAGCGCGGGGTGGCGCAATGACGCTGAAGCACCTGAGCGTCCTGGCTGAGGACGACGACGACCCGATGCTGTCCGCCGTGAACCTGGTGGACGTGTTCCTGGTGCTGGTGGTGGCACTGCTCACGGCCGTGGCCGTGCAAAGGCAGACGAGTGCCAATGAAAGCGTGACCATCATCCGCAATGCGGGCCAGCCCGACATGGAAGTGGTGGTGCGCGAGCAGGGCAAGGAAGTGCGCTTCAAGGGTGCAGGCAGCGCGGCGCAAGGGCAGGGCGTGCGTGCGGGCGTGGCCTACAAGCTCGAAGACGGCAATATCGTCTACATCCCTGAAACGGGCGCTGCTCCTGCCAGCGCTTCGGCCGGTGGCGCGGGTGGCTCCGCCACGCCGGCACCCGCCAAGCCATGAAGGCACTGATCTTGCGCGCGGCACTGTGGTGCCTGCTGCTGGCTGCGCCGCTGGTGCAGGCCGCGCAGTCTGCGCCCGTGCTGCTGTGGCTCACCTCCGACATCACCACCGCCCCGCGCACGGCCATGGTGCAGCGCCTGGCCTCCGACGCGGGCCTGGGCTTTGTGCACATCGATTACCCGCTGGCCGGCCCGGCGGTGCTCGACGCGGCCCAGGCCCAGAAGCTGGAGCGCGCACTGGCAGGCGCCGCCATGGTGTGGGTGGATGCACCGCATGCCAGCGTGGAGGCGCGCTTGCGCCGCATGGCGGGGCCGCAACTCGATGCGCGTGCTGTGCGCACCCTTGGCCGCGTGGTCTGGGTGCCTGCGGGCACGCCCGCCGTCGACCTGTCTGCGCTGGATGCGCCTGCCCGTATGGTGGCCTACCTGCAGGCCGGTGGCCCGCGCAACCTGAAGAACGCCATTGCCCTGGCGCGTGCCACCGTGGCGGGTGCTGCCATGCCTGCTTTGCCCGCGCCCGACATCCTGCCCCCCCGGGGTATCTACCACCCCGACGCGCCCCGCCTGCTGCCCAACGCCGCAGCGCTGGAGGCCTGGCGCCAGGGCCAGCCCGCGCTGCGCAGCCTGCCCGCCGTGGCCGTGCTGGTGCACCGCCACCATTTTGTGGATGGCAGTACCGAGTGGCTCGATGCCTGGCTGCGCACCTTCCGCCAGCAGGGTCTGTTCGCTTATGCGGCCTTTGGCCAGCAGGTCACGGCGCAGACGCTGGCCGAGGTGCTGGAGCTGCCCACTGAAGGAGGCAGCGGCCCCGGCCGCCTGCATGCCTCGGCCCTGGTGCTGCACCAGCTCGTGTCCCAGGCCGCTGCGCTGCAGCCGCTGTTGGCCCGCTGGGGCGTGCCCCTGCTGGGCACGCAGCCTTACCGCGCGGGCGATGCCGCTGCGTGGGATGCCAGCGATACGGGCCTGTCGCTCTCCGATGTGCCGTTCTATCTGGCGCAGCCCGAGGCGGCAGGCGCCATCGATCCCATCCTGGTCGCCGCCCACGGCGCCGAGGGCCGGGACTTCCGCCTCATCGAACGCCAGGCCCAGGCCGTGGCCGCCAAGGCACGGCGCCTGATCGCGCTGCAGACCAAACCGGCAGCAGACAAGCGCCTGGTGGCCATGGTCTACAACTACCCGCCGGGCGGCACCAACTTCGGTGCCTCGTTCCTCAACGTGCCGCGCAGCCTGGAGCAGGTGTCGGGCGGCCTGGCCCAGGCAGGCTACCGCACGCAGCAGGTGCCCGAGCAGGGCTGGATCGACGGGCTCAAGCCGCTGCTGGCCGCCTACTACCCCGGTGCTGATGTGCGCGCGCTGCTGCAAAACGGACAGGCCGCCGCGCTGCCACTGGTGCGTTATGAGCAGCACCTGGCCACGCTGCCAAAGGCCGTGCGCGAGCGCATGAACGCGCACTGGGGCGCGCCCGAAAAGAGCCGCTACGTGGTCGAGTGGCAGGGCGAAAAAGTGTTCGCCATCCCGCGTCTGCAGGTGGGCAAGCTCTCGGTATTGCCCCAGCCCCCGCGCGAAGAAACGCTGCGCCTGGGCCAGAACCCGTTCATGCACAAGTCCAAGGCGCCGTTGTCGCACCACTACCTCGCGGTGTATCTGTGGGCGCAGCTGGAGGCCGATGCGCTCATCCACTTCGGCACGCACGGCACGCAGGAATGGGCCGGTGGCAAGGCGCGCGCGCTCGATGTGCACGACGACGCGCTGCTGCCCCTGGGCGATCTGCCCGTGGTCTATCCCTACATCGTGGACAACCTGGGCGAGGCCCTCACGGCCAAGCGCCGGGGCCGCGCCGTGCTGGTGAGCCACCGCACGCCCGTGTTCGCCCCGGCAGGCTTCGAGGCGCGCATGGCCCACATGCACGAGGTGATGCACGAGTGGGAAACGGTGGACGAAGGCCCCACGCGCCGCGCGCTCGAAAAGCAGCTGGTGGCGCAGTTTGTGGAGCACCAGTTGCACCGCGACCTGGGCTGGAGCGCCGGGCGCATCGCGGCCGATTTCAGCGGCTTTCTTGAAATCCTGCACCCCTACCTGGACCAGCTCGCACAAAGTTCGCAGCCCAAGGGCCTGGCCGTGTTCGGCCGCGTGCCCGCGCCCGAGCAGCGGCGCGAGACCATTCTGCAGGCGCTGCGCAAGCCGCTGATCGAGGCGCTGGGCGAGGACATCGATGAGGCTTTTCTCATCAAGCACGATGCGGTGCTGGCAGCGCGCCCCGCGCGCTGGCTGGAGGTGGCCTTGAAGGACGTCGAGGCTGCCAGCGTGCTGGACCTGCGCCCCACGCTGCCTGACGCCGGTGCCCAGGACAGCCTGGTCCGCGCGGACGACTACGTTCCTAACCGTGCAGCACGCAAGCCCATCGATACGTCAGCGCTGCTGCAACTGGCACAGCGCGCGCAAGAGCTGGAGCGCCTGCTGGCCACGGAGGGCGAGCTACCCGGCTTGCTGGCTGCGCTGGAAGGGCGCTACCGGCCCGCTGCTTACGGCGGCGATCCCATCCGCAACCCCGACAGCCTGCCCACGGGCCGCAACCTCACGGGGCTGGACCCGAGCCGCCTGCCCACGCGCCAGGCCTATGCGGTGGCGCAGACGCTGTTCAACGACTGGTTCAAGGACTACCAGGCGCGCCACGGCGGCCGGGCGCCAGAGCGTATGGCGCTGTCGCTGTGGGCGGGCGAAACGCTGCGCCACCAGGGCATCATGGAAGCGCAGGCGCTTGTGGCGCTGGGCATGCGCCCGGTGTGGGACGACTCGGGCCGCCCGGTGCGCGTGGAGACCATTGCCGCCGATGAGCTCAAGCGCCCGCGCGTCGATGTGCTCATGAGCATCACCGGCTCCTACCGCGACCAGTTCCCCGCGCTGATGGGCTTGCTGGACCGTGCGGTGGCCCAGGCCGCCACGGCCGAGCCCGGCAATGTGATCGCGCGCAACACCGCGCAGATCGGCCAGGAGCTGCGCAAGCAGGGCGTGCCCCGCGCGCAGGCCGAGCAACTGGCGCGCGTGCGCTCGTTCGGCAATGCGGTGGGCGACTATGGCACCGGCCTGTCGGACGCGGTGCAAAGCGACGGCTTGCAAACCAACGATGCGCGCCTGGGCCAGATGTTCCTCGAACGCATGAGCCAGCCATATCTGGAGGGCGAGCCCGTGACCGGCGTGGCGGGCGGTGTGGCGGCCCAGGCATTGGGTGCCCACCTGCGCCGCACCGATGCCGCCATCCTGTCGCGCAGCTCGCATCTGTATGCCATGGTCAGCTCGGACGACCCGTTCCAGTACCTGGGCGGTCTGTCGGCGGCCGCCCGCGTGGCCGGGCGCCCGCAGGGGCTGGAGTTGCATGTGGCCCAGCTGCAGGATGTAAGCGAGCCCACCACCGAAACTGCACAGCGCGCCATTGCGCTGGAGATGCAGTCGCGCTACCTGCACCCGGGCTGGCTCCAGGCGCAGAAGGCCGAGGGCTATTCGGGCACGCTGCAGGTGCTCAAGGCCGTGCAGTTCGCCTGGGGCTGGCAGGCCGTCGCGCCCGACACGGTGCGCAGCGACCATTGGCAAAGCTTTTATGACGTGCTGGTGCGCGACAAGCACCAGCTGGGCCTGCCCGAGTGGCTCAAGGAACACCCGCAGGCCTATGCCCAGTCGCTGGAGCGCCTGGTGCAGGCGCAGCGCCAGGGCTACTGGCAGGCCGATGCCGACACGCAAAAACAACTGGCGCAGATGTACCAGGAGCTGACGCGTGCCGCGCCGCTGGCGGCCGAGCTGCCCAGCGTGCGCCGCTGGGTGGAGCGAGCTGCTCGTGGTGAGTCCGTAGAGCTGACCCCGCCTGCTGGTATGGCCATTGCCGCGCCGCAGTCGCCAGCCCTGGCAGCGCCACAGCCTGCGCCCGCCGCCGCTGACCTGCCCGCGCCGCCCGCCCAGGCAGAAGCACCACCCTCCGCGCCCGCCGTGCCTACCATGGGCGTGTTGCTGGAGCGGCAGCCCGAGCCAGCCCCTTCTGACAGCGCCACCGAGCCCAGCCCCGTGGAGCGCATGGCCGGCATCGTGGCCCTGCTGGTCATGGCCCTGGTGGCGATGGCGGGCGCCGCGTGGCAGGCGCGCCGTCCGTCCTCGTTGTCTTCCCCGTTGCAACCGGCCGGCGTGTGATGCCTGGCCTCTCTGAAAGAATCGACACCATGCAGATCGAAACCCCGCCGACCGAAAAACGCTACGAAAAGCCCGAGGGCGAACGCCGGGGCCTCATCATCGTCAACACCGGCGACGGCAAGGGCAAAAGCACGGCCGCCTTTGGCCTGGCGCTGCGCGCCCATGGCCGGGGCAAGGCTGTGAAGATCTTCCAGTTCATGAAGGTGCCCACCGCGCGTTTTGGCGAGCACCGCATGTTCGAGCAGATTGGCCTGCCCATCGAGGGGCTGGGCGACGGCTTCAGCTGGAAGAGCAAAGACCTGGAGCACTCGGCCCAGCTCGCGCGCGACGGCTGGGAAAAGGCGCGCGCCGCCATCCTGTCGGGCGAGCATTTCCTGGTGGTGCTGGACGAGATCACCTACCCGCTGATCTACGGCTGGCTGCCGCTCGACGGCGTGTTGCAGACCCTGCGCGATCGCCCCAAGGACGTGCACGTGTGCCTCACCGGCCGTCGCTGCCCGCCCGAGATCATTGAGCTGGCCGACACCGTGACCGAGATGCAGCTGATCAAGCACGCG
Organism: Acidovorax sp. Leaf73; assembly: GCF_916855635.1. Lineage (NCBI taxonomy): Bacteria > Pseudomonadati > Pseudomonadota > Betaproteobacteria > Burkholderiales > Comamonadaceae > Acidovorax > Acidovorax sp. Leaf73. The sequence continues at coordinate 309,631 of NZ_CAKASI010000001.1, forward strand.
TTCAAGGCGGGCATTCCCGCGCAGCGCGGCATCGAAGATTAGTGAGGCCGCCGTGTCCGACCACTGGCTTTTGTTGCTCACACCCGCCGGGGGCTGGCCCATGGTGGCGGTGTGGATCGGCGTGCCGCTGCTGGCGCTGGCGGTGGACTGGTGGCTGGGCGAGCCGCCCGCTGCCTGGCACCCGGTGGTCTGGATGGGGCGGGCGCTGCAGTGGTGGGGTGAGCGCTTGGCGCCCCGGATGCCAGTGGCCCGAGATTTCAAGCTATTTTGGCGCGCAGCGCTTGTCTGGTGTGCGCTGGCTGCTATTGTTTTTATACTCGGTTGGGCGGCGCAGAAGCTGGTGCTGATGCTGCACGGTTTTGTGGCGGCGGCGTTGCTGGCACTGCTGCTCAAGCCCCTGCTGGCCTGGCGCATGCTGCACGATGAAGTGCTGGCGGTGGAGGTGGCGCTAGGCCAATCGCTGCCTGCCGGGCGTGCGCAGCTGGCCCGGCTGGTGAGCCGGGATGTAAGCGCGCTCACCGCCGTTCAAGTGCGCGAATCGGCCATCGAGTCGCTGGCCGAGAACCTCAACGACTCCGTGGTGGCGCCGTTGTTCTGGTTTGCGCTGCTGGGCCTGCCGGGCGCTGCGCTGTACCGCTTTGCCAATACGGCCGATGCCATGTGGGGTTACCCGGGCATGCGCGGCGGGCGGTACTGGCAATGGGCGGGCAAGTGGGCGGCGCGGGCGGACGACGTGCTGTCGTGGGTGCCTGCACGCATCACCGCCTTGTTGTTGTCGGTGGTCGCCAAGGGCCTGCCTTTTTCCACTCTCGCCCGCCAGGCGCGCAAGACGCCATCCCCCAACAGCGGCTGGCCCATGGCGGCCATGGCACTGGCGTTGAACGTGCGCCTGGCCAAGCCGGGTGTGTACACGCTGCACAGCAAGGGCCACCGGGTTGGGCCACTCGATACGCGGCGTGCCGCGCGCCTGGGCACGCAGGTGGTGCTGGCGATGGTGCCGGTGGCGGCTGCCCTTCAGCTGCTGGTCCTGGTTGCCTTTGCCTGGGTGCATGCATGACATTCCCAGGTCCTTTTTGCTTGCCTGTGCAATTGCATGGTGGGCCGGACGCTGCGGGCATCCCGGTGTTTGATTTTTCGACCAACAGCAACGCCTGCGGGCCCTGCCCGGAGGCGCTGCGCGCCCTCCAGTCGGCCGATGCCACGCGCTACCCTGACCCGGCCTACACGGCGCTGCGCGAGGCACTGGGCGCCTTCCACGGTGTATCGCCAGGGCGCATCGTGCTGGCGGCCAGTGCCAGCGAGTTCATCCACCGCACCACTGCGCTGGCCGCACAGCAGGGCGCAGTGCAGGTGGCGGTGCCGCCGCACAGCTATGGCGACTATGCTCAGGCTGCGCAGGTGCGGGGGCTGGATGTGCTGCGCAGCGGTGGTGCCGCGGCGGGTTTGCAATGGGCGTGCGAGCCGTCGAGCCCTTTGGGGCTGGAAGATCCCGCGCTGGGCGCTTGGCGGCCGGGCGATGCTGCTGCCTGGCGTGTGCTCGACTGCGCGTATGTCCCCCTGAGGTTGGACCCCGAGGGCGCATGGACCGGCGCACCGCAGCCGTACCTGCCATCGGCCTGCTGGCAGCTCTGGACCCCCAACAAGGCCCTGGGGCTGACGGGTGTACGTGCCGCCTATGCGATTGCGCCGCCAGACTGTGAAGAGCAGGCGCTGGGACTGACGGCCCTGGCGTCTTCCTGGCCCGTGGGTGCCCACGGCGTGGCACTGCTGCAGGCGTGGACGCAGGCCACCGTGCAGCAATGGCTGGTGCACAGCCTGCGCACCCTGCGCGACTGGAAGGCTCGCCAGCAGGCTCTGTGTATCGACCTGGGCTGGGCCTTGCACGCCGGCAGCCTGGCCAACTATTTCTGCGCGCAGCCCGCCACCAACACGTTGCAAAGCGATCTGGCCGCGCTGCGAGCCAGCGGCATCAAGCTGCGGGATGCGACGTCGTTCGGCCTCCACGGCACCGTGCGCCTGGGGGTGCTGGCGCCCGCGGCACAAGATGCGCTGCAGGCCGCATGGCAGGCGCTGCCGGGCCGTACCATCCCGCATTCCATCGGATCGAGGGAGACCTTGTGAGAACCATCACCGTCAATCGCTACGTCACGCCGCTGCGTGAAGGTGGCTCCATGCCCGCCATCGTCGAAGGCGACGACCTGGGCACCTACGTGCTCAAGTTCCGTGGCGCAGGGCAGGGCGTGCGCGCCCTGCTGGCTGAAATGATCGCGGGTGGCATCGCCCGTGCGCTGGGCCTGCCCGTGCCCGACATCGTGCTGGCCCTGCTCGACCCCGCCCTGGCGCAGACCGAGCCCGACCCGGAGATCCAGGACCTGGTGCGCGCCAGCGGTGGCCTGAACGTGGGGCTGGATTACCTGTCGGGCGCGCTCAATTTCGACCCGGCGGTGGATGTCGTGTCGGATGATTTTGCCTCGCGCCTCGTGTGGTTCGATGCCTTGGTGGGCAATGTGGACCGCACCGCGCGCAACACCAATCTGCTGATGTGGCACCGCCAGCCCTGGCTCATCGACCACGGTGCGGCGCTGACCTTTCACCACGCCTGGAACGGCACGGTGGCCCTGCCCGCCAAACCTTTTGCGCCCATTGCCGACCATGTGCTGCTGGCCCGGGCCACGCTGCTCGCGCAGGTGGATGCCGAGCTGGCCGCGCGCCTCACGCCCGAGGTGGTGGCGGGCATCCTGGCCGAGGTGCCCGATGAGTTCTTGTTGCTGGCCGGTGCCGACCACGAAGAAGGTCTGCTGACCGCCGCCGCCACCCACCGCCAGGCCTATGTGGACTACTTCTGCGCCCGTCTGGCTGGGCGCGCCATCTGGGTGAATGCGTTGAAGGAGGCCGTCGATGCACGCGCCTGAGGTGTACGACTACGCCATCGTGCGCGTGGTGCCGCGCGTGGAGCGCGAGGAATTCATCAACGCGGGCGTGATCCTCTCGTGCCAGCGCACCGGCTTTCTCCAGGCTGCCATCGCGCTCGACGAGGCGCGCCTGCTGGCCATGGACCCGCACGCCGACATTGACGCCGTGCGCCGCCACCTGGCCGCCATCGTGGCCATCTGTGCGGGCGACGAAGGCTGTGGCCCCATTGCGCGCCTGCCGTACCGCCAGCGCTTTCACTGGCTCACCGCCAAACGCAGCGCCATCATCCAGACCTCGCCCGTGCACACGGGCCGCTGCACCGATGCGGCTGCAGCACTTGAACACATCATGGACCGCATGGTCCGCCCACTGCCTTGACTGAAAACTCTGCTCCCCAATTGGCCCGTTGTGTGATGGTGCTGGGCACTACCAGCGGCGCGGGCAAAAGCTGGCTCACCACGGCGCTGTGCCGTTACTACAGCAACCTGGGCCTCAAGGTCGCGCCGTTCAAGGCGCAGAACATGAGCAACAACGCACGTGTGGTGCCTGGCCCTGCGGGTGTGATGGGTGAAATCGGCAGCGCCCAGTATTTCCAGGCCCTGGCTGCGCGTGCCGAGCCTGAGGTGCGCATGAACCCGCTGCTGCTCAAGCCCGAGGCCGACACGCACAGCCAGGTCGTGCTGATGGGGCAGGTGAGCGCCGAGCTGACCGCCATGCCCTGGCGCGGCCGCAGCGAAAAGGTGTGGCCGCAGATCGCGGCTGCGCTGGATGCACTGCGTGCCGAGAACGACGTGGTGGTGATCGAGGGCGCAGGTTCGCCCGCAGAGATCAACCTGCATGCCAGCGACATCGTCAACATGCGCGTGGCCCGCCATGCCGATGCGCGCTGCCTGCTGGTGACGGACATCGACCGGGGCGGCGCGTTCGCCCACCTGTACGGCACCTGGGCACTGCTGCCCGAGGACGAGCGCGCGCTGATCCATGGCTTTGTGCTCAACAAGTTTCGCGGTGATGCCAGCCTGCTGGCCCCTGCGCCGCAGATGCTGCAAGACCTGACCGGCGTGCCCACTGTGGCCACCATCCCCATGCAATGGCGCCACGGCCTGCCCGAGGAAGACGGCGTGTTCGATGACCGCACGTTGTCAGCGGGCGCGGTGCACACCACGGTGGCCGTGGTGGCCTACCCGCGCATCAGCAACCTCGACGAGTTCCAGCCGCTCAAGAACGTGCCCGGCGTGCGCCTGCTGTGGGCGCGCAGCCCGGCCGACCTGGGCGGGTTGAAGCCCACCGATTGGGTGGTGTTGCCCGGCTCCAAGGCCACCGCCTCCGACCTAGCCTGGCTGCGCGCGCAAGGGCTGGACCAGGCTGTTGCCCATCACGCGGAGCAGGGCGGCACGGTGCTGGGCGTGTGTGGCGGCCTGCAGATGCTGGGCGAGGCGCTGATTGACACCGCAGGCATCGACGGCAATGCGCCGGGCCTGGGCCTGCTGCCGCTGGTCACCACCTTCGAGGTTGCCAAGACCGTGCAACGCACCCAGGCGCATTTTGGTGCGGTGTTGGGGGCCTGGGCTGCGCTGGCGGGTGTGTCTGTCACGGGCTACGAAATCCACCACGGCCAGACCGCCCAGCACCCGGCCATGGCTGCCAAGGGCGATGTGGCGCGCGAGGTCATCCCCGGCATCGCCTGGCAGAACCCGGCAGGCAACGTGCTGGGTGTGTACCTGCATGGCTTGCTGGAAGACCCTGCTGCGCTGCAGGCCCTGTTTGGCCGTGTGGGTGCGGCGCCCGTGCCCACGCTCGATGCGGTGTTTGAAGGGCTGGCCCGCATGGCGGACGCCAGCTTTGTGCCCGGTGCGCTGCGGGCGTTGATCGCCCCAGATCCGGCCACCGCCTGAGTGCTGTTGCCCACGGCCTTCAGCCCTTCCTGTTTCCTTTTTCATTCTGTTGTCTCACACACCATGCACTCCCTGGCCCAGTTCACCGTCCCCGCCATCGCCGATATTTCCGACGCTCCGTTGACCGCCCGTCTGCAGCACCTGCTCGACAACAAGACCAAACCGCTCGGTTCACTGGGTCGGCTGGAGTCGCTGGCCCTGCGCATCGGCCAGGTGCTGGGCACCGAGGCCCCCGCGCTGCTGCAGCCGCAAATGCTGGTGTGCGCGGGCGACCATGGCCTGGCGGCCAAGGGGGTGTCGGCCTTCCCCAGTGACGTGACCTGGCAGATGGTGGAGAACTTTCTGGCCGGTGGCGCTGCCGTGAGCGTGCTGGCTCGCCAACACGGCCTGGCCCTCACCGTGGTGGACTGCGGCGTGGCCAAGCCCATCGCGCCGCGCGATGCCGCCCCGGGCGCGCCCCAGTTGCTGCTGCGCAAGGTGGCGCCCGGCACGGCCGACGCGTCGGTCGGCCCAGCCATGACTGCGGAGCAATGCGCTCAAGCGATCACCAACGGTATAGAGGTGGTGCGCGTCGTGCCCGGCAATGTGCTGCTGCTCGGCGAGATGGGCATTGCCAACACCTCGGTCGCATCGCTGCTGCTGGCGCGCCTGGCGGGCCTGCCCCTGGCGGACGTCACGGGCGCTGGCACGGGCCTGGATGCTGCAGGCATCGAGCGCAAACGCGCCGTGTTGCAGCAGGCGCTGGACGCGAATGCCGAGGCCACCACGCCGCTGGCCGCATTGGCCGCGCTGGGCGGCTATGAGGTGGCCACGCTGGTGGGCGCTGTGTTGCAGGCAGCGCTTGAGCGGCGCGTGATTGTGGTGGATGGCTTTATCACCAGCGCTGCCGTGCTGGTAGCCAGCCGTCTGCAGCCTGCGGTGCTGCAGCGCTGCGTGTTTGCGCACCGCTCGGGCGAGCGCGGCCACAGCCTCATGCTGGCGCAAATGCAGGCCGAACCGCTGCTGGACCTGGGCCTGCGCCTGGGCGAGGGTTCGGGCGCTGCGTTGGCGTGGCCGCTGTTGCAGTCGTCCTGCGCGGTGCTGGCAGAAATGGCGAGCTTTGAATCGGCCGGTGTGGCCACGCAGACGGCTTGAACCTGCTGGACTTCCCTGCGTCGTATCAAGCGATGCAGGTCCGGTTGCGCCCCTCGTTCTTGGCTCGGTACAGCGCCGCATCGGCACGCGACAGCATGGCATCCAGCGTTTCGTGGGGGCCGGTCCAGCTGGTCAGCCCGATGCTGACCTCGCAGTCCAGGGGATGGCCGGCGGACAGCGTGGCGTGGATGCGCTGGGCCACGCCCTGGGCGGCGGCAGTGTCTGCGTCTGGTAGCAGCACCAGAAACTCCTCGCCGCCGTACCGCCCCAGCCGATCCGCGCGGCGCAGCACCTGGCGGGTGCATTCTGCAAAATGCACCAGCACCGCATCGCCATGCTGGTGGCCCCGGGTGTCGTTCACGGCCTTGAAGTTGTCCAGGTCCACCATCATGATGGACGGCCCGTTGCCGTAGCGCTGTGCGCGCTCCAGCTCTTCATCGCAGCGCTGCAGCAGCGCTCGGCGGTTCAGTGTGTTGGTAAGGGAGTCGTGGGTGGCCAGGTGTTCCAGCTCGGTACGCAGGCGGTCGGTGGCCATGAGCACCGCGCCGATGGACAGCATGAGCACTGTGATCACATAGGCCCCGATGTACAGCGTCTGGAACAGCGAAGGCTCCATCAGGTCGGCACCGGCATTCCCGGTCACGATCGAGATCAGCCGCACGGCCAGCACCGCCATGTGCAGGGCCAGCACCACCTCCACCAGCCGCACGGGGAAGTTGCGCCCACCGTGGCGCAGCATGAAGCGCATCTGTGCGATGTAGATCACCTCCATGACCACCGTGAAGAAGCCGACCCGCATGGCGTAGTTGGGCTCCCAGTAAGTGAGCACGATGAACACCAGTGTGGTGCCCACCATCAGCCAGTTCCAGGGCCGCCAGACGGTTGGCTGCCCCATGAAGCTGCGCGTGCCCATGTAGTAGGTGACGGTGCCCAGCACCAGCAGTTGGTTGGCGAGCACCAGGCTGAGCCAGTCCGGAATGAGTCCGCGCGCACCGAACAGCACGGTGGACACCAGCCACAGCAGCGGCGCTGCGGCCCAGGCGCCCACGCCGCGGATGGAAGGCGGGTAGTAGCGCCGCATGAACAGCAGCACGATGGCCATGATGGCGGACATGAAGCCCGCCATGGCAATCATCGAGCGTGGGTCGAGGTTCATGCGGCGAGCGCGGAAGGGCTGTACGTAAGAAATTGTTTCTTGATGCCGAGGCCAGTATAGCCACGCACCTGCGTGCGGACGTAGGGTGATTTACTAAATCCCGCAGTGCACCGTGTGCACCATAACGAGCTGCGTCTGGGCCGACTGTGGTGCACAAGCGCTTTGGTGCAGGTGTGGCCGCGCACAGTGGTGGTGCATTTTGTATGCAAAACAAATAAAACATTGTGTACAAAGTTGGCACAGGCTTTGCGTACGGCAGGTTCATGCAAAGCCTCACCCCCGAGCCGACTCCGGCCGCCATCGAGATCGTCGCCCTCACCAAACGCTACGCCCAGGGCAAGCCGGCGGTGGATGCGATAAACCTTCGCATTGCCAGCGGGAGCTACTGCTGCCTGCTGGGCCCCTCGGGCTGCGGCAAGAGCACCACGCTGCGCATGATCGCAGGGCACGAGTCGGTGACCAGCGGCGACATCCTGCTGGAGAACCGCAACATCACTGACCTGCCCGCCGCCGCGCGCGGCACGGCCATGATGTTCCAGAGCTTTGCGCTGTTCCCGCACCTGTCTGCGCTGGACAACGTGGCTTTCAGCCTCAAGATGAAGGGCGTAGCCAAGGCCGAGCGCCAGGCCAAGGCGCGTGACCTGCTGGAGCGCGTCGCGATGGGCCACCTGGCCGAGCGAAAGCCCGCCGAACTCTCTGGCGGGCAGCAGCAGCGCGTAGCGCTGGCGCGGGCCCTCATCACCCAGCCGCGCGTGCTGCTGCTCGACGAGCCGCTGTCCGCGCTCGACCCCTTCCTGCGCATCCAGATGCGTGCCGAGCTGCGCCGCTGGCAAAAAGAGCTGGGCCTGACGTTTATCCACGTGACCCACAGCCAGGAAGAGGCCATGGCCCTGGCCGACACCATGGTGGTAATGAACCACGGCGTGATTGAGCAGGTGGGTTCACCCCACGAGGTCTACAACAGGCCCGCCAGCGAATTCGTGGCGCGCTTCATGGGTGGGCACAACGTGATCGACACGCCCGAAGGCAGGGTGGGCGTGCGCACCGACCACCTGCAGATTGCCCCCGCCAGTGCCGAGCTGCCCTGGGGTGCCCAGTGCATGCAGGCCGTGGTGACCGATGTGGAGTACCAGGGCACCTACGTGCTGCTGGGCCTGCAAAAGCAGGGCGTGGCCTTGTCGGCCAACGCCACGGCGGCGTACTCGGTGATGGTGTCCGAGGCCGCGTTTGCCGCGCAGCCTTACCAGGTGGGGCAGGGCGTGCAACTGCATTGGACGCCCGACCAGGCGCACCCGCTGTCTGTGCCCACTCCCGCAATGGCCGTAGCCGCTTGACCGCCTCGCAACGCCTCCTCTTTTTTCACCCGTCCCCTTCCGCAACCCAAGGAGTTTTCCCATGTCCGATGCTTCCCGTGCTGATTCCCCTGTTGTTGTCTCCGATGCCACTGGCGTTGTCCGTGAAGCCACTGGTGTGGCTCGCCGCTCGCTGCTCAAGGGCACGGCGGGCATCCTGGCCGCTGGCATGTTCCCGGCCGTGCATTCGCAGGAAAAGATCGTGCTGCGCTACCTGGGCACGGCGGTGAACCAGGACAAGGCGATTGCCGAGAAGTTCAAGGCCGACACCGGCATCGAGATCCAGTACGTGGCCGTGACCACGGACGACGTGACCAAGCGCGCCGTCACCGCGCCCAACAGCTTTGACCTGATCGACACCGAGTACTTCTCGCTGAAAAAGATCGTGCCCACCGGCAACCTCAAGGGCATAGACACCAAGCGCATCAAGAACGCCGACAAGATCACCACGCTGTTCACCACCGGCCAGGTGGCCGGCAAAGCCGTGGGCGACCAGGGCACGGCGCCCAAGAAGGTGATCTACCTGGAGGGCGAAAAGTCCAAGAAATTTGCGACTGCGCCCACGCAGTTCATGAGCCTGATCCCCACCGTGTACAACGCTGACACGCTGGGCATCCGCCCCGACCTGATCAAGCGCCCCATCAACTCCTGGGCCGAGCTGCTCAACCCCGAGTTCAAGGGCAAGACCGCGATTTTGAACATCCCCTCCATCGGCATCATGGACGCCGCCATGGTGGTTGAGGCCATGGGCATCTACAAGTACCCCGACAAGGGCAACATGACCAAGAAGGAGATTGATCTCACGATCAAGACCCTGATCGAAGCCAAGAAGCAGGGCCAGTTCCGCGCGCTGTGGAAGGACTTCAACGAGTCGGTGAACCTCATGGCATCGGGCGAGGTGGTGATTCAGTCGATGTGGAGCCCGGCTGTGACGGCCGTGCGCACCAAGGGCATTGCCTGCAACTTCCAGCCCCTGAAAGAAGGCTATCGCGCCTGGGCCGCCGGCTTTGGCCTGCCGGCCACGCTGAGCGGCCGCAAGCTCGATGGCGCGTACGAGTTCATCAACTGGTTCCTGGACGGCTGGGCTGGTGCCTACCTGAACCGCCAGGGCTACTACAGCGCCGTGCTGGAGACCGCCAAGTCCAAGATGGAAGCCTACGAGTGGGCCTACTGGATGGAAGGCAAGCCCGCCACGCAGGACATCAAGAGCCCCAATGGCGATGTGCTCGCCAAGGCCGGTGCAGTGCGCGACGGCGGCAGTTATGAGTCGCGCATGGGCGGTATTGCCTGCTGGAATGCGCTGATGGACGAGAACAACTACATGGTGCAGAAGTGGAATGAGTTCGTCGCGGCGTAGTAGAGGTTTCACCCCCTGAGGCGCTGCGCGCCTTCCCCCTCTCTCGACCCGCTGCGCGGGTCGGGAGGGGGACGCCCCCGGTGCGGCGGGGCGGCCCTTGCACGGGGGCACTGGCCTTGGGCAGCGCCAGTCTCAAGAGCAAGCGCCGAACGGTAGACCTTTGGATTCATTGATTGCAAACACCATGAGCACCACCACCCCGTCCTTACCTGCTGCAGCCGTCCCCGGTCGTAGCATTGCCGCCTGGTGGCAGGCCGCGCCGTTCACGCTGGTGTTCGCGCTGTTTTTTCTGATTCCGCTGGCGCTGATCGTGATGGTCAGCTTCTGGGACTTCAATGAGTACGAGCTGTTGCCGGGCTTCACGTTCAAGAACTACGTGTCGATCTTCGCGGGCTGTGGTGATGCGTCGGAGGGCCTGTGTGTCACGCTCAAGACGTATTACTCCACGCTCAAGTTCAGTTTTTTGGTGTGGCTGATCACACTGGTGATCGGCTTCACCGTGGCCTATTTTTTGGCTTTCCATGTGCGCTCTTCGGGCATGCAGACGCTGCTGTTCGTGCTGTGCACCATTCCGTTCTGGACATCGAATGTGATCCGCATGATCTCGTGGGTGCCGCTGCTGGGACGCAATGGGCTGGTCAACCAAACGCTGATGGGCATGAACCTCATCGAAACACCTGTGGAGTGGCTGCTGTTCTCGGACTTCTCGGTGGTGCTGGCCTTTGTGCACCTCTACACCATGTTCATGATCGTGCCTATCTTCAACAGCATGATGCGCATCGACCGCAGCCTCATCGAGGCCGCCAGCGACAGCGGTGCGAGTGGCTGGCAGACGCTGTGGAACGTGATCGTCCCGCTGTCGCGCACCGGCATCATCATCGGCTCGATCTTTGTCATCACCATCGTCATGGGCGACTTCGTCACCATCGGTGTGATGGGCGGCCAGCAGATCGCCTCCATCGGCAAGATCATCCAGGTGCAGACGTCCTACCTGCAGTTCCCGCTGGCGGCGGCCAATGCCGTGATCCTGCTGGCCGTGGTGCTGATGATCATCTGGGGCCTCACGCGCCTCGTCGACATTCGCAAGGAGCTGTGAGATGAAAGTCCGTGAATCTCGTCCCGCCAGCTTCTGGCCCCTGGCCATCTTCTTTGCGCTGTTCGTGCTGTTCATGTACGGGCCCATGTTCGTCATCTTCATCCTGAGCTTCCAGGGCCCCGAGGGCGGGCTGACCTTCCCCATGCGCGGCGTGTCGCTGCACTGGTTCTCCAAGCTGGCCGAAGGGCTGGGCGTGGTGGACATCGGCGCGGCGCTGTGGCGCTCACTGGGTCTGGGTGTGGCGGTGATGCTGTGCACGGTGGTGCTGTCGGTGCTGGCCGGTCTGGCGTTTCGCAAGCGGCTGGCGGGCGGCAACACGCTGTTCTTCATCGTGGTGGCCAGCCTCATCATGCCGTCCATCATCGTGTCGCTGGGCATCGGGCTGGAGTTCCGGCTCATCGACAACGGCATCAAGGCGGCCCTTGAATGGCTGGGCATGGAGAGTGCGCTGGAGGGCTACGGCACGTCGCTGGGCCTGTTCACCTCGGCCCTGGGCGCGCACCTGACCTGGACGCTGCCGTTTGGCCTGCTCATCATGTTTGCGGTGTTCAACCGCTTCAACCCTGCGTACGAAGAAGCCGCACGCGACCTGGGCGCCACGCCCTGGCAGGGCTTTGCGCATGTGGTGCTGCCGCTGATCGCTCCCTCGGTCGTGGGCATTGGCATGTTCGGCTTCACGCTCAGCTGGGACGAGATCGCCCGCACCTCGCAGGCCATTGGCGACGTGAACACGCTGCCGCTGGAGCTGCAGGGCCTCACCAGCACAGTGACCACTCCCTCCATCTACGCACTGGGAACGCTGACCACCGTGGTCTCCTTCGTTGTCATGGGTATCACGCTGGCGCTGGTGTGGGCCTTGGGCCGCAGGCGCAAGGGCCGTTCGGGGTAAAAACGGCGCCCTTATGACAACCACCCTCCCCAAGCCCCGGCGCGCGCGCGCTGCGGTCACCGAACCGCCCGTGCAGCCCGACACGACAGGCCAGCTCAGCGACAACGACATGTACGACCGCATGATCTCGGCCATCCTCGACCACCGCCTGCCACCCGGCACCAAGCTGGTGGAGGACAAGCTGGCGGCGGCCTTTGGCGTGTCGCGCACACGCGTGCGGCCCGTGCTGGTGCGGCTGGCCAACGAACAGGTCGTCACGCTCACACCCAACCGGGGCGCATCCATCGCCCAGCCCACGCCGCAAGAGGCGCTGGAGGTGTTCGAGGCCCGCCGCCTGCTGGAACCGCGCCTGGTGGAGCTGTTCATTGCCAATGCCACCGATGCCGACATCGCCGCGCTGCGCACCTGCATCGACGACGAAGAGGCCGCCCGCGCGAGCGGTGACATGCGCCGCGCCATCCGTCTCTCGGGCGACTTTCACCTGCATATTGCGCAGGCTGCGGGGCACCAGACGTTAGGCCGCATCCTGCGAGAGCTGGTCTCGCGCACCTCGCTCATCCTCATGACCTACAGCCCCAGCCATGCGCGCGAACGCGAAGAGGCCACCGCCTGCGGCTGCCGCGAGCACCGGGCGTTGATTGATGCGATCCGCCTGCGCGATGCGCGCGAGGCCGCGCGCCTCATGCTCAAGCATTTGGCGCGCATTGAAACGCAGCTGGAGTTCACGCCACCGGCTGCCGACACGCCCGACCTGGCGCAACTGCTGGGCGCCTGAATCCTGCCACCTTGTTATGCGCCAACTGCTCGTCATCAACCCCAATACATCGGCCAGCGTCAGCAACTTGCTTCAGCGGCATGTGCAGGCTGCATCGGGCTTGCATGTAGCGGTGCGCACGGCCACGGCGCGTTTCGGCGCCCCCTACATCGCCTGCGAGGCCAGCTATGCAGTGGCGGCCCACGCCGCGCTAGATGCCTGGGCGAATGAACTGTCACAACACCAGCCGCAGCCTGATGCCGTGCTGATAGGCTGTTTTGGCGACCCGGGCCTGATGGCGCTGCGCGAAAGCAGCCCCGTGCCTGTGACTGGGCTGGCCGAAGCGTCTTTCATCGAAGCCGCTCGCCACGGGCGCTATGCCATCGTTACGGGCGGCGAGCGCTGGGGACCCATGCTGCAGCGCTTGGCGCAGGCGCTGGGCCACGCGCACGCGCTGGCTGGAATCCACACCGTGGCACCCACCGGCGCTCAACTGGCCGCCGACCCCGAAGCCGCCCGCACGCTTCTTGCCCAGGCCTGCCGCGACGTGGTGCGGCAAATGGGTGTGCAGGCCGTCATCCTGGGCGGGGCGGGGCTGGCCGGCATGGCTGCTCTGGTGCAGCCGCAGGTGACGGTACCGGTGATCGATAGTGTGGTGGCTGGTGCCACCTGGGCGCTGCGTGCGCACCCCGTGCCTCCAGAGCGCAAAGTGCCTGGATTCGATGTGGCGTGGGCGGGGGTGTCGGGGGAGATGACAGCGCTGGGAGTGGCCGGGGTGGTTTGACGCGGGGTGGTAGAAAGTCTAGTATTACGTTTGTAATTACTCGGAGGTTTCCCATGCACACTCTCAAACTCACCCAGGTGGGCAACTCTGTCGGCGCGATTTTCCCAAAGGAACTGCTGGCGCGGTTGCAGCTGGAAAAGGGAGACGAGCTGTATGTGACGGAATCGCCTGACGGTTTGCGGATCACCACCCACAACCCCGAATTTGAAGCGCAGATGCGCGTGGCGCGCGAGATCATGAAAGAGCGCCGGGCCGTACTGCACGAGCTGGCCAAATGAGCGAATGGGTCTGGCTGAACCGCGCCGTCATCATTGCCATCCACGAAGTGCAGCTGGCCGAACATGGGGGCGGGACAGGCGTCCGCGATGCGGGTTTGCTGGATTCGGCCCTGGGCAAGCCGCAGCAGTTGAACAACTATGGCGAGCCGCCGCCTGATGCAGCCGCGCTGGCAGCCTCGTATGGCTATGGAATTTCGCGCAACCATCCGTTTATTGATGGAAACAAGCGAACGGGCTATGTGGCGGCCGAATTGTTTCTGCGGCTCAATGGCTGGAGGCTTAACGCTGACGATGCATCGTGTGTGGTCACCATGCTCGCTGTTGCCGCTGGCGATATCACCGAAGAGGCCTTTGCCGCCTGGCTGCGGGCACATGCCGTCGCTTGCTAACGGAGGTTCCAAGCATTTTCTGTTCTAGCGCTTGACCAATAAGCGCTAGTTGCTATAAAAAAAGAAGCAATTTGCCTGGTTCGTTCAACTCAAGGCGCCAACGTCTTCGGCTGGTAGTCGCAATACCTGCTCACCGCACACTCCCAGCAGCGCGGCTTGCGTGCCTGGCACACGTAGCGGCCGTGCAGGATGAGCCAGTGGTGCGAATCCACCGCATACTCGGCGGGCACGCGCTTCATCAGCTGCAGTTCCACCGCCAGCGGGTTCTTGCCGGGCGCGAGGCCCGTGCGGTTGCTTACGCGAAAGATGTGCGTATCGACCGCCATGGTCGGCTCGCCGAAGGCCACGTTCAGCACCACATTGGCCGTTTTGCGGCCCACACCGGGCAGGGCTTCCAGGGCTTCGCGCGTGCGCGGTACCTGGCCCCCATGCTGCTCCACCAGGATGCGGCAGGTCTCCATCAGGTTCTTGGCCTTGGTGCGGTACAGGCCGATGGTCTTGACATAGCCCTCCAGTCGCTCAAGCCCCAGGTCCAGGATGGCCTGCGGAGTGCCCGCTACCGGGAACAGCTTGCGCGTGGCCTTGTTCACGCCCACGTCCGTGGCCTGGGCCGACAGCAGCACGGCAGCCAGCAGCTCGAACGGCGTCGTGTATTCGAGCTCCGTGTTGGGCATGGGGTTGGCGGCCTTCAAGGTGGCAAAGAAAGGCTCGATGTCAGACGTCTTCATGGGGGCGGGTTGTGTCGTTTATGTACTGCGGCATGCGGGGCTGCGCCCGCGCCTGCATCGTTTTCGCGAGGGTTAGAACGAACTGCCTCAGTGGGTGCGCTGCACCGCCAGGCACAGCCAGCAGGGGAACGCGCCGGTGGCGGGGTTGACGGCAAAGTCTTCGTCGTAGACCTCGATGGCGGGCCGAGGGGCAGCTTCCCAACCTGCGGGGATCTGGCCCGGGGCCATCATGCTGGCCCAGGCCGCGCCAATCTCCGGCCCGGTACCGACGAAACGCAGGCAGGCGTAATCGCCACCGGCAAAGTCCTGGATCATGGCCTCCGTGCCGGTGCGCAGCCCCACGCCCACCTGCACGCAGGCGTCGTAGCGGCATTGCGCGGGCGGGGTGCATGCGGGGTTGTCCAGGCTGATGCCGTAGTACTTGGGGCGTGGCTCGCTCAAACGATTTGCTTCGCACCAGCGGCCGAACCGTTCCCAAAGTTGCGTGAGCGAGGGGCCATAAGGGCCTGTCTGGCGCATATAGGCAAGGCGCATGCGGGGCAACTGACGGATTTCGAGGGGCATAGTTAGTCTCGGTAGTTGTGCGGTGGGCCAGGTTTTTGCCCTCGCAGTCTAAGCCGCAGGAAACCTGCACGGCAATTGGCGACAATGCGGAATCCTTTGCCACCAACTTCTGCCCACGCCATGCAATTCGCCGACCGCCTGAACAACGTAGAAACCTCCGCCATCCGCGAACTCTTCAAGCTGCTGGGCAAGCCCGGCATCATCAGCTTTGCGGGCGGCTTCCCTGACAGCGCCATGTTCGACGTGGAGGGCATCCGCGCTGCCAGCAACGCCGCCCTGGCCGAAGAACCCGGCGCCGCGCTGCAATACGGTGCGACCGAGGGCTACAACCCGTTGCGCGAACAACTGGCCGCCTTCATGGCCAGCAAGGGCGCAAAGGACGTGGCCGCCGACAACCTCATCGTCACCACCGGCAGCCAGCAGGCGCTGGACCTGCTGGGCAAGACGCTCATCAGCCCCGGCGACAAGGTGATCGTGGAAGGCCCGACCTTCCTGGCCACCATCCAGTGTTTTCGACTGTATGGCGCCGAACTCATCAGCGCGCCCATCGATGGCAATGGTGTGAAGACCGACGAGCTGGAAAAGCTCATCGCCGAGCACAAACCCAAGTTCGTCTACCTGATCCCCACCTTTGGCAACCCCAGCGGTGCCATGCTGAGCCTGGAACGCCGCAAGGCCGTGCTGGAGATGGCCGTCAAGCACAACACCTTGATCGTCGAAGACGACCCCTATGGCGACCTGTACTTTGGCGACGCGCCGCCCCCCAGTCTGCTGAACCTGTCGGCCACCGTACCCGGCAGCCGCGATCTGCTGGTGCACTGCGGCAGCTTGAGCAAGGTGCTGTCGCCCGGCCTGCGCGTGGGCTGGATGATTGCCCCGGCCGAGTTGTTGGGCAAGGCCACCATGTGCAAGCAGTTCAGCGATGCACACACCAGCACCTTTGCCCAGGCCACGGCCGCGCAGTACCTCAAGGCCGGCCGCATGCCCGCCACGTTGGCCAACGTGCGCAAGGTGTATGCCGAACGCGCCCAGGCCATGGGCGATGCGCTGCGCAAGGAGCTGGGGGACGCCATCGAGTTTGTGCAGCCCCAGGGCGGCCTGTTTGTGTGGGCGCGCCTGACGGGTGCTGGCGGCAAGGTGGCTGACGGCAATGTGCTGGCCAAGCGCGCGATTGAAAAGGGTGTGGCCTTTGTGCCCGGCACGCCGTTCTTCTGCGCCAACCCCGACCACGCCACCTTCCGCCTGTCGTTCGCCACGGCCGATGTGGACAAGATCCGCGAAGGCGTGGCGCGCCTGGGCCAGGCCATCTGAAGCGTCGATGTCTGACGCCAACGATCTCGCCAACGTTCTCCAGCGCCTAGAAAGCCTGGAGATCAAGGCCAGCTTTACCGAAGACCTGCTGGACCAGTTGAACATGACCATCTACCAGCAGCAGCAACTGATCGACCGGTTGACGCACGAGGTCATCCAGCTGCGCCAGCAGGCGCCCGAGGGTGGCTCGAACGGCCCGCGCAACCTGCGCGACGAGCTGCCGCCGCATTACTGATCGGATCGCTCGGTCTACGCCCTGACGGACCGCCACGCTGCGTCCGCCAGCTCTGCGCGGTACGTGGTGGGCGAGGGCAGGCCGCCCTGGCCTGCATTGCCTGACAGCCACGCCCTGCAATAGCTCTGCACCGGCCCCATCACCAGCGACGGCATCAGCTCGCACGGCAGGTTGCGCAGCGCGCCCGATTGGCGGTGGGGCTCGAACCAGGCCACCAGGGCCTGGTTGCGGCGCCGCGCTGCCTCGGCCAGGTCGGGCGTTCGCGGGCCCGCTGCCACGGCGCCCCGGGACTGGAAAAGAAAACGCGCCCGCTCGGGCTGCGCCACCACCCAGTCCAGATAGCCGGTGACCAGGGCCAACACGCCCGCCTCCACGCCCTGGGCGGCATCCAGTTGCGCCTGCACGCTGCGCGACTGGTCGTGAAAGATGTCAAAGAACAGCGCCGCCACGATGCCGTCGCGGTTGCCAAAGTGGTGATAGATGCTGCCCACGCTGGCCCCGCAGCGCGCCCGCACGCCGTCGATGGTGACTGCATCCACGCCGCCTTCGGCCGCGCAGGCCAGGGCGGCGTTCAGGATGTCTTGGCGGCGGTCGGTGGTTGCTTCGGCAGGGGATGAGGTGGGGTGCGGGGAATTGCGGCTTGCCATGGAACGGGATTCTAGAATAAAGTTCTAGAAAATACTTCTAGTCCACGATCCTTCCATGCATTCCTCTCCTATTGCCGCCCCTGCAGCCGCTGCCTCCATGCCCGGCACTGCCTTGTACCCGCACCTGCTTGCCCCGCTCGATCTGGGCTTCACCACCCTCAAGAACCGTGTGCTCATGGGCTCCATGCACACCGGGCTGGAGGACGGGCGCGACCTGTCTCGCATGGCGGCGTACTTCCGCGAGCGGGCCGAGGGGGATGTGGGCCTGATCGTGACGGGTGGCTTTGCGCCCAACATCGCGGGCTGGGCCAAGCCGTTTGCGGGCACGTTGGCGACCTCGGGCGCCGCCAAACGCCACCGCGTGGTGACCGACGCCGTGCACGGTGCGGGCGGCAAGATCGCGCTGCAGATCCTGCACACGGGGCGCTACGCCTACCATCCGCTGGCGGTGGCGCCCTCGCGGCTGCAGTCGCCCATCTCGCCGTTCACACCGTTCGCGCTGTCGGCGCGCGGGGTGGAGCGGCAAATTCGTGCGTTTGTGAACTGTGCCGTGAAAGCGCGCGAGGCGGGCTACGACGGCGTGGAGGTGATGGGATCTGAGGGCTATTTCATCAACCAGTTCCTGTCGCAAACCACCAACCTGCGCACCGATGCCTGGGGCGGCGACTACAGCCACCGCATGCGCCTGCCGGTGGAGATCCTGGCCCGCATGCGCGAGGCCGTTGGCAAGGACTTCATCATCATCTACCGCCTGTCGATGATCGACCTGGTGCCCGGCGGCAGTGCGTGGGACGAGATCGTCACCCTGGGCAAGGCCGTCGCTACGGGCGGGGCCAACATCGTCAACACCGGCATCGGCTGGCACGAGGCGCGGGTGCCCACTATTGCCACCAGCGTGCCGCGCGCAGCGTTTGCCTGGGTCACGCAGAAGATGAAAGCCGAGTTTGCGGCGGCGGGCATTGCCACGCCGCTGGTCACCTCCAACCGCATCAACACGCCCGAGGTGGCCGAGCAGGTGCTGGCCGATGGCTGCGCCGACATGGTGTCGATGGCGCGGCCACTGCTGGCTGATGCGGCGTTTGTGAAAAAGGCTGCGCAAGGCCGGGCAGACCGCATCAACACCTGCATCGCCTGCAACCAAGCCTGCCTGGACCACGTGTTCCAGAACAAGACCAGCAGCTGTCTGGTGAACCCGCGCGCTTGCCACGAGACCGAACTGGTGTACCGCCCGGTGTCGTCGCGCAAGCGTGTGGCGGTGGTGGGCGCAGGGCCAGCAGGCCTGACCGCCGCCACAGTGGCCGCCGAACGCGGGCACGAGGTGCATCTGTTCGACGCCGCGCCCGCCATCGGTGGTCAGCTCAACATGGCCAAGGTGATTCCTGGCAAGGAAGAGTTCCACGAAATGCTGCGCTACCTGGCCGCGCGGGTGGAGGACACAGGCGTGCAATTGCACCTGAACCAGCGCGTGTTGGCCCCCGACCTGGCGGGCTATGACGAAGTGGTGATTGCCACTGGTGTGGAGCCACGCGACCCGAAGATCCCCGGCCAGGACCACCCCAAGGTGCTGAGCTACATCGACGTGCTGCGCCATGGCAAGCCGGTGGGTGAGCGCGTGGCCATCATCGGCGCGGGCGGCATCGGCTTTGACGTGGCCGAATTCTTGACACATGGCGACCACCCTTCCACCACGCTCGATCTGCCCGCCTGGAAGGCCGAGTGGGGCATCACCGACCCGGCCGAGGCGCGCGGTGGTCTTGCGCCCAGCGGCCCGCGCGTGACGCCCCCTGCACGGCAGGTCACGCTGCTGCAGCGTAAGAAGGGCAAGCTCGGCGCGGGCCTGGGCAAGACCACCGGCTGGATCCACCGCACCACGCTCAAGATGAAAGAGGTGCAGATGGTGAGCGGCGTGAACTACGAGCGCATTGCCGACGAAGGGCTGCTGGTGTCATACGGCGACAAGCGCGAAGACCCCACCTGGATTGCGTGCGACACCGTGGTGCTGTGCGCGGGGCAGGTGCCCCTCTTCAGCCTGGCGCAGGAACTGGAGGCTGCCGGCCGCAAGCCGCACCGAATTGGTGGCGCGCTGGAAGCGGGCGAGCTGGATGCCAAGCGCGCTATCGACCAGGCGGCGAGGCTGGCTGCGCGTTTGTGAGGGGAGTGCGGCCAGAATCTAAGAAAAATTGGCCGCTAGCGCTTGATGGATAAGTGCTGGAAGCTATTGTTTTGATAGCAAATGGCTGCTGCCTGGCTATGCGCCTTGATGCGTGGCAGAGCCCTCCAGCGCGTTGAACACCCGCAGCGCTGCCCACGCATCGTTGGCTGCGTAGACCAGTTGGGCCTCAGTCAGCCGGGCGTTGGCCCAGTTCGATGTCGCGGCTTTCTTGGACTTGATGAAGCGCTTGTTGAACAGCACGGCCACGGCGCCTTTCACGCCCATGTCTTTGCGGTAACCACGCTGTCGGAACACGGTGTTGAGCTCCAGCACATCGGCTGGTTGTACGCCCAGTTTGTGCTGGATGCGTTTGGTGTCATCCCCCAGCCCAAAGCCCGCCTTGGTCACGCCGCGCAGGGCCAGGAGCTCGGCCACGCGGGCACGGCAACCGGGGTCGTGCAGCTGGAACACCCAGGCGGTTTCCAGCGTGGCCAGCTGCACGATGTGGGGTCCGTCGGACTGTTCACCCTGCACAAAGGTGGGTTTGGATTCGGTGTCGAACCCCCAGGCGCTGGCCGCTGCCAGAGCATCACAGGCCTTGTCGGCCTGTTCTGGGGTGGCAACGAGGCTGATGCGGTCCGTGCCCAGGCGCTCGAAAGGTTCCAGCAGGGCGATCTGGTCTTTGTCGGGGGTGCTGCGGTGGGCGGTGCGCGAAGGCGGGTGGGGGCGCTGGGAAGGGGGAGATACCGTCATGGACCCATTGTGCCGTGCCAGCTTGGGAACCCCGCTGTGCCCCGCGATGGGGGTACGGCGCGTCTACTGCAGCCACCGCTCTCAGCGCTTGCCCGCCTTGCGCAGGCGGGGCATGTCGGCAAGGTGGGCCAAGGCCTTTTCGCAGTCAGCCACCGTCAACGCCTCCCGTGCAGTCAGCCAGCCCATGCCAAACCAGGCCCGCGGGTCCATGGCAGCGATGTCGCTGTACAGCGCGCGGGCCACCCGTTCATCGCCCAGCCGGCCCAGAGCCGTCAGCGCAGGCTGCAGGCTGGCGAGGAACGATTCCCCCTCGGCGTCCAGTGCAGGCGCGACAAATTCCGTCAGGTAGCGCAAACGCTTCAAGCGCTTGCGCAGGCGGTGTTGTTCCTCCACCGGCAGGGCGGCAAAGTCTTGGGAGCCTTGGCGCACCTTGGCGTGCAGGCGGCGCAATCGCTTCTGCAGCAGGCGGCGGGTGTCCTTCGCGTCCAGGGCTTCTTCTGCGGCCGCCGGCGGGGCGTCCTCGCCCTGGGCCGTGAACGCCATGAGGGCGATCAACGCTGCCTGAAACGCTGGCATGCGCACGATGGCGGCGGCGGCGGATGGGGCGGGGGCGTGCCCCGCCGCCACAATCACATCCAGGGCAGGCGCACCCGCATCGCGCAGATCGGCAACGATGGACTGCAGGGCTTGCCCCTGGTCGCGCAGTTGGCCCAGGCGCTGGAACACCTCCACCAGCGGCGGCTCCCAGGCGGGGTCGAATGCGCCGGGTGCCAACGGCGCCAACTCGCGCAAGGCGGTGCGTAAGCGGCGGATGCCGATGCGCAACTGGTGCACATGCTCTCCATCGCCCCCGCCTTCGACGATCTCGCTGGCGTTGGCCAGGATCTGGTGGAGGCAATGGGCCACTGCCGCGCGCTGCAACGCGCGCCCGTTCAGGAAGTGCTTTGGGAGGCCACTGGCCTTCATCGGGGTGGCCTTGGTGGCGGGCCGTGCCCATTGCGGGGCCAGCAGACGCTCGCCTCGCTCAGCCTTGGACACCGTGCTCAGAAACAGCCCATGCCGTGTGGCCCACCGGGTGGCGATGGCCACCAGGCCCGCCAGCGGGCCGGCCTTGAGTTCCAGCTCCAGCTCGCAGATGCGGGCCTCTTTCTGCTGCGGCGTGCCGCGATGGGCGATGACCCGGCCGATGTCCAGAGCCAACTCCACCACACCGCCCTTGAAGGCGATGTCCCGTGTCACGCGGTCCATCTCGGTGCCGTAGGTTTCGGTCAGAGGGCCGCTGGCGGCCTGCAGAGCACCCAGCAGCCGTGTGCCCGCCACGGTGCCTGCGTGCAACTCAGGCTGGGGCTCTGGGGCGGGGCCTGTGGCGTGGCCCCGGTCCACGTTGTGCTCCTCGCGGTCCAGCGGTCCGTTGCCCAGGGCCTTGACGGTTTGCACCCACTGGTCGCCCTCGCGGCGCAGCCGAAAAGCAATGCCACGCGACGACAGCGCTGCATCGGGCGTATCGAAGTAGCGGGCCTCCATGCGGATGTGCGCGTGTGTGCCCCTGCGCGCGGCGGCCTGCACCGCAGCCAGGCGCTCTGGGGGGATGCAGAACTTGAACTCGATTTCCATGAAGACGGCGCCTGGTGGTGGGGGCGGCAGAGCCTGCCGGTAAAAAGATTAATAGAAATCCCAGTGAATGATTTTAAAGGCGAAAACCATGAGTGCCAGATTATTGCTGCAAGGGTGCGGAGGATGAAATCAGGCTCATGCCCAGCGGAGTGCCATTTTTATCGCGGATGGAGGTAATTGCTTTGAAAGCCGATGCCTGAACCCGGTCTGGTAATCGAACAAAATTGTTTTCATGGACGAGGGTATCGCCATTGAGAAACGACCAGATAATGAATTTGAGGGCCAGGGTGGTTTGCTCTGGATTTTGAGTGACTTTGGGGAACACCACAAACGTGCCCATGGTGATGGGCCACACGGCTTTGCCGGGTTTTTGTGTCAGCGTATTGTGGAAGGCCCCGGTGGCTGGCCACTCGCTGTTGGCCAGTGCGGATTTGAAAGCGTCGATGGAGGGTTTCACAAAAACACCCTCGGCATTTTTCATCTGCACCGATGCCAGGCCATATTCGGCCACATACCCAAAATCCACATAACCGATGGCACCCGCCGTGTCGCGCACACCCTTGGCCACCCCATCGCTCCCCTTGAAGGCCAGAAATCCTTCGGGCCATTGGATGCTTGTCTTGGCTCCGTGGGAAGCCTTCCATTTCGGGCTGACCTTGCCCAGGTAATCGGCGAAGTTGTAGGTGGTGCCCGAGCCGTCGGCACGCACCACCACCTTGATGGGCATGTCGGGCAGCGGAGTCTCGGGGTTCAGCGCGGTGATCTCGGGGGCATTCCAGCGGCTGATTTCACCCAGGAAGATGCGGCTGAGCACCTCGCCCGTCAGGCGCAGCTGTGCGTTTTGGACTTTGGGCAGGTTGACGATGGGGCTGATGCCGGTGATGGCCACAGGCAGCGCGAGCAATCCGTGTTCGATGAGGTCCTTGTCAGGTGGGTAGACATCGGTGGCGCCGAAGCCCACGGCCTGTTGCTGGATCTTTTTCATGCCTGCGCTGGAGCCCACCGGATCGTAGTCCACCCTGGAGCCGGTGGCTTTGGCGTAGGCCTTGGCCCAGCTGCGGTAGATGGGGGCTGCGGCCGACGAGCCTGCGCCCGTTACGGCTTGTGCCCTGGCCTGGTCCGCCTGTAGCAGTGCAAGTGCCAGCATGAATACGGCATAGATATATTTCATGGATTTTTGTATGTTGGTTTTAATTAATAAGGATGTGGCTGTGAAATTCTGACCATGGGCCTATGCCCGGGAGGGACATTGGAGTGATTTATGAAGTCTCAGCTTGTCAAAGCGGCGCCGATTTTAACCACTGAAATGAATGGGGAATGTTTATCCTATCGTCATTATTTTGTCACTTGAAACAATTAGTATCAGCTGAGGCAGACGTAGACCTTGCTGGCAAGGCGTGCGCGCCAGCTGATGCGGTGGCAATGACCCCGGCTGCCCGCCCAGTGAACCTTCATGAGAGATTCAGATGCTTCAAAAAATCAAGATTGGCACCCGGCTGGCGCTGGCGTTTGCAGTGCTTTTGCTGCTGATTTCTGCACTGGCTGCGGGGGGCATCAGCGGTGCCAAGCGCCTGACCGAGCGCAGCGCGGCGCTGTATGGTGACCGCACGGTGCCCCTGGGCGTGCTGGCAGAGATCAGCCACCTGACGCAGCGCAACCGGGTGCTGGTGATGGACATGCTGATGGACCCGGGTACCAGCAACCTGCAGGCCAGCCACGCCGCGTTGACTGCCAACGTGGAGCGCATCCACGCGCTGTGGACGGCGTATTCCGGCAAGGCGCTGGGTGCTGAGGAGCAAGGTCTGGCGCAGGCCTTTGCCGATGCCAATGCCACCTTCCTGGACAAGGGTCTCATCCCGGCTGCCTCGGCATTGGTGGCAGGCAAGTACGACGATGGTTCCGAGCTTTATATCAACCAGATCCGCCCCAATGCGGCCAAGGTGCAGGACGCCATCGAGAAGCTGGTAGCCCTGCAGATCAACGTGGCGGCGGCAGAGTTTGCCGGCGCACGGGAGATGAGCAACACCATTCACTGGTGGATGCTGGCGGCCACCGGGCTGGCCCTGGTGGCGGGCGCTGCGATGGCGTGGGTTATCACCCGCTCCATCTCGCGCCCTTTGCGCCAGGCGGTGGTGCTGGCCCGCACGGTGGCGGGTGGCGATCTGAGCGCACAGATCGATGTGCGCGGCACGGATGAAACCGCAGAATTGCTGGGCGCCCTGCGGGAGATGAACCACCAGCTGGTGCGCGTGATCACCGAGGTGCGCTCCAGCACCGAAACTGTGGCGCAGGAGGCCGTGCTGATTGCGGGCGGCACCGAAGACCTGGCGCGCCGTACCGAGGTGCAGGCGTCCAATCTCCAGGAGACGGCCGCCTCGATGGAGCAGCTCACCATCACCGTGCAACACAACACGGACAACGCCCACCGCGCCACCGAGCTGGCCCAAGAGGCCGCCAAGGTGGCCAACGAGGGCGGCAGTGTGATGCGCGACGTGATCACCACCATGCAGGAGATCAGCGTGCAGTCGCAAAAGGTCACCGACATCATCAAGGTGATTGATGACATCGCGTTCCAGACCAACCTGCTGGCCCTCAATGCGGCGGTGGAGGCGGCCCGCGCGGGCGAGCAGGGACGCGGCTTTGCCGTGGTGGCGGGCGAGGTGCGTGGACTGTCCCAGCGCAGCAGCACGGCCGCCCGCGAGATTCGGGGCCTGATTGCCGCCAGTGTGCGTGGTGTGGAGCGCGGGTCCACCCTGGTGGGCCAGGCGGGCGAGCGGGTGGCCAGCACCGTGCAGCGTGTGGACGAGGTGATGGAACTCATCAGCGAGATCAAGGACGCGGGGCAGGAGCAGGCCCGCGGCATTGCGCAGATCGGCGAAGCCGTGCGGCAGCTGGACGCCGCCACGCAGAAAAATGCCGCGCTGGTGGACGACAGTTCGTCGGCATCCACCGGCATGAAGAATCAGGTTAGGCGCCTGCTGGAGGTCGTTCACCAGTTCAGGCTGGCGCCTGACGGCGCTGGGGATGCCTTCGAAGGAGGCTACCGAGGTACGCAGCCACTGCCTGCCCTGCCAGCAGGGGCTTCATCCCCCAAGCAATTGTCCCTGGCACCCCGCTGACTGGACGCACAGGACCGGTGCGGTGCAGGTCATCAGATTCTTTTGCTATGGGGAAGATGCTCCATGAACCGCACAGACGTACTCATCGCCATTGCCGAGATTGCGCGGACGGGCGGTGCCTCTGCGCCCGAAGACGCCATCTCGCAGCTTGCCGTGATCATTGATGGCCTGGAGCTGTCGAGCAGCGGCTCTGAACAGGTGATGGAGATGCTGCTGCGGATTGCCGCCTGCCTGTGGAACCTGCAGCAGGAACGCATGCGTTGGTAAGGCGCAGCCGCAGATAGGTTATTCGGCTACTTGGCGATTCGGCTGTTCGCCCAAGGGTTCCAGCGAAGCGATCTGGTCGCGCCCCTGGTTTTTGGCCAGGTACAGAGCCTGGTCGGCGCGGTCGAGCATGTCGCGCAGGCTGCGGTCTGCCTGGCGGAAGGTGCTCAGGCCCAGGCTGGCCGTGATGCCGTAGGCGTGGCCTGCCTCGTCGCTCAGTTGCAGGGCGCGAACGCCATGCAGGATGCGTTTCGCCACTTCCAGGCCCTCGGCCATGCTGGTCAGCGGCAGCAGCACGCCAAACTCTTCGCCGCCCAGTCGGCCCACGGTGTCGCTGGCGCGCAGCTGGTTTTTGACGGCCTGCGCAAACGCCACCAGGGCGCGGTCGCCTTCAAGGTGGCCAAAACGGTCGTTGATGGATTTGAAATGGTCCAGGTCCAGCATCAGCAGCGTGAGCGGCTCGCCATTGCTGCGTGAATGGGCATACACCGACTCCGCACATTCCAGAAATGCGCGGCGGTTGGCCATGCCGGTGAGCATGTCGGTGGTGGCCAGGCGCTGCAGCTCGCGCTCCAGGTTCTTGCGCTGCGTCACGTCGCGGTAAATGCCCTCCACCCCTGCGAAATTGCCAGCATGGTCGTACAAGGCGTGGCTGCTGATGGAGATGTCGATCACGGTGCCGTCGCGCCGCACCATCTGGCCCGGAAAATCCGACACCTCGCCATGCTCCATGATGGCGGCCTTGAACGCGTCTCGGTCAGTGCTTTGCGGGTAGTACGACTCGGCCGTGCGGCCCTCGATTTCGTGGGGCTCGTAGCCCAGCACCCGGCGCACGCCAGGGCCCACATGTTGCACGATGCCCTGGGCATCGGTGCGGTAGTAGACGTCCTGCATGTTCTCAAAAAGGCGACGGAAGTTCTGCTCGCTCTCGCGCAGCTGGGCCTCGATCTCGCTCTGGTGGGTCATGTCCAGACCACACATCAGCACGGCGGGGGCTCCGTTCCACTCCACAGCCACGCTGCTGATGAGCACCATGCGCAGGTTGCCCTGCAGTGTGCGGATGCGAAATTCAGACGATTTGTTGGGCCGGCCGCCCTGTTCGGGCACAGCGACCTGCTGGATGCGGTTGGTAGAGCGCACCTGGTCCATGGGATGCACAAAATCGCCCGAGAGGCGGCCTATCAGGCTATCGGTGCTGGGCGCTTCCAGCAGCGCCATGCTGGCAGCGTTGGCAAAGCGGATGGCGCCCTCCTGCGTGACGAGCACGGCCGCTGGCAGTGTGTGCAGCAGACTGAGGTCGTGGAACATCGGGCTTGGCGGTAACCAAAAGTAATGCACCATTGTGGCACTGGGGTGCCCGGCTGGGAATCTATATCTGTCACAGGCGGTACCATCACCCATGAGAAAAACTTTCCAACTCCATGTTGAAGGCAAGAACCGGGACCGCGTTCTGGATGCCGTCAAGCACGAAATCCGCAAGTACATCAAGCGCGAACGGCGCCGCGACCTGCCCGAAGGCGCTGATTTTTGGGACTTTGACTGCCAGTTTGGTCCCACCAAGGAAGACGCCACCGTGGCGCACCTGTCGGCCTTGACCGGGCTGATCAACGGTGTGGCCGCTGAGGGCGGCGCGCAGTTCTATGTCGAGATTCTGGCCAAGCCCGCCAAGCGCACGCCACGGGCGCCGGGCGAGCCGCAAGGCGCTGATGAGGATGGTATGGACGAGGGCGACGAAGAGGTCTGAAACTCAGGCTGCTTGGGCGGCCGCCCTTCACGGCGCTTCCAAAGGCTCCTTTCAGGAGCCTTTTTTGTGGGCGGCGGGGGGCGATTCCGGAGCTGCCGCTGCTGCTGCGCGCAGTTTGTCCTTTTTGCTGGGCCGCTTGCCCTTGATGCCGCCAGTGCCCTGGGGATCTGTGGATGAAGCGGGCGCAGGGGCCTCGGTGGGTTCAAAACCCGCAATGTGTTCGCGCGGGATGGTGAGGTGCTGACGTTTTTCGATGAGGCGGAAATGTGCTTCGGCATCGGCCGTCACAAAGCTCACGGCCACACCGCTCTCGCCCGCGCGGCCCGTGCGGCCGATGCGGTGCACATAGTCCACGGCCGAGCGTGGCAGGTCGTAATTGACCACCGCAGGCAACTGCGCAATGTCGATGCCGCGTGCGGCCAGGTCGGTGGTCACCACTACCTGCCAGCGTTCATCCTTGAACTCCTGCAGCACCTGTTTGCGCGCGCCCTGGCTCAGGCCGCCGTGGAAGGGCGTGGCAAAGATACCCGCTTTGTAGAGCTTTTCGGCCACATGCTCGGCCGCGTATTGCGTGGCCACGAACACCAGCACGCGCGACCAGTTGTGTTCCTTGACCAGATGGCGCAGCAGCTGGGTGCGGCGGCTGGCGTCCACTGCAATGGCCCGTTGCTCGATGGCGGGCTCGTTGCCCGGGGTGTGGGGCACCTCCACGCGCACGGGGTTCTTCAGCAGGCCATCGGCCAGCGCCTGCACCGCCGCAGGGAAGGTGGCCGAGAAGAACAGGTTCTGCCGCTGCGCAGGCAGCAGCGCCAGCACGCGCTGCAGTTCTTCGGCAAAGCCCAGGTCCAGCAGGCGGTCGGCCTCGTCCAGCACCAGGTGCGCCACGGCCGACAGGCGCAGCGCGTTGTGGTCTACCAGATCCAGCAGGCGGCCCGGCGTGGCCACCACAATGTCTGCGCCGCCACGCAGGCCCAGCATTTGCGGGTTGATCGAGACGCCGCCGAACACAATGGCCACTTTCAGCGGCTGCTGCAGGTGCTGTGCCAGGCTGCGCAGCACCTCGCCCACCTGGGCGGCCAGCTCGCGCGTGGGCACCAGCACCAGGGCGCGCACCCGGCGTGGGCCGCCGGTGGCGCTCAGCTGCAGCTGCTGCAGCAAGGGCAGGGCAAAAGCGGCTGTCTTGCCCGAACCCGTCTGGGCGGCTCCCAGCAGATCAGCCCCCTGCAGGATGGCCGGGATGGCCCCCGCCTGGATGGGCGTGGGCGCTACAAAACCCGCTTTTTCTGCAGCGTGGACAAGGGCAGGGGACAAACCGAGGGAGGCAAAGGGCATGGAGGCAGCGCTGGGGCGGCGTTGAAAGGGGGACGCACAACAGCGCGAACGGTGGGAAGGGATGGGGCGATTGTCGCCGCAGTTGCTGCCGAAGCCCCTGCACGCGCGCCAGGCAGTCAAGGCCGTGGTGCGCAGGGCCTGGCTGCGCGCGCCATCACCCTGATAATTGGGCCACCGGCGGTTCGCCGGTTTTTCCTTTGTTTCTAAGCACCATGGCCCTCACCCTTGACTCCTCTGCCATCACCCACGGCATCCAGCTGGCGGTGGCCCCCGTGTTTTTGCTCACGGCCGTGTCCGGCATGATTGGCGCTGTGGCGGGCCGGTTGGCCCGCATCATCGACCGGGCCCGCGTGGTGGAAGACCGCGCCCGCGCCAACACCGAGCCCGAGTTTCTGGCCCGCGCCTACAACGAACTGGCCGACTTGCGGCTGCGTGGGCGGCTGGCCAATGGCTGCATCGGGCTGCTCACGTTCTGTGCGTTCCTGATCGGCATCACCATCATCCTGCTGTTCCTCGGCGAGACCACCAACTTCCAGTCCAACCGCCTGGCCGTGGCGGGTTTTCTGGCGGGGGTGGCGTCGTTTTTGCTGGCGCTGGTGTGTTTTCTGACCGAGACCATGCTGGCCACCCGGCTGCTCAACTTTCACATGCTGCAACAAGAGGTGGAAGGAAAAAAGCCATGAAGTCGTTGGCTGACCTGGGCGGCCTGGTGTATTCCACCGAGTCCGGCCGCATGTGCCCCGACTGCCGCCAGCCCGTGGCGCAGTGCACCTGCAAGCAGAACAAGCCTTTGCCCACCGGCGACGGCATCGTGCGCGTATCCCGTGAAACCAAAGGCCGGGGCGGCAAGGCTGTGACCCTGGTCAAGGGCGTGCTGGTGGACGCGGCCGCACTGGAGCAGCTGGGCAAGCAGCTCAAAGCCGCTTGCGGCAGCGGTGGCACGGTGAAGGACGGCGTGATCGAAGTGCAGGGCGACCATGTGGCGCGCGTGATGGCCGCACTGCAAAAGCTGGGCCACAAGGTCAAGCGGGCAGGCGGCTGAGGAGGGCTGTCCGATGGACTCGGAAAAATTGCAGCGCCTGGTCACCACCGAGATGCCCTACGGCAAATACAAAGGCACGCTGTTGGCCGACCTGCCCGGCAACTACCTGAACTGGTTTGCGCGCGAGGGCTTTCCCAAAGGCGAGCTGGGGCAATTGCTGGCACTGATGCACGAGATTGACCACAATGGGCTGTCGGACCTGCTCGCGCCATTGCGCGCGGTAGGCGGTGTCGCGCCGACCCAGCCACTGAAAAAGGAAATCCCATGAAGGCCACGCCGGCTGTTGTCACGTTGTGTGTGATGGCGCATGTGGGGGCCGCGCAAGCAGCCTTTTGCACCTTTCCTATCTTCGATGGCCCCTATCGCAACGTTTCTGCGGCGGGATACGCATCGGCGGATCGGCCCGTGATCGCTTGCACCATGGTGCAGAGCGATTCCGCCCAGTACGGGGCCACGGCTGTGATGGCCGAGACGCTGGAGGGTGACGCGAAGCTGGAGGTCCGGTATACCGACAAGCCCTATCCCGTTCGGATTGCTGACGACTGGCGGCAAGATCTGTCACCCTATTATCAGGACGTGCTGAGAGTGCGCCTTCGCGCCCCTGCGCGCGAGACCGATGCGGCCCTGGCGCTGACTGCCGCACCCGGCGCACCCCTCGGCATGGGGTTCGGCATGTGTGTCTACGGCTATCCAAAGGCCGGCACGGCCTGGACCAGCGTGTCCATTAGCAGCCTGGGCAAATATGTTGCTGCCAGCGACACCTGCTATGAGCCTCCCCCGCTTTACTTCGAGCGCAACTGATGGCGGCGGCCCAGCGGTCTCCTGCCATGGGCAGGCGTGGGCAGGCATGTGATACTGACTCCAGTCACAACAACTCCGAGGGAATGCACATGAAAGGCCATATCGCAGCGATCGTCCTGGTCGTTTTGGGCGTGTTTTTTCTGCTGACCAATCTGGGGCTGATCAGCATCAGTCTGCGCGA
The DNA here is from genome assembly GCF_916855635.1 of Acidovorax sp. Leaf73. Classification (NCBI taxonomy): domain Bacteria; kingdom Pseudomonadati; phylum Pseudomonadota; class Betaproteobacteria; order Burkholderiales; family Comamonadaceae; genus Acidovorax; species Acidovorax sp. Leaf73. The sequence continues at coordinate 340,115 of NZ_CAKASI010000001.1, forward strand.
GCTGCTGCGGGTGTGGTGGCCGGTGGCGCTGATCGCGGTGGGCCTGGCGCTGTTCTTCACACCGGGCGACAAGAAGAAGTAGCCCTGGCGCAAAGACCCAGGCAAAGGCCTGGGCTCAGCGCTCGCCGTGCTCGCTGCGCGGCGGCACAAACGCCGGGTCGCTGCTAAAGTAGCCCCGAAACAGGTTGCGCGCAATGCCATGCGCCGCCACCTGCAGGTCGTGCGCCACCTCGGGGGCAAACAGGCCGCTGGTGTGGCGCTGCCACAGCCCCACCCAGGCCGCAAAGTGGGCGGGCGTCACACCCTCCAGCACCATGTGCTTGCCAAATACGTCGCCCTTGAAGCTGCGCGTGCCAAGTGCCACGGTGCTCCAGAAGTCCACCAGCCGCTGCAGGTGGGCGTCCCACTGGCCGTGCAAGGCCTTTTCAAACACGGGCCCCAGCAGCGGGTCCTGGCGCACATCGTCGTAAAAGCCATGCACCAGCTGCGTGATGCTTTCCACGCTGGGTGGTGCGTGTGCCCCAAGACCCTCGGGTGAAGTGGTTTGCAGGTTCATGCCTGCAGTGTGCCCCCGCCGCTGCACGCGCAGCCTGACGGACCGCAACCTTGCGACGAGGGCGCTGCGCCGGCTTCGAACGCCGGGAACAGCACGTTGTTCTCCAGGTGGATGTGGTTGATGAGGTCATCGCCCAGCTGGGCAATGCCTGCATACAGCGCGCGCCAGGTGTTGCACGCGCCTTGGGGGGGCGTGGCGTCGTTGGTCAGGGCGTTGAGCTTGTCCAACGCTTCGCCGTGGTCCACGTGTTCGGCGCGCATCATGCCGATGGGCTGGCCCACAAAGGGGTTGCCGCCGCTCTGGAGCATGGGGAACAGCACCTGCTCTTCCTTGAGCATGTGCGAGAGCAGCTCTTCGTGCATGGTTTCCAGGTGGTCGGCCAGTCCGGCGGGCACATGGGGGTTGTCGCGGTGCACGGCCTCCACGCGGCGGGCCATGCGGATCAGCTCGGGCAGCTGCTGGCGGTGCACCTCGTGGTAGCGCGCCAGGATGTGGTCGATCAGTGCGCTGGGCGATGCGGCTTCGGGCACGGCGTCGCTGCGTTGCAGGGCCGCCAGCTCGGCCAGCACGGCGTTGGCGTCCAGCCCCTTGTCGGCCGCCGCCTTCGCCAGGCTCACCTGGCCGCCGCAGCAAAAGTCGAGCTTGAGCCGCCGAAAAACCGCCGTGGCACCGGGCAGTTGCACCGCGATCTGGCCGATCTGCTGGTCGGCGCTGAGCGGGGCGGGGTGGGCGGAGGCAGATTCCAGGTGGTCAACGCGGGCATTCATGGCGGGTCCTTTTAAAGATTCATTTGATATGAATATTTTATTCAATAAAATTCGTCCTGCATACCTCTTTCAATTGACCTGCGGCAAAAACCATGCGCCTGACCCAATGGACCGACTACACGCTGCGCGTGCTCATGTACTGCGCAGCCACCGAAGGCCGCGAGCAACCTGTAACGATCATCGAGGTGGCCGAGGGCTACGGCATCTCGCGCAGCCACTTGATGAAGATCGTGCAGCAGCTGGCCGCCCAGGGGCTGCTGGAGACCACGCGCGGGCGGGGCGGTGGCATGCGGCTGATGGTGCCGGCGTCGGCCATCAACATCGGTGCCGTGGTGCGTGCCACCGAGACCGACTTCAACCTGGTGGAATGTTTTGACCCCGGCACCAACCAGTGCCGCCTGAGCAACCACTGCCGCCTCAAAGGCGTGTTGTGGCAGGCCATGCAGGCCTACCTGGCGGTGCTGGACAGCGTGACGCTGGCCGACCTGATGGCGCCGGCCGCTGCGGGTGGGGCGGCTGCACGCGCCCTGCTGCCCACGGTGGCGCTGCCCCAGGGCGGCGGCGCCATGCGCAAGCGCGCCCCCGTTGCCGGGTTGCCCTCCAAACCCGAAAATATTGAATAAAAATGGCCCATAGCGCTCGATAGATATCGACTTTTAGCTATCAAATTGATAGTTAATCCGACCCTCGCTTGCCTCCGACGGCAAATGCCTGCCGGTAGCGCGCCGGGGTCAGGCCCACATGGCGTGCAAATTCGCGTGTGAAGTGGGGCTGGTCGGAAAAACCGCACGCAAACCCGATTTCTGCGAGGCCGTGAGGGCTCTCCAGCAGCCATTGCGCGGCCACGCGCGCGCGAGCCTCGGTCACGATGTGGCGGCAGCTCAGGCCGCTGTCGGTCAGCGCCCGCTGCAGGCTGCGGCGGGCCAGGCCGGTGTGCCGGGCCAGTGCATCCACCGTGTGCTGCGCGGCCGGGTCGTGCAGCACATGGCGCGCCAGCTGGTGCGCTAGCGTCGGCCAGGGCAGTGCGTCGCACAGGTGGGTGGCGGGCTGGGGCTGCTGGGTGGGGGGGGTGGACGCGTTGCTGTCGTGAGGTTCCCAGTGCAAGGTCCAATGACCCAGCAACCTGCGTGCGGCCAGTGGTGCCAGTTGGGCGTGCAGTTCGGCTGGGGTGGTGGCTGGGGCTTCCATCCGCAGGTTCACGCGGTGGCCTGCGGCCTCGGGCGCGCCGATCTCCACCCGCAACCCGCGCATGCCCAGGGCCTGGCTGGCACCCACCAGCACACCAAGCACGGCCAGGCTTTCGGTGGGGTGGGGTTCTTCCGGCACACCGGGGCGCGCGTGGTGGCGCAGTGCCAGCGTGCCCGGGGCGCTGGCGGTGACGCTGACCTGGTGGCGCGAATGCACATACCGCTCCAGCCGCTGCCAGCGCGTCAGCAGCTCAGGCACGCTGGCCGCACCCAGCAGGGCGCGGTGTACCGGGTCCCCCGCCAGCAGTTCCACCCGCTGCGCCAGCTGCAGCAGCGTGCCCAGGCCGCCCTGATGCAGCACGGCTTCGACCACGCTGCGTTTGTAGGCCAGGGGCACATGGCTGGCGGCCAGCCCGTCGGCACCCGGTGGGGGCGGTGGCGGCACCAGGACGTGCGCGGCCATGGCGCGCACCAGCAGGCGGACCATGGCGGCGCTGGCAAAGTCTTGCATGGGCGGATTGTGCCGTTGGTGCTGCGTGATTCAGCTCCGCGTGCTCAAGGCCCGCAGCACATCCGCGCTGCGCACCGGCAGGTGGGCAAAACGCACGCCGGTGGCGTCGCGCAGCGCGTTGGCGATCGCTCCGGCCCCGGCCACCATGGCGGTTTCTCCGGCACCGGTGGGCGGCGCGCTGCTCTCGATCAGGTGCACATGCAGCGGCGGCACGTCGCCCATGCGTGGCAGCGGGTAGTCGGCAAAGCTGGCAGCGGCCACGCCCGAGCGGGCCACGGGCAGTTGCTCGTGCAGCACCATGCCCACGCACCACACGAGGTTGCCCTCGGTCTGCGCGCGCACGCCGTCAGGCTGCAGCACCAAGCCGCAGTCGTGCGCGCACCACAGCGCCGTTACGCGCACCTGGCCGGTGGCGCGTTGCACCTCCACGTCGGCCACGGCGGCGGCGTAGCTCACGCCCTTATAGATACCGCCTGCGATGCCGCGCCCGCGCAAGGTGGTGGCGTCGCTGGCGGGGCGCTCGGGCCATCTGGATTCTGCAGCGGCACTGCGCAGCACCTGCGCCAGGCGTGCATCGGTGGTGTGCTGCAGGCGCCAGGCCAGCGGGTCGGCCCCGGCTAGGCGCGCGCATTCGTCCATGGCGCTTTCCACCACCAGGGTGTTGGGCCCCGCGCCCAGGCCGCGCCAGGGGCCGGTGTGCACGGGCAGGCGCTGGGCGGTGAACTCGATGCGCTGCTGGGGCACGTCGTACGGCATTTGTGCGCCGCGCGCCACGCCGCTGTCGCCCGCCAGGTCGGCCAGGGTCTGCATCCACACCGGCATGGCGGCGGGTGTGAACAGGATGTGGCTGCTGGCCAGCGCATGCCACCAGTGGGTGATGCGCCCGCCCTGCACGCGCGCCCGCACGCGGTGGCTGGAGGCCGGGCGCTGGAAGCCCTGGGCAAACTCCTGCGCGCGGCTCCATTGCACCTTGACGGGCGCCCCCACCGCCTGGGCGAGCACGGCGGCCTCCAGCTCCACCGTGCACAGCGTGCGGCCGCCAAAGCCGCCGCCGATGCGGCAGGCCTGCACCTCGATGCGTTCGGCATCCAGGCCCAGCTGGCGAGCGAGCACGTCGCGCATGTAGAACAGGTCTTGGGTGCCCGCCCATACCTTCAGGGCGATGCCTTGGTCTGCGGCGGCCAGCCAGTGCGCCGTTGCGCTGCGCGGCTCTATGGGCGCGTGGGCGGCCAGGGGCACGTCCATGCGCAGGTCCAGCGTCCATGCTGTGTCTGTGGGCAGGTTGTCCTTGCGCAGCCGGTGCTGCAGCGCGCCCCGGCGCAGGTGGGTGTCGATGTCGATGCGCTCGTCGATGGCGGCCTGCTCGAAGGCGCTGCCATCTTCCACCTGCCATTGCACGGCCAGGGCGGCCTCGATGCGGTCGAGCGCCGAGGGCGTGCGCGCCACGATGCCCAGGCCCAGGCTGCCCATCCGCGCGAGGCGCGGGTGCTGCACCACGGCCACGCAGGCTGGGTCGGCGCGGGCGGCCGTCTCATCCCACGCTTGCGGGCGTGAGGTGATTTCGGCCGACACCGGTGCGCGCAGCACGCGGCCATAGAGCAGGCCGGGCAGGCGCGTGTCGCCCGCAAACAGCGGCTGGCCGGTGACGAGGGCGTGCAGCTGGCCCGGTGCCACCGCAGCTTCTTTGGTGGCCCCGGTGCGCGGCTGCAGGCTGCGCAGCGCATTGGCCGGGATGTCACGCGCGGCCAGCGTGCCTGTGGTCTGGCCTTGCGCCAGGGCCTCGCGCAGCGTGGCGCAGGCGCGGGCCAGGGGCAGGGCAAAGTCCTGCACGCTGGCGCTGCCCACAGTGGCGCGCACGCGGGCGATGTGGCGGGTGCTGGGCAGTTGCAGGTGCACCTGTGCGGGCGGCACACCCAGCTCGGCAGCGGCCAGGCCCTGCATGGCGGCGCTGATCTGCTGGCCCATTTCGGCGCTGGGCAGCCACAGGGTGTAGCGGCCGTTTTCGTGCCGTATCCAGCCCAGCGCGTCATCGGCGGTGGAGGTGGGGCGCTTGGGGGTCACCGGCACCAGGCTGCAGCCTGCGAGCGTGACGGTGAGCGCCCCGGCGCCCGCCGCTGCCAAGAACTGGCGGCGCTTCATGGCTTCGCACCCCCGGCAGCCTGGTGGATGGCCGCGCGCACCCGGTGCTGGGTGCCGCAGCGGCACAGGTGGGCCGACATGGCGGCGTCGATCTGCGCATCGCTCGGGCGGGGCGTGGCGCGCAGCAAGGCCACGGCGCCCATGATCTGGCCGCTCTGGCAATAGCCGCACTGGGGCACGCGCAGGTCCAGCCAGGCCTGTTGCACGGGGTGCAGCGTTCCGTCGGGCGCCGCCAGCCCCTCGATGGTGGTGACGGCGCGCCCCTGCAGCCCGCGTGCGGTGTGCAGGCAGGCGCGCTGCGCCACGCCGTCGATGTGCACGGTGCAGGCTCCACATTGGCCCATGCCGCAGCCAAAGCGGGTGCCCGTGAGGCCCAGGGGCTCGCGCAGCAGCCAGAGCAGGGGTTCGTCTTCCCAGCCGGGTGGTACGGGCTGGGGCTGTTGGTTCAGGGTGATGTGCATGCGGGCCTCCGTGGGTGGTACGGGGCCAGTGTGCAAAGGCGGAGGCGGCTGGTCTTGAAGATCTGCGCCAAACAGATCAGAGCGGCAACTTTGGCGTCGGGCCGGGGATTTGAATGAAAATGGCCTCCAGCGCTTGTTCATAAAGTGCTAGCAGCTATCATTTTTGAAGCATTGCACTCCACTGCGGCATAGTCTGCGCCCACCACAGCCGTAGGCGCATGGCCCATTCGGGTGTGTAGCCCGAGGTGGCAAACCGCACCTGGCCGTGCGCGTCGATGACCACCAGTGCAGGCACGGCGCGCACGCCCCAGCTGCGTGAAAGGGTGCCCTGCGGGTCCACCGCCGTCTGCCAGGGCATGCCGCGCTGGCGCTGCACCTGCGCCACCTTGTCGGCGTTGCCCGACTGCATGGCCACACCCAGGAGGGGCCAGTCGGAGGAGAGGCTGGCGATGCTGGGCTCTTCGAGCTTGCAGACTGCACACCATTCGGCCCAGAAGTGCACGGCCACGGCCTGGCCGGGGTGCTGGGCACGCCACTGGGCCAGGGTGGTGGGGGCGGTAGCGCCAGCGCTGGGGGCCATCACCAGCGCCACATCGGGCGCAGGGCCCTGGGGCAGGTCGCGCGTGCGCCAGGTGTCTACCGCCACGATGGCGACCCAGGCGAGCGCGAGGGTGGCCAGGTGCTGCTTCCAGCTTTTGCGCAGGGACTGCGCGGCACGGGTGGCAAGGGCCTTCAGCATGGCGGGGCCGTGGTGTCGCGAATCAGCGCAGCACTTCCAGCAGCCGGTCCAGCCCGCCCTGGTTGATGGCCACCTTGGCCTGCGCGCGCACGGCGGGCTTGGCGTGGTAGGCCACCGACAGGCCAGCCGCGCCCATCATGGGCAGGTCATTGGCGCCGTCGCCCACTGCAATCGCCTGCTGGGGCGAGATGCCCATGAGCGAAGCCACTTCCAGCAGCGTGCGGCGCTTTTCGGCGCCATCACAGATGTCGCCCCAGGCCTGGTCCACCATGCGGCCGGTGAGCAGGCCGTTTTCGACTTCCAGCACATTGGAGCGGGCAAAGTCGATGCCAAGCCCGGCTTTGACGCGGTCGGCAAAGAAGGTGAAGCCGCCTGAGACCAGTAGCGTGGTCAGGCCCGCCGCCTTGGCGGCGGTGATCAGCTCCTTGGCGCCTGGGTTAAAGCGCAGGCGCTCGGTGAACACCTGCTCCATGTGCTGCACGGTCACGCCCTTGAGCAGCGCCACGCGCTGGCGCAGGCTCTCCTTGTAGTCGGTGATGATGCCCTGCATGGCCGCTTCGGTGATGGCGGCCACCTCGGACTTGCGGCCTGCGGCGTCGGCAATTTCGTCCACGCACTCGATGTTGATGAGGGTGGAGTCCATGTCAAACGCGATGAGCTTGTAGCTCGACAGGGACAGGGGGGCTTCAATGCCCTGGACAACAAGGCCGGGCGCGAATTCGGTAGCGTGGGTCATGGCAGAACGTGGGAGTCGTTTTTTTGGGGGAGCACAACCTGCAATGGTATCGCCCGCGCCTGCGTACTCGACAGCCCCAAACCGTATCGCCCCGCAGGGCATAAATTCTGCGGCTCGCGGCCGAGAGAGGTTGCTTCCAGCTCTTGGGTTTGCCTGGGATGCGGACGATGTGCAGTAAGTGCCCATGGGCGCATATGATTTCTGCACAACATGCACTGAGGGTACTGACGATGGCCATGCACAGAGACGGCAACGCGGGAGAGAAAGTCTCCGCGACATGGATCAACCGAAGGCAGGCCACGGCCGCACTGCTGGCCAGCGCGACGGTGCCTTTTACCCCAGCGGTAGCGCAGGATGCAGCGGCCCCCGCATCACCTGCCGCATCCCCCGCTGCATCGGCTGCCGAAGCCCCTCTCGCCGCTATCTGGCCTGCTGACGACTGGGCAGAAAGCACGCCCGAGGCGCAGGGCATGGACTCCGCAGCGCTGGCCAAGCTCGTCGACTTTGGCGCAGCGCAGGGCATGGACAGCCTGCTCGTCACCCGACACGGCAGCCTGGTGGCCGAGGCCTTCTATGCCCCGTACCGCGAGGGGCTCAAGCATGCCGTCAACTCCACCACCAAGGGTGTCGTCGCCACGCTCACCGGCATGGCCATCCAGGACGGGCTGATCGCCTCGCGCGATGCGCCCGTGCTCGACTTCTTTGCTGACCGCAAGGTCGCCAACGCCGATGCCTCCAAGAAGGCCATGACTGTGGGCCACCTGCTGGACATGACCTCGGGCCTGAACTGGATCGAGCCGCTCAGCGACGCCGTGCCCGAGACCATGCTGCAGCTGACCCGCACGCGCGACTGGCAGGGCTTTGTGCTCGACCGGCCCATGGCCCAGGCGCCCGGCACGGGCTTCAACTACAACAGTGGCAACACCCATCTGCTCTCGGCCATCCTGGCGCACAAGACTGGCGGCAGCACCCTGGCCTATGCGCAAAAACGCCTGTTCGGCCCCCTGGGCATCACCGACGTCCGCTGGCGCAAGGACCCGCAGGGCCTGGAGGTCGGCGGCTGGGGCCTGTACCTGCACCCGCGCGACATGGCGCGCATCGGCTACCTCTACCTGCGCAAGGGCCAGTGGAACGGCCGCCAGCTGCTGCCCGCCGCCTGGGTGGAGCAGGTCTTCAATCCCGTGGTGGACATGGGCTTTGGCACCAGCAACGGTGCGCCCGCCTTCAAGTACGCCAACGGCTGGTGGAGCATCCCTTCCAGGCGCGCGTATTTCACGGCCGGCTTCAACCGCCAGCTCATCGTGGTGCTGCCCGACCTCGACGTGGTCGTCGCCGTGACCGGCCGGCGCCACTACCCGCTGCCCCTGTTCATCGACCACATCACCGCCGCCGTGCGCTCGCGCGAGCCCCTGCCTGCTGACGCTGCCGGGCAGGACCATCTGGCCGCCCGTATCCGCGACGCCGGGGTGGAAAAGCCCAGCGCCATCCCCACCACCACGCCCGAACTGGCCGCCACCGTCTCACGCAAGGCCTGGCTGCTCGAGCGCAACGGCATGGGCATCCAGCGCCTCGTGCTGGATCTCACGCCCGCCAACCCGCGCTATGAGGTCACCTTCGACAGCGGCCGCCCCGATTTGCCGCGCGAGCCGGTTGCCGGCCCGCTGGGCCTGGATGGGAAGTACCGCACCGCGCAGCAGGGACCCCATGCGGTCATCGCCATCAAGGGCCACTGGCTTGATGCGCAGACCTTTCAGCTCATCTCGCGCTCGGTGGCGGATGGCGAGGTCACCGTGGTCACGCTGAAATTCGAGGACGGCGGGAAGGCGGTGAATGTGGGGCTGGAGAACAACTGGGGGTTCAGGGCGCAGGTGCGGGGGCGCGGGGAGTAGCGTTTCGGCTTTGCGCGACCATCGGCAATGAAGCTACCAGGTTCAGCGCCACGGTGACCAGCCCGGCTCTGGCCAGTTTCTTCCATGATCAGGGCTGGATGGTCGCGTTTCCCGAGCGCCGGGGGCTCGGCGTGCCCCGGTTGATATTGGCGCTCTCGGCCGCATGTTGATGGTTGTCAGGTAGCCTTGGGCTTCCACTTCCCAGCACCAGCAGGTGCCCTCGCCAGCAAGACCCGCTACCGATAGACCACCGATGAAGACCATTGACGAAATGCTGCACCTGGACTTGCTCACCGCCGAGCAGCACGTTGACATTAGTGCATGGATTGCGCAGTCAGCCTCTCCCGAAGAAATACTGCAGATGCCTGCGCCCCTGTGGCAGGCCCTGGAGCGCGCCAGCAAAGTGATGGGCATCGACGAGGACCTTTTGCGACCACCGTCGTTCGATGCGGACAGTCTGGCGCTGGGCTAAGAACCTGTTCAAGATCTTTTCAGGGTCGCACGAGTACCTTGCCGGGAGGGGATGCAAGGCGCGGGGTGCAGCCAATAGCCCGGCTATTGGCAAGCGCCGCAACGCCGCGGACCGCCCGGCAAGGCACTTGCCCGAAGGGTTGGAGCGAAATCGGGTGATTGGACGCCCCGGCTGCTTGCATGGGCATGAGCCCATGCGGCGCATCCGAAGCTTCCACGTCCATTACGATGGCACTCCAATGCGATCCCCGAAAAGATTTTGAACAGGTTCTAAGACGTTTGTGCCGCTGGCGGCAAGCTTGGCTTGGGTGTCCGGGTCGAAAAGGGCGGCATGCACTGCGCGCTGGAGTTTGTCGGCAACGGGCCGTGGACCATGGCAGAACGTGGGAGCGGTTTTTTAAGGGCTACAGCCCGTAAGAGCATCGCCTCCTCGGCTTCCCCGTGCCGGGCTAAGGCGCTCAGACCGTGCGGGCCGGATCAGCGCGAAGGCGGCAGGCTCTTGCCGTTGCCCGTGCGCCCGGCGGTGGCGGGGTTGGGCGTAGGTGGTTCGTTCATCTTGACCAGGAACATGCGCAGGAAAAACGCGGCCATGCACAGCATGAACCCGATGCCAATGATGCTCATCAGCCCGTAGTCGGTAGAGAAAAGATCGTTCAGCAGCTTCATGGTGGGGCACTCCTTGTTGGTGTGGCATCCACTATCGCGCTGCAAAGGCGGATACCCCTTGCGCTGTGTCAACCATCGCTGCAGCAGCCGAGGCTCAGTCCGGCCGGGGCAAGTACAGCCGGTCCGACCATGTGGCCAGCCACTCGGGCTTGAAGGCCACAAAAATCGCCGCGAGCATGCCGGTGACAAACCCATCGCCCCAGGCCATGAGCCAGCGCGCCACCAGCGACAGCTCATCGCCCACGCCGGGCAGCAGGTGGCCGCTCCACTGCGACAGGACGCCCGCTGCAAACACACAGACCACCGTGCCCAGAAACGCACGGCCCAGCACATAGACAAACGGTTTGGTGCCCGTGTAGCGCCGCAGCAGCGCACCCAGGCCCAGCCCCAGCGTGGCGGGCACCACGCCCAGCCACACCGTGGCACCCAGCGCATCGGCCCAGGCCATCGCTGGGGAGATCAGGCAGGCCACGATGCCCACGCCCATCAGCACCGGGATCGCCAGCGGCCAGCCCAGCATCAGCACCACGAGGCAGGCGCCCGACCATTGCAGCTGCAGCGGCATGGCGTGCAGTGTGGGCAGGGCCCACAGCCAGGGCAGGAAGACCAGCGTGGCGAGCAGTGGCGTCCACAGCGCAGACGGCGCGCCCTGCGTCTCGTGTGCCAGAGGCTTGCGGTTGGCCAGCATGCGCCAGGGACGGGCCGCCAGAGCGGTAACCAGAGCGACGAGGGCGAGGGCGGCTTCCAGCCACATGGTTCTGTTCGCTATGCTATTAATAGCTACTAGCGCTTTTCAGATAAGCGCTAGAGGCCAATTTCATTAAAAATCAAGCAACCACCAGTGGCTGCCCCAGGCTGCGCAAGATGTCCCGCACCATCTGCGCCCGGTCCTTGGGTTCTTTCAGCTCGCGCTCGATGCGCAGCTTCTCGTTGCCCGCCAGCTTGATGTGCTTGTTTTTCTGGATCAGCTCGATGATGCGCATCGGGTCGATGGGCGGCTGGGGCTTGAAGGTGATGTTGATGACGCCAGGGGCCGCATCCACCTTGACCACGCCGTAGGGCTGGCTCAGCACGCGCAGGCGGTGCACGTCAATCAGGGTCTGGGCCTGCGGCGGCAGCTTGCCGAATCGGTCCACGATCTCTTCGAGCAGGCCGTCGATCTGGTCGGGGTTCTTGGCCGTGGCCAGCTTCTTGTAGAACGACAGGCGCAGGTGCACGTCGCCGCAGTAGTCGTCGGGCAGCAGGGCGGGGGCGTGCAGGTTGATGTCGGTGGTCACGGACAGGGGCGACAGCAGGTCCGGCTCCTTGCCGGCCTTGAGCGCCTTGACGGCTTCGTTGAGCATCTCGTTGTACAGCTGAAAGCCCACCTCCAGCATGTTGCCGCTCTGGTTCTCGCCCAGCACCTCGCCCGCGCCGCGGATCTCCAGGTCGTGCATGGCCAGGTAGAAGCCGCTGCCCAGTTCTTCCATCTGCTGGATGGCTTCAAGCCGCTGCTGCGCTTGCTTGGTCAGTCCTTCCACGTCGGGCACCATGAGGTAGGCGTACGCCTGGTGGTGGCTTCGGCCCACGCGCCCGCGCAGCTGGTGCAGCTGCGCCAGGCCGAACTTGTCGGCGCGGCTCATGATGATGGTGTTGGCGGTGGGCACGTCGATCCCGGTCTCGATAATGGTCGAGCACAGGAGGATGTTGTAGCGCTGGGCCACGAAGTCGCGCATCACGCGCTCCAGTTCGCGCTCGGGCATCTGGCCGTGGGCCACGGCGATGCGGGCCTCGGGCAGTATCTCTTCGAGCTTCTGGCGGCGGTTCTCGATGGTCTCCACCTCGTTGTGCAGGAAGTAGACCTGGCCGCCGCGCTTGAGTTCGCGCAGCACGGCCTCGCGGATCACGCCCGTGCCCTCGTTGCGCACAAAGGTCTTGATCGCCAGGCGTCGCTGCGGCGCGGTGGCGATGACCGAGAGGTCGCGCAGCCCTTCGAGCGCCATGCCCAGCGTGCGGGGGATGGGCGTGGCCGTGAGCGTGAGCACGTCCACCTCGGCGCGCAGGGCCTTCATCTGCTCCTTGTGGCGCACGCCGAAGCGGTGCTCCTCGTCGATGATCAAGAGGCCCAGGTTGTGGAACTTGGTGGATTCACTGAGCAGCTTGTGCGTGCCCACCACGATGTCCACCGTGCCGTCGCCGATGCCCTTGATGGCGGCGGTGATCTCCTTGCCCGAGCGAAAGCGCGAGACCTCGGCCACCTTCACCGGCCATTTGCTGAAGCGGTCCACCAGCGTCTGGTAGTGCTGCTCGGCCAAGAGCGTGGTGGGCGCGAGGAAGGCCACCTGCTTGCCGCCCGTGACGGCCACGAAGGCCGCGCGCAGCGCCACCTCGGTCTTGCCGAAGCCCACATCGCCGCAGACCAGGCGGTCCATGGGGCGGGGGCTGATCATGTCCTGGATCACCGCGTGGATGGCGGCGTTCTGGTCGGCTGTTTCTTCAAAGCCGAAGTCGTTGGCAAAGGTCTCGTAGTCTTGCGGGCTGTAGCGGAAGGCATGGCCTTGGCGTAGCGCGCGGCGGGCGTAGATGTTGAGCAGCTCGGCCGCGCTGTCGCGCACCTGTTCGGCGGCCTTGCGCTTGGCCTTTTCCCACTGGCCGCTGCCCAGCTTGTGCAGCGGCGCCTCGTCGGCGCTCACGCCGGTGTAGCGGCTGATGAGCTGCAGCTGACTCACGGGCACATACAGCACCGCTTTGTCGGCGTATTCGAGGTGCAAGAACTCCTGCATGGCGGGCGTGCCGTCGGGGTTCTTGTTGCCCACGTCCATGTTGACCAGGCCGCGGTAGCGCCCGATGCCGTGCTGGCTGTGCACCACCGGGTCGCCCACGTTCAGCTCGGCCAGGTCCTTGATCAGTGCCTCGACATCGCTCACTTGCTCCTGTTTCTTGCGCCGGCGCGTGGTGGGGCCTGCGGCAAACAGCTCGGTCTCGGTGACGAAGTCGATGCCGTCCTCGATCCAGCTGAAGCCCACGGTGAGGCCCGCGGTGGCGATGCCCACCTTTTCGTCGGCTGTGCCCTGGAACTCGGCCAGCGAGTCGAAGGCCGGTGGGTTCACGCCGCTGGCGCGCAGAAAGTCGAGCAGGCTCTCGCGCCGCCCATCGCTCTCGGCCAGCAGCAGCACCCGGTGCTGGGTGTTACGGAGGTGGGCGTGCAGGCGCGCCAGCGGGTCCTCTGCCCCGCGCACCACCGAGAGGTCGCCGAGCTTCTGGAAGTGGGGGTTGTCGGCAATGTCCTCTACCCCGGGGCGGATGGACAGCTGGGCATGCTCCTTGGCGCGCGTGTAGAACTGATCGGCTGAGAGGAACAGCGCCTCGGGCGGCAGAGCAGGCCGTTCGGGATCGCCCTGCACCAGGCGAAAGCGGTCCTTGGTGTCCTGCCAGAAGCGCTGGAACGCGGGCTCCAGGTCGCCATGCAGCACCACCGTGGCCTCGCCGCCCAGGTAGTCGAACACGGTGGCCGTTTCGTCGAAGAACAGCGGCAGGTAGTACTCGATGCCGGCCGTGGCCACGCCCGCGCCCATGTCCTTGTAGATGCGGCTCTTGGTCGGGTCGCCTTCGAGCATCTCGCGCCAGCGGCTGCGGAATTTCGCGCGCGCGTCGTCGTCCATGGGGAACTCGCGGCCGGGCAGCAGGCGCACTTCGGGCACGGGGTACAGGCTGCGCTGGCTGTCGGGATCGAAGGTGCGGATGCTGTCGATCTCGTTGTCGAACAGATCCACGCGGTAGGGCACCAGCGAGCCCATGGGGAACAGGTCGATCAGCCCGCCGCGCACCGCGTATTCGCCAGGGCTGACCACCTGGGACACGTGGCTGTAGCCTGCCAGCGTGAGCTGGGCCTTGAACTTGGCTTCGTCGAGCTTTTGCTTGACCTTGAAGTGGAAGGTATAGCCCGCCAGGAAGGAGGGCGGGGCGAGGCGGTACAGCGCTGTGGTGGCAGGCACCAGCACCACGTCGGCTTCACCCTGGGAGATGCGCCATAGCGTGGCCAGCCGCTCGCTGATCAGGTCCTGGTGTGGCGAGAAGGTGTCGTAGGGTAGCGTCTCCCAGTCCGGGAACAGCGCGCAGCGCAGGCCAGGCGCAAAAAAGGCCATCTCGTCGATGAGCCGCTGCGCATCGGTGGCGTCGGCCGTGACGATGGCGGTGGTGCGGCCCCCTGCCTTGTCACGTCCGGCCAGACGGGCCAGTAGAAGGGAATCGGCGCTGCCCACGGGGCGGGGCAGGGTGAAACGTTTTCCGGGGGAGAGTTTGGGCAGTTCCATGCGGACGGTGTCGTCTGGGCCCACCGCATCCCCAGGGGCGCGAAACACGCACGGGCTGGATCGGAGGGCAACGGAGGATTTTAGAATGAGCGCTTCATGATTGCTCCCTTGCTCCAACCCCCGCTCGCCCCTTTGTCTGCCCATGGGCGATTCTGGGCGCTGGTGCCCTGTGCCGGAATGGGCTTGCGGGCTGTTGCGGCGGGCGCTGCTGCCCCCGCGTCCGCCTCCGGCAATGCTGCGCCATCGACCTCGACCGTGGCTGCGTTTTCGGCTGTGGAAGTTGCGGCGCCCCCGCCCACAGCCCCTTTGCCCAAGCAGTACCACCTGGTGGCGGGCCAACCGATGGTGCTGCACACGCTCGCGGCCTTTGCCGGTGTAGGGCGGCTGCTGGGCACCCTGGTCGCGGTGGCCCCCGGGGACCGGTTTTTGGACACGCATGCGCACCCCACCTTTTTTGTGGTGGAGTGTGGCGGCCCTACGCGGGCCGATACGGTGCTGGGCGGCCTCAAGGCGCTGCTGGAACGGGGCGCGCAGCCGGATGACTGGGTGCTGGTGCACGATGCCGCGCGTTGCCTGGTCACGTCCGAGCAGATCGACTCCCTCATCGACCAGTGCGCTGGCGACAGTGTCGGGGGCCTGCTGGCGCACAAGCTGGCCGACACGCTCAAGACCTCCATCGACGGCCCCGGCGGCGTGCGTGTGGCCTCCACGGTGGATCGCAGCGACAAGTGGCTGGCCCAGACGCCGCAGATGTTCCGCATCGGCCCCCTCATGGATGCCATCGACAAGGTGGGTTCCAACGTGACCGACGAGGCCAGCGCCATGGAGGCCATGGGCCTGCACCCGCGCCTGGTGCCGGGTGGGGCGCAGAACTTCAAGGTCACCTACCCGGACGATTTTGCGCTGGCGGCGGCCGTACTGGCTGCGCGTGCGCACGGCACGACGCTGGAGCGTTTTGGGGGCGACCGTGGACAGGTGACCACCGCACCGGGCAAAAAGAATCTGTTCTAGAACCGTTTCCTTCAGTGCTTTTACCCCGGCCTCACGGCGCCGTGGATGAGTGCGGCGGGGGGCGCAAGGCAATACAACGCCGCAAGGCACGCAACAACAAAGGCAAGCGGATGAATTTCAGGATTGGTGAAGGTTGGGACGTGCACGCCCTGGTGCCCGGTCGTCGGCTGGTGATTGGTGGCGTGGACATTGCCCACCCCACGGGGCTGCTGGGCCACTCGGACGCCGATGTGCTGCTGCACGCCATCACCGATGCGCTGCTGGGCGCAGCTGCCCTGGGCGACATTGGCAGCCATTTCCCCGATACCGACGCTGCCTTTCGCGGTGCCGACTCCGGCGTGCTGCTGGCCGAAGCAGCGCGGCGCGTGCGTGCGGCGGGCTACGCGATCGGCAACATCGACAGCACCGTGATCGCGCAAGCTCCGCGACTGGCGGCGCACATTCCCGGCATGCGCGCCGCCATTGCACGGGCCGTGGGCATCGCTGAGGGGCAAGTCAATGTGAAAGCCAAGACGGCCGAGCGCCTGGGGCCCGTGGGGCAGGGACTGGCGATGGAGGCTCGGGCGGCGGCGCTGATCTATGTGTCCTGAATTTTTGCGCTGACCGGCCCGGGCGGCATTGTCTGTTCGCAACCTGCGCGGCATCCCCCGTCCGGGGGGATGCCTGTCTTGCCCGCGCTGCGAGGAGTGCGGGGCCTGAACCACCAGGAGAGGGCCACACACTTCGCAATCCGGTATCCAGAGCAAAAAAGAGCGTTGGGGGCTGCGCTGCGCCCCATGGTTTTGCCATGCTTGCCGCGCGACTTCACTCCATCGTGATCTGGGATGTCGTCACGATATCGCGGTACAGCTTCGCCTGCGGTTTGATGAATGTCTTGAATTCAGGCCCGTTCAAGGGGGCGACCGTAATGCCTGCTTCCTGCAGCTTCTGCCGCAGCTCGGACTGCGCAAGCGCTTCCTGCAGTGCCTTGTCGGCGGCGTTCACAGTCGCGGCGGGCGTGCCCGCCTTCATGAAGAGGCCTTGCCACAATGGCAGAGCCATGCCGGAGAAACCCTCCTCCTCTCCAATGCGCTTGACGTCAGGCAGCTGCTGCACCCGTGCGGTGTCGGAGACCGACAGCGCCCTGATCTTGCCGTCCTTGAGAAATGGCATGGCCGTGGAGAGCACCAACATGGCGCTGTCCACCTGTCCGCCGACCAGGTCGTTGGTGATGTGTGTGCCACCTCGGTAGGGTACGTGCAGCATGGACACCTTCGCCTGCTTGTTGATCAGCGCGCCGTACAGGTGCTGCATCGTCCCGATGCCCGGCGTGGCGAAGTTGATGCTGTCCTTGCCACCCATGCGCAGCGCGGCGACAAGATCTTGCAGGTTGGCGTAGGGAGACGCCTTGCGCACGGCAAAGATCATCGGGACGGTGGTCATGCGCCCCACCGGAATGAAGTCATTCTCCCAGTCGAGCTTGACCTTGGGGTTGACCATGGGCACGACCACTGTGTCGGTGCCTCCCATGTAGATCAGACTGCCATCGGCCGGGCCGTTGAGCACCCGCTGTGCGGCCAGCATGCCGCTGGCGCCCGCCACGTTCTCGATGATGACGGTACGGCCTAGCCGCTTGCCCAGCTCGGTCGCAACAATGCGCGCGACAAGATCTGCGCTTCCGCCAGCGGAATAGCCCACGATCAGTGAGATGGGTTTGGTATTGCCGCTGTCGCTCTGCGCCTGCGCGGTGTGGGTGATAAGAGTGCCCGTGCTCACAACTGTCATCGCGGCCTGACGGAGGAGTTGTCTGCGTTGCATATGGTGACTCCTGTTCAGAATGTGTGCTTCACGCCAAAGTCGATGGCTGTGGTGCGTGTGAGGCTGTCGCGCTTGGCTGTGCCGAGGTTGGTGTAGAGCAATGTGCGTTTGCTCAGGTCGTACTGAAGACCAGCGCCGATCATCTGCGAATCGAGTTGGGTGGCGGGTTTCAGGTGCCCAACCATGAGGTAGGTACGACCAAAACTTAGCGGCACCATGGCCGACACGCTGTAGGCCGTGGCATCGCCATTGACCCCGCCTTTGGCGCGGCTGTAGCTGGCCTTGGTGTGAACCACGCCGAAGTCGTACCCGCCTGCCACCAGAGCCAGGTGGGTGCTGGAGTCAAGCCGATCGAACGCAGCGCCCACCCATACGGGCCCGTTCTTGTACTGCAGGTTGCCCGAGGTGGCGTTGCTGCGCACTCCTTCGCCAAAAGCGCCTGCAATCTCCATGCTCACGCCAGAGATCACGGGTGATTTGTAGCCTACGGCGTTTGCCCAACGGATGTTGGATGCTTCTGCGGGAGCCGCCACTGGCGTGTAGTTGGCATAGGTGTAGGCAGAGCCCAACTGGCTCACGTAGCTCCAATATGTGGGGTCTGCATTGAGAGCCACTGTGTAGGCAGCCGAGTATTCGCGCCCCGCATACACCTCGCCCCACTGCTTGCTGCCTACTGCCACCACCGAGCGGCCCAGCCAGTAGATGCTGGGATTGCTTGGCGCGCCCGTGTCAGCGGCAAAGCGGTGCTCGATCTGAAAGCGCGAGTAGAGACCGCCGCCCATGTCCTCGCGGCCCATGAACCCCAGGCGCGACGTGTTGCCGGCCTTCATGGTCCAGACCCGTGGCGCCACGCCGCGCCCGGGTAGCAGGGCGCTGGGGGTTGTGCCCCCATTGGCACGGGCCAGGCCCTGGTCGACGATGCCATAGATGGTCAGCGAGGACTGGGCCTGTGCTGTGCCGCAGGCCCCGAGGCTGGCCAAGGCGACGCACACAAGTGCGGTGTAGGGCGCTGAAGAGGTTGGGCAAGCCGTGCTTGCCAGGAAATGCCGTGTCATGGATTTGTCTCCGTGGATTGTGGTTTGGCGGTTGCATGTGAATTGTATGTATTGAATTTTATTAATGCAATACAATGCAATCAATGGGTGGTCGCAAATTCGCTGGCACTTGGCGTTTGGAATGCGGCTTGCCCTCGATGGACAACGCAATACAACACAATCTACGGATATACCCGTAGTTGTATGGATGGAGCACACATGGCGATCGGTATGTTCGAATCTTTCATCACGGGTCACTGGTTCAGTGCACCTGCCAAGGCCATCTGGAGCGATTCGGCCACTCTGCAGGCCTGGCTGGACGTGGAGGCGGCCTTGGCCCACGCCCAGGCCGGGCTGGGGGTGATACCTGCCGAAGTGGCACCGGTGATCGCTGCCCATGCTCGGGCAGAACTGTTCGACCTGCCGCATTTGGCAAAGGCCATCGCTTTCGCACAACACCCGCTGGTGCCAGTGCTCCACCGGTTCGAGGAGCTGTGCGGTGAGCCTGCGGCTGGCTTCATCCACTGGGGCGCGACCACGCAGAACATCTTCGACACGGCCAGCGCACTGCAGATGGTGCGAACCCACAGGCTGCTGGCAGGGCACCTGGATGCCGCCATAGCAGCATTGGCCGCGCTGGCGTTGGAGCACCAGGCCACGCCCATGGCAGGTCGCACGCATGGCCAGCACGCGTTACCGATGACCCTGGGCTTCAAGCTCGCGGGCTGGGTCGATGAACTGGACCGTGGCCGCCGTCGCCTTGCCGAGCGGCTTGCCTCCTCGTTTCCAGCCAGCATGGGGGGCGCCATCGGCACCTTTGCTGCCACCGGGCCGCTCGGGCCCGCAGTGCAGGCGCTGATGGCGCAGCAACTGGGCCTGCTGTCGGCCGACATGCCGCTGCGGTCGTCCTATGACCGGGCCAGCGACTATCTGGCCGCACTGGGCCTCCTGGCGGGCACGGCACAGAAGATCGCGCAGGACGTGGTCTTCCTGCAGCGCACCGAGGTCGGTGAAGTGGCGGAAGCCTTTCACATCGGGAAGGTGGGCAGTTCCACCATGGCGCAAAAGCGCAACCCTTCCATGGCACTGCTGCTGGTCAGTCTGGCGCGCATACTGCGTACGCGCACCCAGGCCGCGCTGGAGACCATGGTGCGCATGGACGAGGGTGACTCATCGGCCACCAACGTGGCCGATACGCTGCTGCCCGAGATCGCCATCATCGCCACCTCGGTGGCCGAGACGCTGGCGCGGCTGGCGCAAGGCCTGGCGGTCAACCCGCAGGCAATGTCCCGCAACCTCGCAATGACGCGGGGGTTGATCGCCTCTGAGGCTGTGATGATGCGGCTCACCCGCCTTATGGGCCGGCATGAGGCGCATCGCCTGCTCTACGCGGCGGCGCAGCGCTCGCAGTCTGAGGGCGTGCCTTTCATCGACGCGATCCGCGCACAGCCGCCGTTCAATGGCGGTGCCTTGCCGGATGACTTGCTGCAGGCGCTGGATGCACAAGCCTATGTCGGCGAATCGGCGCGGCTCGTGGTGGACACCGTGGCGCGCGTGGCACCCGGCTGCGTGGAGCCATAGCTACCGCGCAGGGGCTGCTACCGATGTGCCCGCACGGTGCGTCACTGGCGTCAGGTGCACGCCGTAGGGTGTCCCTGCGTCAGCCCAACGCGCCGTGATGGCGCGGTGCAGGGCATCGACCTGGTCAGCCACGCTGCAACCGATCACCTCGAAAAAGTCCGCATGTTCGCTGGCCAGGTCCGTGCGGCCGAGCAATACCACGCTCAGCTGCGCGGGCACCGAAATCCCGCTGTGGGCCAGCAGGCGCTGGAAGAGTGCGCCATCCTCGATGCCCCAGGCCACCAGGGCTGTAAAGGGCAAAGCGCTCGCGCTGTCAGCGCCCTTCACGCGGACCTGGATCTGTTCCACCAGTCGGGCGGTGTAGTCCTCGTGCGGCAGCATGTCCAGCGTGATTTCCTGCAGCACCACATCGGACAGCGTGGCTTGCAAATACTTAAAGCGCCGACGCCCGAGCTGGGTGGCCAGAAAGGGGTGGGAGGTGCATGCGTAGGCAATGCGCCGGTGGCCTTGCTCCATCAGCAAGGCGATGGCGGCTGCCAGCGGCTCGCCCCACTCGGTGCCCACGGCCTCGACGTCGGCACCCACCAGCGCCGCCCCGTCCACGGCCAGCACGTCGCACTTGTCGCGCAGAGCCGCCAGAAGGGCGATGGGAATGGCCTTGAAGGTGGATTGCACCACGCAGGCATCGAAGCGCGGCAGGCCCTTGAGCACCGTGAGCGCATGGTCCGGGTCGTTGTACGACAGCTCCAGCACCCGGTGCCCGTCGGCCGCCAGGCGGTGCTGCAGACTTTCGATCAGCACGCGCCCACGCGCAATGCTGATGGAGCGGCGCAGCAGCAGCACCGATTTCACAGTGGAGGTGACTGCCGCAGGGGCTTTGGGATGCGGGATTTTGCTCGGTAAGGGACTCGTTTCAGTCGTCGTCACCGGTTGCGAACCTGCGCCCAGGAAGTAGGTACCCCGACCCACCTGGGCATCAATCAGCCCCTTTTCCTTGAGGCGTTGGAAAGCCCGCTGGACCAGCATTTGCGATGCGCCAAAGCGCTTCATCAATTCGCGGATGGTGGGGAGTCGGTCGCCCGGGCGGGCTTCGTGTGCGAGTTGTTCCAGGAATTGCTCGAGATCTGGCGAGGGGCTGCTGCGCATGGTGTTCATACAATACACCACAAATTGAACGGTATTGGCCTGTAGAGACATGCCGATGCGTACGGCCTGGATCTCTGGAGGTGCCGGGCTACCCGCTATGCGCTCTCGCGCTCCATGATCGAAAAGCCGATATCCACCACCGGCTCTGCCACGGTCTTTCCCTCCGCGCGGTCGGCAATAAAGCCTGCCGCCGTCTGGCCCATGCGCGTGCCGTCGATGCGCACGGTCGTGAGGCTGGGGATCACGGTCTGGGCGAACTCGATGTCTCCGAAACCGACGACGGCCAACTGGTCGGGGACCGCCATGGCGCGCGCCCGCGCCTCGGTGAGGACCCCCAAGGCCAGCATGTCGGAGCTGCAGAACACGGCATCGATGTCTGGCTGGGCGGCCAGCAAGGCCGCCAGACCCGCACGCCCTTCGGTGTGGGAGGTGGGTGATTTCTCCAGCTGCAGGGCGGGCTCGCGCAAGCCCAGTCGGCCCGCTTCGGCATAGAAACCTTTGCGCCGCCGCGCGGCGCGCTCATCGTCGCCGCTGAGCAGCGCCAGCCGGCGCCGACCTTTGGCATGCAGGTGCTTGCACACGGCGGCGCCCAGTTGTTCGTGCGACAGCCCGACCAGCATGTCGATGGGGTTGGGGGTGAAGTCCCAGGTCTCCACCACAGGGATGCCAGAGGCCTGCAGCAGCCGCCGCCCTTCGGGCGAATGCATGATGCCAGTGAGCACAATGCCGTCGGGCCTGCGGCCCACGATGGCGCGCAGCAGTTCGTCTTCGCGCGAATGTGCATAGCCCACCTGGCCCAACATCACCTGGTAGCCGCGCAATTCCAGTGCGTCGGTGAGCGATTGGATCATCTCGCCGAACAGCTGCCCCGTGGTGGTGGGCACGAGGGCCGTGACCAGGTGGCTGCGCGCCGAGCGCAAGCCCCCCGCGATGAGGTTGGGCACATAGCCCAGGCTGGAGATGGCTGCCTGTACCCGAATACGTGTGGGCTCGGACACCTGGCTAGGCGTGTTGATGGCGCGAGAGACGGTGATCATGGACACCCCCGCCTGCTCTGCCACTTCGCGCAAGGTCACCACCGGTCGGTTGCGAATAGGTTCCGGTGTCTCTGGCAGGGTACTTGGGGGAGGGCGCGGCATCCGCCGAGTCTATCCACGAAGCGATGATTCCTCAGGACGGGCGCCTCGCTGTTGGTCAGAAACCGCCCAGCAGTCCGCCGTGTGGGGCGCCCGCCGAACCAGTCCTGCTAGATGGCGTACACGTTGATAACGATAGCCCCGGCAGCATGTCCAATCATTGACTGAAATTTGACCGAAATATCGGGCGTGCCAGCGCCGTTGCTCAACTTGTAGATTTCCTCTGTGCTGAATACCGGGATGCCAGGAACGAGCGTCACGTTGGTGAGGCGGTACTGGCCAGGTTGCAGGGTGTCGTAGTTGTTGGGGCTGTTTGCCAAAATGCCTGTCTGGCCAAAGCCGGTAGAGAGAGTGCTGGGCATGGTGCTTCCTTGAAAGTGAATAAGTAATGCGGAGACAGCAGTCAAATGCAATTGCATTGACTCTTGTGTACTGCAGGGCCTTTGAAAAAGAGGCCCTTGAGGATGACCTGCACAACTCCCTGCGGTCTGTGATAGCGCGGTCTCGGGCGGTCCACTGCATTGCTTTTCTTGCCAATAGCGCGGCTATTGGCTGCAAAAAGACGCCTTGTGCCCCATCCCCATCCGCGCTACCACCGTCTCTCGAGGGTTATGCAGGTCATCCTCAACAGCACCACTTCAGAATATCGAGCGGGTTGGGCGCAGGCGATTACAGTTCATTACGCCAGCTGCAAATCCACGCGCGCGAGCGCAACCATCAGGACAGCGGCAAGCTGCGATGCTGTGCACACCCACCCGGGTGCGATGGCCTGCGAGCCTCTTTTTTGCACAGTGGGTGCATATGGCTTTGGCTGAGGGCCACAGGATCAAAGAAGCGCGGTCCGCTGATACCGCTGCTACCGTTTCCGCCTTTTCGCTGAAAAGCGAAGTAGGGCGTGTAGTTACCCAGCCTCAGGTAGATATGCCTTGAAAAGCTGCTCGTGCAAGGCTGCCGGGGAGGGCGTGACCTGCGGATTGCCGAGGTCATAGGGGTAGGCGGGCAGGGCGGTCAGACCCAGGCGCAGAAACCATTGGCGGGTCTCGTCGAACGTTCCGCCGTAGCAACACTGGGTCAGGATGGCACCCGCGATGTTCGCGGTTCCGCACACCGAGAACTGCGCTTCGTTGCTCAGTTGCACCACCACACTGTCGGCAATGGGTGTTGACGACGGCCCGCGCCAGTAGCCAAAGTAATTGCCTTCATCATCGGCTACCACAAAAGCAATGTGGCGGCAGACCTCGGCGATGGCCCGAAGGTTCGCAGCAATCTCGGGGTCGGCCCGCTCGGCTTCGCTCAGGTCGCTGGTGTCCAACCAGGGGGCCCAGTCGGCCGCTGTGCCCATACAGACGCCGGTGCGGCGTTGCAGCTCTTCCTGGTGATGGAGAAGGACTGCAAGGTCCTGTGGCAGAGGCTCGCCCTGCAATCGGAGAAGAGAGAACTGTGTTTGGATGCTCATGGGCTGGTTAGGCGGGTGGATGCCTAGCGTAACGCAGACTGCAGGCCAAACGCTCCGGGGCTTACAAGCGCTTTTCCCATCAATGGGTTGGTGGTCCTATAACTAAGGGTTTTCCATGGTTTTTGATGCGACTGTTAACGTTAACATTTGCCCATCCAGACATTCAGAATGCGCCTGTTAATAGGTGTTTGAGGCTTGAATCCGGGTTGATTGATTGAATGAATAGCTGCTTGTATGACCTCTTGCTTTTGGTGAGCGGATGTTCACGTTGGTGCCAGCTCCTCGTCAACCTGGGCACACCCCGGTTCACTTTCCCCAACCAAGGCCCCGCAGAAGGCCCTTCCACAACTGTTCAGGAGACCTCCCCATGTTCAAGAAACTGCTGCTGATTGCCAGTACCTGCACCATCGCTCTGGCTGCATCGGCCCAGACCGCCGCCACCCCCTGGCCCGAAAAACCAGTCACCGTCGTCGTGCCTTTTCCGGCAGGGGGCTCCACCGACATGGTGGCCCGCGCCATGGCGCAGCACATGGGCGACAAGCTGGGCCAGAACTTCGTGGTGGACAACCGCCCCGGTGCCACGGGCACGCTGGGGGCTGGTGCGGTGAAGCGCGCCGCACCCGACGGCTACACGCTGCTGGTGTCGTCGCTCGGTGCGTTTGTGGTGGCGCCGCACTTGCTCAAAAGCGTGCCTTACGACGCCCTCAAGGACTTTGACTACATCACCGTGCCCGTGCAGGCACCCAACGTGCTGGTGGCTGCCCCCAATCAGAAGGCGCGCACCGTGCAAGAGGTGATTGCCCAGCTCAAGGCCAATCCTGGCAAGGTGAGCTTTGCAAGCTCGGGCAACGGCTCGTCGGACCACCTCTCGGCCGAGGTTTTTTGGCAGCAGAGCGGCACCGAAGGCCTGCACATCCCTTACAAGGGCGGAGCACCGGCCATCAACGACCTGCTGGGCGGGCAGGTGGAGTTCTCGTTCCAGAACGTGAACGCCGTGCTGCAGCACATCCGGGCGGGCAAGCTGCACGCGATTGCCGTCACCGGCGACAAGCGCAGCCCCGTGCTGCCCGACGTGCCCACCTTGGCCGAGGCTGGCGTGGCCGGTGCCGAGGTCTACTCGTGGCAAGGCATGGCCGCGCCCAAGGGCCTGCCCGCCGCCGTGAAGAAGAAGCTTTCGGACGCAGCCATCGCCGCCATGAACGACCCCGCCGTGAAGAAGCGCATGCTCGACCAGGGCCTGGAGATCGTGGCCAGCACGCCCGAAGCCTTCACCGCCTACCAGGCGCGCGAATTCGCGCGCTGGAAGACCGTCATCGAAACCCGAAAAATCACTGCCGATTAAGCCTTGTCACGGGGCGCTTTTTCCCGCCCCATCTTCGTTTCCAGACCACCATGACCACCTCCTCCATCCCTTCCGTCGCCAGCACCCCCGTTGTCACCGAGCTGCGCGTGGTGCCCGTGGCGGGCCACGACAGCATGCTCATGAACCTGAGCGGCGCACACGGCCCCTTCTTCACGCGCAACCTGATCATCCTGCGCGACAGCGCGGGCAACACCGGGGTGGGTGAGGTGCCCGGCGGCGAGAAGATTCGCCAGACCATCGAGGATGCGCGATCACTGATCATGGGCCGCCCCATCGGGCACCACAACGCCGTGCTCAACGCCATGCGCGCGCAGTTTGCCGACCGCGATGCAGGCGGACGCGGCCTGCAAACCTTTGATCTGCGCATCACCATCCACGCCGTCACGGCCGTGGAGTCCGCCTTCCTGGACCTGCTGGGCCAGCACCTGGATGTGCCCGTGGCCGCGCTGCTGGGCGACGGCGTGCAGCGCGAGGCGGTGCAGATGCTGGGATACCTGTTCTACGTGGGCGACCGCGAAAAGACCGACCTGGCCTACCGCACCGAGCCCGGTGCCGACAACGACTGGTTCCGCCTGCGCAACGAGAAGGCCATGTCGGCCGACGGCATCGTGCGCCTGGCCGAGGCGGCGTACGAGCGCTATGGCTTTGCCGACTTCAAGCTCAAGGGCGGCGTGCTGCGCGGCGAGGAAGAGGTCGAGGCCATCCGCGCGCTGCATGAGCGCTTTCCCGAAGCGCGCGTCACGCTGGACCCCAATGGCGGCTGGTTGCTGAAAGATGCGATTCGCCTCACGCGTGATCTGCACGGCGTGATGGCCTATGCCGAAGACCCCTGCGGCGCCGAAGGCGTGTTTTCGGGCCGCGAGGTGATGGCGGAATTTCGCCGCGCCACGGGCTTGCCCACCGCCACCAACATGGTCGCCACCGACTGGCGCGAAATGGCGCACAGCCTGGCCCTGCAGTCGGTGGACATCCCGCTGGCCGACCCGCACTTCTGGACCATGGCCGGGTCGGTCCGCGTGGCGCAGATGTGCCAGGCCTTCGGCCTGACCTGGGGTTCGCACTCGAACAACCATTTCGACGTCTCGCTGGCCATGTTCACCCACGTGGGCGCCGCCGCCCCTGGCCGCGTGACGGCGATTGACACGCACTGGATCTGGCAGGACGGTGAGCGGCTGACGAAGGAACCGTTCCAGATCAAGGACGGCTTCATCCAGCTGCCAAAGAAGCCCGGCCTGGGCGTGGAGTTGGACATGGACGAGGTCGAGCGTGCCCACCGCCTGTACTTGCAGCATGGCCTGGGCGCACGCGACGACGCAGTTGCCATGCAGTTCCTGATCCCAGGCTGGAAGTTCAACAACAAGGCGCCCTGCATGGTGCGCTGAGGGCTCTTGCGGTCTGGTCGCCGCCACCTTCGGATGCCGAGAGGATGCGCCAAAAACAAAGCCCTCCAGGTGAGGGCTTTGTACATGGGGCAGTGCGGGGCGATCACGCCATCCGGTCTTCGGCGCGACGCCGCGGCAGCTGGCGTTTGACGGACGGGCGCTGCAGCCGCTGCTTGGGGTCTGCACCCTCGGGCAGATCAGTGGCCCGCTGCAACTGCAGGTGGGCTACCAGGCCGCCGGTGCTGGAGTTGGCCAGTGCAAAGATGCCGCCCATGCGCTGCACGGTTTTGTCCACGATGGAGAGCCCCAGCCCCGCGCCTGCCGCTGCGGTGCGCGCAGAGTCACCGCGAAAGAAGGGCTTGGTCAGATTCGACAACTGCTCGGGTGGCACGCCGGGGCCATGGTCGCGCAGTTTGACCAGCACCCAGTTCTCACGGCCTTTGGCGGCAATGTCCACGTTGGTGATACCGGTGTCCTCGGCCTTGCCGTAGCGCCGCGCGTTTTCGAGCAGGTTGGAGATCACGCGGGCCAGTTCCACTTCGTCGGCCAGCACGTTGAGGTCTTCGGGCACGGACATCGTGATCTGCAGTTCGCGATGGTCTTGCACGGCATAGACGCAGGACGACACCACGGCATGCAGGTTGACCGGTGTCAGCGTGACATGGTCCGGCCGAGCGTAGTCGAGGAACTTGTCGATCGTGGCGTCGAGCTGCACGATGTCTGCCACCATGTGCTCGCGGGCCACTTCATCGGTCACGCTCATCTCGGTTTCCAGCCGCAGGCGCGCCAGAGGCGTGCGCAGGTCGTGCGAAATGCCCGCCAGCATCACGGCGCGGTCCTGCTCCAGCTTGGCCAATTTTTGCGCCATGCGGTTGAAGCCGATGTTCACTTCGCGGATTTCGCTGGTCACCACTTCTTCGTCGAGGTGGCTGGCTGCGAAGTCGCCGTCCTTGACGCGGTTGGCCGCGTAGGAGAGTTGCTTGAGAGGCCGGTTGATCAGCCGCGCAATGGCCGCCGCACCGGCCAAGGACAACGCCCCTGCCGTGATCAGCCAGATCAGCCAGGTGCGGCCGCCCGCCGGGCTGAAGCGCGAGCGGTCCATCAGCAGCCAGTTGGGATCGCCATTGATGTTGAAGCCGACCCACAGGCCGGTTTCCCCATTCACGTTTTGCGCCACGATGGTGTCGGGCCCCAGGCGCTGGGTGAGTTCGTCGGTCAGGCGGTTGCCCAGGGCGGTGCCCTCCAGAAGCTCGAACTTGTCGCGCGGCTCGCGCGGCAGGATGCGCACGCCTTCCTGGTCGGCCATGGTCTTGATGAGCGACACACGAGCAATGGCGTCGGAATGCACCAGCGCCGCGCGGCTCAGGTTCACCAGCGATGCGATCTGCTGCGCGGTGTGCAGGGTGCGCGGCTCGAACTCCAGCGCCCGCAAGGTCTGCAGCCACGCCAGAATGCTCCCCACCAACAGCAGCGCCAGCAGGAAGAAAGTGCGCCAGAAGAGATTGAGGCCCACACGCGCCCGCTGCTCCCGGGCCTGTCGCAAGGACTCCAGGGGGGCGGGGCTGGTGGCGTCGGGGGAAGCGGTCACGGACTGCCGGACCGATGATGAAGATCTCGACCTCGAATTGCCGTCGGAATTGTGCATACAGGCAAGGAAAGAGGGGTCAGCTGGTTCCGTCCGGCACGAACACGTAGCCTACCCCCCACACGGTCTGGATGTAGCGCGGGGCGGCGGCATCCACCTCCACCAGCTTGCGCAGGCGCGACACCTGCACATCGAGGCTGCGGTCAAACGGCTCAAACTCGCGGCCACGGGCCAGCAGGGCCAGCTTTTCGCGCGAAAGGGGCTGGCGTGGGTGGCGCACCAGCGCCTTGAGCATGGCAAATTCGCCGGTGGTTAGGGGCAGTTCTTCGCCATTGCGCTGCAGTGCTCGGGTGCCCAGGTCGAAGGTAAAGGGACCAAAGGTCACGACCTCGTTGTCGCCCGAGGGGGCGCCAGGCGCTTCCTGTGCGGGGCGGCGGCGCAGCACAGCGTGGATGCGGGCCAACAGTTCGCGGGGGTTGAAGGGCTTGCCCAGGTAGTCGTCGGCGCCCACTTCCAGGCCCACGATGCGGTCCACGTCCTCGCCTTTGGCGGTGAGCATGATGATGGGGGTGCGGTCATTGGCGGCACGCAGGCGGCGGCAGATGGAAAGCCCGTCTTCGCCCGGCATCATCAGGTCAAGCACGATGATGTCCACGGTTTCGCGCAGCAGAAGGCGGTTAAGCGCCTTGCCGTCTTCGGCGACCATGACTTCAAAGCCTTCCTGCGTGAGGTAGCGGCGCAGCAGATCACGGATTCGTGCATCGTCGTCCACCACCAGAACTTTGTCGGTGCGAT
The DNA here is from genome assembly GCF_916855635.1 of Acidovorax sp. Leaf73. NCBI lineage: Bacteria > Pseudomonadati > Pseudomonadota > Betaproteobacteria > Burkholderiales > Comamonadaceae > Acidovorax > Acidovorax sp. Leaf73. Next base: position 368,815 of record NZ_CAKASI010000001.1, read on the forward strand.
TGGTTGTTGTGGCCATCTTGATCCCAAGTCCAATTTGTAACAGAGCCGATTCTGACCACTTGGAACGCCGAAGTTCGGGTTTTGGGGCTGGGTTTGACCAACTGTTACAAGTTTTGCCCAGCTTCGCACGCGCGGTGGAGGGGCTTCATCGCAACGCGTGGGCAGTGCGGTTAAGGTGGTGCCCCGCATGGCCCGGCCCCGGGCCGTGCACCGATATCAAGGACACCTTTGTGATGAAAATTACTACTAAATTGATAGCTGCTGGCGTTTTGATTGCTTGCGCTGGTGCCTCTTTTGCTCAAAATTCTCCACCCCCCGAGCCGCGCAATGTCGTGCAGCTGTCGGCCACGGGCACGGTGGAGGTGCAGCAGGACCTGCTGGTGCTCAACCTTGCCACCAGCAAGGAGGCTGCCGACGCCGCCACGGTACAGACACAGCTCAAGCAGGCGCTGGACGCAGCCCTGGCTGAAGCCAAGCGCAACGCCCAGCCCGGACAGCTCGATGTGCGTACCGGCCCCTTCGGGCTGTACCCGCGTTATGGCAAGGACGGGAAGATCAACGGCTGGCAGGGCCGTGCCGAGCTGGTGCTGGAAGGCCGCGACTTCGCGCGCATCACGGCCACGGCCGGCAAGATCCAGACGCTGGCCATCAGCAATGTGGCTTTCGGCCTGTCGCGCGAGGCCCGGGCCAAGGTGGAGGGCGAAGCCCAGACCCAGGCCATCGAACAGTTCAAGGCACGCGCGGCTGAACTGGCCAAGGGTTTTGGCTTCAGCAACTACAGCCTGCGCGAGGTGGCGGTGAACAGCAATGAGATGGTGCCCGGGCCACGTCCGCGCATGATGGCCATGGAGGCCAAGGCGGGCTCGTTCTCTGATTCCGCCGTGCCGGTCGAAGCGGGCAAGGCCCAGGTCATCGTGAACGTGTCGGGTTCGGTGCAGATGCGCTGATTTTTTAGGAAATATTGGCCGCCAGCGCTTATCTGGTAAGCGCTGGCAGCTATCAATTTTGCAGTTTACCGGGCGCCTGTGCTGGCATGCCAACAGCGATCAGACGCTCGCGCGTGCTTTCTCACTGCGCTGCCCAGCCGCCATCCATGTTCCATGCCACGCCACGCACATTGTTGGCGGCGGGGGAGCAGAAGAACACAGCCAGCTCGCCCAGTTCTTCGGGCGTGGTGAACTGCATGGACGGCTCTTTTTCGCCCAGCAGCAGCTTCTTGGCGTCTTCGTTCGACAGGCCGTGTTCGGCCGCCTTGGCATCCACCTGTTTTTGCACCAGGGGCGTCAGCACCCAGCCAGGGCAGATGGCGTTGCAGGTCACGCCGCTGGTGGCGTTCTCCAGCGCCGTCACCTTGGTCAGACCCACGATGCCGTGTTTGGCCGCCACGTACGCAGCCTTCTGTGCCGAGCCCACCAGGCCGTGCACCGATGCCACGTTGATGATGCGGCCCCAGTTGGCACTCTTCATGGCCGGCAGCGCCAGGCGCGATGTGTGAAAGGCGCTTGTGAGGTTGATGGCGATCACTGCATCCCAGCGCTCCACGGGGAAGTCTTCCACATTGGCCACGTGCTGGATACCTGCGTTGTTCACCAGGATGTCCACGCGGCCGAACTGCGCGGCGCTGTACTTCATCATGTCCTCGATGTCGGCCACCCGGCTCATGTCTGCACCGTGGTAACCCACTTTGGCGCCAGCAGTTTCGCCAGCTGCCAGCACTTCGGCGCGGGGGCCATCCACATCGCCAAAGCCATTGAGCACGATGTTGGCACCCTGGCGGGCCAGCGCCTTGGCGATGCCAAGACCAATGCCACTGGTGGAGCCGGTGACGAGGGCGGTTTTGCCTTTCAGCATGTGAGTCTCTCCGAATGAATTACGATGCAACGCAAGAAAAAGTCGGCACGCATGAACGAACAATGGGTGCCGACGGCTCCTGCATTATCGAGCGCTGCCCCCGGATTTCGCACCCATGATTGAACCTACGCTGAACTACGTACTGTGCCCTGGCCCGGGGGCGCCTGTGGTGTCTTCCGGTAACTCCTCCGCATCTGCGGCTACACACCATCGCATGGCGTATTGGGAGTGGAATGCCACGGGCAACCCGGCGCATCCCCATGTGGTGGTCTGTGTGCATGGCCTCTCGCGCCAGGGGCGCGACTTCGACACCCTGGCCCGTGCGTTGAGCCAGCATGCCCGCGTGATCTGCCCCGACGTGGTCGGGCGCGGCCAGAGCGACTGGCTGGCTGACCCCATGGGCTATCAGATTCCCCAGTACGCCGCGGACATGCTGGCCATGCTGGCCCAGGTGCACCAGCAGGCACCCATCACCACCCTCGACTGGGTGGGCACCAGCATGGGGGGGCTCATTGGCATGGGCATTGCGGGCCAGCCGGGGCTGCCTTTGCCGGTGCCTGTGCGCAGGCTGGTACTCAACGACGTGGGCCCCGTCATCCAGTGGGAGGCCCTGCAGCGCATCGGCTTGTACCTGGGGCAACAGGCGCGGTTCGAGTCGCTCCAGCAGGCGGCCGACGCCATGTGGGCGATTTCCACCAGCTTTGGCCCCCATACACCCGAGCAGTGGCTGGACTTGTCGCGTGCCATGGTGCGCGCGTTGCCGGAATCTGCCGGTGGTGGCATCACGCTGCACTATGACCCGGCCATCGCGGTGCCGTTCAAAACACTCACGCAAGAGTCCGCAGTGGCTGGTGAGGCCATGCTGTGGCAACTGTATGACCACATCACGGCCCGCACCTTGCTGTTGCGAGGTGCACAGTCTGACCTGCTCTTTCGCGAAACCGCGCAGGCCATGGCGCAGCGCGGGCCCCGGGCACACGTGGTCGAATTTGAAGGCGTGGGGCATGCTCCCACGCTGGTGGCGGGAGATCAGGTGGCTGCGGTCACCGGCTTTTTGCTTTCGGCGGAAGGTGTTGTGGCCGGATGAAAACCTACCCTCCCGCACAGGCGTCCCACACCCCCCAGGCCGACGCTGTCCCCCAGCTCATTGCCGCTACCGCACACACCCTGCCTGAGCAGGTGAACGCGCTGGCGCGTGCGCGCGCGTTTGCCGAGCCCTTGATGGCTGGCGAAACGCTGGATTCCGGCGAAAACACGCTGGCCCACGCCGATGCCGTGGCTGCCATCCTCAAGGGCATTGGTGGTTCGGAGGCCATGCAGGCCGCCAGTTACCTGGTGCATGCGTGCATTCATCTGAACAAGCCTGAAGAGGTGATCGCCAAGGCCTTTGGTGCCAACTTTGCCGCGCTGGCGGTAGAGACCACCAAGCTCATGCGCGTGCAGCAGCAGGCCCGCACCGCAGAGCACCTGGAAGACCCCGCCGTGCAGACCGAGAACGTGCGCAAGATGCTGCTCGCCTTCTCGCGCGACCTGCGTGTGGTGATGCTGCGCCTGGCCTCGCGCCTGCAGACGCTGCGCTTTCATGCGGCCAGCAAGCGCCCCGTATCGCCCAGCCTGGCGCGCGAGTCGCTGCAGGTGTTTGCACCGCTGGCCAACCGCCTTGGTATCTGGCAGGTCAAGTGGGAGCTGGAGGACCTGTCCTTTCGCTTCCTGGAGCCCGATACCTACAAGGAAGTGGCCCGCCTGCTCGACGAAAAGCGGGGCGAGCGCGAGGTGTACATGGAGCAGCTGCGTGGGCGGCTGGAGGCCGATTTGCGCGCGCGCAGCATCAGCGCCAGCGTGCAGGGGCGCCCGAAGCACATCTACAGCATCGTCAAGAAGATGCGCGGCAAGTCGCTCAACTTCGATCAGGTGTTTGACATCCGCGCGCTGCGCGTGGTGGTGCCCACGGTGAAGGACTGCTACGCGGCCCTGAGCTGGGTGCACGAGCAGTTCAAGCCCATCGTGGAGGAGTTTGACGACTACATCGCCAAGCCCAAGCCCAATGGCTACCAGTCGCTGCACACCATCGTGCGCGACGACAACGGCAAGCCCATCGAGATCCAGATCCGTACCCAGGCCATGCACGACCATGCGGAGCACGGAGTGGCGGCGCACTGGGCCTACAAAGAGGCAGGCAGCAAGGGCTATGCAGGGGTTTCGGCCACGGGTGAATACGACGCCAAGATTGCGGTGCTGCGCCAGTTGCTGGCCTGGGAGCGCGATCTGTCGGGTGCCTTGCCCAACCGGGGCCTGTTTGAAGACCGCATCTACGTGCTGACCCCAGATGCTGCTGTGGTAGAGCTGCCCCAGGGCGCCACACCGGTGGACTTTGCGTATGCCGTGCACACGAGTGTCGGGCACCGTTGCCGGGGCGCCCGGGTGGACGGCGCGATGGTGCCGCTCAATACACCGCTGCAAAACGGACAGACGGTGGAGATATCCACCGTCAAGGAAGGCCGCCCCTCACGCGACTGGCTCAATGCTGAGCTGGGCTACCTCACCAGCAACCGCGCCAAAGCCAAGGTGCGAGCCTGGTTCAACGCCCAGGCCACGCACGAAACCGTGGCCCGTGGGCGCGAGGCGGTCGAAAAGCTGCTGCAGCGCGAGGGCAAGACTGCCATCAAGCTCGACGATCTGGCGGTGCAACTGGGCTTCAAGTCCGCCGATGCCTTGTTCGAAGTGGTGGGCAAGGATGAATTCTCGCTGCGCAACATCGAAACGGTGCTGCGACCGCCCGAGCCGGTTTTGCAGCCCGACGACTATTTGTTGCTCAAGAAAACACGCACCAACGATGCCGCACCCAAGGGCGGCGTGCTGGTGGTTGGCATTGACTCGCTGATGACCCAGCTGGCCAAGTGCTGCAAGCCAGCCCCGCCGGACCTGATCCGTGGTTTTGTCACGCGGGGCAAGGGCGTGAGCGTGCACCGGGCCGACTGCAGCAACTTCCGCGAAATGGCCGCACGCAGCATTGAGCGGGTGATCGATGTTGAGTGGGGCTCAACCTCCAAATCGGCTGCACTGGCTGCCGTGTACCCCGTGGACGTCGCCGTGGAAGCCGCCGACCGCCAGGGCCTGCTGCGCGATATCTCCGAAGTCTTTGCGCGCGAAAAGACCAATGTGATCGGCGTGCAGACGCAGTCGGTGAAAGGCACGGCGTGGATGACCTTCACGGTGGAGGTTGCCGATTCGGGCCGGCTGAACAAGGTGTTGGGCATCGTGGCCGGCGTGCCCGGTGTGCGCTCCGCGCGCAGACGCTGAGTGGCGGGACGGTAGGCATGGAACAAGAGCCACGAACATCTCTTTGCCGTTTGCTGTGCTGTTTTGATCGAGGCACCCGATTTTTATGGCTATAATCGTGGTCTAAACAACGACAGGCGCGTAGCTCAGCTGGTTAGAGCACCACCTTGACATGGTGGGGGTCGTTGGTTCGAGTCCAATCGCGCCTACCAAGTTTTTCCCTGAAGGAAACCAGCTTTCAGACCACTGAAAAACTTGTGGAAACCTTGACCAGGTTTCAAAAAGCACAAAGCCACCTTTTTACAGGTGGCTTTTTCTTTGGTCGCGCTCGAATCAGTCCTCTTTTTTATGCGATGTCGGGCGTCGCGGTCGTTCATCGCCCTGGGGATACCGACGAACTTCTTTGTTGGCTCCTTGCACCCATTGAGTTCACCGAGGGTGACGGCGCCTGCGTGTCTGGCGGCAAATCAATGAATTGGTTTTTGTCTGACACGAAGACGCACGGGGGCGCGATAACTTTGGTGCCTTCAAAGAGAAGGGATGCCACCATGAACGCTCCATCCAATTCTTCAAGTGTCCATCAGGGTTTTGTGGACACTGATCCTGAACTGGGTCTGTACGACATCCGGATCTTCTGGCTTGCTGCTCTCGCCGCCATCGTTGCGGTGCTTGCCGTGGCGTACTTCAAGATGGGCTATTGAGGAAGAATGCCCATGTTCCGGCATGGTTGCTACCGTGGAGAAATCCGGCGGGGCTTCTTGTGGGTGCACCCATAGCGCTGCCTTGGCTCAGGCCTTCAACGGGGGCTCTTGCTCGAGCGGTCTCGTCGGTGCTTCAGCCCCCTGTGCAGGCACACGCACTTGTGGAAGGCAGTCCGGGTATTCGCGTTGGATGAAGGTCACAAGCGCTTCGCGCACCCGGCACCGCAGGTCGAACGCCAGGCTGGATGATCGTGCGGAGACCAGCACGCGGATCTGGATGGTGCGCTCGGTCACATCGGTGAGCTGCAGCACGTTCACTCGCCTGTCCCACTCTGGTGCGGTTTCCAGCACCCGCTGCAATTCGGCCCGCAGCGGGTCCAGCGGCAGGCGATAGTCGGCAAACAGGAAAACGGTTCCCAGGATTTCAGAGCTGGTGCGTGTCCAGTTTTGAAACGGGTTTTCTATAAACCACTGCAGCGGAATGATCAAGCGCCGCTCGTCCCAGATGCGCAGCACCACATAGGTGCTGGTGATTTCTTCTACCCGCCCCCATTCCCCTTCGACGATGAGCACATCGTCGATACGGATGGGCTGGGCCAGTGCGATCTGCAGGCCGGCGATCATGTTGCTGAAGACCGGGCGCGCTGCAATGCCCGCCACAATCCCCACCACCCCGGCCGACGCGAGCAAACTGGCACCTACTTGCCGGGCCCCTGGAAAAGTCATGAGCATGAGCGCGAGGCCCGCCATCACCACACCGGTCATCGCCGTGCGCGACAGCACGCGTGCCTGGGTGGCGATGCGTCGGGCGGTGAGGTTGTTTTCCACATCTGCGGGGTGTTGGGCAATGACGCCATTGGCCAGGCCGCCAATTGCGGCAATCAGCAGCCAGCAGGCCCCGCCAATCACCGCCAGGCCATTGAGATGGCGGATACCGCCGATGTACGGCAGATCATCGCTGGCGGCTTGCCATACCAGTTGCAGCGCGATCAACGGCAGCAGAATCCGCATGACCGGTATGCATGCCAGCACCACGGTCTGCACCACGGGGAGGGGGGTTGTTGCGCGGCGCAGAATGATGGCGACCATCCGATGGGCGATGGCTGCCAAGGTCGTGGCAAACAAGGCCGCTACCGCCGTAGCGAGCCAGGGGGAGAGCTGCAAACTTTCGAGCATCGTGTGGAAAAGAGGGCAAACGCCCACTATCGCACCGGCAAACGTATTCAGCTGTCAGACGGTGCGCCGCATCGGTGGATGGGCGGGTGCAGGCCTGTGACGGCTGCGCCTAGCGTGGTGAAGCTACCGGGCTTGGCAAGTGTCACCCCGGCGACAGTGGCGCGCAGCTAGTCATCAGGGTATTCCTTTGCTGGTGCCGGGCTGCCCGTTCCCTAGAATGTGCTGCACTGCAATACATGGGCTTCCAGCCCGAGGAGTTCGTCGTGTCCGAACAGAAAAGTGCCGCGCCCAAGTCGGCGCAGCGTGTCATCAAAAAATACCCCAATCGCCGTCTGTACGACACAGACACCTCCACCTACATCACCCTGGCCGAGGTGCGCCAGCTGGTCATGGCCAACCAGCAGGTGGTAGTGCGCGACGCCAAAACGGGCGAAGACCTCACGCGCAGCATTCTGCTGCAGATCATTCTGGAAGAAGAGGCCGGTGGCGCACCCATGTTCACCGAGGCGGTGCTGGCCAACATCATCCGTTTTTATGGCCATGCCATGCAGGGTTTCATGGGCGCGTACCTGGAGAAGAACGTACAGGCGTTTACCGACGTTCAGGCCAAGCTGGCCGAGCAGTCGCAGAGCGTGACGCCAGAGATGTGGGCCCAGTTCATGAGCCTGCAATCGCCCATGCTCAAGGGCATGATGGGCAACTATGTGGAGCAGTCGCAGTCCATGCTCACGCAGATGCAGGAGCAGATGCAAAAGCAGACGGAGCAGATGCTGGGCGCGTTTGGACTCAAGCGGTAGCCTCCCTGAGCCGCTTCGCGGCTTCCCCCTAGGGAGACGCCACCAGCGCGGCGGGGCGGCCCTTGCGCGGTGGCCGCTGGCCTAGGATCGCGCCAGTTTCATAGGTCGCGGCGAGTCGCAGGCATTGCAGGCAATTGCCCGTCCCACCGGTCTGACGCCGGAACTGGGACAATACGGGGATATGAGCGAAGCAATTGCCCCCACCAAAACACCCAAAGTCGGATTCGTCAGCCTGGGCTGCCCCAAGGCGCTGACCGATTCCGAGTTGATTCTCACGCAGCTGAGCGCGGAGGGTTACGAAACCTCCAAGACCTTCCAGGGCGCGGACCTGGTCATCGTCAACACCTGCGGCTTCATTGACGACGCCGTCAAGGAAAGCCTGGACACCATTGGCGAAGCCTTGGCCGAGAACGGCAAGGTCATCGTCACCGGCTGCCTGGGCGCCCGCACGGGCGACGACGGCGGCAACATGGTGCGCCAGATGCACCCCAGCGTGCTGGCCGTGACCGGTCCGCATGCCACGCAAGAGGTGATGGATGCCGTCCACCTGAACCTGCCCAAGCCGCACGACCCGTTTGTGGACCTGGTGCCGGGCAGCTTTGGTATTGCGGGCATCAAGCTCACGCCCAAGCACTATGCGTACCTCAAGATCAGCGAAGGCTGCAACCACCGTTGTACCTTCTGCATCATCCCGTCCATGCGCGGCGACTTGGTGTCGCGACCCATTGGCGATGTGCTCAGCGAGGCCAAAGCCCTGTTTGAAGGTGGCGTCAAGGAGTTGCTGGTCATCAGCCAGGACACGTCGGCCTACGGTGTGGATGTGAAGTACCGCACCGGCTTCTGGGACGGCAAGCCGGTCAAGACGCGCATGCTGGAGCTGGTGCAGACGCTGGGCGAGATCGCCGAGCCCTACGGCGCCTGGGTGCGGCTGCACTACGTGTACCCGTACCCCAGCGTGGACGAGGTGATCCCGCTCATGGCCACGGGCCGCGTGCTGCCCTACCTGGATGTGCCTTTCCAGCACAGCCACCCCGACGTGCTCAAGCGCATGAAGCGCCCGGCCAGCGGCGAGCGCAACCTCGAGCGCATCCAGCGCTGGCGCGAGGCCTGCCCCGAGATCGTGATCCGCAGCACCTTTATCGCCGGCTTCCCTGGCGAGACGGAAGAAGAGTTCCAGCACCTGCTCGATTTTGTGCGCGAGGCGCAGATCGACCGTGCGGGCTGCTTTGCCTACAGTGATGTGACGGGTGCTGCTGCCAATGAGCTGCCGGGCATGTTGCCTCTGGAAGTGCGCGAAGAGCGCCGTGCCCGCTTCATGGCTGTAGCCGAAGAGGTGTCGATTGCCAAGCTGCAGCGCCGCGTGGGGGCCACCATGCAGGTGCTGGTGGATTCGGCTCCCGGCCTGGGCCGCAAGGGCGGTGTGGGCCGCACCTATGCGGATGCGCCCGAGATCGACGGCACCGTGCAGCTGCTGCCGCCCGAGAAGATCAGCAAAACCATGAAGGTGGGCGAGTTCACCAAGGCGCGCATTGTCGGCGTGCGTGGGCACGATCTGGTGGCGCAACCCATTTGATAGCTATGTAATTGATAGCTATCTGCGCTTTGTAGATAAGCGCTGGCGGCTAAAAATACCATGAAAAAAGGCTTCCCAGGGGAAGCCTTTTTTGTGGTCGTTCTACCGCAAGGGAGAACTGCGCAGGGCAGCTTACACGCGCTTGCGGTATTCGCCGGTGCGGGTGTCGATTTCGATCTTGTCGCCTTGGCTGACAAACAGGGGCACGGGCACTTCAAAGCCGGTGGCGATCTTGGCAGGCTTCATGACCTTGCCGGAGGTGTCGCCCTTGACGGCGGGTTCCGTCCAGGTGATTTCACGCTCGACGCTGGTGGGCAGTTCGACTGAGATGGCCTTGCCGTCGTAGAACACCACTTCCACGGTCATGCCGTCTTCCAGGTAGTTCAGCGAGTCGCCCATGTTTTCGGCTTCCACTTCGTACTGGTTGTACTCGGTGTCCATGCACACGTACATGGGGTCGGCGAAGTAGGAGTAGGTGCACTCCTTCTTGTCCAGGATCACGTTGTCGATCTTGTCGTCGGCCTTGAACACGACTTCGGTGCCGAAGTTGCCGATCAGGCTCTTGAGCTTCATGCGCACGGTGGCTGCACCGCGGCCGCCGCGGGCGTATTCGGTCTTCAGGACCACCATGGGGTCCTTGCCGTGCATGATGACGTTGCCGGCGCGGATTTCTTGAGCGATTTTCATAGCAAGTTGCTTGGGTTGGGGCCGCTCAACGCGCGGGCTGGCAAACCGCCTGGTTTGCGCGCCGGTGCATGTTCTGCGGCGAAAGTGCGCGGGGTGGTGGCACTGCTGTGCCGTACCTGATTTGCGCAAAGCCTCGGATTTTACCGTTTTTCGGCGACAAAGCCCAAAAGTTGTGCGACGAGGTTGTCCTGCATCAGCAGGCGCGCACGGGCGGCCTGGGTGCAGGCCGTCCACTCGGCCAGGGTGTCGTCGCCGGGCCATTGCAGCGGCTCGGCGTCCAGTCCGTTCCAGGTCGCGTGGAACTGCCGCAGCGATGCGGGGGCCTGCAGCCAGTCCAGAAACGCCCAGAGCTTGTCGTGGTGCGCGTTGTCATGCTGCGGGTAGATCTGCCACACAAACGCCTGGCCCGCCCACAGCGCCCGCACCAGCGAGTCCTCGCCGCGTACGGCGTTGAAGTCACAGGCCCAGAGCATCTCGTCAAACGCAGGCTGGGGGCGGTGGGGTAGATATGAAATTGATAGCTGCTCGCGCTTGTCAGATAAGCGCTGGAGACCCTTTTGACCGATTTTTTGATCACAGCCCTCAGCCAATGCAGCCCGCACGGCGGCCGTGGGGCGGCCCGGAGTCACCAGCAACTGCGTGGGCCGTGTCTGGCCGTGCCGCAGCAGCTCCGGCAAGGCGGCGGGTTCGTAGCAGAACAGCGAAACCCAGCGCTGCTCGGCGCAACCATCGCCCAGCCCGAAGGCGGCGGCGTGTTCTGCACGCCAGGCGCTGCGGTCAAACGCCTCGCGCCGTGCCATCAGGTCGGGTTCGCGCAGCAAGCCGCCCGTGCCGGGCGTGAAGCCAGGGTAGAAGAACCAGCGCGTCCACCCTGCGGCGGGGCCGGACAGGATGGGCGACGGCAGCCTGTGGTTGCGCTCCACGTAAGCTTCTGCCGACAGGTATTCCAGGTTGATCCAGACTGGTTTGGAGGATTTTTGGCCTCTAGCGCTTGATGGATAAGCGCTATAAGCTATGAATTCAGGAGCAATGTCGCAGCCGAAGGCCTCCACCATCACATCGGGGGCGGGTTCATCAGGGCTCGGTGGTGGCGAACCCCAGGCGCGCAACTCCACGCCGGGGCAGCCTTGGGGCGCCATCCACTGCAGGGCCGAAGCGTCGTCCACCCACAGGCGCACGCGGTGGCCCAGCGCGGCCAGTTGCGCCACGAGGCGCCAGCACACGCCGATGTCGCCAAAGTTGTCGATCACGCGGCAAAACACATCCCACTGGAGCGGGGGCAGGGGGCGGCTCATGGTGATGGCCCCGTTGGCTGCGCGCGCAGGTGCTCCACCAGCAGCCGGGCAACGCTGGAGAGCGATTCTTCAGACCGCACACACAGTGCCAGCCGCCGCTGCGCCCAGGGCTCGTTCAGCGTGACGGTGCGGATGGCCAGCGTGCCCCGGTACAGCGCGGCGCTGCCACGGGGCATCACGCCCACACCCAGGCCCGCGTTGACCATGAGGCACAGCGCGTCGTAGCTCGTCACCTGCATGCGCAGGCGCAGTGGCAGGCCCGCCTCGGCGGCCGCGCGGGTCAGTTGGTTGTTGATGGCGCTGCCCGGGTGCGCGCCCACAAAGTCAAAAGGCAGGGCGTCTGCCAGGCGCACGGACTTGCGCCGCACCAGCGCGTGGCCGGTGGGTACCACCAGCACCAGTTCGTCGGTGCGGTAGGGCAGCAGCGTCACGCGTTCGCCGTAGCTGCCTTCGTTGAGGATGCCCACGTCGGCGGCGTTCTCGGCCACGGACTGGGCAATCGCGGTGCTGATCTGCTCCTGCAGCCGCACATCCACCTGAGGGTGTTGCTCCAAAAAGCTCTGCAACTCGGCGGGTAAAAACTGCGTGATGGCCGAAATATTGGCCACCACACGCACATGGCCGCGCACGCCCGTGCCGTAGTCGCGCATCTGCGTGGCGATGCCGTCCAGGTCGTTCAGCACACCGCGCGCCAGGTTCAGCAGCGCAAACGCGGCGGCGGTGGGCTCGGTGCCTTTGTTGCTGCGGGTGAACAAGGCCACCTGCAGCGCGTCTTCCAAGTCGGCCAGGCGGCGGCTGACGGCCGATGCGGCCAGGTGCTCGCGCGCGGCGGCAGCGGCGATGGTGTTTTCTTCCATCACGGCAACGAACAGGCGCAGGGAGACGGGGTCGAGTTTCATGGGGCACCGATGGTAGCAAGCCGCTTGTTTGCCATGCCGGATTGCGATGGTGGCTTGTTGCTTGAGCGTTTTGCAGGAGGGCCGCAGGTGCGCATCATTCCCGCCCAGCATCACCGCCCGCAGGAGACACACATTTCCATGGATTCCATTGCATCCCCCGCCGCACTGCAAGGCGTGCGCGTCATCGAAATGGGCCAGCTGATTGCCGGGCCGTTCTGCGGCAAGACGCTGGGCGAGTTTGGCGCCGACGTGATCAAGATCGAGGCGCCCGAGTCGGGCGACCCGCTGCGCAACTGGCGCCTGATCAAGGAAGGCACCTCCGTCTGGTGGCAGGTGCAGTCGCGCAACAAGCGCTCGGTGGCGCTGGACCTGCGGCAAAAGGAGGGGCAGGACATCGCTCGCCAGCTGATCGCCGAGGCCGATGTGCTGGTCGAAAACTTCCGCCCCGGCACGCTCGAAGGCTGGGGCATGTCGCCCGAGGAACTGCACGCGCTCAACCCCGGCCTGGTCATGCTGCGCATCTCGGGCTACGGCCAGACCGGGCCGTACCGCGACCTGCCGGGCTTTGGTGCCATTGGCGAGGCCATGGGCGGCCTGCGCCACCTGACGGGCGAGCCCGGTCGCGTGCCGGTGCGCGTCGGGGTGTCGATTGGCGACACGCTCGCCGCGCTGCACGGCACCATCGGCGTGCTCACGGCGCTGTACCACCGCAAGGTCAACGGCGGCAAAGGCCAGGTGATTGACGTGGCGCTGCACGAGGCGGTGTTCAACGTGATGGAAAGCCTGATCCCCGAATACAGCGCCTTTGGTGCCGTGCGCGAGGCGGCGGGCAGCGCGCTGCCGGGCATTGCGCCGAGCAACGCCTACCCCTGCACGGACGGCTGGGTGCTGGTGGCGGGCAATGGCGACAGCATTTTCAAGCGGCTGATGGATGCCATCGGCCGGCCCGACCTGGGCGCCGCGCCGGACCTGGCCAACAACACCGGCCGCGTGGCCCGCGTGGAAGAGATCGACGCCGCGATCGGCGTCTGGAGCGCGCAGCGCACTGTGCAGCAGGTGCTGGATGCATTGGGCGCCGCCCGCGTGCCGGCGGGCAAGGTCTACACCGCCAAGGACATCGCCGAAGACCCCCACTACCGCGCACGCGGCATGCTGCTGACCCAGCAGACGCGCGACGGCTACAGCGTGGAAGTACCGGGCATCGTGCCCAAACTCTCGGGCACGCCCGGAACCATCCGCAGCAGTGCTCCGCACCTGGGCGATGACACCGATGCGGTGCTTGCCGACGCGGGGTTGACGGCCGAACAGATCGCCCTGCTGCGCAACAAGGGGGTCATTCAATGAGTGCATCCAACACCGTGTGGCAAGGCGCGAACCGCCGCATCCACATGCAGGAGGTCGGCCTGCGCGACGGCCTGCAGATGGAGAAGGCCTTTGTGCCCACGGCCGACAAGATCGCGCTGTGCAATGCGCTTTCGGCAGCGGGCCTGTCCAAGATCGAGGTGACTTCGTTCACATCGCCCACCGCCATTCCCGCGCTGAAAGACGCCGAGGTCGTCATGCGCGAGATCACGCGAAGCCCGGGCACCGTCTACACCGCGCTGGTGCCCAATCTGCGCGGCGCCGAGCGCGCCATCGAGTCGCGCACGGATGAGCTGAACCTCGTCATGTCGGTCAGCGCCACGCACAATCTGGCCAACCTGCGCATGACGCAGGAACAGTCGTTCGCGGCGCTGGCGCAGGTGATCGCGCTGGCGCAGGGCGCCAATGTGGCGGTGAATGTGTCGCTGTCCTGCGTGTTCGGCTGCCCCATGGAAGGTGATGTGGCCCAGGCCGACGTGTTCGGCTGGGTGCAGCGTTTTGTGGATATGGGCGTGCGTGGCATCACGCTGTGCGACACCACGGGCATGGCCTACCCCACGCAGGTGCACCAGCTCACGGCGGCGGCCCGCGCGCGCTGGCCGGGTGTGGAGTTCACGCTGCACTTTCACAACACGCGCGGCATGGGCCTTGCCAACGTGCTGGCAGCCATCGACGCGGGTGCGGACCGGTTCGATGCCTCGCTGGGCGGCCTTGGCGGCTGCCCCTATGCGCCGGGCGCCAGCGGCAATGTGTGCAGCGAAGAGATCGTGCATGCGCTGGCGCTGATGGGCTACGACACGGGCGTGGACCTGGCCCGGCTGGTGGCAGCGGCGCAGCAGTTGCCTGTGCTCATCGGCCACGACATTCCGAGTCAGATCGCCAAGGCGGGTCCGCGCCTGGCGCTGCATTCGGTACCTGCGGATTTCGACGCCATCCGCGAAAGAGCGCTTTCGCGTTGAATGCGGGCGAGCCTGCATTCATTCACAACCACAGGAGACAAAAGCCATGACATTTCAAACGATGCTGTCCCGCCGACTCTTCACGGCTGCTATGTTGTGCTCTGCTGCCTTGGCAGCAGGCGCGCAGGACAAGTACCCGTCCAAGCCCATCACCGTGGTCGTGCCCCAGGCTGCGGGAGGCGCCAATGACGCCATTGCGCGCGTGGTGGCGCAAAAGCTCGGCGAGCAACTGGGCCAGAGCGTGATCGTGGAAAACCGTCCTGGTGCGGGAGGCACCCTGGCCACGGGCACCACGGCCCGCGCGCGCAACGATGGCTACACCCTGCTTCTGACGGCCGACAGCGCCCATGTGATTGGCCCCGCGCTGTACAAGAACCCCGGCTTTGACCCGGTGAAGGATTTTGCCCCCGTGGCCCCTGTCGCCACGGCCGGTTATGTGCTGGTGGCGCACCCGTCTTTTCCCGCCAACAACGTGGCCGAGCTGGTGAACTTGGCCAAGGCCAGCCCTGGCAAGTATTCGATTGCCTCGGCGGGCAACGGCACGCTGAACCACCTGATCGGCGAGATGCTGCAAAAGGCCGCTGGCATCCAGCTGCAGCACATTCCGTACAAGGGCTCTGCCGCAGCCGCCACCGACGTGGTGGGCGGGCAAGTGCCGCTGTCGGTGCAAAGCCTGCCGTCGGCCATTGCCTTCATCAAGGCGGGCAAGCTCAAGGTGCTGGGCGTGGTCAATGAAAAGCGCGTGGCTGCGCTGCCCGATGCGCCCACCATTGGCGAGACGATCAAGGGCTTTGGCCAGGCGCCCTGGTACGCGCTGTTTGCCCCGGCCGGCACGCCCGCGCCCATCGTGGCGCAACTGCAGGCCGAGGCGGCCCGGGCGCTGGAGCACAAGGACGTGGTGGACAAGCTGGCTACCGTGGGCTGTGAACCCTTCAAGGGCACGGCAGCCCAACTGGCGGCGCTGGTGCAGTCCGACCTGCCCAAGTGGAGCCGCGTGGTGAAGGACACCGGCGCCACCGTGGATTGAGCGCCCGAGATGGCTATGGCGGGTGCTGGCTGCCCAGCCGCCGCCCCGGAACGATATTCAACAACAGAGAAAGCGGAGACATCGCATGAACCTGCATCGCAAGCAATTCACGTCCCTGGCCCTGGCGGCCATCGCCACCGGCTTTTGGGGTTCTGCCCTGGCGCAAGGCGCCTACCCTACCAAGACCGTGACCATGGTGGTGCCCACCGCCGCAGGTGGCACCACCGACCTGTCGGCCCGGATGCTGGCCCAGGCCCTGGCGCCGGTGCTGGGCCAGTCGGTCATCGTGGACAACAAGGGCGGTGGCAACGGCAATATTGCCGCCAGCATCGTCAAACGCGCCGAGCCCGATGGCTACACCGTGTTCATGCAGTACT
Source organism: Acidovorax sp. Leaf73 (assembly GCF_916855635.1). NCBI lineage: Bacteria > Pseudomonadati > Pseudomonadota > Betaproteobacteria > Burkholderiales > Comamonadaceae > Acidovorax > Acidovorax sp. Leaf73. The sequence goes on from NZ_CAKASI010000001.1 coordinate 384,798, forward strand.
CGGGCTACCACGTCATCTCGCCCCACATCACCAAACAAAAGCAGTGGGACCAGGCCGACTTTCAGCCCGTGGCCAACGTGATCTCGGCCCCGCAGATCATCGTGGTGCGCAACGACCTGCCCGTGAAGACGCTGCCTGAGCTGATGGCCTATGCCAAGGCCAACCCCGGCAAGCTCAATTACGCCTCATCGGGCAATGGCTCGCTGCAGCATGTCACGGGCGCCATGCTGGAGCAGCAGGGCGGCATCAAGATGGTCCACGTGCCCTACAAAGGCACGGGCCCCGCACTGCAGGACCTGCTGGGTGGGCAGGTGGACCTGACCTTTGGCACCGCGCCTCCGTTCATGCCCCACATCGCCAGCGGCAAGCTGCGCGTGCTGGCCGTGACGGGCAAGCAGCGGCTGCCCAGCCTGCCCGATGTGCCCACCACGGCCGAGGCGGGTTACCCCAAGGTCGATGCCACGTCGTGGTTCGCGTTGTTTGTGCCCGCTGCGGTGCCCAAGCCGGTGGTGGACAAGCTCACTGCCGACATCCGCACCGTGGTGCAAAGCGCAGCCTTCCAGCAAAAGGCGCTGGAGCAGGGCGCCACGGCCGACTACCAGACCCCGGCGCAGCTGGGTGACAAGGTCAAGGCGGACCTTGCCAACTGGGCGCAGGTGGTGAAAAGCGCGAAGATCGAAGCAGAGTAGTGGTCAAATTGGCTGCTAGCGCTTGATGTGTAAGCGCTAGCAGCTATTTTTTTCATAGTACACAGGCCAGGCTGCGCGCGGGGCCACAATACGCGCCATGTCCCATTCCGAAGAACTGCTGGCGCAGGTGGCTGCGCTGCCCGCGCTGCCGGGCGTGTACCGCTATTTCGACGCCCAGGGCGCGCTGCTGTATGTAGGCAAGGCGCGCCACCTCAAGCGGCGCGTGTCGAGCTACTTCACCAAGAACCATGGCGGCACGCGCATCGGCCACATGGTCAGCAAGATCGTGCGCATGGAGACCACGGTGGTGCGCTCCGAGGCCGAGGCGCTGCTGCTGGAAAACAACCTCATCAAGACGCTGAACCCCAAGTTCAACATCCTGTTCAGGGACGACAAGAGCTATCCCTATCTCAAGATCACAGGCACGCCCACGGCCAGCGGCAATGCGCCCGCCCAAGTGTTTCCGCGCATGGCTTATTACCGGGGTGCGGTCGATAAGAAGCACCGCTATTTCGGTCCGTACCCCAGCGCCTGGGCGGTCAAGGAAACCATCCAACTGCTGCAAAAGGTGTTTCGCCTGCGTACCTGCGAAGACACGGTGTTTGCCAACCGCACGCGGCCCTGCCTGCTATTCCAGATCAAGCGCTGCACCGGGCCTTGTGTGGACTTGATCTCGCCCGAGGCCTATGCAGCCGACGTGCAGCATGCCGAGGCACTGCTGCGCGGCGAAACGCAGGAGGTGCTAAAGGCCATGGAGGTGCGGATGATGGCGCATTCCGACAGGCTTGAATTTGAGCAGGCCGCCGATGTGCGCAACCAGATCCAGGCGCTGTCGCGGGTGCTGCACCAGCAGTCCATCGAGATTGCGGACGACAAGGATGTGGACATCTTGGCCGTACGCGTGCAAGGCGGCCGCGCCTGTGTGAACCTGGCCATGGTGCGCGGCGGGCGGCATCTGGGAGACCGGCCGTATTTCCCGGTGCATGTGGAAGACGCTGCCGCCGTGTTCGAGGAAGAGGGCGGTGACGGCACCGATGAGAATACTCCGGCCGCGCCCTTTCGCCGGGTCGAGGTGCTGGTGCTCGAAGCGTTCATCGCCCAGCATTACATCGGCGTGCCGGTGCCGCCGGTGCTGGTCACCAGCGAACCAGTGGACAAGGCGTTGCTGGAGGCACTGGGCGACCAAAGTGGTGTGCGCGTGACCGCCATCCACCAGCCGCGCGAACAGCGCCGCGCCTGGCTGGACATGGCGCAAAAGAATGCCGACCTGCAACTGGCCCGCCTGCTGGCCGAAGAGGGCTCGCAACAGGCGCGCACGCGTGCCCTGGCCGAGGCGCTGGATCTGCCGCCCGAAGATCTGGACCAGCTCACCATCGAGTGTTTTGACATCTCGCACACGGCGGGTGAATCCACCCAGGCATCGTGCGTGGTGTTCCATCACCACAAGATGCAGAGCAGCGAATACCGCCGCTACAAAATCGAAGGCATTACGGGCGGCGACGACTATGCCGCCATGCGCCAGGTGCTGACGCGCCGCTACAGCAAGGTGGCCGAGGCCGCGCGCGAAGCTGGGGGCATCGACTTTGCGGCCAACCCCGCGCCCGGGGGTGAAGAGCCTACCAAGCCCAAAGGTGTGGCACGCCTGCCCGATCTGGTGCTCATCGACGGTGGCAAGGGCCAGGTGGGCGTGGCGCGCGAGGTGTTCACCGCGCTGGGGCTGGATCTGACCCGCATCGTGGGCGTGGAAAAGGGCGAGGGCCGCAAGGTGGGTCTGGAAGAGCTGGTGTTTGCAGATGGCCGCGAGAAGGTCTACCTGGGCAAGGACTCGGCGGCGCTGATGCTGGTGGCGCAGATCCGCGACGAGGCCCACAGGTTTGCCATCACCGGCATGCGCGCTGCACGGGCCAAGGTGCGGGTGGGTGGTGGTCAGCTCGAAGAAATTGCGGGGGTGGGCCCCAAGAAGCGTGCACGGCTGCTGCAGCGTTTTGGCGGGGTGCGCGGTGTGGCTGCGGCCAGTGTGGAGGACCTGGTCACCGTGGACGGCATCTCGCGTGAGCTGGCCGAAGAGATCTATCGCGCCTTGCGTTGAGTCCCCGGCCGGACTGCTCGCCCTGCCGTGACACAATCGACCCATGTTCTGGACTATCCCCACCTTGATGACCTGGACGCGCATCGTCGCGATACCTTTGATCGTGGGGGTGTTCTACGCGCCGCTGGACCCGGCCACGCGCAACCTCATTGCCACCGTGATGTTTGTGGTGTTCGCAGCCACCGACTGGCTGGACGGCTACCTGGCCCGCAAACTGAACCAGACCTCGTCGTTTGGCGCCTTTCTGGACCCGGTGGCCGACAAGTTTCTGGTGTGTGCATCGCTGCTGGTGCTGGTGCATCTGCAGCGCGCCGATGTGTTCGTTGCGCTCATCATCATCGGCCGCGAGATCGCCATATCAGCCCTGCGCGAGTGGATGGCACAGATCGGCGCGAGCAAGAGCGTTGCTGTGCACATGATCGGCAAGGTCAAGACCACGGTGCAGATGGTGGCCATCCCCTTCCTTCTTTATGACGGGCGCCTGTTCGGCGTCATCGATACCGGCGTGTGGGGCACCTGGCTCATCTGGGCCTCGGCTGTGCTCACGGTCTGGTCGATGGTGTACTACCTGCAAAAGGCATTGCCAGAAATCCGGGCGCGTGTGAAGTAGCAGGAGTGGGGCGCGCGCATCCTTTCGGTGGTTTTGCGGATGAATGCGAGGGACTGTGGCCTGCGCTGCATTGTCGGAACTGGGGTGTCAATACGGAGTGCTGCCCATACGGCGTGTTTGAGACAAAAACGCCCCACAAGCCCTGTCGCAGCGTGAAATACGACTAGAATTCACCCCAACGCTGCGCCAAACCAGCGTGTTGTATTGACACCCGGAAACTCGATGGCTTTAATCTGATGCAGCAGCCACTGCTGTGTATGCCAGTCATTCCCCCGTCTGTTTTCAACCAGCCTCCGGCTGCGCTTTCGGACGTGTGAAGACCAGATATCCGCGAGACATTCCATCAACTCTTTTCCGAGAGGCTTCTTGTGAACAAAACCGAACTGATTGAGCACATCGCTACCAACGCCGACATCTCCAAGGCCGCCGCTGCTCGTGCCCTGGAATCCACGATCGAGGCCGTCAAGAAGACCCTGAAGAAGGGCGGCACCGTTTCGCTCGTCGGTTTCGGTACCTTTGCGGTCGGCAAACGCGCTGCTCGCACGGGCCGCAATCCCCGTACCGGCGCTACGATTAAAATCAAAGCTGCTAAAGTTCCAAAGTTCCGTCCTGGCAAGGCATTGAAAGATGCCTTGAACTGAGGATCAGTTTAGGTGGGGTCCTTAGCTCAGTTGGTAGAGCGGCTCCTTTACACGGAGTAGGTCGGCGGTTCGAGACCGTCAGGACCCACCACCACCGAACAAAGGCGAACGCAAGTTCGCCTTTTGTTTTTTGCCTTCTGAAAGATCGACCATGTTTGAATCCATCCGCAAGCACTCCAAGATCGTGATGATCTTATTGTTCTTGCTGATCATTCCATCGTTTGTGCTGGTAGGCATTGACAGCAACTACTTCTCTGAAAAGAGCCCAGTGGTGGCGCGCGTCGATGGCGACAAGATCAACCAGACTGACTGGGACAATGCCCATCGCATGGAGACCGACCGCATGCGTGCGCAGTCTCCCTCGGTCGATCCCAAGCTTCTTGACTCTCCCCAGGCCCGCTACGCCACGCTCGAGCGCCTGGTGCGCGACCGCGTGCTGGCAGCTGCCGCCAAGGAAATGCACCTGGTGACGAGTGATTCGCGGCTGGCACGCAGCCTGCAAGAGATTCCCGCCATTGCAGGGCTCAAGCGCGCTGACGGTACGCTGGACGCAGAAGCCTATCGGGCCCTGGTGGGTACGCAAGGTTTGACGCCGGAAGGCTTCGAGGCCAATGTCCGCCGCGATCTGTCGATCAACCAGGTCATTGGTGGTGTGATGGGTACCGCCTTCAGTACCAATGCCCAGGTCAAGCTCGCGCTGGACCCGCTCTATGAGCAGCGAGAAATCCAGGTGGTGCGCTTCAAGTCTGCAGATTTCTCTGCCAAGGTTGCTCCCACGGATGCAGATCTGGAGTCCTACTACAAGGCAAATCCTGCAAAGTTCCTTCAGATGGAGCAGGCTTCGGTGGAGTATGTGGTTCTGGACCTCGACAGCGTGCGTTCCGGTATCACCCTCAATGAGGACGACTTGCGCACCTACTACAAGGAAAACGTTGCGCGCATGGCTGGCAAGGAAGAGCGTCGCGCCAGCCACATTCTGATCAATGCCTCCAAGGACGCATCGTCTGCCGACCGTGAGAAGGCCAAGGCACGTGCGACGGAACTGCTGGCCCAGGTGCGCAAGGCGCCAGCCACGTTTGCGGATGTGGCCAAGAAGGCCTCGGACGACAAAGGATCGGCCACCGCAGGTGGCGATCTGAATTTCTTCGGACGGGGCGCCATGGTCAAGCCGTTTGAAGACGCGGCCTTTGCCCTCAAGAAGGGTGAAATCAGCGATTTGGTGGAAACCGACTTCGGTTACCACATCATCCAGCTGACCGACATCAAGGCACCCCGCCAGCCTTCCTTTGAAGAACTGCGCCCCACCATGGAAGCCGAACTCAAGCAGCAGCAGGCGCAGCGCAAGTTTGCCGAGGTGGCGGAGTCATTCACGAACAGCGTGTATGAACAGGCAGACAGCCTCAAGCCGGTGGCAGACAAGCTCAAGCTCAAGGTGCAGACCGCGTCTGGCCTCACCCGCACGCCAGCTCCTGGCGCGCTGGGACCACTGGCCAACCCCAAGTTCCTGGAAGCACTCTTCTCTTCGGATTCGGTGCAGAACAAACGCAATACCGAGGCCGTGGAAGTAGGCCCCAACCAACTGGCTGCTGGCCGTGTGGTGCAGTACACCCCCGCCAAAACCCTGCCGCTGGAAGAAGTGCGAGCCCGCGTGCGCGAACTGTATGTGGGGCAGAAAGCCTCTGAATTTGCGCGCAAGGATGGCGAAGCCAAGCTGGCTGCGTGGAAAGCGGCCCCGGCAACCGCCAGCGGCCTCGGTGCCCCCATCCAGATTTCGCGTGAGCAGGTCCAGAACCTGCCCCGTCCTCTGATTGATGCAGCGTTGCACGCGCCGACAGCCGACGCTCTCCCAGCCTGGGTTGGTGTGGACCTGGGGAGCGAGGGTTATGCTGTGGTCAAGGTGAACCGTGTGGTGCCTCGGCCGCCTCCAGAGGGCCAGCGCGCGCAACAGGAGCGGCAGCAATATATGCAGTGGTGGGCTTCGGCGGAAGGCCAGGCGTACTACGAGATGCTCAAGAAGCGTTTCAAGGCAGAGATCAAAGCGCCGCGACCCTCGGCCACTTTGCAGGCCGCTGCAGAAAATTAAGCAAATTGGTCTTGGGGCTCAAATCCCAGGCTATAATACAAAGCTACGGTGGCTGTAGCTCAGTTGGTAGAGTCCAGGATTGTGATTCCTGTTGTCGTGGGTTCGAGCCCCATCAGCCACCCCAAATCAGAAAAAGCGCCGCAACAAATGTTGCGGCGTTTTTTTGTTTTGGGCCTCCAGCATGTGAGGGGCAGTCCGCAGCCATTACTTCTGCCCACTCTTCGAACAGTCTTTCTTGGCGGGATTTGGGTAGTGCTGGGATGGAGCGCGTCGTATGCAGCGCATACTGCGTCTTTAGCTTTTTCTGGAGTCTTCCATGAGCCTTGTGATCCGCGACGCGTCGCCCAGCGAAAAACGTGGCAACGCCATGTCAGCAGCCCTTGCCAAGGAGCAGCTGGAGTACGCGGTCCAGATCGTTCGGGAGGTTTTGCCTCAGAGTGCGAGCGATGGCGCGCTCATTGGCGCAGTGGTCCAGGCCATTGCCATGAACTACGCTGCGGTCCCGCAGCCAAACCGATAGTGCTCCGAATGTTTTGATGGAAGGGAGTGTCCCTTCAGGCATCAGTGCATGAAATGTCCGTGCCGAAGTAGAACTGAGCCACCGCGCCGCTTGAATCGTGAGCCAGGGGTGGAAGCCGACGCTGTGATGGTCGGCTGTGAACCGCATTCCACGCTGTGGCTGTGCGGTCTCCTGATCCATTGAACGCTGATGATCCTGACGCTGGAATCGACAAGATAGAACCCGGGAACTACCGGGCCCAAGTATTTGACGGCCGTGAGGAGCTGGGTGAGTTTGGAGCCCCGGGAGGACATAGGCAAATTCACCAGCTTGGCGCCTTGCATCGCCCTTCGGGAGCTGGAGGGGCCGACCTTTTCACCACCCCAAAACCGACCTTACATGGGCCGTGCCCGCAACTTTGGCTTAGGCTGGATCAAAGACATCCTCTACACTTCAAATGATACGTATTCTTATGAAGGGATGGAGATGAATTTGCGAGACGTTGGCGTGGGCTTGATTTTCTTCCTGGGAGCGAACCTAGCTCAGGCCGTCTACACGATCAACATCAATCAGGTGGGGCCTGATGTCGTGATGAGTGGCTCAGGCTCGATAAACACCAGTTCTTTCTCCTCCGTGGGCCTCATTGGACCGTGTCTTCTTGGCGATGGATTCATCGGTACAAATGCCCTCTGCATTGGCTCAGACACAAACGGAGATTGGTATCCTGGGGCGCTGTCGCCTGGCATTTCGCTGCCTTCTATAGTGCCGACCGCTGGGTCAAGCTCTTCGGGGCCCAACGTGTTCCTCCTGGGAACTGAACTGTACCTACCGGAAAACTATGTTTCTGCGTCTCCGATCGTCAATCAAACGACTTTTGCAGGTACGACGTTGGCAGCGATTGGCCTCAACGTGGGGACTCAAACGTTGTTCGTGCCATCTGGCGACGAGATCATCATCAATGTGGGGCTAGCGCCACCCGCCGCTCCAGCTAGCATTCCCACGCTCGGTGAGTACGCCTTACTTGGACTGTCGTCATTGCTAGCTATTCTGGGCATGGTAGCTATGCGGCGTCAGCGGGGCTAAGGGACGTCCGCAATCGGAAGAAATCTGGTCCTGGGCGACAGGCCCACAGGATCTGCACCTTCATCCTCAATTTCGCCAACGTAGTCCGGCCCTGATTGGGGGAGCTGGGGCTGCGGGGGGATAGTCGGCGTCTCGGTACTGGGCGGCAGGTCGCCCGGGGGAAGGGGATAGGTCTCGGGGACCTTGTGGGCTGGGTGTTCGTTCGGGTCGGTGGCCATGGCGAGCTCCTTGTGGAAAGAGTCCATTGGGACACTCGCCTGTGTCGGCCGTCGTAGGAGGTCATCCATATAGAACGACCGTCCAGAGCTGGCTTCAGGCGTTAGCTAGTTGGTCAAAGTCGGCCAGCGGCATCTCGGTGCCATCGTGGGCCACAAGAACGCCAGCAGTGGCATCCGATACCTCTATCGGGCTGCCATTGAATTTGCCTTGCTCTGGCTTCACGCCATTCATTGGCACGCAGCCATAGAGGCGGCACAGAAGCAGATCGTCGGCCTGGGCCCTGGTCAGGACCAGCTTCTGCGGTTGCGCTGTACCGTGTGCGCGCCAGTGCGCGCGGAATGCATTTGTCGCGCGGCGGTGGGTGTCTGCCATGCCTGGGCGGCAGGGTGGGAGGTCTACGATGTTCTGGGCGGCCATGCCTGCGATTTTGTCAGGATGGCGGAGCATCAATCGAAAATTCCTCCCCGATTCTTCCCTGGCGCAATGCAGAAAAGGTGTTTTTCAGAGGGGATGGGCCCGGAGGAGTTCACATAGTGCCTCGAAACCCGCATAAATACTGGGTTTCATGTTTTCGATTTAGAAAAGTACCGTCAAAAGTACCGTCATTTGTGAAAGTGACCCCCTGTGGCACGCTCCCCGCACGCTGGCCCGGCCAATCGTTTGATTGTTTTCAATCGGGAGCTTTTTTTCTACGTGTAAGACCCCGCTATCTGCCTCGCATTCGAATGGCGCGGTGGCTGACTTCACGAACGCGGACAAAGCCCAGGGCAGCGGGTGGAACGCCTTCCAAGACGATTTCGGTGCTGTTCCAGTTGCCGGGCAGCAGAGACTCAGTAGCGGAAAACTCCTTCGACTTAGCTTCGCTGTTGTTCGGTTTTCCCGTTGCATCTACTGGACCCCAATCAATTGTGGCTTTCAGGCCGTCAACTGTCGCACTTGTAAGGTTGCCAAATTGCAAGGTTACTTTGCTTCCGTTGGCGTAAGCAGCCACGTTCGATAGGCCTACGGTGAGATTGCCGAGATCCATACGAACCACAGAATACCCGGCGGAGCCTGGCGTGAGATAAGCGACCCCACCCAAATCTCTAAACAGCTCGTTGATTTCAACTCGCCGCTTCACGTCGGAGAGTTGCGACTCCAGCGCGACGATTCTTGATTCTAGAGTGACGACTTTGGTTTCAAGCGCGACAACGCGGGTGTTGTCCTGGCCGCCAGCGTTGCAGCCAAGTAGCAGCAAGGCGGCGACAAGCGAAATAGGCGCCGAGAGACGATGTGTCTGCAATCTTTGCATGTTTGAATCCCTGCGAAACGAAAGAGTCATGAGTCTGGGTCTAACGAAATTTGTCCCGCAAGTCTTGAGAAATAAGCTGGTCCGTGCTTGATATCCTGAACACTGATTGCTTTTGAAAGTGGCTGGCAGCCTACGTTTGCAAGCGGATGGCTCTTTAGACATGCAAGTATAAAAACTCCTCGGATCCCGGCAAGTACCAACTTGATAGCTGTAGCTTGCCAGCAGGCCGGGACCGGGCACTCCGACAAACGTTTCGGACCGCTAGCAAGCAGGTATTGAATCAACCACAGCTTTGGATGGTGTTGTTCAATGTAGTCTTTGGGCCTATTGCAGTCGGCCACTGTTGCGTTCACCGCGCAACCGATCGGCTGTTGATTACTGGGTCTGCGGTCACGCACCTTTGGACAACTCTTCTTCCAACGAATCGCGCTGCGCCCGCAGGGCCTGGCGCAGCTCTTTGATGGCTCTGCGCATGGCATCGCGCTGGCCGCCGCGATAAGCATTACGCGCCGCCGCCGCCTTTCCTTCGGCGCTTTGTGGGCCGGTGGATTGGCTCCAGGGCTTCCACCGCTGTATAGCCTCGCGCTGGCGTTGTCGTTGCTCCTGCGTCCATGTGCGTGCTGCCATGCCCTGAATCCTCTAATAGTTCGTTCTGCAGTGTTTCTGTTTTTCTCGCGTGCGTGCTGGTGTTTCTTGTTGTCGTTTTGTTGTTGATCTGTTGCGGCCCGTGGGCAATGTTGGCTTGCTTGGCAAAGATCACCGGCGGGTTCTTGATGGCGGCCAGTGTCTCCAGCGTGGCGCGGCATTGGCCCTGGGCCTTGAGTGCCAGCCGCATATAGCGCTCTGTGGCGTCCAGATACTCGCCCATGTTCAGCGCTGCCCGCCGGGCCATCTCGTTAAAGATGGCGTCCAGCGTTGCGGCCTGCGCCGTGAGCGTGGTTTCTGCGTGCTTGAGGTCGCCGCCGTGGGTGGTGTCCACGCGCTTCTTGAGCGTCATCACGCACTCGGTCACGTCCAGCGCACCAAACGTGCCCTTTGCGAACGTGCGTGCAGTCATTGCGTTGGCTGCAACGCTGCCCAGCGCCATTGCCGCGATCTGGGCGGCGTCAGTCTGCGCTGGGTCTTTGTGTAGCTGCAGGGTGTTGGGGTCGGGGTTGCAACTTGGCGCCGCCGGGGCCTGGGCCTTCTTCTTCATCGTGCTTGCTCCTTGAAGCCTGTGCAGTGCTGCAGCATCACCACCAGCCCATGTGCCAGCCCTGCGTCTGCAGCGCGGGTGCCGATGGTCGCCTGCTTCCAGTTGCCGCAGCTCCAGCGGTCCACGCCTTGCAGATGGGCGCACTCCAGGCACAGTCGGCGGTGGTCGTCGTCCCTGTCCCGCATCACCAGCTTGTCGGCCAGCGCTTCGGCATCGTCCAGGGTCAGCCCCTTGTCGGTGAAGCGCGCTAGCCGCTCCGTGAAGGTGTCAATCTCTGCCGCGTTCATCGCAGCGCCATGGGGCCAGCACCAGCGGTCAGGGTCTGCGTTTGCTTCGTTGGCCGGTGGCTGTTGCGGGGTTTTGAAGTTTTCAGAAGCCCCATCGGGGCACGCTACAAAACCTACGAAACCCGGTTCTGTAGGTTTCGTAGCGTCGGCGTTCGGGGTGGGTGCCGATTTCAGGCGCTGTAGCCACTTCATCACGCGCCCCCTTTCACCAGAGCAGGGTGCAATGCATATCGCTCGCTGGGCCTGCCGCCCGTTGTGCCGCTGGGTGTTGCCTCGCGTTCCAGCCAGCCATAGTCGGCCAGCAGGTCTGCGGCCTTGCGCACTGCGTCTGGCGTGCCCAGTCCTGCCCAGTGTTTCACCGCAATCTGTCGGGGCGTGAAGGCATCCGGCAAAGCGCCGTCGCTGTCGGCCAGTTTGCCCGCCTTGATCTTGTCCAGCAGCTGCTTGGCTGCGCTGGTTTCCGGCATCACCGCTGCGGCATACAGGCGTTCGGCATGGGTGCGCAGGTAGTCGGCCCATGCCAATGCGCGCATCAGCTCGCGCCCATGGATCAGGTGTCCACTGTCGGGTGTGTCTACCAGGGCAAAGATCAGCGCCAGGGCGGGAACCAGCTTTCGGTATTTGGCTAGGTGAGACACCAGCGCCGGGTGTAGTTCTTCACCGCGCAGCTCGGTTTCAAAAGGGATCAGCCATTCTTCAAACAATGCCTGTGCATCGGAGGTAAAGCGCCATTCCTGTGCATCGCTGTCGGTGACTGGCTGCAGTTGATTCAGGCGCTCAAACACCGCCCATGCAGCTTGTTTTGCGGGGGTGTCGGGCCACCGATCCACATAGACGAATTCGCGGTTCACATCAGGCCACACCGTCAGCCCAAAGCGCTGCAGCAAGCCGTCATCACCTGCGCCACCCGCCACGGCGTCGCGCACGTAGCTTTGCACCTTGCCGGGCTGGATGCCGCCCAGCATTGCCAGACACACGCGGGGCACAAACGATTCACCGCGCCCGATGCGGTCTACAGCATGGCCTTGGTTGCCGTCATAGCCCGTCAGGTAGAAGCCGCGTGCGCCTTCCTGCCCTTGCTTGTCCATGCTGCAAAGCAGGCCGTGGATTTCATCGCGGTAAACCAGCGTGCCCCACGGGTTCACGGTCAGCAGCTCGGCCAGTTTCTCCACCGTGGCATCGTTCACCACATAGCGCCGCATGGTGGGCTCTGGTGTCATGTTGTCCGCTGGCTGCAGCAGCGCCCGCGCTTTGGCTGGGTCTTTGGCGGCTTGGGCTGCAGCCTGCTTTTCGTTGGCCTTGGCGGCCAGCTCGGCCACCTTGCAATCGAGTTGCCAGGCTTCGTGCGCGGCCTGCCACAGTTCCCGTTCTGTTTTTTCAAGGCGCTGCAGGGGCTTCAATACCTCGCTGAGTGCGGGCGACTTCATCACGCCGGGTCGCCCCACGATGGCGCCCCACAGGTTGGGGGTCACTGCCCAATCGTCGCGGGCCTTGGGCTTGACCACTGCACGCGCGCCGACCAGGCTGGATAGAGCCACCACAGCCCCCACCGCCGTAAAGTCGGGCGGGCACTGCATACGGTCTGCAATGTCTGCCACCCAGCCGCGCAGGGCCTCGGGAAGTAGCTCGGCATCAAACGGCGCCACGGGTGGCAGGCCACTGGGCAGGGGCACGGGGTCAGGCCAGCCGCAGTCGGTGGGTGCGGTCACGGCACTATCAATGCACGCCTTCACCGCGTCCAGCCCGCGCAGTTGGTGCAGGTCGTTAAAGTCCGTCGCCTTCTCTGGGCGGCTGTCGCCAAAGTCAGGTTTTGACAGGTTGCCGCCCACCGCCTGCGCCGCCTCGGCGGCTTTGGTCAGGCCGGGGTTTCCATCGGTGTGCCAGTCATCGTCGGCCGCCACGACGATGCGCAGCGCCGGGTACTTGCCGTGCAGTGCCTGGGCCACGGGCAGCAGGTTGCCTGCGTTGAAAGCCACTGCCACAGCGTGCCCTGTGGCCTCATGGATGCTGGCCCCGGTGGCGAAGCCCTCGCACACCACCAGCACGCCCTGGGGCTTGCCCATGGAGTGATAGCAGCCCGCCACCCGCCCGCCGGGCAGGAATCGCTTATCGCCATCGGGCGCAATAGTCTGCAGGCTGTGCAGGGTGCCATCCACATCACGCAAGGGGATCACCAGCCGCTGCCCATCACACCGGGCGCCGTGGGGCTGTATGCCCTTGTGTGCCAGGTACTCATGCTGCATGGCCGGTGCTGCGGCCTGCCACAGCGCCGCCGCCGTCTGGCGGGCCTGTTGCTGGCGTTGGGCCTGCTCTGCATCGCGCTGCGCCTTCATGGCGTCGATGCGTTGGCGATAGCGCTCCCAATCCGCATCGGAAAGATGCTTCCCTTCGGTTGATTTCCAGTGATGATTTGAGGCTGTTGAGTGGTCCCCGAAAAAGCCCCCCTTCAGATCGTCAAACAGATAGCACCAGCCAGCACGATTTCGCGCGCCTTTTTGGGAACCTGGAAACCGATGCCAACGCCCTGGTTCAATGGTTTCTGGAGGGCTGAGTCCTGCGCTCCGGATGGCCGCGCTGAATTGTTCGATGGAGCTATGCATTGCCGCCCCCCTTGGGTTCCAGCACGTAGAGCCCCACGCGGTGTTTGCCGCCGCCTTCGGTTTCTACCGTCTGCCAGTGTGTGCGGATCACATCACCTGCATGGCGCAGTTGCATCACCCGTGCGCGCGGGTCGTAGCAGTCCAGATAGCGTGAAGCCTCAAACGTGCTGAGTGCAAAGCGGGCCAGCGCTGCCCGGATGCGTGTGCATTGCGCCGTGGTGTCGGTGCCCGGATGCGCGGCCAGAATCTCGGCCAGTGCCTGCCGCTTGGTTGCGTCGGTGTGCATGGTGTGCCCCCTTACGCATTGGCGGTGTGTTGGTTGATCCACGCGCGCACGTCACCCACCTTCCAGGCCGTCACGCGATCAGACAGCCGGTGCGGCTTGGGGAACGTGCCCGCCTTCACCTTGCGCCATAGCGTGGGGGCGCTGAAGGGCAGGGGGGCCGGGCTGTCGGGGCGCTTGGGGCTCTGCACCAGTTGCGCTTCGCGGATGAATGCGCTGTCTGGCAGGGCGTCGAATGTGGGGAGATGGTGTGACACTATTTGCCGTCCTTTGAAATGACGGCTTGACTGTCTCAATTTGCTAGGCCTTGGTCACTGGCGATAAATTCCGCAATTTCTTGTCAGTTGCTCTCTGGCTTCGCTCCTCTGCGGATCATCTCTTCAAGATGATCTATGTAGTCCTCGAATTCAAAATTAGGATGCTGCAGTTCTTCCGGAAATTTTGGTAATAATTCATCAAAATAGCTCGAAGCACCTTCTCGGTTTATAGGTATCCGGCGCATGAGAGATTGCCACTTTCTTTCTCTCTCCCTTGCTTCTAACGTTTCCCCAACCCATTTTTTTTGGGACTCAACCAATCTCATTACGTGACGCTCATCTTTGTGAATTTGCTCGCTTATCCATGCAACCGTCTCTGCATACGATTTGCCTGCATCGCGCATATCCCAATAAGTTTGCGCAACTTCCCGAGATACTTTTTCAGTATCATCGCTCTTTGGGCGTCCGCGCTTCATGTTTGGTAATGTGCCTTCCAAAACTGATTTTGCGACTATTAAATTCACTAGGCGCTGTAGTTCGGATTTTATTGGCTGATCCCAAATAACTTGTTCAGCGAAATAATCAAGTGCTTCCCATGCAGCACCATTCTCATTTTTTGCCACTGCTGCCCATAGTTTTTCGGCTTCTGATAGGGCTGGCCTAACGGTGATGCGTTTCCTCTTTTCTTGAGGTGGTCTATGCAAATTCTGCAGATATCTCAATAGTGCCTGCTTGTCACTTTCTGATATTCGATCGCCTTGTACCTTTTCGATGCCTGCGGCTTTGAGTTGATCCAGGAGGGTTCGTATTGGCTTGCGTAGCTCTATTGCAAAGTCTGCCACTGTCTCGCGTTCTCGTTGGCGCTGACGTTCTTCCTCTGCATTTTTTAAATGGTCGCGGACGGCCTGGATATATTTAGATATTTTCGACATGCGTTCGATCCCATTCTCTTGAATGACGAGCATCCACTTGTGACACTGGCTGTCGCCGAGGTTGATGCAAAGCTAACTAATCGGTCAGTGATGCATCACGCAGCGCCATGCAATGGGATCACGTCAGCCCCCTTGCGTAACTTGTCCAAGTAGTCCGCCCACTCTTTCATCATCCTGCGCCGCTGCTCCATGAATTCCGCCCGGTCGTAGGCTGCCCCCAGCGGCCCCGATTTGCCGTGCGCCAGTTGGGCTTCGATCACGTCCGCAGATATGCCGTGGATGCGCTCAATCATCAGCGTGCGCGCCATCGCCCGGAACCCGTGGGCACTCATCTCGTCGGAGGCAAAGCCCATACGACGAAGGGCTGCATTGATGGTGTTGTCGCTCATTGCCCGCTCGCCCGTGCGCAGGCTGGGGAACACGTAGCGGCCATGGCCGGTGAGGGGCTGCAGCTCTTTCAGGATGGCGATGGCCTGCGGGGCCAGGGGCACAAAGTGCGGCCTGCCGTTGAGCTTCTGCGCCAGCCGCCGCTTCATGTCCTGGGATGGAATGGTCAGCAGGGCCTTGTCGAAGTCGATCCACGCCCATTCCATCTGCCGGATGTTGCCGGGGCGCTGAAAGAGCAGGGCAGACAGTGCCAGCGCCGCCTTGGTCATAGGCTGGCCGGTGTAGCCATCAATGGCCCGCAGCAGCTCGCCCGCCTTGGCAGGTTCCAGCACGGCAGCCATGTGCTTGACCACGATAGGTTTCAATGCGCCGTGCAGGTCAGTCACGGGGCTGCGCTCGCAGCGCCCGGTCTGCACACCGTAACGGAACACCTGCCCAGCGGTCTGGCGCAGGGTGTGGGCGGTTTCGTTGGCGCCGCGCTTCTCTACCTTCCGCAGTGCGTCCAGCAGCACCGGGGCGGTGATGGCGGGCAGGGTCAGCTTGCCGATGTGCGGGAACAGGTCTTTCTCCATGCGCTCGATCCACCGCGCAGCGTAGCGGGGGCTCCAGCCGCTGGCCTGGGTGGCATGGAATTCGCGGGCCACCGCTTCAAAAGTGTTGGCTGCGGCTACGCGGGTTGCCAGCTTCTCGGCCTTCTTGGCTGCGCTGGGGTCGAGTCCTTCGGCCAGGAGTTCGCGGGCGTCGTCACGGCGCTTACGGGCCTTGGCTAGCGAGACTGCGGGGTACACACCTATCGCCAGCGTTTTCTGCTTGCCCAGATGGCGGTAGCTCATGCGCCAATACTTGCCAGCCGGTTTGACGTGAAGGTACAGGCCCTGGCCATCGGCGTGCTTCTCGCCTGTGGCAGAGCCAGACGGCTTGACGTTCTTCACAAAGGTGTCGGTAAGTGCCATGCGTGCCCCTGTTGTTGGTATCTGCACAGTTGGTATGTGGAGATACCGGCAGAAGTACCAACGTTTTGTTGGTATGTCATGGTACGCAGTGAAATGGCCTGAGACAACAAAAAACCCGCAACGCTAGGAAACGTGCGGGTTCTGAGAGGGTGTGAGACTGTGTGAGGGGGTATTTTGGCCTGCCCGGAGGGACTCGAACCCCCGACCTATAGCTTAGAAGGCTATTGCTCTATCCAGTTGAGCTACGGGCAGTAGACAAGCTTTTGGCAGAGAAGCGCCTACTTGCTTGTATTGCAAAACATTTCGCAACTGCGCTGTAGCGCAGACCGCGAATCATACCCTGCGTACGGAGCTGGCCCGAAGACGGCGGCTCCGATGTTGGTAGTAGCAAAAGCCCTGTGGATGCGGGTATAACGAGGTCACCTACCCGCTAACGCATTCCCCCACCCCGCCCGCACCATGCCGCACAGCGTCACGCTCATACACACCATCGCTGCCGCGCTTGGGCTGGCCCTGGCGTTGGGTTTTGTGGCTACGCGGTTGCGGTTGCCAGCGTTGATCGGGTATCTGCTGGCGGGCGTGGTCATCGGGCCGTACACACCTGGTTTTGTGGCAGATGCGGCAATGGCCAGCCAGTTGGCTGAAATCGGCGTGATGCTGTTGATGTTTGGCGTCGGCCTGCATTTCTCGTGGGGTGATCTGCTGGCCGTGCGCAAGATTGCGGTGCCCGGGGCGGTGGTGCAGATGATGGTGGCCACGGCGCTGGGCATGGCTTTGGCCACCTGGTGGGGCTGGGGCTTGGGCGGGGCTTTGGTGTTTGGCTTGGCGCTCTCGGTGGCTAGCACGGTGGTGCTGTTGCGTGCGCTGGAGACCCTGGGCATTCTGGACAGTCACACCGGGCGGATTGCCGTGGGCTGGCTGGTGGTGGAAGACCTGGCCATGGTGCTGGTGCTGGTGTTGCTGCCGCCGCTTGCAGGCTGGCTGGGTGGCAGCACAGGGGGCGAAGGTGCGGCTGCCCAGGGCGTGGATGGCGCGGCGCTGTGGCAGACCTTGGGATGGACGTTGCTGCAGGTTGGAGGGTTTGTTGCGCTGATGCTGCTGGTGGGGCGCCGTCTGTTCCCTTGGGTGCTTTGGCAGGTGGCGCGCACGGGGTCGCGGGAGCTTTTCACGCTGTGTGTGGTGGCCGCTGCGGTGGGGATTGCGTTTGGGTCGGCTGCGCTGTTTGGGGTGTCGTTTGCGCTGGGTGCGTTTTTTGCGGGCATGGTGATGCGCGAGTCGGAATTCAGCCACCGGGCTGCGCAAGAGTCTTTGCCGCTGCGCGACGCTTTTGCCGTGCTGTTTTTTGTCTCGGTGGGTATGTTGTTCGACCCCGCCGTGTTGTGGAGCCGGCCATTGCAGGTGCTGGCGGTGGTGGCAATCATCATGTTGGGCAAGACGCTGGCGGCTGCCGCGCTGGTGCTGGCATTTCGCTACCCGCTCAATACGGCGCTCACCGTTTCGGCGAGCCTGGCCCAGATCGGGGAGTTCTCTTTCATTCTGGTGGCGCTGGGTTCGTCACTGGGGCTGCTGCCGCCCGAGGGAGCCAGCCTGGTGCTGGCGGGGGCGCTGATCTCGATGGCGCTCAATCCGATGCTCTTTCATGCCATTGCCCCGCTGCAGGCCTGGCTGCGTGCCCGTTCGGCATTGGCACGGCGGCTGGAGCAGCGCGACGACCCCCTGGCCGAACTGCCCATGAGCACCGACGCCCGCTATCTCGCGCGGCAGGTGGTGCTGGTGGGATACGGCAGGGTGGGGCGCCGCGTTGCCAATGTGCTGGTGGCCAACGACATCCCGTTTGTGGTTGCCGAGCAGAACCGCGAACTGGTGGAGTCATTGCGGGAGTCCGGCATTGCGGCAGTTTTTGGCGATGCGGTAGACCCTGCGGTGCTCATACAGGCGCACATCGCCCGGGCTGCCATGCTGGTGATTGCAACGCCGGATACCCTGAATGTGCGGCAGATCATCGCCACCGCGCGCACATTGAATCCCCACATCGAAGCGGTGGTGCGCAGTCACAGCGGCGATGAAGCGCGGCGGCTTGCGCAGGAATGCGACAGCACGGTGTTCCTGGCCGACGAGGCGCTGGCTCAGGCCATGGCCCGCCATGTGCTGGAGCGTACCGAAGCACGCCTTGCGCGGCATACCCGCCCTGCATCGCTGCACGGTGGGGCCTGAATTCAATGCATTTTTAGCTGCTAGCGCTTTATGGATAAGCGTTGGTAGCTATTATTTTTATAGTATTTTCTCTGTCGGGGCACTGGTTGCAGACTCCTTTGGGCTGCTTCAGCGTACTACCCCCTGCGCCTTGGCCCGCATTTCTGCCGCCTCGACCCACAAGACCTTGCATTGTTCGTCGGTGGTGGGTTTCAGGCAGGCGCGTTCAAGGCTAGTTGATGTCTTCAAACACCAGGGCAGGGGGTGACATGATGCGCGCGGTATTTCCCAGCTCTTCAATCAGGTGGTTGGCGAAATAGCTGTTCTGCGTGTCGGGCTCCAGGGCGGCCACTGCCAGGTTGGCGCGGGGCTGGTTCAGTGGCACATAGAAGCTGCCCGCAGGCACGTCAATGGCACTGCGCACTGGCGATACCTGCACGCGAACAATGCCCTTGCCGCCAGCGATGGTGCCGATCACGTCCTGCCGGTCGCCGGACTCACGCGCTGTTTCGCGGTAGATATCGGCCAGTGCCGATCCAGATTCGGCCACGCGCATCACCTGCAGGCCGAGCATTTTCAAGCGCTCAACGGCGGCGGTGGAGCCGGCCGACAGCCAGTAGCCGCAGGGGCGGGCGCGGGTTTTGGTGGGGCGCAAGGTGAGGGATGAGTTCCAGTCCACCCGGATGGCGCGGTCTGCACCCGTTTCGGGGTCCAGGAAGTCCAGCTCGCGCTGGGTGGGGGTGGCCGCTGCTTCTACCACCACTTGGTCGCGGCAGGCCTGGGCGCTCACGTCGCGAGCAACGAAGGATCGGACCTGCTCCAGATTGGCCGCCCGCTCGGCGGTGCTGCGCAGCGCACTGGTGATGGCCGTGACCTGAGAATGCACGCGGCGCTGGATGTGCATGCGCCCGATGCCCACACCCCGTGTTTCGATCAGCAGGCTGACGGTGTTCTTCAGGCCGTTCACATTGCGGCCGGTGTCGGGTTGGGTGCCCCCCATGGAGATGCGTTTGTCGTCCGGGTTCGTCGAGGTGGTGTAGTACCAGTCGCTGGTCAGGCCTTGGGCCTTGAGGGCCGCCACCATGGGCTGGTGGTACCACTCTTGCGAGGCCTTGGTCAGAAACTCGGGGTAGTTCGCGGTGGTGGTGTACTGCAGCAGGGCGTCATAACGCTGGATGGCGTTGAATTTCTGCAGGTAGCGGCCCACCACCGTGTATTCATGGGCATCCACCACCAGGATGGGGCGGTAGTCGTTCACCACCTTGGCCAGAGCGCGGGCCTCGGGGGTGTTCAGCAGCAGGTGGTCGCGGTTCATGTCCACGCCATTGGCCGTGACGCGGGTGCCAACGGCGGCGCCATCGGGGTTGGCGCGCGGCACTATCACCACGTTGATGCGGTCCAGCAGGGGTTCCAGCAGGCCGTGGGCCAGTTCACGGCTGATCACGAGCAGCGCCTCGCTGCCTGCGGGCTCGTCGCCGTGCTGCTGGCCGACGAGCACTACGGTGGGCCGCCCGCTGGTGTCCAGGTTGGCGGGTTCTGTGCCCGCAGCGCGGGTCACCAGCAGACCCAGGATGGGTTCACCGCGCTGCGACATGCCCAGGTTGAGCAGCTTGGTGCGCGTGGGCCCACGGGGAGCTGGGTCGGCCAGGGAATGCAGCCACTGGCCCAGCTCCGCGTTGGTGGTGAATGCCCTGCGGTCCGGTCCCAGGCCGGGCGTGCTGTAGGCCATGGGTGGATCAGGGAACCGGGCCGCCACGGCCGCACCGTAGGGGGGCGCCATCGGGCCTTCGTTTTGCACGACCAGCGGCGCGGGTGGTGGCAGCGGGCTGGCGATCGCCCCTTGGCGCGGGGCCTGCGCCTGTGGGGCCTGGCCCAAGGGCGCTGGCACCACCGTACCTGGCTGAACGCGGGGCAAGGGGGCCGGCGCGCTGGTTCGCGTGGCTGGCGCTGATGGCCAGGGTGGCAGCGGGGTGCTGGAGCACGCCGTCAGCAGCAAGGCTGCCAGCAACGCCGAGACCTTCCAGGGCATGCGCTGTGGGCGAGCCGGTGGCGGCAGGGCCGATGACGCTTCTGGTGGGGTGCGGTGAGGGTTGGAGTACATGTTCATGGTGGTATCTGCCTTCTGAGGCCTGACCGGGCGGCTTTGTTACGGCGATGTTACCTGCCCGTCACTGCCATGCCGTGTCAGCGTACATCCCGTTGCAAACCCGGGGTTGACGCGCCAAAGCCCTGTGTGATGTCACAGTTTTGGGGCCGATGGGACTGGATTCGGGGCCAGCGAGGTGCCGGCGGATGTGGGTGGCGCTGGTGAGGGCTCCGTCTGCTGTGCCATCTTCAGCCGCAGCAGTGCGCGCACAAAACCGTGGTCCGATCGGGTCCTGTCACGTCCTTCGTGCAGGTGGTCGTTGAAGTAGTCCACGCGCCGCACGTCGCCCATGCTGTTCCTGCCGTTGTGCACGAACTCCTCGCTCACCAGAATCTGGTCCAGCACGCTGGGCGAGCCTTGGTGGATGTGTGAGTACGCGACATCCTTCTTCAGCGCCGCATCGCCCTGCAGGTCGTAGGCATTGAACAGCGCGACATCGCGTGCCGAGCGGTCGTAGGCGATCTCATTGGTGGCGCAGATGAGCTGTGTGGTGACGCTGTCGGGCGTGTCGTTGAAGTCGCCCAAGACCACCAGCGGCACGCTGGTGCGGTGCAGCAGGTCGATGACCAGGCAGCGCAGCGCCATGGCTTCGGCGCCCCGCATGATCAGCGAGCGCAACGATGCCAGCGCCATCACCTTGCGGTCGTCCCGGTCTTCCGTGGGGTTGCCCTGTGCATCCTGCAGGAACTTGGGCCGCTTGGATTTGAGGTGGGCCGTCAGTACGTTCAGGCTCTGTCCGTGTTTCATGCGCAGTGTTGCAACCAGAGGCGGCCGTTCAAAGCGCGTGTGCAGGCCCAGGCCCGGTATTTCTACCTGGAAGCCCGGGGGAAATTCCGCAAACGACTGCAAGGCATCCACCTTGAGCCGTGTCGCTATGCCTACCCGGGGCGTGCCTTGTGCTCCGGTGCGCGTCGCATCGTTCTCCGCCCCGGGTACCGCCACGAAGTCGTAGCGCAGGCCGCTGCGGCCGAGGGCGCCCTTGAATGCTGCGTCGTCCCACACCTCTTGTACTGCCAGCACGTCGGCATTGAGCATGCGAAACCGGTCGCCCAGCCAGGTGAGCTTGCGATCAAACTCCGTCTGGCTGTAGGGGTCTTGGTTCTCGTAGAACAGGCGGCCAGGATTGGCCAGGTTGAGCACATTGCAGGTGGCCACCATCAAAGTGGCCAGGGGCTGGGGGAAGTCGTTGGGGCGCATAGGCCACAGCATCGCACAGGCAACTGCAGTGGACTGGGGAGGAGGTCAGAAGACCTGCAGCGCGTTGCCTGACAGGACGTGCAGCCCCGAAGGCCGCGTTTGCACGGCATGGACAAGCGCTCGCGCCACATCGGCACCGGGGCGGGCGCGGTAGCTGGCGGGGATGAGCGGGTCCAGCAACTTGAAGGCCTTGATGGACAGGGACTCGGCGGGGCGCGCGGCCTGGCCCAGAGCCCGGCGTTCACCCAGCAGCAAGGATGGGCGCGCGATCACGAGCGTGTCAAAGCCCAGGCTTTTGAGCGCCTGCTCGACCTCGCCTTTGATACGGTTGTAGAAGATGCGGGAATTTGCGTCTGCGCCCATGGCGGTCACTACCCCGCAGCGGGTGGTACCGGCCGCCATCGCTGTGCGCGCGGTGGCAATGACCGCGTCGTGGTCCACCGCGCGAAAAGCCTGCTGGCTGCCGGCCGCTGCGATGGTCGTCCCCAACGTGATGTAGACATCATCTACATGTGGCAGGCCCGGGACCGCGGGCTGGGCGCCCAAGGCCGCAAAATCCACAGCGTGCAGGTGCAGCCGTGGATGCGTGATGTCCGGCATGTGCCGACCAAGGGCATACAGCGCATGCACCTCGGGTGGCAGCGCTTCGCCCGGCGCTGTGCCGGTATGGGCTGTGTTTTTGCCTACCGACGGATCAGCGGCCAAAAGAGCCGCGAGAACCGCCCGGCCCACGAGACCCGTTGCCCCGGCCACCAGAACCACCCGTGCCTCCGCCATAGCCGCCACCTCCACCGTTGTTGCCACGATAGCCACCACCGCCACGGCGACCGCCGCCGCCCAAGCTGTCCACGCTGGTGCGCATGGGATCTGGCTGGCCGCCAGCGCCGCCGCCTGCATGGCTGGAGTTGCGATGGCCTGGGTTGGCATGGCCCATGTGCGTGCCCAGGTGGGCATTCGCGCGTGGGGGTTGCGAGTCGTCGTAGCGATTGCCGCCTTCGTAGCCGCCGCCTCCGCCACCGGCGCTGCCACCGGAGCGGCCGCGTGCAGGTGCCTGGCCGCCAGCGCGTGCGCCGCCGCCCTGGGCGCCACCGCCACCACCGGCACGGCCACCGCGCGGACCATTGCCGCCACCGCCCGCTGCAGCAGGGGCACCACCGGCGCGGCCACCACGGGCACCACCGCCGCCGCCACTGCGGGGGCCGCGGTCACCGCCACCGCCGCCGCCAGCACCCTGGCCGGCCTTGTTGGTGCGGATGCGGTCCATCATTTCGCTGCGGGCTGCCTTGGCGGCTGCCTGCATCACGTCACGGCTCGGGGGCTTGCCTGCACCGCCCCAGATGGTCTGGCGGCCCATGGCGATGGGCTCTGCCTTCTCGCCCGCGTCGGGGCCGAAGCCTTCGATGATCTGGACCGGGATCTGCTGCTTGGTGAAGCGCTCGATGTCCATCATGAAGCCTTCTTCGTCCATGCAGACCAGGCTCACGGCTTCGCCGGTAGCGCCAGCGCGGCCCGTGCGGCCAATCCGGTGCACGTAGTCTTCAGAGACGTTCGGGATTTCGTAGTTGACGACGTGCGGCAGGTCGTCGATGTCAATGCCGCGCGCTGCAATGTCGGTGGCCACCAGAGCGCGGATTTCGCCGCTTTTGAAGCCTGCCAGTGCCTGGGTGCGCGCACTCTGACTCTTGTTGCCGTGCAGGGCCATGGCCTGCACGCCGTTCTTGGTCAGGAACTCGGCCACATTGTTGGCGCCAAACTTGGTGCGGGTGAACACCAGCACCTGGCTCCAGTTGTGCTGCTGGATGATATGCAGCAGCACCTGCTTCTTCTTGCCACGGCCCACGGGGTGAATCACCTGCGAGATGCGCTGCACGGTGGTGTTGCTGGGGGTGACCTGGATGCTCTGAGGGTTCTTGAGCAGGGTGTTGGCCAGGTCGCGGATTTCATCGCTGAAGGTGGCCGAGAACAGCAGGCTTTGCTTGTCCTTGGGCACAAGGGCCAGCACCTTCTTCACGTCGTGGATGAAACCCATGTCCAGCATGCGGTCGGCCTCGTCGAGCACCAGCACCTGCACGGTCGACAGGTCCAGGAAGCCCTGCTGCTGCAGGTCCAGCAGGCGGCCGGGCGTGGCCACCAGAATGTCCACCCCGCGCTTGACGCGGTCGATCTGCGGGTTCATGCCCACACCGCCGAAGACGACGGTGGAGTTGATGTCCAGGTACTTGCCGTATTCGCGCACGGATTCTTCCACCTGGGCGGCGAGTTCGCGGGTGGGCGTCAGCACCAGGGCACGGATGCCCTTGCCACCGAACTTGTTCTTGGGGGCAGCGCTTTGCGAAAGGCGGTGCAGCATGGGCAGGGTAAACGCGGCGGTCTTGCCGGTGCCAGTCTGCGCGCCAGCCAGCAGGTCGTGGCCTGCGAGCACGGCGGGAATGGCCTGGGCCTGAATGGGCGTGGGGGTTTCGTAGCCCGTTTCGTGCACGGCCTTCAGGATGGCAGGAGCCAGGTTCAGTTCGTCAAATGTCATGTCTTTGGATGCGCCCGTCCGGGGCGCTGGGTATCGGCCTGTCGTGCAACCGGGAGGTTGTCGAGCCAGTCTCAAGCCGATGAGGTTCAAGAGTGGGAGCCTGGAAGTTGATGCTTCCTTCGTCCCCAGCAGTGTGCTGATGTGGCGGGCAACTGGAGCCCGCTACGGTGGGTATTGTCGCATGGCCCGATAATCTCGGTTTGCACGCAGAATTTCTGCTCATTTTTGCAGGTTTGACACTCAATGGCCCAATACGTTTTTTCCATGAATCGCGTCGGCAAGATCGTGCCGCCCAAGCGGCAGATCTTGAAAGACATCTCCCTGAGCTTCTTCCCGGGCGCCAAGATTGGCGTATTGGGGACTAACGGTTCGGGTAAGTCCACCCTCCTGAAGATCATGGCGGGCCTTGACAAGGAGATCGAAGGCGAGGCCATCCCCATGGCCGGTCTGAACATCGGCTATCTGCCCCAGGAACCCCAGCTGGACCCGACACAAACCGTGCGGGAGAGCGTGGAAGCCGGCATGGGCAAGGTTTTTGCCGCCAAGGCCCGTCTGGAAGAGGTATACACCGCGTATGGCGCTGAAGATGCCGACTTTGACGCGCTGGCCGCCGAACAGGCCGAGCTGGAAGCCATTATTGCAACGGCGGGTACCGACTCCGAGCACCAATTGGAAATCGCCGCCGATGCGCTGCGCCTGCCACCTTGGGATGCCAACATTGGTGTGCTTTCCGGCGGTGAAAAGCGCCGCGTGGCCCTGTGCCGCCTGCTGCTGTCCAAGCCCGATATGCTGCTGCTCGACGAACCTACCAACCACTTGGACGCCGAATCGGTGGACTGGCTGGAGCAGTTCCTGCAGCGCTACTCCGGCACCGTGGTGGCGATCACCCACGATCGCTACTTCCTGGACAACGCCGCCGAATGGATTCTGGAACTGGACCGTGGGTCCGGCATTCCGTACAAGGGCAATTACTCCGACTGGCTGACCCAGAAGGGCGCCCGTCTGGAAGCCGAACAAAAGGGTGAGGAAGCCCGCGCCAAGGCCCTGAAGAAGGAGCTGGAATGGTCGCGCCAGAACCCCAAGGCCCGCCAGGCCAAGAGCAAGGCCCGTCTGGCCCGCTTTGAGGAACTGAGCGATTACGAATACCAGAAGCGCAACGAAACGAACGAAATCTTCATCCCCGTGGCGGACCGTCTGGGCAGCCAGGTGATCGAGTTCAAGAACGTCACCAAGTCGTTTGGCGACCGCGTGCTGATCGACAACTTGAGCTTCAACATTCCTGCAGGCGCCATCGTCGGCATTATCGGGCCCAACGGCGCCGGTAAGTCCACGCTGTTCAAGCTGATTGCGGGCAAGGAAAAGCCGGACGCGGGGGAGGTCGTTATCGGCTCCACCGTCAAGATGGCCTTTGTGGACCAGCACCGCGATGACTTGTCGAATGACAAGACCGTCTGGGAAGACGTATCGGGCGGGCTCGACATCCTGAACGTGGGCAAATTCCAGATGGCAAGCCGCGCCTACTGTGGCCGGTTCAACTTCAATGGCGGCGACCAGCAAAAGAAGGTTGGCATGCTCTCAGGGGGGGAGCGCGGTCGTTTGCACCTGGCCAAGACCCTGATTGCGGGCGGCAACGTGCTGATGCTGGACGAGCCGTCCAACGATCTGGACGTGGAAACCTTGCGGGCTCTCGAAGACGCGCTTCTGGAATTTGCCGGCACGATGTTGGTAATCAGCCACGATCGCTGGTTCCTGGACCGGATCGCCACCCACATCCTGGCGGCTGAAGGTGACAGCCAGTGGACGTTCTTTGACGGCAATTACCAGGAGTACGAGGCCGACAAGAAGAAGCGCCTGGGTGAAGAAGGGGCAAAACCCAAACGAATGAGGTTCAAAGCCCTCAAATAAGGCGTCAGGTCAAGTAGCATTGCATCTGGAAACCTGTTGTCCGATCGATTCCTCCCCACCATGTCCCAGACTGCTTCTCGTTCGAGAACTGTTTTCCGCGCCTGTGTCGTCAACGCCGTGCGCGGCGGCGAGGCGTTGATGCAGGAATTGGTCAAGGTCACGCAAGGGGCCCTGACGGGTGAGGAGTCTGTCGTCCGCAATATCCAGCAGCGCAATCTGGTCAGTGACAGCCTGCGCTTGCTGAACCAGCATGAAGCTGCGCTGGTCAAGGGTTATCCCATGGCCCTGCTGGAGATTTTTGCCGAAGGTCCCGCTGCCAAAGGCCGCAGTTCTGCCGAGGACACCGGCATGGACTTCGGTGAACTCTCGCTCATGGATGAGAACGAGATGCAGGCGCAGGTGGAGCTGTCCAAGGCGCAGCAATCGGCGTTGCATGCCACTGATGCGGTACTGGCCGAACTCAACACCCTCGTCAGCTCCGCACAGGGCTTGCGTAGTGTGCAACCCGAACGCAACCCACTGCGCCCCGAAAGTTATATCCGCGCGCTCCAGCAAGTGGTGGGAGACACTGGTGTATCGCCCGAAGTGCGCCAGCTGTGGATGCAGCACATGCGCGACCTGTTGGGTAAGCTGCTGGTGGATGAATACAAAAAAACGGCTGCCAGCCTGCGCGAACATGGTGTTCAGCCCGTGGGCTACGCGGTGCTCGGCACGCCCGGCGGCAACGCGGGTCGTGGCGGTGGCTACGGTGGCCCTGGCACCAACACCGGCATGGGTACCGGCTATGGTGGGGGTTACTCCGGCTATGGCAACTCGATGGGCGCGCCCATGGGAGACTATGGCAACACCGGCTATGGCCGTGGCATGGGGCCCTCCACTGGCTGGAGTGGCGATTCCCTGCAATCGCCGATGGCGCCTGCCGCAGAAGAAGCGTTGTTGACGGTGGGCATCCTGCGCCAGATGTTGGCTGGCGGAGATCCTTTTGATCCACGCGCATATGGCGCCATGCCTTCGCAGCCGGTGGCTTTGCAGCCTGCGTGGGGTGTGCCTCCTGTCGGCGGGGTTGTGGCGGGTGCCCAACCCATGCCGCAAGGCGGTGGTTACTACCCTGTGGGTGCAGCGGCCGAGGCCATCGAGGACATGGCCCAGCTCGAACGCTTGGTGGGAAGGCTTGCCAGCGGCAGCCAGGCAGCTTCGCTGTCGGCGCCTTTGACGGGGTGGCGGGGCCCGGGTGTGGCTCCTGTGGTGTACGCGGCTATGCCGATGGAGGCGGCCACCCAATCCCCGGCCATGGCCATTGAGGTGGTTGGCCGCATGATGGAGAACATTGCCCAGGATGCTCGCCTTCTGCCGCCCGTGCAGAAGGCTGTGAAGAGTTTGGAGCCCGCACTCAAACAACTGGTGACACACGATGGGCGTTTTTTCACCGATGGCACCCATCCCGCGCGCCGTTTGCTGGATGAGCTGACGCAACGCAGCCTGGCGTTCACCGCAGAAGCAACGCCGGGGTTTAGCAGTTTCATGCGCTTGGTGCAAGGGGCGGTGGAGCACCTGACTGCCAACGAAATCAAAGATGCAGGGCCTTTTGATACCGTGCTCAAGGCCCTGCAGTCTGCCTGGGAGACTCAGGAGCAGAAGATCAAGGCCCATCAGGAAGCGCAGCAAAAAGCCTTGCTCCAAGCGGAGCAGCGGGAAATGTTGGCCGAAAAGACTGCGGCCGACATCCGCAGGCTGCCTGATCTGGAGAACGTGCCTGCCGACGTGCTCGATTTTGCCGCCGGCCCATGGGCGGATGTGATCGCCTTGGCGCAGGTGCTCAAGGGCGGAGATGGGCAGGATGAGGACCCCGGTGGCTACTTGGCGCTGGTACCTGTGCTGCTATGGAGCGCCCAACCCGACCTGACCCGCCAGGAACCTGAGCGCCTGAACGAGGCCATTCCCGGCCTGCTGGCCAAGCTGCGCAAGGGGCTCAAGACCATCAATTATCCCGCTGTGCAGACCAGCGCCTTCTTGCAGCGTTTGGTGGGGCTGCATCAGTCGGCCTTTGAAAAGCCAGCGCCCGCACCTGTGGCGGCGCCTCAGCCAGAACCCGAGCCGGTGGCCCAAGAAGCAGCCCCTGCTGAAGCGCAAGCCTCCGCTGTGGCCCCCGAGGACAGTGTTCAGGCGCCCGTGGATGCGCCCGATCCCTACGCTGACTTTGTAATTGGCGCGTGGGTCGAGTTGGTCACCAACGGCCGGGTCGTCCGCACGCAACTTACCTGGGCCAGCCCACACGGCACCCTGTTCCTTTTCACCGCACCCGATGCGAGCACGCAATCCATGACCCGGCGGATGCGCGACAAGCTGGCTGCGGACGGCTCCTTGCGGGTGGTTCCGGCAGTGTCCTCCACGGTCCGTGTTCTGGACGCTGTCTCAGCGGGGTCGTCCCGGAAGGTGCCCAGCAGCGCGCCTTCCTCCAAAGTTGCCCCGTTGGGCTCCAAGTCTTCCAAGACACGCTAACTCAGCACCGCGCTTCCCACGCGATTCGCCATCGCTTTGAGCCTTGGCCTCGCGTGCTCCATGCAACAAAGGGCGCTCAATTCACAGATGTACCCTGAAGCGCCAGGGACAGCTCAGGCGCGGAGCAACTTTTTGCGCACCAGGTGAATGTGATTGCGCAGCGCGTACAACTCGTCTGCGTAGGACAACGGTACGCTCACTTTTTCAGCCTGTGCCTCCAGTGTATTGAGGGCCTTGAGCAGCTCGGCGGCGTCAATGTTGCCAGCCTCCATGTCGTTTTCAATCTCACGAAGCCGGCCATACCAGCGGAATACGCGTGAACGCACGCGGAACTGGTACAGCGGCGGCACGACGCGCGACAGCGGGAGCATGATCGCCAGCAAAATGCCCAGTACCAGCCACATGCGCTCAATCAGGTTTGCCATCCAGAACGGCAGGTAGCGTTGCAGCATCGGCACCGGCTCGTTCATGGCCCGGTCGCCTTCTTTGGCAATCGGAAGTTCGCTATTGCGTGAGTTGGGGAACTCGCGGGCCCGGTTGAACCAGCCCGATCCGCCGTGCAGTTTCTGCGCATTCTGCGCAAACAGGGTGAGCAGGGCAGGGTGCGTGGCATCGCGTGCCAGCAGCGAGGTAGTGGATGCCACCAGGCGCACATCCCGCGTGGGCACGTTGGCCGCCAGGTCCACCACGCCGCGCGGCAATGTGACCGGAGTCAGGAACGGAAACCGCCGCGCATAGGCCTCGTGCTGGGCAAAGTCCAGCAAATGCACGCCGGGTGTCTGCAGCAGCATCTGCACCATCAGGGATTCGGGGGCCGAGGCGAACACCAGCGCATCAAGTCTGCCCGCCAGAAATTCCACGGTGGCTGGCGTCTGCTCCAGTCGGGACATCTGCACCGCACCAGGCGCCACCTTGTTGGCGTCGAGCAGGCGCTCCATCAGCTTGGGCACGCCACTACCGTCTGAGCCTACATTGACCCGCCAGCCACGCAACTGCCGCAGGCTGTCGATGCGCGGCGTGTTGTACACACGTTCTGCAGTCTCCGCACGGTAGAACAGCCACACGGGCTCCACAAAGAGACTGCCCAGAGACACCAGCTCGTCGGCATCATCGGGTTGCAGTTCGGCCGTGCCACCCTGCACAAACGCCACATCGGCCTTGCCCTCACGCAACAGCTGCAGGTTGTGCGAAGAGCCATCGCTGGGCAGCAACCGGACTTCGATGCCGTCCACCGCCAACGCCTTCTGGTAGCGCTTGCCAAACTCCTCGTAAGCGCTTTGCGCCGGGCCTGTGGCCAGCGTTACGGTTTTGGGTGGGTTGGGGTTGAGCCACCAGTACGCCAGGACCAGCAGTCCCACCGCCAGAAACGCGAGAGGACCGGCCGACACGATCAGATCGCGCAGAGAAAGCAGGGTATTGCGGAAAGCCTGGGACATGGAATAAGTGCTGAACATGGGGTGGAGCAACCACGAGGCCTCTGCGACCATCCGAGGCCCCGTGGTTGTTCATGTGGCTGTGGCGTACGCCCTCCAGGCACATGGGGCCAGGAGCGACAAGGAGTTCCTGAGATCTATGGCTTGCTGCCGCGCCGCTGGCGCTCGTAAGCCACACATTCCGGAAGGGAGAGCTGGTCGTCCTGATCGGTATCCGCCGCGTCGAAATAGGCCATGCGGCTTTCAACGACTTCCTTGAACGACAGCTTGCCGTCGGTGTCCGTGTCAACGGCTGCAAGTCGTTTCAGGCGGCCTTTGCCCATGCGCGGCACCTGGGCCAGGTCGGAGAGCTGAACATGGCCTGTCGCATCGGGCGAGAGGTTGTGCCAGCCTTGCACGATGTCCTGGTGAAACTCCTCCAGAGACACCTTGCCGTCGTGGTTCAGGTCAGCAGACGAGCAGATCGCCTGGAGCCGGTTGGCGCGCGATGGTGCTGCTGGCTTCTGGGCCGTGGTGGTCACCTTGGGTGGGGATGTGGGGGAAGACACCGGGGCATCCGCCGCCTGCGCGGCGGATGCACATGCCAGAGCGAAGGTGCCTGCCGCTGCTGCACTGCACAGCAAGCGCATGGTGCGCAGAGCGCGTGGGGTTGTGATCGTCATTGGACCCTCCTTACCACCACCAGCGTTGGCTGGGGCTGCGGTTGCAGGGCCAGACCATGGTGTGTGCGCCCTGGCGGACCCGGCCATCCTCCACGTCCAGGCATTTGCCGGTGAGCTGGCTCACGATCTGGCCGCCCCGGGTGGCCCAGCTTTGGCTGCGCGAGCCCGAGCACGACCACAGCACCACCCGTGCGCCATCGCGCGGGTCGCCACGGTCCACGTCCACGCACAGGTCGCGTACCCGGATCTCACCCCCGCGCCCCACAGCAAACCGCTGGGACGCGGTGCCGTTGCATTCATACACCTGCAATGAGGTGCCTGGCTGGAACTTGCCACCCCGCACGTCCAGGCACAGGCGGCCGTCCACGCGGACTTCTCGCCCCCAGTCGCCACCTTGGCCGGGATAGTCCGGGTACTCGGGTCGCCGGTCGTTGTCGTGCCGGTTGTGGTTGGCCAGCAGCGCAAGGCCCGCGATGGCGGCCACCGCGGCCACAGCTGCGCCAGCGTTGGAGCCACTGTTGTTGCCAGAGGCGTAGCTGCGGGTAATCTGGAAGCGGCCGCCACACCCCCCGTTGGTCCACAGTTCCCGGTTCGTCAGGTCATAGCCCCAGGTGCGATTGAAACGGCAAGCCCCTTGTGTCTGTGCGCTCAGGTCCACCTGGGTGGTGTCGTCCGGCAGGCGATAGGACGTGTAGCCACCGTTGGATTGCAGTTCCACGAACTGGTCCTGGGCGATGGCGGCTTGGGTGTTCAGGAGCAAAGGCAGGCACAACAACCAGCTGTGCCGCAGACGGGTTAGGTCTTTCATGAATTCTCCTTGTCGCGATAGATAGGGTGGCAAGACTGGCGCGTGGGGGTCGCAGTGCGCTCCGGGCGTGTTCTGGCGCTTGAGCCCTGCGCGGTGTGGGCATCATATGGGCTCATGGGCCATGGCCCCATGACCATTGTTTACCCCAACTCACCAGCCCAGGGCAAGTACAAACCTTCCGCCGTGGTGATGGACCGCGCCGCGCGTGCCGCGCGCGCCGTGGCGATGGCCGTGGCCTCGGCCGCCATGGTGGCCAGCACCATCATGCCCAGGCTTTTGCCTGCGCGGCCAGTGCCCAGGCTGAAGAGCGTGTCGCCGTCGGACATGGTGTGCACCGGGTTGATGCTGCGCGCCAGGCCGTCGTGGGCGGCCACGGCCAGGCGGTGGGCCTGTACCTTGGTGATGACGGCGTCGGTGGCCACCACGCCGATGGTGGTGTTGGTGCCCGCCAGCAGGGGCTGGGGCGGGTCGCCGCGCAGCAGGGCACGGCGCGTGTCGCGCAGGCGCAGGCCGTCGTCGGTGCGGGCGCCTGCAATCACTTGTGCGGTGTCGGGGTCGATCACGTCACCCAGGGCGTTGCAGGCGATGAGTGCGCCCACCGTCACGCCATCCACCGTGACAGAGGCGGTGCCAATGCCGCCCTTCATCGCGCGCTGGATGCCGAAGATCTTGCCCAGTGCCGCACCCGTGCCCGCACCTACATTGCCCTCGGCCGGGTCGGCGGTGGATGCCGCATCGCACGCCGCGTAGCCCGCCGCAGCGTCGGGGCGAATGTGCATGTCGCCCACCAGCAGGTCAAACAACACGGCAGCAGGCACGATGGGCAGGCGGCCCACGGCCACATCGAAGCCGATATTGCGCTCTTCCAGCCAGCGCACAGCGCCAGTGGCGGCATCCAGCCCCCAGGCGCTGCCCCCGGCCAGCATGATGGCGTGCACCTTGTCCACCAGGTTGGAGGGGTGGAGCAGATCGGTCTCACGGGTGCCGGGTGCTGCGCCCCGTACATCCACACCGGCCACGGCGCCTTCGCGGGTGATGATGACGGTGCAGCCCGTGGGGCGGCGGGTTTCGGTGAAGTGACCGACCTCGATGCCCGCCACGCGGGTGATGCTGCCAGCGCTGCCGGCCAGAACGTGTTGAGAACTCATGGCCGTCGATTATGGTGCCCGGGCGCACCAGCTGGCTTGTGCGACATCAGTCGGCCGGCAGGGGGCTCACGGGGCCTTTTCGATCTGCTTGACGTGGTAAGCGCCATTGACCTGCTCGGCCCGAAAGCGCACCTTGTCACCCGGTTTCAAGTCACCCACCACGCTGGCGTCCGCCACGCGGAACACCATGGTCATGGGCGGCATTTCCAGGTTCTTGATCTCGCCATGCTTCAAGGTGAGGCGCAGTGTGCGCGGGTCCCAGCGGGTGATTTCGCCTTCGCTCAGTTCCGCTTGCGCCGCCGACGGGGCCGGATGGTGGCTGTTGTGGCTATCGGAGGCTGCAGCGGTGGGGGCTTGCGCCAGAGCGGGCCCTGCGTCCAGGAGAAGCAGGCTTGCGACCAGTGGGATGGAAAGGATTTTCATGTTGATGCCTTCTTGTTGTAGCTTTTGAAAACACGGGTGCTGCCGTCGCGCGCCACCAGCAGCACGTCGTACGGGTCACGCCGGTCGCCATACGCAGGGCCGTCCATGCCCGGCGAGCCCACGGGCATGCCAGGCACCGCCAGGCCCAGGGCCTTGGGCTTGTGCTGCAGCAGCGCGCGCACGTCGCTGGCAGGCACATGGCCTTCCACCACATAGCCGCCGACGAGCGCGGTGTGGCACGAGCCCAGCTTTTGCGGCAGGCCCAGCCGTGCGCGCACGGCGTTGTTGCCGGTGGCGTGCACCTTCACGGCAAAGCCGTTGGCTTGCATGTGGTCCACCCAGTCCTGGCAGCAGCCGCAGTTCGGGTCTTTCCACACCTCCAGCGGTGTAGGGGTGTTGGTGGCTGCTCGGGACAGGCCGGGCAGCAGGGCGACGGCTACACCCGCACCCAGCAAAGGCAGTGCGGTGGTGAGCCATTGGCGTCGTGCAGGGTGGGCTGCGGTGGATGCGGAGCGTGGATTGCGTGAGTTGGTCATGGCGTGTCTCTCCTGGCGTTATGGGTTGCGCGGCAGCACAGTGATGGTGCCGGTCATGCCGGCCTGGTAGTGGCCGGGGATCAGGCAGGCAAAGTCAAAACTCCCGGCGCGGTTGAAGTGCCACACGATGTCACCGGTCTTGGCCGCCGCCACGTGGGCCATGTAGGGCTCGTCATGTTCCATGCCGGGGTGCTTTTTCATCATCTCGGCGTGCTGGTTCAGCTCGGCCTTGGTGCCGATCACGATCTCGTGCAACACCTTGCCTTTGTTCTCGGCACGCAGCCGCACGGTGTCGCCCTCACGCACTTCGATGTGATTCGGCGCAAAGCGCATGTCGTCGGTCATGCGGACGGTGATGGTGCGGCGCACGGCCTTGGCGTCGCCTGCGATGCCCCAGTCCTTTTGCTCCTTGACCACCGGGCTGTTCGATGCGGTGTGATGGGCGTTTTCATGGCCAAAAGAGGTGCTAGCGCTTATCCATAAAGCGCAAGCAGCTATCAATTTAATAGTATTCATGGTGTGTGCTGATGGGGAGGTTCAGTGCTGGTGGCCGCTGGCAGCGGGCTTGCGTGCGCTCGCTGCGCCGGGCGCGGTGCCTGGGGTGTCTGCGCGGGCGGGGCGTGGTGTGCTGGCGGGGGCACCCTGCCATTCGTAGGCCACCGTGCCCGCAGGTTGCTTGAAGTCTCCAGGGTCGCGGTAATCGCCCGCAGGCTGGTCGGCGCGCACCTTGAGGGTGGTGAACATACCGCCCATCTCCAACGGGCCAAAGGGGCCGGTGCCGGTCATCATCGGAAAGGTGTTGTCGGGCAGTGGCATCTCCATGGCACCCATGTCGGCCATGCCGCGCTCGCCCATCACCATGTAGTCGGGCACGATCTTCTGGATCTTGCCGACCAGCCCCCGGTGGTCCACCCCGATCATGGTGGGCACGTCGTGCCCCATGGCGCCCATGGTGTGGTGGCTCTTGTGGCAGTGCAGGGCCCAGTCGCCTGGCTCGTCGGCGATGAACTCGACCTGCCGCATCTGGCCCACGGCTACGTCGGTGGTCACCTCGGGCCAGCGCGCACTTTTGGGTACGGGGCCGCCGTCGGTGCCGGTCACTTCGAATTCGTGGCCGTGGATGTGAATCGGGTGGTTCGTCATGGTGAGGTTGCCGATGCGCATGCGCACGCGCTCACCCTGCCGCGCCACCAGCGGGCTGATGGCGGGGAACACGCGGCTGTTCCAGCACCAGATGTTGTGGTCCAGCATGGTGTTGACCTTGGGGGTCATGCTGCCGGGCTCCACGTCAAAAGCGTTGAGCAAAAACGCGTAGTCGCGCTGCACCTTGGCGATGTGCGGGTGCGCAGCCTTCGGGTGGGTGATCCACAGGCCCATCATGCCCATGGCCATCTGCACCATCTCGTCGGCATGCGGGTGGTACATGAAGGTGCCGGGGCGGCGCGCCACAAACTCGTACACAAAGGTTTTGCCCGGCTGGATGGCGGGCTGGGTGAGGCCGCCGACGCCGTCCATGCCGTTGGGCAGGCGCTGGCCGTGCCAGTGGATGGTGGTGTGCTCGGGCAGGCGGTTAGTGACGAAGATGCGCACGCGGTCGCCTTCAACCACCTCGATGGTGGGGCCGGGGCTCTGGCCGTTGTAGCCCCACATGTTGACCATGAAGCCGGGCGCCACCTCACGCACCACGGGCTCGGCCACCAGGTGGAACTCCTTGACGCCTGCGTTCATGCGCCAGGGGGCGGTCCAGCCATTCAAAGTGACCACCGGGTTGTAGGGGCGGCCCGTGGGCGGGTGCAGCGGCGGCGCGGTGTCGGCGCTGGACTGCATGGCGGGCTCGGGCAGCGCGGCCAGGGCCACGCTGCTGACGGAGGCTGCGGCCACTGCCGTGGCGGCGCCGGAGAAGAAATTGCGGCGGTTCATGTCAGTGGCCTTGTGGGGTGGTGGAGGCTGCGGCGCCCGATGCGAGGCCCTGCAGGGCGCCGGGCGATGTGCCAGTGAGTGCGAGCTGCAAATCGGTCTCGGCCAGCCAGAAGTCGCGCTGTGCTTCGATGGCGTTGGCCACGGCCTGGGTGCTGTTGCGCGCTTCGGTCAGCATGTCCCACACACTGGCCAGCATGCCGTTGTAGCGCAGGGTGGTCTCGTCGCTGATGAGCTGGCGCAGGGGTACCACCTCAGCCTGCTGCTGGCGCGCCAGGTCGAGCGCGGTGCGGTAGGTGAGCCAGGCGGCGCGCACCTCGCTGCGGGCGCGCACGGCGGTGTCTTGCAGCTGGGCGGCACTTTGCTCTACCTCGGCTTGGGCGCGGGTGCGTGCTGCGCCGCCCCAGTCGAACAGGGGCAGGGGCAGCTCGATCTCCCAGCCGCGTGTGGTGTCGCGGTGGCCACTTTCGCGCTCGGTGGCGGTGTTGCGGCTGTACGCCAGGCCGATGTCGCCAAACACCGCGCCCGCGCGGCTCCAGCCCTGCCGGGTGGCCTGGGTGTCGAGCTGGCGGCGGGCCGCTTGCACATCGAGCCGTTCGCGCAGCGCGGTGGCTTCGATGCCCTCCGCGGGCAAGGCGCTGGCGGGCAGGGGCGGCAGCTGGTTGGCCAGCTGGTACTGCGTCTGCAGCCCCCACACGCCCATGCGGCGGTTGAGCTGCTCGCGTTCGGTGGCTGCGGCAAGGCGGGCGCGGGCGCGCTGGCGGGTGGCCTCTTGCAGCACGGCCTGCTCGCGGGCCTGCTGCAGGCGGCTCCAGTTGCCCACCTGCACCATGCGGCGGGCCAGTTCGGCACCGGCCTCGGCCGCCTCGACCATGCGGTCGTGGGTGGCGGCTATTTGCTCCGCGGCCACGGCACGCAGCCAGGCGCGGCGGGTGTCGGCAGCAAGCGTCACCACGTCCTGCGCGGCTTGCAGCGTCGCGATCTGCAGGCGCTCGGCCTGGCGCGCGGTGCGCCAGGGCAGGGTGATGAGGTCAATCAGGCTGAAGGCCAGGGTGCGCTCGATTTCGCGCTCGTGGCTGTTGGTGAATCTCCCCAGTGCAAGGTGCGGGTTGGGCAGGGTGATGGCCTGCACGCGCTCAGCGTCGGCCACGCCCAGTGCGGCCAGGCGGGCTTGCAGGCCGGGGTTGTTGAGCAGAGCAATGCGCACGGCAGCGTCTTGTGTCAAGGGCTGTGCCAGCCAGCCTTCGACGGATTTTTCTGCAGAGGCGCGGGCGGCAGGGTCCGCTGCAGGCAGGCTCGCTTGCACGCCCCCGGTGCGGCCCGCAGCGAGATTGGCGACGTCACCGCGCAGGCCATCGGGCGAGACACTGGCGCAACCGGCCAGTACGGCTGCAGCGGCCAGCAGGCAAAGGCGCGGAGACAGGCGTGGGGAAAGGTGTGGAGAAATGTGCGGCATTTGGGCGGGGAGGTTCATGGCTTGCCTCCCGGTGCGTGGTGGCGTTGGTGCATCGGCGTGGGTGAAGCGGACTGGCCGTTGCTGCTGCTGCTGCCGTGGTGCCCTTGGTGGTGACGGTGGGGGCTTTTGTGCCCTTCGACGGTGGACGTGGGTGTGGCGGGCTGGGCGCTCTGCCGAGCCTCCCAGGCGACGATGTCGGCATGCCCCCTGGGAAAGGCAGCCACCGCCTCGTGCGCCTCGCGCCATGACCGGGGCGATGGGGGCGCGCTGGGCAATGGGGGTTGTGGGACGAGGGCGGGGTGGGCCAGTGGAGCCGTCGAGGCACCAACATGGGCAGCGTCGGCAGCCGGTGCCAGAGGATGGCTGGGTGTGGGAGCAAGGCCCTGGGCCAGCGAAAGCAGCGGTGCCAGCAGCACAAGGCAGACGGTTCGCGGGGGCGATGAAGCGGGATACGGAAATGAAGCAGGCGCGCGCATGGCGATCTCCAGACAACGGACGAAAAAGGTGTTGCGCTACCGCCCGGGCCACCCTGTTTCAGGGGGGCTCAGGCTGTGGCAGACGCACTTCGGGCGTTGGAGATCAGGCGATGGGTGGTTTGATGGTCAGTGCGGGAGGCGCACTGTCAAACCGTGCAGACGCCGTGGGCAGCGCGGTGCCCGGGCGGCGGAGAGCGCAGGACGCTGCCGGGGCGGCGTCGAGCATTGCCGAATGGCAGATTTCGCAGGCGGAACATGCGGCAGAGTGGTGATCGTGTGCAGCACATCCCACCAGTTCACCATCACACGCGGATGCCGCAGCAGCATGCACGGCATGGTCATCGTGATGGGCGATGGTGTGACTGCCTTCCTGCATTTCTGCAGCCACGGCCTCTGTGGCCTGGTCAGTCCTGTGCTCTTGTGAGGTAGGGTATGCCGCTTCGGCTGCCACCACGTGGCTGTGCTCCTGCGCATGCGGCGCGCTAGCAGGAAGCAGGGGCGGCAAGACCCCGGCGGCCATGGCGGTGCCGGTAAGTCCCCGCAGGACCAGCACCACCATCAACACGAAATAGAGGCCGCGACGCATGTCCCAATGATACGGCGGCACGCCCCAAGGTTCCCAAAAGGTTACATCTCCGGCCCCCGGCCCCCGGCCCCCGGCCCTTGGGGCGGCCACCAGGCACTGCGGGCAAATGGGGGTGCAGATGTAGGGCGGTTCGGCTTACGATGTAACAATGCGTTCGGTGCATCTCCTGGCCCTGCGGTGCCTGGAATGACTGTGCAAGACGAAAGGTCGGTATGCCTTCCTGGCTGGTGGGAACCTGGAGTACGTTGTCTGCGCGAATCCGCTGGCTGGTTCTGGTGGCGACCCTGCCCGCCGTGCTGCTGGCGGTTTACCAGGCACGGTCGCACCGCATGGACGCCATCGCCGCCGCAGAGAACCAGGCTTTGGGCACGCTGCGGGCCGTGGCAGCCAGCCAGCAGCGCCTGATTCAGAACACCCGCGATTTTCTGCAGAAGCTTGCTGCCATGCCCTCGGTGCACCGGCCGGCGGAACCCGAGTGTGGAAGGTACCTGGCCGAGGTGCTGTCGCTCAACGCCACTTACGTCAACATTGGTGTGCCACAGGCCAGTGGCGATCTGCTGTGCAATGCCCGCCCGTTGAAGGCGCCCGTGAACGTGGCGAACCGGCCCTATTTCCAGCACGCCATCACCGCCCGGGAGTTCTCGGTGGGGGCTTTTCAGATCGACCGGGCTGCCCAGGTTGCGAGCGTCAATTTTGCGGTGCCTGTGGTCCCGCCGGGCAGCCAGGAGGTGGTGGGCGCTGCAGTGGCCGTGGTGTCGCTGGAGTGGTGGAGCCTGCGGCTTGCCGATCTGGGCCTGCCACCCGGCGCCGTGGCGCGTGTGACCGACGCCGATGGGCGCGTGGTGGCGCGTTTTCCGCCCGATGGGGCCGAACTCGGAACCCAGTTGGCCGATGCAGATTTCAGCGCGGCGCTGCAGCGCTCTGCCGAAGGGGTGCTTCAGCGCAGCAATGCGGCCGGGTCACACCAGTTGATGGTGTTTCAGCCGCTCATAGAGTCGGGTGGAAAAACGGTTGCCACCATGAGTCTGGCTGTGCCACTGGACCAGCTCTACGCCACTGCCAACCGCAACATGTGGACCGAGGTGGCCTTCTTGCTGGCTGGCCTTGCGCTGTCTTTCCTGCTGGCCCAGCAGGGCGTGCGGCGGGGCGTGATGAAACCATTGCGGCGCCTGTTGGACGCCACCGACGAACTGGCCCAGGGCCGTTATGCCCCCCAGCCCCTCGCCACCGGCCTGGCAGAGTTGACCGAGTTGGGTCAGCGTTTTGACCGCATGGCGCTTACGCGCCAGAGCGCCGAGGCCCAGTTGCGCCAGAGTGAGGAAAACCTGTCCATCACGCTGCATTCCATTGGTGATGGGGTGGTGGCCACGGATGCGCAGGGCCATATCACACGCATGAATGCAGTGGCCGAACGCCTGACAGGCTGGCCGTTGCCCGAGGCACTGGGCAAGCCGCTGACGGACGTGTTTCGCATCGTCAATGCCAGCACGCGGGAGCCGGTGGTCGATCCGGTGCGGATGGTGGTGGCCAAGGGCGAGGTGGTGGGGCTGAGCAACCACACGACCTTGCTCGCGCGGGACGGTGCCGAATATCAGATTGCGGACAGCGCTGCGCCCATTCGCAATGCGCAGGGGCAGATTGTCGGTGTCGTGCTGGTGTTCAGCGACGTGACCGAGGCCTACCGCGTGCGCAAGCAACTGGAAGACAACGAAGCGCGCTTTCGCACCCTGACCATCTTGTCGTCTGACTGGTACTGGGAACAGGACGCCCAGTTCCGCCTGACCCATGTGGACGGAAGCGACAAAGACCGTCTGCTGCAGGAGGCGGCCGCGTACATGGGCAAGACGCGCTGGGAGTTGGCAGGCCCTGGGGTGAGCGAAGCCCGCTGGCAGGAGCACCGCGAGCTGCTGGAACGCCATCAGGAGTTCCGCGATTTCGAGTTCCAGCGGAAAGACCTTTCGGGCCAGCTGCACTGGCTTTCGGTGAGCGGCACACCCATTTTTGACGTGAACGGAACATTTTGCGGCTACCGGGGCGTGGGCAAGGACATCACGGCGCGCAAGCGCGATGAAAACGAACTGCGCATTGCGGCCATTGCGTTTGAGTCGCAGGAGGGCATGATCGTCACCGACCGAGAGACCGTCATCCTGCGCACGAACAGGGCCTTCACCAAAATTACGGGCTACAGCGCGGAAGATGCAGTGGGCAAGCGTTCCAGCCTTCTCGCTTCGGGCCACCATGACAAGGCCTTTTTCGACGCCATGTGGGGCAGCCTCTCGGACACCGGTGAATGGAAAGGCGAAATCTGGAACCGCTGCAAAAGCGGGGCGGTCAACCTCCACTTCATGGGCATCACAGCCGTCACGGACGATGGGGGCGAAGTCACCCACTATGTCGGCACGCTCAGCGATATCACCCAGCGTGCCCAGGCCGCGCGCGAGATCGAGCATCTGGCCTTTTATGACCCGCTGACACACCTGCCCAACCGCCGCCTCATGCTGGACCGTCTGCAGCAGGCGTTTGCCACCAGTGCGCGCACCGGCCTGCATGGCGCGCTGTTGTGCCTCGATCTGGACCACTTCAAGACCCTGAACGACACACTGGGCCATGACATGGGCGATGTCTTGCTGCAGCAGGTTGCGCAGCGTCTGGCGGGATGTGTGCGCGAAGGCGACACCGTGGCCCGCCTGGGCGGCGATGAGTTTTTGGTGCTGCTGGAAGACCTGGATGCGCTTGCCACCGACGCGGCTGAGCAGGCACAGAATGTGTCCGAGAAAATACTTGCCGCCCTGAACCAGCCTTACCAGCTTGCCTTGCACCATGTGCACAGCACGACCAGTGTGGGAACCGTGCTGTTCAGCGGCCAAAGCCAAACGGTGGAAGACGTCGTCAAACACGCCGACCTGGCCATGTACGCCGCAAAAACAGCGGGGCGCAACGCGATCCGGTTCTTTGATCCGATGATGCAGGCGGCGGTCTCTGCCCGCGCTGCACTGGAAAACGACCTGCGCACTGCGTTGGCTGCCGGGCAGTTTTTGCTGCACTACCAGATCCAGGTGGGCTGTGGTGTACGCCCTGTCGGGGCCGAGGCGCTGATCCGCTGGCAACACCCGGAGCGCGGCATGGTCCCCCCTTATGAGTTCATCCCTTTGGCCGAAGAAACGGGGCTCATACTGCCCATAGGCCTGTGGGTGTTGCAGACCGCGTGTGCTCAGTTGCGCCGCTGGCAGGGCAACCCCGCCACGGAACAGCTGCAGTTGTCCGTGAACGTGAGCGCGCGGCAGTTCCGACAGCCCGATTTCATGGAGCAGATTCGCACCGTGTTGCTGCAAACCGGTGCGCGGCCCGACCGTCTGAAGCTGGAACTGACGGAAAGCCTGGCGCTGGACAACGTGGACGACACCATCGCGAAGATGAACGCATTGCGCGCCCTGGGTCTGCGGTTTTCTCTGGACGACTTTGGCACGGGGCAGTCATCGCTGTCCTACCTCACGCGTCTGCCGCTGGACCAGCTCAAGATCGACCAGAGCTTTGTGCGCAACATCGGCATTCAGCACACCGATGCGCTGATCGTGCAGACCATCATCGGCATGGCGCAGAGCCTGGGAATCGACGTGATCGCCGAAGGCGTGGAGACGGACGCGCA
This sequence comes from Acidovorax sp. Leaf73, assembly GCF_916855635.1. Classification (NCBI taxonomy): domain Bacteria; kingdom Pseudomonadati; phylum Pseudomonadota; class Betaproteobacteria; order Burkholderiales; family Comamonadaceae; genus Acidovorax; species Acidovorax sp. Leaf73. The sequence goes on from NZ_CAKASI010000001.1 coordinate 426,451, forward strand.
GCGGGCGTTTCTGGAAAAGCACGGCTGCACGCTCTTTCAGGGTTACCTGTTCAGCCGCCCGGTGCCTATCGGGGTGCTGGAGCAGTACCTGCAGGCACGTGCAGCCTCTGTTTGAGTTCTGGTCCGTGTGTTCTGGCCCGGCTTACACCGCCATGTAACGCCCTGGCCGATGGTTCATCGCCAGGACCAGGTTGAGCGCCACGGCCCCTGCAATGGACCAGGCAACGCGCAGGGGTTCCACCGTCCACAGCGCCAGCAGCACGATGCAGCAGTCCACCGCCATCTGGACCTTGCCGGCGCGCCATCCGTACCGGTCCTGCAGGTACAGCGCGGCAATGCCCACGCCCCCCAGGCTGCAACGGTGGCGAAACAGCACCAGAAACCCTGTGCCCGTGATCAACCCACCTGCCACTGCCGCATACAGCGGCTGCAACTGCGCAAACTCCAGAAATTGAGTCTGCAGTTCGGTCAGCAGCGACAACAGCAGCACGGCAATAAACGTCTTGACCGTAAATGCGCGTCCCAGCTTGCGCAGGGCCAGCCAGTAAAAGGGCAGGTTCAGCACAAAGAAAATCTTGCCAAAGCCGATACCCGTGGCGTAGTGCAACAGGAACGCAAGGCCTGCGGTTCCCCCGGTCAGCAGGCCTGCGCTGGTGAAAAAAGCAACCCCTACGGAAATGAGCAGCACGCCGGTGAAGATGGCCACAGCATCTTCCGTGAGGGTGTGCGGCACCACCACAGGAGCGGCCACTTGCGCAGGGTTTGGCAGGGAAGGGGCGTGGGGTGCAGGCGGGTTGGACATGGTGAGCCAGGCGGGCAGGGCGGCGGGTGCCGGTCAGGGGAAAGAGTCGCAGATTGGACCATGCAAGCCCTGTGCCGGACTTGTCCGCCGTCAAGAAGCGGCGTGTCTGTGGGGGCTTCGGTCCTGGAAAACTGGTCGTTCCTTGACTGGTTTTTGGCCGATTCTTGCAATCTGCTTTAGATGTAACACCTGCAACGCACAGCGATGTGGGGCTGGGGCGGCAGCGTTCCTGCGAAAATAGCGGGCTTTGCCCATTGCGGGGACCTGCTCCCTGACGCCCGCCACCCTTCGGGGGGGCCGGTGCCATGGACGCCTCAGATTGATGTACCAGCCCCACCGACTCAACAGCTCCAGACTTGTGCTTTTGCTCCAGCAATGGACGCAGCCACACGGTGGATCGGCGCGCCAGGATGTGGCGGAGCAACTCAGCCAGTGGCTCAGTACCGTGGATGCGGTCAAGCTCAGCCGGGCGCTGCATGCTCTGGAGTCCAGCCAAACCCCGGCTGTCACTACGCTGGGGCGGGGGACGGTGGATGTGCGCGCATTGCAGGCCAGCCTTCAGTCCACCCGGGCCGAGTTGACGGACTTGGTCACGGCCAAGGCCGCGCCTGCCAAACCCGTGCGCGAGCGTGCCGACAACACCCCTGTCGACGGCCCGGACCCCGAGGCCGGGGCAGATTTTGCAGTCCACGCGGCGCGTTATCTGGCGCTACAAAAGCAGATGGATGCCAGACTGGCTGCCTTGCGCGCGCTGATTCGGCAGAGCTTGTCGATGGGTCCCGAGGGCCTGCGTCGGCTGGCCCTGCTGGATGCGGTGATGGACCAGATGCTGGGTGCGCGTGAGCAAAGGCTGTGGGCGTCGCTACCCGGCCATCTGGAGCGGCGGATGGCGCATTTGCGCGCAGCCCACCAGCACCAGCTGGAGGCTGCAGGGCGAGACGATGAGCCGCAGCGCTGGGCGCTGCCGGGCGGCTGGCTGTTTGCCTTTGAGCAGGACTTGCGGGCGCTGCTGCTGGCCGAGTTGCAGGTGCGGCTGGAGCCCCTTGCTGGTTTGCTGGAAGCGGCGCAGAGCCATGACTCCCATCGCCGCACCACCCACCGTCCCCCCACAACCACGAAGACCCCGGAACCGGTAACAGGAATGATCGAATGAACAAGAGTGTGATAGCCGCCATCTTTGCGGTGGGTCTGGCGGTGGTGGGCTGGGTGGGATGGGGGTTTGTCGGGTCTAGCCCCCTGGCGCTGGCCATGACGGCGGTGATTGCTGCCGTCTACGTGCTGGGCGCCTATGAGCTGATGCAGTTCAGGGCCGCAACCTCGTCGCTGTCCACAGGGCTGGCTGGGCTGGGGCATCAGCCCTTGGAGGACCTGGGTGGCTGGTTGGAGCGCCTGCATTCGTCCTTGCGCAACCCGGTTCGCCAGCGGATCGACGGGGAGCGTGTGCCCCTGCCAGGGCCTGCGCTGGCGCCGTACCTGGTGGGGCTCCTGGTCATGCTGGGCATGCTGGGCACCTTTCTGGGCATGGTGGTCACCTTCAATGGCGCGGTGTCCGCACTGGAGGCCTCGTCCAGCTTGGAGTCGATCCGGGCGGCGCTGGCCGCGCCCATCAAGGGGCTGGGTCTGTCGTTTGGCACCTCGGTGGCCGGGGTGGCAGCGTCGGCCATGCTGGGGCTGATGTCCGCCCTGTGCCGCCGCGAACGGCTGGCAGCGTTGCGCATGCTGGATGCCCGCATCGCCAGCGAGCTGCGCCCCTTCTCGGCGGCCCACCGGCGCCAGGAAATGTTCGAGGCCCTGCAGGCCCAGGCGCAGGCCATGCCGCTGATTGCAGAGCGCCTGCAAGGCCTGATGGAAGGGCTGGAGCGCCGCCACGAGCAGTTGAACGGCCAATTGCAAGACCGACAGCAGGTGTTTCACCGCGAGGCGGCAGCGGCCTATACCCAGCTGGCCACCACCGTGGGCGCATCCCTGCACGACAGCCTGGGCGCCAGCGCCCGCATGGCGGGTGAGACGATCCGCCCGGTGGTGGAGCAGGCCATGGCAACGCTGGCGCAAGAGGCCGAGCGCTCGCACCAGCGGTTGCGCGAGGCCACTGGCGTGCAGATGCACGCCCTCACGGCCCAATGGGAGGGCACCGCCCGCCAGGTGGCGGACACCTGGACGGAGGCCTTGGACCGCCACACGCAGACGCAGGACCAGCAGGCGGTGCAGTTGGGCAGCGCGCTGCAGTCCATCACGCAGACGCTAGAGCAGCGCACCACGGCGCTGCTAGCCACGTTGCAAGAGACGGTGGCCCAATCACAGGCGGCCCAACTGGCGGCCGACCAGCAGCGCCTTGCTGGCTGGAGCCAGTCCATGGAGGGCATGGCCAGCCGACTGGCGGAGCAATGGCAGCTTGCGGGTGAACAAACGGCGCAGCAGCAGCGCGGCGTCTGCCAGGCGCTCGAAGGCGCTGCCACCCAGCTCGACCAGTCACTGCAGACGGCATCGCAGGCCTTTGAGCAGCGCACCACGGCGCTGCTGGCCTCATTGCAAGAGACTGTGGCCCAATCACAGGCGGCCCAGTTGGCGGCCGACCAGCAGCGCCTTGCAGGCTGGAGCCGGTCCATGGAGGGCATGGCCAGCACACTGGCGGAGCGATGGCAACAGGTGGGCGAGCAAACCGCACAGCACCAGCAGGGCGTGTGCCTGGCGCTGGAAGGCGCTGCCACCCAGCTCGACCAGTCATTGCAGACGGCATCGCAGGCCTTCGAGCAGCGCACCACGGCGCTGCTGGCCTCGCTGGAACAGACGGTGGAGAAAACGCAGGCCGACCAGGCAGTGGCGGATCAGCAGCGCCTTGCGGGCTGGAGCCAGTCCATGGAGGGCATGGCCAGCCGATTGGCGGAGCAATGGCAACAGGTGGGCGAGCAAACGGCGCAGCAGCAGCGCGGCGTATGCCAGGCGCTGGAGGGCGCTGCGGCGCAGCTCACCGAGCGCATGACCGAGCAGGTCAGCCAGGCCCTGGGCGGTGCCGCCCGGTTGATGGACCAGTCGGACGCACTGTTGCACACCCGCATAGAGGCCGAAGCCCGATGGGCCGACACCCAGGCCCAGCGCATGGATGCGCTCGCGGGCGTGTGGCGCACGGAATTGGTGGCGCTGCGGGATGCCGAGGCGGCACGCGGCCAGGCCGCAGTGGAGCGGCTCGATGCGCTGCAAGCCGCTGTGGCCGGGCACCTGGCCACGCTGGGTTCTGCGCTGGAAGCCCCGCTCACGCGATTGCTGCAGACGGCGTCGGATGTGCCGCAGGCCGCGGCTGAGGTGATCACCCAGTTGCGCCAGGAGATGACCCACCTGAGCGAACGCGACAACGCGGCCCTGGCAGAACGCACGGCCATGATGGAGCAACTGGGTGTGTTGCTCCAATCGGTGAACGAAGCCGCCGGGCAGCAGCGTGCGGCCATTGAATCGCTGGTGGGGTCTGCGGCCTCGGTGCTGGAGCAGGCGGGGCAGGAGTTTGCCCAGGCGCTCGGCGCGCAGGCGGGCAAGGTCGATGAAGTGTCGGCACACGTGGCCGCCAGCGCGGTGGAGCTGTCGAGCCTGGGTGAGTCCTTTGGCCACGGCGTGGAGTTGTTCACGGCCAGTAACGAAAAGCTGATGGGCAGCCTGCAGCGCATCGAAGGCGCCATTGGCCAGTCCATGAGCCGCAGCGATGAGCAGCTGGCCTACTACGTGGCACAGGCCCGCGAGGTGATCGATCTGAGCATTTCTTCGCAGCAGGGCATTGTGGAAGACCTGCGCCGCCTCAACGGGCAGATGGCCGCAGCGGTGCAGGGAGTCGCCGCGTGACCGGCCTGGACGACACGCTGGACGATGCCACCGAACAGACGGCCCCGGTGTGGGCCGTGTTCGGCGACCTCATGGCGGGCTTGCTGGGTGCGTTTGTGCTCATTCTGGTCGGCGTGCTGGTGGTGCAGATCGACCTGGTGGCCAGCCTCAAACAGGAAGTGGAAAAGCGGCAGATGGAAGAAAAGCGCCGCATGGCGCTGGAAAAAGCACTGGCGATTCCGCTGGCCAGCGGCCGCGTCACGGTCAATGAAGGCCGTATCGGCATCAGCGGCAGCGTGCTGTTTGCGGCGGGCTCTGCCGAGTTGCGCCCTGAAGGCCGACAACTGCTCCAGAGCCTGGTGCAGCCGCTGCAGGTGTACCTGCGCGAACGTGACGAGATGCTGATGGTGAGTGGCTTTACCGACAACACCACGCTGCTGCAAGGGCGCCACCAGCGTTTTGCCGACAACCTGGAGCTGTCGGCCCAGCGCGCGTTGACCGTGACCCGCGCCCTGATCGAAGAGGACATGCCCTCGTCCCAGGTGTTTGCTGCGGCCTTTGGCGCCGAGCAGCCGGTGGCAGACAACGCCGACGAAAAGGGGCGGGCACAGAACCGCCGCGTGGAGATGGCCCCCGTACCGCGCGCTGCCCAGGCCAAGCCCGCCCGCAATGAGTGAGCCCACCCTGGAGTCCCTGCGGGCCGAAGGCGCGCAGCACCACGACCCGGTGCGCTTTCGGTACCTGGAGGTGCTGGCCGCGCGCCTGCCTGCGCAGCCCCCCGCCGTACAGCAGGTGCTGGCCCGCAGGCTGCAGGCCGCCTTGGTGGACTACGCCAGGCGCACCCGGACACCTCCCCGCCAGCCACTGGCCGCCACAGCGCCAGCCGGTGCACCATCTGCACTGGCGCAACTGAACCGCGATCTCAGTACCCGCGCCCAGGCCGACGCAGACAGCGTGCTGGTGGGCGGTGGCGCCAGTGTGTCGGACATGAAGAGCGTGCGCCGCTTCAGCGAAGTCTGGTCCAAGATTGCTGCGGAACAGCAGGTGGCCCAGGCCTTCACGCGTGGGCCGGAAAACGCCGGACCCTTGAATGCACACCGCCTCATGCTGCGCTCCCTGGCCTTGATGCGGTCGCTGTCGCCGGACTACCTGCGGCATTTTTTATCGCAGATGGACAGCCTGCTGTGGCTGGAGCAGGCCGCTGCAAAGCCAGCCAGGGCACCCCTCAAGCCAGGTCGCGTGGCTCGCTCCTCCAAGCACTGAGTGCGCAGGCTGCGACTGGGGAAGCCGGGTGCGCAGTTTTCAGACGCCGTGGTCGCCCGGCTGCACGGGGCGGATCGCCGTTTCTTCCAGCGCCTGGTCCATCAGCACAGTGATTTCTGCCGCTGGCACCATGGGCCGGAAAGCACTCACGTGGGAGCGCCCGATGTTGCCCAACGGCAGCCGTGCCAGCAGGTGCCCCAGGGGCACCAGGGCCAGCCGCAGCAGCTGGCCGGTGGCCTCGCGCGCATCTCCCAGTGCGAGGGCGTAGCGCAGCATGGCGGTGTGTGACCGCCAGTGCAGGGGCAATGAGGTCTGTCCCAGCACGTGGGCGGCCTCCAGCCAACGCCAGCGCTGGGCGGGGGGCGCGTCAGGCTGGCGGGCAAAGCTGGCCAGCAGGTGGTTGAACGCGGCGCACCTGTGTAGCGCGGTGGGGGCGGCGCCCCCGGCGGCATGCTGCGCGGCCAGTTGGCGCCAGCGCCTTTGGCGGTGCCGGTAGAACACCTGGGCAAACAGGGCGCTCAGCGGTGTCATCAGCCAGGGCAGGTGGCGCGCAATCACCTCGATGTCATCGGTGTACAGCGTGCGGCCATCGGACAGGGGCTGCAGGGTGATGCGGTGGTCCCAGCGGCGCATGAGCACGCCTTCTCCGTTGTCGCGCAGCGTGGGCCAGCCGCCCCTTTGTGCAGCCGGCTCGATGGAGATGCGCACGGTTTGCGGGCCCATGGGCAAAACGCCCAGCAACCGCATGTGCAGCGCCAGCTCGCCGGGAGCCCAGTGCGTGGGCCATTCCGTGCCCCGTGCGGGGTGAAACTGGATGAGCGGCGCGGTGATGTGGCGGAACACAGCGGTGCTTTGCAGCTGCGCAGCCACCCATTCAGGCGGGGCGCTCAACGGAGTCGATAGGTGCACGCGCATGGATCAGTGCCCTTGCGGTTGTGGCTGTGCGGTGGTGCTGGCCAGCTCTTGCCGCGCGTGGCGTATCACGCTCCAGCCGCCGCTGATGGCCAGGCCTGCCATGATGGCCGCCACCGCCAGATCGGGCCAGGCGGTGCCGGTGCCCAACACGCCCAGGGCAGCGCCCATCACCGCCAGGTTGCCCAGCGCATCGTTGCGGGTGCACAGCCACACGCCGCGCATGTTGGCGTCGCCCTCCCGGTAGGCATAGAGCAGGGCGGCCACGCCCAGGTTGGCCGCCAGCGCCAGCAGGCCCACGCTGCCCATGGTGAAGGGCTCGGGCGGTGTGCCTTGCCACGCACCCCAGGCCACGCGCCCAATCACGAACACGCCAAACGCCAGCATGCTGGCCCCCTTGACCAGGGCGGCGCGGGCGCGCCAAGTGAGGGCCATGGCCAGCACCCACAGCGACAGGCCGTAGTTGGCGGCATCCCCCAGAAAATCGATGGCATCGGCCAGCAGCGATGCCGAACCCGACTGGGTACCCGCCCCCAGCTCCACCACAAACATGGCAGCGTTGACGACAAGCGCTATCCACAAGATGCGGCGGTAGCGCGGGTCGGCGGCGGCAGGGCCAGTGGCGCAATGGTCGTCGTGGCAGTGGGCAGACATGGGGGTTCTCCGTGCAGTTTTGAAAGCGATGGCATGATTGGAAACCTTGAAGTCACTTGAAGGTCAAGCCATGGATCAGAACGCTGTGCAGTTTCGCATTGGCGAGGCCGCCCTGCAGTCCGGGGTGTCTGCCGCCAACATCCGCTACTACGAGAAGGAGGGGCTGTTGCCCCCCGGCGTGCGGGGCGACAACAGCTACCGCCTGTACAGCGGCGCGGACGTGCACCAGCTGCGCTTCATCCGACTTTGCCGTGCCATGGACATGTCGCTGCATGAAGTGCGAACCCTGTTGGCACTGGACTGGAGCCGCAAAGAAGACTGCGACGCCGCACGCGACACACTGGATGACCATCTGCAGCATGTGCGTGCCCGCCTGGCAGAGCTGCAGACCCTGGAGGCCGACCTGCTCGCGCTGCGCAACCGCTGCGATGGGACAGATGCCCACTGTCACATCATCGAAGCCCTGCACGCGCGTGCGGATGCGCAGCCCGCTGTGCCGTTCGCCACCGCTGCGGCAAAGCGGCATGTGTAGCCCGGTCTGCCGTGGGCGCTTGCAAGCACCAGCTTCCGCAAGGATGTGAGTAGCTGTTTCTTCTGTGTTTGAAAATGCTATAATAATGATAGCTTTTTGCGCTTGTCTATCAAGCGCTAGATGCCAAAAACATCGAAAAATTTCTATGGCAGTCCACCGTCAACGCTCTCTGTGAGTGCCCCGCTATGATCCGACCATGATTTCGCGCTTGCCCGGCCTCTCCCTGCCCGAACGTGTGTGGAACACCGCGCGGCGCTGGGCGGTCGCCTGGTGGCGCATCTTGTATCTGGGGGCGGTGGTGCTGGTGCTGGTGCTGTCGCCGTCCAGCTATGGCAAGGGCACGCGCAGGGCGCTGGCACGCCACCTGTATCTCGACACCGCCCCGGTGCTGCTCGGCTTTACGGTGCTGGCTGCCCTGATCAGCCTGGTGCTCACGCGCATCGTGGTGGTCACGGCGCTCAGCTATGGCCTGTCGCGCTATGCACTGGAGATGGTGATCCGCGTGCTGGTGCTGGAGCTGATCCCGCTCACGGCGGCGCTGTTTGTGGCCATGCGCTGCACCATCCCCAATGGCTCGCAGATCACGCGGCTGCGGCAAACCGGACGGTTCGACGCGCTGCGCGCCCACGGCTCGGACCCGGTGCGCATCGAGCTTCTGCCGCGCGTGATCGCTGGAGTGTTCGCCTGCATCACGCTGGCTGCGCTCAGCTGTGTGGTGGCCCTGGTGCTGGCGTACCTGGGGGTGTATGGTTTCAACTTGGCGGGGCTGCCCAGCTACACCCGCATGTTTGGCCAGGTGTTCACGCCCAGCGTGACGATGGTGTTCGTGCTCAAGACCGTGTTCTTCAGCCTGGCCGTAGCGCTGATCCCCATGGCGGCAGGCCTGTACGACACGGGCGATCGCACCCAGCCCGATTCAGAGCTGGGCGGCCTGGCCCGCATGTTTGCCGTGCTGCTGATGATCGAGGTGGCCTCGCTCATGGGCAACTACTACTGACCGATGTCTGCTGACACCCGACTACCCCATTCCTTTACGGCGACCCACCTTCCGGCACCATGAACGACGAGAACCCCAACGCCCGCCAAACGCCGCCCCCGGGGCCCGCTCCGGCTTCTCCCGCCACCGACGTGCCGCCCGTGGAAACCCTGCGCCCGGTGGCCTACCTGGAGATCAAGGCGGCGGCGTTGCTGCTGTTCACGGTGGCCCTCATCGTCGGGTCGGGCCTGTACCTGCTGTATGCGCGTGGTGCGTTCGAACCCACGCAGACCCTGGTGCTGACGGCCGACGACTCTGAAGGCGTGGTGGTGGGCATGGACATGACGTTCTCGGGTTTCCCCATTGGCCGCGTGCGCCGCATCGAACTGGCCGAAACCGGCAACGCCCGCATCATCGTGGACGTGCCCCGCAAGGACGCGCACTGGCTGCGTGAATCCAGCGTGTTCACACTGGTGCGGGGCATTGTGGGTGGCACCAACATCCGCGCCTACACCGGCATGCTGAATGACAAGCTCCTGCCCGATGGTGCCGTGCGCCCCGTGCTGCGTGGCGACGCCACCGCCGAAATCCCGCAGCTCATGGCCTCGGCGCGCGAACTGCTGTCTAACCTCAATGCGCTCACGGCGCAGGACGCTGCCCTGGGCAGCAGCCTGACCAATGTGCAGGCGCTCACCGAACGCCTCAATGGCCCCGGCGGCATGCTGGGAGTGCTGATGGGCAATGAGGCCGATGGGAAGAAAATTGTTGCCACGCTCGACCGCACCAATGCCCTGCTGGCGCGCCTGGATGGCATGGCGGCGCGGGTTGACAAACAGGTATTTGGCGCCGAAGGCAGCAAGGAAGCGCTGGTACCTGAGGTGCGCGCCACCGTGGCCCAGCTCAATGGCTTGTTGGCCGACACCCGCACCAGCCTGAAAAAGGTGGATGCGGTGCTGGTGGAAGCCCAGGCCATTGGCGCCAATGCCCGCGAAGCCACCACCGACCTGGGGGCCTTGCGCGCCGAGGTGGAAAGCAATCTGCGCAAGGTAGAAAGCCTGGTCAACGAAATCAACCGCAAATGGCCTTTTGCGCGGGATACGGAACTCAAGCTGCCATGAAGCCCTTTTCAGTTTCTGCATTCCCTTCGAAGCCCATGCATCTGGCCAGGCCACTGCGGGTGTCATTGCTGGGAGCTGTGGTGGTTGCTGCGGCCTTGTTGTCCGCATGCTCCAGCAAACCTCCCGTGCCCGACTGGCAGATGAACGCTCAAGGCTCAGCCCAGAAGGCCCTCGAAGCCTATCTGTCGGGCAACCCCCGCGTCGAGCAGCTCGAATGGGACCGCGCCCGGGCTGAAGTGGCCCGCACGGGGCGCCCAGACCTGCTGGCCCGTCTGGAACTGATGCGCTGCGCTGCGCAGGTCGCCAGCTTGGTACCTGGCCCCTGCGAGCGCTTTGAACCGCTGCGCGCCGACGCCGCCGCGCCCGAGCGCGCTTATGCCGACTATCTGGGGGGGCGAGTACAGCCCCAGGACGTGGGCTTGCTGCCCGAAGCGCAGCGCAAGGTGGCTGCATCGGGCGATGCATCTGCGTTGCCCGCTTTGGAAGACCCGCTGTCGCGCCTCGTGGCAGCTGGGGTGCTGTTTCAGTCGGGGCGCGCCAGCCCGGCGGTGATCGTTATCGCTGCTGACACAGCCTCTGCCCAGGGCTGGCGCAGACCGTTGATGGCCTGGCTCAGTGTGCAGGCGCAACGCACTGAAGCTGCGGGCGACCAGCAAGCCACTGCAGCGCTGCGTCGGCGCATTTCCATCGTGGAGCAGGGTGCGCCGCAGCGCTGAGGCGCGAACGGCTAGCGCAGGCGTGCCTGCAATTGCGTTTCGATGTGTTCCCGCTCCAGCGCAAACTGCTGGGCGGTGATCTCATTGGCTTCGTATTTGCGGGCGGTGGATAACAACAGCACCGTGTTTTCCAGGCGCGTGTCTTGTTGCAACGAGGGCGGCAGGGCGGTCAGGCGGTCAAAACTCTGCTTGTAGAGTTCGCTCCAGCTCAGCGCCCCGGCCTGGGCCTGGGCGCGCGCACCGTCATGCCAGCGCGCGAATTCTTCAAGGGAGCCATCCCTCGGGCTGGTGCATCCCCCCATCGCCACCAGCAGCGCTGTCGCCGCCACAGGCCGCGCGAAGAAGCGAGCAGAAAAAAGACTTGCAGAGATTCGAAAACGTGTGGTCACGATCGTCCTCCATTCTGGATTGCCACCGAAAATCCCGGTGCGCAGCGCCAGATGGTACTCCGATGCTATGCTTTTTGCTACCCATGGCGAGTAGGCGTGCTAAACCACTCCACCTCATGCACAAGGTCACTCAAACAGACTGGAGGGAAAGATCTGGTCCAGCCCACTGGGCAAAAGCGGCATCGAATCCACCGACTGCACGGTCACATCGGGCATCAACAACGATGCCGCCGCCAGTACCGCAAGCACAACCGTGCCGGCAAACGCAGCGAGGGCGCGGGTTCCGGGTGTCAAGGGGTGGCGCTTCATGGCGGATCCTTTGTCAAAAAGGTGGGAGTCCCAATGAGCTCCCGGGTCAGCCTCAATGGCTGGTGGAGAGGATTTCAGCAAAACGCGCGGTCAGCGTCTGTCAGACAAGTGCGATATCCGCAGATGCCCCCGGTTTGTTGCCTTTGGTTGCAAGTCATTCAGAAGCTTGGTTGTGCTCAGATGTTCCGTAGAGCGAGCATGCGCATGACACTAGGAGTCCAGCGTGGTCCTTGTCCCACCGCGCTGCACCTGGCAGGAGTCCAAAGACGGAAGCCAATCGGCCGAAGCCGGCGCTGGCGCAGAGCGCATGGGCGCGAACTTGAATGGGTGACGGGGGTAGGTTGTTGCCAGCGCTGCCCGCCCCTGCGGCGAAATGGCAAGAACCTCTGCTTTTTGCTCCTTGGCACGCACATCGGGAAGCTGCACCTCTACGAGCTGAGCAGCCGCCAGCACCCGAAGCTTGTCAACGTCGCAGGGCTTCTCGATCATCATGGGCAGCTTGCTCTGTGCAAGGACGAACAGTAGCTCCATGGGCATGGGTGCACTCCTTTTGGGTGGAGTCATTTATTGTGAATAGTGCGCCGCGGCGTGACAACCAATCACACGTTTTGCAACAAATCGGCGGGTTTGGTCCCACCGCTCCCGGCATTTCGCGAGGCGGGAAGGAGGCGCTGAAAGCGCTCCGTGTCACTTGAGAGGCCGAAACGAAAAAAGCGCCCCGAAGGACGCTTTTTGATTTTTGGCGGAGAGGGCGGGATTCGAACCCGCGGTGGGGATTAGCCCACACACGCTTTCCAGGCGTGCGACTTAAACCGCTCATCCACCTCTCCGAAGCCTTCGATTATAGCCATAGGAAAAGGGATATCTGGGCTGACAGTAGCCGTTGCCTCGAAAAAAGCTTTGCTTGCGCTCAGGCCGCTTTCTGTGAAGCTTGCACCATCTTCATCGCGGACCCGATGAGCGCAGACACCTCCGTCATGTTGCTCGGCACGATAAGTGTGGTGCTGGAGTCTGCTGCCACCTGGCTGTAGGCCTCCACGGCCTTCTCGGCCACCTTGAGCTGTACAGCCTGTTCGCCACCGGGTTGACGGATGGCCGAGGCCACACGCTCGATGGCCTGGGCGTTGGCTTCGGCCACGGCCTTGATCGATTCTGCCTCGCCTTGGGCCTTGTTGATGACGGCCTGCTTTTCGCCCTCGGATCGGGCGATGAAGGCCTCGCGTTCGCCGGTGGCGATGTTGATCTGTTCCTGGCGGCGGCCTTCAGAGGCGGCGATCAACGCGCGTTTTTCGCGTTCTGCAGTGATCTGGGCCTGCATCGCGTGCAGGATTTCCTTGGGTGGTGTCAGGTCCTTGATTTCATAGCGCAGCACTTTCACGCCCCAGTTGAGGGCAGCTTCGTCGATGGCCTGTACGACCTGGGCGTTGATGATGTCGCGCTCTTCAAAGGTTTTGTCCAGCTCCAGCTTGCCGATGACCGAGCGCAGCGAGGTCTGCGCCAGTTGCGTCACGGCCATGATGTAGTTGCTGGAGCCGTAGCTGGCGCGCATGGGGTCGGTCACCTGAAAGTACAGGATGCCGTCCACTTGAAGCTGGGTGTTGTCGCGCGTGATGCAAACCTGGCTGGGCACGTCGAGCGGGATTTCCTTGAGGCTGTGTTTGTAGGCGACCTTGTCGACAAAAGGTACCAGGAAGTTCAGTCCCGGTGTGAGCGTGCCTGCGTACTTGCCCAGGCGCTCCTTGACCCAGGCATTTTGCTGGGGCACGACCTTGACGGACCGCGCGATGAAAATGACGGCAATGATGAGAATGACGATGGCAATTTCCATGAGGAGCCTCTTTTTCGTTGTTGATCTGTGAAGGTGAGCGACAGCGGGATTTTTAGAGAGGGTCTACCAGCAGGCGACTGCCCACCAGTTCAGCAACCCGGTGCATGCCCGTGGAGGGGGTGACTCCGGGACGGTGGATGGCTGTCCAGGTGGCACCCCGGTACTTCACGGTGGTGGTGCCATCAGCGTTCCAGCCCTCAATGAGAATGGTTTCGCCCACGTCCATGTTCACACTGCGATCCGCACGGGCAGAGGGATCTCCGGGCCGCTTTTTCTTGAGGTAGTACCAGCCCACCACTGCGCCGCCGCCCACAACAGCCGCTGCCACGATCTGCGCGGTAGTTGGCAACCCCAGATGGGCCGCCAGGGCCGCTGCCACCAGTCCAATGGCCACCATGAGCAGATAGAACGTACCGGTGAGCAGCTCTGCAACGACCACAGCCCCCGCTGCGAGCCACCAGATGGTGGATTCCTCCATAGCCAACTCCTTGTTGTGGTTGTGTTTAGTGCACCACATTCTGGGACAAAAGGGTTGCAGTTCAAAGGCGCGTCAAGGTTATTCCTTACACTTCGCGCCTATTTCGTTTTTTGGCCGGGCAGGGCACGGTTGCACGGAGGCTGCGCATGAAGTTTCGCTTTCCCATCATCATCATCGATGAAGACTATCGTTCCGAGAACACCTCGGGCCTCGGTATCCGCGCGCTGGCGCAGGCTATCGAGTCTGAGGGTTTCGAGGTGGTTGGCGTCACCAGCTATGGTGACCTGTCGCAGTTTGCCCAGCAGCAAAGCCGCGCCAGCGCATTCATTTTGTCCATCGACGATGAGGAATTTACGGTGGGTGAGGGGCTGGACCCCATCGTGCTGAGCCTGCGCAACTTCATCGGTGAAGTGCGGCGCAAGAACACCGAAGTGCCCATCTATGTGCACGGCGAGACCAAGACCAGCCGCCACCTGCCCAACGACATCCTGCGCGAGCTGCATGGCTTCATCCACATGTTCGAGGACACCCCCGAATTTGTGGCGCGCCACATCATCCGCGAGGCCAAGAGCTACCTGGAGAGCGTGCAGCCTCCATTCTTCAAGGCACTGCTCGACTACGCTGAAGACGGCTCGTACAGCTGGCACTGCCCCGGCCACTCGGGCGGCGTGGCGTTTCTGAAGAGCCCTGTGGGCCAGATGTACCACCAGTTCTACGGCGAGAACATGCTGCGCGCCGATGTGTGCAATGCGGTGGAAGAGCTGGGCCAGCTGCTGGACCACAACGGTGCCATTGGTGAATCGGAGCGCAACGCCGCGCGTATTTTCAACGCCGACCACTGCTTCTTCGTGACCAACGGCACGTCCACATCGAACAAGATGGTGTGGCACCACACGGTGGCGCCGGGCGACGTGGTGGTGGTGGACCGCAACTGCCACAAGTCCATCCTGCACAGCATCATCATGACCGGGGCGATCCCCGTGTTCATGAAGCCCACGCGCAACCATTTCGGCATCATCGGCCCTATCCCGCAAAGCGAGTTCGAGCCAGCGGCCATTCAGGCCAAGATCAAGGCCAACCCGCTGCTCAAGGGCGTGGATGCGAAAAAGGTCAAGCCGCGCGTGCTTACGCTCACCCAGTCCACCTACGACGGCGTGCTCTACAACACCGAGACCATCAAGGGCATGCTCGACGGCTACGTGGACAACCTGCACTTTGACGAGGCCTGGCTGCCGCACGCGGCCTTCCACCCGTTTTATGGCAGCTACCACGCCATGGGCAAGAAGCGCACGCGCCCCAAGCATTCCGTGACGTACGCGACGCAGTCCATCCACAAGCTGCTGGCCGGCATCAGCCAGGCCAGCCACGTGCTGGTGCAGGATTCGCAAACCACCAAGCTGGATCGCCACCTCTTCAACGAGGCCTACCTGATGCACACCAGCACCAGCCCGCAGTACAGCATCATTGCCAGCTGCGACGTGGCCGCCGCCATGATGGAGCCTCCCGGCGGTACGGCCCTGGTGGAAGAAAGCCTGCTCGAAGCGCTGGACTTTCGCCGTGCCATGCGCCAGGTGGAGCACGACTTTGGCAAGAACGACTGGTGGTTCAAGGTTTGGGGCCCTGAAAAGCTCGTGGACGAAGGCCTGGGCCGCGCCGAGGACTGGATCATCCGCAGCGATGGCAAGGGCAAGAAGAACGCCAGCAAGTGGCACGGCTTCGGCCAGCTGGCCGACGGCTTCAACATGCTGGACCCGATCAAGTCCACCATCGTCACACCGGGCCTGAACCTGGACGGCAAGTTCGACAAGACCGGCATTCCCGCGTCCATCGTCACCAAGTACCTGGCCGAGCACGGCGTGGTGGTCGAGAAGACCGGCCTGTACAGTTTCTTCATCATGTTCACCATCGGCATCACCAAGGGCCGATGGAACACGCTGCTGACGGCGCTGCAGCAGTTCAAGGACGACTACGAGAAGAACCAGCCCATGTGGCGCATCCTTCCCGAGTTCTGCCAGCAGCACAAACGTTACGAGCGCATGGGCCTGAAGGACCTGTGCCAGCACGTGCATGAGATGTACGCCAAGTACGACATCGCGCGCCTGACGACCGAGATGTACCTGTCGGACCTGACGCCCGCCATGAAGCCCTCGGACGCCTACGCGCACATCGCCCACCGCCAGACCGAGCGCGTGGAGATCGACCACCTGGAAGGCCGCATCACCGTGGGCCTGGTCACGCCCTACCCACCGGGCATTCCGCTCTTGATCCCTGGCGAGGTATTCAACAAGAAGATCGTGGACTACCTCAAGTTCGCGCGCGAATTCGCCAAGCTGTGCCCGGGCTTCGAGACCGACATCCACGGCCTGGTGGAAGTGGAAGACGAGAACGGCCAGGTGCGCTACTACGCCGACTGCGTGGCAGAGCAAGGCAAGACCGGCAAGAACCCCAAGCCGCTGGCGACCGCCAAGAACCTGGTGCAGGTGGGCGACGACGGCCCGTACGGACGCAACGTGTAAGCACGTCTTCGCGCTGGTGTGTGGGTGCACCCGCGTCTCAAAAATCGCTCCCCCGGCATGGCTGGCGGAGCGATTTTTTTGTGCATTTGAATCCGCTGTTGTGGTGCTGCCGTATTGACTGTCAGCCGCGTGGTTTTCATGCGGTGACGACTGTCTTCACACACCTCTCAGGAGATTCTCATGACCCTTCGATTCAACGCCCGCCTCGCCACCATCGCCTTCACCGCAGCCATGGCCGCTGCCGCAATGCCTGCCATGGCGCAGGTCATGGTGGGCGGTGCGCCCATGCTGGCCAGCAAGGACATCATCGACAACGCCGTGAACTCCAAGGACCACACCACGCTGGTGGCCGCTGTGAAGGCTGCGGGCCTGGTCGAAACGCTCAAGGGCCCCGGTCCCTTCACCGTGTTTGCGCCCACCAATGCGGCATTTGCCGCATTGCCCGCCGGCACGGTGGACACGCTGCTCAAGCCCGAGAGCAAGCCCACCCTGACCAAGGTGCTCACCTACCACGTGGTCGCGGGCAAGTACGACGCTGCTGCGTTGTCCAAGATGATTGCAGACGGCAAAGGCATGGCCAGCCTCAAGACGGTGGCGGGCGGTACGCTCACCGCCAAGGCCAGCGGCAATGCTGTCATGGTGACGGACGAAAAGGGCGGTACGGCGACGGTGACGATTGCCGACGTGTACCAGTCCAACGGCGTGATCCACGTGGTGGACAAGGTCCTGTTGCCTAACTGATTGAGCAACGGATGGGAGGGGCTGCCCGTCCGCTGTGCATGGCCGCCGCATCGCAGGGCCGGGATCGGCCAGGGGTTGCTGTGGCCCCGTCAGCGGACCGGCGGCATATCGTCCCGCACACGCACAAAACTCGCGAAGCGCGGCAGACCCCCGTCATGGGTACCGCGAAACCGGTACGTCACCCAGCTGCCCACAGGTGGCGGGTCAGCCCGCTGCGCATCGCTGAAACCCGCCCCCAGCCGGAAACGCTGGCCCGAAGGCATTTCCACCAGCAGGGCTCCCATGCGACCGGCGTGGCGGCCCTTGCCAGGCAGGTGGGCGACCACGCGCGCTTCCGTGTCTTCGTGGGTCTTGACCTTGACCAGGTCGTCGCTGCGGCCAGACTGGTAGAGCGAGCTGTTCCGGTGCAGCATCAGGCCTTCGCCGCCCGCCCGCACCGTGCGTTGCAACAGGGCCTGCAGGGCAGCATCGTTTTCGATGCGCTTTTGGGGCACCGCCTGGACCCAAGGCTGGTTGATCTGCATCACCAAGGCATTGAGCGACCGCAGCCGTTCGTCAAACATGCCGCCGTGCCGGGGCAGGTCAAACACCATGAAGCGCATCTGGCGCCAGGCCGCCTCATGAGGCTGCTGTTGGCGCGTGGTGGATTGGGCGTGCGCAAAGCGCCCGCGTCCGGCCCACAGCTCTCCGTCCATGGGAGTGGTGGGCCACCCGGCGGTGAACCAGGCGGGGGCCATCACCGTTTCGCCGCCCCGCGTGCGCAGCGTGTGGCCGTCCCAGTAGCCCCGCACACCGTCGTATTTTTCGCTGACCCAATAGTCGGCCAGCGGCATGCCGGGCCGGTACACATTGGCCAGCAACAGGGCAGGGGCGTCCGCTGCGTGCGTGGGCAGCGCAGTGAAACCCAGCCACGCCAGCCAGTGCCTGCGGAGCATTTGCTATTAAATGTATAGCTACCAGCGCTTTTCAATAAGCGCTAGGCCCTGTTTTGATCTAAATTTTCGATGGCAATCAGACTTGGTCTGCGCTCAGGCCCGCCGTCTGGCTGAAGCCGCCGTCCACGTAGGTGATCTCGGCCGTCATGCCCGAGGCCAGGTCCGACAGCAGGAAGGCTGCCACATTGCCCACGTCTTCGATCGTCACGTTGCGGCGCAGGGGCGATGCATCGGCCACGCGGCTGAGCAGCTTGCCAAAGTCCTTGATGCCACTGGCGGCCAGGGTCTTGATGGGGCCGGCGCTGATGCCGTTGGCGCGGATGCTGCGGCCGTCTTCGGTGCGGCCAACGGCCTCGGCCAGGTAGCGCACGCTGGCTTCCAGACTGGCCTTGGCCAGGCCCATGGTGTTGTAGTTGGGGATGGAGCGCAGCGCGCCCAGGTAGCTCAGTGTCAGCAGCGACGACTTGTCGTTCAGGTAGGGAAGGGCGGCCTTGGCCATGGCGGGAAAGCTGTAGGCGCTGATGTCGTGGGCGATGCGGAAACCCTCGCGCGAAAGGCCTTCGAGGAAATTACCGGCAATCGCCTCGCGGGGGGCGAAGCCGATGCTGTGCACAAACCCGTCGAATTGGGGCCAAGTCTGCGACAGCTCGGCAAACATGCGCTCGATCTGCTCGTCGCTGCCCACGTCACAGTCAAAGATCAGCTTGGAGTCGAACTCGGCCGCAAAGTCGGTGATGCGGTCCTTGAAGCGCTCGCCCACGTAGCTGAACGCCAGTTCGGCGCCCTGTGCGTGGCAGGCCTTGGCAATGCCGTAGGCGATGGAGCGGTTGGACAAAACACCCGTGATGAGCAGCTTCTTGCCGGTCAGAAAACCCATGTTCAATCTCCTTTTGGAATGGCGAAATGTCGGCGGGCGGCCTGGCGCATGTGGGTATGCGCGATCTGCAGCGGGGCCCGGCGAACGTAGTGCAGAATTGTCGCATGCGGTTTTGGCTGACTTTTTTGCTGATGGGGTGTGCGGTTCCTGCATGGGCTGCACATGGGTATGCCCTATGGGGCGAGCCGCGTTATCCCGCCGGGTTTGCGCATTTTGCGTATGTGAACCCAGATGCACCGAAAGGCGGCGAGCTGCGGCTGGTCAGCAACCTGCGGGTTTCCACCTTCGACAAATACAACCCGTTCACCATCAAGGGCAACGCGCCAGCATATTTGTCGTCGCTGATGTTCGATTCGCTGCTCGCCGGTTCGATGGACGAAACCGCCACCGGTTATGGTCTGCTGGCCGAAGATGTGGAAGTTGCCCCCGATGGTTTGTCCGCCACCTTCCGCCTGCGGCCGGAGGCGCGTTTTCACAACGGCAAGCCCGTGCTGGCGCAGGATGTGAAGCACAGCTACGACACGCTGGTGGGCCCCTTCACATCCCCTGCCTACAAGACGCTGCTGATCGAGGTGGCGGGCGTGGATGTGATCAACGACCGCACCGTGCGTTACCGCTTCAAGCTGCCCAATCGCGAGCTGCCCCTCACTGTGGGTGGCCTGCCGGTGTTCAGCCGCGACTGGGGCGTCGAGAACGGCAAGGCCAAGCCGTTTGACCAGGTGGTGATGGATATTCCCATCGGCAGTGGCCCCTACAAAATCGGCCCGGTGCGTTTTGGCAAGGACATCACCTATGTGCGCGATCCGCAGTACTGGGCGCGCGACCTGAACGTGCGCAAGGGCACGGCCAATTTCGACAACATCCTTGTCAAGATCTACAAGGACAACACTGCGCGGCTGGAGGCCCTCAAGGCGGGCGAGTTTGACCTCATGCGGTTTTTCAGCGCGGGCGACTGGGCCCGACGTGTTACGGGCAAGAAGTTCGATACGGGTGAACTCGTCAAGGGCGAGTTTGTGCACAAGCTCCCCTCGGGTTTTCAGAGCTATGTGCTCAACACCCGCCGGCCTTTGCTGCAGGATGCGCGCGTGCGCCAGGCCCTGGGCCTGGCCATGGACTACGAGTGGATGAACCGCCAGATGTTCTATGGCGCTTACCAGCGGGTGAACGGCCTGTTTGGCAACACGGCGTGCGAAACCAAGGGCAGTCCCTCGCCCGAGGAGCTTGCGCTGATGGAGCCCTACCGCAAGGACATTCCGGCTGCCGCGTTTGGCCCGATGACGGTGCCCCCGCGCACGGATGGCGACTCCTCACTGCGGGCCAACCTGCGGCGGGCGCAGGCTTTGCTCAAGGAAGCGGGCTGGGAGGTGCGCGACGGTGCCCTGCGCAACGCCAAGGGCGAGGCCATGGTGCTCGAATACATGGACAGCAATGAAGGCGGCGTGCGCACCATCACCCCCTGGATGCGCAATCTCGAAAAGATTGGTGTCACCTTGCGGTTTCGGTCAGTGGACTTTGCGCTGTACCAGCAGCGTCTGCAGAAGTTCGACTTCGACATTACCTCGATTGCCTACCAGGGCACCAACAACCCGGGCCAGGAGTTTGCCGACATGTTTGGCAGCCAGGCGGCCGACGTGGAGGATTCCGGCAACTTTGCGGGCGTCAAGAACCCGGCGGTGGACGCGATGATCAAGGCCATGACCTCCGCCAAGACCGAGGCGCAACTGCTTCCCGCCTGCCACGCCCTGGAGCGCATCATTGCGCACAGCCACTACCTCATTCCGCAGTGGACGGCGGGCACACACCGCATGGCCTACAACGCCTGGCGGCTGGCACGGCCGGCCACGGTGCCGCCTTACGCCAGCGGCGAAGGGTGGGTCATCGACACGTGGTGGGCGCGTATTCCTCCCCAGACCGCGCCAGACAAGAAATAGCCCTAACACCGCCCACCCATGTTTGCCTACATTCTCAAACGTGTCTTGCTCATGCTGCCCACGCTGCTGGGCGTGCTCTTGCTGACCTTTGTGGTGATCCAGTTCGTGCCGGGCGGCCCGGTGGAGCAGTACATGGCCGAGGCCAAGGCCGGTGTGGGCGGTGGCGGCGCCGAGGGGGGCGGCCTGAGCTACCGGGGCGCGCAGGGCGTTGACCCTAAACGGCTGGAGCAGATCAAGGCGCTGTACGGCTTTGACAAACCTGCCCATGAGCGCTTCCTGCAGATGCTGGGACAGTTCGCGAGGTTTGACCTGGGCAAGAGCTTTTTCCAGAACAAGGATGTGTGGCAACTGGTGAAGGAGAAACTGCCGGTCTCCATCAGCCTGGGCCTCTGGACTTTTTTCATCAGCTACCTCGTCGCCGTGCCATTGGGCGTGGCCAAGGCGGTGCGCGCCGGGTCACGCTTTGATCTGGTGACCACGCTGCTCATTCTGGTGGGCTATGCCATTCCCGGCTTTGTGCTGGGCGTGGCGCTGCTGGTCATTTTTGGTGGGCAGTTGCAGTGGTTCCCACTGCGGGGGCTCACGTCGGCCAACTGGGACGAGTTGTCTTGGGGCGCGCGCATCGTGGACTATCTGTGGCACATCACGCTGCCTGTGACGGCCATGGTGCTGGGCAGTTTTGCCGTGACGGCCATGCTGACCAAGAACGCGTTCCTCGAAGAAATCCGAAAGCAGTATGTGCTCACCGCCCGCGCCAAGGGCTTGAGCGAGCGGCAGGTGCTGTGGAAGCATGTGTTCCGCAATGCGCTTATTCCCATCGTGACTGGCTTCCCGGCTGCGTTCATCGGTGCTTTTTTTGCGGGCTCGCTGCTCATCGAAACCCTGTTCTCGCTGGATGGGCTGGGCTTGCTCAGCTATGAGAGTGTGATCCGTCGCGACTACCCGGTGGTGCTGGGCACTTTGTATCTGTTCACACTGATCGGGCTGGTGACCAAGCTCATCAGCGACCTTTGTTATGTGTGGGTGGACCCGCGCGTGAAGTTTGATTAGCCCGAACGCACCAATGGCCCCGATGAGTCCTGCTGCTACCCCGCTTTCACTTTCCCCCTCCCGCCGTGCCTGGCTGCGCTTCAAGCGCAACCGCCTGGGGTATTGGAGCCTGCTTATCTTCTGCGCCCTGGTGCTGGTGAGCCTGTGTGC
Organism: Acidovorax sp. Leaf73; assembly: GCF_916855635.1. Lineage (NCBI taxonomy): Bacteria > Pseudomonadati > Pseudomonadota > Betaproteobacteria > Burkholderiales > Comamonadaceae > Acidovorax > Acidovorax sp. Leaf73. The sequence goes on from NZ_CAKASI010000001.1 coordinate 448,435, forward strand.
CGAACTGGTCAGCAACGACAAGCCGCTCATCGTGCGCTATGAGGGGCAGACCTACTTTCCCATGCTCAAGGACTACTCCGAAAAGACCTTCGGGGGAGACTTCGAAACCCCCACCGATTACCTCGATCCCTTCATCAAGGAGCGCATTACCGCAGGCAGCAACTGGGCGCTGTACACCTTGAACCCCTACGGCCCCAACACGCTGAACTACTTTGCCAAATCGCCCAACCCGTCGGCCCCCACGGCCGACAACTGGCTGGGCACGGATGACCGGGGGCGCGACCTGCTGGCGCAGCTGCTGTACGGATTTCGTGTGAGTGTGCTGTTTGGTCTGGCACTCACCATCACCGGCGTACTGCTGGGCATGCTCACCGGGGCCATCCAGGGGTTCTTTGGCGGCAAGACCGACTTGGCGTTTCAGCGCTTCATCGAGATCTGGGGCTCCATGCCCGAGCTGTATCTGCTCATCATCTTCAGCGCCGTGTTCGCGCCCAGCATTGCGCTGCTGCTCATCCTGCTGTCGCTGTTTGGCTGGATGGGTTTGTCCGACTATGTGCGCGCCGAGTTCCTGCGCAACCGCCAGCTCGACTATGTGAAGGCTGCCCGGGCCTTGGGGGTGAGCAACAGCCAGATCATCTGGCGCCACATCCTGCCCAACAGCCTGACGCCCGTGGTCACCTTTTTGCCCTTCCGCATGAGTGGCGCCATCCTGGCGCTGACCTCGCTCGACTTCCTGGGCCTGGGGGTGCCGCCCGGCACGCCGTCGCTCGGTGAACTGCTGAACCAGGGCAAGAACAGCATTGACGCGTGGTGGATTTCGCTGTCTACCTTTGCGGTGCTGGTCACCACCCTGTTGCTGCTGACCTTCATGGGCGATGCGCTGCGCGATGCCCTGGACCCCCGAAAGGCCGACCAGTGACCCCTACGGCCATGACCCCTTTGTTGCAGGTTCAGGACCTCCACGTTCGCTTTGGCCCCAAAGAAGTGGTGAGGGGCGTCAACTTCAGCATTGCCGCAGGCGAAAAGCTTGCGTTGGTGGGCGAGTCTGGTTCGGGCAAAACCATCACCGCTTTGAGCCTGCTGCGCCTGGCGGGCAATGCCGCCATCACCGGGCAGGCAACGCTGCAAGGGCGGGGCGACCTACTGGCGCTGACAGAGCGCGAGATGCGCGGCGTGCGTGGTGGCGACATCGCCATGGTGTTCCAGGAGCCCATGACCGCGCTCAACCCGCTGATGACCATCGGCCTGCAGATTGCCGAAATCCTACAGCTCAAAAAAGGCCTGACCGGCGCCCAGTGCGCGCAGGCTGCCATCGAGCTGCTGGCCCAGACCGGCATCCCCGAGCCTGCACGCCGGGCCAACAGCTTCCCACACCAACTCTCAGGCGGCCAGCGCCAGCGCGCGATGATTGCCATGGCCCTGGCCAGCAGCCCGAAGCTGCTGCTGGCCGACGAGCCCACTACCGCGCTGGATGTGACCTTGCGTGGCCAGATCCTGGACTTGCTGAGTGATCTGCAGCGCCAGACGGGCATGGCCGTGCTGCTCATCACGCACGACCTCAACCTGGTGCGCCGCTTTGCCGACCGCGTGGCCGTGATGGAGCAGGGCGTGCTGGTAGAGCAGGGCCCCGTTGCCGAGGTTTTTGGTGCACCCCAGCACGCCTACACGCGCCGCCTGATTGCCAGCCAGCCCCGCCGCGATGTGGTCGAGTCCGATCCGCCCGCAGGCACTGCCCCGGTGGTGAAGACGCAGGATCTGCGCGTGGTCTACCCCACGCCGCTGCCCGGCATCAAGGGCTGGTTCAAAAAGGGCGAGTTTGTGGCTGTGCAGGGCGCCACGCTGCAATTGCTGCCCGGCCAGACGCTGGGGGTGGTGGGCGAGTCCGGCTCGGGCAAGTCCACGCTGGCGCAGGCCATCCTGGGGCTTTTGCCTTACGCCGGCCAGTTGCAGGTCGGGGGTCAGGCGTGGCAGCAACCAGCAATGCGCAATACCCCCGCCAACCAGCAGCTGCGCCGCCGCGTGCAGGTGGTATTTCAAGACCCGTTTTCGTCGCTGTCCCCGCGCCTCACGGTCGAAGAGATCGTGGGCGAGGGCCTGAAGGTGCACGAGCCCACACTGACCGTGGCCCAGCGCCGCATGCGCGTCGAGGCCGCGCTGGAAGAGGTGGGACTGGCCGAAGCACAGTACCCCCGTCTGCTGGAGCGTTATCCGCATGAATTTTCAGGCGGCCAGCGCCAGCGCCTGGCCATCGCCCGGGCCCTCATCGTGCAGCCGCAGGTGCTGGTGCTGGACGAGCCCACCAGCGCCCTGGACGTGACCATCCAGCAGCAGGTGTTGGGCTTGCTCCAGCGGCTGCAAAAAGAAAAGGGCCTGAGCTACTTGCTCATCACCCATGACGTGGATGTGATCCGCGCCATGGCGCACGACGTGGTGGTGATGAAGGATGGCGCGGTGTTGGAAGGTGGCAGCGTGAACGACGTGCTGGATGCACCACAACACCCTTACACCCAGCGCCTGGTGGCGGCGGCCACCGTGCCGGGTATCGGCTGATATTTGAATAGAAATGGCATCAAGGGACCCTCTGCACGAATCACCGCGCCGCGTGCATCTGCGGGCTCGGGCGGTCTGCCGCGTTGCAAATACTCGCAATAGCTGCGGCTATCGCTGCGTTTTGCGCCTTGCAGCCCCTCCCGATCCGCAGCGCACACTTGCCGCTCGATTCGTGCAGAGGATCCCTGGCGCTTATTAGGTAAGCGTGAGTAGCTATCAAAAATATAGCGATTTGCGCTTGCTGGTGTTGAAGCTTTTCAGGTCATCACGGCCCGCTTGGCGTGTTGCTCGCTGGCGGCAGGCATCCACAGAATCTTGCGCACATCCACACCCATCGTCTGTGCCCGCTCCATGAGGTGCTCGCGCACATGCCAGGGCAGGGTGGGCGTGCGTGACAAGATCCACAGGTAATCGGTGCTGGAGCCCACCACCATGGCCCACTGGTAGTTTTCATCGAGCGCCACCACGTTGTAGCCGCCGTAAAACGGTCCAAAAAACGACACCTTGAGCGCAGCGCGCGTGGGCTCATCCACAAAGCGCGCCGTGCCCTCGGCCTGCTTCCACTCCTTGCGCACCGGGTCGTAGCCTCGGTTGACCACCTTGATCGTGTCGTCGGCGTTGCGGCTGTAGGTGGCGCTGGTCTGGGTCAGGCCGCGCTCAAAGGCGTGGTCGATGCGTGCCACCTCGTGCCAGTGGCCTGCATAGCGGTCTGCGTCAAACCCCGTAACGGGCTGAATGCCCTCGGGCGCGCGGGGCGTGGAGCAGGCCGTGAGCGCCAGCAACGCCATCATTGCGGCAGCGCCGATGACCAGCGGCCAGGGCGAATGGGCACGGGGTGGGGTGTGAATGCGCATGGGGCTTGCTCCTGCTGGGGTTGCTGCCGGGGCTGCCGTTGCACCTGACGTCACCTTATGGCACCTGACGGAATGTGCACTGCGCAGCGGCTGTTCGTGCGATCCACTGTAGGCACTGCGAGGGGGTCGGTGTGTAGGCGCGCGCTGGCAGCGGCTGTCGGCAGGATGTGCATCGGTGTGGTGGCGCTGCCGTCGTTCCGTACCTATCCAGGCCACCACTCTGGAGCGCTGTCGGAGATGGAGTTGATGGCATTTGCCGCGGCGCACTTCTCGCAATGCGTCCCCCTTGAGTGGCCGCATTCAGACAAGAGTGTTGATGATTTCCACCAGGCCTGGGGTACGACGGCCTTCCGGTACCGGCGCTGCTTTCGTGTTTGCATCCCTGCTTGCCAGGGTCTGCTGGTGCCGGGCGGCCTGTTCTTCCTGGCTCTGTCTTGTTATGGCGGCAATCTGTTGCTGCACCATCTGAGCCCGCAAGCCAGAGTCCGGCTTGCGGGGGCGGCGATAGACGCTTTTGACACCGGGACTTATTTGGCGGCAGCCTTGGCAGCCTGCGCCTTCTGCGTCTTGGTGTAGACCTCCATCACCGTCGCGAAGTCGCGCTCGAAATTGATGGGTAAAAAGGTGTCATTGCCTGGCAGCAACTGGCGCAGCTTGGGCGAAAAGCTGTAGCTGTACGAGCACTTCTTCACGCGGGCCTGCAGCTCGGGCGATACGTCCTTGCCCAGCGTCCAGGTCTCGGTCATGAAGGGCGGGCTCTCCCACAGCGTGCGGATGCTGGAGCCCTTCACATCGCCCTTGACCACCATGCGTTGGTACAAATCGCTGGCCACGGCTGCGGCGGGGTAGAAACCGTGCATCACGCCTGTGACCGAGCGCTCGTGGCCGTTGGAGAACACCACCTCGTAGTTCTGGTCCGGCACCAGCCCGATCGCCGGGAACAGCGCGCGCGGCGCCAGGTTGCCTGAGTTGGAGGTGGGTGTGGAGTGGGCAATCTTCTTGCCCACCAGGTCCTGCGGCTTGGTGAAAGGGCTGTCCACGCGCGAGATCAGGATCAGCGTGTAGGAATTGCGTTTGCCGCTGGCCTTGTTGCCGGGCACACCAAACGGGGCAGGCTGGCCAGCGCCCACCAACTGGGGCACCAGGCCGGGGTTGACCTGCGCCAGCTGTGCCTTGCCGCTGAGAAGGCTGTCGATCAGTTCCTTTTCGCCCAGCACATCGATGTTGGTGCTCTTCTCCAGCGATTCGCCTTGCAGATTCTGCAGATCAATGTTGCCGCAGCGCGCCAGGTGGTTGAAGTAGTCCCCCCACAGCAGCATGGTTTCGCTTTTGGCATAGGTCTTGGGCATGGCCACCACCAGTTTCTCGCGTGGGCTGCCTGCAAAGCTCGTGGCGGCCGGGGTGGCTGCGGTGGCGCGGGCAGGCGCGGCCCGGTCGGTCTGCGCAGCTACCGGGCCCAGCATCAGCGCGGTGCCAGACAGCAGTGCAAAAAAGCGGGTATCGAATCGCATCGTTGTTTTCCCTCCAATTGTGGTGAAAGCGCGCTCCGCGCGCGGGTCGGCCAGTATGCATGAACGTTTTGTGACAATCAGCGCCTTGGCGACCCGTGCGGGTGGACGTTTTGTCAACCTCGCGCCGCCCCGGCATGGACAAGCCCGCAGGGGACATGCGCGGGCCTGGTCCACACAATCCCAATCCATCGCAATGCCTACCGCTGTGAACAGCGTTTCCCATGTCGCAAAACACCCTGACCTTGCAACTGTTTTTCGAAGACCCGATCAAGCTGAAGCTCGCACAGCTCACGTACCAATACCTGTGCTCAGACAACACGGAACAGGCCCGACGCTGGGCGGACAAGCTGGGGGCCGCCAACCTGGAGTCCCTGTGGGATGCGCAATGGTTCAATGCGTCGGCATCTGCCGCTTCCACGCACCTTCTGCTCCAGTTCGACACGGGTACGAGCGACCCACCACCGCTGCGCCAGCTCGAAGCCCTGTTTGACCAGGGCCTGCGGGCTGCAGTGCTGGAGATCTTCTACGACCAGGTGGGGGAAACCGAGCGCATGCACTTCGACCGGGGCCAGTGGGTGTCGCGCAAGGCATTCATGGACGCCAACCCGCAGTGGCGCGCAGTGGTAGAGCCTGCGCAGCATGGTGGCGAAGGCCAGGGCAACGGCGGCGAGGAGGGTGGTGAGGCCGATGACCCCTATGCCTGCTCCAAAGACCCGGCCAAGCCCCTTGCCGTGGCCAAGCTGCGCCAGCAGGAGGAAAAGCGCATGCGCGAGGCCCGGGAGGCGGCCGAGGCCTTCGTGGAAATGGCGCAGGCCATGGGCAAAAGCGGCAAATCGCCCATGCAGGGCCTCATTGCCGTGCTGCTGCTGCGCGCCGGGCTCAAGGGGCTGGTGCATGCGGTGGCATTCACGGTAGTCACCGTGCTGCTGTTCAAGGGCTTCTGGCTGTGGATGGGCCTGGGGCTGGTGCTGGCCGTGGCGCTGCCGCTGTACTACATGGCCACCGAACACAAGGAGCTGCGCGGGGACGACGGAGACGATGACGCCGCCCCGCCTGGCGACGACGGCCCCGCCACGGTGATGGCACCCCAGTAAAAGCATCTCAGGAGAACAACAACATGCTGACGCAAATCGAATGGTGGGGTGGGGTGATCTTTGTGCTGGGGGCGCTGACCTACCGCATGGTCATGGGGGCGCTGGAAAGGCCGGCGGACGGCATTCCCTGGTACCGGCTCATGATGCACGTGTTCTTTCTGGCCCCGGCCGCTCTGCTGGCGGGCTACTTCTACCCGCTCACGCAGCCCGCGCTGCAGTACGGCTACCTAGCGCTGCTGGCCGTCTCGCTGCTGGTGGTGGCCGTGATGCTGGTGCAGGAGATGACCGGCGACTCGGGCGAGGGCCAAGAAGAGGGGCGCAGCAAGGAGCCCTTGAAGGAGGGCGCGACAGCCAAGGCCGACGATACCGACGAGTACGAAGAGCCCGGCTGGCTGATGTCGGTGGTCGGCGCCATGGTGCTGTACAGCCCGGTACTCACGGCCTGTGGCCTCGCCAGCTACAAGGCCTGGCCCATGGTGCAGCGCCTGGCGTAGTGCATCCGCAGTGCGCAGTGGGATGGCAGCGGTCTGGCAAGGCTGACAATGCCTGTCCACCATCCCCATGTTTTTCGCAGCCCTTGGTTTTGGCTCGGTGTACCAGCCTTCGTTAGTCCACAACTCGATGTCCCCCGATTCCTTTGCCGATCTTCTGTCGGTCTACATGCGGCGCATCCGCGCCAGCGCCTCCGGCGTGGCCACCGAAATTGGCCTGAGCCGTGAGGCCGTCAACAACTGGCGCAACGGCATCTCGGTGCCCAACCCGCGCTCGCGCGACAAGCTGGTGGCCTGCACCCGGTACCTGCGCCTGACCGAGAGCGAGGCCAACCGCCTGCTCAGCGCCGCAGGGTTTGCGCCAGAATTTCCCCTGCAGGCCGAATCCACCGGTGCGCAGCCGTTTGCCGCGTTCCAGGACAAGGTGTTTGCGCAACTGGCCCAGGCGGTGCCATACCCCATCTCGCTGCTGCTGTCGCCCGCGCACTGGGGGCAGCCGCCGTTCCGGCACGAGCTGCTGCAGCGCGCCCGCGCGCAATACGGCGAAGGCTCGGTGCTGCACATCCAGCCGCCCTACAGCGTGAGCACGGTGCCTGCCGAATACTTCGCGGCCATCGGCCGCCAATGCGGGCTGGGCGATGTGGCGTCGGACTACGAGTTTGAATCCGCGCTGGAGCGCCGCCTGCTGGCGGGCGAGCGCATCTTCTGCCTGGTCAGCCGATTCGAGCAGGGCACGCCCGCGCTGCGCGAAACCCTGGCGGGCATTTTGCGCAGCCTGAGCGAAATGCACAGCGGCCGCCTGCACCTGCTGCTGTGCGGCGGGCAGGCGCTGGCCGACCTCAAATACCGCAGTGGCGATCTCTCCCTGCTCAACATTGCGCAGGTCCACCACTGGCCCGACCCGTCGCTGGACGACCTCACGCAACTGGCCCGCCACCGCTGGCCCGAGCACACCTGGACCGAGCCCGTGGTGGCCGACTTGCAGGCGCTCAGCGGCGGCCATCCCGCGTTGTTTGAAGAAGGGTTGCAGTGGCTGGTAGACCAAGGGGTGGGTGATGGTCATGCATCGTCTGCTGCGTTGCGCACCCACCTGACCAGCAGCCCGCGCCTGTGGCAAACCTTTTTGCCGCTGGCCCAGGCGCCCGCCACGCGCACGCGCTTGCAGCAGCTGCTGCAGGCCGACGATCTAGGCCGCGCGCGGCCCTATCTGCAGGACGACGAACTGCGCAGCCTGTTCTGGGGCAACCTCATCCACGTGCGCGGCACGGGCGATGCGGCGCGGCTGCACTGGCGCTGCGCCACCATCCGCGATGCAGGCTTGATGGTGCTGGACGCATGCTCGAACGCTTGAGCCCCTTTTTCTCCAGGGCCGTGGTGCGTGCCGTGGTCATTGCGGTGGTCACGCTGTTCGTGGCCAGCGCGCTGTTCACGCCGCAGCTCAACCCGGTCACGCGGGGCTCGTTCCTGGCGTCGGTCAATGTAGGCCCGGTGTGGGGCGAACTGGTGCAGTGGCGCGTCGCCATGATCGAGGCGCGCAACGAGCTGGATGGCTGGCCCAAGGACATCCACCAATACGCACCGCGCATTGCCAACCCGCAGCTGCGCGTCACCTCCCCGCGCCCCAACGTGCTGCAGGCCGACATTGCCCACAACCCCGAGCTGGGCAAGCTGGCGGGCACCCAGGTGGTTGTGGAGCTCAAACCCGGCACCCACACCTGGACGTGCCGCCCCGGCAACCCACCCATTCCACCGGGCTACCTGCCCATCAACTGCCTGGAAGGCAGCTCCGACGACTTCGAGCCCGCCAAACCCGCACCCGACGCGGACCCGTTCGGCTGGCTGCGCTCGCTCATCCTGTGGTGCGGCGTGATCTTTGCCGCAGGCGCCGTGGTATGGGTGGTGCGCCACCCCATGATCGGCGCCGGGCAGCTGCGGCCCGCGCGCCTGCGCCGCACCCCGCTGGCGCGGCTGCCTCAGATCGACCGGCTGCTGCGCTGGCTGCGGCGGCTGGAACCCACGCTGCTGGCTGCCGACATTCGCATGGTGGACTGGCGCCGCGCCGTGGCCTGCGCCCAGGCCACGGGCGGCGAGCGCGCCCCGGCATTGGCCCGCGCGCTGGCCGAGCGCGTGTCGGCCCGCTGCCAGCCCAGCACCGACTGGGCACTGCCCGGTGCGGTGTTTGAGTGGCTGTTCCCGCCCGACCTGCCCGTGTCGCTGGACCGCTGCCTGGTCTTTGTGCCCACGCCCGGCATCGATGAAGCCACCGTGCTGCGCCAGCTGCGCGCCGTGCAGACCGGCAGCGACGTGCTGCTGATCCTGTGTGAGCACAGCGTGGACACGCCCTGGCCGCTGCTGCAGGCCCACGCCGGCGACCGCGCCAACCTGCATGTGATGGTGGACAGCGCCAGCCAGACCGAATGGCTGATCGGCGGCGATGCGCTGCAAGTGCTGCTGCGCCAACTGGCCGCGCAACTGCGCATCACCCGCATCTCGCCGTACCAGACGCGCGGCGGCGTCACGCGCGAAGGCGCCTTCTTCGGCCGCGCCCAGCTGCTGGCGCGTGTCATCAACCGCGAGCCCGCCAACTACCTGGTGGTGGGTGGGCGCCAGCTCGGCAAAAGCAGCCTGCTCAAGGCCGTGCAGCGCCGCATGGCGGGCCATCCGCACACTGTGTGCCATTACGTCTCGCTGCGCGATCACCGCCTGGCGCCGCGCATGGCGCTGCAGTTTGGCCTGCCGGCCGACACGCCGCTTGAAGCCATCGTGGACCATCTGCAGGCGCAGTACCAGGGCAAGCGCCTGGTGCTGCTGATCGACGAGGCCGACCTGTTCTTCCGCGATGAATCGGCCAACGGCTACGTGCAGCTGTCCACCCTGCGCGCGCTCAGCGAAGAGGGGCGCTGCTGGTTCATGCTGGCGGGCTTCTGGGACCTGTATGCCACGGCCGTGCTGGACTACCAAAGCCCGCTGCGCAACTTTGGCGAGGTGTTGGCCATTGGAGGCCTGGAGCGCGCCGCTTGCCGTGAACTGGCCACCGAACCACTGCGCAAGCTGCGCCTGGGCTTTGACAACGAAAAACTGGTGGATCGCCTCATCGACGCCAGCGGCCAGCGTGCCAACCTGGTGGCCATCCTGTGCCAGGAATGCCTGGAGGCGCTGTTGCCCGGCGAACGTGTCATCGAAGCCCGCCACCTCACCCAGGCCCTGGCCTCGCAGGCCGTGCAGGACGCACTGGCCGGCTGGGGCCGCCTGAGCCACGACGAAGCCGCCTGCCGCCTCGACCGCATCGTGGTCTACCACACAGCCCAGGCCGGGCAGACCAGCCTGGTCACCCTGGCCCAACTGCTGCAAAGCCACGGCATCGCGGGCGACGCGCAGGCCCTGCGCCAGTCACTGGCACGCCTGCAGCTGGCCTATGTGCTGCGCAAACACGAAGGCGGCGAATACCGCTTTGCCATCCCACTGCTGCAGGACCAGTTCGAGCCGACTGAGGTGGAGTTGCTGCTGCACCAGGAGCTGGCGGTGCTGGGTCGCGGGTGAGCATGAAGCCTAGGAAGCCTCTGCACGAATCACCGCGCCGTGTGCATCTGCGGATCGGGCGGTCTGCGTCGCAAGCAAATATTCGCAATAGCTACGGCTATTGCTGCGCTTTGCGCCTGGCAGCCCATCCCTATGCGCAGCGCACCAGTGCCGCTCGATTCCTGCAGAGGCTCCTGGGGTAGTTTCCGCTGGCGGGTTGAACCCCAGCGGCAGCCCCTACACTGCGGCCATCTGATCCCCCCAGGCCGCGAGGGCTTGGACTTCTACAGGAGGTTTGGACAATGCCCATCCAGCTCGATCACCTGATGGTGCCCGCCCGCGACAAACTGGCCGCCGCCCGGCTGCTGGCCGAACTGCTCGGCGTGCCCTGGTCCAAAACCGGCGTGGGGCCGTTTTCCCCTGTGTTCGTGAACGATGGTTTCACCATCGACTTCGACGAATGGCCCGAGCCCATTCCGCGCATCCACTACTGCTTTCGCGTGAGCGATGCGGAGTTCAACGCCATCCTCGCGCGCATCCAGGCGGCGGGCATCCCGTACCGCAGCGCGGTGCACGGCCCCGTGGACAGCCAGGTGGACACAGCCCACGGTGGCCGCATCGTGTACTGGAACGAGCCCGATGGGCACCAGTGGGAGATGCTGACCGTGAGCTATGCGCGCGCAGCCGCCACCTAGGCGGCCGGATTTCAAGCAAATTTGGCCGCCAGCGCTTGTTGCATAAGCGCTGATAGCTATCAAATTTGTACGTTTTGCCGCCTGTGAATCATGGCCGCTGCGCCATCACCAGCGCATACAGCGCCTGCGCCGCCACCGACAAGCTCTCGTCCCGCCGCCGCACCAGGTAGATCTGCCGCGTCAGCCCCGGCAGCGACAGCGGCCGCGTGACCAGCCCCGGCTGCGCGAAGTGGAACAGCGTAAGCGCGGGCACCACGCTGATGCCCAGCCCCGCGCGCACCATGCCCATCACCGTGGCGAGCTGCTCCACCTCCATCAGCGTGTGCATGGCCTGCGGGTGCAGGGCGGCCTCCAGGTACTGGCGCACGCTGCTGGTGCGCGCCAGGTGGATGAAGGGCCAGGCGGCCAGGTCCTGCGCGGTGATGGCCTTGCGGCGGCGCGCCAGCGGGTGGTCGGGCGGGCACACCAGGTAGAAGGTGTCGCTGCAAAACGGCTCGGCCTGCAGCGCGGGCGTGTCAGCGCGGATGGCGGCCAGCGCAAAGTCGGCATGGCCGCTGGCCACGCGGTCGATGCAGGGCTCGGACAGCACATCGGCAATGTCGATCTCGATGCCTGGGTGCGCCGTGCGGTACTGCGCCAGCACACCGGGCAGCCAGCCCGCCGCCAGTGACGGCAGCAGCGCCACGGCCACACGCCCGCGCTGCAGCGTGGCGGCACTGCGCACGGCGGCCAGGGCGCTGGTGATTTCGGCGCGGATGCGGCGGGCCGACTCCAGAAAGTTCTGCCCCTCGGGCGTGAGGTCCACATGGCGCGTGCTGCGGTCGAACAGGCGCAGGCCCAGGTCGTCCTCCAGCGCGCGGATCAGCGCGCTGAACGCGGGCTGCGACAAATGGCACAACGTGGCGGCGCGCGTGAAGCTGCGCTGCTCGGCCAGCGCGAGGAAGGCGTCGAGCTGGCGGCTGGAGAGGTGGGCGGCGCTCATGCGGGGTGGGTGTGATTCATCTGCTTTTCAGATGGATTCATCGTAACAATCGATTTCACAGAAGGCCGCCATGTTCCTACATTCACGGTCAGGAGACAACGGATTGATGCCGAACGACCAAAAAACCAACCTGCTGGTGGGCTGCGCCGCCGGCTTCTCGGGCGACCGCACCGACGCGGCCCTGCCCGTGGTGCAGGCGCTCATCGCCAGCGGCCAGCCTGCGGTGCTCATCTTCGAGACCCTGGCCGAGCGCACGCTGGCGCTGGCCCAGCTGGCACGCCGCACAGACCCCGATGCGGGTTATGAACCCCTGCTGGTGGACCTGCTGCGCCCCGTGCTGGCGCAGTGCCTGGCGCACGGTGTGCGCATCGTCAGCAACTTTGGCGCGGCCAACCCGCACGGCGCCGCGCACCACATCCACGCCCTGGCGGCCGAGCTGGGCTTGGCCCGCCCGCGCATTGCCGTGCTGCAGGGCGACGACCTGAGCGGCCCCGACCACCGTGCGCTGCTTCAGGGCGCGCTGGGCAGCGCGATGCCCACCGAGCCCATCGTCAGCGCCAACGCCTACATCGGCGCGCAGGCCATTGCCGATGCGCTGCGCGCTGGCGCCGACATCGTGGTATGTGGCCGTGTGGCCGACCCTTCGCTGGTGCTGGGCCCCGCGGTGGCGCACTACGGGTGGGCGCTGGACGACTGGGACCGGCTGGCCCGCGCCACCATGGCCGGGCATCTGCTGGAATGCGGCGCCCAGGTTACGGGCGGCTACTTTGCCGACCCTGGCTACAAAGACGTGGCGGGCCTGGCGCAACTGGGCTACCCCATCGCCGAGATCGACGCAGACGGCCACTGCACCATCACCAAGCCCCCGAACACAGGGGGCTGCATCACCGAGCGCACGGTGAAGGAGCAGCTGCTGTACGAGCTGCACGACCCGGCGGCGTACCTCACGCCCGATGTGGTGGCCGACATCACCACGGCCCGCGTGACCACGGTGGGTGCCGACGCGGTGCGGCTGGAAGGCGTGCAGGGCCATGCGCGGCCCGCCTCGCTCAAGGTCAACGTGTGTTTTGAATCGGGCTGGTTTGCCGAGGGCGAAATCTCCTACGCCGGCCCGCGCGCTGAGGCCCGTGCCCGACTGGCGGGCGAGGTGCTGCGCGAGCGCTTGCAAGGCCTGGGCCCACTGCGCATTGACCTGATTGGCGTGACCAGCATCTTTGGCGACGACACCAGCCGCTGGCTGGATGCGCCCGCTAGCGACACCCGCGATGTGCGCCTGCGCGTGGCCCTGCAACACCGCGACCACGCCATCGCCCAGCGCCTGGTGCGCGAGGTGACCGCGCTCTACACCTGCGGCCCCGCAGGCGGTGGCGGCGTGCGCACCGCCATGCGGCCGCGCCTGGGCACAGTGTCGTGCCTGGTGCCGCGCGATGCCGTGGCCGTGCGATTTGAGATGGTGGGCTAAGAAGCTGTGAACGAATCCCTCATGCCCGCTCGTGCCGCAAAAACGCACGCCCTCGGCGTTGCAAATACTCGCCATAGCCCGAGCTATGGCTGTGCTTTGCGCCTTGATGGCGCACGTTTGTGCTGCCCGCTCGGCCACGCCGGATTCATTCACAGCTTCTGAGGAGTACACACACCATGACGACGACCCTCACCGTTCCCCTCTACCGCCTGGCCCACAGCCGCACAGGCGACAAAGGCAACCGCTCCAACATCAGCGTCATCGCCTGGCACCCCGCGCTGTGGGATGTGCTGGTCGATCAGGTCACCGAGGCCGCCGTGGCACGCCAGTTCGCGCAGCGCCGCCCGCGCCAGGTCACGCGCTACCTGCTGCCGCAACTGCAGGCCATGAACATCGTGCTGGACGACGTGCTCGACGGCGGCGTGAACGACTCGCTCAACCTCGACAGCCACGGCAAGGCACTGAGCTATCTGCTGCTCGATATGCCCGTCACCGTGCCCGCGCACCTGGCGCAGCACTTTGGCGGTCCCACGGCCTAGACCTTCAGTTTCGCTTTTTCATCCATACCAACACCAGGAGACAACATGACCCATTCATCCCCCCGCCGCGCTCTGCTGGCCACTGCTGCAGCACTGGCGCTGGGTGCACTGCACGCCCCCACTGCGCTCGCCCAGGCGGCTGGTGCCTACCCCGCCAAGGCCATCACCTTTGTCGTGCCTTTCGCCGCAGGCAGCGCCACCGACCAGCTGGCGCGTGCGCTGGGCCAGTCCATCACCAACGACACCAAGCAGCCCGTGGTCATCGACAACAAGGCGGGCGCCAGCGGCATGATCGCCGCGTCGGCCGTGGCCAAGTCGGCGGCCGATGGGTACAGCGTGCTCATCACCACCAACACCACACATGCCGCCAACGAGCACCTGTACAAAAAGCTCTCGTACGACCCAGTGAAGGACTTTGTCCCGGTCACCGGCCTGGGCAAGGGTGGCCAGGTGCTCGTGGTCAACGCCAGCGCGCCGTACAAGAACGTGGGCGAGCTGCTGGCCTTTGCCAAGAAGAACCCCGGCAAGCTCAGCTTTGGCAGCGGCAGCTCGTCGAGCCGCATGGCGGGCGAGATGCTCAAGCAGCTGGCCAGCGTGGACATCCTGCACGTGCCCTACAAGAGCAACCCACTGGCCATCACCGACCTGCTGGGCGGGCAGATCGATTTGATGATCACCGACACCTCCACCGGCGTGCCACAGGTCAAGGCGGGCAAGCTGCGTGCGCTGGGCTATTCCACGCAAAAGCGCAGCGCGCAATTGCCCGATGTGCCCACGCTGGACGAAGCGGGCGTGAAGGGCTACGACATGGGTTACTGGTTTGCGGCCTACGTGCCCGCAGGCACGCCCGCGCCGGTGGTAGCGCGCCTCAACGAGCTGCTGACCGCCGCCACCAAGAGCGCAGCGGCCAAGAGCTTCTTCGAGAACGCGGGCTCCGAAGCCTGGACCACCACGCCCGATGAACTCGCCAAGTTCCAGGCTGCGGAGACGCAGAAGTGGGGCAAGGTGATCAAGGCGGCGGGTATCGAGGCCGAATAAGCCACCGGCCCACCCACCGGGCCGTTTCATTCCTTTTTTCCTTCTCTCAGCCTGCCTTTGCTCGCAGGTCTGGGCGAAGCCTTGCCCGCGCGCAGCGCAACAGACGCTGCCGCTTTTTTTCTCAGAGCCGCTCAAGCGGTCATTTCAACCCCCCAAGGAGACAACATGAGACCCATTCATGCATTCGGAAAACTCGCGCTGACAGCTGCCGCCGCTGCAGTCATCGCTGCCTGCGGGGGCAGCAGCAGCGACGCGCCCAAGGGTCCATCCCTCAAGCTGGCCATCACCGCCACCGAGGCCTTTCCGGGCACCTATGGCGACGTGGGTGAATACGAGCGCGTGACCGGCACCATCAGCGGCGAGGTCGACCCCAAGGACCCCAAGAACGCCGTCATCCAGGATCTGGCCCTGGCGCCCACCAACGCCAACGGCATGGTCGAGTACCGTGCCGACTTCGTCATGCTCAAGCCCAAGAACATGGCCAAGGCCAGCGGCGTGCTGCGCTACGACGCACCCAACCGAGGCAACATCCTCACGATGCTCAACCCCACGGCCACGCCCAGCGATGCGGTGTACCTGGAGCGCGGCTATGTGATGCTGTATTCGGCCTGGCAGGGCGATGTGCCCAAGAGCACCGCCGCGCGCCTGACGGTGACGGTGCCCGTGGCCAAGAACAAGGACGGCAGCAGCATCACCGGCCCCTACCGCGCCGAGCTGGTGCCTACGGCCGCCAGCCCCGCGATGACGCTGCCCGGCGGCGTGTTCAACGGCACCATGATTCCGTACGAACCCGCCAGCCTGGACAACACCCAGCCCGGCTACTCGCTCACCCGCCGTGCCAACGAGACGGATGCGCGCGTGCCTGTGCCCGCAAGTGACTGGAAGTTCGCCACCTGCGACACGGGCACCAACGCCTTCCCGGGCACGCCCAGCCCCACCAGCGTGTGCCTGAAGGGCGGGTTTGACCCGGCCTATCTGTACGAGCTGGTCTATGTCGCCAAAGACCCCAAGGTCATGGGCGTGGGCCTGGCTGCGCTGCGCGACACCGTGAGCTTCTTCCGCAGCAAGGCGGCCGATTCCACCGGCACCCCCAACCCGCTCGCAGGCCGCATCACACACACGCTGGGGCAAGGCACCTCGCAGTCGGGCAACGCCATGAAGACCTTTCTGCACCTGGGCTTCAACCAGGCGCTGGACGGTGGCAAGGTGTTCGACGGCATGTACGCCCACGTTGCTGCTCGCCAGACCAACATCAACACCCGCTTTGCGGTGCCCGGTGGCGGCGGTGGCCTGCGTACCGACCACACCGCCTTCGGCCAGACGGCACCCCGCGGGCTGGACAAGGACTACCAGGACGACATCAGCGGCCGCCAGGGTGGCGTGATGAAGCGCTGCGCTGCCACCAGCACCTGTCCCAAGTTCTTCCTGGGCCTGTCGGGCACCGAGTTCTGGCAGCTGCAGGGCTCGCCCGTGCTGACCGACGCCCACGGCACCAAAGACCTGGCGCAGCCCGACAACGCCCGCATCTACTACTACTCCAGCACCCAGCACGGCGGGGCAGGGGGCACGGCCAGCATTGCCTATGCACCCACGCGCGCCACGTACCCCACGGGCACGGTGGTGCAGTTCAACGACACCTTCCGCGCGCTGTTCCTCAACCTCGAAGACTGGGTGGTGCGCGGCACGCAACCGCCCGCCAGCCAGGTGCCCAAGCTGGCCGACGGCACGCTGGTGCGGCCCGAGGCATTGGCCTTCCCGGCCATGAAGGGGCTGACCTGGGCGGTGGGCGGCGTGCAGACGGCGATCCCGGACTTCAGCTACCGGGGCCTGTACAACAACTTCCCGCTGTTCGACTTTGGCCCGCAGTACATCCCGCAGGACGAGGCCGGCATTGCCACCGTGCTGCCTCCGCGCAACCTGGGCCGCGACTACGCCATCCTCGTCCCGCAGGTCGATGCATCCACGGGCCTCACCCGCGCCGGCATTCGCAGCGTGGAGGTGCGTGCGCCGCTGGGCACCAGCATCGAGTTCAACTACGTGGCCACACCCGGCATCACCGACCTGGCCAACCTCACGGGCAGCTTCATCCCCTTCCACAAGACGCGCGCCGCGCGGCTGGCGGCGGGCGATGCACGGCCGTCGCTGGAGGAACTGTATGGCACGCAGGAGGGCTACGTCGCTGCGGTGACGCAGGCCGCCAATGACCTGGTGGCACAGCGCCTGCTGCTGCCGCGCGATGCGGACCTGCAGATTGCGCGCGCCAAGGCCGCTGCGGTGTTGCCCTGAGCGGCGGGGGTCTCGTTTCCACTCCCTCTCCCCTCGCGGGAGAGGGCGGGGGAGAGGGGGCACTTCTTCGGGGCGTCGCGCTCCATCCTCCCCCCTCCCCCCTCTCCCCAACCCTCTCCCACCGGGAGAGAGGGCGTGCCAGCGCTTATAGGGCCTGTGAAAAATCAAGCCAAATTGACCTCTACCGCCTGATGGATAAGCGCTATTAGCTATCAATTTGGTAGTAATTTAGCCGAGGCGACCATCCCTCACCACGGCACCCCGGCAAACCGTTCCACCAAAAAATCCAGCAGCGCCCGCACCGCAGGCGACAAGTGCCGGCGCGACGGGTACAGCGCATAAATCGTCATCACCGGCAAGTCCCACCCTGGCAGCACAGCCTGCAGCTCGCCACGGTGCAGGTAGGGGTTGACCAGATACGTCGGCTGCATCGCAATGCCACCGCCCGCCAGCGCGGCGCGCATCAGCGTGGTGGCCTCGTTGGCGCTGAAATGGCCGCTCACGCCCACACGCTCCACCACCTCGCCGCGCGTCAGCTGCCACACGCTTTTGCCAAAGTTGGCGTAGCTCAGGCACCGGTGCTGCGCTAGGTCGGCAGGTTGCTGCGGCACGCCGTGAGCGGCCAGGTAGGCGGGGGATGCCACCAGGGCCGAATCGCACCGCGCCAGCGGCCGGCCGATCAGCAACGGGTCGGGCTCGGCGCTGATGCGGATGGCCAGGTCGATGCGCTTTTCCACCAAGTTCAGTGATCCTTCGCTCGCGTCCAGGTCGATCTTGACCTGCGGGTGTTGCGCCAGAAAGTCCGCAATCGCCGCACCCATCTGCGCAAACGCAAACGACACGCTGCAGGTCAGCCGCAGCTGGCCGCGCAGTGCGCCCTCGGTGGTGGTGGCGGTTTCTTCTTCCAGGTCTTGCGACAGCGCCAGCATCTGCTGGCAGCGGCGCAGCGCGTGCTCGCCCGCGTCGGTCAGCGTCACGCTGCGGGTGGTGCGCTGCAGCAGCCGCGCCTGCAGCCAATGCTCCATCTCGCCCACGTAGCGCGTGACCATGGCACGCGACATCTCCAGTTTGTCGGCCGTGGCGCTGAAGCTGCCGCTGGTAGCGACTTCGGCAAACACATGCATGGCTGTCAGGCGGTCCATAAGGGGCTATTTGATCGATCGGTGAAACAAATATGCGCGAATTATCGGGTTTATTGGATCGATTTGCGCAAATAAACTTCATTCCGTCATCTGCACCACCGCTCAATACACCGGAGAAACCACCATGTTCCGCACCACCCTCATCGCCGCCACCCTCGCCGTTGCCTTCACCGGCGCCCAGGCCGCCCAGCCCCTGCAAGTCAAGGTCTACAACGCCGACGGCAACAGCTTCAACGTCAACTCCACGCTGGTCTATGGCGAGAAGGAAGCCATGGTCATCGACGCAGGCTTTACCCGTGCCGACGCGCTGCGCATTGCCGCCAACGTGCTCGACACGGGCAAAGAGCTGAAGACCATCTACGTGAGCCAGGCCGACCCCGACTACTACTTTGGCGTCGAGACGCTGAAAGAAATCTTCCCCAAGGCCGACGTGGTGACCACGCCTGCCGTGCTGGAGAAGATCAACGCCAAGCTGGCTGGCAAGCTCGCCTTCTGGGGCCCCAAGATGGGCGCCAACGCACCGCGCACGCCCGTGTTGCCCAAGGCGATTGCTGGCAACACGCTGAGCGTGGACGGCCAGACCGTGGAGATCCGTGGCACCACCGGCCTGCTGGCGCACCGCCCGTATGCGTGGATTCCATCCATCAAGGCCGTGGTGGGCACCATCGGCGTGTTTGGCACCAACACCCATGTGTGGACGGCCGACACGCAAACGGTGGCAGAGCGCAGCGCCTGGGTGGCCCAGCTCGACGAAATGGCCGCCCTGCAGCCCACCGTGGTGGTGCCCGGCCACATGCCCGCCGGTGGCGCGCTGGATGCCGCCAACATCAGCTACACCAAGGGCTACCTGCAAGCGTTTGAAAAGAACGCCGCGGCCACCAAGACCAGCGCCGAACTCATCGACGCGATGAAAAAGGCCTACCCCGCAGCGCCCATGGGCCTGTCGCTGGACATCGGCGCCAAGGTCAACAAGGGCGAGATGAAGTGGTGAGATGACGTGCTGAAAGCTGTCAAAGCAAGTTGTTGAAAGGAACCAGATCGTGACCGCTACACACCCGCTCCAACAAGTCCTGCAGCACCTGCACGCCGGGCACTGGAACGCGGCGCACGATCTGGTGCAACACGACGGCTCCATGCTCGGCGCGTGGCTGCACGGCATCCTCCACCTGCAAGAGGGCGACCTGGAAGACGCCGAAAACTGGTACGACCGCGCCGCCCGCCACTTCCGCAGCCGGGGCACGCTGGCCGAAGAGATTGCGGCTTTTGAAGCCGCACTGATTGCGTCCGAAACCTCAGACCCTCAAGAAAGAACCTGACCCATGCCCAACGTCACCGTGACCTACTTGTTCGACCCCTTGTGCGGCTGGTGCTATGCCGCTGCGCCCGCGCTCAAGTTCCTGCAAGCGCAGAAGGGTGTCGAGGTGGTGCTGGCCCCCTCCGGCCTGTTTGCGGGCGCAGGCGCGCGGCCCATGGACGCGCAGTTTGCCGCCTATGCCTGGTCCAACGACCAGCGCATCCAGCAGCTCACAGGCCAGCCCTTCACGCAGGCCTACCGCGATCAAATTCTGGGTGCTGTGTCCGGTCGCTTTGATTCAGGCCCTGCCACCCTCGCGCTGACTGCCGTGGCGCAGACCGCGCCTGCGCATGAACTGGAAGCCTTGCACGCGCTGCAGCACGCACGCTATGTGGAAGGCCGCGACACCGCAGAACCCGAGGTGCTGGCGGACCTGTTGCGGGCTTTGGGCCTGGCCGATGCCGCCGCATTGACGCTGGCACCCGACGCCGCACTGCACAGCGTGGTGGCCGAGCGCGTAGCCCGCGCCCAGGCCATGCTGCGTGCCGTGGGTGCCCGCGGCGTGCCGCAACTGGTGGTGGCGGGGCAGGGCGGTGCGCTGCGGTTGATCGGAGGCGATGCGCTGCTGGGGCCGCGCGAGAAACTGGTAGAGCACATCCTGGCGGCCTGAGGCCCTGAACCCATGGAGGGCTCAGAACCTGTTCAAGATCTTTTCGCGGTCGCACAAGGTCCTTGCCGGGATGGGATGCAAGGCGCGGTGCGCAGTGGATAGCTCGGCTATCCACAAGCGCCGCAACGCCGCAGACCGCCCGGCAAGGACCTTGCCCGAAGGGTTGGAGTGAAATCGGGCGATTGGAAGCCCCGGCTGCTTGCATGGGCACGAGCCCATGCGGCGCATCCGAAGCATCCACTCCTCCCGATTGCACTCCAATGCAATCCCCGAAAAGATTTTGAACAGGTTCTCAGGCCTTGGGCAGGAGTTCGCCCCGTCGGCCCAAGGTCCGCACCATCTGCTCATACATCGCATCCACGGCCGGTGAGCGCAGCGACACCTTGCTGCGCAGCACCGCCACGTTCATCGAAGCCAGCGGCGGCAGGTCAAACTCCGCCGGCAGGTTCTGCAGGATTTGCAAATGGGCCGGGGCGCTGCACCGCGTGAGCACCGCCACCGCCAAACCGCTCTCCACAGCAGCCAGCTGGCCCGCCAGGCTGGAGCTGTGGTACACGATGCGGTAGGTCCGCCGCCGCGTGCCCAGCGCGGCCAGGGTGGCCTGCCGGGCCATGCTGGCCGATTCATACACCGCAATCGGCAGCGGGTCGCGCCGCCAGGCCTCGAACTGGGCGGCCCCCACCCACACCAGCGGCTCGTCGAACAAGAAGCGCCCGCGTTGCGGCTTGTCTTGCGAGACCAGCGCCAGGTCCAGTTCGCCCTTCACCACACGCGGGATCAGCGACGTGGACTGCTCGCACGTCAGCTCAATCTCCACCCCCTGGTAGCGGTGCGAAAAGCTGCGCAGCACTGGCGTGAGGTAGGCCGACGCATAGTCGTCGGGCACCCCTAGCCGCACCCGGCCCGCCAGCTTGGGGCCAAACAATGCGGCATGTGCCTCAGCCTGCAAATCGAGCACGCGGCGCGCATACGACAGCAGTTCGGCGCCCGCTGGCGTCACCTCCAGGTGGCGCGGCCCGCGCAGCAGCACCGGGCGGCCCAGCGCGGCCTCCAGCTTCTTGATCTGCATGCTCACGGCCGACTGTGAGCGGTGCACCAGCGGCGCCGCGCCCGAGAGCGAGCCTGCATCCACCACGGCCACAAAGGCACGCAGCCAGTCGATTTGAAAGTCTGGGTAGTTCATGGGGGCCTTTATCGGTCGGACCAGTGACGACAGTGGTGGGGCTATCGGTGGGTTGGTAAATTCGATTATCGAATGGTCGCTGTTCGATTTATCCGTTTTACAGGATGCCTGTAAAGCGTGAGCATCGGCGGCATGAACCACTCCAAAGCCAGCACCGTCGCATCGCCTTCCCTGGCCACCACACCGCTGCCCGTCAATGCCAATGCCCTCACCCGCGAGCGCGACGGCCAGTGGCTGCTCATCGCCGGTGGCGTGCTGCTGGGCACCATCGGCGTGTTTGTGGAAGAGGCGGGCCAGCACCCTCTGGTCACGGTGTGGTTCCGCTGCGCATTCGGTGCACTGGCGCTGCTGGCCTGGTGCCTGGCCACGGGGCGGGGACAGCAACTTTTTCTGCACGGCCGCGCCCGCTGGGTGGCCTGCGCTACGGGCGTACTCATGGTGCTCAACTGGGCGCTGTTCTTTGCAGCCATCCCACGCACATCGATTGCCGTGGCCACCGTGATCTTTCACATCCAGCCCATCTGGGTCATCGTTTTTGGCGCGTTGTTCTTGCGCGAGGCCGTGTCGCCCACGCAGTGGCTGGCCACACTGGCCGCGCTGGGCGGGCTGGTGCTGACCACGGGCTTGCTCGACGGCACCGCAGGTGTAGCAGCGGCCAGCAGCACCGGCGGCGGCAGCTATGTGGCTGGCGTACTGATGTGCCTGGGCGGCTCACTCTGCTATGCGGGCGTGACGCTGCTCGCCAACACGCAGAAAACCATCAGCCCCTTTGCCATGGCGCTGTGGCAGTGCCTGGTGGGCGCGGTGGCGCTGGTGTGGGCGCCCTTTGTGCTGGGCTGGCCGCAGCAGGGCGCCGCGTGGGGCTGGCTGCTGGGCCTGGGCGTGCTGCACACCGGCCTGGCGTATGTGGTGCTGTTTGCCGGCATGTCGCGCCTGGGGTTGGGGCGCATTGCGGTGCTGCAGTTTGTGTACCCGCTCACGGCGGTGCTGGTGGACTGGGTGGTGTATGGCCGCACGCTCAGCCCCATCCAACTGGGCGGCGTGGGGCTGATGGCTGTGGCGTTGTGGACGATTCGGCGGCCCCGTTCGATGGGGGTGGGTACTCCGGGCCCCACCACCGCAAGCCGCTGATCAGGCCCGCCCCCACGCTCAATGTGTGAAATGCGCCAAACGTTTGGGAGTAGCTTCGCTGTAATTTCCTGTAATCGCCAAACCGCTTTGGTGGCGCCACCATGCGCTCACTTCATCAACACGTGATGAAGCCGAGGGCGCCGAAAATCGTCACAGAGTAGGCATGAAGGGGAACTTGGCAATGAAAAAAATCATGACTGCGGTCTGCATGTTGCTGCTGTGCGGCACAGCCTTTGCGAGGCCGGCCTATGTATTCCAGCCTCAGTGGAATCAACCCAACAACAACGATGTGAACAACGGCGCCACCGGGCAGCCCTACACCCAGACTCAGATTGAGGCGTTCCTCAACAATGCGAAGGACCGCCGTTCCAGCGCACCCCTGGCCAGCCAGATTCTGGACTCGTGTGGTGTGGTCGAGGTCGAAAAAGGCTGCCATCAGGCCACGGATCCGCACATCACTATTTGGGTGGATAACCGGGTCAAATCCAACCAGGTCAAAGCGTGCCAGAAGCTCAACCCAGGCACTGCCGTGCACGCGAACGGCTGTTGACGGCACCACAACTTACCCCCGCCGGGAACATCGTGCTGGATGGGGGTAGATGGCGCAAATCCGTTCGGGCTGCGCCTGTCAATGGCCCACCAGGTGATTGGGCAGGCTCAGCGTGAACGGCCCGTTGTGCTCGCAGGCCGTAGAGGAACGCCTCCGCAGAAATTATGCCGAAAAAGGTATCCAGCGCTTGATGGATAAGCGCTTCAAGCTATCAAATCAGTAGTATTCGGGTGGTGTGCACTACGGCGATTCCGTCAGTTGCACCACCACCGGCCGATGATCCGAACCCAAGTCCGGCCCGAGGTCAAAACGCACCTCCCGCCAGCCCGTTCAAGCCAGCACAGGGTCCGGCGGCAGCACCGACAACCTTTCCCACGCGCTGGGCCAGTTGGCCACCATGCCCTTGGCGCGGCGCAGGGGGCATCCAAGGCTAAAAAGACGAAAATCGGCGCGGCATTGTGTGTGCCCGCTGCCTCTATGTGGGTGCAGAGTGCGCACGCCGCCATCACACGCCGCCATCACATGCGGAACTGACGGCACTGGCCTACAGCTGCCCGCAAATCGGGCCGCCCATACTGCGTTGATGAAAACGCACCTCTGCTCCCACCGCTTCACCCAGGGGCCGCTGGCGTTGGCCCTGGCTGGGTCCATGGCTCTGGCCGTGGCCCAGCCGGCCACCCCTGGCCCCGGCCTGGGTCCGAACCCGCAATTGCCCGCACCGGAAAAGAGTGGCCTGGTGCCCACCTTCAACATCGCACCTGCACAGGGTTGGCCGCAGGGCGCCCAGCCGCAGGCCCCTGCGGGGTTCAAGGTCACGGCGCTGGCGCGTGGGCTGGACCATCCGCGCTGGGTCTACACCCTCCCCAATGGCGATGTGCTGGTGGCGGAAAGCAACAAGCCGCCGCCTGCAGAGGGCGCCAAAAACGTGCACTCCGACGGCCTGCGTGGCCTGGCCATGGGCCTGGTGATGAAACGCGCTGGTGCCGGTACGCCCAGCGCCAACCGCATCACGCTGCTGCGCGACACGGACGGTGACGGCGTGGCTGATCTGCGCAGTGCGTTTCTGGAAAACCTGCTCTCGCCCTTTGGCATGGCGTTGGTGGGCACCCAGCTCTTCATTGCCACTGCCGACGGTGTGGTGAAGGTGCCTTACGAAACCGGGCAGACCTCGGTCAACACGGCACCCGTCAGGGTCACCGATCTGCCCGCTGGGGCCAACCACCACTGGACCAAGAACATCATCGCGAGCCCCGATGGCCGAAAGCTGTATGCCACCGTGGGCTCCAACAGCAATGTGGGTGACAACGGCATGGCGGCGGAAGAGGGCCGCGCCGCCATCTGGGAGGTGGATGTAGAGACTGGCAGCAAGCGGCTGTTTGCCACCGGCCTGCGCAACCCCAACGGCCTGGGCTGGGAGCCGCAGAGCAAGCTGCTCTGGACGGTGGTGAACGAACGCGACGAGCTGGGCAACAAGCTGGTGCCCGACTACCTCACCTCGGTGAAGGATGGCGCCTTTTACGGCTGGCCGTGGAGCTACTGGGGCCAGCATGTGGACACCCGTGTCAACCCGCCCAACCCCGACATGGTGGCCAAGGCCATCGCGCCAGACTTTGGCCTGGGTTCACACGTTGCGCCGCTGGGCCTGGCGTTCTCCGACGCCCGCATGCCCGGCGCCTACGCCAGCGGCGCGTTCATCGGCCAGCACGGCTCGTGGAACCGCAAGGAGCTGACGGGCTATAACGTGGTGTTCGTTCCCTTTGCCGACGGGCGCCCCTCGGGGCCTCCCCAGCCGTTTCTGATGGGCTTCTTGAGCAAGGACGGCGATGCCTATGGCCGCCCCGTGGGCGTGGCGCTGGACGGCAAGGGAGCGTTGCTGGTGGCCGACGACGTGGGCAACGTGGTCTGGCGCGTGGTGCGGTCCGAATGACGTCTGCGTAGGTGCTCGGCCCTTCGTTGCGGTGGTTTGCATGACCGCCACGGGGCCAGAGCAGACTATCCTGCGGTTTGCTGGGCTTGGCCCCTGTGCCCGCCACGCGACGCTCCGTAAAGCCCCGTTCAGAAATTCCGCAACCAGGAATCGGCACCCATGTCTTTTGCAGCCACCCATTGGCCCCACGCCGCCCAAGTTAACCGGGTTGCCCGCATCCTGGCCAGTTGCGCGTGCGTGGTGGCGCACGCCCATGCCCATGCCCATGCCCATGCCCATGTGCATGATAGCCCGGCCGATCCCGCCCAGTCACTACCCACCACGCCCCCCACACTTGAAACCCAGCAGGTCACCGGCAGCGCGCAGGCGCAGCGCCAGTTTGACAGTGCCGCCAGCCACAGCAGCGTGGCCGTGGATGCCTTCACGGCCCCCACGCCATTGGTGAACCTGTCAGAGCTGCTGGCCGGGCAGGCTGGCGTGGTGGCCACAGACCGGGGCAACTACGCGCAGGATCTGCAGATCGCCGTGCGTGGCTTTGGCTCCCGCGCCACCTTTGGTGTGCGGGGTGTGCGCATTCTGGTGGATGGCATCCCCGCCACCATGCCCGACGGCCAGGGCCAGGCGGCCACCGCGCACCTGCCGTCGGCCAGCCAGGTCGAAGTGTTGCGCGGCCCGCTCGCGCAGCTGTATGGCAACGCCGCAGGGGGCGTGGTGCAGGTCACCACCCGCGATCCCCGGCCCGGCGGTGGCGCCCAGGCGGGGGTGGTGCTGGGCGCGCTCGGCCAGCGGCTGGTGGACGCATCCTTGGACTTTGGCGACCAGCGCCTGGGCGGGCTGGTGGGCGTGTCGCACTTCGAAACCGAGGGCTGGCGCGGCCACAGCGCCGCGCGGCGCACGCACCTCAACGCCAAGCTGCAGGCCCAGCCCGACAGCCGCACGCGCATCACGGCCCTGGTCAACCTGTACGACCAGCCCCAGGCGCAAGACCCACTGGGCCTCACGCGCGCGCAATTCGATGGCGACCCGCGCCAGGCCAGCGCCCTGGCCACCACCTTCAACACCCGCAAGTCGGTGGACCAGAACCAGCTGGGCCTGGTGCTGGAGCGCCAGCTCAGTGACACCGACAGCGTGCGGCTGCGCGCCTATGGCGGTGGGCGGCAGCTCACGCAGTACCTGTCTTTCAGCGGCGCGGCGGCCAACAGCGCAGGCGGGGTGGTGGACCTGGACCGCAGCTACCAGGGCGCGGCCGCCACCTGGACGCGGGCCGTGCGCCTGCCCTCGGGCCTGCCGCTGACGTGGACGATGGGGGCAGAGGCCAACCGCCTGTCTGAACACCGCCAGGGGTTTGTGAACAACGCGGGCACCAGCGGCGCGCTGCGGCGCGACGAGCAAGACGGTGCCACCAACACCGATGTGTATGCCCAGGTAGACACCTGGCTCTCGCCCCGCTGGCGCGCCATCGCCGGGCTGCGCGCCAGCCAGGTGCGCGTGCAGGTGGATGACCGCTACATCACCCCCGCCAATCCCGACGACAGTGGCGCGCGCAACTGGCGCCACACCAGCCCCGCGCTGGGTCTGGTGTGGGCTGCCACCGACCAGGTCAACCTGTACGCCAACGTAGGCCAGGGCTTTGAAACCCCCACGCTGGCCGAGATGGCCTACAGCACCGGCAACACCGGCCCCAATTTCGGCCTGGCTGCCGCCCGCAGCCGCCAGTGGGAGTTGGGCGCCAAGTGGCAAGGCACCCACCAGCAGCTGGAGCTGGCATGGTTCGACACCCGCAGCCAGGGCGAGATCGTGCCCGCGGCCACGGTCAACGGCCGCTCGGTGTTCCAGAACGTGGACAACGTGCGGCGCCGGGGGCTTGAATTGGGTTGGCGTGCCAAGTGGGGCGCCTGGGCCCCGCGCGCCAGCTACACCTACCTGGATGCCCACTTTGGCAGCGCCTACGCAGGGGCGGGGGGAGCCATCGTCGCCACAGGCAACCAGTTGCCGGGCACAGCGCGGCACGCTGTGCAGCTTGCCATCGACTACGCGCCCACAACGCGCTGGCAGCTGGGCGCCACGGCGAACGTGTCGGCCCCCGTGTTTGCCAACGATATCAACAGCGAGCGGGCCGCCGGCTTTGCCGTGCTGGGCCTGCACGCGGCCTACGGTTGGGGCGGCCAACAAGCAGGTCCAGGTGCAGGTGCAGGCACGACGCGTTGGCAGCTCTGGGCCCGGCTCGACAACGTGTTCAACCGCCACCACGCAGCCACCCTCATCGTGAACGACGCCAACGGCCGCTACTTCGAGCCCGCAGCGGGCAGGCGCCTCATGGTGGGGCTGCGCGCGCAGTTCATGTAGTCGAGGTGGTCGGGCCCCGGGGCACTTCCATCGCCACGGAAGGGCCTGCGTGCAAGCACAGCTGCAACCACGGCCTACCGCTCCGCCAACGGCACAAACACCACGGTGCGTTCCGCGCCCTCCACATCGCCGGGCGGTTGCCACAGGTCGCTGGCCAGCTCAAAGATGTGCGGCGGCACCACCATCGAAAACGTCGCTCCCTGTTCGGCATTGCGCCGCAACACACGCTCGCGGCGCACCTCGCGCGGAGCATCGAGCACATACACCACCATGGCGTCGGCCCACAGCCCCATGCGGGCATAGAAGGCGTCGCGCTGGTGCTGCTGGATCAGGCCTACCTCCAGCACCACATCGTGGCCCGCATCCAGCACGGCTTCGGCGGTCTTCCAGATTTGCGCCAGGCAGCGCAGCGTGCGCGGCACATACCAGGCCATCACATCGGCCATGTCAGCCGTGTCGGGCCGGTCAGGCGAGAACAGCGTGGCCATCCAGTCGTCCAGGTTCAGCGGCACGGCGCGGTGCTGCTGCACCAGGTGGCGCACAAAAGTGGACTTGCCCGCTCCCACCGGGCCGATGACCAGGTGAATGCGGGGGGCGGTGCCGGCAACGGCTGCGGGGGCGGTGTGGGTCGAAGCGGTGTGCATGAGAAAAAGGCTCCAGAAATGCAAAAAGCCCTCTCTGCAAGCAGGGAGAGCTTTCCATAGGGCGGACGAAAAAAAACCCTCAACGGTGGTGGAGGGCTTTGCGGTCGCTCCGGTCCCAAGGACCAGATGCGAGGTTGGCAGTGTAGGTGGCAGGCGCTGGCTGCGTCAACCCACGGGCCATGTGGGTGCGACGAATCCCAGCCTGCCCTCAGGGCGCTTTGGCTGCCGCGATGTGCCGCTGAAAGAAAGCCAGCACCTGGGCATTGAAACCCTGGTGAAAAGCCGCCCGGTCAAACCCCGGTGCATCACGGCAAATCTCCGGTGCCACGTCGGCCAACGCAGGCGAACAAGGCGCCAGAAAGGCGAAGTGCCCGGCGTTGGCCGCCAGCTGCCAGTCGGGTGCGCTGGGCAGGCCCTGGCGCACCGTCTCCACGCTTTGCAGCGTGACGCCATCACCACCCAGCGCCGAGGCCCACAACTGGATGGGGGTTTTGACGTGCCCCAGGCCCTTGGCATCGAAGACGCTCAAGGGGTCGACGATGACTGCCGCCCGAATGCGCGGGTCCGGCGCAGGAGTGGCGGGGATTTCTTTGCGCCGGATCTCGCCGCACAAGGGCCGGGTGGATAGCGGCGAGCACAGGTCTTGCCGTGACGTCCAGTCCGGCACGGCGCCGATGGCCACCAGGCCCGTGTAGCCGCCGCGTGAAAAGCCGAAGAAACCGACCTTGCCCGCGTCCAGCTGCGCGCGCTGGGGCCAGGCGCCCAGCATGTAATCCGTGAGCCGCTTCATGTCCACCGGCCGCGTGGCAAAGGCCGACAGGTAGCCCTGGCGGCTCAGATCCTGAAAGTTGTCACCCGGGTGGCTGATGGCGGCCACCACATAACCTGCGTCGGCCAGCGTGGCCGCCGTGTCGTGGTGCCCCAGGGCCGATCCGCCCGCGCCGTGCGACACCACAACCAGCGGCAGGCCCTGGCCAGCTACGGGGCAGTCACGCGTGCCTTGCACCACCAGCGGCGCCAGGTCGATGCGGCCCGGCGGCGTGCTGCAGGGCGACCACACGGCGCCGCGCAGCGCGGGCCCGTCCTTGTCAGCAGGCACCTCGATAAAGGCAAAGCCTGCAGCGTGGGCCAGGGTGGCGGCGCAGCACAGCGCTGCGGGCAAAAGGGAACGAAAGAGCCGGCGAAAACGGGTCATAGGGATGGGGTGGGTCGGATGGGAATCAGCAGGTCGGTGCGCAGGTCCGCCTGCGCGGCGTTGCGGGGCGAGTTGAGGTAGTGCTCCAGCGTGGGGCGGTCGTCCGGCTCGTAGCCGCTGGCCGGGAGCCAGCGTGTGTGGATGGCCGCCAGTGCCGCGTTGATGCGCGTATAGGGGCCGGTGAGCGTGTGGCGTGCGTACAGCCCCGCGGGGATGTCCAGCCGTTCCAGCCCGTTGTCTGCCGCTGAGGGCGCGTCGGGGAGCACCACGGCCGCGTAGTAGCGAAAGCCGCCGCCCTCCACGTCCTGCGGGTCTCCGCACGATGCGCCCAGCCGGTGGACCGCGCGCTGGCCGCACTGCAGGTACAGCCGCCGCTGCGTGTGGGGGATGGTGGATGGCGGCCCCTGGTGGCGCAACGCATGCAGGCGTTGCGCCGGGCGCTCAACGATCTGCACGGCCAGCGTTTGCTCGGCCTTTGTATGCGTGTTTGCGTGCGCGTTTGTGGCGCCTGAATCAAGGATGAGGCGGTGCATGTCCCGCTGGAACGCCCGTGGCGACTGTCCGGTGAACTGGCTGAACGCACGGGTGAAGGCCTGCGGGCTGTCGTAGCCCACCTCCAGTGCCACCTGGGTGATGCTCTGCCCGCCTTGCTCCAGCAGCCGCGTGGCCAAGGCCAGGCGCACGCGGCGCACCGTGGCGGCCACGGTTTCGCCCGCAATGCTGCTGTAGACGCGGTGGAAGTGGAAAGGGGAAAAATGGGCAATGGCGGCCAGGTCCTCTAGCCGATGCGCTGCCAGCGGGTGCGCCACGATGTGGGCGATCACGCGGGCCACGCGGTCGCGGTAGTGCTGATCGGCGCTCTGGTCCAGGCTCATGGCCGCAGAGTGTGCCGCAGCTTGCGCGCCGGTACTTAGCCGATCTTGCTACTTTGTAGCCTGGTGCCGCAGCAGCGCTGCGCTACTTAGAGCGGCTGACAAAAATGAGCGAAGCGGTTCTGGCTAGGCGCTGCGTCGCAGGCAATACGAGCAGTACGACAAGACGCGGCAACAACGCCAGAAGAGTTTTGTTAGCTGCTCTTATTGCCCAAACACCAGCGCCTGGTGCGCCCCCACACCCGCCAGCACGCCTTCGGCCGAGGCCAGCGTGGCGTTGTGCCGCATCAGCGTCAGGTCGCCAGCGGCATACACGCCGGGCACGGTGGTCATCTTGTTGGCATCGGTGCGGAGGTACGGGCCCATGGGCCCATCGTCAAACGCGCAGCCCAGCTGCTCGGCCAGCGGGCTGGCAGGGCGGGTGGTGGCTGCCACATACAGCGCAGCCAGCGGCACCACGCGCGCGTCACCGCTGCCGGTGGCCTGCAGGCGCACGCCCTGCAGCGCCTGGCCCGGGCCTTCCAGCGCGGCGATGGGCGCGGGCTCGATGGTGATGCCCAGCGCCAGCAGCCGCTCGCGCTCGGTGCTTTCCAGCGTGGTGTCGCCATTCAGTAAGAGGGTGGTCGGGCCCCAGTCGGCAATCAGCTGCGCGTGCATGGCCGAGCCTGCCGAGTGGTACAGCACGCCCAGCCGCTGGCCCGCAAATTCATACCCATGGCAATACGGGCAGTGCAAAACCGATGCGCCCCAGCGCTCGCGCAGGCCTGCAATCTCAGGCAAACCATCCTGCACGCCAAACGCCAGCACCAGCTTGTGCGCCTCCATGGTTGCGCCATCGTCCAGCACCACTTCAAACCCGTTCTCTGGTGACCCGGCGCGTTGCTGCGCCGTGGCCGCCACCACCGTGCCCTGCACAAAAACCACCGTGGGGTAGGCCGCCAGCTTGCGCCGCGCCTGCTCGATCATTGCCAGCGGCGGCTCGCCGTCTTGCCCGAAGAAGCCGTGCGACGCTGCCGCAAACCGGTTGCGCGGCTGGCCTGCGTCCACCACACACACCCGCCGCCGGGCACGCGCCAGTTGCATCGCGGCCGACAGGCCGGCAAAGCTGCCGCCTATCACGATCACCTCATACGCCTGGGTTTTTGCCATTGCTGCCGTCGCCATGCTCCATCTCCTTGTGACCGTGGCACCCAGCCACCATGCGTTCATGAAACTCGGCCGACAGCTGCGCCAGCGTTACCTCGCCCAGCCGCGCCAGCAGCGCCTCTTCGGCCGCCTGGTAGGCGTCGGTCAGCGCGCGGTTCACCGCCTGCTCGACGATGCAGCCGGGGCTCTCCACCCTGTTGCCCACCGCCAGAAGCGTGGGCGCGCCCAGCGCCTCGTAGATGTCGCGCAGCGTGATGTCGGTGAGCGGGCACGACAGCACCCACCCGCCGCCATGCCCCTTCGCCGAGGTGACAAAGCCCGCATACCGCAGCCCCGCCATCAGGCGGCGCACCACCACGGGGTTGGTCTGCATGGCCCGCGCCATGGCCTCAGATGTAGCAGGCCCCTCCATCTCTGCCATGTGCAGCAGCGCGTGGAGAACATTGGAAAGTCGGCTATCTCGTTTCATGCAACATTTAAAGTTGCGTGATGCTAGCATGCAACCAGAAACAGTGCTGGCGCACGAACAGGAAGCTACTGAATTGATAGCTGCTAGCGCTTGATGAATAAGCGCTAGAGGCCAATTTGGCTTAATTTCTGACAGACGTTGCCCGCCCTAACCATTCGGGTTGAGCTTGCCGAAACCCTGCGCTGACCTGGCAAACCCGTTGGACAAACTCATCGCAACAGCGCAGTACCCACCGCGCGCACCACACACCATGACCCATCCCACCGCATCCCCCTTCTCCGACCCCACTGCCGTCGCCCGCTACGCCGATGGCCCCCGCCGCAACGTGCCTGGCTACGACAGCCTGCTGCGCATGTCCCGTATCCTGCTGGCCGAGCGCGTGCCCGCCGATGGTCGCGTGCTGGTGGTGGGCGCAGGCGGCGGGCTGGAGCTGGAAGACATGGCGCGGGCGCACCCCGGCTGGCGCTTCGACGGCGTGGACCCCAGCCAGCCCATGCTGGACCTGGCGGCGCAGCGGCTGCAGAGCGCGGGCGTACCTGGTGACCGCGTGGCGCTGCACCACGGCTATGTGCAGAGCGCACCGGCCGGGCCGTTCGACGGCGCTACGTGCCTGCTGACTTTTCACTTTGTGCCGCGCGAGGAGCGTGCGGCCATGGCGGCGGAGATCCGGCGGCGGCTGAAGCCCGGGGCGCCGCTAGTGGCGGCGCATCTGAGCGTGGCGGATGGCGCTGGCCCTGGCGGCGAGGGCGGGGCAGGGGAGCGCGATCTGTGGCTGTCACGCTACGCCGCGTTTCAGGTGGCGTCCGGTGTGCCGCTGGAGCACGCGGCCAGGGCGCGAGACAAGATTGCGGCGGAGCTGGCGGTGCTGACGCCGCAGGAAGACGAAGCGATCCTTCGCGAGGCCGGATTCAGCGATGTGCAGATGTTTTACATGGGCTTTGCGTTCCGGGGCTGGGTGGCATCGGCCTGCTAGCAACCAACGAAAGCGGGGCAACTCACTGACCCCGCGTGCCCGCACCTTGCGCACCCCCAGGCTTTCTTGCGGCTGGGGTCACCGGCCCCCGTGCCAGCCAGCCCGTGGTGCACAAAACACCTTCAACGCACAGGCGCCAGCGCCCACCGGTCCTTCGACGCTTTCACCAAAAAATCAATCACCGCCTTCACCCTGGCCGCATTGCGCCGGCCCGGTGACGACACCGCGTACAGCGTGTGCACCGTGCGGGACGCAAAAGGCGCAAGCACCTCCACCAACCGGCTTTGCGCCACATCGGCCGCCGCGAGCGGGCTGGACAGCATGCCGATGCCCGCGCCGCTCACCAGTGCGTGGTGCACCAGGGCCGAACTGCTGGCGGCCAGGCGCGAGCGCACGGTCACCTCCAGCGGCTTGCCTTGTGCATCGCGAAAAGCCCAGGTCACGGCAGGCCCCTGCGCGGTGTGCGTGACGGTGTGGTGCTGCTGCAGCTCGCTAGGCTCGGCGGGCGTGCCGTGCTGTTCCAAATATCCAGGGGCCGCGTACAGGCGCCGCTCGAACCGGCCCAGCGCGCGCGCCACCACGAGGTCGCTGTGGCCCACGGTGGTGCGCAGCGCCACGTCGATGCCCTCCGTCACCAGGTCGGCCACGCGGTCATCGGCCAGCAGCTCCACCCGCAGCGCGGGGTAGCGCGCCTGCAGGTCCGCCAGGTGGGGCAGCACCAGCGCCTCGCAAATCTCCTGGCTGGAGGCCAGGCGCAAGGTGCCCGCCACGCGGCTGCGCTGGTCCGACAGCGATGCACCGATGTCCTCCAGCTGCGCCAGCAAGGCACGCGCTTCCTGCGCCAGTTCTGCGCCCTCGGGCGTGGCCGACAGGCCGTGCGTGGACCGGCGCAGCAAGCGCACGCCGTAGCCGGCCTCCAGCCGGTCCACACCGCGCGCGACCACCGACACCGCCACATCCATCTCACGCGCCGCTGCAGAAAACGAGCGCAGGTCGAGCGACCGCACCAGCCACCGCAGGTCGGCCGGATCGGGGAGGAAGGAGCGGGGTTGATTTTTCATCGTGCGCGCCTTTGCGTGCGGAGCAAAAGCCATTATCGCCACGGGCGGTTTCCGTGGCGGGGCGCAATTTCTACAGTGAAGGCTCGTTCAACCCGATGCATTCAACAGGAGCCCTCCATGCCCATCCTCAACGTCAAAGTGTCTGCCCAACGCACACCCGAGCTGTCTGCCCGCATTGCAGACACCCTGCTGGACCTGACCACCCGCGTGCTCGGCAAGCGGCGCGACCTCACCGCTGTGGTCATCACCTTTGTGGACCCGGCCGACTGGTACGTCGCCGGCCGGTCGCTGGCCGACCTCAAGCAATCAAGCTTCTACTTCGACGTCAAGGTGGTGGACGAGACCAACACCAAGGCCGAGAAGGCGCGCTACATCGCCGAGGCGTTCGCAGCCTTCGAGGGCCTGCTGGGCGCGCTGCACCCCGAAAGCTACGTCTACGTGCAGGACGTGCGCGCCGCCGCATACGGCTTTGGCGGCCGCACGCAGGAATACCGCCACCAGCACCCCGAGCAATAAGCAATCAAGCAATCAAGCGAGCCATCAACCAGTAGCTACTTACCCAGGAGCACCGACATGACGACGATGACGACAACGAACAACCATCTTGCCGATGTGATCGTGGCCCAGACGCTGGAGCGCGCAGGCCTGGCGGACTGGATTCCTGAAGGCGAAGGCAAGTGGTCCCTGCCCATCCAGTTCTTGCCCGACGATGCCGGCTGGGTGGAACTGATGCGCCTGTCGCCCGGCACGCGGCTGGGCCTGCACCGGCACACGGGCGAAGTGCACGCCCTGACGCTGGCGGGCGAGCGCCGCTTGAACGACGGCCGCGTGGTGCGGCCGGGCGACTACATCCACGAGCCCGCCGGCAATGTGGACTGGTGGGAGGCGACGGGTACCGAAACGCTGCTGGTGCATGTGGTGGTCAAGGGCAGTGTGGAATACCTGGGGCCGCATCACACGGTGCGGCAGCGGATCACTATTGCGGATCGGCGGGCGGACTATCACCGCTGGTGCGAAGCGGTGGAGGTGGTGCCGCGTGATCTTTGCTAGGGGCCAGCTTGGCGGATCACGCTTATGCAGTCCAGGCAAGCAAATTCACCACGGGAATACGATTTAAAAAAGGCTGTAGCGATTATTAATCAAGCGCTGTAAGCTATAAAAATGAGAGCAAATCTTCGCAGCATGGAGGCTTTGGTGGTGGGCGCAGGCGGCTCGCTGGAATTGGAGGACTAGGCTCGCGTGACAAGCTGCGACGAAATTTGTGAGCAAAATTTCAGTGCATTCATATGTAACTTGGGCTAGGATGAAGCGGCCCTATTGGTCATCAATTCAAAGATTAACTGAAAGCCAAAATGTCAGTTCATGTCCGTCAGCTTGAGCAATACTTTTCTAATGCGCTTGCCGCATCTATTGATGTCGCAGACCTCTCGGAAAAATCCTCTGATGATAAGAAAGCGGCGACGCTTAGCAGGTCTCTCACTGCTTTTTCTATTTGTGGACTGACTGGCGCCTCAATTGCTCAAGCCGCTTCGGCTGTGTTTGACGGAGTAAGGGACCAAGGAATAGATGGGTGTTACTTTGATGAGTCGAGAAACACACTGGTTTTCGTTCAATCCAAGTGGCATTCCAATGGAACAAAGACGATATCCAAGGGGGATATATTAAAATTCTTGCATGGCGTCAGGCTGGTCCTTGCTGCAAACTGGGATTCATTTTCGCCGAAGTTTAAAAACCACAAATCTGCTATAGACCAAGCTTTGTTAAAGCCTGATGTTTCCGTGGTAGTCGCTGTTGCCTTTACCGGTGATAATCCTTTGGGCGAAGAGTGTCGAGAAGTGTTGTCTCAATTTGAGCAGGACCAGAATGCAGTCACAGAGTACTTAACAGTCAAAGTGCTGGATTTAAAAACTTTGCACCGGTACTTCCGTACGGCAACTCTTTCAGCTCAACCCCCATTTACAGCAATGCTGCTTGATTGGGGGCAGTCGATGGAGCCGTATCAAGCGCTATACGGAAGAATATCTTGCACGGATCTCGCGAAATTGTATGCTGACGTGGGTGAGTCATTGTTTGAGCCAAACATTAGATCTTTTCTGGGGGATGGGGAAGTTAATAACCAAATCGTCGCCACGCTGGCAACTAAACCGGAAGAGTTTTGGTATTTAAATAACGGAGTAACTGCAATTTGCACCCAGTTCTCTAAAACTGCGTTCGGGGGCGACACTCGGCAGGCGGGTACGTTCGTGTTTCAGGGAATTCAGATTGTAAATGGCGCTCAAACAGTCGGGTCCATTGCGAAAGCCTCGGAAAAGTATTCGGGGAACTTGGCTAAAGCGTTTGCAATGATAAAAGTAATATCACTAGAAGGAGCGCCCCTTGGTTTTACGGATGTGGTTACGGTCGCAACTAACCGCCAAAACAAAGTTGAAGAAAAAGACTTCCTAGCGCTTGATCCTAATCAAACTAGGCTCAAAAATGAACTTCATTCAAAAGGCGTGCAATACGTTTTTAGGTCTGGCGAAAATGTTATCGATACAGCGAAAGGCTTTGATGTGCAAGAAATGATGATCGCGCTCGCTTGCGCAGATCCTTCTGTCTCGCAGTCAGTCATCGCTAAGAGAAATGTGGGTTCTCTACTTGACCGGAAGTCTTCTAGTTACAGTTCTCTATTCAAGTCAAGCATCACGGGTGAGGAAGCTTGGTCTGTAGTTCAGCAAGGACGGAGGGTTGATCATTCAATACAACTTCGCCAGCTTGCAGCAACGCAGAGAAAAAAGCAAATACTCATTCATGGTAATAGGATAATTTCTTGGGCTGCATTTAATATTGGCGGGCAAAAGCTTATCGCTAATTCAACAAAGCTAAGCGATTTTATCGATCAATCAGTAATTTATATTGAGGATTTTATTAAAACAAATTATCCAGATTCATATCTGGCAGTCTTCTTTAAGAATTCTCAGAAATGTGCAGAGCTGTCAAAATTTTTGAGTGAAGCTAAATTCGTCAAAGCCTGAATTTAGCTCTCAACCCAATTTTTCGGTTTAAATTGGGTCAAAGTTCAGTCTTGCCCGGCCAAAGTAGACCGCATAGCATCCCTGTCAAGCGCCCACCCCCATGAGGTGCTGCACATAAACATGACAGGAGACAAGCCTTGCCATCCACCCGCTGGAGTCACTGCGGCACTGAAGACCTGAGCGTCTTGCAGACCATCTTCTGGTCCGCAGGCGCGTCGCGCAATGCGCTGGCGCAGCGCTTGGCCCTTTCCAAGAGCAAGGCCAACGCCATGGTCGCGGCGCTGCTCGATGAAGGCCTGCTCGACGAGGTGGGCCTGCAGGAATCCTCTGGCGGCCGACGGGCCGAAACCCTGCGTTTAAGCGAAACCCTGGGCGTGGTGATTGGCGCCGACCTGGGCGCCACCAGCATGCAAATAGCCATCATGCGGCCCGACATGACGGTGCTGGCGCGGCACCGCGAGCCCATTGATGTGCGCCAGGGGCCGGGCGTGATCCTGGCGCGGGTGCGGGGGCTGATGCGGGAGCTGCTGGCGCGCTGCGGGCTGGCGCCTAACCAGGTGATTGCCATTGGCATGGGCGTGCCGGGGCCGGTGGATTTTGAAAGCGGGCAGCTCGTCAACCCGCCGCTGATGCCCGACTGGGACGGCTTTTCCATTCGCGACTACCTGCGCGAGGCGTTTGCCGCGCCGGTGTTTGTGGACAACGACGTGAACCTGATGGCGCTGGGCGAGATGTACCGGCTGCAGCGCAATCTGCCCAACTTTCTGGTCATCAAGGTGGGCACGGGCATTGGCTGCGGCATTGTGTGCCACGGGCAGGTGTACCGGGGCGCCAATGGCTCGGCGGGCGACGTGGGCCATATCTGTGTGGACCAGCACGGCCCGCGCTGCCACTGCGGCAACCAGGGTTGTGTGGAGGCGATGGCTGCAGCGCCCGCCATGGCGCGCATGGCCACTGAGGCCGCGCAGCGCGGCGAGAGCGCACTGCTGGCGGAGCGGCTGCAGAGCACGGGCATGCTGACGATTGAAGACGTGGCCCAGGCCAGCCGCACGGGCGATGTGGCGGCCAACGCCATCATCCAGCGCGCGGGCAGCCTGGTGGGGCAGATGCTGGCGTCCATCGTCAACTTCTTCAACCCGTCGCATGTGTTCATTGCGGGGCGGGTGACGGACATGGGGCCGCTGTTCCTCGCGTCGGTGCGGCAGAGCGTGTACCACCGGTCGCTAGCGCTCTCTACGCGGCACCTGGAGATTCAATACGCGCCGCTGGCCGACGATGCCGGTGTGGTGGGTGCGGGCGTGCTGGCGATGCAGGAGAGCCTGTCGCGTGCGGGTTCGGTGACGGGTGCGGGCGCTGGAGCAGTTGTAGGAACAGGGGCAGCGCGATGAGCGTAGCCGTCGAGTTCCGCAATGTGACCAAGGAGTTTGGTCCCGTGCGCGTGTTGCACGGCGTCGGCTTTGCGCTGCAGCCGGGCCGGGTGTACGGCCTGCTGGGCGAGAACGGCGCGGGCAAGTCCACGCTGATGAAGATTCTGGCGGGGTACGAGAGCCCGACCACCGGCGAGGTGGTGGTGGACGGCGCGGTGCGCGCCCCGGGCGGCGGATCGCGCGCGGCCGAGGCGCAGGGCATTGTGCTCATCCACCAGGAGTTCAACCTGGCGGACGACCTGACGATTGCGCAGAACATCTTTCTGGGCCACGAGATCAAGCGCGGGCTTTTTCTGGATGACAAGGCGATGCGCGAGAAGACGCGCGAGGCGCTTGCCAAAGTGGGCTTGCCGCTGGACCCGGACACGCGGGTGCGCAAGCTCATCGTGGCCGAAAAGCAGTTGGTGGAGATTGCCCGTGCGCTGGCCCGCAATGCGCGCCTGCTCATCATGGACGAGCCCACCGCCACGCTGACCCCCGGCGAGACGGAGCGCCTGTTTGCGCTGATGGCCGGGCTCAAGGCTGCGGGCGTGACCATCATCTACATATCGCACAAGCTCGACGAGGTGGAGCGCACCACCGACGAGGTGGTGGTGATGCGCGACGGCCTGCTGGTGGCGCGCGAGCCCACGGCCAGCGTGACGCGGCGGCAGATGGCCAACCTGATGGTGGGGCGTGAGCTGGCCGATTTGTTCCCGCCCAAGCGGCCTGCGCCTGCGGGTGGAGAGCCCGCCATCAAGGTGCGCGGTCTCTCGGTGCCGGGCTGGGCAGAGGAGGTGAGCTTTGACGTGCGGCGTGGCGAGATTCTGGGCTTTGCCGGGCTGGTGGGCGCTGGCCGCACCGAGCTGTTCGAGGGCCTGCTGGGCCTGCGCCCGCGTTCGGCCGGCACGGTGGAGCTGGCGGGCAAACCGGTGAATTTGAAAAGCCCGCGCGATGCGGCGCGCCACGGCCTGACGTACCTGAGCGAAGACCGCAAGGGCAAGGGCTTGCACGTGCACTTCAGCCTGCGGCCCAACCTGACGCTGATGGCGCTGGAGCGGTACGCCAAGCCCTGGCTCGACCCGGCGGCCGAGCAGGCCGCGCTGCGCGATGCGGTGCAGGAGTTCGGCATCCGCACCGGCTCGCTGGAGGTGCGCGCGTCGTCGCTGTCGGGCGGCAACCAGCAAAAGCTGGCGCTGGCCAAGGTGCTGCACCCCGGCCCCAGCGTGGTGGTGCTGGACGAGCCCACGCGCGGCGTGGACGTGGGCGCCAAGCGCGAGATTTATCACCTGGTGCAGCGCCTGGCAGAGCAGGGGCTGGCTGTTGTGGTGATTTCGTCTGAACTGATGGAGCTGATCGGCCTGTGCCACCGCGTGGCGGTGATGCGCGCCGGGCGGCTGCAGACCACGCTGCAAGAGCCAAATTTGACCGAAGAGGAGTTGATTGCACATGCCACAGGTACCCGCTGAAAACGCACCCACCGCAGCGGCTGCCGCAGCACCCGCTGTGCCCGGTGCAGGCCGCCACGGCGGCGCCACGGCCTGGTGGGGCAAGCTGCACGGTCTGGGCCCGGTCATCGGCCTGGTGCTGCTGTGCGTTGCCGGCACGCTGCTCAACAGCAACTTTGCTACTTACGACAACGTGATGAACGTGCTCACGCGCACGGCCTTCATCGGCATCATCGCGGTGGGCATGTGCTTTGTGATCATCTCGGGCGGCATCGATTTGTCAGTGGGGTCCATGGCGGCGCTGATCGCGGGCTCGGTCATCTTGTTCATGAACGCGATGGCGCCCGTGCTGGGCTCGCCGATGGCGGCCGTGGTGGTGGGCATGCTGCTGGCGGTGGTGCTGGGCGCGGTGTTCGGGCTGGTGCATGGGCTGCTCATCACCAAGGGGCGTATCGAGCCCTTCATCGTCACGCTGGGCACGCTGGGCATCTTCCGCGCCTACCTCACGTATTTCTCGAACGGCGGGGCGATCACGCTGGAGAACGATCTGTCGGACATCTACAGCCCGGTGTATTACGCCAACCTGCTGGGCGTGCCCATCCCCGTGTGGATCTTTCTGCTGGTGGCTGTCATCGGCGGCGTCATCCTGAACCGCACGGCCTATGGCCGCTATGTGCAGGCCATCGGCTCCAACGAGCAGGTGGCGCAGTACGCGGCGGTAGATGTGCACAAGATCAAGATCCTCGCGTACATGCTGCTCGGGGTGTGCGTGGGCATCGCCACACTGCTGTATGTGCCGCGCCTCGGGTCCGCATCGCCCACCACGGGGCTGCTGTGGGAGCTGGAGGCGATTGCCGCGGTCATCGTGGGCGGCACGGTATTGAAAGGCGGGGCGGGCAGTATCACCGGCACGGTGGTGGGCGCGATCCTGCTCTCGGTCATCAGCAACATCCTCAACCTCACCAGCATCATCAGCGTGTACCTGAATGCGGCGGTGCAGGGCTTCGTGATCATTGCCGTAGCGTTCATGCAGCGCGGAAAACGGTGATGGATTTTCTGGATTGGTTTTCTCGGTAGGTCGTTTGACTTTCGTGTTCCCCAGCCGGCCAGCTTCCATGGCCATATTCCAAAGCAACAGGAGACAACGCATGAACAGCCAACTTTCTTTCACCCGCCGCCTGGCCCTCTCGGCCGTGGGCGCCGCCGCCTTCGCATTGGCCGCCCCCGCCATGGCGCAGGCCAACAAGACGGTGGTGGGTGTGGCCATTCCGTCGGCCACGCACGGCTTTACCGGCGGCATCGTCTACTGGGCCAACCAGGCCAAGAAGGACCTGGAGAAGGCCCACCCCGGCCTGCAGGTCATCGTGAAGACCGCAGGTGGCGCGCCCGAGCAGGCCAACCAGCTGCAAGACCTGGTGACGGTGAACAAGATCAATGCACTGGTGATCTTCCCGTTCGAATCCGCCGCGCTGACCAAGCCCGTGGCCCAGGTCAAGGCCAAGGGCGTGTACGTGACGGTGGTGGACCGGGGCCTGACCGACACCAGCGCGCAGGACGCGTATGTGGCGGGTGACAACACGGCGTTCGGCAAGATTCCGGCCGAGTACATCGCCAAAGCGCTGGGCGGCAAGGGCAACGTGGTGGCCATGCGCGGCATTGCGACCACGCTGGACAACGAGCGCATGGACGCGTTCAACAGCGTGCTGAAGAACCACCCCGGCATCAAGCTGCTGGACGCCAAGTACGCCAACTGGAACCGCGACGACGCCTTCAAGGTGATGCAGGACTACCTGACCCGCTTCCCGCAGATCGACGCCGTGTGGGCTGCCGACGACGACATGGCCGTGGGCGTGCTCAAGGCCATCGAGCAGGCCAAGCGCAAGGACATCAAGCTGGTGTTCGGCGGCGCGGGTGCCAAGGGCATGATCAAGACGCTGATGGACGGCAGCAACCCGCTGATCCAGGCCAACGTGTCGTACAGCCCCAAGTTCATCTACGACTCGATCAAGCTCACGGCCGAGGCGCGGATCAAGGGCGAGAAGCTGCCCGCCAACACCATCATTCCGTCGGTGCTGATCACGAAGGAAACGGCGAAGGACTTCTACTTTCCTGATTCGCCGTTTTGATGGCGTCAATGTGAGTCAAGTTGCCTGATCAGGAACATCCCTCAGATGAGGACATCAGCCCGTGCACCCGCAGCGGCGCTGGGGGTTGACCCCCTCTCCCCTCGCGGGAGAGGGTGGGGGAGAGGGGGGCTGCATTCCGCGCCGCGCCCGTTTCACTCCCCCCTCTCCCCGGCCCTCTCCCACCAGGGGAGAGGGTGTGAGGGGCGATCTGAGATGTGTGAAAAATCAAGCCAAATTGGCATCTAGCGCTTATCCAGTAAGCGCTAGCAGCTATTGAAAATATAGCTTATAGCCGCTTCGAACCTGCAACCCAACGTCCCTTGGAGCCGCCATGCCAAGACCCGTCACCCTCTTCACCGGCCAGTGGGCCGACCTGCCGCTGGCAGAACTCGCGCCCCTGGCCAAAAGCATGGGCTACGACGGCCTGGAGCTGGCCTGCTGGGGCGACCATTTCAACGTGCGGGAGGCGCTGTCGTCGCCCCAGTACGTCAAAGACAAACACGCATTGCTGGCCCAGCACGGCCTGCAGTGTTTTGCCATTGGCAACCACCTGGTGGGCCAGGCCGTGTGCGATCTGATCGACGAGCGCCACCAGTCCATCCTTCCGCCCCATGTGTGGGGCGATGGCAAGCCCGAGGGTGTGCGCCAGCGCGCTGCTGCCGAGCTGGCCGACACGGCGCGCGCTGCCGCGAAGTTTGGCGTGAAGACAGTGACGGGCTTCACCGGCTCATCGGTGTGGCATTCGATCTATGCCTTCCCGCCCACCACTCAGGAATATTGGGACAAGGGCTTTGCTGATTTTGCGAAGCGCTTTGGCCCCATCCTCGATGTGTTCGAAGCGCACGACATCAACTTTGCACTCGAAGTGCACCCCACCGAGATCGCGTTCGACATCGCCTCGGCCGAGCGCGCGATTGCAGCCGTGGGCAGCAACAAGCGCTTTGGCTTCAACTACGACCCCAGTCACCTGGCCTACCAGGGCGTGGACTACGTGAAGTTCATCCGCCAGTTTGCCGGCCGCATCTACAACGCCCACATGAAGGACGTGTGGTGGGGCAAGGGCGATGGCACGGTGGGCACCTTTGGCGGGCACACCAGCTTTGGCGATGCGCGGCGCAACTGGGACTTTCGCAGCGTGGGGCGCGGGATGATCGATTTCGAATCCATCATCGTCGCGCTCAACGACATCGGCTACCAGGGCCCGCTTTCCGTGGAGTGGGAGGACAGTCGCATGGACCGCGTGCACGGCGCCACGGAGAGTGCGGCGTTCTGCAAGCGGCTCGACTTCAAGCCCGCTGCCGGCGCGTTCGACGCCGTGTTTGCGCGCGACAAGCAGGCCTAGCCGCACGCCGTCCACAAAACCGAAAACAACAACACACAGCGAGCAAAGGCGTTTCGTATGTCCAGTCCCCAAAAGCTCCGCTACGCCATGGTCGGCGGCGGCCACGGCGCCTTCATCGGCGCGGTGCACCGCAAGGCCATGGCGCTCGACGGCCAGTTCGAGCTGGTGGCCGGTGCGCTGTCATCCTCGCCCGAGCGGGCCCGCGCATCCGGCGCCGAACTGGGTCTGGCGGACGACCGCAACCACGGCAGCTGGCAGGACCTGCTGGCCGACCAACTGCGCCGCCCCGCACATGAGCGCATCGACCTGGTGAGCATCGTCACCCCCAACCATGTGCACCACCCGGTGGCCCTGGCGTTTGTGCAGGCGGGCTTCCATGTGGTGTGCGACAAGCCGCTGGTGCACACCAGCGCGCAGGCCGACGAGCTGGTGGCCGCCGTGAAGAGGGCGGGCACCGTGTTCGGCGTGACCTACAACTACACCGGCTACCCCATGGTGCGCGAGGCGCGCCACCTGGTGCACAGCGGCGTGCTGGGCCAGCTCCGCAAGATCACCGTCGAATACAACCAGGGCTGGCTGGCCACCGCAGTGGAAGAGGGCGGCGCCAACAAGCAGGCCGACTGGCGGCTGGACCCGGCGCGCAGCGGCAGCGCAGGCACCCTGGGCGACATCGGATCACACGCCGAAAATCTGGCCGCCACCGTCACCGGCCAGCACCCCGCCTGGGTGTGTGCGGACCTCACCACCTTTGGTGCCGGGCGGCAGCTGGACGACGACGCCCAGCTGCTGCTGCGCTACGACAGCGGCG
The DNA here is from genome assembly GCF_916855635.1 of Acidovorax sp. Leaf73. NCBI lineage: Bacteria > Pseudomonadati > Pseudomonadota > Betaproteobacteria > Burkholderiales > Comamonadaceae > Acidovorax > Acidovorax sp. Leaf73. Next base: position 492,203 of record NZ_CAKASI010000001.1, read on the forward strand.
CACGCGGCTTCATCGTGGCATCGCAGGTGGCAGCGGGGCTGGAGAACGACCTGCGCCTGCAGGTCTCGGGCACGCTGGGCACCATCACCTGGCGGCAGGAAGAGCCCAACCAGCTCATCCACTCCCCCGTGGACGGCCCGCGCCGCATCCTCACGCGCGGCTCGCCGTGGCTGTGCGAATCGGCGCGGCGCGCCGGGCGCATCCCTGCGGGGCACCCCGAGGCGTTCATCGAAGCCTTTGCCAACATCTACCTGGGTGTGGCGGCCGACATCCGCGCGCGTGCCGCTGGCTGCGCGGCCGACCCTTTGGCGGCCGACTATCCGCGCGTGGAAGATGGTGCCGAGGGGGTGCGCTTTATCGAAAAGGTGGTGGAGTCCGCTGCGAGCGAGCGCAAATGGACCGCATTGGCCCACTCTGCTGGCCCGAATGTTTGAATCAGATTGGCCCTTAGCGCTTGTCAGGAAAGCGCAGACAGCTATCTATTTGTGAGCGTTTGACGGGCCGTCTGCAGCCGTTGGTCAGTTGCCTGCCAGCTGAAACCGCTGGTCAAAGTTCATCTTGCCCAGCACACGCAGTGCCGCCGTGCGGGTGGCGTTGTCCACCTTGCTGATGTCCAGGCTGTAGCGCTTGGCGGTGGACACCACGTCCACGCTTTTGGGGCCCCACTGCACCGCGACCAGCAGGGCGGGGCGCTGGCCCGCTTCGGCACCCACCGACACACCGCGCTGCTCGGGCCGCAGCATGAATTCCAGCCGGGGGGTACGTACCAGGGTGAGGCGGTGGGCGCCCTGTGGGCCCAGCGCGAATGAGACGACCCAGTCGTCTTCGTCTTCCACCGTCAGAAATGGGACATGCTGCGGAGCGGCCATGGTGAGGGTGCTGTGGGTTGACGGGCGGGCGGATGGGCCGCCGTGGTGCGCAGCCCGGGTGCGGGCGGCCGCCAGTATGCCGTTGCAAAAGCTGTGCCGAGGTCGGGAGAACCCGAGGTTGGGCGCATCCAACGCGCTGGTGGCGTTGTCAGGCTGGTGCAAGCTGGTGTGGGGCGGGCTGGCGTTGCGCTCGCTCAGGCTGTCTTGAACGGGCTGCGTTCGTGCAGTTCGCTCAGGTACTCAGCCACCCCGGCGCCTTCGCGCTGCAGGAACCGCTCCACCGCGTCGGCAAAAGCCGGGTGCGCCAGCCAGTGGGCGCTGGTGGCTTGCACAGGCAGCAGGGCGCGGGCCATCTTGTGCTCGCCCTGGGCGCCGCCCTCAAAGCGGATCACGCCGTGCTCGATGCACCACTGCAGTGGCTGGTAGTAGCAGGCTTCGAAGTGCAGGCAGTCCACGCGCTCCAGCGCGCCCCAATACCGGCCGTAGGCCACAATGTTTTGGTCTTTTTGGCTGCCAGCGCTGGATGGTAAAGCGCTGATAGCTATCAAACTGCTAGCAATTGGCTGGCCGTCGCGCTCGGCCACAAACAGCAGCCAGGCCTCGGGCATGTGGGCCGCCATGCGGGCGAAGAAGTCCCGCGTGAGATAGGGCGGGTTGCCGTGTTCGAGGTAGGTGCGTTCGTAGCAGCGGTAGAAAAAATCCCAGTCGGCTGCGCTGATGTCCGCACCACGCGACGAACGGAAGCTGACCCCGGCATCCGCCACGCGGCGGCGCTCCTGGCGGATCTTCTTGCGCTTGTCCTGGGAGAGGCTGGCAAGGAAGTGGTCGAAGTCTTTGAAGGGTTGGCCCGAGCCGCCGCCGGGCAAGGTGCTGTCGGGGGAGGGTGCATCAGACGCAGCGGGGAGCGTGGGGGCAACGTTCTCGCCGCCGCCGGGCCGCCCCAAGGCGGTGAGGGCCCCCTCGGGGGGCAGCGAACCACGCGCAGCGGGGAGCGTGGGGGCCACATTCTTCCAATGAAATTGAACGGTGTGCCGCAGCATCAGGTCTTGCTGCGCACTGGTCAGCACGTCGTCGTCGCTGGCAAACAGGATGTGCACGGACGACACGTTTTCGTCCTCGCACCACTGGCACACGGCCTGCACCAGCAGGGCGCGTGCAGCATCGTCACGGGCCAAAAGGCGGCTGCCCGGCACGGGGGTGAAGGGCACGGCGATCACGGCCTTGGGGTAGTAGGGCACGCCGTGCTGTTCGTAGGCGCTGGCCCAGGCCCAGTCGAACACGTACTCGCCGTAGGAGTGGTTCTTGAGGTACAGCGGGCAGGCGGCAATCAGGGTGTCGCCCTCCCACAGGGTCATGAAGCGCGGCGCCCAGCCGGTGCGTGGGGTGGCGCTGTCGCTGGTCTCCAGGGCGGCCAGGTACTCGTGGCGCATGAAGGGCGTGGGGTGGCTTTGCTGGGCCAGCAGGGTGTTCCAGGCCGCAGCATCCACGTCCAGCGCAGTGGCAAGTACGCGGGCGATAATGGCAGATTCAGCCATGCACGCCCCGGTTTTGTTTTGCAAGCTGCGGGCCCGTGTGGGCGGTGTTCAACCTGGCCGCAGGGGCCGATTCCAGTTCCATGACGCTCTCCATTTGCACTGCGCAGCTCAACTTTGTTGTGGGCGATATGCCCGGCAACGCCCAAAAGATCATTGCGGCGGCCCGCGAGGCTTATGCCCAGGGCGCCCGTTTGCTGCTGACGCCTGAGCTGGCGATTTGCGGCTATGCGGCCGAAGACCTGTTCCTGCGCCCCGCCTTCATTGCGGCCTGTGATGATGCCGTGAAAACCGTGGCCCGCGAGACTGCGGGGTTGAAAGGCCTGGCCATCGTGCTGGGCCACCCGCAGGCCGTGGCGCCCGATGCTCCGGCGTTCAGCGCTTGCTTCAATGCCGCCAGCCTGCTGCGCGATGGGCAGATCGAGCAGACCTATGCCAAGCGCGAACTGCCCAACTACCAGGTGTTTGACGAGCGCCGCTACTTTGTGGCGGGCGACAAGCCTTGCATCTTCGAGGTGGAAGGCGTGCGCGTGGGGGTGCTGGTGTGCGAAGACGCGTGGTTTGCCACCCCTGCACGCGATGCTGCCGCAGCGGGGGCACAAATGCTGGCGGTGATCAATGCATCGCCTTTCCACCTGGGCAAGAGCGCCGAGCGCGAAGCCACCATGCGCGAGCGTGTGGCCGAGACGGGTTTGCCGCTGGTGTACGCGCACCTGGTCGGCGGGCAGGATGAGGTGGTGTTTGAAGGCCGCTCGTTCGCGCTCAACGCCGATGGCTTGGTGGCCTGCCGGGGGCCAGGTTTTGAAGAAAAACTGGTGTTTGCGCAGGTCCATCAAGTGCAATCAGCTATCAAAATTGAAGCAGAGGTGGCCCCGGAGAAAAGCCTGGAGGCCGACCTGTGGGATGCCCTGGTGCTGGGCGTGCGCGACTATGTGGGCAAGAACGGCTTCCCCGGTGCGCTGCTCGGGCTGTCGGGGGGCATCGATTCGGCCCTGGTGCTGGCGATTGCCGTGGATGCGCTGGGGGCCGACAAGGTGCGCACGGTGATGATGCCTTCGCCCTACACGGCCGACATCAGCTGGATCGATGCGCGCGACATGGCCGAGCGCCTGGGCGTGCGCTACGACGAGATCTCCATCAAGCCGCAGTTCGAGGCCTTCAAGGCCGCACTGGCCAGCGATTTTGCAGGGCTGCCCGAAGACACGACCGAAGAAAACCTGCAGGCGCGCATCCGGGGCACGCTGCTCATGGCGCTGTCCAACAAGTTCGGCTCCATCGTGCTCACCACGGGCAACAAGAGCGAGATGTCCACGGGCTACTGCACGCTGTACGGTGACATGGCAGGGGGCTTCGCCGTGATCAAGGACGTGGCCAAGACCCGCGTGTTCGACCTGGCCCGCTGGCGCAACGCCAACGACCCGTATGGCACGGGCGCCAGTCCGATTCCAGAGCGCATCATCACGCGCCCGCCCAGCGCCGAGCTGCGGCCCGACCAGAAAGACCAGGACAGCCTGCCGCCCTACGAGGTGCTGGACGCCATCGTGGCGCGCTACATGGAGAACGACGAGCCCATCGAGTCCATCATCGCCAGCGGCTTTGAACGTGCCGATGTGGAGCGTGTCACGCGCCTCATCAAGCTCAACGAGTACAAGCGCCGCCAGGCGCCGGTAGGGATTCGCGTCACGCGCCGCAGCTTTGGCAAGGACTGGCGTTACCCTATCACCAGCAAATTCAGGGCGTGACGCTTCGGCGCTGCGCTTTCAGCCCCCATTTTTTTACATCCTCCAGGAGACCCGCCATGAAAATGATCACCGCCGTCATCAAGCCCTTCAAGCTCGAAGAAGTCCGCGAAGCCCTGGCCGAGTGTGGCGTGACCGGTCTCACCGTGACCGAGGTGAAGGGTTTTGGCCGTCAAAAGGGCCACACCGAGCTGTACCGTGGCGCCGAGTACGTGGTGGACTTCCTGCCCAAGGTCAAGGTCGAGGTTGTCGTGAAAACCGAGGACGTGGACCGCTGTGTGGACGCCATCGTGAATGTGGCCCGCACCGGCAAGATTGGCGACGGCAAGATTTTTGTGACGGCTGTGGAGCGTGTGGTGCGTATCCGTACTGGGGATCTGGACGACGCGGCTGTGTAAGGCTCCCCCCTGAGTCGCTGCGCGCCTTCCCCCTGAGGGGGACGCCACCAGTGGCCTGGCAAAGCCAGTTCCACGGTGGCGCTGGCCTTGCGCTGCGCCAGTTTTTGAAGGCCGTTAGATTACCGAGCGCAGCGGGACGGGCGCTTGGTCGGGGCCGGCGTCTTGCACCAGCGTGCGCAGCAGTGCCTCGGCATCGGTAGAGGCGTGCAGCAGGCCCATCTGCCATTCGCCCATGAAGCCGCTGGCCACGCTGGTCTGCAGAAAGCCCAGCAGGCCGTCGTAGTAGCCGGCCACATTGAGCAGGCCCAGGGGCTTGTCGTGGTAGCCCAACTGGCGCCAAGTCCACACTTCAAACAGTTCTTCAAAAGTGCCGATGCCGCCGGGCAGGGCCAAAAAGGCATCGCTGCGCTCGGCCATCATGGCCTTGCGTTCGTGCATGGTCTGCACGATGTGCAGCTCGTCGCATTGGCGGTTGGCCAGCTCTTTATCGACCAGCGCCTGGGGAATCACGCCCACCACGCGCCCGCCCGCAAGCCGAGTGGCTTCGGCCACCGTACCCATGAGGCCGCTGCGGCCGCCGCCATACACCAGCTGGCCGCCGTGCTGGCCAATCCATTGGCCCACCGCTTTGGCAGCGTCGGCAAAGGCCGCGTTCTCGCCAGGTCGCGAGCCGCAATACACACACACGGAAAAAGTCGGTTCAGCCATGGAAAATCCTCTGAAAAACCGCTGCACCCCAGATGCCCGCGCACAGCAGCAAGGCCAGCAGCACGGCAGCGCTGCCCATGTCCTTGGCGCGTTTGGAAAGGTCGTGCCACTCGGGGCCGATGCGGTCGATGGCGGTTTCGATGCCGGTGTTGAGCAACTCCACGATCATCACGATCACCACAGAGCCTGCCAGCAGCGCGGTTTCTACCCAGCTTTGCCCCAGCCAGAGAGACGCGGGCAGCAGCACCATGGCGGCAATGGCTTCCTGGCGGAATGCCTTTTCGTTCCAGCCTGCGCGAAGGCCTTCGATGGAGTACCCCGCAGCGTGCCAGATGCGGTTCAAGCCCGTGCGGGCCTTCTGGGGGTTGGCGGGCGCGGAGGACTCGGGTGGGGACAGGGGCATAGGGATATTGTGTCGCAGCCGCATGACAGCGGGCGTTGCAGCCTGCGCGCGGGTGCTACTTTTTCGGAAGCTCGAAGTGCACCAGGCGCGTGCCTGCCAGGGCGTCGTGCCAAAACTGCCGCTCTGGATGAAAGCGGCTCAGGATGGCCCAGATGGCAACCCAGCCGAACAGCAGCACCAGCACTTCAATGGCCGAGACCCCCAACAGATAGGCTGCCAAGGGCGGCAGGAACCACACCCAGCTCAGCAGGTAGCGCAGCAGCGCACGCGCCTGGGTGATGGGTTGCCCGGCGGTGTCCACCACACGGATGAGCCAGGTCTTTTGAGCCAGGGTCTGGCCTTTGGCCCAGAACCAGGTGAAGTAAATGCCAAACACCACAAACAGAAAGGCCTGCAGGGCGTGCCGGTTGTCCAGGGCGTGGCGGGTTTGGCTCAGGGTGCCGAACAGGTAGCCTGCAATGAAGACCACCCCGAACATGAGCATGCCCTCATACAGCCAGCAGGCCATGCGGCGCCACAAATTGGGCGTGGGGCCGAGGGCGGCGGAAGAGGTCTTTGCAGAGAGGGATGCCTGCGGTGCAGGGGCGGGAGGGGTGGCGGTCATTCCAGAGGGCGAAAGCAAGGCGGAGAGTGTCGGCCAGCGACGGGACTACTGAGGATACAGGCCGGAGTTGTCGGGAGTGACCATGGGCGCTGTTGTCGCAGGTGTTTCTGCGGAACCTGCGCCCAGAGGGGGGAGTGCTGCCGGTACTGCCACCGGAATCGAGACGGGCGCCGTCTCGACCACGTTGGAGGCCGGATTTTGTGTGGGCACGCCGGTCGCCGGGGGCGCCGTGGGGGTGACCGGTGCCGCCACACGGGGGGCGCTGTGGTCGAGCACGGGCGGAATCTTCGGTGCGTTGGGGCGGCTGGGGTTGGCCTGCGTGGCCGCCGGAACCTGGGCCAGCTTCTTGGGCGACACGGGGCGCAAGGCCGTGGCGGCGCCCTTGGGCTTGGGGGCGGCACGCGCAGCCAGCGCACGTTTTTCCTCGTCGGATAGCGCCTGGTAGGCCTCCCACTGGGCGCGTTTGTCGTCGCGGGCAAGCCGGTTGGTGACTGCATAGTTCAGCCGGGCCTGGTTGCGCTGCTGTGCGCTCAGGCTGGCCCAGTCCGTCATGCGGTCATGAAATTTGGCCTGTTCTTCTTCAGGAAGCGCCGAGAAGTTGGCGGCCAGCGCAAGCCAGCGGCGCTTTTGCGCTTCGCTGATGAGCGCCCAGCGCTCTGCCAGTGGGTACAGCGCCAGTTTCTGGGGCGTGGTCAGGGTTTCCCAGCCCGGGCCGGTCTCGACCTGTGGCACTGCCATGGTGCCAGGCCGGGTGGACGTGCGGGCATTGTTGGGGCTGGCCACCGCAGCTTCAGCCCCCGCAGGCAGCAGGGTGCCGGGTGCCATGCGCATCTGTACCAGCACCTGGCCACCCACCGCTGCGAGCACGCCCAAGAGCGCCAAAGCCAGCACGAAGGCTGGCAGGGCAGGGGAAGCGTCGGGTGAACTTGGGTGCATGCAGTACGCGGTCGGGGGCGGGGCTCAGTTCGACGGGGCAGAGGTTTTGAGGAATTGTACGAAGCCAGGGTCAGCGTAGGCTGCTGGTGGCAAATCGTCGGTCAAAAGGGCTGCATCGACTTCGGCCAGGTCATTGGCGCTGCTTTCGTCCTGGGCAATGTTGATGACCACCAGCCCCACCACCAGTGCCATCAGCGGAACGGCAGACACCAGTGCATTCCACCAGCCGCCACCCTCGTTGCCGCCACGGCCCAGCGTGGCACTGCCACCCGCATGCACCACAACGGGTGCCGCCAGACGCACCGGCACGGTGTCTTTCTTGCGCTTGGCAAGGGCTTGCATGCGCGAGGCGCGCAGCCGTTCGGAAATGTCGTAAGGCAATTCGTCGGTGCCGCTGGACAAGCGCGCCGTGACGCGCAGTGCAAAGCGCTCTGCCGCAGCTTCTGCCTGTGTCGATGGGGTCTGTACGGTGTTCATGGCTCGATTCCTTTGGCCTTCAGTGCCTTGCTGAGGGTTTGTATGGCACGAAAACAGTGCGTTTTGACGCTGCCTTCGGAGCAGCCCATGGCGGCTGCCGTTTCTGCTACATCCATTTCTTCCCAGTAACGCATCAGGAACGCTTCCCGTTGACGTGGGGGCAGCTCGGCAATCTCGGCTTCGATCCCGTGAAAGATCTGCGCCCGCCGGGTCAGATCCTCGGCGCTCTCTGCCCGTTCCCCATTTTCCGGTCCTGAATACGCTTCAAGCAGATCAAAATCCATGCCATCTTCGCCGGGACCTTCAAAGTCGCTCATGCTCGAAAACAGTGCATTGCGGGTTTTCTGGCGGCGAAACCAGTCCAGCGTGCAGTTGGAAAGTATGCGCTGGTAGAGCATGGGCAGCTCAGCCGCTGGCTTGTCACCATAGTGCTCTGCCAGCTTGAGCATGCTGTCCTGCACGATGTCGAGCGCCGCTTCCTCATTGCGAACGTGGTAGACCGAGCGCTTGAATGCGCGCTTTTCTACACTTTTGAGGAAGTCGGAGAGTTCTCGTTCGGTTGCCAAGACGGGTCAGCCCGGGAGGGGATCGGTGCCGGTGAGTTCACAAAAATGTGGCTATCCGGCACGTGGAGCCTTTGATTATCGCATCCGCCGGGGTTTTTTTCGGGGGATGGCAGTTTTACATGTGTTGCAGTGCGATAATCACCACTGCAATTCAAAGGCAAACGGGTCACGGTCCGGCGCGGCAATCATCCCGCCCATGTCCTTGGCCTCAAGTTCCAAGCTGGCTTCACAAGAGCGCGTGTTAGGAGCACCCAAGGTTTTTCGTCAGAGAAATTCACAAAGGTTGATCGATCATGGAAATCTCCAAGGCTGAAATCTCTTCAGCGGCCGCTGCTTCGCAGGGCAACACCTCCCCCGCTTCCGCTGCTCAGGACCTCATGGGTTCCGAGATCCTCATCAAGTCGCTTCAGGCTGAGAACGTCCAGTACATCTGGGGCTATCCCGGCGGTGCAGTTCTCTACATCTACGACGCGCTCTACAAACAAGACACCATCCAGCACGTGCTGGTGCGCCATGAGCAGGCCGCCGTGCACGCTGCCGACGGCTATGCCCGCGCCACGGGTGAAGTGGGCGTTGCGCTGGTCACATCCGGCCCAGGTCTCACCAACGCAGTGACCGGTATCGCTACGGCGTACATGGACAGCATCCCGATGGTGATCATTTCCGGACAGGTGCCCACGCCCGCCATCGGGCTGGATGCCTTCCAGGAGTGCGACACGGTCGGTATTACCCGCCCCATCGTCAAACACAATTTCCTCGTCAAGGACCCGCGCGATCTGGCCATGACGATGAAGAAGGCCTTCCACATTGCCCGCACCGGCCGCCCCGGCCCCGTGGTGGTGGATGTGCCCAAGGACGTTTCCTTCAAGAAGGTGCCGTACAGTGGCTATCCACAAAGCGTGGAAATGCGCTCGTACAACCCTGTGCGCAAGGGCCATGGTGGTCAGATTCGCAAGGCGCTGCAACTCCTGCTGGCGGCCAAGCGTCCCTACATCTACACCGGCGGTGGCGTGCTGCTGGGCAATGCCACCAATGAGTTGCGCACGCTGGTGGACATGCTGGGCTACCCGGTCACCAACACGCTGATGGGCCTGGGTGCATACCCCGCATCGGACCGCAAGTTCCTGGGCATGCTGGGCATGCACGGCACCATCGAGGCCAACAACGCCATGCAGAACTGCGACGTGCTGCTGGCTGTGGGCGCGCGTTTTGATGACCGCGTGATCGGCAACCCCAAGCACTTTGCGCAGAACGACCGCAAGATCATCCACGTTGATATTGACCCGTCGAGCATTTCCAAGCGCGTGAAGGTCGATATCCCGATCGTCGGCGACGTCAAGGACGTGCTCACCGAGCTGATCTCCATGATCCGCGAGAGCAGCACGCGCCCTGACTCGGGTGCTCTGGCCGCCTGGTGGGACACCATTGAAGGCTGGCGCAAGCGCGACTGCCTCAAGTACAGCATGGGCAGCCCAGACGTCATCAAGCCCCAGTACGTGGTCGAAACGCTGTGGAACATGACCAAGGACGCGGACACCTACATCACGTCCGACGTGGGCCAGCACCAGATGTGGGCCGCGCAGTACTACCGCTTTGACGAGCCACGCCGCTGGATCAACTCTGGCGGCCTGGGCACCATGGGCGTGGGCATCCCGTACGCCATGGGCATCAAGTTGGCAAAGCCGCAGTCCGAGGTGTTCTGTATCACTGGCGAAGGCTCTGTGCAGATGAACATCCAGGAGCTGTCCACCTGCCTGCAGTACAACACGCCGATCAAGATCTGCTCGCTGAACAACCGCTACCTGGGCATGGTGCGGCAGTGGCAAGAGATCGAATACTCCGGCCGCTACAGCCACAGCTACATGGACGCGCTGCCCAACTTCGTGAAGCTGGCAGAGGCGTACGGCCATGTGGGCATGTTGATCGAGAGTCCCAAGGACGTAGAGCCCGCTCTGCGCGAAGCCCGCAAGCTCAAGGACCGCACCGTGTTCATGGACTTCCGAACAGACCCCACCGAGAACGTGTTCCCGATGGTCCAGGCCGGCAAGGGCATTACCGAGATGCTGCTGGGGTCGGAAGACCTTTAATTTAGCATCAAATTGGCCTTCAGCGCTTGTCCATCAAGCGCTACCAGCTATCGAATAGATGGCATTCACTTTTTTGACGAATCTATTGCCTGCCAAGCCCGTGCATTACCGTGCACGGGGGAGGGCAGCGAAAAGAGGAATCTGCACCTATGAAACACATCATTGCCGTTCTGCTGGAAAACGAACCCGGTGCGCTGTCGCGTGTTGTGGGCCTGTTTTCTGCCCGTGGTTACAACATCGAATCGCTCACCGTGGCGCCCACTGAGGATCCATCGCTCTCGCGCATGACGATCCAGACCACGGGCTCCGACGATGTGATCGAACAGATCACCAAGCACCTGAACCGCCTCATTGAGGTCGTGAAGGTGGTGGATCTCACCGAAGGTGCCTACACCGAGCGCGAGCTCATGATGGTGAAGGTGCGCGCGGTGGGCAAGGAGCGCGAGGAGATGAAGCGCATGGCCGACATCTTCCGTGGCCGCATCATCGACGTGACCGAGAAGAGCTACACGATTGAGCTGACCGGCGACCAGTCGAAGAACGACGCTTTTCTGCAGGCCATTGACCGCACCGCCATCTTGGAAACCGTACGTACGGGTGCCAGCGGGATCGGCCGCGGCGAGCGCATCTTGCGCGTGTAAGACAATTCACCCCGTTTTTCCCATTTCAACCCCCAACAACGCATTTCAACCGGAGCGACCCATGAAAGTTTTCTACGACAAAGACACCGACCTGAGCCTGATCAAAGGCAAGACCGTGGCCATCATCGGCTACGGCTCGCAGGGCCATGCCCACGCACAAAACCTGAACGACAGTGGCGTGAAGGTCGTGGTCGGCTTGCGCAAGGGCGGTGCATCGTGGGACAAGGTCGGCAAGGCTGGCCTGACGGTTCTGGAAGTCAACGACGCCGTCAAATCCGCTGACGTGGTCATGATCCTGCTGCCCGACGAAGACATCGCAGCCGTCTACAAGAACAACGTCGAACCCAACATCAAGCAAGGCGCCTCGCTGGCCTTTGCCCACGGCTTCAACGTGCACTACAACCAAGTCGTGCCCCGTGCTGACCTGGACGTGTGGATGGTGGCGCCCAAGGCCCCTGGCCACACCGTGCGCAACACCTACACCCAAGGCGGCGGCGTGCCCCACCTGGTGGCCGTGCACCAAGACAAGTCCGGCAAGGCCCGTGACTTGGCCCTGAGCTACGCAGCTGCCAACGGCGGCGGCAAGGCCGGCATCATCGAGACCAACTTCAAGGAAGAAACCGAGACCGACCTGTTCGGCGAACAAGCCGTGTTGTGCGGCGGTGCCGTCGAGCTGATCAAGATGGGTTACGAAACCCTGGTTGAAGCCGGCTACGCCCCTGAAATGGCCTACTTCGAATGCCTGCACGAGCTCAAGCTCATCGTGGACCTGATCTACGAAGGTGGCATTGCCAACATGAACTACTCGATCTCGAACAACGCCGAGTACGGCGAGTATGTGACCGGCCCCGAAGTGATCAACGAGCAGTCGCGCGCCGCCATGCGCAATGCCTTGAAGCGCATCCAGAACGGCGACTACGCCAAGATGTTCATCCAGGAAGGCCGCCTGAACTACCCATCGATGACGGCTCGCCGCCGCAACACGGCCGACCACAGCATCGAAAAGGTAGGCGGCCAACTGCGCGCCATGATGCCTTGGATCGCCAAGAACAAGCTGGTCGATCAGACCCGCAACTGATTCTCCATCGCTGGAGCATTACGAGGCCACTTCGGTGGCCTTTTTCGTTGGCGGTCGGTCCTGTTGGCAGGCGCTACACTGCGACCTTCGCCTTGATGGCGCGCGGCGATCTGTCTGTGCAGCGGGAATTGCCGGATACTATAAATTTAATAGCTGCTCACGCAATATGGGCAAGCGCTGGAGGTCAATTTAATGCATGACGGCAATGAATCCACCGACAACCCCGGTGTGATGGTGCGCAAACGGCGCAAGGGCATCTACATCCTGCCCAACCTGTTCACGCTGGCGGCATTGTTTGGGGGCTTCTATTCGATCGTGATGGCCATGAATGGCCGTTTCGACATGGCGGCCGTGGGCGTTTTTTGTGCGATGGTGCTCGACAGTCTTGATGGCCGGGTAGCGCGCATGACCAATACCCAGAGCGCGTTTGGCGAGCAGATGGATTCGCTCTCCGACATGGTGTCCTTTGGAGCGGCGCCTGCCCTGATCGCCTATGAATGGTCCCTCCAGGGGCTGGGCCGCTGGGGCTGGATTGCCGCATTTGTGTACTGTGCCTGTGCCGCGCTTCGCCTGGCGCGCTTCAATGTGAATACCGGCGTGGTGGACAAGCGCTATTTTCAGGGGCTGCCTTCGCCAGCCGCTGCAGCTTTGGTGGCGGGGTTCATCTGGCTGATGACCGAGCTGGGCGTGCATCCTGGTGAAGACCACTGGCTGACCTGGAGTCAGACGACCTGGATCATGTTCGCATTCACGCTGTACGCGGGGCTCACCATGGTGACCAATGTGCCGTTCTACAGCTTCAAGGATGTGCAGATGAAGAAGAGCGTGCCTTTTGCAGCTATTGTGCTGATCGCGCTGGGCATTGCCATCATCAACATCCACCCGCCCATCGTGCTATTTGGCGTGTTCGTGTTCTACGGCCTGAGCGGTTACGGCGTGTACGCTTGGCGCAAGGCCAAAGGGCAGCACAGCAGCGTGATCAGCACCTCGACGGACGAACCGGACGAACGTGGATTGCACAAGTGATTGGAATGATGTCTGGCCAGTTGTGCTACATTGCACCGCATGAATGCGTTTGCACTGGCTCTACTGCTACCTCCCTACGGGCGGAGACAGTAGGCGCACGCGCACACTTTTTCCACAAAGGCCCGTATGCACCCGCAACGGGCCTTTTGTTTTGGGCGCCAGATTTTTAGTGTTGCGGGCCAATTCCACCCCACCAGTATCAGGAGAAACAACATGGCTGACAAACTCATCATTTTCGACACCACCTTGCGCGATGGCGAGCAGTCCCCCGGCGCCTCGATGACCAAGGATGAGAAGCTGCGCATTGCCCGCCAGCTGGAGCGCCTGAAGGTGGACGTGATCGAAGCCGGTTTTGCGGCCAGTTCGAACGGCGATTTCGAGGCGGTACAGGCGATTGCCAATGCCATCAGGGAGTCCACCATCTGCTCGCTGTCGCGCGCCAATGACCGCGACATTTCCCGCGCAGCAGAAGCGCTTGCAGGGGCGAACAGCGCGCGCATCCATACGTTCATTGCCACCAGCCCGCTGCACATGGAAAAGAAGCTGCGCATGACGCCAGAGCAAGTGCTGGAGCAGGCCAAGCAGTCGGTGCGTTTTGCGCGCAACCTGGTGGGAGATATTGAGTTCAGCCCCGAAGATGGCTACCGCAGCGACCCAGACTTCCTGTGCCGCGTGCTCGAAGCTGTGATCGCCGAAGGTGCCACGACCATCAATGTGCCCGACACCGTGGGCTATGCCATCCCCGAGCTGTACGGCAACTTCATCAAGACCCTGCGCGAGCGCATCCCCAACAGCGACAAGGCAATCTGGTCGGTGCACTGCCACAACGACCTCGGCATGGCCGTGGCCAACTCGCTGGCTGGTGTGAAGATTGGCGGCGCGCGCCAGGTGGAATGCACGATCAATGGTCTGGGTGAGCGCGCTGGCAACTGTTCTCTCGAAGAGGTGGTGATGGCGGTCAAGACCCGCCGCGACTATTTCAACCTCGATCTCAACATTGATACCCAGCACATCGTTGCGGCCAGCCGAATGGTCAGTCAGACCACGGGGTTCGTGGTGCAGCCGAACAAGGCCGTGGTGGGGGCCAATGCCTTTGCGCACGCCAGTGGTATCCACCAGGATGGCGTACTCAAGGCGCGCGATACCTACGAAATCATGCGTGCCGAGGATGTGGGCTGGAGCGCCAACAAGATCGTGCTGGGCAAGCTCAGCGGCCGCAACGCCTTCAAGCAGCGCCTGCAGGAACTGGGTGTGAGCCTGGACAGTGAAACCGAAGTCAACACCGCTTTCACGCGTTTCAAGGAACTTGCCGATCGCAAAAGCGAGATTTTTGACGAGGACATCCTGGCGCTGGTGAGTGATGAGAGCGTGACCAGCGAAAGGGAACAATATGGCTTTGTCTCTCTGTTCCAGCAGAGCGAAACGGGTGAGCACCCCCGAGCACGCATCGTCTTTACGGTAGATGGCCAGGAGGTGCGGGGCGAGTCCGAAGGAAACGGCCCTGTGGATGCCTCGCTCAAGGCCATCGAATCGCATGTGAAGAGTGGTGCGGAGATGGTGCTGTACTCGGTGAACGCCATCAGCGGCTCGACAGAGAGTCAAGGCGAGGTCACCGTGCGCCTGCAGAACAGTGGCCGCGTGGTCAACGGCGTGGGAGCAGACCCCGATATCGTGGTCGCTTCGGCCAAGGCCTATCTGAGTGCGCTGAACAAGTTACAAAGTAAAGCTGACCGGGTGGCTGCACAGGGTTGAATGATCAATTTATAATTTCATTCACTTTCTTGGAAAGTCGCGCAAGGTATTGATCTTGCGCGACTTTTTTTGATTCTGTACACTGCTCAACACTTATTACCGTTTGGAGCACTTTGATGCACCATCGCCACCGCGCCGCAGTGACCCGTTTTTTCCAGCTTTTGGGCTTTGTCGTCGTCAGTACGGCGCTGGTTGTGCCGATTGCGCACTCAGGTGAGCGCTCCAAGGCGCCAGCCAAAAAGCAGCAAGTCAGTTCGGCCAATGCCAAGCGCGCTGCTCCGGCCCGCAAGGTCGCTACCAATACCCGGGCCGTGCGTGTCACGGCCAAGACCGCCAAGGCGCCGACCCGTGTGGCCTTTGTGCCTGCCAAGCAGTCGTTCGGGCAAATGGCGGGGCTGCATGAGGTGAGTGATCCGCTGGACCTGAAGTCCAGCGTCGCACTCGTCATCGACCAGGACACGCATGAAGTCCTGCTCAGCAAGAATGATCAGGCCGTGCTTCCCATTGCGTCCCTGACCAAGCTCATGACGGGCTTGCTGATTTCCCAGGCCAAGCTGCCGATGGATGAGCCCATTACGATCACCCAGGATGACGTTGACACCGAAAAAGGCAGCCGCTCGCGCCTGACCGTGGGCTCTACGTTGACCCGGGGCGAGATGCTGCACCTGGCGCTCATGTCCAGCGAGAACCGCGCAGCGCATGCGCTGGGTCGTACGTACCCTGGTGGCCTCGAAGCGTTTGTCGTGCAGATGAATGTCAAGGCCCGCCTGCTCGGCATGACCGATACCCGTTATGTAGAGCCAACTGGCCTTTCCAGCCGCAACCAGTCCAGCGCACGTGACCTGGCTACCCTGGTGAATGTGGCGCATGGTGATCCCCTGCTGCGCGAACTGTCCACCTCTCCGGGATATGAGGTGGCAGTGGGCCCCAAAACATTGCAGTACAACAACACCAATGGGCTGGTAAAAAACCCCACCTGGGACATTGGCCTCCAGAAAACCGGCTACATCTCGGAAGCAGGGCGCTGCTTGGTGATGCAAACCCAGATCGCCGGGCGCAAGCTCATCATGGTGTTTCTGGATTCGGCGGGCAAATTCAGCCGCCTGGGTGATGCTGAGCGTGTGCGCCATTGGGTGGAGTCGATGCCGTCATTGACGGCGCCTTTGCAGGCCCGTGCAGGGTCCAATGGGTGAGGCAGTTAGTTAATCCTGTAGCTTGTACGTCCTTCCCTCGTGCGCCAAGCATTTGGCGCTGGTAGCGTCGGCGGGATTTCGTGCCGACTGCCTTGTGCGCTGATTTGATGGATCCACCGGCCGACCGGGCATCACTGCCCGCGTCGGTTTTTTTTCAAGGATCAGGCCCGGCTGCGGCTGCGGTAGCTGTTGTGTCCCGAGGCTCAGCGAAGTCCCGGACGCAAACCCGCATCACCGGATGCCGACGCTTCCATGCTGGGTGTGTGACCCAGAGCCAGAGAAATTTCGTTGGCCGTGGCTTGGAGCTTGGGAAGCCATCCTTCGTCCAGTCGATCAGCGGGTGCTGATATGGACAGTCCGGCTACCAACTTGCCTTGGTCATCGTAGACGCCAGCGGCCATGCAGCGCACGCCCAGTTCCAGCTCTTCGTTGTCGCGGGCAATACCGTACTGGCGCGCTTTGGCGAGTTCACGCTCCAGGATGGGCAATTGGGTGATGCTGTTGCGGGTGTGTCCGGCCAGACCGGTTCGGGTGGCGTAGGCCCGCACGCGCTGGGGGTCGTCCAGGGCCAGAAAGAGCTTGCCTGTGGAGGTAAGGTGCAGAGGGGCCCGTCCGCCAATGGCGCGCACCACCTGCATGCCGGAGCGTTCACTGTAGGCACGTTCGACATACACAATCTCGTCGCCCTGGCGCATGCTCAGATTGACGGGCTGCTGGATCAGCTTGTGAAGATTGCGCATCGGGGTCAGGGCTGCATCGCGCACGCTCAGGCGCGCTTTTACGAGGTTGCCCAGTTCCAGCAGGCGCATGCCCAGTCGGTAGCTGCCCGATTCTGGCCGATCCACGAAACGGCCAATCGTGAGGTCGTTCAGGATGCGGTGCGTGGTGGACGGGTGCAGCCCTGTTTTCTCGCTGATTTCCTTGAGAGATATTGCCTCTTCGCGTGACGCCAGAACATCGATCAGCGTAAACATGCGTTCAAGCACCTGAACGCTGGGTTTGACGGGGATGCTGGGATCGTTTTTTTTCATGGACGGCGATGCAGTGACGGCCGCAGCATTTTATCTTGTGAAATGCAAGCCTGCATTCACGCGCTCTGATTCGCGCCCGGGCTGGAGCGATGCCACTGGCCATCGGTCCGGATCTCGTGGGGGTGAAAGCGCGCCTTGTAGTTCATCTTGGGGCTGGCCTCGATCCAGTAGCCCAGGTACACATGGGGCAACTCCAGGGAGCGTGCCTGGGCAATCTGCCACATCACGTTGTAGGTGCCGTAGCTGCAATGTGGCTCGGGTTCGTAGAAGGTGTAGACCGCCGAAAGCCCGTCGTCGAGCACGTCCAGGATGGACACCATCTTGAGCGCGCCGGGCTCTCCTGTTATGCCATCTGTTTCGCGGAACTCCACCAGACGTGAATTCACCCGGCTTTGCAGCAGAAACTGCGTGTATTGGTCGATGCTGTCATGGTCCATACCGCCGCCCGCATGGCGGCCGTTCTGGTAGCGCAGGTACAGCTGATAGTGCTCGGGTACAAAACACAGGCGCAATACCCGCGCCTGCAGGTTGCCGTGCCGCACGGTAGCGCGCCGCTGGCTCCGATCCGGCTGAAACTCGTTCACCAGCACGCGCAAGGGGGTGCAGGCCTGGCAGCCATCGCAATAGGGGCGGTAAGTGAACATGCCACTGCGGCGAAACCCCTTGGCCACGAGATCGGAATACACATCGCTCTGGATCAGGTGGCTGGGCGTGGCGACCTGCGACCGTGCCTGCCTGTCCGGCAGATAACTGCAGGGGTAAGGGGCTGTCGCGTAGAACTGCAGGGTCTGCAGTGGTAGGTCATTGAGTTGCGTCATGCCGTGGGCGCCGTGGAGGGCAGCAGCTCGTTCCAGTATACGGGTTCAAACGACCAGGAGAGGGCGGGCTGGTCCAGTGCGTTTTGGATGTGAGACAGGAACTGGGCTCGCGAGATTTCGTGGGCTCCCAATGAGGCCAGGTGCCGGGTGTTCTGTTGGCAATCAATCATTGCCACACCCTGGCGGCGGCACAAGGCCACCAGGGCTGCAAGCGCGATTTTCGATGCATCGGTAGCGTGGGCGAACATCGATTCACCGAACACTGCCTGCCCCAGTGCGACGCAATACAGGCCGCCTGCCAGTTTTCCATCGATCCAGGTTTCAACGCTATGAGCACTGCCCGCTGCATGGAGGCGGGTGTAGGCTTCAACCATCTCGGGCACGATCCAGGTGCCAGCCTGCCCGTCGCGCTCCTTGGTAGCGCAGGCCGTGATCACTTCCAGGAAGTTGTGGTCTATGCGGATCTCGCAGGCTGTATTCGCTCGGAATGCCTGCAGGGTCCTGCGAAGCGAGCGATGGAGTCGGAAGTTCGCCACGGGCAAGACCATTCGTGGATCGGGAGCCCACCACAGGATGGGTTGCCCGGGGCCGTACCAGGGGAACGTGCCCTGGGCATACGCCGCTCGCAGATGCGCTGCATCCAGCGTGCCACCGGCAGCCAGGAGTCCGGGGGCGGGGTCGTCGGGTCCCCATGCTTTCGCAGGGTCGGGTAGCGGATCTTCAAGCTCCAGCCAAGGCAGTTGCGGGGGCATGGGGTTGCAATACAAATAGGACTTGCGCAAATCGGGGTGCAACGGCCGCCTCGCCTTGGGATGGGCCGATTGCCTGGGCCTGTTTTGCGCAAGTCATGACAAAGAACTGTATTGTCAGGCAGGCACAGGGGTGGTGGATTTTCTTGAGGCGTATGAATGAAAAAGCCCACCATGCGTGAACATGGCGGGCTTCTTGGCTGGCTCCTCGACCTGGGCTCGAACCAGGGACCTACGGATTAACAGTCCGGCGCTCTACCGACTGAGCTATCGAGGAATGATCGGTATGTAAAAGGCCCCGCGTACACATGCAGGGCCTGCAAAATTCTTGGCTCCTCGACCTGGGCTCGAACCAGGGACCTACGGATTAACAGTCCGGCGCTCTACCGACTGAGCTATCGAGGAACAAGACTTAGATTATATACATAAAAATTGGGGCTCCGAAGATTTGACGGCGGGTTCTTGCGTGGTGTTGCGGTCGCGTGCCGAGGTGTGCGAATGACGGCCAACTTTCACTACTCCGGTGAGGGGAAGGGCGGGCTTCAGGGCTCGGGGCGGTGCCACAGCCAGGCTGCCACGCAAACCATGGAGGTGATGGCGATACCCACCACCCACGGCCGAGTGCCCGTGGCGAACAGCACGATGCCGCTCAGCGCCATCAGCAGTGTGGCACTCCACTTGGCCCGCCGGCTGACCTTGCCGCCCTGGGCCCAGTTGCGAAGCAGGGGGCCGAACAAGCGATGGTTCCACAGCCAGCGGTAGAGCCGTGGCGAGCTGCGGGCTGCGGCCCAGGCCGCCATGAGGATGAACACCGTGGTCGGCAGTCCGGGAACGATCACACCGATGATGCCCATGACCAGGCACAGCACGGCAAATGCGAGCAGCAGCCAGCGCACGGGCCAGGGCAGGGTGCGCAGTGGCGGCGCGGCGTCTTCGTGGGACTCGGTGGGGGGCTGGGGCATGTCCGTTATTGTGAATGCCCCGGCGGCAGCACCGGGGCGTGCGCACGCGCTATGCTGCCGCAGCAGCGCATGCGCCGCTTTTCTCTTGACCTGAATGCACCTTCGATGACCATCCACACCATCCTGAAGATGGGCGATCCGCGCCTGCTGCGTGTTGCCCAGCCTGTCACTGAATTCGATACCGATGCGCTTCACCTTCTGGTGCGCGACATGTTCGAGACCATGCAGTCTGTCAACGGAGCGGGGCTTGCGGCGCCGCAGATCGGCGTGGATCTGCAGCTCGTGATTTTTGGGTCTGGCGAGCGCAATCCACGCTACCCGGACCGGCCCGTGGTCCCTCCCACCGTCTTGCTCAACCCGGTCATCATGCCCCTTGGTGATGAGGAGGATGAGGACTGGGAAGGTTGCCTCTCGGTGCCAGGGTTGCGCGGCAAGGTGCCCCGCTGGTCGCGCATTCGCTATACCGGGTTTGATCCGTATGGCGACCCCATCGACCGCACGGTGGAAGGGTTTCATGCCCGGGTGGTGCAGCACGAATGCGACCACCTCATCGGCAAGCTCTACCCCATGCGGGTGCGCGATTTCACGCAGTTCGGCTTTACCGAAGTGCTGTTCCCGGACATCAGTGCCAACGAGGACGACTGATGCCTCCGCCTGACAGGCGCACATCCGTCACCGGTGTACCCGCACCGGGATAGATCTTGCTGTGGGTGATGGATTCGTGCGCCTGGTTGCTGAAGCTGCTCAGGGTGAAAGATGTCAAAAAAGGCCGCTAGCGCTTTCTGGTAAAACGCTGGTAGCTATTAAAAAGAGAGCATTTTTTCGAGCATGGCTCACGCGGACAGTTCGCGCAGCAGCTCGGTCTCGATCTCGATCTGGCGGGCGTTGTTCTGCAGCTCGGGGCCCTGGATCAGGAAGGTGTCTTCCACCCGCTCCCCCAAGGTGCTGACCTTGGCCAGTTGCACGCTCAGGTGGTGCTGCGCCAGGATACGGGCCACCAGGTAGAGCAGGCCCGCCCGGTCGCTGGCCGAGATGGCCAGCAGCCAGCGCTGGGCCTTTTCGTCGGGTCGCAGGGTGACGCGCGGTGCCACCGGAAAACTCTTGACCCGGCGCGAGACCCGCTTGCGGGCGGGCTCGGGCAGCGGGCCACCGGCCTCGATCACACGCACCAGATCGCTTTCGACCATGTGCGTCAGCTCCCGGTAGTGCCCCGGCTGCGATGAAGCCACCACCTGGAAGGTGTCGAGGGCATAGCCGTTGTTCGCGGTGTGCACGCGGGCATCCAGGATGGAAAACCCCGCGCGGTCGAAATATCCGCAGATGCGCGCAAACAGATCGGCCTGGTCGGCCGCATACACCATCACCTGCAGCCCGTCGCCTGCCAGCGACTGGCGCGCGCGCACCACAGGCTTTGCCGTGCCGACATGGCGCGACAGGTGGCGCGTGTGCCAGGCGATGTCGGCAGCCTCGTGCCGCATGAAATAGCTCACGTCCAGTGTGGCCCACAGGGCCTTGTGTGCCTCGAAGGGCAGGGCGCTCAGGGCCAGCAGCACCAGCGCCTCGCGCTTGCGGGCCTCGATTTCGGCGGCAGCGTCGGGCGCCCGGCCGCCCAGGGTGCGCAGCGTGGCGCGGTACAGGTCTTCCAGCAGTTTGCCCTTCCACGCATTCCACACCTTGGGACTGGTGCCACGGATGTCGGCCACGGTGAGCAGATACAGCGCGGTGAGATAGCGTTCGTTGCCCACGCGCTGTGCGAACGCGGCGATCACGTCGGGATCGCTCAGGTCTTCCTTTTGGGCGATGCGGCTCATCGACAGGTGTTCACTGACCAGGAATTCGACGAGTTTTGCGTCCTCGCGGGCGACGCCGTGTTGGCGGCAAAAGCGCCGGACTTCCACGGCGCCGATCTGCGAGTGGTCGCCCCCGCGGCCTTTGCCAATGTCGTGGAAAAGTGCGGCAATGTACAGGATCCACGGCTTGTCCCAGCCGCCGGCCAGCTGCGAGCAAAAGGGGTACTCGTGCGCGTGCTCGGCCATGAAGAAGCGCCGCACATTGCGCAACACCATCAGGATGTGCTGGTCCACCGTGTACACGTGGAACAGGTCATGCTGCATCTGACCGACGATGCCGCGAAACGCCCACAGGTAGCGGCCCAGCACCGAGGTCTGGTTCATCAGCCGCATGGCATGCGTAATGCCCGAAGGTTGCAGCAGGATGCGCATGAAGTTGTCGCGGTTGACCGGGTCGCGGCGGAATGCGCCATCCATCACGCCGCGTGCGTTGTACAGCGCGCGCAAGGTGCGGGCTGACAGATCTTTCAGGCCCACCGTGGTCTGGTAGAGCAAAAAGGTTTCGAGGATGGCGTGTGGGTCGCGCGTGTAAAGGTCATCGCTGGCCACCTCGATGAGTCCGGCCTTCTCGAAGAAGCGCTCGTTGATGGGGCGCGGCTCGTGCGTCGAGGGATTCAGGCGCTCTTCGATGTTCAGCAGCAGGATCTGGCTGAGCTGCGATACAGCCTTGGCCGCCCAGTAGTAGCGTCGCATGAGGCTCTCGCTGGCGCGCATGGGCAGCCGCGATCCGTCGGGCGCCTGTGAGCGGTAGCCAAACGACTCGGCCACGGCGGTCTGCAGGTCAAACACCAACCGGTCTTCATGCCGCCCAGCGGCGGCATGCAGGCGCGCACGGATGAGGCACAGCACCGCCTCGTTGCGCTCGATCTGGCGCACCTCGAACGCGGTGGCCATGCCGCTGGCGGCCAGCTCTTTCCAGTTGCGGCCCAGCCCCGCGGCCTGGGAGACCCACAAGATCATCTGCAGGTCGCGCAGCCCCCCAGGAGACTCTTTGCAGTTGGGCTCCAGCGAATAGGGCGTGTTCTCGTACTTGTTGTGGCGCTGGCGCATCTCCAGTGTCTTGGCCACCAGAAACGCCTGGGGATTCATCTGCGCGCGGTACTGTCGCTGGAAGTCTTCAAACAGCGCTGCGTTGCCGCACACGAGGCGTGATTCAAGGAGGGAGGTCTGCACGGTGACATCGCCCGCACTTTCGGCCAGGCATTCGGCCACCGTGCGCACGCTGGAGCCAATCTCCAGCCCCGCATCCCAGCAGCTGCCGATGAAACCTTCGAGCTGGGTGCGCAGTGCGCTGCCCGCCTCGGGCGCCGCACCATCGGGCATCAGCAGCAGTACATCCACATCCGAATAAGGAAAGAGCTGGTCGCGCCCGAAACCGCCCACCGCCACCAGGGCCATGTCGGCAGGCAGTTCGGCGCGCTGCCACAGCGTTTGCAGCAGGTTGCCTGCCAGGGTGGACAGCTTGCGCAGCAGCACCCGGATGCCGCGTGTGGAGGCCCCCGTCGCTTTCATGGCGGCCAGCAGCGCCGCTTTGTCGCTGCGGTAGGCGTCCCGCAGGACGTGCACTTCAGGCAGGGCATGGATTTTGGTCATGGTCGTCGAAGGTCGCGCTGAAGAAGGGCCATGCAAAAAGCCATGCAAGAGTTGTGCGAGCCGGCTGGCAGGGGCCGGCGAGCGGGTCAGTTCTTGGTCGCGGTCACAAACGCCGGGAGCGGCGGCGAGCCTGCCGACAGCGTCATGACTTCATAGCCTGTTTCGGTAACCAGCACCGTGTGCTCCCACTGGGCTGACAGGCTGTGGTCCTTGGTCACGATGGTCCAACCGTCGTTACCAAAGTCTTTTACCTCGCGGCGTCCTGCGTTGATCATGGGCTCGATGGTGAACACCATGCCGGGCACCAGTTCTTCGAGCGTGCCGGGGCGGCCGTAGTGCAACACCTGGGGCTCTTCGTGGAATTTTTTACCAATGCCATGGCCGCAGAACTCGCGCACGATGGAAAAGCCCTGGCCTTCGGCAAACTTCTGGATGGCGTGGCCGATGTCGCCCAGATGTGCGCCGGGCTTGACCTGCACGATGCCGTGCCACATGGCATCAAACGTGATGGCCGACAGCCGCTTGGCGGCGATCGAGCATTCGCCGATCAGGTACATGCGGCTGTTGTCGCCATACCAGCCGTCCTTGGTGATCACAGTCACGTCCACATTGACGATGTCACCCTTCTTCAAAGGCTTGTCGTTGGGGATGCCGTGGCACACCACATGGTTGACCGAGGTGCATAGCGAGGCCGGGTAGGGTGGATAACCCGGTGGCTGGTAGCCCACGGTGGCCGAGATGGTGCCCTGCTGGGCCATGCATTCGGCGCCCAGGCGGTCGATCTCTTTGGTGGTGATGCCGGGCTTGATGTGGGGGGCGATGTAGTCCAGTACTTCGGAGGCCAGACGGCAGGCCAGGCGCATGCCCTCGATGTCCTCAGCGCTTTTGATGGTGATGCTCATCCCCGGATTATCCCATTGGCCCCCGCGCCACGCAGGCGGTGCGGCCATGCCCGGTAAAATAGTGCGCTCCGGTCCTGGCTGCACGCTGGCGCCCGGAGCCACCCTCTACCCCTGACACCCCCCAACAGGCCGCTACCGTGACCTTGCACATGACCACGCTGGCGGGCGGCAACGCCCTCAGCTCCTTCCGCGCCCAGCAACTTCAACCCGCCCTGGAGGCGATCCACCCCAAGATCAGCGGCATTGCAGCGCGTTTTGTGCACCTGGTCGCTACCGACGCGGCCCCTACACCCACTGAGCAAGAACGTTTGGCCGCGCTGTTGACCTACGGCGACCCTTATGCGGGCCCCGAAGACGGCGCCGTGCTCATCGTCACGCCCCGCCTGGGCACGCTCTCGCCCTGGGCCTCCAAGGCCACCG
Source organism: Acidovorax sp. Leaf73 (assembly GCF_916855635.1). Taxonomy (NCBI): domain Bacteria; kingdom Pseudomonadati; phylum Pseudomonadota; class Betaproteobacteria; order Burkholderiales; family Comamonadaceae; genus Acidovorax; species Acidovorax sp. Leaf73. The sequence continues at coordinate 516,537 of NZ_CAKASI010000001.1, forward strand.
ACATTGCCCGCAACTGCGGCATCGCCATCCGCCGGGTCGAGCGCATCACCGAGTACCGCATCAGCCTCAAATCCGGTCTGCTGGGCAAGACCCCCGAGCTGACGGCCGAGCAGCTGGCCCAGGTGGCCTCATTGCTGCACGACCGCATGACCGAATCGGTGGTGGCCGACCGCAGTGCCGCTGCCGCCCTGTTCACCGAACTGCAGCCCGCGCCCATGGAGCATGTGGACGTGCTGTCCGGCGGCCGCGTTGCACTGGAAGCCGCCAACACCCGCTTTGGCCTGGCCCTGGCCGATGATGAAATCGACTACCTCGTGACTGCCTTTACGGGCCTCGCGCGCAACCCCACCGACGTGGAGCTGATGATGTTCGCGCAGGCCAACAGCGAACACTGCCGCCACAAGATCTTCAACGCGCAGTTCACCATCGACGGCGTGGCGCAGGACAAGAGCCTGTTCGGCATGATCCGCAACACGCACCAGGCGGCGCCCCAGCACACGGTGATCGCGTATTCGGACAACGCTTCGGTGATGGAAGGCCACCAGGTCGAGCGGTTTGTGGCAAAAATGGGATCTGGCGCTGATCCATCAAGCGCCAATAGCTATCAAAAGAGTAGCGTTACCCAGCATGTGCTGATGAAGGTGGAAACCCACAACCACCCCACGGCCATCTCGCCCTTCCCCGGCGCATCGACCGGCGCAGGCGGCGAGATCCGCGACGAAGGCGCCACAGGCCGGGGCTCCAAGCCCAAGGCGGGCCTCACGGGCTTCACGGTGTCCAAGCTCTGGGGCAGCACCGTGGGCAAGCCCGAGCACATTGCCAGCCCGTTGCAGATTATGGTCGAAGGCCCCCTGGGCGGCGCGGCGTTCAACAACGAATTTGGCCGGCCTAACCTGAACGGCTACTTCCGTGAGTACGAGCAAGAAGTCGGCGGCGTGCAGCGCGGCTACCACAAGCCCATCATGATCGCGGGCGGTGTGGGCGTGATCGATGCCGAGCTGACGAAGAAGATTGAGTTTCCCGCCGGTTCGCTGCTGATCCAGTTGGGCGGCCCCGGCATGCGCATCGGCATGGGTGGCAGCGCCGCCAGCTCCATGGCCACTGGCACCAACGCGGCCGAGCTGGACTTTGACTCGGTGCAGCGTGGCAACCCCGAGATCGAGCGCCGCGCGCAAGAGGTCATCAACCACTGCTGGGCGCAGGGCGCGGCCAACCCGATCCTCGCCATCCACGACGTGGGCGCAGGCGGCCTCTCGAATGCCTTTCCCGAGCTGACCAACGACGCAGGCCGTGGCGCACGCTTTGACCTGCGCGCGGTGCAGCTCGAAGAGTCGGGCATGGCGCCCAAGGAAATCTGGAGCAACGAATCGCAAGAGCGCTACGTGCTGGCCATCGCGCCCGAGTCGCTGGAACAGTTCAAAGCCTTCTGTGAACGCGAGCGCTGCCCGTTTGCCGTGATCGGCACGGCCACCGAAGAGCGCCAGCTGGTGCTGCACGACCCTGCTGCTACGGCCGACGACCAGAAGCTGCCCGTGGACATGCCCATGAACGTGCTGCTGGGCAAGCCGCCCAAGATGCACCGTGACGTGAAGACCGTGGTGCGTGAATTCGCGCCCATGGACTTGACCGGCGTGCCGCTGCAAAAAGCCGTGATCGACGTGCTGGCCCACCCCACGGTCGCCTCCAAGCGCTTCCTCATCACCATCGGAGACCGCACTGTGGGTGGCCTGAGCCACCGCGACCAGATGGTCGGCCCCTGGCAGGTGCCCGTGGCCGATTGCGCCGTGACCCTGGCCGACTACAAGGGCTTTGCGGGCGAGGCCATGAGCATGGGCGAGCGCACGCCGCTGGCCGCCATCAACGCGCCCGCCTCGGGCCGCATGGCGGTGGCCGAAGCCATCACCAACTTGCTGGCTGCCCCCATCGAGCTGCCGCGCGTGAAGCTGTCGGCCAACTGGATGGCCGCGTGTGGCGAGCCCGGCGAAGACGCCGCGCTGTACGAAACCGTGAAGGCCGTGGGCATGGAGCTGTGCCCTGCGCTGGGCATCAGCATCCCCGTGGGCAAGGACAGCCTGTCCATGCGCACGCAGTGGAGCGAAGGTTCTGAGAAGAAGAAAGTTACCTCGCCCGTCAGCCTGATCGTGAGCGCATTCGCTTCGCTGTCCGACGTGCGTGGCACGCTCACGCCCCAGCTCAACGCCACCGAGGCCGACACCACCCTGGTGCTGATCGACCTGGGCAAGGGCCAGAGCCGCATGGGCGGCAGCATCCTGGGCCAGACGCTGGAGCAAAGCGGCGATGTGGTGCCCGATGTGGACGACCCGAAAGACCTGGTCAACCTCGTCAACGCCGTGAACGCACTGCGCGCCAAGGGCCAGATCCTGGCGTACCACGACCGCAGCGACGGCGGCCTGCTGGCGGCTGCCGCCGAAATGGCCTTTGCGGGCCATGTGGGCGTGGCGCTGAACGTGGATTTGCTGGTCACTGAAGGCGACGGCATCAGCGACAGCCGCATGGACACGGGCGATGCCAAGAACTGGGCAGGCCAGGTGGGGGCTCGCCGCGAAGAGCTCACGCTGAAAGCCCTGTTCAACGAGGAACTGGGTGTGTTGCTGCAGGTGCGTACTGCCGAGCGCAACGACGTGATGCAGACCTTGCGCGAGCATGGCCTGTCCAAGTTCAGCCACTTCGTCGGCAAAACGCGTCCTGCATCGTCCGAGATCGACGCAGGCAAGGGCGAGCTGCAGGTCTGGCGCGATGCCAAGGCTGTATTCAGTGCGCCGCTGGCCGACCTGCACCAGGTGTGGGACGCGGTGAGCTGGAAGATTTGCCAGCAGCGCGACAACCCCGCCAATGCCGATGCCGAACACGCCGCAGCGGGCGAGCCCACCGACCCCGGCATGCACGTGCACCTCACGTTCGACGCCACTGATAACGTGGCGGCGCCATACCTGAACCTCGCCAAACCCAAGGTCGCCATCCTGCGCGAGCAGGGTGTGAACTCGCACATCGAGATGGCCTACACGTTCACGGAAGCAGGCTTTGAGGCCTACGACGTGCACATGACCGACCTGCAGACTGGCCGCGTCAAGCTCGAAGACTTCAAGGGCGTGGTGGCCTGCGGCGGCTTCAGCTACGGCGACACCTTGGGCGCGGGCATCGGCTGGGCGCGGTCCATCACTTTCAACCCCGTGCTGGCCGCGCAGTTCCAGGGCTTCTTTGGCCGCCCCGATACGTTTGGCCTGGGTGTTTGCAACGGCTGTCAGATGTTTGCCGAGCTGGCCGACATCATCCCTGGCGCGCAGGACTGGCCACGCTTCACCACCAACCAGAGCGAGCGTTTCGAAGCCCGCCTTTCGCTGGTGGAAGTGCTCGAATCACCCAGCCTGTTCCTGCAGGGCATGGCCGGCAGCCGACTGCCGATTGCGGTGGCGCATGGCGAGGGTTATGCCAACTTCAAGTACCGGGGCAACGCCGACAAGGCCATTGCCGCCATGCGCTATGTGGACAACCACGGGCGCGCGACGGAGCAGTACCCCTTCAACCCCAACGGCAGCGCAGGCGGCCTGACGGCGGTGACCACGGCCGACGGTCGCTTCACGGCCATGATGCCGCACCCCGAGCGCGTGTTCCGCAACGTGCAGATGAGCTGGACGAGTGAAGACAAGGCGCAGTACAGCGGCTGGATGCGCATTTGGCGCAACGCGCGCAAGTGGGTAGGCTGATCCGGCGCTGATCATCTGCACCGCTGCGGCGGTTGTTGCCAAAAGGCTGGCCCCTCATGGGGTCGGCCTTTTGTTCGTGGAGCCAACCATTGAGAAATGTGTGCGGCGCGGGTGAAATGCGGCAATCCAAGGGCTGCTCCGCAACGAGGGCCTGGCCCCCCCTCGGGGGAGGTGCTCCCGGCGGCTCAGGGGCTTATCCCATCTTGCGTTGGTAGATCAGCAGGCGGCCCTTGTAGGCCGGGCGGTCTTCCAGGGCCGGGTGGTCCAGGCGCTCCTCCACCACTTCAAACCGGTGCACTGCCATCTGCTTGTGGAAGGTAGAGCGGTTGCCCCGGTTCGGGTCCACGATCCAGATCTGCGCGCCCTGGCCGGCGTGGCGGTCCAGAAAACTGGCCAGCGAGGCGCGGGCGTCGCGTTCATACAGCACATCGCTGCCCATGATGAGGTCGAACTGACCTTGTACCGCGCCTGTTCCCGCGGCGGCGTCCGCGCCCCACTGGCCCGTGCGGTACTTGAGGGGCGGCAGGCCGTTCAGCCGGAGGTTCTCCAGCAGAAACGTTGGTGCCAGCGGGTGGCAGTCGCTGGCGGTCACATCCATGCCGCGCCGGTGGCACACCAGGCTTGCCAGGCCCAGGCCGCAGCCAATCTCCAGCACGCGCTCGCCGGTCAGCAAAGGGCGGCTGGCCATGCGTTGTGCCAGCTGTGCCCCCGATGGCCAAAGCAGGCCGAACAGGGGCCACGCGGCCGACGATATGCCAAGCGCCTCGGCGGCTCCCAGTGGATCAGAGAACTGCTGCCTGTCGAGCAATGATCGAATGATCAGGTCGGCTGCGCCATTGATGGCGATGTCTTCGTGTTTGGTGAGGTAGCCGGGCATGGCTTGGGCATGAAGCCCGAATGAGAGCACATGCTCCAGGACCCCAGAGGTGATGGGTGAGGGCGCGAGTATGCGCTTTATGCGGGGCGGCATTCGCGCCATCCATCGCTGGGCGGAGCAAGGGGCGGCACGCGGGGGGAAACAGGTCGCACATGGGCCGCCCAGATCGAGGGGTCTGTGCCGCGCGGCGCCGTTGGCCTGGGCGTTGCTATAGTCCGGCGCACGCATGGCGGCATGCCCGCCGATTTTGTACAGACTTATTTCAAGGATTCCCCATGGCCACTGGCAGCCTGCTTGCCCTGTTGGACGATATCGCCACCATCCTCGACGACGTGGCCCTCATGACCAAGGTGGCGGCCAAGAAGAGCGCTGCCATGGCCGATGACGTGTCGGTCATGACCAAGGTGGCCGCGCAGAAGACGGCGGGTGTGCTGGGGGATGACCTGGCACTCAATGCCCAGCAGGTCACCGGGGTGCGGGCCGAGCGCGAAATCCCTGTGGTCTGGGCCGTGGCCAAGGGCTCGATGATCAACAAGGTCATCCTGGTGCCTGCCGCGCTGCTGATCAGCGCGTTTGCGCCCTGGGCGGTCACGCCTTTGTTGATGGTGGGGGGCGCATTTTTGTGTTTTGAGGGCTTTGAAAAAGTGGCTCACAAGCTGCTGCATGCCCAGCACCAGGATGAGGCCGAGCACGAAAGCCATGCCAAGGCCAATGCGAACCCGGCGGTGGACCTGGTAGCCTTTGAAAAGGACAAGATCAAGGGCGCGGTGCGCACCGACTTCATCCTGTCGGCCGAAATCATTGCGATCACGCTGGGCACCGTGGCCAGTGCACCGTTTACGCAGCAGGTGGCCGTGCTGTCGGGCATCGCCATCATCATGACCATCGGTGTGTATGGCCTGGTGGCGGGCATCGTCAAGCTCGATGACCTGGGCCTGTGGCTCAACAACAAGGCCAGCAGCGTGGCCCGTGCCGTGGGGGCAGGCATCCTGCGCGCTGCTCCCTGGCTCATGAAGGGCCTGTCCATTGCTGGCACGGCGGCGATGTTTCTGGTGGGCGGCGGCATCCTAGTGCATGGCGTTCCGGTGCTGCACCATGCTGTAGAGGGCGCAGCTGCCGCAGCAGGCCAATGGCCGACGGGCGGGTTGTGGAAGGTGGTGGTGGAGAATCTGCTCAACGCGGTCGTGGGCATCGTGGCCGGGGGTCTGGTGCTGGCCGGTGTCACGCTGGTGCAGCGCCTGCGCGGCAAGTCCACAGCGTGAGAATGGGTATGCCTTGATCTAGGTCTAAGGGTTAGTACGGGGGTCTTGAGATAGGGCAAGGTCGGCGGGTGGATGCAGCGGTTCAATACATGCACGGGGGTCGTCCCCGTCCAACCGATGCGAAATCACCATGAAAAAAACTCTGCTGGCTGTAGCCGCTCTGTGTGTTCTGTCTTCTGGCGCTGCGCTGGCGCAACAAGCAGAAGGCCCCTGGATGGTCCGCGCGCGCGCTGTCAACCTTGACAGCGCCAACAAGGACAGCACGCCGCTGGGCCTGACGGTCAACGACAAGACCATCCCTGAAGTAGACATCACCTACTTCTTCAACAAGAACATCGCCGCCGAGCTGATCCTCACCGTCCCCCAGAAGCACACCCTGCGTGCGAGCGGCGCTGCCATTGGCACGCTCAAGCACCTGCCTCCCACGCTCACTGTGCAATACCACTTTGACGTAGCCGGCTTTAAGCCCTACGTGGGTGCGGGCCTGAACTACACGCGCTTCTCCGGCGTGCACCTGCCCGCTGGTGTGGACATTGACCGCAACAGCTTTGGCCCCGCCTTGCAAGCCGGTGTGGACATTCCGCTGTCCAAGAACCTGTACCTGAATTTCGACGTGAAGAAGGTCTACATCAAGACCGACGTGAGCGCAGGCGGTGCCAAGCTGGGCACCTTCAAGGTGGACCCCGTTCTGGTGGGCGTGGGTCTCGGCTGGCGCTTCTAGTGTCGTGTTGCAGGCTTGACGGCACATTGAAAACCGATGGATTTTTGGTCAGGGCAAGGCGCAAACCACAGCGATACCGGTAGGTATCGCGAGGATTTGCAACGCAGCCCTGGCCGAAAAGACGCGGTTTTAAGTGCCGGACAGCGTGCAACACCACACGAGGGAGTCTGAGGTCAAGGCTGGCCCTGCATTCCTGGCAGCAAGAGTTCTCCAAGGTTAAAAGGGCTGGCGCCTGCGCCAGCCCTTTTTTTTGTGGGTGCGAAAATGGCTTACACACAGCGGCAGGCGAGGCGACGCACAATGGCGTGAAGGGAGCGTGTGGGGCGTGCCGCCGTGTATGCGCCCCAGGTGCCTCTGCTTTTTGACCACCCGGCGGCGCTGCCGCACCCAACGTCTCACTGACCCATGCTTCTGCCTCGCTACTCCGACATTACGCACGGGCTGACCCAGCGGCCCGCACGCATCTCCCCCAAGTATTTTTACGACCAGCACGGCTCGCAGCTGTTTGAGGCCATCACGCGCCTGCCGGAGTACTACCCCACGCGCACCGAGATGGCCCTGATGCAGACGCATGCGGACAGCATTGCAGGCACGGTGGGCCCGGGGCGTACCCTCATCGAACTGGGCGCAGGCAACTGCCAGAAGGCCCGCACCCTGTGCCGCCTGGTGCAGCCAGCGTGTTTTGTGGGTGTGGACATTTCAGCGGATTTTCTTGAACAGGCGGTGCAGGGGCTGCGCGACGACTTCCCCGCGCTGGATGCCCGCGCACTGGCGGGCGACATGACCCTGGGGGTGGCACTGCCGGACGACATTCCCCGCACCGGCCGGCTGGTGTTCTACCCGGGCTCTTCCATCGGCAACTTCGATCCCCCGCATGCCCTGGAACTGCTGGGCCACATGCGCGAGCTTGTGGATGACGATGGCGGCCTGCTCATCGGCATCGATCTGCCCAAGGACGTGGCCGTGCTGGAGGCGGCCTACGACGATGCGGCGGGCGTGACGGCCGAGTTCAATCGCAACGTGCTGCGCCACGTGAACCGCCTGATCGGCAGCGACTTTGATGTGGCGCAGTGGCAGCACCGTGCGTTCTTTAACCCCGAGGCGTCGCGCATTGAAATGCACCTGGAGGCGACGTCCGATACCGAGGTGTGCTGGCCCGGCGGCGGCCGCAGGTTTGAGCAGGGCGAGCGCATTCACACCGAGAACAGCTACAAATACCCCTTGCCCGTGTTCACCGACATGCTGGCCCGCGCTGGTTTTGCACAGGCCCAGGCGTGGACGGACGAGCGCGGCTGGTTTGCGGTGGTGCACGCGCGTCCCTGATCAGTGGCTGCAATGACCATGACATCCAACACACTGCAGTCCCGCTACACCGCCGTGCGCGGCCGCTCGGTGGCACTGGCGGCGCCCCTGTCGCCCGAGGACTGCAGCGCGCAGTCCATGCCGGACGCCAGCCCCACCAAATGGCACCTGGCGCACACCAGCTGGTTTTTTGAAACCTTCGTGCTCGAAGCGCACGAACCCGGGTTTGCGCCGTTTGCGCCCGCGTTCCGGGTGCTTTTCAACTCTTACTACAACGGTGTGGGGGCCAAGCACCCGCGCCCGCAGAGGGGGCTGCTGACGCGCCCCGCGCTCCATGAAGTGCTGGCCTACCGGGCCGATGTGGATGCCCGCATGGCGCGCCTGTTGTCGACCGTGGCGCACGATGCCGCTTTGTGCGCATTGATCGAACTGGGCTTGCAGCACGAGCAGCAGCACCAGGAGTTGATGCTCACCGACATACAGCACCTGCTGTCGTGCAACCCGCTGTTCCCTGTCTATGCGGCGGCTTGCGATGTGGTGCCACCGCCCGTGGCTGCAACTTTGACGTGGCATTCTTTCGACGGAGGGCTCATCGAAATCGGCCATAAAGGCGAAGGCTTTGCGTTTGACAACGAAGGCCCACGCCATCGCACGTACCTGCACCCTTACGCACTGGCTTCGCGCCTTGTTACCCAGGCTGAATTTGCGGCCTTTGTGGAGGGCGGGGGCTACCAGAACCCCATGCTCTGGCTGGCGGAAGGTTGGGATTGGCGGGCAGCACAGGGTCTGAATCGCCCGCTGTACTGGCACCGCGTGGAGGGGGCGTGGCATCACTTCACGCTCTCGGGGTTGCAGCCATTGCAGGGATCGCAGCCTGTGGTGCACCTCTCGTACTACGAGGCTGATGCTTACGCGCGCTGGGCGGGAGCCCGCCTGCCCACCGAGGCCGAATGGGAGCACGCGGCCGCGCGGGATGCCGACCCCGTGGCGCAGCTCTTTGGCGTCGCCTGGCAATGGACACAGTCGAGCTACGCCCCGTACCCCGGCTTTCAGGTGGCGGCAGGTGCCGTGGGCGAATACAACGGCAAGTTCATGGTGAATCAGTACGTGCTGCGGGGCTCGTCCTGCGCTACGCCACCGGGGCATGAGCGGCTGACCTACCGCAACTTCTTCCCGGCCACCGCGCGCTGGCAGTTCACGGGCATCCGGCTGGCGCGCGACCTGGGTTGATACGGGGCTCTGCCGTCCCGAAGGCTGCTGTAGACAGCGGCGAACCACACGTTTTTGGTGGGGTAGGGCTCTCCTACAATCGCGCTCGCTCGCCCTGCCGGCGCAGCCACGGCGCGCCGTGCTACCAACCCCTTTTGACCCGTGAGACTCCCATGACCGCTTTGCGAACCCTGTCCTTGTTGTGCCTGTGTGCTGCGCTGGGCGCTTGCAGCCAGATCGATACCGGCAATGTGGGCGTGGAACGCACACTGGGCAAGGTGGGGCAGGAGGCCCTGCCGCCAGGGCTGTACTTCACGCTGTTCAAAACGGTGGACGAATTCACCGCCAAGGAGGTGAGCTTCTCGCTGGAGAACCTCACCCCCAAGAGCCGCGACAACCTGACCATGCAGGACGTGGACATCGACATCTATTTCAAGACCACGCCGGCCTCCATCCCTACGCTGTTCGTCAAATACCAGGGCGATGCGGTGCAGCACAGACAAGTGGTCAAAGACGGCACGGCGGACCTGCTGGTGGCCTACAGCCGCGTGCAGCGCGAAGCCCGTGAAGCCATCTACAAGGCCATTGCCCAGATGGATGCGACCACCATGCACACCAAGCGCGCCGAGCTGGCAGAAAGCGTGCGCACCACCTTGCAGGCCGAGCTGGACGCCACGGACAAAGGCGCCTTCACTGTCACCGCCGTGAATGTTCGCAACATGCTGACCGACAAGGCCATCGAATCCGCCATCCGCCAGCGCGCCGAGACGGACCAGGCGATCGAGAAAAAGCGCAAGGAGATCGACCTGGCCAAGGCCGAGGCAGAGCGCCTGATCGTGCAGGCCGAAGGCGAGGCACGGGCCAACCAGATCATCAGCGCATCGCTCACGCCCGCGCTCAAGGAAATCCGGCTGGCCGAGATCCAGCGCGACACCGCCCTGGCCATTGCCAGCAAGCAGGGCAACACGGTGCTGATGGGCGGCGGTGCTGCACCACTGGTCAGCGTGGGCCGGTGAAACAGGGGGCCAAGCGGTGCCACTGTGGGTTGATTTGCTATTGAAATAATAGCTAATAGCGCTTGCCAGTCAAGTGCTGGAGGCTAAAACCACTTGAAATTTTGAGTGGCCACGCGCCTTCAGCGCATGGCCACTCGCAGTTCACACCTTGTCGAGCGCCTGGGCCAGGTCGGCCTGCAGGTCGTTGATGTGCTCGATGCCCACCGACAAGCGCACCATGCCCTCGCTCACGCCGGCCTTGGCCAGCTCCTCGGGGTTGAGCTGGCGGTGGGTGGTCGATGCGGGGTGCGTGGCGAGGGACTTCGCATCGCCGATGTTGACCAGGCGTGTGAAGAGTTGCAGCGCATCCAGAAAACGTGCACCGGCCGCACGTGGGTCGGCGTCGCTGTTCTTCACGCCAAAGCTCAAAATGCCCGAGGCCTTGCCGCCTGACTGGCGCTGCACCAGCGCGTGGTCCGGGTGGTCGGGCAGACCAGCGTAGCGCACCCATTCCACCTTGGGGTGGCTTTGCAGGTATTGGGCAATGGCCAGCGTGTTGTCGCAGATGCGGTCCATGCGCAGGGCCAGGGTTTCGATGCCTTGCAGGATGAGGAAGGCGTTGAGCGGCGCCAGCGCCGCACCCGTGTTGCGCAGTGGCACCACGCGTGCACGGCCGATGAAGGCAGCCGGGCCCAGGGCCTCGGTGTAGACCACGCCGTGGTAGCTCACATCGGGCTCGTTCAGGCGCGGGAAGCGGGCCTTGTGCTCTGCCCACGGGAACTTGCCGCTGTCCACAATCGCGCCGCCCACGCTGTTGCCGTGGCCGCCCAGGTACTTGGTGAGCGAGTGCACCACGATGTCCGCGCCGTGCTCGATGGGGCGCAGCAGGTAGGGGCTGGGTACCGTGTTGTCCACGATCAGCGGCACGCCGTGGTCGTGCGCCACCTTGGCCAGCGCGGCGATGTCGGTCACGTTGCCCAGCGGGTTGCCGATGGACTCGATGAAGATGGCTTTGGTGCGCGCGTCGATGTGCTGCGCAAAGCTGGCCGGGTCACGCGGGTCGGCAAAGCGCGTGGTGATGCCCTGCTGCGGCAGCGTGTGGGCAAACAGGTTGTAGGTGCCGCCGTAGAGCGTGCTGGCCGACACGATGTTGTCGCCCGCCTCGGCAATGGTCTGGATGGCATACGTGATGGCCGCCATGCCCGAGGCCACGGCCAGCGCGGCGATGCCGCCTTCCAGTGCCGCGACGCGCTTTTCGAGCACGTCGGTGGTGGGGTTCATGATGCGGGTGTAGATGTTGCCCGGCACCTTCAGGTCGAACAGGTCCGCGCCGTGCTGGGCGCTGTCAAACGCGTAGGCCACCGTCTGGTAGATGGGCACGGCCACGGCCTTGGTGGTGGGGTCGGGGCTGTAGCCGGCGTGGACGGCCAGGGTTTCGATTTTCATGAAGCTTGTCTCTTTCGTTGAAGGGAAGGGAGTGGCACCACCGGTCTCCACCCGTGGCTGGGTGGAGCTCGGTGCGCCGATGGCGCGGGCCATTCTGGCACCGCTGGCCGCTGGCGTCATCGAATCGTTGGCTATGTGCTTATGACGTTCTTGTGCGGGTTGGGCAACCTCACGCCGCAGGCTCGTCCATGGCGCTGTCGATGGGCTCTGGCGCGGTGCGCCGCTTCTGCTGACTGCGCCGCCAGGCCTTCTCGATTTCCACGACCACGAGCACCACCAGCGCGGCGCCAATGCACAGCGCTAGCTCGCCAATACTCAGCGGCTCCGTGCGGAATATGGGGTTGAGCCAGGGCACGTAGATGGTGGCCATCTGCAGCGCAAAGGTGAGCAGCACGGCGCCCAGCAGCGGGCGGTTGCTCAGCAGGCCCAGGCGCCAGATGGGTTCGGATTCGGAGCGGATGGCGATCACGTGCGCCATTTGCGCCAGCGTGAGCACGGTGAACACCATGGTCTGCCAGTGCGCGTGGCCGGTGTGCAGGGCCCAGGCCTGCACCGCCAGGCACAGCCCACCAATGAGCAGGCCCACGCCCAATATGTGCTGCCACATACCGTGGGCAAACAGGCTTTCGCGCGGCGCTCGGGGCGGGCGCTGCATGATGCCGCGTTCGGCCGGTTCGGCGGCCAGCGCCAGGCCGGGCAGGCCGTCTGTGACGAGGTTGACCCACAGGATGTGGATGGGCAGCAGCGGAATAGGCAACAGCAACAGCGGCGCGAGAAAGATGGTCCAGATCTCGCCCGAGTTGCCCGTCATCGCGTAGCGCACAAACTTGCGGATGTTGTCGTAAATGCGGCGGCCCTCGCGCACCGCCGCAACGATGGTGGCGAAGTTGTCGTCCAGCAGCACCAGGCTCGACGCCTCGCGCGCCACGTCGGTACCGCCCTGGCCCATCGCAATGCCGATATCGGCGCGTTTGAGGGCCGGGGCGTCGTTCACGCCGTCGCCTGTCATGGCCACGAAGTGGCCCTGGGCCTGCAGCGCCTCGACGATGCGGATCTTCTGCGCCGGGTCCACGCGGGCGTAGACCTGCACTTGTTCCACGCGGGCGCGCAGGGCGGCATCGTCCAGTGTTGCGAGGTCTGCGCCGGTGAGCATAGGGGCATCGCTACTCTTCACAATGCCCAGCCGGTGCGCGATGGCGCGCGCGGTGGCGGGGTGGTCGCCCGTGATCATGACCGGAGTGATGCCCGCGCTGATGCAGTCGCGCACTGCGGCCTGGGCCTCGGCGCGGGGTGGGTCGATGAGGGCGATCAGGCCCAGCAGCTCCAGCTGGTTTTCGACCGCGTCGATGTCGTTGGTGTCGGGCAGGCGGGCGTGGCTGCGGCGGGCGAGGGCCAGCACCCGCAGGCCCTGGGCGGCGAGCTGCTGGGCGGTGGCGAGGACCTGGGCCGTGTCCAGTGCGGCAGCGCCTTCGGGCGTCCAGTGGGCGGTGCAGCGGGGCAAGACTGATTCCGGCGCGCCCTTGGTGTAGGCCACAAAACCATCGGCAGCGCGGTGGAAGGTGGTCATGCGCTTGCGTTCAGAGTCAAAGGGCTGCTCTTGCACGCGGGGGCTGCTCACATCTAGTTGGGCCTTGTCCAGCCCGCCGGCGTGGGCGGCGAGCACTAGCGCGGTTTCGGTGGGGTCGCCCAGCCACTGGGTGCCTGAATGACCCTCTTCGTTCTTTGTCTGGAGCGTGGCGTCGTTGCACAGCGCGGCGGCGCGCAGGGCCTCGGCATGGGCGGGGCCGGGCAGGGGGTCACCGGGCACCCAGCGCACGCCGTGGGCCAGCAGCAGCTCGGCATGCATGCGGTTTTGCGTGAGGGTGCCGGTCTTGTCCGAGCAGATGGTGGTGACCGAGCCCAGGGTTTCGACCGACGGCAGGCGCCGCACCAGCGCATGCACGGCCACCATGCGGCGTGCGCCCAGGGCCAGGAGCACGGTGACCACCGCAGGCAGTGCCTCGGGGATGGCGGCCACGGCCAGACTGATGGCGGTGAGGGCCATGAGCAGCGGCGCCTCGCCGCGCAGCACACCCACCACAAAGATCACCGCGCAGATGCCCAGCACCGCGATCGCCAAGCGCTTGCCAAAGGCCGCCAGGCGCAGTTGCAGCGGCGTGCTGCGGTCGCCGGTGTCGAGCAGCGTGGCCACCTTGCCCAGCTCGGTGTGCATGCCGGTGGCCACCACCAGGCCGCGTGCCCGGCCATGCGTGGCCGTGGTGCCCTTGAAGGCCATGTTGGTGCGGTCGCCCAGCGCGCCCACATCCTCGGCGGCCAGGGCCTCCGTCTGCTTGGCTACGGTGACGGACTCGCCCGTGAGGGCCGATTCATCCACCTGCAGCTGCGCAATCTCGATCAGCCGCAGGTCGGCCGGAATCTGGTTGCCCGCCTCCAGCAGCACGATGTCGCCCGGCACCAGCGCCGTGGCGGGCAACACCTGCACGGCTCCGCTGCGCAGCACCGTGGCGTGCGCCGCCGCCAGCTGGCGCAGCGCCGCCATGGCCTGGTCGGCGCGCCAGGCCTGAACAAAGCCGATGACGGCATTGAGCACCACGATCACCAGGATGACCAGCGTGTCGGTGACCTCCCCCACCAGGCCCGAGATGACGGCGGCGCCCAGCAGCACCAGCACCATGAAGTCCTTGAACTGGTCAGCCAGCAGATGCCACCAGGGGCGGTCTTGCCCCGCCGCCAGCTCATTGGCGCCGTGGGTGGCGCTGCGGCGCAGGGCTTCGTCGGGGTGCAGGCCCGCATCGGGGTTGACGCCATGTGCCTGGGCGACGGCCTCGGCGGTGTGCAGGTGAGGGGCTTGAGGAGGGGGCATGCGGCAATCTGGACAGAGGCCGCACGCCAGTGCGTCAGTGCGCGTTCTGCGGCCGGGCTTTGTAGAAGGTCAGGGGGATCTCGTTGGCCTGGTTCAGCACCTGGCGCTTGATCTTGCCCACCACATGCATTTCACAGGGCTTGCAGTCAAAGCGCAAGGTCAGCTTCTCCTTGCCGTTGATCAGCATCAAGGGTTCGGCCTTGATGGTGCCTTGCACGCCCGTCACGCCCTTGGCCTGCTTGGGGCACAGGCTCATCGAAAAGCGCACGCAGTGCTTGGTGATCATGAGGCTGACTTCGCCTTCCTCTTCGTGCGCCTCGTAGGCCGCGGCGATCACCTTCACGCCGTGGCGCACGTAGAAGTCGTGGGCCTTGTGGTTGAACACGTTGCCCAGAAAGGAGAGCGTGTCTTCAGGGTAGAGCGCAGGGGGTTCCACGGGCGTGGCGCGTGGCAGGCGGGCGAAGTTGCGGGCGCGGCTGGCTTCCAGGTCGGCTACGGCATCGCGGCGCAGGGCATTGAGCACCGAGGCGGGCACAAACCACGGCTGCGAGAGCTGCAGCGCAATGTCATGCACCGCAAACACCGTGGCGCCAAAGCGGCCCAATTGCTCGCGCAGGCTGGCCTCGGCCTTGGTGGCGTCGGTAGCACTCTGGTGGGGTTGCAGCACGTCGGCGCAGCCCACATTGCCGTCCTCGTCGGTCAGCAGCAGGCTGAAACCCGTGGGCGTTTCGCTCAGTTGCGCCCACAGGCCGATGCGGCGGTCGCTGGATTTTTTCTCCAGCGTGCGCACCCAGTCCATGTCGCGGTTGCGGTTGACCTCGGTGCCCTTGCGCAGGTCCTTGAATCCTTCCATCGGGTCTTTGGGGTACACCCGCCACTGGCCGACGCTGCGGGCCGACACGGGCTCGGCCACGTTGATGGCCATGCCCACCAGCTCCTTGTGCAGGTCGTAGTAGCACAGGCCGTCGCCGTTGTGCAGCACGGTGGCGGGGTCGCTCAGTTCCAGCTCCACAAAGTCTGGGCCCAGCTTGGTTACCCAGCCGATGGCCTGGCCGGGGTTCTTGGGGGTGTCGAATGCGCCGATGTCTTCCTTGCGGCCCGTCACGAAGTAGTCGGTGAACTCGCGGTTGAAGTTCTGCAGCGGGTCGGGCGTGAAGGTGAAGGTGGTACGACCGCTGGACGAGCGCGACAGCGGTCGGCCTTGGGCCTCGCGCTCTTCGATGATCTCGTCGAGCAAGGTGCGGTAGTGGGCGGTGATGTTCTTCACGTAGCCCATGTCCTTGTAGCGCCCTTCGATCTTGAAGCTGCGCACTCCGGCGTCGATGAGCGCGCGCAGGTTGTCGCTCTGGTTGTTGTCCTTCATGGAGAGCACGTGCTTGTCGTGCGCAATGAAGCGGCCCTGCGCATCCGTCACCTGGTAGGGCAGGCGGCAGGCCTGGCTGCAGTCACCGCGGTTGGCGCTGCGGCCGGTCTGCGCATGGCTGATGTTGCACTGGCCGCTGTAGGCCACGCACAGTGCGCCGTGGATGAAGAACTCGATGTTAGCCCGGCCGGGGGCGTCCACTGGCCCCAGGGCCTTGTGCACGGCGGCGATCTGCTGCACCGTGAGCTCACGCGCCAGCACGATCTGCGAGAGGCCTGCGTCCTGCAGAAAGCGCGCTTTTTCGGGCGTGCGGATGTCCGTTTGCGTGCTCGCGTGCAGCTGGATGGGGGGCAGGTCGATTTCGAGCAGGCCCATGTCCTGGATGATGAGGGCGTCGGCACCGGCCTCGTACACCTGCCACGCCATTTTGCGAGCGGCCTCCAGCTCGTCGTCGCGCAGGATGGTGTTGAGCGTGATGAAGATGCGGCTGTTGAAGCGGTGCGCATGCTTCACCAGGCGTTCGATGTCGCGGATGTCGTTGCCCGCACTGGCCCGCGCGCCAAAGGCTGGGCCGCCGATGTAGACGGCATCGGCGCCGTGGTTGATGGCTTCGATGCCGATGTCTGCGTCGCGCGCGGGCGAAAGCAGTTCGAGCTGGTGGGGCAGGAGAGACATGGGGCGTGATTATTTCAGTTTCGCGGTGCCGTGGAGCTTCCGTCGGGTATCGGGCACTGCACTTTTGGTAACCATGTGACGATGCATTGTGCGGTGGGGGTCTGGTACAACGGGCGCAGCGTGCAAGCCTCGGCGGCCACCCCATGGTCTCTGTGAACCGCGTTCTTGCAAGGCCGTCGGCATCGTCGGCCACCCCGTAAAACCCAGTGAAAGGACTCTGATGAGCACCTCCCGCGTGAAGAAGCCCACCCAGCTGACACTGGCGATCAATGACCTCGACTTTTGCTACCTGCCGCCTCGGCTCAGCTTGTCTCCCATGCGGCACAACGACTTGGTCTGCACGGTGGACTGTTCGTGGTTCTTTTCCGAAGGTGCCAACCACATGGTGTTTGCACTGGACTGCACCGGCGGGCAGGGCAGCTACAACCCTCACTGCGGGCCGATCTACCGCCATGGCCAGAACCTTTGGTCCGAGGCCCGGGGCTTCATCATCTTTGCGGACGGCATGGTGATGGCCGAGCGATGGAACGGCACGGCCATGCCGGGGCTGGTGACGGTTACCAACACCTCGGGGGCGATCTTCAACCCGGCGACGCACCCCGTATTCACGCTTCGCGTCCAGGCCGGCTATCGGATGGGTGGGTTTGCCGACCGGATGCGCATCACCATCCACCAGGGCATCGCGGCCGATGGCCCGGTTTTGTTCGAAGGCGAGGTGACCGGGGCCGGGTGGGGCTGGGACTGGACGGGGTCGCACAAAGTGGCCATTGCCGGTATTGGTCCGCACTTCGTGACCCCCAATGACACGGGCTGCGTGGAAGAGCGCGTACCCCGCGACGCACCGAACGCCATCCTGCCGTTTACCAACTTCAAGTTGCGGATGGTGAAAGGTTGAGCGCTTGCCAACGGGCGCGCTGCCGCTCAAAGGGCAGCTTCATAGGGTGACTTCGGCGAATCATCTTGCGCCATTAGCCGTTTTAATGGCCCAGCAAATTACTAAGCTTGCATAGCAATTGGCGACGGCAAGGGAGGATGGTGGCTAGGATGCCGTGCGTTTTGCCCCGAAATGGTGCGCAAAGGCTGCGACTATATTTTTTGGAGATTTCTACCGTGTTCCGAGCTTTCACCCGCCTGCGTCCGTCGTCTTTTCCCTTGTCCGTTGTGCAGCTGGCTGCCGTGGGTGTGTGTGTTGCCGCCGCCACTGCAGCCACCGCACAGGATGTGCAAACCGTCAAGATCGCCCACGCCGGCCCCGTGTCGGGCGGCATTGCCCACATCGGCAAGGACACTGAAAACGGCGTGCGCCTGGCGATTGACGACCTGAATGCCCAAAACCTCGTGATCGGCGGCAAGAAGATCAAGTTTGAAATTGCGGCCGAAGACGACGCGGGCGACCCGCGCCAGGCCACCGCCGTGGCGCAGAAGCTGTGCGACCAGAAGGTGGCGGGCGTGGTGGGCCACCTGCAATCGGGCACGTCCATCCCCGCATCGGCCATCTATGCCAAGTGCGACCTGCCGCACATCACGGCATCGGCCTCCAATCCTGACCTGACCAAACCCGGCCACAAGACCACCTTCCGCCTGATCGCCAACGACAACGCGCTGGGCGCGGCGCTGGCCCTGTTTGGTGCCGACCATCTCAAGCTCAAGAGTGTGGCCATCATCGACGACCGCACGGCCTACGGCCAGGGCGTGGCCTCGGTCTTCAAGGCCACGGCGCAACAAAAGGGCCTGAAGGTGGTGGCTGAGGAGTTCACCAACGACAAGGCCACCGACTTCATGGCCATCCTCACCGCCATCAAGAACAAGAAGCCCGATGCGATCTTCTACGGCGGCCTGGACGCGCAGGCCGGCCCCATGCTGCGCCAGATGGAGCAGCTGGGCCTGGGCAATGTGAAGTTCTTTGGCGGCGACGCGCTGTGCACCGAAAAGCTGCCCGAGCTGTCGGGCAAGACCCCCGCCCTGAAGAACGTGACCTGCGCCACAGGCGGTGCATCGGTGGACAAGATGCAGGGCGGCGCCGACTGGAAGAAGCGCTACGACGCCAAGTTCCCTGGCCAGTTCCAGATCTACAGCCCCTATGCCTATGACGCCGCCATGGTGCTGGCCGACGCCATGAAGCGCGCCAATTCGGTGGACCCGAAGGTGTTTACCCCCTTCCTGGCCAAGACCGAATACAAGGGCGTGACCGCCAACATCGCCTTCACCGCCAAGGGCGAGCTGACGACGCCCGCCGTGACGCTCTACACCTTCAAGGACGGCAGCCGCGTGGCGCTGAACTGAGGGGTCGCCCGCGCATGGATCGGTGCCGGTGGACTCGGGCACCCGATGGCCCTGCCTGCAGAGTGGAAGCGGAGCTTCAGTCAGTCCCTCGGACCGCCCGCGCGGGCCGCTCCGGGGCTGGTGCCGTAGTGCCGCCGGAACAGTCGTGCCAGGCTGCTGGCGTTGCCCAGACCCACCTCGTCAGCGATGGCGGAGAGGCTGTGGTGTGAATGGGTTACGCGCCAGTGGGCGTGTTCCATGCGCATCGCTGTCCAGTGGTTGTGAGCGCTGTGGCCGAAGCGCTCGGTGAACAACCGATCCAGCTGTCGGCGGCCAATGCCGATGCGCTCGGCGATGCTGGCCACGGTAAGGCCGTCGGCCATGGAGGTGCGCATCAGCGCGACCGCACGCACCAGGTGGCGGCCCAGGTCCGGCCCGCCGCCTTCCATCGATTGCAGGTGGTGCCCCTGGTGGCGTGGTTCGTCCACCAGCATGTCGGCCAAGCCCTTGAAGGCGCGCTCCCGGCCGCAGTGGCGTGACAGCAACTCCACCGCCATGTCGATGGCCGCGGTGCCGCCCGCGCAGGTGATGCGGTCGCGGTCAAAGCAATAGATCTGCTCGCTGGCCACCGCTATGCGTGGGAAGGCATGGCGGAACTCGGTCACATGGCGCCAATGCAGCGCCACGCGGCGGCCTTTGAGCAGACCCGCCTCGGCGAGCAAAAAGCTGGCGTTGTCGATCGCCACGAGGGGCAGGCCCCGCGCTGCAGCCTGTCGCAGCACGGGCCCATGGGTGTGCACATGTCCCAGCGACGCTTGCACCGTGCGGCTGCCAAACACCACCAGATAGTCGAATGCCGCCAGGTCCACGGAGTCAGGCGTGGCCTCCATCGTCACCTGCACCCCGCTGCTGGACACCACGGGCGCGCTGTCGACGCCCATCAGCGTCCAGGCGCAGTAGCGCTGGCGGCTGCGGTCCGCTTCGTCGGCCGAAAAGCGCAGCTTGTCCAGAAACGCGCCAAATGGCAGCAGCGCGAAGTCGGGTAGCGGCATCAAGAGCAGGCGTACGTCGGGGCGCTGGAGAGGGCGGTCGTTGGCGGTGCTCATAAGGTATCCATTTTGGTATCAAAAATAGCCAGATTGGATTGCATACCACGGACAGGAGGCGCCTAGACTCCAGACCATGCTTTTCCAAGAAGGGTGCTGCGATGGAACTGAAAATATGGCTCGTCTACCTGTTGGCGGTCATCGGGCTGTCCTTGACCCCGGGGCCCAACAGCCTGCTGGTGCTGGCCCATGGCGCGCTGCATGGGCGCGTGCGCACGCTGTGGACCATTGCGGGCGGGGCGGTGGGCTTTGTGAGCCTGATCGGGCTGTCCATGCTGGGCATCGGCGCGCTGCTGCAGTCGTCGGCCCACGCGCTCACGGTGATGAAATGGGTGGGCGGGGCGTATCTGGTGTGGCTGGGCATCCAGCTGTGGCGGGCGCCAGCCATGCAGGTGCAGGCCTTGCCCCGTGCTGCGGGACCGGCATCGGTGACGGGCGGCAGGATGTTTCGCCAAGGGCTGCTGGCAGCCATTTCTAACCCCAAGGTGCTGCTGTTCTATGGTGCCTTCCTGCCACAGTTCATCGCGCCGGGGCGCGACCTGTGGGTGCAGTTCGTGATCATGGCGGGCACCTTCGCGGCGGTCGAATGCCTGGTCGAATTCGGCCTGGCGAGCCTGGCGCACCGCATCCGGCCCTGGTTGCAGCGCACGGGCCGCAAGTTCAACCGTGCCTGCGGCGGGTTGTTCGGCCTGATGGGGGCGGCGCTGCCCATGACGCACTGACTGAAGGCAGGGAAGGCCTTGCCCGGTTTACAGTGCAGTCCTGCACAGCATAGGGAGCACAGGCATGCGGGGATTGTTTGGTTTGGTGGGGCTGGTTGTGGTGCTGGCCATCGTGGGCCTGTTGGCCAAGAAGCAGTTGTCGGCCACGCGCGCCCCGGTGCCCGCGCTGCAGACGGCGCCCAGGGCTGACCCTGCGTCGGCACCGCCTGTCACCGTGCGCGACCAGAGTCAGCAGATCCAGCAGCAGGTCAAGCAGCAGGTGGAAGGCCTGATGCAGCAAGCCCGGCCCATGCCCGACGAAGAAAAATAAGCCAAATTGGCCCCTGGCGCCTGTATATCAAGCGCTAGTAGCTATCATTTAAATAGCAATGACCCTTGACCAAGATTTGCACTGGATGCGCCTGGCCCTGGCCGAGGCGCAGGCAGCCGCGCAAGCGGGTGAGGTGCCTGTGGGCGCCATCGTGGTCAAGGACGGCCAGGTCATCGCCACGGGCCGCAATGCCCCCGTGGAGGGCCACGACCCCACGGCCCACGCCGAGATCGTGGCCCTGCGCGCGGCGGCGCAGCGGCTGGGTAACTACCGGCTCGACGGCTGCAGCCTCTACGTCACGCTGGAGCCTTGTGCCATGTGCAGCGGCGCCATGCTGCATGCGCGGCTGGCGCGGGTGGTGTACGGTGCGGCAGATCCCAAAACAGGCGCGGCCGGTTCGGTGCTCAACCTGTTCGGGCATCCCGAGATCAACCACCAGACCCAGGTGCGAGGCGGGGTGCTGCCCGAAGAATGTGGCGGTCTGCTCAGCGGCTTTTTCCGCCAGCGCCGCCATCAGCAACGGACCGAGGCACTGGCCCGCCATCCGTTGCGGGACGACGCTTTGCGCACGCCCGATGCGGCGTTTGCCAACGTGCCCGGCTACCCCTGGGCGCCTCACTACATCAGCGACCTGCCCAGCCTGGCGGGCCTGCGTTTGCACACCCTCGACGAAGGTCCTCGCGATGCGCCCCGCACTTGGCTGTGCCTGCATGGCAACCCGGCCTGGAGCTACCTGTACCGGCGCATGCTGCCCACCTTTCTGGCTGCAGGCGACCGCGTGGTGGCGCCCGACCTGATTGGCTTTGGGAAAAGCGACAAGCCCAAGAAAGAGGGCGCCCACCAGTTCGAATGGCACCGCCAGGTGCTGCTGGAGCTGGTGAAGCGGCTCGATCTGTGCAACGTGGTGCTGGTGGTGCAGGACTGGGGCGGCATCCTGGGCCTGACGCTGCCCATGGCCATGCCGGATCGTTTTGACGGCCTGCTGGTGATGAACACCCTGCTGGCCACGGGTGATGCGCCACTGCCTGCCGGATTTGTCGACTGGCGTGCCATGTGCCGCGACAAGCCGCTGTATGGAGTAGGGCGCCTGCTGGCGCGTGGCAACCCGCATCTGACGGCGGCGGAGTGCGCTGCCTACGATGCGCCGTTCCCGGACAAAGGCTACCGCGCCGCGTTGCGGGCCTTTCCAGAACGCGTGCCCGCTGATGCGGGTGACCCGGGCGCCGCCGTGTCGCGCGCGGCCCGCGATTTTTGGCAGCACCAGTGGCAGGGCCGCAGCCTGATGGTGGTGGGTGCGCAGGACCCGGTGCTGGGCCTGCCCACCATGCGGGCGCTGCAGCAGTGCATCCAAGGCTGCCCCGAGCCCATCGTGCTGCCCCAGGCCGGCCACTTTGTGCAGGAGCATGGCGAGGCCATTGCCGCACAGGCTGTGGAATACTTCGCGCACTGACTTGTCCGCTGGCGCCGCCTGACTGCATGTGGCGCCCGGCATTCCCCCTGTTTACGGAGCAGGCCCCTCGGCGGGTCTGAGCGCTTTGCACGACCACCATCACGACCCTTCCCATTGCGACCACGACCACGGTCCCAAACACATCTATATCTATTCGCCCTCCAGCGCCGTGCGCGACAAGGCCGCCTTCAAGCGCGGCATTGCCCGGCTCAAGGCCCTAGGCCATGAGGTCGAGGTGGATGAGGACGCGCTGGCCACCCACACCCGCTTTGCGGGCGACGACGCCACCCGGCTGGCAGCCATCCACCGCGCTACGGCCAGCGGCGCCGATGTGGCGCTGATCTCGCGCGGGGGCTACGGCCTGTCGCGCATCCTGCCGGGCATCCGCTACAAGGCGGTGGCCAAGGCGATTGAAAAGGGCATGCACTTTGTGGGCGTGAGCGATTTCACCGCCTTCCAGCTGGCCGTGTTGGCCAAGACGGGGGCCACCACCTGGGCGGGGCCATCGCTGGGGGCTGACTTTGGTGTGGCGGGCGAGCCCGACGACATCATGGAAGCCTGCTTTGACGACCTGCTGACTGGCCACGGCGAAGGCACAGGCTGGCGCATGAACAAAGAGCAGCCCAACGCCGCCACGGGCAAGCCCGCTGTACCCAATGTCTATGTGAAAAGCGCCACGCTGTGGGGTGGCAACCTGGCGGTGCTGGCATCGCTGGTGGGCACGCCGTATTTCCCGCAGGTCAAGGGCGGCGTGCTGTTCATCGAAGACGTGCACGAGCACCCCTACCGCATCGAACGCATGCTGACCCAGCTGCTGCACGCCGGTGTGCTGGCCCAGCAGAAGGCTGTGGTGCTGGGGCAGTTCACCAACTTCAAGCTGGCACCGCATGACAAGGGCTACAAGCTGCAGTCGGTGGTGGACTGGCTGCGCACCCAGATCAAGGCGCCGGTGCTGACCAACCTGCCGTTTGGGCATGTTGAAACGAAGGTGCTGTTGCCCGTGGGCGCCATGGTGTCACTGTCGGTGGAAGAGCGCGATGCGCTGATCTACTGGGGGCACCAGCACTGACGCGGTGAGGCCTTCACCCGCATGACACCGCCACAACGGCGGTTTGCCACGCGCGTGTGGTGCGCGTCAGGAGGGGGTGTGAGGGGCGGCCTGCGCCGGGCGCAGTGCGCGTGGGAGCTGCCCCTGGAACAGCTGGGTGACCTGATCGATCACGCCCCGGGCACCGTGCTCGCCCCGCAGCGGTACCAGCGTGCTGAAAAGGTCGGTGCGCAGGTACCACAGGGCCTCGATGTCGCCGGCATAACGCAGCCGCATGTTCATGCGCGCCACGTCGGAGCCGGTCATGCCGACCAGGCTCTGCAGCATGGCCCGGCGCACTTCTTCCAGCCCCTGGTTGCGCACCCATGCCGTGGACGACGGCTTGTCACGGCCCAGCAGGTCGTGAAGGTTGTTGCGGAGAGTCGGCTTGTTCCAGCGCATGGCGGGGTGAGGGCGGGCTTTTTGTAACAGGGACGGCCAAAGTAAGCGGGAGCGAGGTGCAGCGCAAGGGGCGTGCTCCTGTTTTTGCATAAAGACAACAACTTGCCCCGGCTTGTTGCGAATTTTTACGTGTTGGTGGATTTTCAGGCGACCGGGGTTGCTCCTCCCTTTCGCGACGCTGACGATGTGCGGAGTCGTTGTGGTGAACGTTGCAACCGCGCCTTTCGCTGCGGCTGCGGCCTCAGGCAACACTTGTTGGCGCTTTGAAGGGTGCGCAGCCAGGGCGCTTGCACTAAACTGATTCACATGATGTTACCAACGGGCCCGCGTTCATGAGTGTGTTGTCGACGATGGTCTTTGCGGACATCTCAGGCAGCACTGCCTTGTATGAAGCGCTGGGCAACGAACGCGCTACCGAGGCCGTGACGCAGGTCACCCAGTGGATTGGTGACACCATCGAGGCCCACGGCGGCCGGGTGGTCAAGAAGCTCGGGGATGGGGTGCTGGGGGTCTTTGGCGATGCCTCCAGTGCGGTGTCTGCTATGGCCACCATGCTGCGCCAGCACAAGGTCCGCCTGGACCGCTGGCCCCACCCCTTGCGCATGGAGATCCGCGTGGGCGTGGCCAGCGGCGAAGTGGTGGATGTGGATGGCGATTGTTATGGCGATGCCGTCAACGTGGCTTCCCGGCTGTGCGAACGGGCCGGGCCCGCTGAAATCTGGGCTACCGAAACCACCGTGCTGCTTGCGGGCACGGCGCCCGATGTCTGGTACCGCAAGCTGGGCATGATGGACATTCGGGGCAAGGCCGAGTTGCTCATGCTCTACCACGTCGAATGGCGTGAGGACGAAGCGCCCGATTCCCTCACCATGCAGGCGGCACTGGTCAGCAACTTTGCACCGGTCGATTCCATCCTGGGGCAGATCCAGTTCTCCTGGCATGGGGTGGACCGCACCTTCACCTCGTCGGATGCCCCGGTCATGGTGGGGCGGGCCGAGCATGCCCAGCTGCGCATCAACGACCCGCGCGTGTCGCGCCTGCATGCGCGAATCGACTGGCGCAACAGCGGGTTCGTGCTGACCGACATGAGCAGCTTTGGAACCTGGGTGCGGTTCGAGGGCAGCGACTCGCCCGTGCGCTTGCGGCGCGATGCCTGCATCCTGCATGGCGCGGGGCACATTGCGCTGGGCGTTTCGTTCAACGAGCCCAGTGCGCCGGTCATGAGCTTTCATGTGGCGGGCGGCAGTGTGCATTTGAGCTGACACGCGCAGAGCTGGCGGCTCCTTCTGCATTGCAGTGTGGCCGCAGCGCGGGCGCGGAGCCACCATGGCTTTGCGTGCACAACATCAACAACAAGACCAACGGCAGGAGACAAGAAACATGGCATGGATGAAGCGGACAGCCCTCGGGCTGGTGGCAGTGGCGCTGCTGGCAGGCGCGGGCGCGGCGGTGTATGTGCAGCGCAGCTTTGCACAACTCGATGGTTCCCTGGCTGTGGCGGGGCTCAGCGAAGCAGTACAGGTGCGGCGCGATGGCGCCGATGTCACCCACATCCAGGCTCAGACCCCGCAGGATGCCTGGTTTGCAATGGGCTATGTACATGCGCAGGAACGCACCTGGCAGTTGGAATTCAACCGCCGGGTCATGCACGGCCAGCTGTCCGAGGTTTTTGGCCCTGCCACGGTCGAGACCGACAAGCTCATGCGCAGCCTGGACATCATGGGTGTGGCCCGGCGGCAGTACGCTGGGCTGCCGCTGTATGCCCAGGAGGCCTTGCAGGCCTACAGCAAGGGCATCCATGCCTTCCACCAGAAACGTCCCCAGGCCTTGCCACCGGAGTTTCTGGTGCTGGGCGTGCAACCCGGAGGCGCCGCAGGCGCGGTGTGGGAGCCCGAGGACAGCGTGGGCTGGGCGCTGATGATGGCGCTGGACCTGGGTGGCAATTGGGGCACCGAGTTCGCACGCCTGTCGGTGGCGCGCACGCTGGACACCGACCGGCTGTGGCAACTGATACCACCCTATCCGGGGGAGCCGCCCGCTGCGTCCGCAGACCTGGCGGCGCTGTATCGCCAGCTGGGGGTTTATCGTGCACCTGCCGCCGGTGCTGCAGCGGCTGCTGTGGCGCCAGCCAACGGCGAAGGTCCGTTGTCCCGGCAGATCAGCGCCGGCATGCTGGCCTGGGCCGACGAGCTGACCCGCAACGCAGGCACCAACGAGGGCAAGGGCAGCAACAACTGGGTGATTGCGGGCACCCGCACCGTGAGCGGCAAGCCGCTGCTGGCCAACGACCCGCACCTGGGCCTGTCGGCCCCCGCCATCTGGTACTTTGCTAGCCTGCAGGCCCCTGCGGGCAAGGCGTCTGACGGTACGCCCTTGGGCCCCATTGATGCCGTAGGCGCCACCTTGCCTGGCATGCCCTTCGTGGTGCTGGGCCGCACCGACAAAGTGGCCTGGGGCTTTACCAACACCGGTCCCGATGTGCAGGACCTGTATCTTGAGCAGATCAACCCGGCGGACGCCACGCAGTACCGCACCCCAGACGGCTGGGCGCCGTTCACGGTGCGCAACGAAACCATCCGCGTCAAGGGCGAGGCCGACCTGCAACTGCAGTTGCGCAGCACGCGCCACGGCCCCGTGCTGAGCGACGTTCAGAAGTCGCACGCCGAGGTGCTGGACCTGGGCAAATATGTGATCGCGCTGCGCTGGAGCGCGCTGGACGATGACAATCAGACCGTGCTGGCGGGCTTCAAGACCAACCAGTCCAAGAGCGTGGATGAGCTCTTTGCGGGGCTGGCGCACTACCACTCGCCGATGCAAAGCGTGGTGGCTGCGGACGACCAGGGCAACATCCGTTTCAAGGCCGCAGGCCGTGTGCCGCTGCGCGATGCCGCCAACGACATTCGGGGCGTGGCGCCTTCGCCGGGCTGGGACGCGCGCTACGACTGGAAGGGCTGGCTGCCGTATGAGCAAACCCCGCAGGATGACGGTGTCAGCGGAGGGGCGGGCGTCCAGGGCGCCCGGGGCTGGATCGCCACGGCCAACCAGCGCGTGACGGCGCCAGGCTACCCCCACTTTCTGACGCAGGACTGGGCCTTGCCCTACCGCTACGAACGCATTGCGCAGCTCATCGAGGCCACGCCCAAGCACGACGCGGCCAGCATGCAGGCCATCCACCGCGACGTGACCTCGCTCGCCACGCGGCGCCTGCTGCCGCACCTGCAGCAGGCGCAGTCCACGCACCCGCTGGCCGCCGCTGCGCAGAAAGAGCTGCAGGGCTTTGACGGCGTGATGGACGCGAGCCGCGCCGCGCCGCTGATCTTTGTGGCCTGGACGGACGAATTGGCACGCGGCCTCATCATTCCGCGCATTGGCGAAGACCGGTTCACCGCCACGTATGGCAAGCGCGACTACCGCGCGGCCATTGAAGGCATTCTGGAGCGCAATGACACCTGGTGGTGCCAGCCCGCATCGTGTGCCGAGCAATCTGCCGCTGCCCTCGGCCGCGCGCTCGACCGCCTGCAGGCTGCGTATGGCGCAGACCCGGCCCAGTGGCGCTGGGGCGCGGCGCACCCGGCACTCAGCGCGCACCGGCCCTTCGGCAACGTGCCCGCACTCGCGCGTTTCTTCGATGTGAGCGTGCCCTCGCACGGCGATTCGTACACCGTGAACGTGGGCCAGTACAACGCGGGCGAAGCCTCTGGCCCGTACGTGAACCGCCACGCCGCCTCGCTGCGCGCGGTGTACGACCTGGCCGATCTGGAACAGTCGCGCTTCATTTACCAAACCGGCCAGAGCGGGCTGGTGTTCTCGCCGCGCTACCGCGACATGAGCACCACCTGGGCCGAGACCGGCTATCGCGCGCTGCAGCGACAGCCCGCGCGCTGGATGCACGAGCTCACACTCACGCCTTCCACTGCCGCCAGCACGGCCGCTGCTGCGCAGTGATGCAGGCTGCAAGAAAGCACACCATGGGTTTTGTACCGTTGATCGAAGTCAACCGCGGCGGACTGGTCGAATGCCAGCACTGGGGCGCAGTGGCCGTGGCCGACCGCGACGGCAGGGTATCCGCCCAGGTGGGTGACCCGTACACCGTCACTTTCACCCGCTCCACCATCAAGGCGTTCCAGGCGCTGCCTTTCATGCAGTCGGGCGGAGCCCGCGCACTGGGCTGGGGGCAGGGCGAGCTGGCGCTGCTGTGCGCCAGCCACAACGGCGAGCCCATGCATGTGGCGCAGGCCGAGCGTATGCTGGCCAGCGTGGGCAAGGACTACCACGCGCTGCGCTGCGGGTGCCACCGGCCGCTGTTTGCCGAGCTGGGGCTCGCCTCGCTGCCACAAGGTTTTGTGCCAGACGAACGCCACAACAACTGCAGCGGCAAACACACGGGCTTCGTCGCGCACTGCGTGCAACAAGGCTTGCCGCTGGACGATCACCTCGACCCAGCGCATCCGCTGCAGGTGGCCGTTCGCGACCACGTTGCGCAAGCGGTGGGGCTGGCACCAGAACAGCTGGCCATGGGCATTGACGGCTGCTCGGCGCCCAACTACGCCATGCCGCTGGCCAGCTTGGCCCGGGGCTACGCTCGCCTGGCCGGTGGCGCACCGGACACGAACCTGGACCAGAGCCTTACCGAACTGGCCGATGCCATGGTCGCCCGGCCCGAGCTGGGCTCGGGCACCGGCCGGCACGACCTGGACTTCATGCGTGTGGGTGAGGGCGACTGGGTATCCAAGACCGGCGCCGACGGCGTGCAGGTGGTGGGCAGCCGTAGCCGGGGCGAGGCCTTCGCGCTCAAGGTCATGGACGGCAACATGGTGGCGCAGGTGGCCGCCGCAGTGGAGGTCATGGACCAGCTCGGCTGGCTCGACGCCCGGCAGCGCGAGGCACTGGCGCCGCGCCGGTCGGGCCGTATCCTCAATGCCCGGGGCCTGGAGGTCGGCGGACGCAGGGCCGTGTTCCAGCTACGGCCTGTCTGAACCGGGAAGCCTGACGCCGCGCGGCGGCAGGCCGGATTCGAAAAATCAAGTAAAAAATGGCCCTAGCGCTTTATGGGTAAGAGCTGGCAGCTATAAAAAAAGTAGCAAATGGCTCTGTGTCCGGCAGCACATACACCACGCCGCGTGCCTGGCCGAACACAGGCGCGATGAACTGGTTGTAGAACGCCTCGGGTGCGTTCACGCAGCCGTAGCTGATGCGCTTGTCGCTCACGCCCCGGCTTGCCAGGCGTTGCTGGCGGCGCTCAGCGGCATGAACGCTGCGCACGCGGTGCAGCGAGACGGCGGATTCATAGTCGATCCACACAATGTCGTCGCCGCGCAGGTTTCGCCCGGGTTCTGTCACGAACCGGCCAGCGGGCGTGGTGCGTTCCTCCGGGCGGATCTGTGACAGTGGCCGCTGCCCAATGTCCGGCGCAGACCGGTCGCCCAGCGCCGCGCCCAGCAGCACCGGAGCACTGCTCAGCCACTGCCCCTGGGCCGAGAACACATGGATGCGGGCGGCGGGCTTGTCGATCACGGCAAAAGGCAGACCCTGGTGGTCGCCGGTTTCGGTGGCCCAGCGCACCAGCTGGCGGGCCGTGGCCGAGGTGTCCCTGGGCAATTCCGCTGCGGCCGCAGGCAAGGTCCCCAGTACACCCGCAGCAGCCATGGCGGTCAGGGCAAAACGGCGGTTCATAGTCAAAAGTGGCATGTCGTTCATCCAAGCGCCGTACCAGGCCCCCACCTGCCGAAACTGGCGCGCCCCAGGCCAGTGCACCCGTGGATCTGGCTTTGCCAGTCCACCGGGTGCGTCCCCCTCAGGGGAAGGCGCCGCAGGCGACTCAGGGGGAATTTCAATTTTCGCCCAATAATGCCTGTACCCGCGACTCTTGCGAAGCCTTGCGCTTCGGCCTCTCATGTTTGACCGCCTCCGCAAAGCATTCGGTACTTCCGGCTCCCCGGGTTCGGACCTGGGCCGGCCTGCCACCAACCGGGACGTGGCCCGCTGGGCTGCGAAACAGCAACTGGCCATCGTGGCACATTCCACCGAGGGGCATTTCGATCTGGGCGGTGACATCCACGGCCACCCGTGGCGGCTGGAATGCGGCGCACCCACACGCGACTATGTGACGGGCCTGGAGCTGCGCGGGCGCGCCGACGTGGGCGCCGACCCCGATGCCGCCGTGATGGTGATCAACCGTCCCTTGCAGGAAATTCTGGAAGGCACGGCCTACACCGCCATCACCGATACGCTGCAGACCGCGGTGAGCAGCAGCCTGCCCGAAGAAATGCGCTGGTTGTCCATGTACGAGGAAATGGCCTGGCCCGGCCTGCCCGTGTCATTCCGCGAGCACTTCGCGGTGGTGGCAGAGCGCATTGAGCTGGCCCAGCGCTGGATCCATGCGCCCGTGGTCTCGCAGCTGCTCAATGCCGTGGAGGGGGAAGGGGGCTCTGAACGGGCGAAATCGCCCATGGTGCTGATGCTGGCGCGTGGCAAGGTCTACCTGCGCATGGAGCACACGCAGCGCAGCCTCGCCGAGATCGCGCATGCCAAGCAACTTCTGCTGGTGGCCGGGCAGGCGGCCCTGCAGAACCTGCCGCCCATGTCGGTGGCGGGGCCAGACGACGTGCCGAACATCACCCGGTAGCGTTCCAGCCAGCGCCTGCGCCAAAGAAAACGCACAACGGAGCCTGTGGCCCCGTTGTGTGTTCTGCAATATGTTCCCGCAGGTTATGACGCTGGCACGCTGCAAGCCAATGCTCTGCGCAAGGGTCGCCCAGCCGCGTTGGGTGCGGTTCCCTCCCGCGCGTAGTGCGAGAGAGGAGGGGGAAAGGCCCAAGGGCCCTCTGGGGGGATTTCCAGTCAGCTTCCCCGGGTGACGGGCACGGCCGCATCACGGCCGTAGGTACCGTACTTGCCCAGCTCCCACTTGGCAATGGCGTTGCGATGCACCTCGTCCGGGCCGTCTGCAAAGCGCAGCGTGCGTGCACCGGCGTAGGCATAGGCCAGCGGGAAGTCGTCAGACATGCCGCCGCCGCCATGCACCTGCATGGCCCAGTCAATCACCTGGCAGGCCATGCTGGGTGCCACGACCTTGATCATGGCGATCTCGGTCTTGGCGACCTTGTTACCAGCCACATCCATCAGCCAGGCGGCCTTGAGCGTGAGCAGGCGCGCCATGTCGATCTTGCAGCGGGCTTCGGCAATGCGCTCTTGTGTCACGGTCTGCTGGGCCACGGTTTTGCCAAACGCCACGCGCGACGAAGCACGCTTGCACATCAGCTCCAGCGCGCGCTCGGCCAGGCCGATCAGGCGCATGCAGTGGTGGATACGCCCGGGGCCGAGGCGGCCTTGAGCGATCTCGAAGCCACGGCCTTCCCCCAGCAGGATGTTGGAGACGGGCACGCGCACGTTCTCGAACGTCATCTCTACGTGGCCGTGGGGCGCATCGTCATAGCCCAGCACGTTCAGCGGGCGGACGATGGTGATGCCCTTGGCATCGGCGGGTACCAGCACCATGCTCTGCTGCGAATGGCGGGGTGCGTCGGGGTCTGTCTTGCCCATGGTGATGAACACTGCACAGCGCGGGTCGGCCGCGCCGGAGATCCACCATTTGCGGCCATTGA
Source organism: Acidovorax sp. Leaf73 (assembly GCF_916855635.1). NCBI lineage: Bacteria > Pseudomonadati > Pseudomonadota > Betaproteobacteria > Burkholderiales > Comamonadaceae > Acidovorax > Acidovorax sp. Leaf73. Next base: position 547,918 of record NZ_CAKASI010000001.1, read on the forward strand.
TCACGTACTCGTCGCCCTGGCGCTCGATGCGCGTCTCGATGTTGGTGGCGTCGCTCGATGCCACGTCGGGCTCGGTCATCGCAAAGGCCGAGCGGATCTTGCCGTCGAGCAGCGGCTTGAGCCAGCGGGCCTTGTTGGCTTCGTCGCCGTAGCGGGCAATGGTCTCCATATTGCCGGTGTCGGGTGCCGAGCAGTTGAACACCTCGCTGGCCCATGGCACACGGCCCATGATTTCGGCCAGCGGTGCGTATTCCTGGTTGGTCAGGCCCGCGCCTTCGTAGCCCGAGGCGGCGGCGCTATCGACCGGCAGAAACAGGTTCCACAACCCGGCAGCCTGCGCCTTGGGCTTGAGGTTCTCGATGGTGTTCAGCGCGCTCCAGCGCTTGCCTGCGGCTGTGTTGGCGGCCAGTTCGTCTTTGTAGGCAGACTCGTTCGGATAGATGTAGTCATCCATGAACTGGAGCAGCTTGGCCTGCAGTTCCTTGGTTTTGGGCGAGTAGTCAAAGTCCATGGGTTTCTTCTCCGTTGGTAATCGAGGGGCGGCGCTTGTACTTGCGTCGTGTGTTTAGCCGCGCTGGGCAAACGACCAGGCCAGTTGTGCCATGGGCCGCGCGGTGTCGCCCGATGCCTTGGCCTGCGCGCTGGAGGCTGTGCCGGCCTCCACCCGCTTGGCAATGCCTTGCAGGATGGCCGCGATGCGGAACATGTTGTAGGCGAGGTAGAAGTTCCAGTCGGCACGCAGTGCCTCGGGCGTTGTGATGCCGGTGCGCTCGCAGTACAGGCGGATATAGGTGTCTTCGTCGGGGATGCCCAGCGCGGCCAGGTCCAGCCCTGCGATGCCGCGCCCGAGCGAGGCGGGGATGTGCCAGCTCATGCAGTGGTAGCTGAAGTCCGCCAGCGGATGGCCCAGCGTGGACAACTCCCAGTCGAGCACGGCAATCACGCGCGGCTCGGTGGGATGGAACATCAGGTTGTCCAGGCGGTAGTCGCCGTGCACGATGGACACATGGCCCTCGTCCCGCGCGCTGGCGGGCATGTTGGCGGGCAACCACTCCATGAGGCGGTCCATCTCTTCGATGGGCTGCGTGATAGACGCCACGTATTGCTTGCTCCAACGGCCGATCTGGCGGTCAAAGTAGTTGCCGGGCTTGCCATAGCTGGCCAGGCCCCGGTCTGCAAATTTCACCGTGTGCAGTGCGGCAATCACGCGGTTCATCTCGTTGTAGATGTCGCCGCGCTCGGCTGGCGTCATGTCGGGCAGAGATTGATCCCACAGCACGCGGCCCTGCATGCACTCCATCACGTAGAAGGCGCGGCCGATGACGGATTCGTCCTCGCACAGCACAAACATGCGGGGAACGGGAACGTCGGTGCCATACAGGCCGCTCATCACCGCAAACTCTCGCTCGATGGCGTGGGCAGAAGGCAGCAGTTTGGCCACGGGGCCAGGCTTGGCCCGCATCACGTAGCTGGCACCGGGCGTGATGAGCTTGTAGGTGGGGTTGGACTGCCCCCCTTTGAACATTTCCACGGTCAGGGGGCCTACGAAGCCTTCCATGTTCCGTGCAAGCCACGCGGTCAGCGCTTCGGTATCAAAGGCGTGCTGATCGGAAACAGGACGGGTGCCGACGAAATGGTCAAAGTTGCTCATGGAGGAATGGGGGAGAGGTTCGGTCAGTCAACGAGTCAGTTGTCGGTTTCAGCAATGCGCATCAGGGCTTCGCGGTCACGCACCACCAGTCCGCCCGGCTCGATGCGAATGGCGTCCTCGCGCTCCATGGCCTTGAGTTCCTGGTTCACGCGTTGGCGCGATGCGCCCAAGAGCTGCGCCAGTTCTTCCTGCGCCAGTTGCAGGCTGATGCGCATCTCGCTGCCGTCCGACAGGCTGGGCACGCCGTAGCTGCGCACCAGGTGCACAAGCTGCTTGGCCAGGCGCGAGCGCAAGGGCAGGGTGTTGAGGTCTTCCACCAGCCCGAACAGCTGGCGAATGCGCCGCGCATGCAGTCGCAGCATGGCTTCGTACAGCTCGGTGTGCACCGCCAGAATCTTGCGGAAATCGGCCTTGGCCACACACAGGATCGTGGTGTCGCCATGCGCGTAGGCGTCGTGTGTGCGCCGGTCCCCGTCGAAGATCGCCACGTCGCCGAACCAGATGCCCGGCTCCACATAGGTCAGCGTGATCTGCTTGCCCGAGATGGAGGTCGAGCTCACCCGCACCGCACCGCGCGCGCAGGCAATCCACTCCTCGGGCGGATCTCCGCGTGCGGCAATGAGGCCGCCGTCCTTGAAGCGTTTGACGTATGCACATCTGAGGATGTCGTGGCGTAGAGAAGGTGAGAGAGATGAAAACCAGCGACCTGAGTTGATCGCTTCACGTTCTTCGATAGTAAGAATCGGGTCGTCCATGGCCTGTCTTTTGGGTGACTAGAAACAGACCCATTGTCGCGTCAGGGACCTTCGTGCTGCGTCAGGGTTGTCACCTGCGTGTCTGCGCTGTGGGCGCCCAAAAGAAAACCCCCGGACGCTGCAGCGCAGCGGGCCGGGGGATGGTGCGTGGCGGTGGGTGCTCTGTGGGTACGGCACCCAGGTCCAATGCTATTCGTAGCGGGGCACGCGTTTCTCTAGGAAGGCAGAAATACCGGCCCCGCCGTTCGCATGGTGCAGGTTCTTCACGAAATGGTCGCGCTCATGGGCCAGGTGGTGTGTGAGCTGGGCATGGGGCGCTTCGTTGAGCAGCTCCTTGATGCTCGCGAGGGCATTGGGTGCACGCGCGTTGAGCTGCTCGGCCAGTGCCAGGGCGGTCTCCAGCGCGCTGCCGGTTTCTGCAATGCGGTTGACCACCCCGAGAGCGTGCAGGCGTTCTGCGCTGATGCGGTCACCACACATGAGGATCTCGGTTGCCACTTGGCGGGGCAGGGCGTGCGACAGGCTCCAGCTGGCGCCGCCATCGGGCGACAGGGCCACATTGCTGTAGGCCATCACAAACACCGCGTTGCGGGCCGCCACGATGAAGTCGCAGGCCAATGCCAATGAAAAGCCCGCACCGGCCGCTGCGCCTTCCACGGCTGCAATCACAGGCTTGGGGTAGGTGCGGATGGTCTCGATCCAGTTGTGCAGGCCTTCAATGCTCTGTGCCTGTACCTCGGGGGCTTCCTGGCGGTTGGCCAGCAGGCGCTGCAGGTTGCCGCCCGAGCAGAACATGCCATCGGCCCCCGTGATGACCACGCTGCGAATGTCAGGGCTGCTTTCGGCCACACCCAGCGCCTCCACGCCCGCTGCGTACATCACCGGGTCGATGGCGTTGCGCCGCTCAGGGTTGCGAAGGGTCAGGATCAGGGTCTGGCCCTGGCTGGTGCTCTGGAGTTCTGCGGGCATGGTGGCCTTGGTTGGGGAGCGGCTCTTGCTCTGTTCGCGCGATCAGGCTTCTTCGACGTGGGTCAGGCTCAGGCCGATGGCGCCGCGCCTGCGCAGCCAGGGGCTCGGGCGGTAGCGTGTGTCGCCGTACACGGTCTGCATGTTGAACAACACTTCGAGGATGTTGGTCGGCCCCCAGCGGTCGCCCATGGCCAGGGGGCCCAGGGGGTAACCCAGGCCCAGTGTCACAGCGGTTTCCAGATCCTTGGGGGAGCAGATGCCTTGCTGGCAGATGTCGCTGGCGATGTTGACGATGGTGGCCACCACACGCTGCGTGACAAAGCCGCCGCTGTCGCGGATCACGCTCACGGCCTTGCCGTCGCGGGCAAACAGCGCATGCGCTGCGTTGCGGATGTCCACGCGGGTGGCGGGGTTGGTGGCCAACACGCGGCGCTTGGTAGCGGCGTCGTCGATCAGCATGTCGATGCCGATGGTGCGCGCCGGGTCCAGGCGCTCCACGACCGCCACGGTGGTGATGTCAAACCCCAGCGGCGCGACCAGCGTGATGGCCTGGGGCGAGGGCGACTGGCCGGTTTCGATGGTGGCGCCCAGGTCCTTGAGCAGCTGGTACAGCTCCGCGCGCCGCGCGGCACGGGGCGAGACCCACACGGGGGGAATCTCTGCCACCACGGGCGGCGGCGCCTCTGCCGGTATCTGCGCCACGCCGTCCACGTAGCGGTAAAAGCCTTCGCCCACCTTCTTGCCCACCACGCCGCCTGCCAGGCGCTGCGCGGTGATCACACTGGGGCGAAAGCGCGGCTCGTCGTAGTACTGGCGGTAGATGGATTCCATCACCGGGTGGGAGACGTCCAGCGCCGTCAGGTCCATCAATTCAAATGGTCCGAGCTTGAAGCCGACCTGGTCGCGCAGGATGCGGTCGATGGTGGAGAAGTCGGCCACGCCTTCGCCCACGATGCGCAGGGCCTCTGTGCCAAAGCCGCGCCCGGCGTGGTTCACGATGAAGCCGGGGGTGTCTTGTGCCTGAACGGGGGTGTGTCCCATTTCCCTCGCATACGTGGCCAGGGCGTTGCACACGGCTGCATCCGTCTTTAGCCCGGCAATCACTTCCACCACCTTCATGAGCGGCACGGGGTTGAAGAAGTGGAAACCTGCCAGGCGCTCGGGCCGCTGCAGGCCCGCGCCGATGGCGGTGACCGAGAGGGATGAGGTATTGGTGGCCAGCACCGCATCCGGGCGCACCACAGCTTCCAGTTCGGCGAACAGCGTCTTCTTCACATCCAGCCGCTCCACGATGGCTTCTACCACGAGGTCGCAGCCTGCCAGGTCGGCTACGACCTTGACGGGGTGCAGCCGCGCGGTCAGGTCACCGGCCTGCGCGGCATCGATGCGGCCTTTGGCCACCAGTTTGTTCCATTGCTCCTGGAGCGCCGCCTTGGCCGCATCGGCGGCGCCGGGGTTGGCATCAAGCAGAAAAACCTGGCTGCCAGCCTGTGCGGCGATTTGTGCAATGCCCCGACCCATGGCGCCGGTGCCCACGATAGCGATGTTGGGAAACTGAATTTTCATAGCGCCATTATGGCTCTGGCGTTGCGCGGGACTTATGTGCAAGAATGGGTTGCACCAAAAACAGAACATATTGTGAAAATCCGTAACGCCATTTTGGGGACCAGTCTGTGGGCGGTCGCTGCAGGCGCCTCGGCACTGTCCTTGGGCGGCAGCAGGGGCGTGGTGGTGTTGGGTGCCCCGGTAGATCTTTCCTTCGATATCCAGCCCGACCCAGGCACCGATCTGGCCTCTTCCTGCGTGACGGCCAAGCTGGTGGCCGGCGATACGGTGATTGGCGATGCCAAGGTGCGGGTAGTGCCTTTGCCCGACATGCGGGGGCGGTCTCCGGCGGTGCGGGTGCAGGCCGCCATCGCGGTGGACGAACCGGTATTGATGGTCACCTTGTCGGCAGGGTGCACAGGCAAGGTCACGCGCACCTACACATTTTTTGCCGAGCTTCCATCCACGGTGGCACGGTCCGCATCGCCGGTCGACGTCTCGCGGCTACCTTCCCTTGCGGCCGGTGGGGTCGAAGCACCCCGTCCGGCCCAGGGTGCAGCAGGGCAGCGCGCTGCAGGGGCTGCCACTGCGCCTGTGGCGCCTTCTCCGTTGGCATCCGTGCCCTTGTCTTCCGAAAATCGGCCCGAGCCCGTACCCAGCACCCCGTCGGTGGCCAAGCCCGCTGCGCGGACGGCACCGGTACGGCCCCCAGAGCGCCCGGTGGCGCGCCCCCAGGCCAGCGCTGAAAAAAACAAGCTGCCTACAGCCCCCAAGCCTGCTGACCGGGCTCGCTTGGTCGTCGAGCCACTCGATCTCTGGGTAGACCGTCCGCTGGCACTGCGCACCTCGCCTGAACTGTTGGTGATGCCATCAGACCAGCCCTCGGCCCAGCGTGCCCAGGCGGCAGCGCTCTGGAAAGCGATGAATGCCCAGCCCGAGGATGTCAACCAGGAGGCTGACCGGCTCAAGGCCCTGGAATCCGACGTTGCTGCCCTGCGGGCGCAGGCCGCCCGCGACCGGGCCAGCGCAGCGCAATTGCAGCAACAGCTGGAGCAGGCAGAGAGCGAGAGATTTCCTGCCACGGTGGTCTACGCGCTGGGCGGGTTGCTGCTGCTAGCACTGTTGCTCGCTGTGTGGGCCTGGGGGCGGATGCGCAGCGCCTCCGAAAAGGCGGTGCGCGCATGGCGCGATTCGGTGGCTGCGCTGGGTGGCCGAGATGCCGTGGTCGAGCATGGGGCTGCGCTGGGCCTGCCCCCCGACCCCAGCGACCACTGGCTGCCGTCCGACGAGTCCGCCGAAGCCCGGGAACCTTCCCCGGGCTCAGCTGCTGCCCCGCTGGTACCTCCTTTTGTGGCCACGGCCCCTTTGCCCAGTGCCCCGGTCCCCCTGAAGGCGACCGTTCCCCCGCCAGCACCTGCCGCTGTAGTCACGCAGCAACCCGCGCTGCACATCGTCAGCCCGGAAGAGCTTTTCGACATCCAGCAACAGGCCGAGTTTTTTATCTCGGTGGGGGAACACCAGCAGGCCATCGAAGTGCTGAAAACGCACATCGCTGAGCGCGGTGCCACTTCGCCGCTGGCGTATCTGGAGCTTTTGCGGCTGTACCACACGCTGAGCCGGGTGGAGGAGTTCACGCAACTGCGTACGCAGTTCATGCAATCGTTCAACGCGCAGGTGCCGGAATTTGCCAGCTTCCACCGCACGGGCCGCATGCTGTATCACTACACCGATGCGCTCGCTGACATCGAGGCTGAATGGACGTCTCCGTCCGTGCTGCAGCTGCTCGAAAAGCTGCTGTTCCGGCAGAACGGTGTCGGTTCGGTCGAGCCCTTTGACCTTGCGGCTTACGACGACCTGCTGCTGTTGCTCTCCATTGCGCAGACCACGCCCGCAAGTGCCCGAGGGGAGCCTGCGCCCCGCAAGCGCACCACACCGCTCGCCGCACCTCGGGACGAAACCCAGGTGCAGCAAGCGCCAGCCCCGAAGGTGCCTGCGACAACGGCGGCATTACCGCAGGACTCGCGCGCGGCGAGCCTGGAGTTCGACTTTGACGGGATGCCTCCCGCTACAGGGCGGCCAGCTCAGGCATCGGGTGTTGCAGCGCCCTCCGCACTGGATGGCGACACGCGCGGTACGCCGCTGGATCTCGACCTCGACCTCGACCTTGATCTGTCAGAGCCGCCCCATCTCACCCTGAGCGATCTGCCGGCCGTGCCGGTGACCGCGCCCCCGGCCGCGGGTCAGGCCGTCGGTTTTGGCATGGACAACGACCTGGTCGAACTGCGGCTGGAACTGGAGCAGAAGAAAGGCGACCGCAAATAGGCCGATAGGCCAATGGATCGTCCCTTCAGCGGCTCGCACGCTGGCTGTTTTGTTCCATCAGGCGCATCAAGTGCGTGGCGGTGGCTTCAGGGTCTGGGGCATTGACAAGGGCCCGCACCACCGCAATCGACCCCACGCCTGTGGCCTGCACCGGCGCAAACTGCTCGGCGCCGATGCCGCCAATGGCCACCTGGGGGTAGTGGCGCAGCAGGCGCGCATACACACCCAACCGGCCCACACCCTGCGGGGCCGTGGCCATCTTCTTGAGGGTGGTCGGGAATACGGCGCCCATGGCGATGTAGCTGGGGCCTACTGCATCTGCACGCACCATTTCTGCGTAGCCATGGGTGCTGACACCCAGGCGCAGGCCCGAAGCGCGCAGTGCTTGGAGTTCGTCGGGGGCCAGGGCATCCAGATCTTCCTGGCCCAGGTGAATGCCATAGGCACCCGCCTGGATGGCCGTGCGCCAATGGTCGTTGATGAACAGCAGCGCACCCGTGCCCTGCACGGCCCGTACGGCGGCGTGCACTTCCCGTTCAATGGCGGCAGCGTTGTCCGACTTGAAGCGAAGCTGCACGGTGGGCACGCCCGCACGCGCCATGCGGCCTACCCAGTCGGCGTCGGGCAACACGGCGTACAGGCCCAGGTGCTCAGGGCATGGGGCGAACGCTTGGGCATGTGGCACGGGTTGCAGGCCAAAATCCTCTGGCGCGTCGGGCCATTGCTCAGGCTGGAAGGTGCCGGTGCGCAGACTCTGTGCCAGCCAGGCCTGGGCCAGGCACTCCGCGTCGTGGGCAATAAAGCCCAGCGTGCTGCAGGCCTGCAGGGCTGCCAGGTAGGCGGCTTCCTGCCGCGTGGGTTCCGGGGCGGGCTCGGCGCCAAAGCCCGCGAAGGTGGCGGCGTGGTGCGCAAGAATGGCCTGCACCATGGCGCTGGTGTCGTCACGCATGTTGTTCATGGTGCCAGAAGGGGGTGCCGAGCACGGGCGTACTGGGCTGGGCCGCATCCTGCGCTGCCATGGCACCTGCCTGGCGCGCGGCGCGCCCGGCATTCACTGCGTCGGCGAAGGCGCCGGCCATGGCCACAGGGTCTTGCGCCAGTGCGACCGCTGTATTGAGCAGCACGCCGTCAAAGCCCCATTCCATCACCTGGCAGGCGTGGGATGGCAGGCCCAGCCCGGCATCCACCAGCATCGGCACGTTCAGCCGTTCACGCAGCGTTTGCAAGGCATAGGGGTTGACGGGGCCGCGCCCGGTGCCGATGGGTGCCGCCCAGGGCATCACAGCCTGACAGCCTACATCCACGAGGCGCTGGCACAGCACCAGGTCTTCCGTGCAGTAGGGCAGCACCTGAAAGCCTTCCTTGATGAGGTGTTCGGCCACGCCCACCAGGTTCAGGGTGTCGGGCTGCAGCGTGTAGTCGTCGCCAATCAGCTCCAGTTTGATCCAGGGGGTGTTGAACACCTCGCGCGCCATCTGTGCCGTGGTGATGGCCTCTTGCGCACTGTGGCAGCCTGCCGTGTTGGGCAGCACAGGCACGTTGAGCTTGCGCAGCAGCTCCCAGAAGCTGCTGCCGCTTTCGGCCGGGTTGCTGCCCTGGCGGCGCAGCGAGGCGGTGACCATGGCAGGCTTGGCGCGCAATACGGCGGCTTCGAGCACTGCGGGGGATGGGTAGCGCGAGGTGCCCAGCAGCAGGCGGCTGGCGAACTGCTGGCCGTAGAGCACCAGGGGGTCTTGGGGCGTTGAAATAGTCATGGTGTTTACTATGCTTTTGATAGCTGCTAGCGCTTGTCCATCAGGCGCTAGGTGCCAATTTGGCTTCAAGTATCAGGCGGCGGATCAGCCCCCCGTCACGGGCGAGATGATTTCCACACGGTCGCCGGGCTGCAGGGCCTGCGCGGCGTAGCGGGTGTTGGGCACAAAGGTGGTGTTCACGGCCACGGCAAAAGGCGGGCGGGCCGCGATGGCGGCCACGGCGTCGGCCACGGTGGCGCCCTCGGGCAGTTCGTGCGGGATCTGGTTGATGGAAATGTTCATGCGAAAGCGGCGGCCGCGCTGGGTGGGGGCAGGGGGGCGGGCTCCAGGTCCAGCGCGAGGTCAAATCGTTGCGAAAGCTGCGATTGTCCTGCGTTCAGCACTTCCAGCGTCACATCCAGCATCGCGGGTGCGATCATGAAGCCGTGGCGGTACAGGCCGTTGATTTCCAGCACGCCCTTGCGCGGCTGGCGGATGGCGGGCAGGTTGTCGGGCAGCGTGGGGCGGCACTGCGTGGCCAATTCCAGGATGCGGCCCTCTGCAAAGCCGGGGTGCACGGCGTAGGCGGCGGAGAGCAGCTCCAGTGTGGAGCGCACACTGGCGGGCGAGAGGTCGTCCGATTCGATTTCGGTGGCGCCGATGACGAACAGATGGTCTTCTTTGGGCGCAATGTAGATGGGGTAGCGCGGGTGCACCAGCCGTGTTGGGCGCTGCAGCGTGACATCCGGCGCGTGGATGCGAACCACCTCGCCGCGCACGCCGCGCAGTGCACTCCACTGGCCCTTGGCGCCCAGGCCACGGCAGTCCAGCACCCAGTCGGGTTGGCCAGGGGCGCCGGGGGTGAAGGCCTCGGGCGACTGGGGGCTGTGCCAGTGCGTGCGCACCGACAGCCGCTGCATTTCCACCACCAGGGCGGCCAGCAGCTGCCGGTTGTCGAGCTGGCCTTCGCCGGGCAGGTACAGGCCCTGCGCAAAACGCTGCGCGAGGGTGGGTTCCGCCTGGGCCAGCGCGGCGCCGTCCAGCTTTTGCAGGGCGGGCAGCTCTGGCACCTGGTGCTGGTTGGCCTCCAGCTGGCGCGTGAGCCGCTGGGCTTCGGCCGCGTCCTGCCGGTGCCACACGATGAGCGTGCCGGCCTGCTGGAAGAACACGGGCTCGGCCAGCGCCGCCAGCAGCTGCGGCCAGCGGGTGAGGGCGTGGTGGCCCATGCGCACCACGCCGGGCTCGGTGATGGCCGATTCGGCCAGCGGCGCCAGCATGGCCGCGGCCACGGTCGCGGCCGAATGTTCGGCGGCCGGGCTGCCCGCGTCGTAGATGTCCACACGGTGACCCTGGCGGGCCAGCTCCACCGCAAGCAGGCGGCCCATGAGGCCCGCGCCCAGAATCGCAAAAGAAGAGGGTTGAAGTGGCATAGGTCCGTCGGTGTGTCCGTGTTGGCTGGCAACCATGGACAAAACGGGGGCAGCGCCGCTCTTGGAAACTCCCCACGCCAGCATGACCTGGATCGGGTAGCGGGGCCACGTTGCAGGCAGTGCCATGCAGCGCTGCGTGCGAGCCCCAGGGTATTTCTCAGTCGCACACCGAAGAACCTGTTCAGGTTCTGAACGGAGGGACACCCCTGTTTCGTCCGGAAAAAATCAATTACAGCACAACCCTTGGCCGCTCTTTTTGCGCTAACGCATAGGCCATAATTTTTGCCATGACTTCATTGACCCCACCGACCTCCGCAGCGCGCCGCTATGTGCGCGTGCTTTCCATTGCCGGTTCTGACAGCGGCGGCGGGGCGGGCATCCAGGCCGACCTCAAGACCCTCAGCGCCCTGGGCTGCTACGGTATGACGGCCATCACGGCCATCACGGCGCAGAACACCTGCGGCGTGACGGGCATCCACGGCATTCCGCCCGAGATGCTCAAGGCCCAGATCGACGCCGTGGTGCAGGACATTGGCGTGGATGCGGTCAAGATCGGCATGCTGCATTCGCCCGAGGTGGTGCGTGTGGTGGCCGATGCCATCCGCACCTACCAGCTGCCGCACGTGGTGCTCGACCCCGTGATGGTGGCCACCAGTGGCGACCGGCTCATCGCTTCAGAAACCGTGAGCGTGCTGGTGCAGGAGCTGTTTCCGCTGGCCGAGGTGATCACCCCCAACCTGGACGAGGCCGGCTGGCTGCTGGGGCGCAGCATCAAGGGCGTGGAAACGCTGGACGAAGCCGCGCAGGCACTGTGCGCTCTGGGTGCACGTGCGGCACTGCTCAAGGGCGGCCACCTGCCTGGAGACTGGGTGGTGGACGTTCTGGCCACCCGCAGCGGTGTGCGGCAGCGGCTGGAGTCTGCACGCATTGCCACGCCCAACGGGCACGGCACCGGCTGCACCCTGTCGTCGGCCATTGCGGCACACCTGGCGCAGGGCCTGCCCTTGCAGCAGGCGGTGGAGCGCGCGCGTGCCTACATTCTGGGCGCCATCGCCGCAGGGGCTGATGTGACCACCGGCCGCGGCCACGGCCCGCTCAACCACGGCTATGCGCCTGTGGCGCAGTTGGTGCTGTAGAAATTTAAGAGTTTTTTGGCCGCTAGCGCTTATCTGGTAAGCGCTAGCAGCTCACAATTCGATAGCTATTCAACGGCCCCGTGGCCGTGTGGCCCAGGCCAGCAAAAAGCTGAACGCCAATGCCGGCAGCGCCGAGCCCGCACCCGGCAGCACCTTGGGAGCCAGGTGGTAGACGGCAATCCCCACCAGCCAGATCGCCACGGGCACCGCATTCACCTTGCGCGCCGCTGCCAGCAATGCAGGTGCATCGGTGCCAAACGCCAGCCGCCCCAGGATCACCCCAAACAGCGGCACAAATACGGAGCTGAGCAGCAGCAGGAAGGGCTCCAGGCTGTGCATGGGCAAGACCAGCGCAAGGCCAGTGCATACCGCAGCCATGGCGAGGCCCCACTTGCGCACGCCCCAGCGCGGCAGCAGGCTGTGGGCCGACACCGCACCCGAATAGGTGTCGCCATAGGCGTTGTCCACCTCGTCAATCAGGATCAGTGACAGCGCAATCAGCCCGCCCTGGGCCAGCAGCAGCGCCTGCACCAGATCCTTGCTGGGCAAGGTCAGCGCCACCAGCACACCCAGCGAGTAGCACCACATGTTGGCCAGCGCGTAACCCAGCCAGGTGCCACGCAATGCCGAGCCACCGCTCTTGCCGTGGCGCGCATAGTCGGCCACCAGTGGCAGCCACGAAATGGGCATGGCGATCACCAGATCCAGCGCAGGGAACACGCCCATGCCGCCCGCGCCCTGGCGGTTCCACAGCGCATCAAACCCCTGGGCCTGCGCCAGCGACAAAAACTGCCACGACAGCCATAGCAGCGACAACACCACGAGCGGCAGCGCCACGCGCGCAATCACCTTGCGCACCAGCTGCACCATCGATCCGCTGATGAGCAGCATCACCACGCCGCCCCACAGCAGCGTGGCCAGCACCGGCCAGTGCGCACCGGCCATGCTGCCCGACTGCTGACCGATGGCCACGGTGGCATCGCGCATCACCACCAGCTCGAACGTGCCCCAGCCCACCAGCTGCACGATGTTCAGGATGATGGGCAGGCTGGCAAAGGTGCGGCCATACACGGCGTGCATCAGCCCGGCGCTGGCCAGGCCGCTGTCGCAGCCCAGCTTGGCCACCCAGCCCAGCAGGCCCGCGCCCACGATGGAACCGGCGACGATGGCAATCAGTGCCTCCTTGGTGCCCAGCGCGGGCATCAGGTACGCCCCCACCTGCATGACCAGCAGGCCCACGCCCAGGCTGAACCAGAGCGAGGCGTGGTCATGCCACTGGAAGACGCGGCGGTCGGGGGAGACGGGGGCCAGCGCTTCGTTGTGGGAGGGCGCGGCGGGCGATGAGGACATGGATGGCTCCGTGGCAGTACAGAGCAGGGGCGGCCCGCCAGCGCGCCCCAAAGTCATTTCATTCAGGGCTGGGCCAAAGCGGACGTGCTTCCCTGCGCGAGGATGATCTCAATCAGGTTCAAAGGGACTCTCTCAGTCGGTTCCGGCAGGCCGGTCTCGACACCCCTAGCGATGGCGCCCCCGAAGGAGCGCGGTTGCCATTGTAGAGGGTGGGTCAGCGCCCGGCGTGGATGATGGGGATGGCGTAGTGCATCACGGAGTCAGCGGACGTCGGGTGGTATTGCGAGCCGTAGATTTCCAGATCCGGTCCCAGGCTGTGCGACTGGCTGGCCGACAGCAGCCAGCTGGAGTAGATGTAGTTCACCGTCGCATCGACGTTCTGGGCAGGACCCCTGTGGGTGAAGCGCGCATAGGTGGACACGGGGATTTCCATGGCCACCATGCCCGGTGGCAGCGCACCGGGGTCCCTCACTTCGATGCAGGCCAGGTAGCGCAGCTCTTCCGTGTGCGGCCCCGCCGGTGCCACGACGCCGTAGCAGACTCCGGGCACGGTGTTCGCAATCTCGCCCAGCCGGGGCAGAAACTTCGCCCACAGGGGCGGCAGCTTCTGGCCCAGGTTGTTCTTTTCGGAGTCGATGCCGTAGTAGTCCGTAGGCAGCCCGACCAACTGCATGGCAGGCTGCTGCTGGATTTCGGGTTCCAGCGAGATGTTCTGGTGAATGTGCGCGAGGTAGCTTTGGTCAAACCGGATCTTGCGCACGAACAGCGAGCGGTTGCCCATCTTGCGGTACTGCGACGGTGTGAGCCGAAAGCAATCACGGAACGCTCGCGTGAAACTCTCCTGCGTCTCGTACCCCGATGCCAGCGCAATGTCGAGCACGCTCAGCCGCGTGTTGGTCAACTGCTCCAGCGCCCGCGAGAACCGGCGCGAGCGGATGTAGGTCTTGAGGGTTTCGTTGGTCAGCGCCTTGAACATCCGCTGGAAGTGCCACTGGCTCATCCCGGCAGCCCGCGCCACCTCGGAAAGCTGGATATCGGATTCGAGATGGGCCTCGATGAAATCGATGCCCTCCTGGATTTGCCGGAGATAAAGCACGGTGGCGTCCGTTCAAGGGGTTTCAAAGAAACCGGTCATGGCCACCAGGCGATTCTGGTCGTTGTACCGGCCGTAGCTCACGCCTTCCCCGATCACTTGCCCGCTGCCATCCACCATGTTCCATTTGGCGATGCTCTGCTGGTTGTGGCTGGCGAAGTAGTGGGTTACAAAATGGCCGCCGGGCACCTGGCGATGGAAGTCGTCCATGTAGGCGGTGAGCTGGGTCCAGCCCTGGGCGGTGGCCAGCGGGTCGTTGTAGGTGCAGGCGGGGTCGAGGGACTGGGAAAACAGGGCCTCCCTGTCAGCACCCGAGTCGGTTTTCCACGACGCGGTGTAGGTGTCCCAGATGGATTGAAGGGGTTGTTGGCTCATGGTGTGCTCCTGATGGGCGGTGAATGGAGACGCCATCGTGCCGGGCGCTTGTGCGCCTTTTTGACATTTTGTGCTTATTTGTGGGCGCGTCGTTTGGGTACGAAACGACGGTGCCCCGACTCGCCTGGACTACGTGCTGGCGGAAGGCACAGACGCCGGAGCCACACCCAGCAGCTGGTGCAGCCTTGGGCTCGTGGTGGTGTACTGCAGCGCCACCTTGTCGCCCTTGAGCGCCTCGGCGGCGCCAAAGGCGGCTAGCGTGGCTTCGTGGAAGCCGCACAGAATGAGCTTGCGTTTGCCGGGGTAGGTGTTGATGTCGCCCACGGCGTAGATGCCGGGCACGCTGGTGCGGAAGGCCTCGGTGTCCACCACCAGCTGTTTGCGGTCCATGGCTAGGCCCCAGTCGGCGATGGGGCCGAGGCGGGGCGAGATGCCGAGCACGGCCACCAGCAGGTCGATTGCCAGGGCGCGGGTGCTGCCATCGGCGTCCACGACCTGCAAGGCCGTCAGCCGATCACCTGTGGTGTCGATGCCGGTGATCTGCGCGGCCTCGACATGGATGCGGCCTGTGTCGCGCAGTTGCTGCAGACGCTGCAGCAGGGCGTCGGGCGCCTGGAACACGTCGCGGCGGTGCAGCAGGCTGACGCGGGCGGCCTGGCCTTGCTCGGCCAGTTCCAAGGCGCGGGCCACGGCGGGCTCGTCGCCGCCGTGCACGACCACATGGCGCCCAGCCACACCCACGCTGGCGGGCAGGTTCTGGTAGTGGACCTGGGTGCCCACAAAGCGCTCGATGCCGTCTACCTTGAGCGTGCGTGGCACAAAGGCGCCCACACCGGCAGCAATGAACACCGTCCGGGCCAGCAGTTGTGCGCCCTGGGAGGTTTGCACCAGCAGGCGCCCATCGGCCTGCGCGGTGAGCGCCGACACCAGCGTGTTCAGGTGCCACTGGGTCTTGAACGGCGCGATCTGCTCAAGCAGCAGGTCAGCCAGCTCGCGCCCGGTGCACACGGGGATGCCGGGGATGTCGTAGATGGGTTTGTCGCCGTACAGCTCGACGCACTGGCCGCCCGCATGGGGCAGGGCGTCGATCAGGTGGGCTGTGATGCCTTGCAGGCCCAGCTGGAAGACCTGGAACAGGCCCACGGGCCCCGCGCCGATGACGACAGCGTCGGTTTCTTGAATCATGCTCAAGCCACGCGCACAGCGCCCGAAACTGGCGCTGCCAAAGACCTGTGCCACCGTGGAACTGGCTTTGCCAGGCCACTGGTGGCGTCCCCCTTGGGGGATGGCGCGAAGCGACTCAGGGGGGTCACTTGACTAGTTCGTTGACCTTGCCCGGTTTGCCATTCCACTCGTCGGCGTCTGGCAGCGCGGGCTTGCGCTTGGTGATGCTCTTCCAGCCGTCGGCAAAGGCCAGGTCGGCGTTGAGCTTGATGAAAGCGATCTGGTCGGCCGGCAGGTCTTCTTCGGCAAAGATGGCGTTGGCCGGGCACTCGGGGATGCAGACGGCGCAATCGATGCACTCATCGGGATCGATGACGAGCATGTTCGGGCCTTCGCGGAAGCAGTCCACGGGGCACACGTCCACACAATCGGTGTACTTGCACTTGATGCAGTTTTCGGAGACGACGTGGGTCATGACAGGAGTTGTGTGGGTCGGTGAAAACCCTCAATTTTAGAAGCTTTCACCGACCGTTGGTTACAGGGTCCCTCACCCCGATGGGGTGACTGGGGTTACGGGCGCTGATCTAGATCAGTTCACCAGCACGGCACCGGCCGTTTTGTGGCTCGCGGTGTCCACCAGGATCAGCGATCCGAGCACCCGGGCTTTGCCAAAGGGGGCGGCCGGAATCGCCTCTTGCAGCAGCAGGTCGACATGGCCGATGGCATTGGGGTCGAGCTGGGTGGCGGCCTCTTCGGCCAGCGTGTGGATGTTGAGCTTGTGCACCACGGCCTTGACCTTGGCCTTGACCCAGCGGTGGCCGTGCAGCGCCCAGTACACGCGGCCTGCGACCAGGGGCTCGTCGTCCATCCAGGCCACCGTGGTGCGCAGCTCGCGGCTGGCGGGCCATGCAGGCACGCTGGCGGGCGTGTCGAAGTCGTCTTCGGCGGGGGTGGCGACGGCAGGCGCCGCCAGAATCCAGTCGCCCCGCGAGACATCCACCTCGCGGTCCAGGATGATGCCGGCGCTGGTACCTGCGGGCACGTCCTTGGGGCGACGCGCATGGTCCAGCACTTGCGCCACGGTGGCCAGCTGGCCGCTGGGGAAGATCTGTACAGCGGTGCCGGGCGCAAAACTGCCCGCAGCCACGCGGCCCCAGAACACACGGCGGCCTTGCGAGGTGTCGGAGGACGACGAGAACTTCTCGACCCACTGCACCGGGAAGGCCGGTGCCAGCGCTGTGTCTGCGGGGGTGTTGGGCAGTGCTTCCAGCACCTGCAGCAGCGTGGGGCCGTCATAGCCGCACCAGCCCGCATGGGCGTCCACCACGTTCCAGCCCTTGAGGGCCGACACCGGCACCATGGCGCGCACGGTGATGCCTGCCGCCTGGGCAAAGGACTGCAACGCACCCTGGATGTGCTGCCACGCCAGAGCGGGGTCTTCCACCGCGTCGAGCTTGTTCACGGCAAACACCAGCGAGTGCACGCGCAGCAGGTGGGCCAGCAGGCTGTGGCGGCGGGTTTGGGGCAGCAGGGCCAGGCCGGGGTTCTTCCAGTCGAGCTTGGTGGCATCGACCAGCACCACGGCGGCGTCGGCGCTGCTGGCGGCCGTGACCATGTTGCGGGTGTACTGCTCATGGCCGGGCGCGTCGCCAATGATGAACTTACGCTCTTCCGTGGCGAAGTAGCGGTAGGCGACGTCGATGGTGATGCCTTGCTCGCGCTCGGCGGAGAGGCCGTCGGTCAGCAGGGCCAGGTCGGTCTCACCCTGGCGCTGCACCCCGGCCAGGTGGTCCTGCAGCACAGCCTTGCTGTCCACCAGCAGGCGGCCGATCAGCGTGCTCTTGCCGTCATCGACGGAGCCGCAAGTGATGAACTTGAGGGCGGAAATATGGTCATTTTTGCCTGTAGCGCTTGTAGGGATTGCGCTGGAAGCTATCGAATTCATAGTGGTCATCAGAAGTACCCGTCTTTCTTGCGCTTTTCCATCGAGGCATCGCTGGTCTTGTCGTCCATGCGGGTGGCGCCGCGCTCGCTCACGTCGGCGGCCAGGGTCTCGATGACGATCTCGGCCGGGGTGGCGGCGGTGCTCTCCACCGGTGCGGTGCAGGTGATGTCGCCCACGGTGCGAAAGCGCACGTCGCGTGTCTCGACCACGTCGCCTTCACGCGGCGGTGTCAGCTCGGTCACCGGCATCAGCAGGCCCTTGCGGTCCACCACCTGGCGCTTGTGCGTGTAGTAGATGCTGGGCAGGCCGATCTGTTCGCGGTCGATGTACTGCCACACGTCCAGCTCGGTCCAGTTGCTGATGGGGAACACGCGGAAGTGTTCGCCGGGCTGCAGGCGGGTGTTGAACAGGGTCCACAGCTCAGGCCGCTGGGCCTTGGGCTGCCATTGACCAAAACTGTCGCGGTGGCTGAAGATGCGCTCTTTGGCGCGTGCCTTTTCTTCATCGCGGCGGGCGCCACCGATCAGGGCGTCAAAGCGGAATTCCTCGATCGCTTCGAGCAGCGTGACGGACTGGTGCACGTTGCGCGATTCGCCGGGGTGGGCCAGTCGCACGGTGCCGCGTGCCATGGAGTCTTCGACATTGCGCACGATGAGTTCAGCACCGAGTTCCTTGGCGCGGAAGTCGCGAAAATCTGTCACTTCGGTGAAGTTGTGGCCTGTGTCGATCATGAGCAGCGGGTAGGGAATGCCGCCGCCGCTGGCCTTGGTGCCAAAGGCCTTTTCGGCGCACTTGAGCATGACCAGCGAATCCTTGCCGCCCGAAAACAGCAAGGCAGGGCGTTCAAAGGCGGCAGCCACTTCGCGCAGGATGAAGATGGTTTCTTCTTCCAGGGCGTCGAGGTGCGAATTGTTGAGGTGGTGGCTCATATCGTTGGTTTTCTTCTCAAGCAGCGCGGTATCGGTCCGGGTGTTCATGGTCGGTGCTGCAGTGGAGTCAGTGGGCCAGATGCAAACCGCACTCGCGGTTGTCTTCGCCCTTGGTGGGGTCCACGTAGTCAAAGTTGTTGGGCAGGCCGTGCTTGACGCAGTATTCGTGCAGATCCTTGGACGACCAGTGCAGCAGCGGCGCCACCTTGATCAGGCCGTCAGGGTTGATGCTCACCGGGTCCATCTGTGCGCGCACAGCGGTGTCGGTGGCGCGCAGTGCGGTAAACCACACCTTGGGGGCCGTTTCGCGCAGGGCGCGGGCAAAGGGCTCCAGCTTCACTTCTTCGGTAAAGGCTGCGTGGCGTGGGTCATCCAGCGCGGGGGTGGCGCCTTCCACGGCTTCACGGTGCGCGCGAGAGCGCCGGGGCAGGTAGATCTTGAGATTCAGGCCCAGCTGCTTGGTCACCTCGTCGGCAAAGCGGTAGGTGGCTTCGGTGTTGTAGCCGTTGTCCATCCACACCACCGGCACATCAGGGTTGACCTGCGTGACCATGTGCAGGATCACTGCCTCGAAGGGGCGGAAGTTGGTGGTGACGATGGCGGGCTGGCCCAGCCCCAGCGCCCAGGCCACCAGGTCTGGTGCGTTGCGGCCGAGGTCGGCGTTGATGCGTGCGAGATCGATTTGGCTCATGGTGCAGGGCTTGTGGGTTGGGTTCTCAGGCGGCGGCGCGGTGGGCAAACAGCGGCTGGGGATTGACGGCGTCGCCCTGGTAGAAGCCTGGGAACAGTTCAAACTGGCGCTGGGCATCGGCGGCATCCACCCCCTCGGCCAGCACCGCGCTGCTAAAGCCCGTGCGCTGCATTTGCACGAGTTGGTCGATCAGCACATCACCCGTGGCGCGGATTTCGCCAGCAAAGCCACGGCGGCGGCGCAGCAAAAAGGCCTGGCTGAACGCACGGCCATCGGTGAAGTTGGGGAAGTGCAGGTCCACGCGTTCCACGCCTTCCAGCGGCAGGGCTGTGGCGTCGGCATCGTTGGCCAACGCCACCACGCGGGCGTCGCCTTCCGCCGGGGGCTGGTGTTCGTGGGATGCAAGAAGTGTCAGGTTCATCATCGTTCGGATTTCGGTGGCAGGGCGGCTTCAGAGGCTGGGAGTTTTTTGCCAGTGCCCGAAAGGTGTGTCAAAACGCTGCTGATCGAGGCGCAAAGCACAGCCATAGCTCGGGCTATGGCGCGCATTTGCAACGATGAGCAGCGGTGTTTTGGCGTGCATGGCGGGCATAGGAAAAAGACTCTCAGCCTCTTAGGCCGTGGCCAGGGTTTCGTCTTTGTGGCGGGCAAGCTTGGCGGCTTCCTTGAACGGGTCCAGGCCGGTACGGCGCACGGTGTTCTGGAAGGTCTCGCCACTTTCGCGCAGGTCGCGGTAGGTGCTGAGCACAGCCTCGATCACGTCGGGCACTTCGGCAGCCGAGAACGAGGGGCCAATCACTTTGCCGGCCACGGCAGCGCCCGACAGGTCAGAGCCGTCGGAGCCGCCCAGCGTGACCTGGTACCACTCCTTGCCGTCTTTATCGACGCCCAGGATGCCGATATGGCCGCTGTGGTGGTGGCCGCAGCTGTTGATGCAGCCGCTGATGTGCAGGTCGATCTCGCCGATGTCATCCAGCTCGTCCAGGTCCTGGTAGCGCTGGGTGATGGCCTCGGCAATCGGCAGCGAGCGGGCGTTGGCCAGCGCGCAGAAGTCGCCGCCGGGGCAGGCGATCATGTCGGTGAGCAACTGCACGTTGGCACTGGCCAGGCCCAGGGCCTTGGCCTCTTGCCACAGGTCAAACAGGCGGCTGGCGTGCACCCAGGGCAGCAGCACGTTCTGGTCGTGCGTCACGCGGGCTTCTCCGGCGGAGTATTTGTCCACCAGGTCGGCCAGGGCGATCAGTTGTTCGCTGGTGGCATCACCCGGCGACTGGCCGGGGCGCTTGAACGACAGTGTGACGGCGCGCAGTTGCGGGTTTTGGTGCGGGTGCACATTGCGCTGCAGCCAGCGGCCGAACATCACGTGCTCTGCCGCCAGTGCGTCCAGCGATGCCTGCAGTGCTGAGGGGGGCACATCGGCAATGTTGGCCAGCTTCGGCGTCACAAAGCAGGCCGCCACGCGGTCAAACTCAGCCTGCGGAATGGTGTGGGGGCCACCGTCGATCTCGACGATCTGGCGGTACTCTTCTTCCACATCGTCGATGTACTGCTGGCCTTCGGCCTTGACCAAAATCTTGATGCGGGCCTTGTACTTGTTGTCGCGGCGGCCGTGCTCGTTGTACACGCGCACGATGGCCTCGATGTAATTCATGATCTGGTTCCAGGGCAGGAACTCGCGGATTACGGTGCCAATCACCGGCGTGCGGCCCATGCCACCGCCCACAAACACCTTGAAGCCGATCTCGCCCTGCTCATTCTTGAGCAGGTGCAGGCCCACGTCGTGCCAGCCCGTGGCGGCGCGGTCGTCCTTGGCACCGCTGATGGCGATCTTGAACTTGCGCGGTAAAAAAGCGAATTCGGGGTGCAGCGTGGTCCACTGGCGGATGATTTCCGCATAGGGGCGCGGGTCCACGATCTCGTCCACGGCAATGCCGGCCAGGGCATCGGTGGTGGTGTTGCGGATGCAGTTGCCGCTGGTCTGGATGCCGTGCATGTCCACAGTGGCCAGCAGGTCCATCACATCCGCACTTTTGGACAGCGGAATCCAGTTGAACTGCACATTGGTGCGGGTGGTGAAGTGGGCGCAGTTCTTGGGCAGGAAGGTGGTGCCCAGCTTGCCCTGGCCTTCCATGGCGGCCTTGAAGACGGCCGCTTCGGGCTCGTCGTATTCGCGGGCGATCTGGGCCAGCACGCGCAACTGGCGGCTGGCGATTTCACCGTAAGGCACAGCCACGCGCAGCATGGGGGCGTAGCGCTGCACATACCAGCCGTTTTGCAGGCGCAGTGGGCGGAAGTTGTCTTCGGGCAGCTTGCCGGTCTGCCAGCGCGTGAGCTGGTCACGGAATTGCCGTGCCCGCTGTTGCACAAATTGTCGGTCGAATTCTGTGTATTGGTACATCGTGGTCAGTGCAGTTCAGTGCGTGCAACTCAAATCAAGATCAGTTTGAAGCCCGCCCAGGCGAGCAACAGCGAGAGGATGGAGCGAATCAGGCGCTCGGGCGTGCGGGTCACCAGGCGCGAACCCAGCCAGATGCCCGGCAGTGAGCCAGCCAGCAATTGTGCAAGCAAAGGCCAGTCCACCGAGCCCAGCGAGGCGTGGCCGAGGCCCGCCACCAGAGTCAGGGGCACGGCGTACGCAATGTCGGCACCAATGATGCGCGGCAGGGGCAGCATGGGGTAGACCAGCAGCAACACCGTGACGCCAATGGCGCCCGCGCCCACCGAGGTAAAGGTGACCAGCGTACCGATGACGGCACCCATCAGCACGGGCAGGCTCCAGTGGCGAGGGCGTGTGGGGTCGCCCGTGTGGCTCTTGCGGGCTGCGGCTTCGGCCGCCTGGCGCTGGGCAGAAAACGCCACCACCTTATAGAGCGTGGCCGCTGCCGTCAGCAGCAGGGCAAAACCCAGGGTGGTGGTCATCACACGCTGCGCGGTGCTGCTGGCCGGGCCCATCACCTTGAGCGCCCACAGCGCCAGCAACGCGGCCGGAATGCTGCCTGCGCAAAGCTGGCCCACCACTTTCCAGGGCACCAGGCGCTGGCGGGCCAGGCTGACGGTGCCGCCCATCTTGGTGAAGGCAGCGAACAGCAGGTCGGTGCCCACGGCCATGTGGGGCTTGATGCCAAAGAAGAAAATCAGGATCGGCGTCATCAGCGAGCCACCGCCCACGCCGGTCAGGCCCACAATCAGCCCGACCGCAAAGCCCGCAAAAACAAACGCCAATTCATGCATGGGTGCGAATGTAGGGGAGAGGCTTATGGAAGCAAACTATTGTTTCGCTCTGCTGATATGTCAATTTGCTTATAAGCAAGTTTGGGCGCGGTTTTTTTACGCGTTTTCGGCGTTTACAGGCGCTCGGTACCCAGCGCCCTGGCCAGCTTGGCGTCTAGCGGCAGGGGTTCGACTTGCAGGCGGGCTGCCAGCAGCTCGCCACAGAGCAGCGCCAGCGTCAGCCCCCGCGCGCCCATGGCGGTGTTGACCCACAGGCCCGGAAGGTCCGTGGCGTCCACAGGGCCGACGATGGGCAGGCGATCCGGTGCGGTGCAGCGCACGGCTGCCCAGGTTTTCAGGGTAGGCGGCGCTGCTGGCCCCCCTTCGGGTTCTGACGCTGCGGTGGGGGGAGCGAGCGACGCTTGGTGGAACGCGGGCGCCAATTGCGGTGCTATTGCGGGCAGCAGTGCCTGCAACTTGCCCCAGTTGGTGGCATGGGCTGCCTGAACGTCGGCGGCGCTGGGCGGCAGGGCCTGCACATCCCGCTCAAACGTGGAGCCCATTACCCAACCCCAGCCCTGGCGGCCACCCGCATCGCCGCCGAGCGGAAAGCGGGGCACCAGGTTGCCGTTGCCGTTGGCCGGAAACGGCAGCAGCGGCGCCGCAGGGTCTGCATGGTCCCCCCACGACACCTGCCCCCGAACCGGCTGCAAAGGCCAGCGGTGGTTGAGCAGCTCCAGACTGCCAGCGCCCGCCGCAATGACCACCGTGGGTGCCTCGGCCAGCACCTGGCCCTGGGCATCCAGCGCCTGCCAGACCGTGGTGGCCGGGTGGTCATCGGCGGCGGGGGGCTCTGCGCGTCGTAGCTGTGCCACCTGGCACCTCCCTTGCCAGCGTATGCCGGGCTGCGCCAGCAAGGCCGTGGCCAGGCGGGCAGGGCGCACCCAGCCTGCCTGGTGGTGCCAGCAGGCGGTGGCATCGGGCGGTAGCTGGGCGGCAGCCAGGGCGGTGGGGGACGCAGGCTCGCTCCAGGCGGCGCCTGGGCCATCCCACCAACCGGGCGACAGGCCGGGCGTGCCATCGGTGCGATGCTCCAGCACGCCGCAAGGGTCCCAGTCCACGCCCTCGCTCAGCAGCCAGCGGGCCTGCTCCAGCGTGGTGCGGATGCCGCTGCGCGACAGGCGCGACAGCACGCTGTCGTCGGGCGACACATGGGGCGCAAACACCCCGGCGGGCAGGGCCGATGCACCTGCGGCGGGCTCGGGGGCCTGGTCCAGCACTGTGACCTGCCAGCCGCGCCGGGCCAGACTGGCGGCGGTGGCGGCGCCTGCAATGCCGCCGCCGATCACGATGCAGGGGCCGGGCAGGGCGGGTTCGGGCGTGGCCACAGGCTGGCGCGTGGTGCGCGGCTCCCAGCGTGGGTTGTAGGTGGCGTGCAGGTTGTCGCGCTTGGGCGGCACGCCGGGCACGCGGTTCACTTCAAAGCCAAATTGCGCCAGGCCATCGCGCACGGCGCGTGCGATGGTCCACGTGGCGAGCTGTGTACCGCGCCGGCAACAGCGCGCCACGGCCTTCAGAGTGTGCGGGTCCCAGATCTCGGGATTGCGCTGGGGGCTGAAGCCATCGAGGTAGATGGAATCCACCGTCAGGTTCTGCTGGCGCAGCATGGCCTGGGTGTCGCCCACATACAGGGTGAGCAGCACCCGGCCCTCGTCAAAACGCAGGCGGTGCATGCCCGGCAGCAGGCCCCACCACTGGCGGTGCAATGCCTCAGCCAGCGGCGCCAGCTCAGGGTGGACCGCGGTGGCACGCAGCAGATCGGCTGCACTCACGGGCCAGGCTTCTGTCGATACGAAATGCAGCAGCGTGGGGCGCTGCGGGTCGGCCCGCCACGCGGCCCAGGTCACCAGGAAATTCAGGCCAAAGCCAAACCCTGTCTCCAGAATGCGCCATTGCGGCTGCCCCGCCCAGGCCTCGGGCAGGCCACAGCCGTGCAGAAACACCCGGAGGGCCTGGGTGAGGCCGCCGTTTTCGCTGTGGTAGCGGTCGCCGAAGCGGGGGCTGTAGGGGGTGCCGTCCGGCAGCCACTCGATGGGTTCAGTCATGGGAACGGCAGAAGGCCGGCGTGGCGCCGGCCTGTTGGAAAGAGAAGGCGGTTTTTACCGCGAACCGCTCCAGGGTGCGTTGCGCTGTGTCACGCGCCGGGCGGGACATATCCCGCCGCAGCGTCAGCACCGCTGCCAAAAAAGTGGTTTTAGCGAAACCACTTTTTGCAGCGCTGCACTGCGCTTTGCTCCATTACGCACTGGGCGGGACGTATCCCGCCGCGGCATCTGCACCGCTGCCGAAAAAGTGATTCTCCATCTGGCGCGCCAGGTACTGGCGGGCGCGCGCATCGGCCAGGTTCAGGCGGTTTTCATTGACCAGCATGGTCTGGTGCTTGAGCCAGCCTGCCCAGGCTTCCTTGCTCACGCTTTCCCAGATGCGTTTGCCCAGTTCGCCGGGGTAGGGGGGGAAGTCGAGGCCTTCGGCTTCCTTGCCGAGCTTGATGCATTGAACGGTGCGTGCCATGGGATGTCCTTGGTGTGGGGCGAGCGAAAAAGGCTTCGCTCAGATGATTTGGATATTAAGAACTGAAATCTCAGTAGTTCCAGTTTTGAAGGGGGCCTTCCAGAATGCGTTCCATCGGTGATTTGCACCGCAACACATTCTTAAAAAGAGGCCCTTCCATGAACTTTCGCCGCGACTTTATCAAGTTTCCCTTCGCCGCCGCCCTGGTAGGCAGTTTGGCCCTGACGGCATTGCCGTCGTTTGCACAGTCTGTGACGCTGCTCAATGTGTCGTACGACCCGACGCGCGAGCTGTACGTGGAGTTCAACCAGGCGTTTGCCAAGCACTGGAAGGCCAAGACAGGCCAGGACGTGACCATCAAGCAAAGCCACGGCGGCTCGGGCAAGCAGGCGCGCTCCATCATCGACGGGCTGGACGCCGACGTGGCCACGCTGGCCCTGGCGGGCGACACCGATGCGCTGCACACCAATGGTGGCTGGATTCCGAAAGACTGGCAAAAGCGCTTGCCGCACAACAGCTCGCCCTACACCAGCACCATCGTGCTGGTGGTGCGCCAGGGCAACCCGAAGGGCATCAAGGACTGGGACGATCTGGTGCGCGCCGATGTGAAGGTGATCACGCCCAACCCCAAGACCTCGGGCGGCGCGCGCTGGAACTACCTGGCCGCGTGGGAATTCGCCAAGCGGAAGTACGGCGGTGACGCCAAGGCCAAGGACTTCGTGGCCAAGCTGTACGGTAACGTGCCCGTGCTCGACACCGGCGCACGCGGCTCCACCATCACCTTCGCGCAGCGCAACCAGGGTGACGTGCTGATCGCCTGGGAGAACGAGGCCTACCTGCTCGAAAAGGAGTTCGGCACCAAGTTCGACGTGATCGCGCCGTCGATCTCCATCCTGGCCGAACCCGCCGTGTCGGTGGTAGACAAGAACGTGGACAAGAAGGGCACCCGTGCCGTGGCCGAGGCCTATCTGCAGTACCTCTACACCGAAGAAGGCCAGGACATTGCGGGCAAGCACTTCTACCGCCCCGCCGTGTCCGAAAAGGCCAAGGCCAAGTACGCCAAGCAGTTCCCCAAGTTGAACCTGTTCACCATCAACGACGCGTTCGGTGGCTGGGACAAGGCGGCCAAGGACCACTTTGCGGACAACGCGAGCTTTGACCAGATCTACACCAAAAAATAGGCTCACCCCGAAGCGGCCTGCGGCCGCCTCCCCTCAAGGGGCGCCACCGCTGGACCGGCGAAGCCGGATCCAGGGTGGCGCTGGTCTGACCACGCCCTCTGGAATCCTCTCTTATGTCCGCTCTTCTCATCGCCGGTAGCCCCTCCGAGCGTTCCCGCTCCGCCGCCCTGCTGGATGCCGTGGCCCAGCGCCTCTCGGTGCGTGGTGCGCTGGTGGACCGCATCCACATCCGCGACCTCTCGCCCCAGGCGCTGCTGCTGGCCGACTTTGGCCACCCCACGGTGGTGCATGCCATCGACCAGGTGGCGGATGCCAGCGTGCTGGTCGTGGCCACCCCGGTCTATAAGGCGGCCTACAGCGGCGTGCTCAAGGTGTTTCTGGACCTGCTGCCGCAAACGGCCCTCAAGGGCAAGACTGTGCTGCCCCTGGCCACGGGCGGCAGCCCGCACCACATGCTGGCGCTCGACTACGCGCTGCGGCCCGTGCTGCAGTCGCTGGGTGCCAAAAGCATCCTGCCTGGCATCTACGCCACCGACGCCCAGGTCACGCTGACGCCCGAGGGCAGCTACCACGTGCAGGCCGACATTGCCACGCGGCTGGACGACGCGGTGAATGTGCTCGTGACCGAAACCCTGCGCCCATCGCCCGCTCAGGCCACGCGGTTTGCGCCGGTGCCGTTCTCGCAGGTGCGATGTAGCGTCTGACACCGGCCTGGCGCTGCGGCCCTGCCGTGGTGCCAGCGCCTGCCTTCCTCCCCCTTCGTCCTTTTTTGATTTTGTTGCTGCGCCGGGTGCGCGGGCAGGGCGGTGTGCCGCCTGCTGCCAACCCAGCCCGCTCGCCCATCCATCACCTGTTTTGAATCTGGAATCCGCACCATGAACGAACTGAACCGCTTCTCCCTGCAACGCCGCCAACTGCTGGCTGCGGTTGCCGCCACTACGGCAACGGTCGCAGCGCCCCAGGCCTGGTCGCAAAACGCTGGCCGCGTGTTGCGCGTGGGCCACCAAAAGGGCTGGCTCTCCATCCTCAAGGGCCGTGGCACGCTCGAAAAGCGCCTCGCCCCGCTGGGCGTGAAGGTGACCTGGACCGAGTTCAACGCGGGCCCCGTGCAGCTCGAAGCCCTCAATGTCGGCTCCATCGACTTCGGCGACGTGGGCGAAGCCCCGCCCATCTTTGCCCAGGCCGCTGGCGCGCCGCTGGTCTATGCCGGTGCCACCGTGCCGCGCCCCGCACTGGAGGCCGTGATCGTGCCCAAGGATTCGCCCATCCGCAGCGTGGCCGACCTCAAGGGCAAGCGCGTGGCCTACAACAAGGGCTCCAACGTGCAGTACTTCCTGGTCAAGCTGCTGGAGAAGAACGGCCTGAAGTACGGCGACGTGCAATCCATCTTCCTGGCCCCGGCCGACGCGCGGGCCGCGTTTGAACGCGGTGCGATCGATGCCTGGATCATCTGGGACCCCTTCCTCGCCGCCGCGCAAAAGCAACTCGATGCGCGCCTGCTGGTCGATGCCACGGGCGTGGTCAACAACCGCGCCTACTACTTCACCTCGCGCGACTTCGCCACCAGGAACGCCGACGTGCTGCGCATTGCCATCGAAGAGGTCAACGCCATCGACACCTGGGCGTCCAAAAACAAGGAGGCCGCGGCGGCCGAGCTGTCGGCCGTGCTGGGTCTGGACAAGTCCATCACCGACCTGTACCTGAGCCGCGCCCGCTTCGGCACCGCGCCCGTCACGCGCGAGATCCTGGCTGAGCAGCAGGCGATTGCCGACACCTTCTTCGACCTCAAGCTCATCCCCAAAAAGCTCAACCTGCTGCACGCCGCGCCGGTTGATCTGCTGTGACCCGGGCCATGAA
This sequence comes from Acidovorax sp. Leaf73, assembly GCF_916855635.1. Taxonomy (NCBI): domain Bacteria; kingdom Pseudomonadati; phylum Pseudomonadota; class Betaproteobacteria; order Burkholderiales; family Comamonadaceae; genus Acidovorax; species Acidovorax sp. Leaf73. The sequence continues at coordinate 575,825 of NZ_CAKASI010000001.1, forward strand.
AGGACACATCGCCATGACCCACCTCACCGTCAACGCAGAGCGCCGCCGCGCACTGCAGCTGCTGGGCGTTACCGCTTTCTGCTGGGCGCTGGCCAGCCGCTATGCCCACGCGCAAAGCGCAGCCGTGCAAGGGCCTGAGCAACTGCGCATTGGTTATCAGAAGTCGGCCGTCAACCTCGTCATCCTGAAGCAGCAGGGCGTGCTGGAAAAGCGCTTTCCGGGCACGCGAATCAGCTGGCTGGAGTTCCCGGCTGGGCCGCAGCTGCTGGAGGCGCTGTCGGTTGGCAGCCTCGAATTCGGCCTGACCGGCGACTCGCCCCCCGTGTTTGCCCAGGCCGCTGGCAAAGACCTGCTCTACGTGGGCGCCGAGCCACCCAAGCCCGACAGCTCCGCGCTGCTGGTACTCAACGATTCGCCCCTGCGCAAGCTGGCCGACCTCAAGGGCCGCCGCATTGCCGTGCAAAAGGGCAGCAGCGCCCACTACCTGCTGGTGCGCGCAGTCGAAAAGGCAGGGCTGCAGTGGGCCGACATCCAGCCCGTGTACCTGGCTCCGGCCGACGCGCGCGCCGCGTTCGAGCGCAAAAGCGTGGACGCCTGGGCCATCTGGGACCCGTTCTACGCTGCCACCGAGCTGGCCATCCAGCCCCGCGTGCTGGCCACGGGGCGCGACCTGGCCAGCAGCAACAACTCCTTCTACCTGGCGGCCCGCCCCTTCGTGCAGGCCCATCCCCAGGTACTGCGCGTGCTGTTTGAAGAACTAAGCCGCGCCGACCGCTTGGCGCAAGAGGCGCGCAAGGACGCGATCAAGCTCATTGCCGACTTCAGCGGCCTGGACGCTGGCGTGGTGAGCCTGTTCATCCAGCGCCGTCCGTCGTCACCCGTGGGCCTGCTCAGCACCGCCACCGTGGCTGACCAGCAGCGTGTGGCCGATGCGTTTTTCAAGCTCGGCCTGATTCCCAAGCCTGTGAACGTGGCCGACATCGTGTGGCGACCTGCGGCTGCGCAACTGGCCGCTGCCACCGCCAAGCCCTGAGTCACATCCGCCACATCCACCGCATCCAACCCATATCTACCCCGAGGCATTCATGAAAATTTTCTGGTTCATTCCCACCCACGGCGACAGCCGCTACCTGGGCACCGCCAAAGGCGCACGCCAGCTCAACCACGACTACCTCAAGCAGGTCGCGGTGGCGGCCGACAGCCTGGGCTACGAAGGCGTGCTCATCCCCACCGGCCGCTCGTGCGAAGACCCGTGGGTGGTGGCTGCGAGCCTGCTGCCCGTCACGCGCAACCTCAAGTTTTTGGTGGCCGTGCGCCCCGGCCTGCACCAGCCCGCGCTGGCTGCGCGCATGGCGGCCACGTTCGACCGGCTTTCGGGCGGGCGCCTGCTCATCAACCTGGTCACAGGCGGCGACCAGGCCGAGCTGGAGGGCGACGGCGTGTTCCTGGACCACGCCACGCGCTACGAACAGTCGGCCGAGTTCATCCGCATCTGGCGCGAGATTCTGGCGCGCAGCCACCGGGGCGAGAGCCTGGACTTTGAAGGCCAGCACCTCTCGGTGAAAGGGGCCAAGCTGCTCTTTCCGCCGCTGCAGCAGCCCCACCCGCCCGTGTACTTTGGCGGCTCGTCGCCCGCCGCACACGACCTGGCGGCCGAGCAGGTGGAAACCTATCTGACATGGGGCGAGCCACCGGCTGAAGTCGCCAAAAAAGTGGCAGACGTGCGCGCGCGCGCCGCCAAACATGGCCGCACCGTCAACTTCGGCATCCGCCTGCACGTCATCGTGCGCGAGACCGATGAGCAGGCCTGGGCCGCAGCCGAGGAACTCATCAGCCATGTGGATGACGACACCGTGGTGCGCGCCCAGGCCGTGTTTGCGCGCATGGACTCCGAAGGCCAGCGCCGCATGGCCGCCTTGCACGCTGGTGGTGCCAAGCGCAGCCGCAAGGACCTGGAAATCAGCCCCAATCTGTGGGCCGGCGTGGGACTGGTGCGTGGTGGCGCGGGCACGGCCCTGGTGGGCGACCCGCAAACGGTGGCTGCACGCATCGAGGAATACGCCGCGCTGGGGCTCGACACCTTCGTGCTGTCGGGCTACCCGCACCTGGACGAGGCCTACCGCTTTGCCGAGCTGGTGTTCCCGCTGCTGCCCCTGCCGCTGCGCAACCAGCTGGCCAGCGGCAATCCCTTGTTTGGCAACCCGCTGGGCCCGTTTGGCGAAACCGTGGCCAATGACTTTGTGCCGCGCGCGTCGCAAAGCTGACTTGTCCCCGAACCGGAACTCTCCATGACACACACCGCAAGAGAACTGCAGGTATCCCCGGTGGCCGACGCCGTGGACCTGCCCATCGAAGGGCCGTTTTTTCCCGCACCCGTGGCCCGCTTTCTCGCCAGCGTCGCACAGCGCCTCTTGCCCTGGGCCGTGCCCATCGGCCTCATCGCGCTGTGGCAAATCGCATCGTCACAGGGCTGGTTGTCTACCCGCGTGTTGCCTGCACCGCTCGAGGTCGTCAAGGCCGCGTGGACGCTGGCCGCTTCGGGCGAGCTGTGGACCCACGTCCAGGTCAGCGCGGGCCGCGCGCTGGCCGGGCTTGCCGTTGGCGGCGGCCTGGGCCTGGCGCTGGGCCTGCTCACCGGCTCGGTCAAGCTGTTCGAAACGCTGCTCGACTCCACCATCCAGATGGTGCGCAACATCCCTGCGTTGGCGCTGATCCCGCTGGTGATCCTGTGGTTCGGCATCGACGAATCGGCCAAGCTGTTCCTCATCAGCGTGTCGGTGTTCTTCCCCATCTACCTCAACACCTTTCACGGCATCCGCAATGTGGATCCGGGGCTGATCGAGATGGGCCGCACCTATGGCCTTGGCCGCTGGCAGCTCTACCGGCAGATCATCCTGCCCGGGGCGCTCTCCAGCATCCTGGTGGGGCTGCGCTTCTCGCTCGGTTTGATGTGGGTGATCCTGATCGTGGCCGAGACCATCTCGGCGCAGGCGGGCATCGGCTACCTCACGATGAACGCGCGGGAGTTCCTGCAGACCGACATCGTGCTCGTGGGCATCCTGCTGTATGCGCTGCTGGGCAAGCTGGCCGACGTCTTCGCCAAGGGGTTGGAGCGCTACTGGCTGAGGTGGCATCCCGGGTATCAGGCATGAGCATCCCCCTGAGCCGCTACGCGGCTTCCCCCTTCTCTCGAATCGCTATGCGATTCGGGAAGGGGGACGACGCCAGCGCGGCGGGGCGGCCCTTGCGCGGCGTCCCTCGCATTGGGTCGCGCCCAGTGCAGCCACCGCGCCCAATTACTCTCATTTTTATAGCTGCTGGCGCTTGATAGATAAGCGCAGGAGGCAATTTTGACCACTAATTTATCTTTACAACCCCAGGGCGTGCGCCTGGAAGTGCGCGGCGTGGACAAACGCTACGGCACGCGCGACGTGCTCAAGAAGACCGAGCTGGTGATCGAGCCCGGCCAGTTCGTCGCCATTGTGGGCCGCAGCGGCTGCGGCAAGAGCACGCTGCTGCGCCTGGTGGCGGGGCTTGAACCTGTCTCCGGCGGCGCGATCCGCCTCGATGGCCAGGACGTTGCAGGCCTGAGCGGCGACACCCGCATCATGTTTCAGGACTCGCGCCTCTTGCCCTGGAAACGCGTGCAGGACAACGTGGCCCTGGGCCTGCCGCCCGCGCAGCGTGGCGCAGCGGCCGATGTGCTGGCCCGCGTGGGCCTGGGGGATCGGCTCGGCGAATGGCCCGCGCGCCTGTCCGGCGGTCAGCGCCAACGCGTGGCCCTGGCGCGTGCCCTGGTGCACAACCCGCGCCTTCTGCTGCTCGATGAACCATTGGGCGCGCTGGATGCGCTCACCCGCATAGAGATGCACCGCCTCATCGAAGGCCTGTGGCGCAGCAGCGGCTTCACCGCGCTGCTGGTCACCCACGATGTGCAAGAGGCCGTGGCTCTGGCCGACCGCGTGATCCTGATCGAAGACGGCCAGATCGCGCTGGACCAGCGCATCGACCTGCCACGCCCGCGTGCACATGGCGACGCCGCGTTTGCCGCCATCGAGAAACGCATCCTCGACCGGGTGCTGCAAAAGCCCGAGGGGGAGCCTGCGCACGAGGTTTCCTGGCCCGGCGTGCCTGCGCATGGCTTGCGCTGGGCGGTCTGATTTCTCTCTCTCTCTTTTCGTTTGCTTGTTTTTCTTTCTCTGACCTCTTTTTCAACGGACTATTCAAGGAGAACCCCATGTCCATTCAAGCCATCAACGTACGCAACCAGTTCAAGGGCAAGGTCCGCGAAATCATTCGCGGCGACGTCGTCTCCGAGGTCGATGTCGAGACGCCATGGGGCGTCGTCACCTCGGTCATCACCACCCGCTCGGTGGACGACCTAGGCCTCATCGTCGGCTCCGACGTGGTCGCGCTGGTCAAGTCCACCGAGGTGTCGATTGCGAAGCTGTGAGGCAAGCGAGGGGCGAAAAATTTAAATGAAATCGGGCTCCAGCGCTTTGTGGATAAGCGTTGGCAGCTATAAAAATGGGAGTCTTGTTTGGATCGCTTGACCGAGAGGCGGTTTTGAACATCCCGCCACAGGGTTTTTGACGTGCAATTTGCAGGACGTACCATTGGCAGCGGCGCGCACCAGAAGTTCAGCCTGCCGAATGCCAAAGTTATAGCAGCGGCAAAAAATGCATGCCGGGTTTGTCGGAATTTTTATACTTGAGTATTTGCTCAGTGCATTGACCGAAAACCCAGACGGCAAGCCACTTTCAGGAGGAACCAGTGTCCAGAATATCCCGAGCGGCCCAGCTTATCCCGCAAGTTCTGCGAGATACATTACGTTAGTCAAAACAGGGAGAGTGATGTGTTGCAGCTCAATAAGTTAATAGTTCCTCCTCCCGCAAACTCGCGGAGCATGCGGGCTTATATGCAGGCAATTCTCGAAGCAACTGGATTAATGGCCGGAGAGCGCTTCGACCTCTCCTTATTCATGGGCAACTTCAGGACCCACCTTGAGTCCGGTCGACTTCAACGCCATAGCGACGGGCAATACTCTTTAAGCGAACAGGGACGTCAATACTTCATCAGCCGCCTCACCGACGAGCCAGTGACCAAAGGGCAACTTGTGAGTCGCACCGATGTGGTGGAAATGCTCAATAGGGTTATGGCAGAGCACCCGGGCTCGGGATGGACATCCATAGGGTGAGATGCGGTGTCAATCTCGTGCTTCCTGGTTTTGCTGCCTAACCTTCAGTTCCAGCCGACGCCTCACGGCGCGGCTGAACAAATTTGTTAGGTTTCAAAACATGCAGACTCAGTGGTGCCCATACACAGATCAACATCTCGACTTGGCCGAGATGAATGATGAACATGTAATTCCGCTTTCTTTGGGTGGTCACAATCAATTTACGATTCCGGTCGAGCGAGTAAGAAACTCTGAGCTTGGAAACAAACTTGATGCCGCTATATCTTCGAACCCACTTGTAGCCTCAGCCAGGCGACATTACGGGCTCTTGGGGCATACGAAGCGCGATCCGATCGTACGTTGGCCCGCACATCACAAAGGGATGAATGGAACACTGGATCTGACCAATGAGGAAATCAAATTCATAACGTACAGAAGTTTGAATCCTCACGGTCTAAATCTCTCGCTGACCCCACAATCAAGTGACAGTCTTACATCGAACTTCAACTTCGATGAGAACCTCATCTTGTCCTTTGGCGCAAAGTTAGCGCTTGGCACTTCGACGTTTCTTTTTGGCGACACATTTCGGAACCACGGTTATCACAATGAGCTCCGGTCCTTAATGAACTCATCCACGCCTATCGATGACCTGAAGTTCATGGTGAGCTCCAATGGAGGAAAAAGCTTTTGGGCGCTTTCGTGGCCTAAGTCACTACAAACAGCAAGCGTGCTTCCTCCGTGGTTCGACGCGGTACTCGGTCAACCCGATAAGAACTTTGTATTTACACTGCATACAACCTCAGAGGTCATTTTGGGGTGTTCAATTCTTTCTGGCTTCTATCGCTGGTATTTCAACGTTGCTAAAGACCCTGAGCGTTTTCCCATTGGGGGCGATTTTGAACTCGGTGCCGTTATTGATATCGATTTGAAACCAAGGCAATTTCGCCAATCCAATCTTCGGGACTACCTATCCCAATTGGTGAAAATTGAAACCTAACATGGCGCTCAACCTCGATCCCTTCGGTCGCTGGACGCTGCGCGATAAAGCCGCGCAGCGCCGGTTACCTTTACGTTAGGCCTCAAGGAGCGGTTATGACCCCACAGATCGCAATTTTTCACATCAACACGATCCCGAGCGACGAATTCGAAGAATTCAGGCAAGTCATTTCAGTATCTGGCTTGGATGTGCAGATTGTTGACCGCGACCCACCCGGTCCGATGGCCGGAGTCGAATGGCTGATGCCAACGCTTGTCATCGGGTTTGTGGCTTCCTCTTACTTCGGTGGCTTCTTTCAGGAGATGGGAAAGGATCACTACCTTTTGGTCAAGGAGCAATTCAAGAAGCTCTACGCAAAGGTGGCTGGCCCGGACGCACCCGATGTCAAGCTGCTTGGTAGTGCGGGTAAGGTCAAACCCGTCCAGCCATACTCGTTGTACTTCTCTCTTGTCGGTCAAGTGCCGAACGGCATCTCTGTAAAGCTGCTATTGAAGAAGCCGATCTCGCAGCTTGAGTACGAGCAAAGCGTTGAGGCCTTCCTAAATCTTCTTCGCGATATCAATACTGGCTCTCTCGACGAAGAGGCGACAAGAAGATTTCAGTCTGTCACGCCGATGGGGAAAACACTCTTGGTTGTATTTGACAAAGCTACGCAGAAAGTTGTGCCAATCAACCCAAGAAGCGGAGAGTTGGTGCATTGAGGCCTAACAATTCCGTCGAGAGGGACAGCCCAAAACTGCGCTTTGGGTTCCCTTCGCCTGCGGCTCCGGCTGCCCCTCACGTCAAACGATGAGCCCTCCAAACAAGCCCGTCCACTTCCCCCGGTGGCGAACCATGGCAAAACCCCACCTCACCTACAACCCCCAATCCGCCCCCAACGCGAGCACCTGGCTCGCTCTGCCCGAGGCCCAGCGGATCAAGGCTGTTGCCGCCTTCCACCAACTAAGCCACGAGCCGCGCGGCAACCTGCGGGCCCACACCGCCCTGCATGTGGTTGTGGAGAACCAGCTTGCAGAAGGGTTCGACCCCACCGTCCGCGCCATGCAGCGGCTGCGTGGCGAGGGCTTGTCGCGGCACGAGGCTGTCCATGCGGTGGCGGCGGTGCTGGCAGAGCATCTGTACGCTGCGATGAGCTGCGACGGGCCAGCACCGGACCCGGTGGCGCTGCAAGAGGCGTTGGCGCGGGATCTGGATGTGCTGTCCGCGGCAAGTTGGAGGGCCAAATACGGCGAGGCATAGCGCCTGGCCGTGTTGGTGACTTGTGTGCTTTGGGGCAGCGTGTAACTTGGTGGAGTGGTTTGATTCCTGGGCGCGGCTTATCACCTCAGAATGTGATTGGAAATGGCCTTGGCGCTTGATGGATAAGCGAAAACAGCTATCAAAAAATGAGTCGCCTGCCGCCAACTGCCTGGCGAGCGGCAGGATACCAGAGGCCTGTGCAAACGGCCTTGCCCAGGGGCTTGGCGCCCCGTGCCCATCGAGCCATCCCAACCCCAGCGCACACCCGAAATCCCCGCAGCTGTTCGCGTTCACGAACAATCCTGCACCACCACATCCTTGACCACGGCCAGCGCCCGGGCCAGGTCTTCAAGCGCCACCGACCCCAGCGCGATGCGCAGCGCGTGGGGCACATGGGTGGTGGTGGCAAACCCTTCGGCGGTCGACACGGACACCCCGCGTTCTGCCAGGGCGGCGGCGATGCGGTCGGCCCGCTGGTCGTCGCCCAGCGGCAGCCAGATGAAGTAGGAGTTCGGGTGCCGTACCAATTTCAACCCCGCCAGCGCCCGGGTGGCAATGGCCTGGCGCTGCGCGGTGTCTGCGCGTTTGTCGGCCTCCAGCCGGGCCACGGTGCCGTCTTCGATCCAGCCGCAGGCGATGGCGGTGATGACCCCGGCCGTGTTCCAGGCGGTGGCACGCACGGCGCGTTCGATGGGGCCGATCAGTTCGCGCGATGTGGCCACAAAGCCAAACCGCAAGCCCGTGGCCACGTTCTTGGACAGGCTGGAGAGGTACACCGTGCGCTCGGGGGCCAGCGCCGCGATGGGGGGCGGCGCCTCGGGCGCGAGGTAGGCATAGGGTGCGTCCTCGATCACCAGCAGGTCGTGTGCGCGCGCCATGCCCACCAGGCGCTTGCGGGCGCGGGCGCCCATCACGCAGCCCAGCGGGTTGTGCAGGGTGGGCATGGTGTAGATGGCGCGCACGGGCCGGGTCTCGCACAGGCGCTGCAAGGCGTCCAGGTCGGTGCCAGCGGGGCCCATGGGTACCGGGGCCAGGTCCAGCCGCAGGCGTTCTGCCAGCACGCGAAAGCCGGGGTAGGTGAGGGCGTCTACCGCCACCACGTCGCCGGGGTTGAGCAGGCCCATGGCCGCCACGGCCATGCCGTGCTGCGCGCCGTTGACGATGAGCACCTGCTCGCCCGCCACTTGCAGCTGGCGCGTCTTCAGGTGCCCGGCCACGATGGCGCGTTCGTGCGGCCGGCCGCCGTAGGGGTGGTAGTGCAGCAGCGATTCCAGGTCGCCGGAGGCGGCCAGCTTGCGCAGGGCATCCCGCAGCAGGTCTGCCTGGCCCGGCACGCTGGGGTTGTTGAACGAGAGGTCTGCGGCGCTGGGCGCGGGCGTGGTGAGGTCGGCGTCGGCACCGCGCGGGGAGGCGGGGTCTCGCACAAAGGTGCCGCGCCCGGTTTCGCCCACCACCAGGCCGATGGCCTCCAGCTCGGCATACACGCGGCTGGCCGTGGCCAGCGCCAGGCCATGCCGCTGGGCCAGTGCGCGGTGGGTGGGCAGGCGTGTGCCCGGCCGCAGCAGCCCCGTGCGGATGTCCGACGCCAGTGCGTCCACCACCTGTTTGTACCGAACCTGGCCCATGGCGTTGTGCCCCTGCGTTGAAACGTATCTATGACAATTTTTTGATTGTATTGAATGCCGTCGATAGGATGCGCTTCGCACATTCCGTGCCTCATTCACTCTCCTTTCCGCTACAGAACAGGACTCCATCGCCATGCGCATCGCCATCCTGACCTTCGACGGTTTCAACGAACTCGACTCCCTGATTGCCCTGGGCCTGCTCAACCGGGTGAAGAAACCGGGGTGGGAGGTGTCGCTGTGCTGCCCTACAGACCAGGTGCGTTCCATGAACGGCGTGACGGTGCAGGCCCAGTCGCTGCTGCCCTATGCGCGGTCAGCCGATGCCGTGCTGGTGGGCAGCGGCGTGAAGACGCGTGAGGTGGTGCAGGACGCCGCCCTGATGGCGGAGCTCGACTTCGATCCGGCGCGACAGTTGCTGGGCGCCCAGTGTTCGGGGGCTTTGATCCTGGCCAAGCTGGGGCTGCTCGACGGCGTGCCGGCCTGCACCGACCTGACCACGAAACCCTGGATCCAGGAGGTTGGCATCACTGTGCTGAACCAGCCCTTTGTGGCTCGGGGCAATGTGGCCACGGCGGGCGGTTGCCTGTCGGCGCAGTACCTGGCTGCCTGGCTGATTGCGCGGCTGGAAGGGCCCGAGGCTGCCCGCGAAGTCATCCACTACTTTGCCCCGGTGGGCGAGAAGGAGGAGTACGTCGCCCGGGCTATGGGGCATGTCACCCAACATGACAGTTGATGCGAGTGACCTTGCCATCGCTTGCTAGGGGAACGGACCCTGTGCAGCGGTTGGCGGGTTGAGCGGCTGCGCTTGGGTCCCTATGCAGGGTATTCGCCGGTGCCGTGGGATTCAGAGCTTGCCCTCCCGTCGCGGCGGAGCTGTTTGCGCTGCGCTGTGCTGCGGCGCCAGGTACGCAGAAGGTGGCGGGCGGCGCTTGCCAGGGCTTCGTCCAGCGCGCAGCGCCAGTCCTTGGCCACAGAAGACACCACCACAGCGCCTGCACCATCGGTGCGCAGGGCTATCTGGCAGCGCTTGTCAGGGCCGCCCCGGGGGCCGTTGATGTCCTCCAGCTTGATCTCTGCACGCGGCACCAGGGCGTTCAGCCGGCGAAAGGCGAAACGCACGCGACGCTCCACGGCATCGCGCATAAGTGCGGCTTCGGGGTGGCGTGTTCTGAAAAGAATCTGCATTTGCGATCTCCTGAGTTGAGGGTAACACCGTAGCCCGCAGCTTGGCGGTAAACCAGCAGGAAGTTTCTTCGTTGCATTTCTGAAAATCCTGTGCATTGGCGGCGATTTCGCTGCGGATGAGTCACTTCGACTTTTTGGATGTCTACATCAGAGAAAACCTGCTTCTTGTAAGCGGGCGGTGGCCACACATTCAAGGCTTCTTCCTGTTCGCAACTTTCCGCCTCAAAGGAGCCGTCCGTGAAACCCTGGTCTGGAATCTCTTCACTTATTGCTTCCCTGCGTCATCGCCTTGTGCGCTGGCTCTCCCGTGTCGCCGTGGCTTGGGCACCTGTGCTGCGGCGCGTTCCGGTCAAGGTGCCGCTGCGGGTGCAAGCCCAGTACCGCGACGGCTGGCAGCCGCGTTCACGCTATCGCCGCTAGGGCGCGCTTGGTCAACCATTGCTTGCTTGTCACCTTTGTCATTGCACTTACCCCATTTCAAGGAGATCAGAGATGCGTAGCTATCCCCGCAATAGCCCCGAAGCTGTGGCCCGAATCGTCGCCTTGCTGTTGATATCGGATGGCCATGTGAGCCGGTCCGAGCTGGATGCCTTGCATGGCCTTTATATGGAGCAGGAACTGAGTCTGCCGCAAGGCGGCTTTGGCAAGGTGCTGCATGGCCTGTGCGAAGACCTGTGGATGGGCATGCATGAACAGCGAGTTTTGACCGCCAGCATTGATGGCCCCACGCTGACCTTGCTGTTCGCTGAAGTGACAGACCCTGGGCTGCGGCGCAAGACCCTGGAGTTCGCGTACACCGCAGTCATGGCAGACAGTCACCTGGCGCCGAGTGAGTGGTGGCTGATGAATGCAGCAGGCCAGTATTGGCAAATGGGCTTCATGCCCTCCGGGATCGGCCACTACGAGCTGGCGCAGGCTGCCTGATGCAGCTGTAACTGCAAGTGCAAGTGCAACCATAAACAAGGGGGATGGTGGTTGTGTGGGAAGCCCGCTAGGCTGTACCCAGCCCTGCGGAAGCATCCACCAACTGCCGCACCAGCGGGTGGTGCTGCCCCCGGCGCGACCAGATAGCGTGGACCTCCTCAAAAAGCTGGGGGCATTCACCCAGCAGGCGCAGCCCACGCACCAGCCCCACATCTTGCGCACCCAGACGGCTGACCGGAAATACCCCCAGCCCCCGGGCCGCAAACACGGCCAACAACGCGCTGTCTTCAAACTCACCCACCACACGTGGTTGCACTCCGACGTCCTGAAACCAGGCATCCAGAGTGGCCCGTAGTGGTGCATGGTGCGTAGGCAGCAGCACGGGAAAGTCTTGCAACGACTGGGGAAACTGGTCACGCACCTGCTTTTTTACCAGCGACGTCGGGCCATACCACTGCAGGGCCGAGCGGGCAATGCGTTGACTTGTCAGGCGCTGGTGGGGGTTGCGCGGCGCGGCTTGCCCGGCCAAAACCATGTCCAGCTGGTGCAGTGCCAGCTCGGATAGCAACTCGTCGGACTCGCCCTCGTGGCACACCAGCCGCAAATGGGGCGTGGCCAGAACGGGCTCCAGCAGTGCGTGCGCCGCCAGTTTGGAGATGCCGTCAGACAGACCCACCGACAACCGGGCCACACGGGCGGTTGCGGCTTCGCGCACCTCTTCTTCGATGTGCTGGCCCAGTTGAAAAATCTCTTCAGCCCGTGTGAATGCGGTTTGCCCGGCTTCGGTCAGCGCCACACCGCGCCCCGAGGGCTTGAGAAGCTGGTGGCCCAGCGCTTTTTCCAGACCGCGCACCTGGGCGCTGATGGTTTGCACAGCCATGTTCAGCCGGTCTGCCGCACGGGCAAAGCCACCTTCCTTGGCAACCATCCAGAAGTAGTACAGGTGGCGGTAGTTCAGCATGGGCGGGCTCAGGTTCGAGAAAGCCGAATGCTAGGTGCGGCTGGGGCTGGTGTCTATGCCGCGCGGGTTTGCCCATACTCGCCGCTTGCCAATTTGAAAATAAAGGAAGCTTTCACATGTTCTACGCACTCAACTGGTTTCTTTCATTGGCGCTGCTGGCCCTGTGGTCTCTGGCATGCTGGGGAATGCATGCGGTCACGGTCTGGGCGGTGTCCAGCGCGGGCGCATTGGCCGGCGGCAGCGCGGTGGCAAACACCATCCTTGTGCCAGGCTGGCTCAAGGCCTGGATGCCCCCAGAGTTGATGGGCCAGTGGCAGGCCTTCGTATCATCTGTGGGCCCCATGGTGCAAGCTGTGCTGGAGGCCGTGCCTGCTCTTGCAGGGGGCGTCATCTTCCTGGCCTGGGTGCTGTGGGGTCTGGGTGCCGTGCTGCTGGTGGCACTGGCGGTCGGTATCCACATCCTGATTGCGCTGGCAAAGCGCCATAACGGTGGCCCTGGCGCGGCCAAAGCGGCACTGGCTCGCTGAACGAGGCAGCGCAGCCATTGCACGGGCTGCGTCACATTCCGGGTATGTTGGCGTGGCGCTTCTGCATCAACGGTTTCCCGTCTCATCGGGGCGGCTGGGGCTGAGCCGCTCCATGAACAAATCCACCAGAGCACGCAGCCGTGGCAGCCTGCGCAAATCCCGGTGATAACCCAGCCAAACGTCGCGCCCTGGCGGAGCCTTGGCGCCTTCCAGCCTTTGCAAGCCGGGGTGTGAATCACCCAACGGGCACGGCAACACGGCCAGGCCCGCGCCCGATGCACAGGCCACCGCTTGCACGTGCCGATTGTTGCTGCGAAACGTGATGCGCGCAGATGGAAAGGCCTCGCGCAGCCACGCTGCGTCCGGCATTTCGCTGAAGCCCAGGTCCATCGTGATGAGGCGAACGTGGACCCCGTCTTGGTGTACATCTGCGCCGCGCTGGGTGTACAGCGCGTAGGGCACATGCATCAGCCGTCGCTGTATGACGTCGGGTTCGTCAAAAGGAACAATCCGCGCCACCAGGTCTGCCTCGCGGCGTGCCACGCTGAACAGGCGCGCATCGGTCAGAAGTTCGATGGTGACCTGAGGGTGGTGGTTGGTAAACGCTGCGCAAAGGGGCGCCAGCACGTGCAGACCAAACCAGTCGGAGGTCGATAACCGCAGGCTGCCCTCCAGCTGTTGATCTGCGCCATCCAGTTGCCTGGAGAGCGACAGTGCCTGCGCCTCCATTCCCTCGGCATGGCTCAGCACGGCGGCCCCCTCGTCGGTCAACACGAAGCCCTCGGAGGTTCGCTGGAACAGGGTGTGGCCCAGGGAAAGCTCCAACGCCTTCAGCCTGCGGCCCATGGTGGGCTGGCTTTGTTGGAGCGCGCGGCCTGCCGCACCCAGCGTGCCGTGCCGGGCAATGGCCAAGAACACCTGCACGTCATCCCAATTCATCGGCTGCATCATGCAAAAGTGAATGAACGAGTTTCAATAATGTGGATTTTCATTCAAAAGCGAACGGCAGACACTGGTGGCACTGTTCATTGCAAAGAAGGTAAACACCATGTCAACCTCTCCCACCCCCACCATGCAGGCGCTGGTACTCGCATCCCATCATGGTGCACTGACCCCCACCTGGTTGCCCCGGCCGCAGCCCGATGCGGGCCAAGTGCTGGTGCGTATCCATGCCAGCGGCGTAAACCCGCTGGACACCAAGATCCGTGCGGGCGCGGCCGAGCATGCCCAACAACCTCTTCCTGCCATTCTGGGTATGGACCTTGCCGGAGTGGTCGAGGAGGTCGGGCATGGCGTTTCACGCTTCCAAGTGGGTGACGAGGTGTACGGCTTCACGGGCGGCATTGGCGGCTTGCAAGGTAGCCTGGCGCAATATGCCGCCGTCGATGCCAGACTGATTGCACGCAAGCCCGCCAATTTGACGATGCGCGAGGCAGCAGCCCTGCCGCTGGTTTTCATCACCGCCTGGGAGGGCTTGGTGGACCGCGCCAACGTCGGCAATGGGCGCAAGGTGCTGGTGCACGGCGGTGCCGGGGGCGTGGGCCATGTGGCAGTGCAGTTGGCCCGCGCCCGTGGCGCCGACGTGTTCGCCACGGGTACAGCGGCGCAGGGCGGCTACATACGGTCCATTGGCGCCACGCCGATTGACTACGAAACGACCTCGATAGAGGCGTATGTCAACGCGTTTACGGAGGGCAGGGGCTTCGACATCGTGTACGACACGGTCGGGGTCCCCGTGCTGGACGCGTCCTTCCTGGCTGTTCGCCGTTACTCCGGCCATGTGGTGACCTCTTTGGGCTGGGGCACCCACAAGCTGGGGCCTCTGTCGTTCCGGGGTGCCACCTTCTCGGGCGTGTTTACGCTGCTGCCCATCCTCACGGGGCAGTTCCGCGAGCACCATGGCGAGATCATGGAACAGGCCACCGCGCTGGCGGAAGCCGGACAGTTGAAGCCCTTGCTCGATCCCACCACCTTCACGCTCGACACGGCTGACAAGGCACATGCCCTGGTAGCCGATGGCTGCGCCCGTGGCAAGGTGGTGGTGAGCGTGCTTGCATGAGCAAGCTTCGTGCTGAAAGCGCCAGTTCGTCAGCCGGTATGGACAGCATGGAAAACACGGGACGTGGTGCGATGGGCCCAACCCATGAACACCTTCGCCAGGTGGCCGATGTCTTGATCACGGCCACCAATGCTTTTGATGTGGAGCGCGCGTTAAGCCTGTTCGCGCACGATGCGGTGATCGACGACCCATCCACCGGCCACCGCTTTGATGGCCATCCCGGAATACGCCGCTACATCGAACAGTATTTCGTTGGCTATCACACAGTGAGCCGGTTCCTCTCGATGAAGCGGCTTGGTCGCCAGCGGGCGGTGGTGAGGGTCGATTTCACGGGGGATTTCGGCCAAGAGATTGGCACGCTCGATATCACCGTGGATGCCAAGGGTTTGATTACCCGCATGGACGCAGATCTTAAATGATCTGACAGCTTTCTGGGCCGCGCGACTACCCACCAGGGCTTGTGTGTGACGCCAGACTGCTGGCGGCGGCTCTGGTGCGCGTCGATGCAAAATTTCATCAAAACAGCCTGCAGCGCTAGGCAGTCAGGCGGTAAAAGCTATCAAAAAGAGAGCGTTTTAGCGGCTCAACGCGGCAAACACCCCGCAAACCCCTTCGGCCCCGCCGCATTCACATCTGGCAGCGTCAGTGCTTCCAGCCGGTCGTTTTGCCCCGGTATCTTGGTCAGCCGCTGGCCGTTCTGCCAGCGCCATTGTTTGCCATCAAAACTGTAAACGAAGGTGTGGGTGCGGTTGGAGAGCAGGTGCGCCGGGGTCAGGGTGATGGCCTGGGCGGCGGCTTCGGTGGTGGCGGTGGCCTGGGCCTCGTTGTCTTTGATGACGATCTTGCCCACGTAGGGGGTCACGGCTGATTCGGTGCGGGTGACCTCGGGCTGTACCAGGGCGGGGCTGTATCCGGTCTTGATCCATTCGCCGCTGCCCCCGGGGCGCACATGGGGCTCGCGCGCAGCAAGGGCTTGGGTGCACGCTGCTGCCAGCGCGTCAAAACCTGTCTGCGCGGGGCCGCTGGCTTCGGGCTTTTTGCACCCCAGCAGGGGCAGGGTCAGCGTAGCGGCCATTAGGAGGAGTGCAGAGCGCAGGGGCGATGGCATGTTCATCAAGGCGATGGGGCGGTGGTGTGGAGGGCACGCGATGTGAAGGGGGAAAGCTCCCAGCCTCCTCTATCGACGGTGGGGCATTGTGTGCCGCTGCGCAGGGTGGGGCTTGATGGAAGTCAATTCGCCAATCAATTCTGCGCGTCCTTCGGCATCAAAGCGGCTGCATCGCCCTGGTACCAGCGCGCCTGGGCGGTGGGGTCTTTCAGGGCGGCCAGCACGGCGGCGTTCAGCTCGTGGGCGCTGGCGGGCAGGGGCTGGTCGCGGTAGGCCAGGGCGGTGCCTGCCATCAGGGCCTCGGCATCGGCCAGCAGGCGCAGGTTTTGCGGGATGGTGGCGGATTGTTCTGCGCAGTGTTGGGCTGACAACGAGTGCGCCTTGCGGCAGGCGGCGGGGCGCACGGGGTAGATGCTGCAGCGCTCATCCACGAGAAAGCTGCAGGCCTGGCGTGCTGGGTTGGTAGGGTTGAGCGCGGCGGTGGTCACATGCCGGTGCAGAGCGCTGAGGGCATCGGCCAATGCCTCTGCGGGCTGGGCACGCAGGTGCTGGGCGATGTGGAAGACCTCGGGCTCGGTCGCTTCGACCCGCAGGTGGCAGCAGTGGGCGCACCCCGCCTGGCAGGCCGGCTGGGGGCCGGTGGTGCGGGCCTGCTCGGCCACAGTGTCCAGCCCCCGGTGCAGTTGCGCGATGAAGGCCACGGTGTCATCCGCGCCTTGTGACTGCCGCAGCACCTGCGCTGCCCGCTGCCGCACGCGGGCGATGGATTGCAGGAAGGCGGAGCGCTCGTCGTCGGTCAGCATGGGCGGTTGGCGGGGGGAAGGTGGCTGTGCCCCGCACCTTAGCGCGTTTGCCACCACGCGGGCAGCAGGCTGCGCACCTGGGCCTGTGCAAAGCGCTCGTCCATCAGGTGCACCACGCCCTTGTCGCTGGGCGTTCGGATCACGCGGCCAGCGGCCTGCACCACCTTTTGCAGGCCCGGGTAGAGGTAGGTGTAGTCATAGCCCGCGCCAAACAGCGCCTGCATGCGCTCGCGGATCTGCTCGTTGACGGGGTTGACCTGCGGCAGGCCGAGGGTGGCGACGAAGGCGCCTATCAGCCGCTGGCCGGGCAGGTCGATGCCCTCGGCAAACGCGCCGCCCAGCACCGCAAAGGCAATGCCCTGGCTGGTGTCGGTAAAGCGGGCCAGAAACTCGCGCTGCTCGCCCTCCAGCATGCGGCGCGACTGGCACCAGTGCGGCACATCGGGGTGCTGCTGCGCAAACAGCGCGGCGGCTTGCTGCAGGTAGTCATAGCTGCTGAAAAACGCCAGGTAGTTGCCGGGCCGCGCACGGAACTGCTGCGCCATCAGCGCCGCAAGCGGTGCCAGCGACGCCGCGCGGTGCGGGTAGCGCGTGGAGATGTGGCGCGCCACCTGCACCTGCAGCTGGTGCGCGGCAAAGGGCGATTCCACATCCACCCACGCGTGACCTTCGGGCAGGCCCAGCAGGTCGGCGTAGTAGCGCGCGGGCTGCAGCGTGGCCGAAAACAAGGTGCTGGTGTGTGCAGCTGCGAGGCGGGGTTGCAGAAAGGGCGCGGGCACCACGTTGCGTGTGCAGACCACGGAGTCGCCGGGTTTGGACGCCCGCAAGTGGTGGGAGGAAGAAGCCTGGTTGATGTCCACCATCGAATGCGCGTCCAGCAAGTCGGCCATGCGCTGCAGGTGCAGGGCGTCGAAGTAGAACGTTTGCAGCGCGCCGTCTGGCTCCGTGGGGTGGTCGGTGAAGTGTTCGGTGAGCGTGGTGGTGCACTGCTGCAGCGCGGCCAGCAGCTTGTCGGGGAAGGTTTCGAGCACCGTGTATGGGGCCGGGTGCGCCTTGTCCAACGCCACCCAGGCGCGGCGCACCTTGTCCAGCGCCTTCTTCACCGGCGCGTGCTGCGCAGCGGTGGGGCTGCTGCGGGCCTGGGCCAAGGCGGCGGGGTGCAGCTCGGCGGTGAACATCTTGCGGCCGCGCTCCACCAGGTTGTGGGCCTCGTCCACCAGCAGCGCCGTGCGCCACTGGTTGGCCTGGGCCAGGCCGTGCAGCAGCCCGCCCAGGTCAAAGTAGTAGTTGTAGTCGCCCACCACCACATCGGCCCAGCGGGCCAGTTCCTGGCTCAGGTAGTAGGGGCAGACATCGTGCTGCAGGGCCACGTCGCGCACACGGGCTTGTAGCAGGACAGGCGCGGGGTTGCCTGCGCTGGTGGGGGCCACGGCGGCAGCGCGGGCGGCAGGCAGCCGGTCGTAAAAGCCCCGGGCCAGCGGGCAGGATTCGCCGTGGCAGGCCTTGTCGGGGTGTTCGCACGCCTTATCGCGCGCCACCAGCTCCAGCACGCGCAGCGGCAGCGCCGGTGCGCTGTCGGCCAGGCGCGCCAGCGCATCCAGCGCCATCTGCCGCCCCGAGGTTTTGGCGGCCAGAAAGAACACCTTGTCGATGCGCTGCGCGGGTGCAGCCTTGAGCAATGGAAACAGCGTGCCCATGGTCTTGCCAATGCCCGTAGGCGCCTGGGCCAGCAGGCAGCGGCCCGCCACAGCCGCCTTGTACACGGCCTCGGCCAGCGGGCGCTGGCCGGTGCGAAAGCCGCCAAATGGAAACGCCAATGTGGTCAGCGCAGCATCGCGCGCGGCACGGTGGGCCACCTGCTGTTCGGCCCAGGCAATGAAGCGCTGGCACTGGGCCTCAAAGTGCTGGCGCAGGTCGTCGGCGCTACAACGCTCGGTGAACACTGTCTCTTGCTGCGTGCCCACGTCCAGGTACACCAGGGCCACGTCGATGTGCGCCAGCTGCTCCTGCTCGCACAGCAGCCAGCCATACACCTTGGCCTGCGCCCAGTGCAGGTGGCGGTGCGATGCGGGTTGGCGGTCCAGCCGCCCTTTGAAGGTCTTGACCTCGTCGATGCGCTGCTGCGCGGGGTCGTAGCCATCGGCCCGGCCGCGCACGCGCAGGCTTTGGTAACTGCCGCTCAGAGCCACCTCGGCGCGGTAGCCTGCGCCCCGGCGCGACGCTGCCACCGCATGGCCTGCCATACCTTCCAGCGCGGTGGGTGCAGGCGTAAAGCGCAGGTCCAGGTCGCCCTGCTTGGCGGTGAACTCGCACAGCTCGCGCACCGCCACGGTGTAGGTCATGGCGGGGTGGTGGTGGAGTCGGTAGCAGGCGGGGCTGGCTCGCCCAAATGGGTCTGGGCCATGTCGTCATCGCTGCGCAGCGGCGTGGCCTTGCAAAGCGCCATCCACACCGCAAAGGGCAGCGTGCAGCGGTTGTGCCGCGCGGGGCGCAGCAGCTCAAAGCGCCCGTCCTCCACGCTGCCGTGCAATACCCAGATGCCGAAGTGCTCGGGGATCTCTTCGGGCTCGGCAATGCCTGCCGGGAAGACGTAGTAGCACTCCTCGCACAGCCACTGGTAGGCCTGCCGCTTGGCGTCGTGCCGCAGGTCCGACAGCAGGTCGGCCCGGCTCGCCTTCACCTCGTGCACCATGGGCTGCAGGTAGGCGGGCACCGAGGTATTGCGCACCGAGAACAGATCGGGCCGGGCCATGCGCCACACGTTAGCGGCGGCGCGGGCAGCGGGGGCGTGGTCATCCTCGGCCCACAGCGGCGCCACGGCGGGCGCGGTGTTGGTGGGTGCATCGGCCGTGGCCGCAGGCAGCAGCACATCCCCCATCGGCACGGTGTCGATCACCGCGCGCAGTGACAGTTCGGTCCATACGATGCGCCCCGAAGCCAGCAACTGCGCTGCAAACTTCTGCCCCAGCCGGTCGTGCAGGCTCAGCGCCCGCACGCCACGCTGGCGGGCCTGCGCCAGGGTGCGGATGCCTTCGTCGGTGAGGCGCAGGGTTTCGCAACCATCGGCCGTAATGTGCAGGTGGATGAGGCCCGCAGCCAGCAGGTCAATCTCCAGACCATCCTTGCACGGCCAGCCTGCCGAGCGCCAGATCTGCATCAGGCGCGTGCGGTGAAAGCGGGTGATGGGGGTGGAGGGCGGGGAGTCCGAAGTGGGGGAGGGCAGCGCCGTCATGGCAGGGTGGGATGGCTGGCGTCACACTGATTTTAATCACAGTGTCTGGGGGGGACTGTTTTTTGAACAAGGGTAGAACAGGGTTGCAGAGGAGTTGGGGGTGTGATCGGCACCTGGCGCAATATGGGTGGGCGCTAGAAGCTATTGAAATGTGAGCATCCCCACGGTGACATTCCGAGGGAGAAGCAATGAGTCACCAGGGGCCTGAATGAGGACGCTCCTGCCCGCCATTGGGCTAACAACCGGAAGTTGTTGTCGCGTGGCCGTCTATGCCGCAGGAAAATTGGAAGTGGTTGCGAGAGGCTGCAGCACAGGGTTTGCGGCCGGTCAGTTTTCTGACGCTGATAGCAGGCTCCCGGGCAACAGCAATCCTTATCCCATACCCAGCCAACTTCCTCTGCTCACCGGCTCCCAACCTGCGGTCGCGCTGTCAGCAACGCATTGGCCAGCGCGCTCACGCTGGGCAGTTCACTGCCTGCCGGTGTCATGCAAACGAGCAGCTTTCTCCGAGACCAAGCATCAGATAGTCCTAGGATCTGGGTGCCGGACTTGGCAAAGCGCCCAGCCGCGCTTTCGGACATCACCGCCACACCCACGCCTTCGGCAACCAATTGCGCGACAGCGTCAAATCCGCCCAGACGCACCCGATGGCGCGGGACCCGGCCACTGCGACTGGCCTGGGCTGCCAGAAAGCGGCTGAGTCCACTCTCCCGGGCCAAACCCACAAAGGGATGCTCTAGCAATTCGCCATACGCCACGGAACGGCGGCGGCCCAAAGACCAGCGCTTTGGCAGGAGTGCCACCAGACGGTCATCGACCCATGGCTGCACAAGCAGCCCAGAGGTGTCCACGTAATCGGCGACGATGCCCAGATCGGCAGTACCACGGCGCAATGCCTCTACAACTGCCTCGCTCGAAAGCTCTTGCACGTCCACATCAAGATCAGGGGTCTTCACCAAGAATTGGCCAATCGTGCGCGGAAGGCTCTCGGACATGGCGGCTGTGTTGCACAGCAGCCGAACGGTCCCGCGCAATCCATGACCAAAGCTCGCCATCTCTACATGCAGCGATTCGAGCTCAGCCAGCACGCGGTTGGCATGGCGCAGCAGAGCGCGTCCCGCATCGGTG
This sequence comes from Acidovorax sp. Leaf73, assembly GCF_916855635.1. Lineage (NCBI taxonomy): Bacteria > Pseudomonadati > Pseudomonadota > Betaproteobacteria > Burkholderiales > Comamonadaceae > Acidovorax > Acidovorax sp. Leaf73. The sequence continues at coordinate 596,789 of NZ_CAKASI010000001.1, forward strand.
GGTATTGCGCCCGATTTGGACCGCTCCAACAACCGCGAACCGGTCGCGTCTTCAAGACCCTTGAGGCGAGCGCTGGCCGCAGCCAACGACAGATTCACGGACGAAGCAGCGGCAGTGATGGTTCCATGCTCCATCACGGCGGCAAAGAGGTGCAGGTCAAACGGATCAACGCGGTAATCCGTGGTGCGGCGCTTAGGGGTACTCATGACCGCCATCCTACGGAATACGCGAAGGATCTGTTCACTGCTATCCGATGGACAGCACTTGGGCCATGCACACACCATAGGGCATGGACATATTGCGGCTCTTGATGGTGGTCGTTGTTTTCGTTCTGGCCGGTGGTGTGAAGGGCGTCACCGGCATGGGACTGCCTACAGTGGCCGTGAGCTTGCTCGGGCTGTGGATGCCTCCTGTGCAAGCGGCCGCACTGTTGGTCATACCCTCGCTGGCAACCAATATCGCGCAATGCCGTGGCCCTCACCTGCGCTCACTGGTATCCCGGCTGTGGCCTGGTTGGCTGGCAATCGCGATCGTGACTCTGAGCGCGCCCGGTCTGGGGGACGCCGTTTCCGCACAAACGACCAAGGGCTGGCTCGGCGGGATTCTCATGGCCTATGGCATTTGGGGCTTGTGGCGACCTCAGCTGCCCGATCTTTCACTCACCAGCAAATGGCTCAGCCTGCCGACAGGCGCGGCCACTGGGTTCGTGACGGCACTCACGGCCGTCTTCGTATTGCCCTGGGTTCCCTACTTGCAGACGCTGCGGCTGGGCAAGGACGAGATGGTGCAAGCGCTGGGCCTTTCATTCACCGTGGCCACTCTGTCGCTCGCCGTAAAAGTGCAGATGTCCGCCCCTTTGGGGTTGATCTCGTCGTCTGTTGCTATTGCAGTCGGTGGAGCATTGATCGGCGCATTGAGCGGGCTCAAGCTTGGTGAGCTGTTACGTAGCCGCCTTGTCGGCCCCGTCTTCCAGAAGGCACTTTTTATGGTGTTCCTCGGATTGGGTGCAGCCAACCTGATCCAGGCACACTGACACAGCATGAGCGGACAAATGGAGTTGCTTGAAGCTGCAGCCTTGTTAGAGCGGGCTTACCGGCTGGCACATGTGTTGCAAGGTGAAGGTTTGCTTGAAATCGGAAGCAGACAGTTTGTTGCAGATGAGCTTGTCGAGGTGCTTGATGAAGCTCGTGTGGCGCTTTTTGCAGCCTGTGATTTGCCCAAACCGCTCTGACTTTCTCTGAGCTGGAATGAGTCTTCCAAGCATCTAGCAAGCGTTCGAAAGATGAAACTGGGCGACTGCTCCTAGCCTATTGATCTGGCGCAGTCCATTCATGAGCCCCGTTCGAGCCGAGGCTGCCGAAGCCCTGGGCAAGCTGAGGTACAGCGCCATCGATACTCTGGAGTAAACCGCGCCGTATCAATAACAAGGCGCCCAACCCCCTCACCACTCCGCAAAGCTCCCATCCCGATGCCGCCACACCGGGTTCCTCCACCGGTGCCCCTCCTGCGCCCGCTCGCGCACATAGTCTTCGTTCACCTCAATCCCCAACCCCGGCCCGTTCGGGATCGCCACCATGCCGTCCTGGTACGCAAACACCCCGGGGTTGGACACATAGTCCATCAGGTCGTTGGCCTGGTTGTAGTGGATGCCCATGCTCTGCTCCTGGATGAAGGCGTTGTAGCAAACCGCGTCCAGCTGCAGGTTGGCGGCCAGGGCAATGGGGCCCAGCGGGCAGTGCAGGGCCAGGGCCACGTCGTAGGCCTCGGCCATGCTGGCGATCTTGCGGGTTTCGGTGATGCCGCCTGCATGCGAGGGGTCGGGTTGGATGATGTCCGCATAGCCGTCTTGCAGCACGCGCTTGAAGTCCCAGCGCGAGTACAGGCGCTCGCCCAGGGCGATGGGGGTGGAGGAGATGCGGGCAATCTCCTTCAGCGCCTCTTCGTGTTCGCTCAGCACAGGCTCTTCGATGAACATGAGCTTGTAGGGCTCCAGCTCCTTGACCAGCACCTTGGCCATGGGCCGGTGCACACGGCCGTGGAAGTCCACGCCAATGCCCACATTGGGCCCCACGGCCTCGCGCACGGCGGCCACGTTTTGCAGGCAGCGCTCCACCTTGTCGTAGCTGTCCACATACTGCACTTCTTCGGTGCCGTTCATCTTGACGGCCGTAAAGCCGCGTGCCACGGCGGCCTGGGCGGCAGCGGCCGTTTCGCTGGGGCGGTCGCCGCCGATCCAGCTGTAGACCTTGATGTGGCTGCGCACATTGCCACCCAAAAGCTCGGACACGGGCACGCCCAGCGCCTTGCCTTTGATGTCCCACAGCGCCTGGTCGATGCCCGCCAGTGCACTCATGTGCACGCCGCCGCCCCGGTAAAAGCCACCCCGGTACAGCACGGTCCAGTGGTCTTCGATATGGCGCGGGTCTTTGCCAACGAGGTAGTCGGCCAGTTCATCGACCGCAGCCGCAACGGTGTGCGCGCGGCCCTCCAGCACGGGCTCACCCCAGCCGGTGATGCCTTCGTCGGTTTCGATTTTCAGGAAGCACCAGCGCGGCGGGACGATGAACGTGGTGAGTCGGGTGATCTTCATGGGGGCTGGGCAGTCGGTTCAGAAATGCTGGGTTGTCTGGAGCGAGTAGGGGGCGGTTCAGGCCGTGGCGGGCGCTGAGCCAAAGGAAGCCTGCCACGCCCGCGCAAACGCTGCGGCTTTGTGCGCGACTTCGGGTGCCTGGTCACCGGGCCGGTACAGGGCCGAGCCCAGGCCAAAGCCGCTGGCGCCTGCTGCCGCATAAGGGGCAATGCTCTCGGGCACGATGCCGCCCACGGGCACCAGCGCCATGGGCGGCGTGATGACGGCGCGCCAGGCCTTGAGCACATGGGGCGGCAGCGCCTCGGCAGGGAACAGCTTGAGCATGTTGGCGCCCGCTGCCAGCGCGGCGTAGGCCTCGGTCAGCGTGGCCACGCCGGGCGCGCAGGCCATGCCGGCAGCGCGGGCGGCCCGGATCACATCGGGGTCGCTGTGGGGCATGACGATGATCTGCCCGCCAGCTGCGGCCACATCGGCCACGGCATCGATGGAGAGCACGGTGCCTGCGCCCACCAGGCAGTCGGCTGGCAGCGCATCGCGCAGCGCGCAGATGCTGGCCAGCGGCTCGGGGGAGTTGAGCGGCACTTCGATGATGCGAAACCCTGCGTCGTACAACGCATGGCCGATGGCCACCACCTCGTGCGGCTGCACGCCGCGCAGGATGGCGATGAGCCCGCAGCGCTGCAGGATGTGGAACAGGGTTTTGTCGATGGGGTTCATGCAGCCAGACTCCCGGCGGTGAAGGGGTGTGAGGAGGAGGGTGCTGGCGCAACGACCAGCCCTGCCGCCAGCACGATCTGCCACAGCCCGGTGGCTGTGGCTTGCGTGGCGATGGTGGGGGCGGAAAAGCCGTAGGTCTGCAGCGCGACGGCGTAGCGGCGGCACAGGTCGGGCTCGCCGCACAGCACCAGCGTTTGTGGTGTTGTTGGGGTTTGATCCTGTGCGCGGCTCAGGCTCGCCACCTCGTGCCCGATCAGCAGGCCCGAGAGGTAGTCCGCTTGCGCGGTAGGCGCCAGCGCGCCGGTCAGCCCCAGCGTGCGTGTGCTGAAAATGTGCGAGAGCAGTCCCAGCGCGGCATCGCTGCCCCGCGCCACCTCTAGCCCGCGCGCAAAGGCATCGTCGTCGGGGGCCGCTGCAGCCTGCATGGTCTTGCCCAGAATGGTGTGTCCGCGCAGCGCAGCAAACACCTCGCCGGTCATGAAGGTGTGAAACTGTTCGATGCAGCCTTGCCGTGCCAGCACCCATTTGCTGTGGGTGCCGGGCAGGCCGATGAGCACGGGCGCATCCGCAGGCAGCGCAAGGCCCGCCAGCACGCCCAGCACCTGGGTTTCTTCGCCGCGCATCACGTTGGGCAGTGCACCCTTCTGCAAGAGGCCCGGCACGATGTGCAGCGGCGGGCCGTCGCGCCGTGCCACCAGCGTCAGGCCCCGCGCCAGTGCATCGAGCGAGGTGGGCGTTGGCAGGTACTTGGCCTCGCGCCAGCCCTGGGCGCTGCCCACCATGCCGCAGGCCAGCAGGGGCAGGCCAGGTGTGGCGGCCAGCCAGTCGCCGCAGGTGTCTTGCAGTGCGCGTTCAAATGCGGCGCTGGGTTCGCCGTCTGCCACGCTTGCAGTGGCGGGGGGCAGGTTCATGATGCCCCAGGGGCGGTGCCGCGTCTCCAGCACCTCGCCATGCGCGCCCATGCGGAAGGCGCGCAATGCGCTGGTGCCCCAGTCCAGGGCGATAAGGCCCGCCTCGGCGGGCACCAGATAACGTGCAGGCGCCATGGGTGTCCTGATTAACGTGCCCAGCGCAGAACGAGCGGGTCAAGCCGCCGTGCGATGTCGATCAGGCCGCGCCGCACTTCGGGGTGCATGGCCGGGAAGGGGTGGCGGCCTGCCTCGCAGGTGATCACGCCGCCTTCCTTCATCAGTGCCTTGGCCGTGAGGATGCCGCCCTGGCGGTTTTCGTGGTTGATGAGGGGCAACCAGCGCTGGTAGAGCGCAAACGCCTGGTCCATGTCGCCCTGGCGGTGCGCCTCGATGATGGGGCGAATGCCGTCGGGGAACGCGCCGCCCGTCATCGCGCCCGTGGCGCCCGCATCCAGGTCGGCCAGAAGGGTGATGGCCTCTTCGCCGTCCCACGGGCCTTCGATGGCATCGCCGCCCAGGCGAATCAGCTCGCGCAGCTTGCTGGCGGCGCCGGGCACTTCGATCTTGAAGTAGGCCAGGTTCTCTATCTCCTGCGCCATGCGCGCGAGGAATGGGGCGGACAGCACGGTGCCGCTGGCGGGCGCGTCCTGCACCATGATCGGGATGCGGATCGCATCCGACACACGGGCATAGAACTCGTAAATCTGCGCCTCGGGCACGCGGAAGGTGGCACCGTGGTAAGGCGGCATGACCATCACCATGGCCGCACCCATGTCCTGCGCGGCGCGGCTGCGCTCGGCGCACACGCGGGTGCCGTAGTGGGTGGTGGTGACGATGACCGGAACGCGGCCCGCCACATGCTCCAGCGATGTGCGGGTGAGGACTTCGCGCTCGGCGTCCGATAGCGAGAACTGCTCGGAGAAGTTGGCCAGGATGCAAACGCCATCCACACCGGAGTCGATCATGAAGTCGAGGCAGCGCTTCTGGCTGTCGAGGTCGAGGCGGCCGTCTTCATGGAACGTGGTGGGCACCACGGGGAAGATGCCGCGATAGCGGGGGTTCTGGAGGGTGTGAGTGGCTGGCATGCGGAGGAAAGGTAGAAATTTGAGTGAAATACGGCTCTAGCGCTTATCTATCAATCGCTAAAAGCTATGAAATATGTAGCATTCTCCGTGGCGGGTGGGCCGTCGGCATCAGTGGGAATGGCGCGGTACAGCAGCCCCCCGGCAGCCGACGAGGAAGTCAAAGTCGCAGCCATCGTCGGCCTGCAGTACGTGGTCCACATACAGCCGCTGGTAGCCGCCGCGTCCGCCGTTGTCCGCGCCAGCCAATGCGGCCAGGCGTGCTGCCAGTTCCTCGTCGCTGATGTCCAGGTGCAGGCGGCCGCTCTCGCAGTCCAGCTCGATGAAGTCGCCATCGCGCACGGCAGCCAGCGGGCCACCGGCTGCCGCCTCGGGCGCCACGTGCAGCACCACGGTGCCGTAGGCGGTGCCGCTCATGCGCGCGTCGGAGATGCGCACCATGTCCTTCACGCCCTGGCGCAGCAGCTTGGGCGGCAGGCCCATGTTGCCCACCTCGGCCATGCCGGGGTAGCCCTTGGGGCCGCAGTTCTTGAGCACCATCACGCAGCTGGCGTCGATGTCCAGGTTTTCATCGACGATGCGTTCCTTGTAGTGCTCCAGGTTCTCGAACACCACGGCGCGGCCCCGGTGCTTGAGCAGTTCGGGCGAGGCGGCGGAGGGCTTGAGCACCGCGCCACGCGGCGCCAGGTTGCCGCGCAATATGCACATGCCACCGTCGGCAATCAGCGGGTTGCTGATCGGGCGGATCACCTCGTCGTTGTATTGCGGGGCTTCGCGCACGTTGTCCCACAGGCTCTTGCCGTTGACGGTGAGGGCGTTGGGGTGCGGCAGCAGGCCGTTCTCGCCCAGGCGGCGCAGCACGGCGGGCAGGCCGCCTGCGTAGTAGAACTCTTCCATCAGGAAGCGGCCCGAGGGCTGCAGGTCCACCAGCGTGGGCGTGCCACGGCCGATGCGGGTCCAGTCCTCCAGGTCCAGCTGCACGCCGATGCGGCCCGCGATGGCCTTCAGGTGGATGACCGCATTGGTGGAGCCGCCGATGGCGGCGTTGGTGCGGATGGCGTTCTCGAAGGCTTCGCGGGTCAGGATCTTGGAGAGCGTGAGCCCTTCGTGTGCCATTTCCACAATGCGCTTGCCCGACATATGGGCCAGCACATAGCGGCGCGCATCCACCGCCGGGATGGCTGCGTTGTGTGGCAGCGAAGTGCCCAGCGACTCGGCCATGCAGGCCATGGTGCTGGCCGTGCCCATGGTGTTGCAGGTGCCGGCGGAGCGGGACATGCCGGCCTCGGCCGCGAAGAACTGGTGCTCGTTGATCTCGCCGGCTTTCAGTGACTCGTGCAGGCGCCACACGGCCGTGCCCGAGCCGATGTCCTTGCCGTCGAGCTTGCCGTTGAGCATGGGGCCGCCCGTGACCACGATGGCCGGCACGTCGCAACTGGCTGCGCCCATCAGCAGCGCAGGCGTGGTCTTGTCGCAGCCCACCAGCAGCACGACCGCGTCGATGGGGTTGCCGCGAATGGCCTCTTCCACGTCCATGCTGGCCAGGTTGCGCGTGAGCATGGCCGTGGGGCGCAGGTTGGATTCGCCGTTGGAGAACACCGGGAATTCGACGGGGAAGCCACCCGCCTCGTAGATGCCGCGCTTCACATGCTCGGCGATCTTGCGAAAGTGGGCGTTGCATGGCGTCAGCTCGGACCAGGTGTTGCAGATGCCGATCACGGGGCGGCCGTCGAACGCGTGGTCGGGGATGCCCTGGTTCTTCATCCAGCTGCGGTACATGAAGCCGTTCTTGTCGGCCGTGCCGAACCATTCGGCGGAGCGGAGTTTGCGCTTGGGGGTGGTCATGGTGGGGTGCGAGAGAAAGAGGAGAAATGAAGAGTCAACGGGCCTTGCCCGAGCGGCGCGAAAGCAGCCGCTGCAGCAGACAGAAAGCGAACAGCAGCACACCAACGACGATGCGTGTCCACCAGGAGCTGAGCGTGCCGTCGAAGGAAATCAGGGTCTGGATGATTCCGAGCATGAGCACGCCAAACAGCGTGCCCGCCACATAGCCCACGCCACCCGTGAGCAGCGTGCCGCCAATGACCACGGCGGCAATCGCGTCCAGCTCCATGCCCACGGCGTGCAGGCCATAGCCCGACAGCATGTAGAACGTGAACACCACGCCCGCCAGCGCTGAGCAAAAGCCCGAGAGCGTGTAGACGCCAATGAGCGTGCGGCGCACCGGCAGGCCCATGAGCACAGCCGAGTGCTCGCTGCCGCCCACCGCATACACGCTGCGGCCAAACGGCGTGCAGTGCGCCACGAACAGGGCCACCAGCAGCACGGCGATGGCGATGAGCGCCCCCAGCGAAAGGGATGCGCCTTCCCACAGCGGCAGTCGCCATTGCGCCAGCTCCGAATAGCCTTCGTGTGTGATGCTGATGGAGTCGATGCTGATGAGGTAGCACAGCCCGCGCGCCAGGAACATGCCCGCCAGCGTGACGATGAAGGGCTGAAGCCGAAAGCGCTCGATGAGGAAACCCATGAACGCGCCAAATGCTGTGCCCATCAGCAGCACCAGCGGGATGGCGACCATCGGGTTCCAGCCCCGGTGTTCCACCAGCGCGGCCAGCACCATGGTGGTCAGCGCCACCACCGATCCCACCGAGAGGTCGATGCCGCCCGACAGGATCACGAACGTCATGCCCACCGCCACGATGATGAGGAAGGCGTTGTCGATCAGCAGGTTGAGGAACACCTGGGCCGAGAAGAACCCGGTGTACAGCACCGAGCCCAGCGTGGCCATGGCCACGAACAGCGAGATGGTGGCTGCCAGCGGCAGGTACTTGGGGTTGAACCGCGCGCGCTCGGCGGTGGCCTGTGGGGCAGGGTGGTTCACGGTGCCGAAGCCTGCGGTCTTGGGTACGGCGCTCATGGCAAAGCTCCCGCGCCGGGGCGGCGTGCCAGGGCGCCCACTTGCGCCCGGAACTCGGGCGACTGCAGCAGCATCACGATGAACACCACCACGGCCTTCACCACCAGGTTGATCTCGGGCGGCACGCCCAGCGAGTAGATGGCGTAGGTCAGCGTCTGGATGATGAGCGCACCAATCACGCTGCCCACCAGGCTGAAGCGGCCACCGGTGAGCGCGGTGCCGCCCAGCGTGACGGCCAGGATGGCGTCCAGCTCCAGCAACTGCCCCGCGTTGTTGCCATCCGCACTCTTCACGTTGGAGCTGATCAGCAGCCCCGCAATGCCCGCGCACACTCCGCAGAACACATAGGCCGCCACAATAAGCCGCCCCGCCTGCACACCCGCTACCCGCGCCGCCGTGGGGTTGATGCCCACTGCCTGGATGAACAGGCCCAGCGCCGTGCGCGTGATGGCGAGGTACAGCACCACGAAGACTGCGGCCACTACGAACACAGAGAACGGCAGCCCTGCTAGGTACCCACCGCCCATGAAGAAGTAGGGCGTGTAGTAGATGGTGATGATCTGCCCGTCGGTGATGAGCTGGGCAATGCCCCGGCCCGCCACCATAAGGATCAGCGTGGCGATGATGGGCTGCATGCCCACCTTGGCGACCAGCACGCCATTCCACAGCCCGCACAGCAGTGCGATGCCGATGGCGCCCAGGATGGCGATTGGGAGTGGGAACCGGCTTTCAGTGCCCGACACCGAGCCGCCAATCAGCCACGCGGCCACCGCCGCGGCAATCGCGACCACGGCGCCCACCGAAATATCGATGCCGCGTGTGGCAATCACCAGCGTCATGCCCAGCGACACGAGCACCAGGGGCGCGGCGCGGTTCAGGATGTCAATGAGGCTGCCGTACAGGTGGCCGTCGCGCCATTCGATGTGCAGAAAGCTGCTGTTGAACACCGTGTTCACGATAAGTAGCAGCGCCAGCGTGATCAGCGGCCAGGCCAGGCGGTGTCGCAGCAACGCCGCCAGAAGGGAAGGGGAACGTTCAAGCATGTTCGGCAGCAATCAGGTCGTAAACGGCGTCTTCGCTGCTGCCAGCGGGCAGCTCGCCCACCTTGTGGCGGTCGCGGAGCACCACGATGCGGTGCGCCACGCGCACCACCTCGCTCATTTCGGAAGAGATGAACAGCACGGCCATGCCCGCCTGGGCCAGGCGCAGGATCTGGTCCATGATTTCCTGCTTGGCGGCCACGTCGATGCCGCGCGTGGGTTCGTCCAGGATCAGCAGGCGCGGCTCGATGGCCATCCAGCGCGCAAGGATCGCCTTTTGCTGGTTGCCACCCGAGAGCAGGCCGATGGGCTTGTCCACCGTCTCGGTCTTGATGCCCAGCAGCTTCACATAGCGTTCGGCCAGCGCAGTCTGCTCGGCACGCGAGAGGAACTTGCTCACACCCATTCGGGCCTGCAGTGCCAGCGCAATGTTCTCGCGCACCGACAGTTCGGCCACGATGCCGTCGGTCTTGCGCTCTTCAGGGCACAGGGCGAGGCCATGGCGGATCGCATCCATGGGGTTGGCAAACTTCACCACCTGCCCGTCGATGCGCAGCGCGCCCCGGTCGGGCTGCTCCAGGCCAAACAGCAGGCGCGCCAGCTCGGTGCGGCCCGAGCCCAGCAGTCCCGCCAGGCCCACCACCTCGCCCGCACGGATCTGCAGGTCCAGTGGCTGCAGTTGCGTGTCTTGCCCCAGGCCTTCGGTTTGCAGCAGCGTGGTCTGGCTGGTGTCGAACACGGGCGACACCGCTGGCTCGGTCGATACGGCGGCCAGGTCGCGCCCCAGCATGGCTGCGATCAAAGCCTGCGGACCCAGGTCTTGCGCGCTCCACTCGCCCACCCAGCTGCCGTTGCGCAGCACGGTGATGCGGTCGGACACGGCATACACCTGGTTCAGGAAATGCGTCACAAAGACGATGGACAGTCCCTCGCTGCGCAGGCGCCGCAGCACCTCGAAGAGCTTTTGCACTTCGTCGTCGTCCAGGCTGGAGGTGGGCTCGTCCAGGATCAGCACACGCGATTCGATGCTGAGTGCGCGCGCAATCGCCACCAGCTGTTGCACGGCCACGGGGTAGTCCGACAGCAGGCGCGTCACGTCGATCTGCAGGCCGATGCGCGCCACCAGATCGCGGGCCCGCTGGTGCAGCGTGGCCCAGTCGATGCGAAAGCCCTGCGCAATCCCGCAGCGCGGGTAGCGGCCCGCAAAGATGTTTTCGGCCACCGAGAGGTTGGGGCAGAGGTTGACCTCCTGGTACACGGTGCTGATGCCCAGGCGCTGCGCGGCCAGGGGCGAGTCGGGCCACACGGCTTCCTCTCCCAGCCGCATCTGCCCGCCGCTGGCCTCCAGCACGCCCGTCAGCACCTTGATCAGCGTGGACTTGCCCGCACCGTTTTGCCCCATCAGCGCATGGATCTCGCCGGGGTAGAGGTTGAGCTGCACATCGCGCAGCACGGTGATGCCCGCAAACTGCTTGTGGATGCCCGAAAGCTGCAGCACCGGCGCGGCAGCGGGGGCGTGAGCGGTGGACGCGTCCATGGGGGGCATCACGCTTTGTTCTTGTTGTAAACGTCCACCAGCACGGCGGCCAGCAGCACCACACCCTTGATGACCTGCTGGTAGTCAATGCCGATGCCCAGGATGGACATGCCGTTGTTCATCACGCCCATCACAAAGGCGCCGATGACCGCGCCCATCACCTTGCCCACGCCGCCCGATGCCGATGCGCCGCCGATGAAGCAGGCCGCAATCACGTCCAGCTCAAAACCCAGGCCCGCCTTGGGCGTGGCGGTGTTGAGGCGCGCCGCAAACACCAGCCCGGCCAGGGCCGCCAGCACGCCCATGTTGATGAAGGCATACAGCGTGAGCCGCTCGGTCTTGATGCCCGAGAGCTTGGCCGCCTTCTCGTTGCCACCCATGGCATAGATGCGGCGGCCGACGGTGGTGCGGCTGGTGACAAAGTCGAACAGCACGATCAGCAGCGCCATCACGATGAGCACATTGGGCAGGCCCTTGTACGAAGCGAGCAGGTAGCTGAAGTACACCAGCAGCCCACCAAACACCACGGTGCGGGCGATAAACAAACCTGCGGGCTCCGTCTGCACGCCATGGCGCAGGCGGTTGGCGCGCTGGCGCAGTCCGCCCACGGCCAGGGCCGCAGCCACGGCCGCACCCAACAGCAGCGAGGTCATGCGCAGCCCTTCCACGCTGAACAGGTCGGGGATAAAACCCGAGCTGAGCATCTGGAATGCCGAAGGGAACGGCCCCACCGACTGACCCGCCAGCAGCGCCAGCGCCAGGCCCTTGAACACCAGCATGCCCGCCAGCGTGACGATGAACGACGGAATGCGCGAGAAGGCCACAAAGCTGCCTTGAATGGCGCCAATGAGTCCGCCGCACAGCAGGCACACCAGCGTGGCGGGCACAAAGTGCCAGTTGTATTCGACCATCAGCACCGCAGCCAGTGCGCCGATGAAGCCACACACCGAGCCCACCGACAGGTCGATGTGCCCGGCCACGATGACCAGCAGCATGCCCAGCGCCATGATGACGATGTAGCTGTTCTGCAGCACCAGGTTGGTCAGGTTCAAGGGCTGCATCAGCGTGCCCTCGGTCATGTACTGGAAGAAGCCCATGATGGCCACCAGCGTGATCAACATGCCGTATTCGCGCAGGTTGTGCTGCAGGTGCTGCAGCAGCGGCTTGTCGTGCCGCGCCGCTGCTGTCGTGCGGCCGTCGGCCAGCGTGTTGGCGGGGGGATGGGTGGTCTGGCTCATATCAACTGGCTTTCACAATCGCTCGCATGATCTTTTCTTGCGAGGCATCTGAAGTTGGCATCTCGGCCACAAAGCGGCCTTCGTTCATCACATAGATGCGGTCCGTGATGCCCAGCAGCTCGGGCATTTCGGAGGAGATCACGATCACGCATTTGCCCTCGGCCGCCAGCTGGGCGATGAGGGTGTAGATCTCGTACTTGGCGCCGACGTCGATGCCGCGCGTGGGCTCGTCGAGGATGAGCACTTCGGGGCTGGTGAACAGCCATTTGCTCAGCACGACTTTTTGCTGGTTGCCGCCCGAGAGGTTCAGCGTCTTCTGGTCCACGCCCGAGCAGCGGATGCGCAGCTTCTCGCGGTAATCCTGTGCCACGCGGTGTTCCTGACCGCTGTCGATCACGCTGGCGAACGACACGCCCGGCAGGTTGGCCAGCGAGGTGTTGAACTGGATGTCTTCGTTCAGCACCAGGCCATTGCCCTTGCGGTCTTCGGTCACATAGGCCAGGCCGTGGCGCACGGCCTTTTCCACTGTGCTCACGTCGATGGGCTGCCCGTGCAGCCGCACTTCGCCGCTGATGCGCTGGCCCCACGAGCGGCCGAAGATGCTCATGGCCAGCTCGGTGCGGCCTGCGCCCATCAGGCCCGCAATGCCCACAATCTCGCCGCGCCGCACGTTCAGGTCGATGCCTTTGAGGTGCTCGCGGTCGCTGCGCTGCGGGTGGTGGGCGCGCCAGTTGCGCACCTCAAAAACAATGTCGCCCACTTGCGGCTGGCGCTGGGGATAGCGGTCGCTCATCTCGCGGCCCACCATGGCCTGGATCACGCGGTCTTCGCTCACCGGGCCCTCGCGGCAGTCCAGCATCTGCACGGTGCTGCCGTCGCGCAGCACGGTGATGGCATCGGCCACGCGCGAGATCTCGTTGAGCTTGTGCGAGATCAGGATGCAGGTGATGCCCTGGGCTTTCAGCTCCAGCAGCAGGTCCAGCAGGGCCTGGCTGTCGTTCTCGTTGAGGCTGGCGGTGGGCTCGTCCAGGATCAGCAGGCGCACTTTGCGCGACAGCGCCTTGGCAATCTCCACCAGCTGCTGTTTGCCCACGCCCAGTTGGCCCACCGGCGTGTCTGGCGACTCGCGCAGGCCCACCTTGTGCAGCAGCGCCTGTGCGCGGCTGTGTGCGGCCATCCAGTCGATGACGCCGTGCCGCGCGGTTTCGTTGCCAAGAAAGATGTTCTCGGCAATCGACAGCAGCGGCACCAGCGCCAGCTCCTGGTGAATGATGATGATGCCCAGGTGCTCGCTGTCGCGGATGCCCGCAAATTCGCGCTCCTGCCCGTCGAACAGGATCTGGCCGCTGTAGCTGCCGTGTGGGTACACACCCGACAGCACCTTCATCAGCGTGGATTTGCCCGCCCCGTTTTCGCCGACGATGGCATGGATCTCCCCGGCCTGCACCTGCAGGTTGACCTGGTTCAGCGCCACCACGCCGGGGAAGGTTTTGCGGATGTTCCGCATTTCAAGAAGCATGGTCTCTCAGTCTGTTGGCGGGGCCTTGGGCCCCATCCCGGTTGCACGCCGCCTGCGCTGCCCCAGCAGCATTCGCAGGCGGCGGCTCTACATGCAGAAGCCGCTCGCGCTCACTTGATTTGGGACTCCTTGTAGTAGCCACTGCCCACCAACACCGTGTTCCAGTTGGATACGTCCACCGACACGGGCTTGAGCAGGTACGAGGGCACCACCTTCACGCCGTTGTTGTAGGTCTTGGTGTCGTTGATCTCGGGCTGCTTGCCCGTCAGCACGGCGTCCACCATGTTGGCGGCGACCTTGGCCAGCTCGCGGGTGTCCTTGAACACGGTGGAAGACTGTTCGCCCTTCAGGATGGACTTGATGGAAGGCACCTCAGCGTCCTGGCCGCTGACCACAGGGCAGGGCTGCTGGGCGGTGCAGTAGCCCACGCCCTTGAGGGAGGACAGGATGCCGATGGAGATGCCGTCATAGGGCGACAGCACGGCATGCACCTTGTCCTTGCCGTAGTAGGCCGACAGCAGGTTGTCCATGCGCGCCTGGGCCACCGAGCCATCCCAGCGCAGCGTGCCCACCTTATTCATGCCGGTCTGCTTGCTGCGCACCACCAGCTTGCCGCTGTCGATGTAGGGCTGCAGCACGCTCATGGCGCCGTCGTAGAAGAAGAAGGCGTTGTTGTCGTCGGGCGAGCCGCCGAACAGTTCAATGTTGAACGGGCCCTTGCCTTGCTTGAGGCCCAGCTTGTCCACGATGGACGTGGCCTGCAGCACGCCCACCTGGAAGTTGTCGAACGTGGCGTAGTAGTCCACGTTCTTCGATCCCTTGATGAGGCGGTCGTACGCAATGACCTTCACGCCCTTGTCGGCCGCACTTTGCAGCACGCGCGACAGCGTGGTGCCGTCAATCGACGCGATCACCAGCACCTTGGCGCCCTTGGTGATCATGTTCTCGATCTGCGCCAACTGGTTGGGGATGTCGTCTTCGGCGTACTGCAGGTCGGTCTTGTAGCCCCGGTCCTTGAGGACCTTGACCATGTTGTCGCCGTCGGCAATCCAGCGCGCCGAGGACTTGGTGGGCATCGAGATGCCGATGGTGCCCTTGTCCTGGGCCGATGCCACGGACGTGGCGCCCATGGCAGCCAAGGCCACGGTGGCCAACACGGCCTTGAAAATTGCACGCTTCATTTGAGTCTGTCTCCTGGTGTTGTTCTAAATTTAGGTAGCTTGGAGGCCGTATGAAACTGGCGCGATCTAGTACCAGTGCCACCGCCCAAGAGCCGCCCCGCCGCGCTGGTGGCGTCCCCCTTGGGGGAAGACGCCGCAGGCGGCTCAGGGGGCAATGGATCAATACTTCCTGTTCGGGAATTCCTTGGCCGCCACTTCCATCGGGAAGATCCCTTCTTCCGTCACGATGCGCTTGGGTACCGCTTTGCCAGCCTTGATGTCTTTGACTGCGGCCATGAGCTGCGGGCCCAGCAGGGGGCTGCATTCCACGCTCACGTTGAGCTTGCCGGCGATCATGGCTTCGAAGGCACCCTTCACCGCGTCGATGGAGATGATCACGATGTCCTTGGCGGGCTTCATGCCGGCCTCTTCGATGGCCTGGATGGCGCCAATCGCCATGTCGTCGTTGTGCGCGTACAGCACATTGATCTTCTTGCCCTCGGCCTTCAGGAAGGCCTCCATCACTTCCTTGCCCTTGGCGCGGGTGAAGTCGCCGGTCTGGCTGCGGATGATCTTGAACTTGGGGTCGGCCTTGATGACTTCTTCAAAGCCCTTCTTGCGGTCGATGGCAGGGGCCGAGCCCACGGTGCCTTGCAGCTCGACGATGTTGACCTCGCCCTTCTGGTCCTTCATCTTCTCCACCAGCCAGCGGCCGGCCTTGCGGCCTTCTTCCACAAAGTCCGAGCCCATGAAGGTCACGTAGAGCGACGTGTCCTTGGTGTTCACTGCGCGGTCGGTCAGCACCACGGGGATCTTGGCGGCCTTGGCCTCGCGCAGCACGGGCTCCCAGCCCGACTCCACCACGGGCGAGAACGCAATCACGTCCACCTTCTGCGCGATGAACGAGCGGATGGCCTTGATCTGGTTCTCCTGCTTCTGCTGCGCGTCCGAGAACTTCAACTCGATGCCGGCCTCCTTGGCGGCGGACTTGATCGACTCAGTATTGGCGGTGCGCCATTCGCTCTCGGCCCCCACCTGGCTGAAGCCCAGCACGAGGGGCTTTTGCGCCCAGGCAGTGCCGGGCAGCAAGGCGGCCACGGGCACGCTGGCCAAGGCGGCAGCAACGGTGCGGCGGTTCATTTTCATCATCTTGTCTCCTGTCTGTAATGGTTGGTTGACGATGGTTGCGGGATGGAAAGAAGGAACGCTCGAAAAGGGCAGGGCTCAAGCCAGCATGTAGCCCGTCTTGACCGTGGTGTAGAACTCAGCGGCGTAGCGCCCCTGCTCACGGGCGCCGTAGCTCGATTCCTTGCGGCCGCCAAAAGGCACATGGAAGTCCACACCCGCCGTGGGCAGGTTCACCATGGTCATGCCCACGGCAGCGTGGCGCTTGAAGTGCATGGCGCGCTTGAGCGACGTGGTGCAGATGCCCGCACACAGGCCAAAGGGCGTGTCGTTGGCCAAGGCCAGTGCGTGCTCGTAGTCGTCAGCCCGCAGCACGCAGGCCACGGGGCCAAAAATTTCCTCGCGCGCCACGCGGTGCTCGGGGCGGGCCAGGAAGAGGGCGGGGCTCATGTAATGGCCTGGGGTGGGGCGCTCCAGGCGCTCGCCACCCCAGACGTGCTCCGCTCCCTCGCTCTTCGCAATGTCGATGTAGCCCAGGTTCTGTGCCAGCTGGTTGTCGTCCACCACCGGGCCCATCTCGGTGCCACGCTCCAGCGCGTGGCCCACCTTCAGGCTGGCCAACCGGTTGCGCAGGCGCGCCACAAAGGCGTCGTGCACCTCGGCCTCGACAATGAGGCGGCTCGATGCGGTGCAGCGTTGACCGGTGGAGAAATACGAGCCCTGCAGCGCGCAGTCCACCGCCTGGTCCAGGTCGGCGTCGGCCAGCACGATGAGCGGGTTCTTGCCGCCCATCTCCAGCTGCACCTTGGCGCGCCGTGCTGAGGCCGCGCGCAGGATGCGGTCGCCCGTGGCCACCGACCCGGTAAAGCTCAGCGCGTTGACCAACGGGTGGTCCACCAGCGTCTGGCCCACCTCGCGGCCGCTGCCCATGACGAGGTTGAAGGCACCGGCGGGCAGGCCGCTGCGGCTGATGATTTCGGCCAGCGCCCAGCCACAGGCGGGCACCAGCTCGGCGGGCTTGAACACCACGGTGTTGCCGTAGGCCAGGGCCGGGGCGATCTTCCAGGCCGGGATGGCGAAGGGGAAGTTCCACGGCGCAATGATGCCCACCACGCCCACGGGCTCGCGGGTTACGTCCACCTGCACGCCCTGGCGTACAGAGGTCAGCAGTTCGCCCTGGATGCGCAGCGCCTCGCCCGCAAAAAACTTGAAGATCTGCCCGCCGCGCGCCACTTCGGCGATGCCTTCGGGCAGGGTCTTGCCTTCTTCGCGGGCCAGCAGTGCGCCCAGCTCGTCCTTGCGTGCCAGCAGCTCGCTGCCAATCATGTCCAGCACGTCGGCGCGGCGTTGGGGGGTGCTCTGGCTCCAGGTGGGCAGGGCGTCGGCCGCCGCGCGCACGGCCAGCTCGGTCTGGTTGCGGTCGGCGCGGGCGTACTCGGCCACCACCTCGCGGGTGTCCGACGGATTGGTGCTGACGCCGGTGGTGGTGCCGATTTCCCACCGGCCGTTGATCAGGTGCCGGGGGCTGAGCTGGAGGTCGCCGAGCTTCATGGAGAGAGGCCTTTGTTGCAGTTGCGGCGAAGTCTATGGAAGGTTTAGATATCAATCCAATCGTTTTTTAGACAAAATACATATCGTTCTTTGCATTCTGGAAAACCCCTCCCTTTTTCCGTCCTCCCATTCATGAGCACCTACAACCACTGGTTCATCCGCGCCCGCCTCAAGACGCGCCAACTGCTGCTGCTGGTGGCCCTGGCCGAAGAGGGCAACATCCACCGCGCCGCCCAGGTGCTCAGCATGACCCAGCCGGCCGCCTCCAAGCTGCTCAAGGATCTGGAGGACGTGCTGGAGGTGTCGCTGTTTGACCGCCTGCCGCGTGGCATGCGACCCACCTGGTACGGCGAAACGATGATCCGCCACGCGCGCATGGCGTTGGCCAACCTGAACCAGGCGCACGACGAGATCGGCGCGCTCAAGCGCGGGCACTACGGCCAGGTGGGCATTGGCGCCATCACCTCACCGGGCCTGAGCCTGTTGCCCGCAGCCGTGGCACAGGTCAAGCAGGAGCACCCCAGCCTGCGCATTTCGCTGGACATCGAAACCAGCCCCGTGCTGCTGGAGCGGCTGGAGCAGGGCAAGCTCGACATCGTGGTGGGCCGCCTCTACGAGGAACACGACAAGGAGAACCTGCGCTACGAGTCGCTGACGGAGGAGCTGGTCTGCGCCATAACGCGCCCGGGCCACCCGCTGTCGAGCATGACCGGGTTGACGCTGCGCGATGTGGTGTCGGCCAGCTGGATCGTGCCGCCTGCTGGCAGCGTGTTGCGCCACCGGTTTGACCTGATGTTCCAGCAGGACGGGCTGGCGCCGCCGCTGCACACGGTGGAGACATCGGCCCTGTTGTTCATCACGCGCATGCTGCAGCAGAGCGACATGATTGCGGTGGTGGCGGAGGATGTGGCGCGCTATTACGCGGCGCATGGGATCGTGACGGTGTTGCCGCTGGCGATGCCGTGCCATATGGATGCGTTCGGAATCATCACGCGTTCGGACCGGCTGTTGTCGCCGGCGGCGAAGGTGATGATGAAGGCGTTGAAGCAGACGAGTCTGGTGCAGTATGGGCGGAGGTTGGAGGTGGGGGATTGATTTTTTTGGGTGAAATTGGCTGCTAGCGCGTGTTGGGTAAGCGCTGGTAGCTATTGTTTTGTAGTTTTTGCCCTCCTGTTCGTTCGGGCTGAGCCTGCCGAAGCCTGGGTGCCATTCCATCCGTTCGGGCTGAGCTTGTCGAAGCTGGGGCGTGCTGGTTGGGAATGCATGCTGGGGTTGAGGGCAGAGGCCGGGTTGTCGCCCCGGCAGGCGACTCACTTTTCTTTGCTTCGCCAAAGAAAAGTAAGCAAAAGAAAGGCGACCCCCAGTCTGCGACCCCTGCGCTGCGCTACGGGGCAACCTGCGGCGGGGCGGTTGCGGGGTGCGCCGTGGAACTCGCTTTGCGCTGGCGCGCGCCGCTCGGACAACCACGGCGAGTCAGTTAACGAGGCATGGGCGCTGCGACGCCCATGCTCACCCCGCAACCGCCCCGCCGCAGGCGCAGCCAGCAGGGGGTTGGACAGCCAAACATCCACACGGGCCATTGCTGCGCTCGGCCCAGGCTGCGCAGCGCGTGGCGCTCGCGCCCGCGAGATGGAGCCGAGCGAAGCGATGGCCCGTGTGGATGTCCGCTCCCCGGGTTCCCTTCTGTATGCGCCTGGGGCGCGCAGGGCGCGGGGTGGCGCGGGTGCCGAAGGACACACGCGCTTCGTGAACTGACTCACCGCAGTTGTTCGAGCGGAGCGCCGCAGGCGCGCAGCGAGTTCTGCGGTGCACCCCGTGACCGAGCACCCCAGGTTGCCCCGTAGCGAAGCGCAGGGGTCGCAGACAGTAGGGTCGCCCTTTCTTTGGTGACTTTCTTGTCGAGCAAGCGAAAGAAAGTTACTCGCACGCCGGGCGACTCCCGGCCTCCGCCCTCAACCCGAGCACACCGCCAGACCAGCGCCCAAACTCAAAAACTACAAAACAATAGCTGCCAGCGCTTGATGGATAAGCGCCAGAGCCCAAAAAACTTCAAAAAATCAAACCCATCCCGCATCCACCTTGAACTCCTGCGCCGTACACATCGCCGCATCGTCCGACGCCAAAAACAACACCATCCGCGCAATGTCATGCGGCCGCAGCTTGTCCGGCAAACACTGGTTGCGCGCCAGCTCCTTCTCGCCCTCGGCGTCCAGCCACAGCTTGATCTGCCGCTCCGTCATCACCCAGCCGGGCGACACCGTGTTGATGCGGATCCGGTCCTGCCCCAGCGTCTTGGCGAGCCCGCGCGTGAGGCCGTTCACCGACGACTTGGCAATGGCATAGCAGGGGTAGCCCGTGCCCTTGCCCTGCCAACCGGTGGAGCCCAGGTTGATGACCGAGCCCGCGCCCAGCCTGCGCATGCCAGGCACCACGGCCTGGATGGCGAAGAAGGCGGGGCGCTCGTTGATGGCCATGCGCTCGTCGTAGTACTCGGGCGTTACGGATTCGAGCGTGTGCCGGTCATCGCTGGCCACGTTGTTCACCAGCACCGCAAAGTCGCTGCCCAGCTCGGCCGCCGCTTCGGCCACGCAGGCCTGCAGGGCGTTCACATCGCGCACATCACACACACGCCACCAGGGGCGGGGCAGGCCTGCGTCGGCAATGTGCTGGGCGAGGGCTTCGCTCGCGTTGCGCGCCACGTCCACAAACGCCACGCGGGCACCTTGCTCGGCAAACGCCGCCACGATGGCCGCGCCAATGCCGCTGCCGCCGCCCGTCACAAACACGGCACGGCCTTGCAGGCTGGGGAACTTCGCCAGGCCCTGGGGGGCGCCGGTGGCATCGGTCGAGGAAGAGGAGGGGGTAAAAACCTTTGACATATAAATATTGCAATCAATCAATTGAAAAAAATTTCATTTCAAGCATCAATTGGCGTTGATAAGATGCCGCTCGTCAAGTGCCTGGCGGCAGGCCGATACAAAAAAAGACCGGAGACACGCATGCGCCCCTTGCTGGATACCCCCTTCTCTCCGCCCGAGGGCGCTGCCTGTTCCGCGCCCATCACCGGCGCCGTGCGCTGCGTGATCGCACTGGGCAACGCGCTGGGCGAAGGCGTGTTGTGGTCGGTGCGCGAGCAGGCCGTGTACTGGGTGGACATCCTTGGTCGCGAGCTGCACCGCTGGGACCCGGCCACCGGCGCCCACCAGCGCTGGGCGTTTGACGAAGAGATCTCCGCCATCGCCGAACGCGCGCATGCCCCCGGCTTCATCGTCACACTGCGCCGGGGTTTTGCGCTGTTCGACCCGGCCACCGACATGGCCCCGCGCTACCTGCACCAGCCCGAACCCGACCGCGCGGGCAACCGCTTCAATGACGGCAAGTGCGATGCACAAGGGCGCTTCTGGGCGGGCTCCATGGACTTTGCGTGCGAGGCGCCCACGGGCGCGCTCTACCGCTATGACCCCGACGGCAGTTGCACCCGCCACGACGACGGCTTTGCCGTGACCAACGGCCCCACCTGGTCTGGCACGGGGCAGGGCGCGGCCATGTTTTTCAACGCCACCATCGAAGGCAACACCTACCGCTACGACAGCAATCTGGCCGCAGGCACCGTGTCCAACAGAACGTTGTGGAAGCATTGGCTACCCGAAGACGGCCTGCCCGATGGCATGACCACCGACGCGCAGGGCCGCCTGTGGATTGCGCACTGGGGCGGCTGGTGCGTGACCTGCCACGACCCGGTCACCGCCGCCGAACTGGGCCGCGTGCGCTTGCCAGTCAGCCAGGTCACCACTTGCGCGTTTGGCGGCGCAGACCTGCGCACACTGTTCATCAGCTCCGCGCGGGTAGGCCTCACGCCCGAGCAACTGGCGGCCGAGCCGCTGGCCGGGGCGCTGTTTGCGGTGGACACCGACAGCCTGGGCCTGCCCGCCCATCCATTTGGCGGCTGAGAGCGGCTCACAAAACCCTCCTGGCGTCGTTGCCGCGTCTTGTCGTACTACGCGTACTGCCTGCGATGCGGCGCCTGGCCAGAACCGCTTCGCTGGGTTTTGTTATCCGCTCCAAGCACCGAACGCAGCCCCGCGCGCTCTGCCAACCCGCAATCCCTGTCAACACCCCAAAGAAAGCACACCGCCCATGACCGAGGCCGCATCCTCCCACCCCATCGTCTGGCTGCACCACGCGGGGCAGCACCTGGGCCTGGTGCCCACACTGGGCGGCAGCGTGGCGGCCTGGCAGATCGACGACCCGCAAGAGGCTGGCGCACGCATCGACCTGTGGCGCCCGTGGGACGGCGCCACGCCCGACCTGTACCAGCTCGCGTCGTTTGCCATGGTGCCCTGGTCCAACCGCATCAGCGGCGGCGGGTTTGAGCACGCTGGCCAGTTCCACCCCATGCGTCCCAACCGCGGGGGCGAGTCGTACCCTATTCACGGCGATGGCTGGCTGCAGCCCTGGCAACTTACCCAGCCCGCACCCGACACGCTGCAGATGCAACTTCGCTCCGAGCGCTTTGACGACAACCCCTACGAGTACGAATGTGTACAGACCTTCCGCCTGGTGGACGGCGGCCTGGACCAGTCGGTGCAAGTGCGGCACCTGGGCGCGCAGCCGCTGCCCTACGGCCTCGGCCTGCACCCCTGGTTTCCGCGCACGCCCGGCACGCGCATCACGGCGCCGGTGCAGGGCTTGTGGCTTTGCGGCGACGACCCCTTGCCCACAGAGCACACGCAGCACTTCCCGCCCGGCTGGGACTTGAACACCGGCGCTCCCGCCAATGGCGGCCTGATCGACAACGCCTACACCGGCTGGGGCGGCACGGCCCAGATCGACTGGCCCGAGCGGGGCCTGCGCTTGACCGCCCAGATGCCGGACTTTGCGCAAGACGGCGGTACCGACCAGCACTACTGCCTGATCTACCGACCGCCACAGGGCCCAGCATTCTGCTTTGAGCCCATCACACAAACCATCGACGCCTTCCATCAGCCCGGGCAGCCCGGCCTGCGCACGCTGGCGCAGGGGGAGTCGATGGCGCTGCGTGTGCAGTGGCGCTACAGCAGCTGCGTGACTGAGGTGGATGTGGGGCAGTAGATTTTGATTGAAATTGGCCCTAGCGCTTAATGGTTATCGGTTGTTTGCTATCGAAATAATAGTTTTCAGACACGACTGACTCCGCGGGCTGTCTGCACCTAACTGGCCGTGCGTGCACCCCGTGCCGATTTCGCCTTGGCCTTCGCACCCCCGGCATTCAGGGCCACCGCTGCGCGGATCAGCGCCTTGAAGGCCTCCGCGTCCACGGTGTCCCCTTCGTGGATGTCTATGGCACGCCGGGCGTTGCCGTCCAGACTGGCGTTGAAGAGCTTCGCCGGGTCTGGTAGCGATGCTCCCTTCAGAAAGGTCAGTTTTACCGCTGACTTGTACGACTCGCCCGTGCACAGAATCCCGCCCAGCGACCACACGGGCGTGCCGTTCCACTTCCATTCCTCCAACACCTTGGGCGCCGCCTCATGGATCAGCTGCCGCATGCGGCCCAGTGCTTGCCCGCGCCAATCGTTCAGGTCGGCGATGCGCTGGTCGATCAGCACCGATGCGGGCGGGCCTTCGGGGGTTTTTGCAGTGCTCATGAGGTCTCCTGGTCAGTCAAGGTTGCAAGCCCCGCTCGCAACCGGTGCAGATTCCGCGCAGCGGCCGGGTAGCACCTGAGGGGTCAGAACGGTGGTGATGAAGCGTGATTTTTCCTCACGGTAGCGCTCCATGCCAAAGGGCGCAAAACGCTGCTTGAGCAGGTTGTACTGCTCCACCAGGCGCGGGTCTGCACGCAAGGCATCGCGAAAGTGCAGAAAGAACTCAAACTCCGATCCCTTGGCCACTACCTGCAATGCCACGTCCGTGTCTGTGCGTGGCGACAGCAGCATGCACAGCTCTGGCGTGCGCAAGGTGTCCTTTTTGGCCACGTAGCCTGCGCCCTGCAGCACCTGAACGGCCCGCCCGTGCTCTTGCGCAGTCACCAGCACGCAAATGTCCAGATCGCCTTTGGACACCGCTCCAGGAATGGCGGAGGCACCAATGTGCTCCAACTGGGCAAGGGGTAGGAGCCGGGCGATCTCTTGCACTACGGACAGATATACGGCACCAGCGGCTGCCTGGTACTCGGAGGGTTCCAACAACTTCATGGGGTCATGATGATGCCAGTCTGGCGGGGCAGCGGCCCCTGCAAAAGCCTGGTTCAGGACGGCTCGGGCTGCTGCTTTCGATCCCCCCCATGCGCCCCCGTCCGCCCTGCTGAGGTTGTGATAATTTGCAACTATCCGACCGCCACCCCAACCACCCCGCAGGGACGATCAACCGATGAAGAACACCCAACCTGGAAGCGCTGGTCCGTTTGCACCGCTGGCCATGCTGATGCTGCTGTCCACGCTGCCCTTTGCCGCGTCGGCCCAAACGATCTCCAGCGGCGTCCCTGCCGTGGCCAACGTGCCGGTGGACAGCCCCTTGGCGCTGGGCGCCTTGCTGGTGGCTGTTGCGCTGGCCGGGTGGTGGTCGCTGCGCCGCAGTCACGGCGTGCGGCGTGTGGCTTCGCTGCTGCTGGTGTCCGCAGTGGTGGGCCTGGCGGGGCAGGGGTCAGGTTTGATGGCGCAGGTTGTCAGTGCCTTCACCCAACCTGCGGGCGAGACACTGCCCATTGCCGTCAGCCCCATCACAGCCGGTGGCTTCACAGGCTTTCAGCCTGCGGACTTCAGCAACAACTCCGGCGCTGCGCTGCGAATTGCCGCCATCGACCCGCCCGACCTGGCCCAGTGTTTTGCCACCAACCCGGCCAACACCTTGCTGCCCCCCGGGCCTCCCACGCCATCGCCCCATCCCGCCTGCGGCGTAGGGGCCATGCTGGCCAATGGTGCCACCTGCCGGGTGGATGTCGAGGCCATCTGCCGCAGCCTCTACGTCTCGGGCGCCACGCTGACCGCCATCAGCCCCACCTCTGGCACTGCTTCGGGTGGGGTCGGCGTCACGCTGACCGGCACCGGGCTCACCGGCGCCACCAGTGTCACGTTTGACGGTGTGCCCGCTACCTCGGTCAACGTGGTCAACGCCACCACCATCACGGCGGTCACGCCAGCGCATGCAGCGGGTGCCGTCAATGTGGCGGTTTTCACCCCGGCCGGGGCCGCTCAGTTGGCAAATGGCTATACCTACCTGATCACCGCTGTGGGGCAAACCAGTGGCGGCGGCGTGATTGCTGCGCTGGGCGGCGGGCTGAACAACCTGATTGCTGCCACCGCAGACAACAGCACCGGGATCGGGTGGGGTGGCTTTGGCACGGCCGTGGGGCCGGGTGCGCAAAGCGACACCGACGGTGCCAGCAACACCGCCGCCGTCGGTGCGACCCTGGGTGCGGGTGTTTATGCCGCGCAACTGTGCAGCACCTACCAGGTCGATTCGCAAGGCAATACTCCCTGCCAGGCGGGCAACACCTGCTACAACGACTGGTTCCTGCCCGCCCGCAACCAGCTCGCGGCGCTGTATACCAACAGGGTGGCGGTAGGCGGCTTCGCCAACGCCCTCTATTGGAGCTCCACCGAGGGCTCGGCTTCGCCCCTGACCGACGCATGGATCAATGATTTTTCCATCGGCAATCCGGTGACCATCCCCAAGACCCAAAACCTGCAGACGCGGTGCGTGCGTGCCTTCACGCCTTGAAGGCCGGGGCGCATGCCGTAAAACGCCGAAAATTTGGTTGAAATATGCTCTGGCGCTTGATGGACAAGCGCCAGAAGCTATCAAATAGTGAGCAATCGACCTTGGGCATATGCAGAACACCGGCCGGGCCGCAACGGCCCGTGGTTTACCCGCTTGCTGCCCATTGCGCCTGCCCACACCCTTAACGTCATCCGCAGCGGGGCGTAGGCTGCAAGTGGTGGTGCATGGCGCCCCTCATGCTCTGTCGCCTTGGCCTGTGCAGCCCATCCCCCAAACTGGAACGATTCCGGCAAACTGGCACCACCATGAACGTGATAGACCCGCGCACCGCCATCGTGTTGATCAGCGCCATGAGTGCGCTGATGGCGCTGGTGCTGTGGGCCCTCAAGCGCAGCTACCCCCCCAGCATTCAGGGTCTGGGCCAATGGGCGCAGGCGCTGTTGATCATTGTGGTGGGCGGCATCCTGGCGGCCTCGCGTGGGCAACTGCCTGAAATCCTCACCACGGCCGTGCCCAATTTCTTGCTGTGCTGGGGCGTGTATGGCCTGTATGCGGGCACCCAGCGTTTTTACGGCGTGCGCCCAGCCACTTGGCGCTGGCTGGCGGTGACTGTCGCCGTCACGCTGGGCACCCTTTGGTTCGCCCTGGGCGACCCCAGTTACACAGCCCGCCTGCGGCTTGTGACGGCACTCTTGGCCGTGATGTTTGCCGTACACGCCTGGTTCATCGTGCGGCAGGGCATGGGCAGCTTTTCGCGCTGGCTCACGGTGGGGGTGATCGTGTACATCGCCGTGATTCAGCTGGTGCGGCTTGCCACCACGTTCTTCCTGCCCATGGGCGACACCATCTTGAGCGGCACGCCGCAGCACGTGCTGTTCATCGCCAGTTTTTCCGTGTCCGTCCTGCTGTTTTCGGTGGGCGCCGTGCTGATGGCTGGCGACCGCCTCCGGGCCGAGCTGGAGCTGCTGGCCACCCGCGACTCGCTCACCAACACCCTGACCCGGCGCTACATGGACGAAGCCTGCGCCATCGAGCTGGAGCGCAGCCACCGCACCGGCCAGCCCCTGGCCATGTTGATGCTGGACCTGGACCATTTCAAAACCATCAACGACACCCACGGCCACCAGGCCGGCGACCGCGTGCTAGTGGAGTTTGCCGCCAAGGTACAGCGCTGCCTGCGCAGCAAAGACCTGCTGGGCCGCTTTGGTGGCGAAGAGTTTGCCCTGCTGCTGCCCAACACCCCCCTGGACGCCGCCCTGCAGGTGGCCGAACGCATCCGCGCCGCCTGCGTGCCCCAGGGCAACGAGGTGGGCTGCACCGTCAGCATCGGCGTCACCCTGAGCCTGCCGCAGAACGACTCGATGGACAAGCTGCTGGCGAGAGCGGACGCGGCGCTGTATGAAGCGAAGAACACGGGGCGGAATCGGGTGGTGGCGGGGTAAAAGGGCTCTCTGACGAAGGGTAGAGGTGGGGCGCTTTCGGCTCGAAACGGCCCATGGAGGAGATCCGGCAGATGATCGCCCAGCAGCGATTGCTGTCATCCGCGCTTCGTCGTTGAACGCTTACTATCGGCCAGAAGCTGCCTTCAGTGATGACTACAGACAACTACACCCCTCCGTCAACGCTTCAAGAACTGATGCAGCGATACGCGCTGGGTGAACGGCATTTCCCGAACGTAGATTTGTCTGAGGCCAATCTTTCTCGCGTTACCCTTGATGGAGCAAGCTTCGGGCCACATTCCTGGTTTTCCAGTGCAGACTTCACTGGCGCAAGCCTTCGCGGGACCAGCTTTAGCAACTGCAACGTCAAGTGCGCGACGTTCAATGGAGCCGATCTGACCAACGCGACCTTCGCAAATGCGGCTATCGAGTCGATAGGCTTAGATGGCGCTGTGCTAGCCGGAACGAACTTTGTTGGTGCGACGTTCTACGGCATTGCGCTGGGTCCAGCCGATGAGTTTCCTTGAGAAGCAAGGGCGTTTCGCAATTCTGAACGACTGATTTGGGAGACAACGCCCTGCTGCTTTGGGCCCGTTAGCATCCCCCACGTCAGCGCTACGATGGCGTAATCGGGAGTTGTTTATGTCGCCTATAGCCTTCAGGAGCTTTGCGCAGAGAGGTGTCGTTTTCGGAGTGCTGCTTGCGGCATCTGGGGCGTTCGCATTGGCACAGGAGATACTTGAGCACGTTGAATTTTTACGGCTGCAAACTGACAAGTTGTCGCCACGCGAATGGCCAAATGCCGAGTACGTAGTTCGAACCCAGCAACAGTGGGATGAGATCTGGGCGATGGGCAAATTAGAACCCAATCCGCGGGATGCTGAGAGCATAGGCGCACCGAAGGTCGACTTCAGTCAATTCACTCTCGTTGGCGTTTCACGCGGAAAGCAGAGCCATGGGTGTACGAGCCTAAATATCAAACTTGTAATCCGACGCGGAAAACGAATTGATGTGCACTTCACCGACCCTGAGAACGCGAGACGAACCTACGGAGCGATGACGGTCTGCCCTGCGGTGGTTACCTATCTGAACGACTGGGTTTTGATACCGCGTACGCCCCGGCACTCGGTGATCAGATTCGTCGATAGCCAATCGATGCGCTAGAAGCTGCCCCGCAAAGCTGTAGCAAGATCTGCCCCGCCCCTGGCGGCGTGTCAGCGTCGCCTTTGGGCCCATAGCTGCCGCTCAGTCGGCTCCGAGTGCACGTGCGCGTGCAGCTTTGAGCTACGGATCATCTGGCGGCCCATCCGTGTGGGCCAATCAGTTAGCTGGCTTCAACGAGGTACTCCGCACGCCGCCATAGTGGTCTCCCAACTGTCTAGTGCCTTGGCGCAGGTCTCCAAGACACCGCCCAGTTTCGTCCCCGACTCGTCAACAATTTCGCCATCGATTACGAGCGAAAGCTTAGTATTCGGGCCGGCGACAACGCGCGTTTCGCCCGTCTCGGGGTCAAAACGGCCCTCAATTGAGGAGCCCGGTCCGTCGATTGGTTCAACGCCCAGAGATTGGTGCACATCTTGAATTAGAGGTCTGTGACCGGAGCGGGGGCGACTCAGCGCGCCGTGTTTGTCTCTGTTCCAGAGATCATGAATCAATCCGACCGATAAGTCACTGTCGATGAGCCCGTCTCCAGGAAAGGCGAGATTTTGGGTCACGCACCATTCCTTCAAGTGATCCTTCAATGAAGCTACGTTAGCAACCAGCGTCGCCAGCACATTCTCCATTTCCGCCGCGGACCTTCCGTCTGTAAATTCCACGGTGAATGTCCCAGCCCCGCTCAAACGCGGTGACTGAAACACGGGGATCTCCAATGTGGAGGTCGAGGCCAATGAAGCGTGCAGTCGACGGAGGCGCGCCTGCAATTGGTCGAGACTTGCCGAAACGCTATGCATGCCGCCGTCCAACCAATGAAAGGGGCTTCCCCGTCCCGAGTGAACCGCACAGTTGCGGGAGAAGGCATCCAGGTGCCACGATCGGAAGTCGATCTCTCATCAACTCACTTGTTTGTTGGAAGGGGCTGTCCATGACTGCCATTGTCACCGTCGGAATCGATCTGCCAAAGAATGTCTTTGCTGTGCATGGCATCGATGCCACAGGCAAACGGCTCCACTCGCTGGAAGGCCGCTCCTGGCCGGCAGTCGTCGTCCGCTCAAGACCCCACCCCCCGCATCCCCGCCAACCCCGGCATCGCCCCTCGCATCCCCTCCAAAAACAACCGCAACCGCGCCGGATAAAACCGCGCATGTGGATACACCAGATACACCGGCAGCGAGGGGGCCTGCCAGGTGGGCACCAAGTGCAGCAAGTCGCCTGCGCGCAGATCCGCATCTACGATCCACGCCGATGCAATACACGCGCCGAGCCCGGCCAGGGCGGCGCTGCGCAGGGCGTACAGGCTGTCGGTGGCCAGTCGGGGGGTGATGGCGAAGGTGCTGGCCTCGCTGCTGTGCTGGTGGGTCAAGGTGACTTCGCGCTGGTAGAAGGTGCTGAGCGCCAGCCAGGGTAGATCCTTCAGATCCTGCGCGTGTTGCGGTGTGGGCCGACTTGCCATGAGGGCGGGCGATGCCAGTACGATGCGCGGCACTTCGGCAAGGCGAATGGCGACCACCGAGGGGTCTTCCACCGCACCCACCTGGATGGCGCAGTCGATACCTTCTGCGATGAAGTCAGGGCGGCGGTCGTGCAGCATCCATTCCACCGAAACATCGGGGTAGCGGCGCAGGTAGTCCATCAGCGGGGGGATGAGCTGGTTTTGCCCGAAGGCGTGGGGCGCCAGCACGCGCAGGGTGCCGCGCGGGGTGTCGGCCGTGCCGCGCAGGTCGTCCTCCATGGCGCGCCAGTCTTCCAGCAGGGCCTTGGCGTGGGCAAAGCAGCGGTCGCCGTCTTCCGTCAGCTTCATCACATGGGTGGATCGCTGCAGCAGCTTGATGCCCAGGCTGCGCTCCAGCGCTTGCAGGCGGCGGCTCACGGTGGGCTGGCTGGTGCCCAGTTGCTGGGCGGCGGCCGACAGGCTGCCGGCCTCGACGATGCGGACAAAGGTCTGCATCAGCTCGATGCGGTCGGCACCGGGTGGCTGAGTCGGGAGGGTGTTTGTCATACGCCAAGCGTATAACGAATCTGCAGTTCAGCCTACTACCCAGAGCGGAGGCGCGCTAGAACAATCGCACCATTCCTTTTCAATCGATGGTGGTGTGATGTCTTCCATTCAAAGTGTGCATGCAAGCGGCGCGGCAGACGCTGCCCCGGTGAGCGCGCCGCTGTTGTTGCTGCTGGCGACCACAGCGGGGCTGAGCGTGGCGTCGCTGTATTACAGCCAGCCCATGCTGGGCGTGCTGGGGCCCGACATGCAGGCCGACAGCCGCGTGGTGGGGCTGGTGCCCACGCTCACGCAGCTGGGGTATGCGCTGGGCATCTTGCTGCTGGCGCCGCTGGGTGACCGGTTTGACCGGCGCCGCATCATCGTCATCAAGTCCATCGCGCTGATGCTGGCGCTGCTGCTGAGCGGCCTGGCGCCCGGCATGGGCGCGCTGCTGGCGGCCAGCCTGGCCGTGGGCCTGGCGGCTACGGTGGCGCAAGACGTGGTGCCCGCTGCCGCCACGCTGGCCCCGGCCGCACAGCGCGGGCGCATGGTGGGCACGGTGATGACGGGGCTGCTGCTGGGCATCTTGCTGTCGCGCGTGGTCAGCGGCTTTGTGGCGCAGCAGTGGGGCTGGCGCACGGTGTATGTGGCGGCGGCGGTGGCCGTTGCGCTGCTGACGGTGGCGGTGTGGCGCGGGCTGCCGCGCTTTGCGCCCACCACGCAGCTCGGTTACGGCGCGCTGATCGGCTCGATGGTGGCGCTGTGGCGCCAGCACGCAGCGCTGCGCCGCGCGGCCTGGGCGCAGGGGTTGTTGGCCGTCGGCTTCAGCGCGTTCTGGTCCACGCTGGCGGTGATGCTGCACAGCCAGTTCAACCTGGGCACGGCGGCGGCGGGCGCGTTTGGCCTGGCCGGGGCGGCGGGTGCACTGGCTGCACCGCTGGCCGGGCGCCTGGCCGACAAGCGCGGGCCCGAGGTGGTGACGCGCTACGGCGCCGGGCTGGCCGCCGTGTCGTTTGCGGTGATGGCGCTGGCGCCGCTGCTGCCTGCGCAGGCCCAGCTGGGCTTGATTGTGGTCAGCGCCATCGGCTTTGACTTTGGCGTGCAGGCCACGCTGGTGGCGCACCAGACCATCGTCTACGGCATCGACCCTGCGGCGCGCAGCCGGCTCAATGCGCTGCTGTTCACGGGCATGTTCATCGGCATGTCGGCCGGTGCGGCGCTGGGTGCCTTGGTGCTGGCGCAGTGGGGCTGGCTGGGCGTTGTGGCGTTGGCTACCGCGGGGTCGCTGGCTGCACTGGCGGTGCGGATCGCGGGGCGGACACGGTGATTTGAATGGAAAATGCCTCTAGCGCTTGATGGGAAAGCGCTAGCAGCTATCAAAAAAAGAGCGGCCAGGAAGCCGCTCTTTCTTTTTTGCTGGGCTACCTTGCCGGTGGCCTCAGACCTTCTTCACTTCAATGTGATACAGCCCCCAGGGGCACAGGCCAAAGCGTTCCTTCACTGGCTTGTCCTTGAAGGAGGGCAGCACGTCCGCGTCGTACACCGCCCACTGCGGGCCCAGGCCGCCCAGGGCCATGGGCTGGCCGTCGATGTGGGTGGCGACGATCATGCGGTAGGCCTGCACGTCGGCCATGCTGATGGTCACGTTGTAGCCGTCCACCGCGCGCAGCACCAGCTGCACGGGGCTGCCAGCGGCCACACCGGCAGCGGCCAGCACGGTGGTGAGCAGGGGGCCTTTGAGCGTGTGGGGCTTGCTGTCGTATTCGAGCGTGGGCTTGATGGTGACGGCGGGCATGCGCTGCAGGGCGGCGGCGTCCAGCGCGTGGGCTTTGTCGAACTGGATGCCGTGTTTGCCCATCATCTGGTCGATGGTGGCATCGAGCGCGCCCCGGTTGGGCTGGGTGATGGCGCCGCTGATGGTGAGCAGGGCGGGGCTGGTGGATGCTTTGGCGGGTGGCGCGGCGTGGCTGCTGGTGGTGGCGGTCCACAGGCCTGCCAGGCCGACGCTGGCAGCCACAAAGTTTCTTTTGTTCATGCTCGGTTTCTCCTCGTGTGATGCTTGGTTGATTGATCGATGGATGGGGCACATCAATCCGGGGCGCATGGTAAGCGCAGGACTGGCGCTTGCCACCCAAAAAAGTGTCAGTACCTGTGTGGACGTGCCGCGCGTGCTGCGTGTGCCGTGTGGCATGCGTGTCCTGTGGCCTTCAACCCCCAGGGTGCATGGCGCACCCTGCCAGCGCGCAGACGCGAGCCGCACCACAATCGGCGCCCATGACTTCTTCTTCGACGATGCTGCGGCTGATCAGCCTGGCGGCCTTTTGCAGCATGGCGTCCATGCGCGTGTGCGACCCGATGCTGGTGGCACTGTCCCTTGAGTACAAGATCACCACGGGCGATGCATCGGCCGTGATTGCGGCGTTTGCCGTGGCCTACGGCGTGCTGCAGCTGGTGTATGGCCCGCTGGGCGACCGGGTAGGCAAGGTGCGCGTGATCATTGGCGCCACGGCGGCATGTGCGGTGTTCAGCGCCATGACGGCGCTGGCGCCCAGCTTCAGCCTGCTGGTGGTGGCGCGTGCGGCCATGGGGGCGGCGGCGGCCGGGATCATTCCGCTGTCGATGGCGTGGATTGGCGATGAGGTGGCTTACGAGCAGCGGCAGGAAACGTTGGCGCGCCTGATGGTGGCCACGGTGACCGGGATGATGGCGGGCCAGTGGTTTGGCGGCTTTGCCACCGAAACGCTGGGCTGGCGTGCGGCGCTGGGTGTGCTGGCCGTGCTGTTCTTCACGGCGGCCACGCTGCTGCTGCGCCATGCGCGCGCCAGCGGGGCGCTGCGTCCGGTGGTGGTGCCGGGCGCACCGGCGTTTTCGCTGGCCAACTACCTGGCGGGCACCCTGGCGCTGCTGCGCATTCCGCGTGTGCGCTGGGTGCTGACGGTGGTGGCGATTGAAGGCGCGCTCGCGTTTGGCACGCTGGCCTTTGTGCCCGCGCGCATGGTCGATGGCTTTGGCCTGTCGGCCTCGGCCGCTGGCGGGGTGATGGTGCTGTATGGCGTGGGCGGGCTGATCTACAGCGTGTTTGCGCGGCGCTGGCTGGCGGCGCTGGGCGAGCGGGGGCTGGCCGTGCTGGGAGCCAGCTTCATTGCCATCGGCCTGCTGTCGCTGGCGTGGGCGCCTGCGGTGGGTTGGGCCATGCTGGGCTGCTTCTTGGCGGGCATCGGCTTTTACATGCTGCACAACACGCTGCAGGTGCAGGCCACGCAGATGGCGCCCGAGGCGCGGGGCACGGCAGTGACGCTGTTTGCGTGCCTGCTGTTCCTGGGCCAGTCCACGGGTGTGCTGCTGGTGGCCTTCAGTGTGGACCGGGGATGGCTGCCGCCAGTGTTCACGGCGGCGGCGGTGGGGGTGTTTGTGCTGGGGCTTCTGATCTCGCGCCGGGTACAGGCGCGGGGGGCGGTGGCGGCAGGCACCTGACCGCCCCAGGTGGCGTGCTTGTCAGTCGCGCGCCTCGTACCAGCCCTTGCTGCGGTTGACCACGGCCACCACCAGCAGCATCACCGGCACCTCGATCAGCACGCCCACCACCGTGGCCAGCGCCGCGCCGGAGTGAAAGCCAAACAGGCTGATCGCCGTGGCCACGGCCAGCTCGAAGAAGTTGGACGCGCCGATCAGGGCCGAGGGGCAGGCAATGCTGTGCTTTTCGCCCACGGCGCGGTTCAGGCCATAGGCCAGGGCGGAGTTGAACAGCACCTGGATGAGGATGGGCACGGCCAGCAGGGCAATCACCAGCGGCTGCTGCAGGATGGCTTCGCCCTGAAAGGCGAACAGCAGTACCAGCGTGGCCAGCAGCGCGGCGATGGACCAGGGCCCGGTGCGCGCCACGGCGGCGTCAAACGCAGCCTGGCCCTTGCGCAGCAGCCGCTTGCGCAGCCATTGCGCAATCACCACCGGGATCAGGATGTACAGCACCACCGAGGTGAGCAGCGTGTCCCACGGCACGGTGATGGCCGACAGGCCGAGCAAAAAGGCCACCAGCGGCGCAAACGCCACGATCATGATGCTGTCGTTGAGGGCCACCTGCGACAGCGTGAACAGCGGGTCGCCCCCGGTGAGGCGGCTCCACACAAACACCATGGCCGTGCAGGGCGCGGCGGCCAGCAGGATGAGCCCTGCTATGTAGCTGTCGATCTGGTCGGCAGGCAGGTACGGCGCAAACCAGTGGCGGATGAACAGCCAGCCCAGCAGCGCCATCGAAAACGGCTTGACCAGCCAGTTGACGAACAGCGTCACGCCAATGCCGCGCACATGCTGGCGCACCTCGGCCAGCGCACCAAAGTCCACCTTCAGCAGCATGGGGATGATCATCACCCAGATGAGCAGGCCCACCGGCAGGTTGACGCGAGCCACCTCCAGCGCACCCACGGCGCGGGCCGCGCCGGGCAGCCACTGGCCCAGCGCAATGCCCACCACGATGCACAGCAGTACCCAGACGGTGAGGTAGCGCTCGAACACCGCCATGCCAGCGGCGGGGGAGGGCGGCAACGCGCTGGCAGCAGCGCGTTGCGAATGGCTTGGTGGCAGGGTCATTTCAGTGATCCCTTCAGTGATCCATTGCGCTGCGCGCCACCCGCGATGCATGAAACTGGCACGGCCCAAACCCGTGCACCCGTGGAACTGGCTTTGCCAGGCCACCGGGTGCGTCCCCCTCCCGCGCAGCGAGAGAGGGGCGAAGGCGATAAGCGACTCAGGGAGTGTTTCATCTTATTGCGCGGGCAGGTTGCGGGCCGTGGCTTGCAGCGCGGTGGCGGCCAGCTTGTCGTCGGGCAGGTTCACCAGCAGTTCCAGGCGCTGCTTGATGGCGTGCAGGGTCTTGCGGAAGGCTTCAGCCTTGTCGGCGTCCGAGCCATCGCCCGCCGACGGGTCGGCATAGCCCCAGTGCGCCGTGGCCGGGTGGCCGGGCCAGAAGGGGCAGACCTCGCCCGCTGCGTTGTCGCACACGGTGATGATCAGGTCCATGTGCGGCGCGCCGGGGGCGGCAAACTCATCCCAGCTTTTGCTGCGCAGCCCTTCGGTGGGGATGCCCGCGTGGGCCAGCGCCTGCAGGCCCAGCGGGTGGGGCTGCAGGTTGTCGCGTGGGCTGCTGCCGGCTGAATAGGCCTTGAAGCGGCCCTGGCCCATGGCGTTGAGCAAGGCCTCAGCCAGGATGCTGCGGGCGGAGTTGTGCGTGCACAGAAACAGCACGTTCAAAGGAGGACGTTGTGGGGTGGCGTTCATCGTGGCTCCAGGCTCAGCAGCACTTGTTGGGGTTGTTGGCGGTAGGGCCGCAGCAGGCGGCCTGGCCGGGCGCGGGGGCGGACGGTGCGCCTGTGGGGCAGCACGCTGCCTGCGCGGCCTGGGCTGGCTGCTGCGCAGTGGCTTCGTTGAACACGGGGATGTTGCCCAAGGTGTGGAAGTGTTCCCACGCTACGCCCTGCGGGTCGGTGATCCAGTGCTTGTCACTGCGGGCGTAGCAGCAAGTGGTGGCGCCTTCGTCCAGCAGGGCCATGTCGGCGCCCTGGGCGCGGGCCTTGAGCTCGGCCAGTTCGTCGGCCTCATCGACCTGGAAGCCCAGGTGGTCCACGCCGGGCTTGTCGCCCCGGGTGGAGATGGCGAAGTTCACGCGCGGGTCTTCGAGCATCCACTTGGCGTAGTCGGTCTCGACACGTGCAGGCTCGGCCGCGAACAGCCTGGAATAGAACGCGATGCTCTTGGCAAGGTCATCGACATGCATGTGGACGTGGAATCGCTTCATGGTGGTTTCCTTTCGGCTGTGGGTCGTGGGGTGGAAGTTGTTGGGGGGCGATCAGCACTGGCAGGCGGCGGTGGCCTCGTCGGTCAGGCAGGCAGCGCCCTGGCAGCAGTTCTCGGTCAGGTAGGCCAGCAGGTCGTTCATGGTGGCAAACGAGGCGCGGTAGATCAGGTTGCGGCCCTGGCGCTCCTGGCTCACCAGGCCCGCGTGGGTCAGCTCCTTGAGGTGGAACGACAGCGTGTTGGGCGCAATGCCCAGCTGCTCGGACAGCCCGCCGGGCGTGAGCCCTTCCTGGCCCGCTACCACCAGGGCGCGGAACACCCGCAGGCGCACTTCCTGGGCGAGGGCGGCGAGGGATCGGATGACATCGGTTTCTTGCATGGTTCGATAATACAACAAAAGTTGAAATATAGAAGTATGGCCTGGAGAAGTTTCTGGAGTCGTCAGGAAAATTCAAGGAAAAATGGCAGTCTGCGCTCTATGGTATTGCCCTGATAGCTATGAATTTCATAGTTACTGAAGTCTGTGTACCACGGTCTTCATAACTCGGCGATCTAATCACCCGATTTTTAAATCGTTTGTGAACTTACGATTCGCCGATACAGTCGCCCATCCTTTTCCAGACCCGCGCGGCAGCGGCCACTCACTGTGGGGCCGCTGCCGCGCACTGCTTTCCATGATCGATTTACGGGGTGTCACCCAAACCTACCAGGGCCCACAAGGCCCCGTCGAAGCCCTGCGTGGCATCGACCTCAGCATCCAGCCGGGCGAAGTGTTCGGCATCATCGGCAAGAGCGGCGCGGGCAAAAGCTCGCTGGTGCGCGTCATCAACCTGCTCAACCGGCCCACCACGGGCCAGGTCATCGTGGGCGGCCGTGACCTGACACAGCTGAACGACGCGCAACTGCGCGAGGCCCGGCGCGAGATCGGCATGGTCTTCCAGCACTTCAACCTGCTGTCGTCGCGCACCGTGTTCGACAACGCCGCATTGCCGCTGGAACTTGCGGGCATGGACAAGGCAGCGATCCGCGAGCGCGTGAACCCGCTGCTGGAGCTGGTGGGCCTGGCCCACCTGGCCGACCGCTACCCCGCGCAGATCAGCGGCGGGCAAAAGCAGCGCGTGGGCATTGCGCGCGCGCTGGCGAGCCGCCCCAAGGTATTGCTGAGCGACGAAGCCACCTCGGCGCTGGACCCGGAGACGACCCGCTCCATCCTCGACCTGCTGCGCCAGGTCAACCGCGAGCTGGGCCTCACCGTGGTGCTCATCACCCACCAGATGCAGGTCATCAAGCAGGTGGCCGACCGCGTGGCCGTGATCGAGGCGGGCCGTATCGTGGAGCAGGGCCGCGTGCTCGATGTCTTCACGCGCCCGCAGCAGGCCATCACCAAGAGC
This sequence comes from Acidovorax sp. Leaf73, assembly GCF_916855635.1. NCBI lineage: Bacteria > Pseudomonadati > Pseudomonadota > Betaproteobacteria > Burkholderiales > Comamonadaceae > Acidovorax > Acidovorax sp. Leaf73. Next base: position 633,633 of record NZ_CAKASI010000001.1, read on the forward strand.
CTGATCGACGAAATCCTGCCGCAAGAGCTGCCTGCGAGCGTGCTTGACCATGTGCGCAAGCTCACCCGCCAGCTGGCCACCACGGCGCCCGGCCACGCGGGGCGGCTGCTGCGGCTGTCGTACTCGGGCGACAGCGCCTACCAGCCCATTCTGTCGCAGCTGATCCGCGAGTTTGGTGTGGACATGAGCATCCTGCATGGCCAGGTGGACGATATCCAGGACGAGACCTTCGGCTCGCTGGCCGTGTACGCCAGCGGCGAGCCCATGCAGGTGCGCGGTGCGGTGGAGCACCTGCGCGCGGGCGGCGTGGCGGTGCAAGAAGTCACGATTGAAATCTGAGGGAGCCATAAGCCATGTTCGACCATTTCACTCCGGCCATGCTGGACCTCTTTGCCTCTTCGCTGTGGGAGACGCTCATCATGGTGGGCATCTCCGGCATCGTGGGTGGCCTCATCGGCGTGCCGCTGGGCGTGTTCCTGCGCCTCACGGACCACGGCGGCGTGCTGCAGAACGGGCCCGTCAACAAGCTCGTGGGCTGGCTGGTGAACGCCGTGCGCTCCACGCCTTTCATCATCCTGCTGGTGGCCATCATCCCCTTCACGCGCTTCATCACGGGATCGTCGATTGGCACGGCTGCTGCGGTGGTCCCCTTGACGATTGCTGCCGCACCGTTTGTGGCCCGCCTGGTCGAAGCCGCCTTGCGCGAGGTGGACCACGGCCTGGTCGAAGCCGCCCAGGCCATGGGCGCCACCACCAGCCAGATCGTGTGGAAGGTGCTGCTGCCCGAGGCGCTGCCCGGCATCGTGGCGGGCCTGACCATCACGTTTGTGAGCCTGACCGGCTACTCGGCCATGGCCGGCGCGATTGGCGGCGGTGGTTTGGGTGACCTGGGCATCCGCTACGGCTACCAGCGCTTTCTGCCCGAGATCATGCTGGTCGTGGTGCTGGTGCTGATCTTCTTTGTGCAGGCCGTGCAGAGCCTGGGGGACTGGGCGGTGCGCAGGTTGAGCCACCGTTGATTTGCATTTTTTTGCTATTGATTAGATAGCTGCCGGTGCTTGATATTTAAGCGTCAAGGGCCAATTTAATACATATTTTTGCCCCTTTGCTTTGAGCCAACAGCGGCGCTGGTCTTTACTCCCTCCCCCCTTGTGGGAGAGGGAGCCTGAAAAACCCCTTTAACCCGGCACCCGGTAGTGGTAGCCATACGCCGTCTTGAACCCCATCGACTGGTACAGCCCCAGCGCTGGCGTGTTCTGCGCGCGCACTTGCAGGTAGGCGCTGGCTGCCCCGGCCTCGGCGGCCCAGTGCAGCAGGGCTGTGACCAGCGCGCGCCCGCGCCCGCCGCCCCGGTGCTCAGGCGCCACGGCCAGGTCGTACAGGCCCACGGCGCCGCGCTCCAGCACTGCCAGCCCAAAGCCCACGGGCTGGCCTTGTGCGTCGTGCTGCAGTGCAAATGCGGCAGGGTGGGCGATGTGGTCCAGCATGCTGTTGTGCAGCGCGCGGTGGTGCGTTGGCACGCTGTTGGCGGCGGCAAAGCCCTCCAGCCAGGCGGCAGTGGGCGTGGTGCTGATATGGGTGCTGCCATCGGGCTTGCCGACCGAACCCAGGGCCAGCGGCCGGTGCAACACCAGTGACGGATCGAAATGCTGATAGCCCGCCTCGGCCAGCTCCTGGTCGGCCTCGGCCGGGGCCAGGGGCGAGATGCGGAACACGGCGGGCAGCCCGTGCCGTGCGTACAGCACTGCAGCCGCTTCGCGCACCCCGTCAAACGGCGCGCCGGGCAGCAGCGCGTTGACCGAATTGGCACGCTTGGTGTAACCGCCCGACAGCCGGAACACCCAGCCCCGGTGGAACACCGTCTGGCGCGCGGGCCAGGCGTTGAAGGCGCGTTCTTCGAGGGCGCGGATCAGGGCTGCGGGGACGGTGGGCTCGATGGTGGTGGGCGTCATGTCTGGGGTTATACCAACCCGCCCCTCGGGCACACAGTCAGTCGTTTCGGTCGGTTCAGTCGGTGGTGATCTTGTGGTCGGCCACCAGCTTGGCAAAGCGTGTGGTGTCGCTGGCTATCTGCTCGGCCATCTGCGCGGGTGTGTTGCCAATGGGCTCGGCGCCAATGTCCTGCATGCGCTTCTTGAAGTCGGGCGACTGGATCACCTTGACCATCTCGGCGTTCAGCCGGGCCACTACATCGGCGGGTGTGCGTGCCGGGGCCAGCACGCCAAACCAGGTGCCGATGTCAAAGCCCGCAAAACCGGCCTCCTGCAGTGTGGGCACATCCGGCAGCGATGAAGACCGCTTGGCCGTGGTCACCGCCAGCGCGCGCAGCTTGCCCGCCTTGATGTGGGGCAGCACGGGCGTGATGGTGTCGAACGACATCGACACCTGCCCGCCCAGCAGGTCGGTGGTCAGCGGGCCGCTGCCCTTGTAGGGCACATGCAGCACAGGCTGGCCTATGGCTGTGGAGAACTGCGTGCCGATCAGGTGCTGCGCCGTGCCCGCACCGTTGGAGCCATACGAAAACTTGTCGGGCACGGTCTTGATCAGGGCCACGAGTTCCTTCACATCCTTGGCGGGCGTGGTGGCGCTCACGGCCAGCACGTTGGGCACCAGGGCCACGGTGGTGATGGGTGAAAAGCTCTTTTGAAAGTCGTAGCTGAGCTTTTTGTAGACGCTGGTGGCAATGGTGTGGTGCACCGCGCCCATCAGCAGCGTGTAGCCGTCGGGCGCGGCCTTGGCCACGTAGTCGGCGCCAATGGTGGCGCCCGCGCCGCCCCGGTTTTCCACGATCACGGGCTGGCCCAGCGCGGTGCTGAGCTTTTCGCCCAGCGCCCGTGCCAGCACGTCGGTGGTGCCGCCCGCTGCAAACGGAACGACGAGGGTGACGGGTTTGCTGGGCCAGGCCTGTGCGTGGACAGTTTTGCCAGGCAGCAGGCAGGCGGTTGCGGCCAGCGCCGCCAGTGCCATCAGGTGTTGACGGCGCAGCGGGGTCGCAATGTGGGTGGGGCCGGGGTTGGGGCGGTGCATGGTTTGTCTCCTGAAGGATGGTGGTGCGGCGGGTGCGTGGCCTGTGCGGCCTTGTGGGTCTGCCCGCCGGGCTTTCACAAGCCCGCCTTGGCGGGCCGTGGGGGGCGATCAGGCGGCTTTGCGCGCGGCCGGTGCGTCGCTGATCAGCGTGCACACCGCATCGGTCACCTGCGCCGTGGTGGCGGTGCCGCCCAGGTCGCGGGTGTGCAGGGCCGGGTTGGCGGTAACCTGTTCGATGGCCTGCATCACGGCGCGGGCGGCGTCGGCCTCGCCCAGGTGCTCCAGCAGCATCACCACCGACCAAAACGTGCCAATGGGGTTGGCCAGGCCCTTGCCCATGATGTCAAACGCCGAGCCGTGAATGGGCTCGAACATGCTGGGGTAGCGGCGCTCAGGGTCGATGTTGCCGGTGGGCGCAATGCCCAGGCTGCCTGCCAGCGCGGCGGCCAGGTCGCTCAAGATGTCGGCATGCAGGTTGGTGGCGACGATGGTGTCCAGCGTGGCGGGGCGGTTGACCATGCGGGCCGTGGCGGCGTCCACCAGCTCCTTGTCCCACTTCACATCGGGGAACTCGGCCGCCACCTGCGCGGCAATCTCGTCCCACATCACCATGGCGTGGCGCTGCGCGTTGCTCTTGGTGATGACGGTGAGCTGCTTGCGGGGACGCGATTGCGCCAGGCGGAAGGCAAAGCGCAGGATGCGCTCCACGCCCACGCGGGTCATGATGGAGACATCGGTGGCCGCCTCGATGGGGTGTCCCTGGTGCACGCGGCCGCCCACGCCCGAGTATTCGCCCTCCGAGTTTTCGCGCACGATGACCCAGTCCAGGTCCTTGGGCGTGCAGCGTTTCAGGGGCGCATCGATGCCCGGCAGGATGCGCGTGGGCCGCACGTTGGCGTACTGGTCGAAACCCTGGCAGATCTTGAGGCGCAGGCCCCACAGCGTGATGTGGTCGGGGATGTCCGGGTCACCGGCCGAGCCAAACAGGATGGCGTCTTTGCCGCGCAGGGCATCCAGCCCATCGGCCGGCATCATCACACCGTGGGCGCGGTACCAGTCGCCGCCCCAGCCAAAGTTTTCAAACTCGAATTGCAGGCCGGGGTGGCGGGCGGCCAGGGCTTCGAGCACACGCTGGCCAGCGGGAATCACTTCCTTGCCGATGCCGTCTCCGGGGATGGTGGCGATTTGATAGGTGGTCATGCAGATGCCTGGGTGAAAAAGGGTCTGGAAATGCCTGTGCAGCAAGGCACAGGCGTGAAAGAGAGACACAGGAGAAACCAAACGGTAGAGGGACTGTAGGCCTGGACGCCTTTGAAGAACGCCGCTAAAGTGAATCCATCGTTAACCTGCAGTTAAGAGCTATTCGATGAGTTCCACCATCCAGCCCGCAGAACTGGGCTTCTTTTCTGCGCTGGCCGCCAGCCCCAGCCTAAGCGCCGCAGGGCGCGAAATGGGGGTCTCCACGGCGGCGGTCAGCAAGCACCTCACGCAGATGGAAAAGCGCCTGGGTGTGGTGCTGGTCAACCGCACCACGCGCCGCATGAGCCTCACGCCCGAGGGCGAGCTGCTGCTGGAGCACGCGCGCCGCATCCTGCGCGAGATCGATGCGCTCGATGAACTCATCGTGCAGTCCAAGGCCAGCCCCAAGGGCCTGCTGCGCGTGAACGCCACGCTGGGCTTTGGCCGCATGCACATCGCCCCCGTGATCTCGGACTTTGTGCGCCAGTACCTCGAGGTGGATGTGCAGCTGCAGCTGTCGGTGCACCCGCCGCCGATCACCGACGATGCCTACGACGTGTGCGTGCGTTTCGGCGAGCCGCCCGACGGCCGCGTGATCGCCCGCCGCATCGCCCCCAACCGGCGCGTGCTGTGCGCCGCGCCTGCCTACCTGGACCGCCATGGCAGGCCCCGCGTGCCGCGCGACCTGATGGAGCACCAGTGCATCGGCATCCGCCAGGGCGACGAGGCCTATGGCCTGTGGCGCCTGACCACCGGGCGCGGCAGCAAGGCGCACACCGAGTCGATCAAGATCACCGGCAATCTCACCACCAACGACGGCGAGATCGCCGTGTTGTGGGCCTTGCAGGGCCACGGCATCGTGATGCGCGCCGAGTGGGACGTGAACCGCCACCTGGCCCAGGGTCTGCTGGAGCCCGTGCTGCCGCACTACCAGACCCCGGCGGCTGACATCTATGCGGTGTACCCGCAGCGGCACCAGTTCTCCACCCGCGTGCAGGCGTTTGTGGGGTTTCTGGCCGAGGCGCTGGCAGCGTCGGGGGCACCGGCCGCTGTGCCCGCCAAGCCGGGCAAGCTGGGTAAAAGCGCAATGCAGGTTTCCTGATCTGCGGGGTGGCGCTGGTGTCGCTGTGCGGGTAGGGTGTCGCCATCCCAGTCCGTTTTGCCCGCCTTCTTCCGCTACCCTGCCCAGACCAGGCTTTTACCCATGAAACCACTTTCGCAGCTTTTTGCCGCGCTGGCATGCGCCCTCACAGCCCTGCCGGTGCTGGCTACCGACTCCACCGCAGTCCAAGACTGGTCTCTGTCGGCCGACGGCGCCTATGTACTTGATGTGCGCGCAGGCCTGGCCTGGCCGCGTTGTGTGGAAGGTATGCAGTGGACAGGCAAGACCTGCACCGGCAAGCCGTTGCTGCTGGACCGTGCTGAAGCCACCACCCTTGCCACCGACCGCTGGAAGGCCGAGGGCGTGGGTTGGCGCCTTCCCCGCGCGGCGGAACTGCAGAGGCTGGTGGACAAGTCGCTGTCTCCCCCGGGCCTCAACCCCATCCTGTTCCCGGCCGCGCCGGGCCAGTGGCACTGGTCATCCACCAGCAACGTGAGTGCGCCCAGCGTCAACCCATACACCTACGGCAACATCGCGCAAGGCCGCGCGGGCGATGGGGGGCGCCAGGCCGCAATGATCAACGGCTGGGCCGTGAACCTGTCCACCGGCGAGGCGCGGGGCGATGCGGCGCGGGCCAGCAAGCTGCCCGTGCGGCTGGTACGGCCGCAGCCTGTGGGGCCGGGGAAGTAGCCGCAGACGTCGCGCGGAGCCGGTAGCGGCTCAGGCACCTCATGCTGCTACCGTTTCCGCATCGCCCGCCGCAAACACTTCGCGGGCAGCGGCCAGTCCGTTCAGCGCGGCGGGAAAGCCTGCGTAAACAGCCATCTGCATGAGGACTTCCACGATCTCCTCGCGGGTGACGCCCACGTTCAGCGCCGCCTGCAAGTGCACCTTGAGCTGTGGTGTGGCGTTGCCCAGCGCAGTCAAAGCAGCGATCACTGCAATTTCGCGGCTGCGCAGGTCCAGTCCGGGTCGGGAATAGATATCGCCAAACGGAAACTCGATCAGGTAGCGGGCGAAATCGGGGGCAATGTCGGCCAGGCTGGCGACGACGTGCTTACCGGCGTGGCCGTCGATTTCGCGCAGCTTGGCGAGGCCCTGGAGATAACGGGGATTGGTTTCGGGGGACATGGGTGCTTCCTTGGCGGGGTGACGAGGGTGTGTGGCGAAGGGAAGCCTCCAGATCCCGGTAGTGCGCGATCTTGGCTTGCAGCGCCTGTGCGGCTTGCTGCATGGCGGTGATGGTTGCAAGCACCTGAGCAAGGTGATGCTCCAGCAGCTCGCGCCGTTCGGGGGCGGTGGTGTTCCCTTCGCTGCGCAGCCGCGCGAAGGCCTGCATCTGCCCGATGGGCATCTGGGTCTCGCGCAGGCGCAGCAGGAATCCGATCCATTCCATGTCCGAAGCCGCATAGCGGCGCTGGCCACCCGGCGCGCGCGCCACGGGCGCAATCAGCCCGGCGCGCTCGTAGTAGCGCAGCGTGTGCGCGGTCAGGCCAGTGCGTTCGGCGACTTCGGCAATGGTGAGGAGGGATGCCATGGGAACGATTCTGAAAGTTGGAGTGCACTCTAAGTCAAGCACTGAATCGCTCCAACGTGACAAGGGGTCGCAACAGGCCGCTGTCTAACCCTTGTTCGTATTCGCAGCCTCGTGATCTCTAGCCACCCGCGTGCTTGCAAGCAGTCTCTTCACCGCAGCTGCAACGCCTGCAGCACCAGCGAAAACGCAGGCGATGGCTGGCGCCGACTGGGGTAGTACAGGTGGTAGCCCGCGAACGATGGGCACCAGTCTTCCAGCACCCGCACCAGGCGGCCGTCTTCGATGTGGGTGGCCAGTTCGTCCTCGGGCAGCAGCGCAATGCCCAGCCCGGCCAACGCTGCATCGACCTGGGGCGGGGCGGTGTTGAAGATCAGCGGGCCATCTACCCGCACGTTGACCTGTTTGCCCTTGCGCGCAAAGTCCCACACGTACAGGCCGCCCGAGGTAGGCATGCGCTGGTTGATGCAGCGGTGCGCCGTCAGGTCGTGCGGGGTTTTGGGAATGGGATGGGCGGCAAAGTAGCTGGGCGATGCGACCACGGCCATGCGAAGCGGCGGGCCGATGGGCATGGCAATCATGTCCTTGTCGATGGTGTTGCCCAGGCGCACCCCGGCGTCAAAACGGTCGGCCACGATGTCGCGAAAGCCGTAGTTCATGTCGAACTCCAGCGTGATGTCGGGGTTGTCGTGCAACAGCGGCATGAGCTTGGGCAGCAGCGTGGTGTGCATGACGTGGTCGCCGCAGGTGATGCGCACAGTGCCTGCGGGTTTGTCGCGCAGTGCGGTCAGCGCATCCAGCTCGGCCTCAATCTCGTCAAAGCGGTGACCGATGGCTTGCATCAGGCGTTCGCCCGCTGGTGTGGGCGAGACGCTGCGCGTGGTGCGTGTGAGCAGCCGGATCTGCAGGCGCTCTTCAAGGCCACGGATGGTCTGGCTCAGCGCGGACTGCGTGACGCCCAGAGTGGCTGCGGCCCGGGTGAAGCTGCCCTCGCGCGCCACGGTGACAAAGGCCAGCAGATCGTTCAGGTTGCGTCTCGCCATGTCTGATCCTTTGGGTTGATTAGTTAGCCAGCCTTATAAACCCATTCGCCATTCATTATCTAGTCGGCGCAAGCAATGCTGGGCAAACTTCTTGCCATGGCACAACGCATCAGCACCCACCCCTTCCAACGCCGCGCCCTGGTGGGTGTCGCCTTGGCATTCACCCTGGCAGCCGGGGTGATGCCCGCCACCACCTTTGCACAGCAGGGCCCCATGGAAATTCATCTGCATATCGATGGTGCCATTGCCACCGCCACCCTGGACAACAACGCCGCAGCGCGCGATTTTGTGGCCCAACTGCCGCTGTCGCTGACGTTGCAGAACTACGCGGAGATCGAACGCATCGCCACCCTGCCGCGCAAGCTGTCGGTGGATGGGGCACCGGCGGGCATCACCCCCAAAACAGGTGACCTCAACTACTACGCGCCCTGGGGCAATCTGGCGATTTTCGTGGGCGATGACGCCTATGCACGCGGCCTGGTGCGGCTGGGCAGAGTGGACACGGGCCTGCCCGCGTTGCAGCACCAGGGGCCTTTGAAGGTGCGTATCGAACGCGCCTGCGATTGACGCGCAGACAAAGCATTGGAGCGTCCCACGAAGGCGCGCCCTCGGCCCCCGCCTTCATTTCTTGATTTCTCGTCCTTCCCCAATTTCCTACCTCCCCAGGAGCACGAACATGCACAACACACTCTCCACCATCCACGCGCAGCACCCAATACCCGGCACAGCCCCCCTCACCTCGGACCGGCGCGACTTCCTCATCCGGGCGGGCTTCGGTGCGGCGGTATGGGGCGGGCTGTCTGCCGCGGGTGGTAGTGCGATGGCAGCAGGGCCGCAGCCAGCGCCCGGCAAGCTCAGCGGCGCCGACAATTTCTACCAAAGCGACAAGGTGGCCGTGCGCAAGGTGACCTTCAAGAACCAGTACCGCATGGCGGTGGCTGGCAACCTGTTTGTGCCCAAGAACCTAGACCGCAGCAAGAAAAATCCGGCCATTCTGGTGGGCCACCCCATGGGCGCAGTCAAGGAACAAAGCGCCAACCTGTATGCCACCAAGATGGCAGAGCAGGGTTTTGTCGCGCTGTCGCTGGACCTGCCTTTCTGGGGTGAGAGCGAGGGCCAGCCGCGCAACGCGGTGGCGCCAGACATCTATGCCGAGGCTTTCAGCGCAGCGGTGGATTTTCTGGGCACGCAGGCGATGGTGGACCGCGAGCGCATTGGGGCCATTGGCGTGTGCGGTAGCGGCAGCTTTGTCATCAGCGCCGCCAAGATCGACCCGCGCATGAAGGCCATCGCCACCGTCAGCATGTACGACATGGGTGCTGCCAACCGTGATGCGCTGAACCACTCGCAGACTGTGGAGCAGCGCAAGCAGATCATTGCCGCCGCTGCCGAGCAGCGCTACGTGGAATTCACCGGCGGGGCTATCCAGTACACCGGTGGCACGGTGCACGAGCTGACGGTAGACACACACCCCATTCAGCGGGAGTTCTATGACTTCTACCGCACCCCGCGTGGCGAGGTCACGCCCAAGGGCGGCTCAGCCAAAACCACCACCCACCCCACGCTGACCAGCAACGTCAAGTTCATGAACTTCTACCCGTTCAATGACATCGAGACGATTTCTCCGCGCCCCATGCTCTTCATCACGGGTGACCAGGCGCATTCCAAGGAGTTCAGCGAAGACGCCTTCAAGCGCGCTGCCGAGCCGAAGGAGCTGCACATCGTCCCCGGTGCGGGCCATGTGGATCTGTATGACCGTGTGAACCTGATCCCATGGGGCAAGTTGACGGCGTTCTTTGGCAAACACCTGGCTTAAGCAATGACCACCCAGGTTTGCGACGCCCCGCCGCACCACACAGGCGGTGAAGACGGGGCGGCGGCGCAGCCCGCGCGCTGGAGCGGCGTTTTTGCGATGACGCTCTGCGTGTTTGCGCTGATCGCGTCGGAGTTCATGCCAGTCAGCCTGCTCACACCCATGGCCGCAGACCTGGGTGTCAGTGAGGGTTGGGCCGGGCAGGGCATTGCGGTATCGGGCGCCTTGGCCGTGCTCACCAGCCTGAGCATTGCAGCGCTGGCAGGCAGGATGGACCGAAAGACCCTGCTTCTGGGCCTTACGGCGCTGATGTGCTTATCTGGCGCGGTCATTGCACTGGCGCCGAACTACGCGGTGTACATGGTGGGGCGCGCGCTCATTGGGGTGGTGGTGGGAGGCTTCTGGTCGATGTCGGCCGCCACGGCCATGCGGCTGGTGCCCGCGCAGCAGGTGCCACGGGCCCTCGCCATCTTCAATGGTGGCAACGCGCTGGCCACGGTGGTGGCGGCGCCGCTCGGCAGCTATCTGGGGGCCGTGATTGGCTGGCGTGGGGCTTTCTTCTGCCTGGTGCCGGTGGCGCTGCTGGCCTTCATCTGGCAGTGGGTGAGCCTGCCGCCAATGCCTGCCGGGCCTCGGCGCTCTGGGGCCTCTGGCCTTGTTTTCAGTCTGCTCCGGCGCCGGATGATTGCTGTGGGCATGCTGGCAGTAGGCTGCTTTTTCATGGGACAGTTTGTGCTGTTTACCTACCTGCGTCCATTTCTGGAAACCGTCACGCATGTGGGTGGGTTCACCTTGTCGTTCATCCTGCTGGTGATCGGGGTGGCGGGCTTTGTGGGCACCACACTCGTCGGCGCGGCGCTGGCCAGAGGCTTTTACCCAACGCTGTTCATGGCACCCGTCTTGATGGCGCTCATCGCCATCGCGCTGATCTGTCTGGGAGACCAGCTCACCGCTGTCACGGCCTTGCTGGGTGTATGGGGCATGGCGGCCACGGCAGCACCGGTGGGCTGGTGGACATGGGTCGCCCGGTCGATGCCGAAAGACGCTGAAGCCGGAGGCGGTCTCATGGTGGCGGTGGTCCAACTGGCTATCGGCCTGGGCTCCACGGTGGGGGGCCTGCTGTTTGACCGCAGCGGATACCAGAGCACCTTTGTCGTCAGCGCTGTTTTGTTGCTGGTGGCCGCGTTGCTGGTCTTGCTGACCTGGCGCTCTGGCAGGGCCGAGGGCTGTGCTGTTGCCGGTGGTTGAAGGTTGAAGGAGATGGGGTGAACGCGTGCATTGCGCGCCAGCAAACTGACGGCGATGTGGGGTGCAAAACCCAGGGGACAGCAAAACCCGGCGTCCTGGTGAAAAATGGCGCGGCAGGTGGAGAGGCTGTGACCTGCTGGCACCCCAGCCTCCCCCCACGTCGCGCCGCTTCATGTGCGCGGCTCCATTTCCATCATCCCACTGCGAGTCTTCCATGAACCCATCCATCCCTACCACCGCGCTGCAGCTGCGCTCGCTTGTACAAGCCAATGGCACCTTGCAGATCAGCCTGGAGCCGACACCCGTGCCCACGCCAGGGCCTGACGAAGTGTTGATTCAGGTACAGGCCACGCCCATCAACCCATCGGACATTGGCCTGCTGCTGGGCCCGGCTGATCTGTCCACCGTGCAGGTCGCGGGCACGGCCGAGCGGCCGGTGGCCACGGCTCGCATCCCCGAGCGCGCCATGCCCGGCATGGCGGCACGCCTGGGCCAGAGCATGCCCGTGGGCAACGAGGGCGCCGGTCTGGTGGTGGCTGCGGGTGCATCGCCCGCTGCGCAGGCGCTGCTGGGCCGCACGGTGGCAGTGATTGGTGGCGCCATGTATTCGCAGTACCGCGCCATGCCTGCAGCGCAGTGTCTGCCGCTGCCGCCCGGCACCACGGCGGCTGAGGGCGCGTCGTGTTTTGTCAACCCGCTGACTGCGCTGAGCATGGTCGAAACCATGAAGCGCGAAGGCCACACCGCGCTGGTGCACACCGCTGCGGCCAGCAACCTGGGCCAGATGCTGCTCAAGATTTGCCAGAAGGATGGTGTCGGCCTGGTCAACATCGTGCGCAAGCCCGAGCAAGCGGAACTGTTGCGCGAACTGGGTGCCCAGTACGTGTGCGACAGCAGTGCGCCCGATTTCATGGCCGAGCTGACCGACGCGCTGGCCGCCACTGGCGCCACCATTGCGTTTGATGCCACGGGCGGCGGCACGCTGGCGGGGCAGATCCTGCAGTGCATGGAGGCGGCCATCAACCGCAAGGCCAAGGAATACAGCCGCTACGGCTCGGCCGTGCACAAGCAGGTTTATTTGTACGGCCACCTGGACACGCGCCCGACCGAAGTGCACCGCACCTTTGGCATGGCCTGGGGCATGGGGGGATGGCTGCTGTTCCCGTTTCTGCAGAAGATTGGCGAAGAGGCCACCCAGGCGCTGCGCCAGCGCGTGGCGGCCGAGCTGAAGACCACGTTTGCCAGCCACTACGCGCGCACCGTGTCGCTGGCAGGCGCGCTGAGTGCCGAGTCCATTGCGTTCTACGGCCCGCGCAATACTGGGGCCAAGGTATTGATCGACCCGTCGCTGTAAGCGACGTTGCAGGGGCTCTTGCGGCGCCTTGAGGGACGGTCCATTACGGCAGGCGCTAGGCAAGCTCGGTAAGTGCCATGTAGCCAGTCGGCGCCGCGTGCGCCAACAAAAAGGGCTCCCAAAGGGAGCCCGATCTGCCTGCCCGCCCCTGCGGTTCAGTTAACACTCCCCATGGCAGCGCCACCCGCAAATGCAATGTGCCACCACCATGGGAAGTCCCGCAACTGCTTCAACCAATCTCAAGCAGTTGGTCTGCCAATTACATGGCGCTGAATTCGCCGTGGGGGATCTGGCCGGTGCGCAGGGCTTCGGCAGCCTGGGCACGCACGGCAGCGCGGTCAGCGGTGGAGGTGTAGGTCACCACACGCGAACCAGCAGGTTCCTGGCTGCGGGTCTGGGCGACGGTTGCGGCTTCAGCGGCCACTTCAGCGCGGGTGCGGTTCGTTTCGAACTTCAGGGCGAATTGCGAGCTGTCGGCTTCGTCAGCCTGGGCGCCAAAAGAAGCGAAAGCGGCAACAGCAGCGACGGAGAGGAAACGGGCGGTCTTGTTCATGATGAAAATCCTTGAAGGTTAAAAAGCGTCTCAAAAAGCCGGGTCAAAAACCATTCCTGAACCGGGTTCGGTGAGTCGCCTTGCGGGTTCGGCTCATCGATGGGATGAACTGTACGCCGATGGTGTTCACGGAAAAACTACCTGGTCGCGAACTAACTGTTCCAGTATTGAGAACAATCCTTCCATCATCCCGCGCTCCCGGGTGATCTTTCAGGGCTCGAATTCTGCTGGAAAAAACTGTATATTCATACAGCATCAAACCACAGGAGTAGCAGTGCCATGCAAGTCATCGAATCCACTTTCGTCGTCAACCTCCGCGACTATCCCGAGGAGCTTCCGCCCAAAGAGCGCATTGCCGCAGAAACCCGGTACGCCAGGGCCCTGGAAAAGCAGCTTGGCGGCCCTGAACAGGTAGCGGCTGCGCTGGACACCATGCAGAGCCTGGAGGAGTCGCCCCCCGAGGTGGTGTCCCCTGGCGATCTCACTTTGCTCAAGGCCTGGGGCAAGGCCAGCGTGGCAGCCCGGCAGGCCGGGTTCCGGGATTTGGGGGAAGGCGAGGGCGCGTACTTTGAAGTAAGGCTGGTCTGAGAGGCTGAGAGTCCTTCATCCATGCCCGCCTTGCACGCCAATACGCCCCGGCTCGTCGTTACAAATGCTCGCCATAGCCTGAGCTATGGCTGTGCTTTGCGCCTAGATCCGAGGCGTATTTGCGCGCCTTTCGGCCCGGCTTAAAAACTCTCAGCCTCTGAGCCTGAAAGCCCGCAGCACGCAGTGGGGCTGACCGAGCCGTCGTGCAGGCGCGTGCTGGGTGTGAGGGCCGGGTCGCCCCGGTGCTTGCACACCCGCCGTGTGGACAGATACTGTGTGTACATTGCATTACCTGCACGATCAACGCCGGAGACACAACACCATGACCTTGCCGCTTCACCCTCTGGACCCTGCCCTGTTTGCCCGCGCATTGCCGCTGCTGGACGAAGAGTGGCTGACCCGCGACCCTGAGCTGGCGCCCGTGCTGCCCACGGTGCTCGCGCGCAATGTGGGGCAGGACTGGCACAAGGCGGGCACGTTTCGCCACCACCTGGTGGGCGTGACGCGCACGCTGACGGTGTGGCAGCAGCCGCGCGATGTGCGCCTGCTGGGGCTGCTGCACAGCGTGTATGGCAATGCCTTTGTGGACCTGGTGAAGTTCGACCCCGCCAAGGAGCGCGCCCGGGTGCGCGAGATTGCGGGCGAGTCGGCCGAGCACCTGGTGTATTTGTTCTGTACCCAGTCGCGCACACAGTTTGTGCAAAAGGTGCTGGCCCATGCACTGGAGGCGGACGGCAGCCTGGTGCTACAAAAAGACGGGCAGGACCACGTGCTCACACCCTACGAGGTGGCGGCCTTCATCATCGTGAGCATGGCCGACACCATCGAGCAGTGGTTCAGCTGGCAGGACGATATCTTCTCGCGCTTTCCGGACGTGCAGCACCGCAGCCAGAAGGCGCACTGGGCCGCATCGCTGTGGCCCGGGCCCATGCGGCCGTCGGGGCGCATGGTGCACCAGATCAACGGGCTCGCGAAGGCACTGCAGCACCCGGGCCTGAAGGATGTGCTTCCCATGCCGCCGGTGTTTGCGCACTGCTCGCAGTACCTGTCGGCCGCCAACGAGGCGGCTGCCACGTCGCTGTACTGGTCCGTCATCCAGCAAGACCAGCCGCTGGTGGACCTGGACGTGGCCACCGGCGTGCTGGAAAGCGCCGTGCGCCACAACCCCTGGGTGGGCGAGCCGCAGATGGTGCTGGCCCAGCTGTATCTGTCCGCTGGCCGCAAGGACGACGCCAAGGCCGCCGCCGAAAGCGCGCTGCACCTGTTCAGCGCCTGGGGCAATGCATGGGACAAGCGCGTGCAGTGGGACGCCTGGGTGGCCTGGACGCGCATCCTGCTGCAGGGTGCCACGGTGGAGGGCACCTGGCCCGAGCGGCTGGACAAGCTGAACAACGTGGCGCTCAGAGTGTGACCCCCTGAGGCGCTGCGCGCCTTCCCCCAAAGGGGGACGCCACCAGCGCGGCGGGGCGGCCCTTGCGCGGTGGCGCTGAGGGCGCGCGCGCCTTTTCAAAGTGCAGGGCGCCTGTTTTTTTATATGTGATTGGGTTGTAATGAAATGAAAACTTAGTTGTTCCAGTTTTATCGGGAAAACCCTAGGATGCGAACCATCTCTCAACGAAAGGTTTTCCCTGTGAACAACAACAAGCGCCTTCTCCTGCAATCCGCCCTGGCTCTGGCCGCTGCTGCCGCTTTCTCGTCCGGCGCCATGGCCCAGGACAAGCCCATCAAGGTGGGCGTGACCGGCGGCCCCCACGCCCAGATCTTCGAGCAGGTGAAGAAGGTTGCCGAGAAGGACGGCCTGAAGATCCAGATCGTCGAGTTCAGCGACTACGTGCAGCCCAACGCCGCGCTGTCGGCGGGCGACCTGGATGCCAACAGCTACCAGCACAAGCCTTACCTCGATGCGCAGGTGGCAGACCGTGGCTACAAGCTGGTGTCGGTGGGCTACACCGTCAACTTCCCCATCGGCCTGTATTCCAAGAAGGTCAAGAAGCTGGAAGACCTGAAGGAAGGCGCCAAGTTCGGCATCCCCAACGATCCCACCAACGGTGGCCGCGTGCTGCTGGTGCTGCAGGACAAGGGCCTGATCAAGCTGCGTGACGGCGCGGGCCTGAAGGCCACGCCGCTGGACGTGGTGAGCAACCCCAAGAAGCTCAAGTTCGTGGAACTCGACGCTGCCCAGCTGCCGCGCTCGCTGGACGACCTGGACGCCTCGGCCATCAACACCAACTTTGCGCTGTCGGCTGGCCTGAACCCTGGCAAGGACGCGATTGCGCAAGAAAACGCCAAGAGCCCCTACGTCAACCTGATCGCCGTGCGCGAAGCCGACAAGGACAAGCCCTGGGTGGCCAAGCTGGTGAAGGCCTACCACTCGGAAGAAGTGAAGAAGTTCATCCAGACCGAGTTCAAGGGCTCGGTGCTGCCAGGGTTTTAAGGCTTCACGCTGAGCGCACCCTGTGATGGGTGGGCGCTGCGGTGCCCTGGTTTGACTTTCTCCCGCGAGGGGAGCGGGAGCCCAAAAGCGCTGTCGAAGAACGGCAAATATTCAGATTCCATTGGCATCCAGCGCTTGTCCAGCAGGCGCTGGATGCTATTTTTTTGGTAGCTATTGGCCGGCCCAGTGCCCCGGCTGCTTTGAGGGGAAACAGGCGGGCCACGCTTGCGTCCACAATGGGAGGGTTAACGTTCTGTAGCAATTACGCCCAGCACACCCCTTCCACCACGGCCCCCCACCCATGTCCTTCGCGGAACGAATCCTCTCAGCGGTCTGGTTGAGCGCAGCCACGCTGTTGTTCGCCGCGTCGCTGTGGGTGCCGGACGTCAGCGTGCGGGTGTTTCTGGACAACGCCTCGTGGACGCTGGCGTTTGGGCTGTCGGCCTTCTGGGCCTGGCGCGGCTGGGTGCAGGCGCCGCCTACCGACCGCGCGCTGCACGCCGGTCTGCTGGCCTTTGCCCTGCTGGTGGCTGTGGGGCAGATGGTGTGGAACGTGCAGGTGGCGCTGGACTGGAACCCGTTCCCCGCGCCTGCCGACCTGTTCTTTCTGGCCGGGGGCCCGCTGTGGGCGGCCACCGTCATCCGCGCCACGTTTGCCCGCCTCTCGCGTGACCGCGCCTACCCGGCGGCGCTGGACTTTGGCGGTGCCGTGCTGGCGCTGCTGGCCTTCACCCTGGTGATCTATCTGCCCTCGGGCGGGGTGGGGTCGGCGGCGGTGGGTACGGTACTGGTGCTGTACCCGGCAGGGTTCCTCACGGCGGCGGGAGTCACGGCGCTGGCCATTCCTACCGTGGGGGTGCGGGTGGCGCGCTCGCACCTGCTGGTCTTGATGGGCCTGCTGGGCTATGGCCTGAGCTGGATGCAGTGGAACCTGATGGTGATCAGCAGCACGGTGGAGCCGGGTGTCTGGTTCAACGCCAGCTTCAGCCTCTCGGCGCTCGCCCTGGGTTGGGGCGCGCGCTGGCTGCGCTTTGAGATGTCGGTGGATGCCGACTACCGCCGCCAGTGTGACCGGGCCATGAACTATGTGCCGCTGGTGTCGATGACGCTGGCGGCCATCACCCTGGTGCTGCTGTTTGTCGCGCCCGACGGGCGTGCCGGTGTGCAGGCGCTCATCTTGGTGTGCTGCCTGCTGGTGCTGCTGCTGGCCGCACTGCGCCAGACCATTGTGGTCAGCCTGCTCAACCGACTGCGCACGGCCGAGGCCGCCGTGCTGCGCAACGAAGAGCAGCTGTACCGGGTGGCGCACTTTGACGCGCTCACCGGCCTGCCCAACCGCCGCTACTTTGAAGACGCGCTGGAGCGCGCCGTGGCCGAGGCCGCGCGCGACACGCAGGGCACCAACCGCCGTGTGGCGCTGCTGCTGATTGACCTGGACCACTTCAAGAGCGTGAACGAAACCTACGGCCACCGCGTGGGCGATGCGCTGCTGAGTGAGGTGGCCCAGCGCATCACCCAGCTGCTGGCAGGGCAGGGCCTGGTGTCGCGGCTGGCCAATGACCAGTTCACCGTGATGCTGCTGCGCCCCGCCTCGCGCACCGAGCTGGCGCAACTGGCCGCATCGCTGGTTGAAGGGCTGGGGAGACCCTGGGAGCTGTCGGAGGTAGGTGCGCAGTACATGGGTGCCAGCCTGGGCATCAGCCTGTACCCGGACGACTCTGCCAACAGTGTGGAGCTGGTGCGCCACGCGCATTCGGCGCTGCACGCCACCAAAAGCGCAGGGCGCGGCTCGTACCGTTTCTACATCGAGGAGTTCACGCAGATCACGCGCAGTCGGCTGGAGCTGCGCCGCCGCCTGCACAGCGCGCTGCAGGGTGGCGAGTTCACGCTGGTG
Organism: Acidovorax sp. Leaf73; assembly: GCF_916855635.1. Classification (NCBI taxonomy): domain Bacteria; kingdom Pseudomonadati; phylum Pseudomonadota; class Betaproteobacteria; order Burkholderiales; family Comamonadaceae; genus Acidovorax; species Acidovorax sp. Leaf73. The sequence goes on from NZ_CAKASI010000001.1 coordinate 651,462, forward strand.
TACCAGCCCCAGCTCAACCAGCAGCGCCATACGGTGGGCGCCGAGGCGCTGCTGCGCTGGTCGTTAGACGGCAAGGCGGTACCGCCGGACGAGTTCATTCCGCTGGCCGAGGAGAGCGGGCTCATCGTGCCGATGGGCCTGTGGGTGTTCGACACCGCCTGCCGCCAGGTGGCGCAGTGGCGCGCCGAGGGCTGGCAGGTGCCGGTGGTGTCGGTCAATGTCTCCACCATCCAGCTGCGCGAACCAGGGTTCACCCAAACCTTGCTGGGAGTCACCCAGCGCGCGGGGGTGGCGCCTGCGGACCTGGTGCTGGAGATCACCGAGTCGCAGTTGCTGGACGAGTCGCTCTACGCCATTGCGCTCGACCTGAAAAACGCGGGTTTTGCGCTGTCGATCGACGACTTTGGCACCGGGCACTCGTCGCTCATCAAGCTCAAGCGCCTGCCAGTGGGTGAGCTGAAGATCGACAAGGTGTTTGTGCGCGACATCGTGGTGGATGTGAACGACCGCGAGATCTGCGCCACCATCAATGCGCTGGCTCGCACGCTGGGCCTTTCGGTGGTGGCAGAAGGGGTGGAGACCGAGGAGCAGCTGCAGCTTTTGATCAAGATGGGCTGCGAGCGTTTTCAGGGCTGGCTGTTTGCCCCGGCGCTGCCGCCGGAGCAACTGGCCCGGCAGTGGCTGCAGCGGCAGTCGACAAGCCGCACAATCGTCTGAATGCGGATTTGCTATTTAATTTATAGCTATTAGTGCTTATCTAATAAGCGATGGAGTCACTTTTCAACATAAAAACAAAACCCGGCAGGGAGCCGGGTTTGTCAATGTTGGCGGGGCCTGGTGTCCTGAGTTGGAAGTTCGTTGATGTAATGAATTTCCAACTCAGGACACTAGGGATCCTCTGCACGAATCGAGCGGTAAGTGTGCGCTGCGGATCGGGAGGGGCTGCCAGGCGCAAAACGCAGCAATAGCTGTAGCTATTGCGAGGTTTTGCAACACCGCAGACCACCCGAATCCGCAGATGCACACGGTGCGGTGATTCGTGCAGAGGGTCCCCAGGGCCCTGCAGTTGCCGTTCAGGCCGCTTGCGCTACGCTGGCCTGGTTGGCTGCGGCGCCGGTGTGGTTGGTGATTTCCACTTCGGCGGAAGCCAGGGCTGCGGCCTTGGCATCAGGGCCCATGGCCACGCCTTCAGCGCGCACAAACCGCACGTCGGTGATGCCGAAGAAGCCGAACACCACCTTCAAGTAGCTTTCCTGGTGCTCCATGGCCTGGCCGCCTTCGCTGGTGGAATACACGCCACCCCGGGTGGAGGCCACGATCACAGTCTTGCCTTTGGCCAGGCCTTCGGGCCCGTTGGCGGTGTACTGGAACGTGCGGCCGGGTTGGGCAAGCCGGTCGATCCAAGCCTTGAGCTGGGTGGGAATGCTGAAGTTGTACAGCGGTGCGCCAATCACCACCACGTCGGCTGCCAGAAACTGGCTGACCAGTTGCTCGGACACCGCGTTCTCGCGCTTTTGCGCTTCGCTCAAGCCTTCGGTCTGGCCAGTGCGCGGAGTCATTGCGTCCATGGTGAAGTGTGCGGGGGTATTGGCTACCAGATCGAGGTAGGTCACCTCGGTGGCTGGATGGCTGGCTTTGTAGGCGGCCACGATCTGTGCCGTGAGCTGTCGCGAAACGGAGTTGGCACCGGTGATGGCGGAATCAACGTGAAGCAGTTGCATGAAAAACTCCTTGGGGTTCTGTGGATGGAGCCACAGCGTGTGGCCATGGGATGAATTGTGGTTGTTCATCCATTTGTTGATAAGGTGGTTAATTTGAGATAGATTGTTCCATCCATCGAATGAATCGCGCGCGGCTACAACCCGCACTTCCACCATGCAAGACCTCAATGACATGCTGTATTTCGCCGAAGTGGTGGAGCGCGGTGGCTTTGCCGCTGCCGGCCGCGCCCTCGGCATCCCCAAGTCGCGCCTGTCGCGGCGCGTGTCCGACCTGGAGACGCAGCTGGGTGTGCGTCTGCTGCAACGCACCACCCGCAAGCTGTCGCTAACCGAAGTGGGCGAGGCCTACTTGCGCCATTGCCAGGCCATGCGCGAGTCGGCCCAGGCTGCGGCCGACACTGTGGCCCAGGTGCAGACCACACCGCGCGGCACCATCCGCGTGAGTTGCCCGGTGACGCTGGCGCAGACCGTGGTGGCCGAGCTGATGCCCCGGTTTCTCGCCCAGTACCCCGAGGTGCGTATCGACATGCTGGTGAGCAACCGTGCGGTGAACCTGGTGGAGGAGGGCATCGACGTGGCGCTGCGCGTGCGCCCCTCGGTGGACGACAGCGGCAGCATGGTCGTCAAGCGGCTGGACCACACCACGCAGATCCTGGTGGCCAGCCCCGAGCTGCTGATCCGCCAGGGCACGCCAAAGACGCTGGACGATCTGGCCAAGCTTGACAGCATTGCCATGTCGGCACCCGAGGGCCGGTCCATCTGGAATCTCATCGGCCCTGGCGGCGTGCACCAGATGGTGCAGCACACGCCGCGCTATGTGGCCGATGACCTGCTCACACTCAAATACGCCGCCGTGGCGGGCACCGGCGTGTGCTGGATGCCCGACTACATGTGCCAGGAAGAAATGCGCGAGCGCAAGCTGGTGCGGGTGCTGCCTGACTGGGCGCCCGCGCCCGCCATCGTGCATGCGGTGTTCCCCTCGCGCCGTGGGCTGTCGCCCGCCGTGCGGCGGTTTCTGGACTACCTGGGCGAGGCCATGCCCGGGCGCAGCAGCCTGAGCACGCGGCAGGCCCTGCAGGGGCTCGACGGCGCGAATATCTGAGTTGCTGAGCGCAAAGACTGCGCTTGTACACGGGTTCAATGGGCGGCACGCTTTTTGGCCCCACAATGCAACGAATTGCAACTGTGCGGGCTGCCCCCGTCCCTGTGTTCAGCACACGCGGCGGCCCGGGGATTTTTTGTGACTGCTCCACACCCCATCGACCAAGACATCCGGCAGGCCCGTGTGCACCCCGCCGTGCGGGCCATCGTGGTTCCGCCGTGCCCCGAATCGTTGCTGCGCCTGCAGCAGATCATGGCCGAGCCCGAGCTGGATTCGGCGGCCCTGGAACAATTGGCGTCCTCCGACGTGGCCCTGGCCGCTGCCGTCATGCGGCTGGCCAACAGCCCGCTGTATGGCCTGGCCCAGCCGGTGCAGACCGTGGGCATGGCGCTCACGGTGTTGGGGCTGCAGCCAGCGGTGCAGTTGCTAGCGGCCTTCATCACGCGCAACGCGCTGCAGGTGCGGTCGCCGCTGCTGGAGCATTTCTGGGAAAGCTCGCAGCGCCGCGCCATCGCCTGCGAACACATCGGCCACCAGCTCTACAGCTTTGACCCGGGCCTGGGCTACAGCTTCGGTCTGTTCTGCCATGTGGGCATGCCGGTGTTGGTGAAGGCGGTGCGCGGCTATGCTGGCACCGTGACCGAGGCCCTGGCGCGCAAGGACCGCACCTTCACCCAGACCGAAAACGCCAGCCACCGCACCGACCACGCCGTGATGGGCGCCATCGTCGCGCGCACCTGGCACCTGCCAGGCGACGTAGCGCAAGCCATCTGGCTGCACCACGACTTTGCCTGCCTCGATGACGAGCGGTTTGACCCTACCGTACGCCACTTGGTGGCCCTGGGCCTGCTGGCCGAGTTTCTGGTCAACCAGCATGACAACCTTCCGCCCACGCGCAAATGGCAGCAGCATGGGCAGGCCTGCATGGACCACCTGCACGTAACGCAGGACGAGCTGGACCACTGGATCGACGCGCTGCATCCTGCGTTTGAGGCCGTGCGGTTCTGATGCCGATGCGCGGCTGATCAATCAGAAGACCGTTCGGGCTGAGTCCATCTCCGCCGCCCTCAGCGCACCGCCTCCAGCAACTCGGCCAGGCGCGTATGCCCCCGCTGCGCAGCCCACTGCGCCGCATTCAGGCCCTCGCGGTCCACCAGCCGGGGGTTGGCGCCCAGGGCCAGGAGCTTCTGGGCGGTGGTGGTGTGGCCGTTCATCGCTGCCAGCATCAAGGCGGTTCTGCCCTCGTTGTCGCGGGCGTCCACAGGCGTGCCCTGGCGGACGAGGCTTTCTATCTGCTGAGGGTTGCCCGCACGGGCAGCGTCCCACACGTTGCCTGGCAACGATGCCCCGAGGCGTTTTTGCATGGAGGCGTTGGCTGCTCCGTTGCTGTCGCGGGCCGCAGAGTCGGCCAGCGGGCTGCGGGCGGCCGGGGCTGCAGCAGCGGCCGCTGCCTGGGGCTCGGGCGCGGCTGGTGGTGGGGGCTGTTTTGTGGGAGCTGTTGCCGCGTGCTCGCGCCTCTCGGCGTTGGGGGCGGCGACCGGGGAGGGCGATGCGGGGAACCCAGACATGGCTCCGGCTGCGCGGGGGGCGTGCAGGGTTTCAGTTTCTGCGGCTGCTGTGGAGGCAGACGCGGGGGCTGGGGCCACAGCCGTGGCAGGTGCTGGAGTTGGTGCCGGGGTTGGTGCTGGCGCGGTCTTGGCTAAGGGCTGCGCGGGGGTCGGTGCGTGCGCAGGCGAAGGTGCCGTGGTGGACTTGGGAGCCACGGCCCCCGTGGCCGGGCTGGTGGTGTTGCGGGCGCGCTCCTGCTCCTGTGCGCTGTCGGGGGGGGCTGGCAATGTGGCCGACGGAGGCGCGGAGAGGGCCTCTGGCAGGGGCTTGGGTGCGGGGGCGGTTTGGGCTGCAGGTGCGGGCGCCTCGGCCCGGCGGTGGCTGAATGCGGTGTCCCGCTCCTCGGGCGTGCCGCGTTCGAACTGCAGCATCAGCAAACCGGTCAGGCCCACCACGGCCACGGTGGCCAGGGCCGAGATCTTCCAGCGTGCCTGGTTGGCGGCGGGGGCTTCAGGCGTTGGAGCGGGGCCTCCAGTGTGGGCGGCCGCCACCATCTGTGCATGCGCGCGCACGGCCTCGCGCACATGCGCGCCGGGGCGGGCGCCTTCCTGCGCGCTGGCTTCGTGGTAGCGCCGGACCAGCTCGTCGTCCTGCAGGTTCATACAAACTCCTTGAGGTGCTGGCGCAGGCTGGCCCGCGCGTAGCGCAGGCGGCTCTTGGCGGTTTCGAAATTCACGCCGGTGGCCTCGGCAATCTCCTGCACGCCCAGGTCGCCTTCGGCCTGCAGCAGGAAGGCCTCGCGCTGCTCCAGCGGCAACTGTTCCACCGCCGCAATCAGCGCGGCCGCTTGTTCGCGCGACTGTAGTTGCCGCACGGGCCCAAAGCCCGAGTCGGCCACCAGCGTGTCGGCCAGCCTGCGCGCATCGTCGTCGCTCGCATCCAGGCTGGTGTGGTGCCTGGCGGTGCGCAGGTGGTCCACCAGCCGGTGGTGCGCCAGGGTGAACAGCCAGGTGCGGAACTTGGCTTTCACCTCGTAGCGGGCAGCATTGCGCGCCACGGCAAACCACACGTCCTGCAGCAGGTCATCGGCCACGGCCTGCACCTTGACGCTGCGAAACACAAACCGCCACACCGCCAGTTCGTGCCGCCCATACAGTACATCGAACGCGCCGAGGTCTCCTGCGGCGTAGCGCAACATCAGCGCTTCGTCGGAGTCCTCCATGGTGGCGGGGAATGGGGTGGATGGCACCCGCGCATTATGGGAGGGACTCATGCGCTCGCGGGCAGATCCGCTGGGGTTGCATTCAGGGCCTACCTCGGGTCTGGTACGTAAGACACGTTGTCCGATTGCGGCACGGTTTGCGGTACGGTTTGCGGTACCGGCGGGTGCGCACGCCGCTTCCGGATCACGCCTTTTGCAATCAGGTTTTTGCGGCTGTCGTAACGGATGCTGATGACCTCTTCGAGGAGGTGCGACACAACCGGGGTCTGGCGCTGCCCGTGCGGGGCTTCCTCGCTCAGACGGTCTTCGTTGCTAACTTTGTTGCGGCGTTGGCCGGACGGTTCAGGCCTCACCTGTGCAACGGGGTCGATGATCCGCTGGCGGAACAATGCAATCTGGATCAGGCCCACCTTGGTTGAGCGAGCAGTGAGGTCAGCGTGGGAGTTTGCAACGTTTGCGAACTCGAAGTAAGGCAACGTGCCGCTGGATTTGTACCAGCCGGCAATTCGATCGCGCGCATGGGGCAAGAACACATAGCCGCTCCGTCTCCACCCGTCGTTCTGACCGGTGAACTCATCGGTCTGACCGGTGAGTACGTCGACGCCATCCACCATTAGCACGACATTCACCCTATCGCCGCTGTGATTGTGCAATGTGACCGCATACTGGGCCCCAGGTCGGCCAGCGACCCAGTATTGGCCCTTGGCGTAGTACATCGGCAGCCTGGCGCCTGTATTGGGGTTGACGATAGTGACTTGGGCCAGGCGGCCGATGGCCTGGGCGTGCAAGCTGGTCAGCGCGAGCAGTACGGCCAGCGCGGTGACGGTGGTATGGATGAGGGCAGGGAGTGTGGGGGAACCGGTTTTCATAGCGGCCCTTTGACGATGTTATTGGTGCTGAGTGAAACGAGCGGAATGGCTGGGTCGGATCAGGGGCAGTCGGCCGCCGCGCACTGTGCGAGGCGCCCGTTCACCTGCGCGCGGGATGGCTGCGCATGGCCGGTCCGCTATCCCGGGCCCAGTCAATTCGGGTCCGGCACATAGGACAGGTTGTCCGATTGCGGGAATGCCCGGGGCACCGGCATGCGCGCCGGCCGTTCGCGGATGATGCCGCTGGCCACCAGGTTCTCGCAGCTGTCGTAGCGGATGCTGATGATTTCATTGGGCTGCTCCTGCAGGCGCGTGAAGCTGGTGTGGGTGACGACCGAGGTCTCGCGCTGGCCGTGCGCCGTGCCCAGCTTGGCCGACGGCATGGGGGCGGCCTTGGCCACTCTGTCGGCAGATTGCGAGCGGGCAGAGGATTCGGCCGATGGCTCAGGGGCCGCCGGTGCAGCGGCAGCGGGTGACGTGGGTTCCTCCCGCAGGCGCCCGAGGCCGTGGCCGTTGTCACGGCGCTGGCTGTAGGGCTCGGGGGTGATGGCGGGGGCAGGCTGGGGCACCGGCGGCTGTTCGCGGAACAGTGCCACGCCAATCACGCCCACATGCGCCGGGCGGCCCGTGCGGGCGGCATACGAGTTGGCAATGTGGGAAAACTCGAAGGCCGCTACCTGGCTGTCGCTCTTGCGCCAGCCGGTGATCTGGTAGCGCTCGTACGGCGAGAACACATACCCGCGCTGGTCCCATGCAGCGGTTTCGCCGCTGAGCACATTGACTCCGTCCACCGAGGGAACGGCCAGCACCCGCTCTCCCAGCCGGTTGCGCACCGTGATGGCATACCGCGCCCCGGGCCGCCCTGCCACCCAGTATTCGCCCCGGGCGTAGTGCACCGGCAGCGTGGCGCCGGTGTCACGGTCCACGATGGTGACATCAGCCAGGCGGCCAATGGCCTGGGCAGGAAGGTGGGCCAGGCCCAGCAATGCCGTCAGGGCGGCGAGGGCGGGCAGGGTGAGCGAACGGGGTTTCATAGCAGCTCCATCAAAAAAATGTGGTGGTGCTGTATGAAACGAACGGGGTGGGTCAATGGGGTTGAGAGGTGCCCAAAAAAAATCAAAAATAGTTTTCAGCACTGCATCGCACCCAAGCTTGCGGGCCTACCGTTCGCACTGCGGTCTCAGTGAGCTAGGCGTCGCACGCTGGTGGTGGGCAGGGCATTGCCCCGGTGACTCGCTGTGGCGCGTGTGCCCATGCCTGCTGCAGCGCTGCCGCTGACCTGGAACACGGCCACCAGCTCTGCCAGGCGCTGGGCCTGCTGGCGCAGGTTCTCTGCGGCAGCGGTGCTTTCACCCACCAGCGCGCCGTTTTGCTGCGTCATCTGGTCCAGCTGGGTCACGGCCACGTTGACCTGCGAGATGCCGTCGCTCTGCTCGGCAGCGGCGGTGCTGATCTCGCCGATGATGCCGTTCACGCGCTGCACGCCTTGCACGATCTCGTTCATGGTGTCACCGGCATTGGCCACAAGCTGGGTGCCCGAGTCCACTTTTTCGACGCTGGACTGGATCAGCGCCTTGATCTCCTTGGCGGCCTCGGCGCTGCGCTGCGCCAGGCTGCGCACCTCGGTGGCCACCACCGCAAAGCCCCGCCCCTGCTCGCCCGCGCGGGCTGCTTCCACGGCAGCGTTCAGCGCCAGGATGTTGGTCTGGAACGCAATGCCGTCGATCACGCCGATGATGTCGGCGATCTTCTGGCTGCTGTGGTGGATGTCCTGCATGGTGCTCACCACCTGCTGCATCACCTCGCCGCCCTTGGTGGCGGTGCTGGCGGCGGTGGTGGCCAGTTGGTTGGCCTGGCGGGCCGAGTCGGCGCTCTGGCGCACGGTGGCGGTCAGCTCTTCCATGCTGGCGGCGGTTTGCTCCAGGCTGCTGGCGGCTTGTTCGGTGCGGTGGCCCAGGTTCTGGTTGCCACTGCTGATGTCATCGCTGGTGGTGCGCAGCTGCGCAATGTTGTCGCGCACGGCCGAGACCAGTTCATGAAAGCGCTGTTGCATGTCGCGCACGGCCACCATCACGCTGCCGGTGTCGCCCGCCTTGACCTGCACGTGCGCCGTCAGGTTGCCTTGCTGGATGGCCTGCACCACGGCGCGCACTTCGCTGGGCTCTGCCCCCAGCTCGCGGCCAATGCTGCGCGATACCAGCACTGTCACCGCCACGCTGATCAGCACGGCCAGCAGGGTGATGGACAGCATCACGCCGGTGAATTGGCTGGCGTCCTGGTTGGCCGTCTGGCTGTTCTTGATGATGCGGCCTTCCTCGTAGTCGATGAGCTTGTTGGCTGCGGTCAGCCATTGCTCGTACTGCGGTTTGGCCTCGGCCCAGAGCAGGGCTTCGGCGCCCGCGCGGTCGCCAGCCTGCATCAGTGCAACCACCTTGCTGGTGGTGGCCACCGTGCGTGCCTCGATGTCCTTGAGCGCTTGCACCATGGGGCCCACTTCGGGTGGGACCTCTTTTGCGGTTTTCAGCACGTTGTCGAGTTGCGTGGCGGACTGGGCATAAAAGTCGGCCAGCCGCGCGATGGATTCAATCTCTTTTTTGCGCGCCTCGTCGTTGGGCGCCAGCACCACATCCCGCACCGCGATGGAGCGGTCGTGGGCCGAACCCCGGAAGTTGATGGCAGCGCGCTGGATGACAGCGTTTTGCGTGGCATTGGCGGTCATGCGCCATCGATGCCCCGTGCAATGAGCACGCTGTAGACCGACATGCCGAGCAAAGCCACGATGACCAGGCCGAAGCCCGCCATCAGGCGCTGGCTGATTTTCCATGTGTGCATTGAAGGTGCCTCTTGAAGATGTCTTGGGGCGACGTTGCCCATACAAACCGCCAGGCGTCCCCGTTGGAGGGGCAGACCACAGCAAGTTGTTTGCATTCAGTTACATTGTACTGATTGGTTGTAAATTAAACCGTTTGGTTTAATTTATCTACTCGATAGTCAATGCTTGTTTGTCTGGGCAGGAGTTGAGGCTTTTTTAGATGTTTTGGCGATTAAATAACAAGAATTAAGTCGTTTGGGTTTTAAGGTGCGGCTCGCAGAATGCAAGTGCTGTGACCCCTACCATCTCCATCATCATCGTCCCCGGCTGGCGCGACTCTGGCCCCGGACACTGGCAAAGCCTGTGGGCCGAGCGCCTGCCCAATGCGCGCCGCGTGGTGCAGGACGACTGGATCACGCCCACCCGGACGGCCTGGGTGGGGCAACTGGAAAAGACCGTGTTGGCCGCGCCGAACCCCGTGGTGATCGTGGCGCACAGCCTGGGCTGCATCGCTACCTCTCATATGGGCCCCGAGGCAGCGGCCCGGGTGTGCGGCGCGCTGCTGGTGGCCCCGGCAGACCCGGAGCGCCGCGCCATCCTGAGCGACTTTGCGCCCGTGCCCTACGCCGCGCTGCCCTACCGCAGCATTGTGGTGGCCAGCAGCAACGACCCTTTTTGCCCCATCCGGCTGGCGGGTGCCTATGCCCGGGCCTGGGGCAGCGAGTTCGTGCGCATGCAAAACGCCGGGCACATCAACATCGACTCGGGCCATGGCGAATGGCCCCTGGGCTGGGCATTGCTGCAATCGCTGGAAGGCGACCACGCCGTGCCGCAGCAGCCTGCCGCCCCAACACACGTAACGTCTGCAGCGGCCTGATTGCTATAATTTTAATAGCTATTAGCGCTTGATATTAAAGCGCTAGCGGCTTATTTGGCTTGAAGCGCCGCGTACGGGGCGGCTACCCGGGCAGGCATGCAATCGACCTGCGGCGGTCGATGAAAAATCCATATGCCAATATACGATTAATTAACAAGAATATATTCTTTTGAGTTTTAAGGGCGCCTCCGCACAATGCGTCATCTCCAGTATTTTTTGGGCGACACCACCATGACTTCTTTGAAACTCAAGACCCTTCTTGCCTCCCTGGCCCTGGCCGCCAGCGGCATGGCTGCCGCACAGAATTCCCTGTTGAACGTGTCGTATGACGTGGCCCGCGAGTTCTACAAGGACTACAACGCCGCCTTTGCCGCGCACTACAAGAAGACCACTGGCCAGGACGTGAAGATCGACCAGTCGCACGCCGGCTCCAGCGCCCAGGCGCGTGCCGTGAACGACGGCCTGGCCGCCGACGTGGTGACCATGAACACAACCACCGACGTGCAGTTCCTGGCCGACAGCGGCGTGGTGGCCAAGGACTGGGCCAAGAAGTTTCCGCACGACGCATCGCCCACCACCTCGACCATGCTGTTCCTGGTGCGCAACGGCAACCCCAAAGGCATCAAGGACTGGGAAGACCTCATCAAGCCCGGCGTGCAGGTGATCGTGGTGAACCCCAAGACCGGCGGCAACGGCCGTTATGCCTATCTGGCTGCCTGGGGCGCCGTGCGTGAAAAGGGTGGCACCGAGGCGCAGGCTGCCGAGTTCGTGGGCAAGCTCTACAAGAACGTGCCCATCCTGGCCAAGGGTGGACGTGACGCCACGGCCACCTTCCTGCAACGCAACCAGGGCGATGTGCTGATCACGTTCGAATCCGAGGTGGTCTCCATCGACCGCGAATTCGGCGCCGGCAAGGTCGATGCGATCTACCCGTCGGTGAGCGTGGTGGCCGAGAACCCCGTGGCCGTGGTGGAGCGCACCGTGGCCAAGAAAGGCACCGCCCAGCTGGCCAAGGCCTACCTGGACTACCTGTACTCTGACGAAGCGCAGGAGATCGCGGCCAAGCATGCGATTCGTCCCCGCTCGGAAACCGTGCTCAAGAAGTACGCCGACACGTTCAAGCCGCTCAAGCAGTTCACGGTGGCCAAGTATTTCGGCTCGCTGACCGAAGCGCAGAAGGTGCACTTCAATGATGGCGGCCAGTTCGACAAGCTCTACACGCCCGGCGCCAAGTAAGCCAGCGCGTTTCGTTTCTACCTCCTCACTTATGACCACCGCGACTGCAGTGGCCGCAGCCCCGGCCGGACGGCGCGCGCCCAAACGCGTGCTGCCCGGCTTCGGACTGACTCTGGGCTACACGCTTTTCTATCTGAGCATCATCGTGCTGATCCCGTTGTCGGCACTGATCTTCAAGACCTTCACGCTGACCTGGGAGCAGTTCTGGGCGGCCATCAGTGCGCCCCGCGTGATGGCTTCGTACCGGCTCACCTTCGGGGCTTCATTCCTTGCGGCGCTGGTCAACCTGGTGTTCGGCCTGCTGATCGCCTGGGTGCTGGTGCGCTACAAGTTTCCGGGTAAGAAGATTGTGGACGCGCTGGTAGACCTGCCGTTTGCGCTGCCCACCGCCGTGGCCGGCATCTCGCTGACCGCCTTGCTGGCGGGCAATGGCTGGGTCGGGCAGATTCTGGAGCCCATGGGCATTCAGCTCGCGTTCAAGCCTGCGGGTATCGTGATTGCGCTGATTTTCATCGGCCTGCCGTTTGTGGTGCGCACCGTGCAGCCCGTGCTCGAAGATGCCGAGAAGGAGCTGGAAGAAGCCGCCACCTGCCTGGGTGCCACGCGCCTGCAAACCTTCACCAAGGTCATCCTGCCCTCCATCACCCCTGCACTGCTCACTGGCTTTGCCATGGCATTTGCGCGGGCGGTGGGGGAGTACGGTTCGGTCATCTTCATCGCGGGCAACATGCCCATGGTGTCGGAGATCACGCCGCTGATCATCATCGGCAAGCTGGAGCAGTACGACTACGCAGGCGCCACGGCCGTGGCCGTGGTGATGCTCGTGATCTCGTTCATCCTGCTCTTGGTCATCAACGCACTACAGGCATGGCAGCGTCGCCATGCGGGGGCTCCAGCATGAGCGGCAACAACTCCCGAACCATACGCCGCGCCCAAGCGGGCACGACCGAATCGCCGTGGGTGCGCTACACCCTGATTGCTGTCGCGCTCGCCTTCATGCTGCTGTTCCTGGTGTTGCCGCTGGCCGCCGTGTTCGCCGAGGCGCTGCGCAAAGGCTTTGGCGCTTACCTGGAGGGTCTGCGTGAACCCGACGCCTGGTCAGCCATCAAGCTCACGCTCATCACCGCGCTGATTGCGGTGCCGCTGAACCTGGTGTTTGGCGTGGCAGCGGCCTGGTGCATTGCCAAGTACGAGTTCAAGGGCAAGGCGTTCTTGACCACGTTGGTGGACCTGCCGTTCTCGGTGTCGCCCGTGGTGGCGGGCCTGATCTATGTGCTGATGTTCGGCGCACAGGGCTGGTTTGGCCCCTGGCTGCAGGCACACGACATCAAGATCATCTTTGCCGTGCCGGGCATCGTGCTGGCCACCGTATTTGTGACCTTCCCGTTCATCGCGCGTGAGCTGATCCCGCTGATGCAGGCGCAGGGCAACGACGAGGAGCAGGCCGCCATCGTGCTGGGCGCCACCGGCTGGCAGACCTTCTGGTACGTGACGCTGCCCAACATCAAGTGGGGCCTGCTGTACGGCGTGATCCTGTGCAATGCGCGGGCCATGGGCGAGTTTGGCGCGGTGTCCGTGGTGTCGGGCCACATCCGTGGGCAGACCAACACCATCCCGCTGCACGTCGAGATTCTCTACAACGAATACCAGTCGGTGGCTGCGTTTGCGGCGGCCTCGCTGCTGGCGCTGCTGGCGCTCGTCACCCTGGTGATCAAGACCATTGCAGAGCACCGCAACGAGCAGGCGCTGAAGGCGGCTGCCGAATTGCCCCCCGAGCGGCCCGCGCCTTTGCCAACCGCCCGCTGAAGGAAGAAGACCATGAGCATTGAAATCCGTAACGTCAGCAAGCAATTCGGCGACTTCCAGGCGCTGCGCGATGTGAGCCTCGATATCGCGTCGGGCGAACTCATCGCGCTGCTGGGCCCCTCGGGCTGCGGCAAGACCACGCTGCTGCGCATCATCGCGGGCCTGGAGACGGCCGATGTGGGCACCATCCATTTCAGCGGCGAAGACACCACCGATGTGCACGTGCGCGAGCGCAACGTGGGCTTCGTGTTCCAGCACTACGCGCTGTTTCGCCACATGACGGTGTTCGAGAACGTGGCCTTCGGCCTGCGCGTCAAGCCCCGCAGTGAGCGACCGAGCGAGGCGCAGATCAAGCAAAAGGTGACTGACCTGCTCAAGCTCGTGCAGCTCGACTGGTTGGCCGAGCGCTATCCCTCGCAGCTGTCCGGCGGCCAGCGCCAGCGCATCGCCCTGGCCCGTGCCCTGGCGGTGGAGCCCAAGGTGCTGCTGCTCGACGAGCCCTTCGGAGCCCTGGACGCCAAGGTGCGCAAGGAACTGCGCCGCTGGCTGCGCCGCCTGCACGACGAACTGCATGTCACCTCGATCTTCGTGACCCATGACCAGGAAGAAGCGCTGGAAGTGGCCGACCGCGTGGTGGTGATCAACCAAGGCCGCATTGAGCAAAGCGGCTCGCCCCAGCAGGTATGGGACCAGCCAGCCAGCCCGTTTGTGTATGGCTTTTTGGGTGATGTGAACCTGTTCCACGGCCGCGCCCATGAAGGCCTGGTGCACCTCGACGGCATGCAGATCGACTCGCCCGAACACAGCCAGGCGCAAAACGCCAAGGCCTTTGCCTATGTGCGGCCGCACGACCTGGATGTGGAGCGCTATTCGCCCGGCGCCGGGCTCGACGCCCAAGGTCGCCCGCGCGGCATCGTGGCCCAACTGAGCCGCGCCATTGTGGTGGGCCCGATTGCGCGGCTGGAACTTATTCCCTCCGACGACCACAAACCAGCGGACAATGCGTCCCCAGACCACTTGATCGAAGCGCAGATCCCTGCGCAGCAGTTCAAGGAAATGGGTTTCAAGGAGGGTGAAACGCTGGTGGTGACACCGCGCCGCGCCCGCGTGTTCTTGGATCACGCCGCTGGAATCTGACTCCCCCTGAGCCGCTGCGCGTCTTCCCCCTGAGGGGGCGCACCCGGTGGACTGGCGGAGCCAGATCCACGGGTGTACTGGCATGGGCCGCGCCCGTTTCGGAGGCGGCACCGTTTGCAATGGCTATTGGATGAGGGATAAGAATGATGGTGTTGAACTGGATCGATCAGGCCCCGCGCCGCGTGCTGGCACTGATCAGCGTGGCTTGTGTGGCGATGCTGGCTTTTGGCATGTACCTGCAGCATGTGGTGGGCCTGGAGCCTTGTCCCATGTGCATCGTGCAGCGCTATGCTCTCATTGGTGTAGCAATCTTCACAGGTCTGGCAAGCGCTAGGGGCTCAAAAGGCTGGTGGATGGGCTGGGGCGCGCTGGCCCTGATCGCATCCGGCTTCGGCGCCTTCGTGGCGGCCCGCCAGAGCTGGCTGCAGTGGTACCCACCCGAAGTCGCCACCTGCGGCCGCGACTTCTACGGCATGATCGAAAACTATCCCATCAGCCGCGCTATCCCCATGATCTTCCGGGGCTCCGGTGACTGCGCTGCGATTGACTGGACGTTCCTGGGTGGCTCGATAGCCAACTGGTCGTTTGTGTGTTTTGTGGGGTTTGCGGTGGTGCTGCTGGCGCTGTTGGTGCGCGGGTTCACCAGCGGCAATCGTCGGGGTTCCGGTTACTCGATGGCTTGATGCGCCGGGGTCGGCTCGCTTGTCGTAGCCCGTAACTTGCATCAGAAAAAAAGGCGCTCCTTGTGAGCGTCATTTTTTTTGCGTTGGCATGGCAGGTCTTCACGCTGAGAATCCAGGTTTCGGGAGCATTCGATCAGGTAGTCGCAGAGGCGCCAGCACCTGGCAATGGTGCGATATCAGCGAATGCATGGGCCTTCTCGATCCGGTTGCGCCCAGCTGCCTTGCCCTGGTAAAGCGCGACATCGGCAGCCCGCAGGGCCTTCTCCAAGGCGTGGCCGTTGGCGAACCGGGGTGACACACCAATGGTGACGGTGCAGTGCAGCGGTTTGTCGTGGCCGCTCACGTGAATGGCCTGTTCTTCGACCGCTGCGCGCAGTCGTTCTGCCAACTGCACGACGCCGACATCATCACTGTCGAGGCAGACAGCCACAAACTCTTCTCCTCCTATGCGGCCCGTCAGGTCGCCTCGGCGCACGGTGGTGCGCAGCACATCTGCAACATGGCGCAGCACGGTGTCGCCAGCCTGGTGTCCGTAGGTGTCGTTGATGCGTTTGAAGTGGTCCACGTCCAGCAGCAGCAAGTAAGCGGGCGCGACGTTGTGGAGGTTGAAGTGTTGCTCCAGCGCTTCTGAAAGCCCCCGGCGATTGAGCAGTTGCGTCATGGGATCGCGCGCCGCCATCTGGCTCAGATCATCGGTCAGGCGCCGGAACACCAGCCAAATCATGAAGGGTGGCACCACCGTCGCCAGGGACGACATATAGATGTAGAACACCATCTGAAAGCTGCTGTCCATGTGCAGCACTTCCAGTCCGCCCTGGAGTAGCCTTATGAACTTGATTGCGTTCAGAATGCAGATGCCACTGATCAGGAGCGCGAAAAATGCCATTTCGCGGTACAGGTGCTTGGCGAATGTGCGAACACCATAGAGTGCCGCGAGCGTCATGACCAGGAACAGCAGCGCAGACATCCCGGACAGCATGGCGTAGCGGGCGACCGGCCCCAAGCTCCACTGAATCAGTGCCTGTGCGGCGGAGTAGGCGAGCACAAATGCCGCCAGCGGCCGCCACAGCGGCGCGGGAAATCCAAAGAACCGCATGACCCCGAGGCCATAGGTGATCGGGGCCGCCAGGGTGAGGGTGTGGTTGACCACGCTCATCATGCTCCAGGCCGGGCCGCCTTCCACCAACTGCAGCACATAGGCAAGCCCCAGCAGCAAGTTGCCCATGGCAAAAAAATCCATGCCCATCTTCTTGCCCTGCAAGCGCTTGCTGATGAGCAAAAACATCACCGCGAAGCACAGCAGGTGAGCACACAGCATGCCGACGAGAACAGACCCCACCATGTCAGCGTCCTTCGGAGTCTGGCCGTGCGGTGGCGGCCCCAGGCGCGAGCCTCTTTGCCGGACGCGCAAACAGCACACCCTCTGTCCCATCCACCCATGCGGGTAGCTTGTGCATCACGCTGGCCAAACGATCGCTGGCCTGCCACTGCGCCAGCCAGGCTTGCAGGCGGGGCCAGGGCTGTGCGGCCCACCAATCGGCATCAATGCCTGCAAACTGCCGTACAAAAGGCGCAATCGCCATATCGGCCAGGGCCGCATGGGTGCCGAACAGATAGGGCTGGTCCGGCCAGAGACGCGCCTCCAGCCCCCCCAGCCAGGCCACGGCGCGGGCGCGTTCTGCGCCGATGTCGGCATCGGGGTAGCGGCTGGGATATTTGCACCGGTCCAGCGCCTGCTTGAACGGGCCATCGCATTCGGCAATTAGCGCCAGCATGTCCTGCAGATTGCCGTGGCTGGGGATGAGCCAGCCCTCGGGGTCGTGCTGCACCAGCGCCCACAGCATGATCTCCAGGCTCTGCTCCAGCACCTGGCCACTCGGCAGCACCAGCACGGGCACAGTGCCCTTGGGGGAGGCGTGCAGCAGGCCCTGTGGCTTGTTGCGCAACACCACCTCGCGCAGTTCGCAGGCCTGGCCACTGACAGCCAGCGCCAGCCGGGCGCGCATGGCGTAGGGGCAGCGACGAAAGGAATAGAGGACGGGCAGGGCAGCGCTCACGCGGAGTCGTCCTCGCGATCATTTTTGTCGTCGCTGGAGCTGAATCGCGCTCGGTTGCCCGGTTGCCGCGCGCCGATATGCGCTTGCCCGCGCTGATCCGCCAGGTCCATCTGGCGTTGCCGCTCTGCCAGCGCGCGTTCCTGCTCGGGTGTGCGCGTGCCGTGGCAATACGGGCAGCTCACGCCGCGCACGTAATGCTGCGACTGCAGCTCGGCCTCGCCCAGTGGCATGCGGCAAGAGCGGCACAGTTGGTGGTGCCCCGGAGCCAGGCCGTGGCCCACCGACACACGTTCGTCAAACACGAAGCAGTCGCCATGCCACAGGCTGTCTTCTTCGGGCACGGTTTCCAGGTATTTGAGGATGCCGCCTTCCAAGTGGTACACCTCGTCAAAGCCCTGCGATTTGAGGTAGGCGGTGGATTTCTCGCACCGTATGCCGCCCGTGCAGAACATGGCCACGCGCGGGTTACCCGCCAGCACGCCGCCGGGCTGCGACTGCTGCGCCACCCAGGCCGGGAACTCGGCAAAGCTCTTGGTGTGGGGGTTGATGGCGCGTTCAAACGTGCCGATACCCACTTCGTAGTCGTTGCGCGTGTCCACCACCACCACGCTGGGGTCGTCGATGAGTGCGTTCCAGTTCTCGGGCTTCACATAGGTGCCCGCGTTGCGAGCCGGGTTCAGGCCTGGCACGCCCAGGGTCACGATCTCGCGCTTGAGGCGCACGCGCATGCGGTAGAACGGTTGGCGGTCGGTGGGGGCTTCTTTGTGCTGCAGGTTCGCAAAGCGGGCATCGCTGCGCAGCCAGGTGAGCACCGCCAGCACATCGGCGGGTGCGCCCGCAATGGTGCCGTTGATGCCCTCGGGCGCCAGCAGCAGCATGCCGCGCACGCCGCGCTCGTCGCACACGGTCTGCAGGGGCGCGCGCAGTGTGGCGCAGTCGGGCAGATCGACAAACTGGTAAAGCGCAACAGTGAGAAAGCGGGGTGTGACCGAGTCCACGAAATGGGGGAGAGAGCGGAAAAGAAGGGGTGATGATAGCGGTCACTTTTCGTTACGATGCAGGCGTCTCCAACATGCGCCCAAGGTGTTTTATGGCCCAGGAACCCTCCCTCAACCTGTTTCGCCGCCTGGAGCAGCTCAACGGTATTGGGGCTGCGCTCTCCCGCGAGCGCAACATCGACCGCCTGCTGGAGAACATTCTGGAGGCTGCCAAGGCCATCACGGGCGCGGACGGCGGAACGCTCTACAGCGTGACGGAGGACGGGAAGTCGCTCAAGTTCGAGATACTGCGCACCGACTCGCTGGACATTCGCCTCGGTGGCACCACGGGCAAGCCCATTGATTTTCCGCACCTGCCGCTGCGCAACACAGATGGCAGCCCCAACGATTCGCTGGTGGCCGCGTATGCCGCCATCCACGACCGCACGGTGAACATTGCCGATGCGTACAGCGCCGAGGGCTTTGATTTTTCAGGCACCCGCAGTTTCGATGCGCGCACGGGGTACCGCTCGCAGTCGTTTCTGACCGTGCCGATGAAGAATCACGACCATGAACTGATCGGCGTGCTGCAGCTCATCAACGCGCGGCACTGGGAGACCGGCGAGGTCACCACATTCTCCGAGGCCGACCAGGGCCTGGCCGAGTCGCTGGCCTCGCAGGCTGCCATTGCCCTCACCAACCGCTTGCTCATCACACAGCTGGAGCGCCTGTTCGAGTCGTTCGTGAACCTGATCAACCTGGCCATTGACGAAAAGTCGCCCTACACCGGTGGCCATTGCCAGCGGGTGCCCGCCCTTACCATGATGCTGGCCGAGGCGGTGAATGCCACCAATCAGGGGCCACTGGCGGGCTTTCGCATGAGTGACCGGGACCGCTACGAACTCAAGATGGCCGGCCTGCTGCACGACTGCGGCAAGATCACCACGCCCGTGCACGTGGTGGACAAGGCCACCAAGCTGCAGACCCTGTACGACCGCATTGGGCTGGTGGACACGCGGTTTGAAGTCTTGAAGCGCGATGCCGAGCTGGCCGCACTGCGCCGCCAGCTGGCGCTGCGCCCGGTGGTGGATGCGCGTGCCGAGGGGCAGGAGCTGCAAGCCCTGCAGCACGAAATCCACACACTGGAAGAAGACCGCGAGTTTCTGCGCCGCTGTAATACCGGCACCGAGGCCATGCGCCCCGAGGACCAGCAGCGCGTACGTGACATCGCCGCCATGCGGCACTGGCGCAACCCGCAGGGGGTGCAGACAAGCTTCCTTACGGCCGAGGAGGTGGAGAACCTCACCATCCGATCCGGCACCCTGAACCAGGCCGAGCGCGACACCATCAATTACCACATCGTTGCCACCATCAAGATGCTGGAGACGCTGCCCTGGCCACGGCACCTCAAGAACGTGCCGGAGTATGCGGGCGGCCACCACGAACGCATGGACGGCAAGGGCTACCCGCGCGGCCTTACACGTGACCAGATGTCGCTACAGGCCCGCATGATGGGCATTGCCGACATCTTCGAGGCGCTGACAGCGGCTGATCGGCCCTACAAGAACGGTATGACCTTGTCAGAGGCGATTGCCATCATGTGCAGGATGCGCGACAACGGGCACATCGACCCGGACCTGTTCGAGGTGTTTGTGCGTGAGGGGGTGTACCTGCGCTACGCGCGCGACTTTCTGGAGCCCGGGCAGATGGACGTGGTGGACATCGCGGCGCTCGGCTTCTCCTGACTGAAATGCTACTGAGTGGATCGCTGCCAAGCCCAGTGCACTGGCCACTGACCGGGTTCGCAGGGTCGAGATGCCTCATGGCTTGTGCAGCGGCAGCCACAGCGTGAAGCGCGAACCGCAGCCCTTCCCCAGCGCCCCCCAGGTGTCCCACGAACACTGCGCGCCCAGCGCCAGTGCGCGGCTACGCACGTTGGCCAGGCCCCTGCGCGCGGGCGGTAGCGCATCGGGTGGGGGCGCGGTGAAGGGGGTGCCGTTGTCCTGCACGCACACCTGCACGCCGGGCACACCTCCGCGCACCGATTCAGCGGTGCCGAGCGTGATCTCCATCGCGCCGCTGTGCTTGAGGATGTTGGTCAGCACCTCCTGCAGGATGCGCAGCACATGCAGCGCGCTCTGCGAATCGAGCCAGGGCAGGGGCGGCACATCGTCCACCTGCCAGCGCAACGCCAGGCCAGCGCCCTCTAGACGGGGGCCCAGCCGGAAGCGCAGGCGCGCAAGCAGGGCCAGCAGGTCGGCGTCCACAGGCTCCAGCGAGTCGATGGACAGCTTCAGGTCGTCGATGCACTCGCGCAGCACCGGCGCCACGTCCAGGCGCGCGGCGGGCTCGTTCTCCACCAGCCGCAGCGCGCTCATCAGTGACGAGCCCACGCCGTCGTGCATCTCGCGCATCAGGCGCTGGCGCTCTTGGAGCAGCGTCTGTTCGCGCTCGGCGGCGCGCAGCCGCTCGTGGGTTTCGCGCAGTTGCTGTTCTTGCGCGGCCAGGCGCTCGGCCTGCACGGCATTGGCCAGCTCGGCCGCGCCCAGCGCGCGCTGGTAGCGCGTGAAGGCCACCCACAGGAACATGGTGAGCACGCCCATGTAGGCATAGGGGGTGAGGTAAATGTGCTCGATGCTGATGAGATACCGCTGCATCGCCAGGTCATGGAACGCCATCGGAAACGACAGCGCCACGGCGCCGCACAGTAGAACGTTGGCCCCCGTGCGGTGCGTCCACGCGCCGCGCGCCGCCACATACAGCACCACCACCCCCGGCGGGAACAGCGCCAGGCGCAGCAGCGGAAGCATCGCCTCGTGCCTGAGCCCCCACAACGGCAGCGCTGCAGCCGCCACCAGCCAGCAGTAGGCCATCAGCGCCCGTGCCAGCCGGGGCCTGTGCCAGCCCTGCATCTGCCGCAGCAGCAAGAAGGAACACACCGAGGAGCCCAGTGACCCCACCAGCGTGAGCCAGGAGAACCAGGCGTCGGGCACGGCCAGGCCTTCCTCGTCCACCAGATAGAACAGCGTCGCCAGCAGGTGCGCCACCGACAACAGGAAGAACAGCAAGTAGCCTGCTTCCTCGCGCCCCTCGCCATGGCCCCGCGCCCGCCGCATCAGCCACACCATCAGCGCCAGCACGCCCAGCACCAGGTAGGCGCCCCGCAGGTAGGTCACCAGGCCGGTCTGCAGCAGCTCGCGCAGCCGCCAGGCTGGCCGCAGCGCCTCAGCCGGTCCGGCCCACACCGAGGACAGCGCCCCGCCCACGCCCGGCAGGCTGGCCATGCGCACGTGCAGCTGCGGCGCTGCACCCGCTTGGTCTAGGCCCTTCAGATCCAGCCATACCGGGCGGTTGAAGCCGTTCCACACGCGGCTGCCGCGCGTCTGCCATGCAAGGCGTCCGTTGGCATACACGGCCACCGTGCCCACCGTCTGCCAGCGCGGGATGTACAGGCGCATACCCTGCGGAGTGCCGTGCGGCAGCGCGTTGGCGGGCACGCGCAGGCGGTACCACTGCACTTCGGGCGGCGCGCTGGCCTGCTCGGCGCTGGACGCGGTGCTGCGCGGGCGAGCATGGGGCAGGGCCACGGCGGCCCAGGGCGTCGCGGCGTCCAGCACCGCATCGCCGGATGCGTGCAGCGAAGGCGGTGGCGCCCAGTCGCCGCTGGGCGAAGACCAGGTCTCGGCCTGCAACAGGTGCACGGCCTCTGCGGCGTGCGTGCACGGCACCAGCATCATCACCAGCAGCAGCACCAACGGCATTGCCAGCAGCCGCCAACGCCGCAGCACCCGGCGCGCCGCCTCAGTCGGCCGCATGGATCCAGCCCTGGCGCGCTGCGGCGCTCACGGCCTCGGCCTGCGTGGTGACCTGCAGCTTGGCATATACGCGTCGCACAAAGGTGCGCACGGTGTGGCGCGAGACGCCCATTGCGCGGGCGACCTCGTCCAGCGTATGGCCGCGCGCCACCAGGCGCAGCAGTTCGGCCTCGCGCGCGGACGGGGGTGCGCTTGCGCCCAGGCCTGCGCCCGGCGGCGGGGGCGGCGCCGCCGCCAGCGCGGGCTGCGTCTGGCGCAGCAGCAACAGCTTGCGCGCCACCATGGGGTTGATGGGGCTGCCGCCTGCGTGCAGGCTGCGCACTTCGTCCACCACGGCGGTGGCGGGCAAGTCTTTGAGCAAATAGCCCATGGCACCGGCGGCGATGGCATCCAGCACGTGCACCTCGTCGCCGAAGATGGTGCTGACCATGGCCGCCGCCTGCGGCCAGCGTGCCCGCAGCGCGGCCAGCACGTCCAGCCCGCTGCCGTCGGGCAGGCCCAGGTCGAGCAGCAGCACGTCCAGCGGCGCGGCGTCGTCCTGCGCCAGCGCGGCCATGGCCTCGGTGCGGCTGGAGGCCGTCCACGCCAGGCGCATGTCGCTGGCGCCTTGCAGCGCGTGGGCCAGGGCGGTGCGGCAGGCGGCGTCGTCCTCGACCACGGCGACGCGAACGGGGGTGGAGGCAATGGAAGAAGGCGGTGGCATGCACCGATGCTGCCACAGCCGCTGGGCACGGGCATGTCGCCCAAAAGGGGGACATACGAAACCGCCCCCTGTCCCTAGCATCCGGGTCACGCGCTGGCTTTGCTGGATTTTTTGCTATTGAAGTTATAGCTGTCAGCGCTTGATCAGAAAGCGCTAGAGGCTAAAAATATGCTCAAAAATGTCCTTCACACCCCGCTCATGCACCGGGCCTGGTTGCGCGCGCGCAGCGCGGTGGCGCTGGGCGCGCTGGCCATGGTGCTGCTGCTGCAGGCCTGCAGCGTGGCCCAGCCGTCGTGGATCGAGGCGCCCCTGGTGGCCGACGGAAGCACCACCGGCGCGGGCTATGCGCCCCACGGCACCAGCCTGCCAGTGAGCGAGGGGGCCAGCGCGCAGTTGAAGTTCTCTTATGCCACCTTGCCAGACGGTGCGCTGACCAAGTTGAATGTGGACACCGACAACACGGTTGCCACCGTAGGCCATGACAGCTATACGCTCGACGCCGGCAAGGTGGTGCGCGCACGGCTGGTGCTGTATGTCGACAAGGTGACCACCCCGGGCTACATCGCCATCTTCGGTGCCTACCAGGCCGGGGGCGCAGACTGCTTTGCGCACGAGGGCACGGCTCCCGCCTGCGACCTGCAACTGGCCAGCGCCGTCGGTGGGCGTGCCACCGATGCGGACCGGCCGACGCAGCCTTTGCGCATTACCGAGCGCGGCTTCTACAGCTTCGACGTGACCGAGCTCGTCAAGCACCGGCTGGCGCAGGGTGTGGAATCGATGCTGCGCGTGGAAGCCGCGCAGGACACCGATGGTTCCTACGGCAGCTTCGAGTTCGCCAGCCGCGAGCAGCCGGTGGGCCAGGCGCGCGTGCTGCACCAGGCGCAATTGCTGATCACGCTGGAGGGTCTGGCGGGCATCAGCAGCAGACCCTATGCCTCCACCAGCGTGCGCCAGTCGTCCACCGACCCGACCGTCGCCGCGCAGGACTTCCGGCAGGACGAAAACCTGTGGCTTGGCGGCGCGGCAGGGGACCGCGCCTATGCACTGTTGCAGCCGCAGCCGCTCGAAGTCGGCTTTCCGCTGCGCCAGGTGCTGTTCAGTACGGGTTCGATGGCAGGCAAGCAGTCGCTGGTCATGCATGTGAACGGGCCGGTGCTGGACCAGACCACGCCGCAGCCGCAGGTGCAGGTCTACGGGCGACGCAGGTTCAACGTGAGCGGTCAGGTGGTGCGATCGTGGAACGACGGCTGGGCGGAGCCGCCGGGCGCGGACCTCATCGCCACGGCGGCACTGGACCGCAGCGCGCCTCGCCAGACTGTGGTCGCCGATACCACCGATCGCTATATCGACACGCTGGCCAGCGCGTACAACGGCAACCGCAACCAGGACTTTGCGGCGGCCGTCACCACCAACGTGCAATCGCCGATAACGCTGGACAGCAGCCGCAACACCCGCACCGGGCATGCGCCGCGTTTCATCACCGTCATCAAACCTGAGAAGGACGTGTGGCGGTCACCCTTCGACTTCGACAAGGACGACAGCACACATGCATTGAGCCTGTGCCTGCAGTACACGGGCAGCGCGGGCACGTGCCACAGCGCGCTGTCGCTGCGCGCCCGCCTCGGGCAGCCGTTCACCAGCTCGGGCCGTGTCATTGTCATCGGGCCCTGGGCCGACACCGCAGCCGGCGGCCATGTACCCTATGCGGCAGACATCGACCTTGCTCTGCCCCAAAGCGGCGCCAGCGCCCAAGTGCCCGCCGACCTGGGCCCCCAGAGCCTGTCGGGCGACATGGCCAGCTACATTGGCTACGGCATTCACGAAGCCAGGGCCAACCGCGTGGTGGGCACGTACCGCGGCATCGTGAGCATGGCGGGGCACAACCTGCGCACCGCCATCGACTTCGAGAACCTGCCGCTGCCCTTGCCGTCGCTGAGCGGTCCGGCCCGTGTGGAGACGGCGCCTGGCACCACCGTGGTGGCGGTCGGTGCCGGTGCGCCGCAGCCCTTCGTGCTGGCCGTGGCCGACCCGGTGGGCCAGAACATCGACGACACCACGCGCTGGATCATCACCAGCAGCAACCCCGCCGACTCCCTACCCGGCGCCATTCAGCAAAGCGACGGCAGTGTGCCGTTCGCCGTCACGTTCTCGGGTGTGGGCCCGCGCACGCTGACCGTCACCAGCAGGGGCGACGCCGGCATCACCGCAACGTTCGCCGTCAACGTGCTGCATGGCGCGCAACTGGGCCAGTCCATCAGCTTCACCACAACACCTGCAGCGTTCGCCAAGGTGGGCGGGACCTATCTGGCGGCGGCCACGGGCGGCGGATCGGGTCTGCCGGTCACGTTCAGCCTCGACACGGCCGCATCCACACCGGGTGCCTGCACGGTGGCGGCAAACGGCGCGGTGGCCTTTACCGGCGCCGGTACATGCTCCATCCAGGCCGACCAGGCGGGCAACGCTGTCTACGCCGCAGCCGCCCAGGCGCGGCAGAGCTTCACGATCGGCTCCGCGAGCTTCAGTGGTCCGACAGTGCCCTCGAGCGGCGGGGGCAGCGCAGGGCCGGCCAGCGCCAGCCTGTCGGGCGGCGGCGAAACCTGCCAATTCGATACGACGGCCACCCGCTTCACTGCCGCCACAGCTGCCCCGCCGGGGCAGGGTGCACCGCAAGGCATGTTCGCCTTCCGGCTCGTGGGCTGCACGCCGGGGGCCACCGTGACCATCACCACCCATTGGCCACAGCCCGTCACCGTGTTCGCCAAGTACGGCAAGGCCGCGAGCAATGCTGTCAGCGCCAGTTTCTTTGCGCCGTCCAATCTGGTCATCAGCGGCAGCACCGTGCACTTTAGCGTGACCGACGGCCAGCTAGGCGACGACGACTGGACGGAGAACGGTGTCATTTTGGACCCGGTGATGCCGCTGGCTGCCGCGCACAACATCCCCACGTTGAGTGAATGGGCCCTGTTGCTGCTCACTTTGCTGGTGGGCGCCCTGGCGTGGCGCCAAGCCAGGTTCTAAGGAAAATTGCGCTTCAGCGCTTATCTGGTCTAATTAATAAGCTATCAAATAATGAGCAAAAACGTCTTGATTCGTTGGATGCGAATGGGAATGGCATCGCTGATGCTCTCTGCAGCGCCGCTGGCCTGGGCGGCCACTTGGCAGGTAAACCGGGTGGACGACCCCGCCAGCGGCAGCGCGGCCCGCTGCGCGCCCGGCAATGCGCAAACATGCAGCCTGCGCGATGCGATCGCGGCCGCGCAGCATGGCGACACCGTAGCGTTCGACGGCGCGGTGTTTGCGGCGCCGCAGGTGCTGGCGGTGGGCAGGCCGCTGGTCATTGCCCGCGCCATCACGCTGCGCGGCCCCGGCGCCAGCCTGCTCACCCTCGACGGCCAGAACGCGGTGCACCTGCTGGAGGTGAATGCTGGCACGGCCAGCGCGGGGGTGCCAGTGAGCGGACCGGTGCATATCAGCGGACTGGCGTTCGCCAACGGCACGACGGCGGTGGACGGTGGCGTAAACATGAACGGAAACTCCGGCTCGGTGGGCGGTATCGCCAATTGGGGCACGCTCACGCTGGACGACGTGAAGGTCACGGGCATGTGGGCGGGCAACGTAGGCGCGGGCATCGGCAACGGGCCCGCGGGCAGGCTCACGATCGTGCGCAGCGAGGTCAGCGGCAATTCCACCGGCTGGCGCGGCGGCGGTATCTACAACTCACCCAACGGCGTGATCACCATCGACCGCAGCACCATCGCCAACAACACGGTGCGTGAAGGCGAATTTGGGCACAGCGGGGGTGGTGTGGCGTCGTATGGTGCGCTCACCATCGACCGCAGCACCCTCTCCGGCAACCAGGTGTTCTCGTCCGCATGCCATGGCAACGTGTGCGGCGGCGGCGGCATCGCGGCATCGGCGCTGACGATCAGCAACAGCACCATCTCGGGCAACCGCGCCCACAGCACCGTGGGCGGGGACGGCGGGGGCATCGCTCTGGCCGTCTTCAACGGGACGATCACCGTGCGCAACTGCACGTTCGCGGGCAACCGCAGCGGCGCCAAAGGCGGCGCATTCCGCTCGTCGGACGACTTCAGCATCAGCAACAGCACCTTCACCGGCAACACCAGCGATGGCGATGGCGGCGCCATCAGCGTAGGCTGGATCGGCGGCGCGAGCGTGGCACGCATCGACAACAGCACCATCGTGAACAACGTGGCAGGGGGCTTGGGTGGCGGCATCCACATCCCATCCTCGGGCAGCACGGTGCCGGTCGTGCAGTTGTTCAATTCCATCGTGTCCGGCAACGCCATCCAGAGTTACCTGACGGACGTCTATGGCAGCGACGTGGCGGATGACGACCTGGCCGTCGACCACTGGAACGTGATCCGCGCCCCAGCCTCAGGCGTGGGTGGCCTCTACCTGCAACCGCTGGGCGACTATGGTGGCCCCACGCAGACCATGCCGCCGGGAGGCCCTGCCAGCAGAGCCTGGGCCGCCTCCCGCTATGCCGCAGGCGAGCCCGCAACCGACCAGCGCGGCGTGGCCCGGCCCGCCACAGTGGGCGCGGCCGTCGACGCCGGGGCGGTGCAGGTCAGCACGACGCTGCCATCCATCACCGAGCTGGACCCCGCCAAGGGGCCGCCCGCTGGGGGCTACGCGGTCACCGTCAGAGGCTTCAACCTGTCGGGCGGCACGCTGAACTTTGACGAGACCCCAGTCAGCGCCACCGGCTCGATCACCCATGCGGACGGTTCGATGAGCCTGACCGCAGCCGCGCCGCCCGGCACGGCGGGCAGCACCGTGCGCGTGCGCTACACCGTGGGGGCAAACGCCAGCCCCGACGTGCCGGAAGACGACTTCACCTACACGTCGCAGGCCATTAGCTTCACCACCATGCCGCCGAGCCCCGCAGTCGCGGGCAGCACTTACACCGTGGCGGCAACGGGCGGCGCGTCGGGCAACGCGGTGGTGTTCAGCACGGTGGGCCCTTGCACGGTGGCCGGCCAGGTGGTCAGCTTCAACGGCGCAGGCACCTGCACCATCTACGCCGACCAGGCGGGCGATGCGGTTTATCCCGCCGCGCCCCGCGTGTCGCAAAGCACAGCGGTGGTGCAGGCCGGCCAGGTGATCGCCTTCACCACCACGCCGCCCAGCCCCGCAGTGGCGGGCAGAACCTACACCGTGGCGGCCACGGGCGGCGCGTCCGGCAACCCCGTGGTGTTCACCACTGCGGGCGCTTGCACGGTGGCGGGCCAGGTGGTCAGCTTCAACGGCGCGGGTACTTGCACCATCTACGCCGACCAGGCAGGCAACGCCCACTACGCTGCCGCCGCGCGGCAGCAGCAAGCGTTTGCCATCGTGGCACTGCTCAAAACGTTCACTGGCACCACCTTGCCCGCCAGCGGCGCGGGCGGCCCGGCCAGCGCCAGCATTGGCAACGATGGCGGGGCGCTGTGCCAGTTCGATCCAGCCGCCACGGCCTTCGAGGCCGCCACGCCGCCTCCTGGCCGGGTGGCGCCGCAGGGCGCGTTCCGCTTCAGGCTGATCGGCTGCGACGCGGGTGCCACGGTGCGCGTGACCACCACCTGGCCGCAGCCGGTGGCGGACTTCGTCAAGCGCACCGGCAGCGGCCAGTTCATCGTGCCTGCGAGCGTGGGCCTGGGCAGCACCACCGTGGGCTTTGACGTGACCGATAACCAGCCTGGCGACGACGATGCTGCGCCCGGCGTGATCGCCGACCCGGTGATGCCGCTGGCCGCCGCCGCCCTGCAAGCGATCCCCGCGCTGTCCCCCTGGGCCCTGCTGCTGCTGGGAGTGATGGCCGGGGCGCTGGGCATGGTGGCGCAGCGGCGCAGGGCTTGATTGCTCCTCAATTAATAGCTGTTAACGCTTATGGGTAAAGCGATGAAGCCTATTTTTGTTTAGTTTTCTGAGCTGTGGCGAGCCAGCCGTGAAAGGCGTGCATGGCCGCCGTCACGGGCCGGGATTGCAGCCGTGTGAGCCAGTAGGCGCCCCGGCGCAGTTCCAGCGCGAACGGTCGCACCAGGCGGCCCTGGCGCAGTTCGCGTTCGAACATGCACGCCGGGAGCAGCGCGGCGCCCGCGCCCTGGGCCGCCGCTTCGGCCAGGGTGAGCGACGAGTCGAACACCGCGCCGCGCACAACGGGGCAGGGCACGCCGGCCGCCTCGAACCAGGCGGACCATTCGTCGGTGCGGTAGCTTCGCAGCAGGGGCTGGCGCGCCAGGTCTGATGGCACCCGCAGGCTGTTGGCCAGGGCCGGGGTGCACATTACAGACATGGGCGCGTCCATGATGCGTTCGGCATGTGTGCCGTGCCAGGCGCCGTCCCCAAAGCGGATCGCATAGTCCAGCCCTTCGCCCGCCATGTCCACCCGGTTGTTGTGCGTGAGCAGACGCAGGTCCACAAACGGGCAGGCCTGCTGAAAGTCGCGCAGTCGGGGCAGCAGCCAGCCCACGGCAAAGGTGCCCACGGCGCCCACGGTCAGCACTTCGCGCGGGCGGGTGTCGCCCAGTTTTTCCAGGGCACGCGCCAGGTTGGAGAACGATTCCGTCACCACCGGCAGCAGCGCCTGGCCTTCGTCCGTCAACGCCAGGCCACGCGGCAGGCGGCGGAACAGTGGCTTGCCCAGGCGCTCTTCGAGCTTGCGGATGTGCTGGCTGACCGCTGTCTGCGTGACGTGCAACTCCTGGGCCGCCCGCGTCAGGTTGAGGTGGCGCGCCGAGGCTTCGAACGCGCGCAAGGCATTGAGCGGGAGATGCATAAGTTTTTCTGGGGGCTGGCGGCAATTATTGTCGATGGTGCTTTGGGCTCAAGCTCTTTATCGTTCAGGCCTTGTCTTCACTCACCTCCAATTTTTATGCAAAGACGACAGTTTTCCTTGGGCTTGATGGCCGCTACCACCATGCCTCTTTGGGGTTGTGCGGCCGCCAGCAACGCAGCGAACCGCGACAAGACCACCCGCGAATGGAACGAGACCCTCGCCAGCATCGAACGCACTGCCCAAGGCCGCTTGGGCGTGGCCATGCTGGACACCGGCTCGGGCCTGGCGCTGGGCTGGCGGCAGGACGAGCGCTTTGCAATGGCCAGCACCTTCAAGGCGGTGCTGGCGGGCTGGATGCTGGCGCTGGTGGACCAGGGCAAGGAGTGGCTGGATGCCCGCGTGCACTACGCTGCAGGCGATGTGGTGGCGTATTCACCGGTTAGCGGCCCCCGTGCGGGCGATGGGGGCGGGTTGACGGTCGGCGAGCTGTGTTCTGCCGCCGTGAGCCTGAGCGACAACACCGCCGCCAACGTGCTGCTGGCGCGCCACGGCGGTCCGGCGGGGTTCACGGCCTTTGTGCGATCACTGGGCGACAGCATCACACGGCTAGACCGCACCGAGCCCACGTTGAACGAAGCCAAGGTGGGCGACCCGCGCGACACGACCACGCCGCAGGCCATGCTGCAGACCCTGCAAAAGCTGGTGCTGGGCGATGTACTCACGCCCCCGTCGCGCGCCTGGCTGCAGCGCTGGCTGGTAGAGACGAGCACGGGCGACAAGCGCCTGCGCGCGGGTGTGCCGGGCTGGAAGGTGGGGGACAAGACGGGCACTGCCAGTGACAGCGGCACGGCCAATGATGTGGCGGTGATGTGGCCTCCGGCTGGAGGCGCTCCGGTGCTGGTGACGTGTTATCTCACGCGGTCTACCGCCAAGCCCGAGCAGCGAGATGCGGCGATTGCGCAGGTAGCGCGGGCCGTGGCGGCGGCGCGCGAGACGTTCAGAGCTTCTTGACCAGCACCTGGCTGCGCCGGTCCCAGTTGTACTTGCGCTTGCGCGCATCGGGCAGCCAGTCCGGGTCCACGGGCTGGAATCCGCGCTTGATGAACCAGTGCATGGTGCGGGTGGTGAGCACAAAGATACTGTCCAGCCCTTGCAGCCGCGCGCGTTGCTCGATGCGCTTGAGCAGCTTTTCTCCATCGCCCGTGCCCTGGCTTTGCGGTGACACCGTCACGGCGGCCATCTCGGCCGTCTTGGCCTCGGGGTAGGGGTAGAGCGCTGCGCAGCCAAAGATCACTCCATCGTGCTCGATGATGGTGTAGGTGGCAATGTCGCGTTCGATCTCGGTGCGGTCGCGCTTGACCAGCGTGCCGTCTTTCTCAAACGGCTCGATGAGCTGAAGGATGCCGCCCACGTCGTCAATCGTGGCCTCGCGCAGCTCTTCCAGCTTTTCGTCAATGACCATGGTGCCGATGCCATCGTGCACATACACCTCCAGCAACAGTGATCCATCCACCGCAAACGGCAGGATGTGGCTGCGCTCCACGCCCGCCTTGCAGGCCTTCACGCAGTGCTGCAGATAAAAGCCCGTGTCGGTGGGCTGTTGTGCGGGCGGCAGCTGGGCCAGCAGGGCCTGCGCGGCGGCCAGGGGCAGCTCCGTGTCGATGGGGTTGTCGTCGCTTTCGGGCTCGGTGGGCGACATGCGGATGCCCTGCACCTCGGTCAAGAAGATCAGCTTGTCAGCCCGCAGCTCAATGGCCACGCTGGTGGCCACTTCTTCCATGCTCAGGTTGAAAGCCTCGCCCGTGGGCGAGAAGCCAAACGGCGACAGCAGCACCAGTGCGCCCATGTCCAGCGTGCGCTGGATGCCTGCCACATCCACCTTGCGCACCAGGCCCGAGTGCTGAAAATCCACCCCATCCACGATGCCCACGGGCCGCGCGGTCAGGAAGTTGCCCGAGATCACCCGCACGGTGGCGCCCGCCATGGGCGTGTTGGGCAGCCCCTGGCTGAAGGCGGCCTCGATTTCATAACGCAACTGGCCCGCAGCCTCCTGCGCGCAATCGAGCGCCACCGAGTCAGTGATGCGGATGCCATGCGAATACTTGGCTGCATGGCCCTTGGCGGCCAGCTGTTCGTTCACCTGTGGACGAAAACCGTGTACCAGAACAATCTTTACGCCCATGGCCTGGATCAGTGCCAGGTCTTGCGCAATGCTGTGCAGCTTGCCGGCCGCAATGGCCTCACCCGTGAGCCCGATCACAAACGTCTGGTTGCGGAACTTGTGGATGTAAGGCGCCACCGAGCGGAACCAGGGTACGAAGGTGAAGTTGAAAACGGCGGACATGGCAGTGGAGAGCGGTGGGTGGCCTTGGAGCTACGGAAAAACTGGCAATGAAAGGCAGCTGAGCAGGGCCGCCAAGTCGCGCATCATAAGCATGCAGGGCTTTCGCTGTCTGGGGCAGTTGCAGCCTGGCCCCCGGTTTGTTGCCGAAACGCCGCCAGCCGGGCCGCAAAGGGCTCCAGGATCAGAGCTTCGTCAGGCCCCGTGTGGGCTGCCACCGCAATGGCCACGCTACTTTGGGCCATCAGCGCCTGCATCTCGGGCTGGGCGATCATGCCGTGGTCCAGCAGGGCCTCTACCAGGCGGGTGAGGGCACCCCGGTACTGGCCCAGCAGGGCGCTGGCGCGCTGGTATTGGGACTGCAGCAGTTCCTCGATGGCGGCGTTGCTGGGTTCCACGTCGGTGTTGAGGTGGTTGTCCAGCTCCACCGTGACGTCGGTGCGGGACAGCCGCGTGCCAAACCCATGGTGGCGAATGAACCGCGCAGCCTCGGCCGTGACCTGCTTGTAGTCCTGCTCCGCGCCGGTCGTGCAGGCCATTTCACCAAACACCAGCTCCTCGGCCACGCGGCCCGCCAGACCCACGCACATCATGTCGAGCGCGTTCTGCCGCGTGGTGACCTTCAGACCCGCAAAGCTGTTGTAGCCGCCCTCGAACGAGGCGATGTTGATCTTCACCTCCTGCGGGGCCTGGCCGAACAGCAGGCAGTAGACCAGCCCGTGGCCTGCTTCGTGCACGGCCAGCAGGGCGCGGAAGTCGGCATTGGCGCGCTGCTTGAGGCGGTTGAGCTCCAGCGTCACCGCAAACTGCGCCTGCTGCTCATTGCCTTGGGCGCCAGCGCCACGCACCACCAGATGGCGCTTGTCGTCCGCCAGCGTGATGCCAAAGTCCTGCGCCAGGGGCAGCTGCTGCTCCAGCACCCAGAGCGCGGCGTTGACCAAATTGGCGCTCAGGATGGCATGCACCGACGAGAACAGCGGCCGCGTGCCCTGGGCCGGGAACACCGCGTTGGCATACAGCTCATCGCGCACGTCCTGCCCGATGGCAAAGCGCACGCCGCACTGGGCGGCAATGTCGTCGCAATACCGCGCACACAGGTTGCGGATGAGCTGCTCGTAGGTGGCCTTGTTGAACGAGGGGTAGATCACATGCTCGTTGCCCAGCCGGGCGATCTGCTCGGGCTTGAAGCGTTCGCTGAGCGCCTTCTTCACATCGATGAGGGAGAGCTTGCGCGTGAGGCGGTGGAAGATGTCGGCGTCGGTGTCGCAGTCTTCCACGCGCTGCGCGGTCTCGTGGTACATCTCGTCGAGGTTGCCGCAGACGAACACCAGCAGCTTGCTGTAGTCGGTCTCCCAGGAAGAAAGCGACTGCTGGAACCGTGTGAACAGGGCCTGCACCTGTGCGGGAGGCCACTGCATGATCTCGGCAAGTGGCTCTTGCAGCTTGAGCATGCGCTTGAGTTCCTGCGCGTCCCAGGCGTCGAGCTGAAAGCGGTAGGGCTTCTTGCCGGCGCGCTCCTCCTCGTTGTCGTCGGCGCGCTCGGCTTCGTAGTGCGCGTCGGCCAGCTTGCGCTCGATGTTGGTCAGGGCACTCAAAGCGGGCGGCAGGCGCCCGTCGGACAGCAGCGTCCATACATCCTGGTAGCGCTCCACCTTGACCTCCTCGCCCTTGGTGCTCACTGTGCGAAAGCGCTGGAACTCGTCCAGCACCAGCATGCCCGGTGCGCCCTCGTGGATGCCGGAGTCGCCCAGCATGCCCGAGATGGAAGAGCTGCGGTAGCTCGCGCCGTGGCTGAAGCCGTCCATCTGCACTTCGACAAAACGGTCGTAAAAGCCCAGCAGCTGCGCCAGGCGCCGCGTGAGCTGCGTCTTGCCCGTGCCCGTCAGGCCCCACAGGCAGACGATGACGGGGCGGGTGATGAGCTGGGGCAAAACGTACCAGGCTCGGATGGCATCGATCACGCGGTCGATCACGTCGTCGATGCCAAACAGCTCGGCCTTGAGCTGTGCTGCGGCATTTGCCAGCGCCTGCTGCCGCTCGGCCAGCAGCTCCCGGTGGGCAGCGCCCGGTGTGTGCCGCTCGCGCGGCGTGGTTTCTTGAAGGGTAGAAAGGTCCATGGTTTTCAATCGTTTTGTATCAGTCGCTTTCGGTGAAGCGGGATGTCTGGATCGCCTTGCGCAGGGCGACGTTGTCCGCGCGGCGCTGGGCCCCACGGGTTCGTATGTGCTTGCCTGCCGCACTGGACAGGCTGCGTTGGGCCAGCGCGACGGCCACAGGATTTCGGGGCGGGCCCGAGGCTTCGAGCTTCAACACCAGGGGCGCCTTCATGCGGCGCAGCTTCTTAAGCTCGCCCTGGGCGAAGGCCCGAGACAGTTTTTTGGCACTCATGTGCACTCCACAAACAAAAAACCCCGGCAATGGAGCCAGGGCTTGTGGGGCGCTGCAATGAAAGGTGCAGAAACGCGCTTGCCGTGGCTGGAATTGCTGTGAATGCACAGTCCAGCCGGGGCGGTGGACTGTGGTCAGGCGGGAGCGAACAAGGGAACAAACATGGTGGTGACCTCCAGTGTTTTCAGGGGCTGCCGTTGCGGCGGGCGCGGCCTGAAAGAAGCGCGAATTGTGGCGATGCCCCCGGTGCTTGGCAAGCCGAAGGCGCCGCAATCGGCTGAATTTGTCGCTTGAAAAGAACAGTGCGGTGGGGGATGAACAGCGCAGTTTTCAGGCTTGGCGCCGGTAGATCCAACCAGCCGCGTGTATCCATTCTTCCTTGTCGCGCGTCTGCACGACCAGTTCCACCAGATCACGGCCCGCGTTGAGCGGCACCTGTACGGTCATGCCGGCCCGGTCCGCCGACAAGGGCAGCAGGAACTGGCTCTCGTCCCAGAACAGGTAGCCGGGCAGTTCGGGCAGCTCCCGAAGTCTGGAGGCCCCCACGCCAATGGCCAGCGGAATGGATGTGGGTGCTTCGTTGGTCAGCAGCCAGTTGCAGTCGAGCCGCGCAGTCCAGGGGGCGGCAAGGGGGCCGGGTGCGGGCGGCATCTGTTGGCCGATGGGCACGGTGATCCAGTAGTGCCCCGCCGTGGCGGCCTCGCGCGCAAGGAGGTAGCGGCGGCCTTCGGACTGCTCCCAGCGGTAGTGGGTGCCAGGCTGGGCGTCTGACCACCACCAGCCATCGCTGCGCAGGCGAAGCCCGGTGCTCAGGTTTTTCCAGTCCTGCAGTTTTGGGTTCCACGACCACAGGTCAACCTGTTGGCGATCGGGCGAGACGGCTTTGATGGGCGCGGAATAGTTGCCATAGATGCCGAGCAAGGCATCCACCGCGCTGGAAGATGCGGTGGCCATGGCGGGGGCGGCGGTCGAGACCCGGGGCGGCAGCACACGCAATTGCCCTGTCTCCTGCAAGGCGCGCAGCGCAATGCCCTCGGCAATCGGGCCCGGCTTGAAGCTGGCGGCGTTGCCGGTGATCATGACCGCCATGCCCGCCTGGGGCAGCACGCAGAAGTCGCTGGAATAAAACATGGTGCCGCCGCTCTTTTGCCACGCGAGCACGCCCGCGGCATCCAGGCCGGGGTGCCGCGCACTGTCCCAGCCCAGGCCCGACTGCCAGTCGGGGGTGAGGCCGGGGTGCATGCCCTGGTTCTGAATCCTGCCCATCTCGGCCACGCTGGTTTTCGACACGATGCGCTGGCCATCGTGCTCGCCGCCCTGGATGAGCATCGCGGCCAGCTTCATCATGTCGCCGGGTGTGGTGCACAGCCCGCCCGTGGCGTAGCCCATCACGAACTCCTGGCCCTGCGGCGCGTCGCTGATGCTGCCGGGGGCAAAGCTGCCCGGTGGCAACGGCTGCAGCGTATAGCCTGATCGGGCCATGCCCAGCGGGTTGAGCAGGGCGGACTGCACAAACGCCGGGTAGGTTTGCCCGGTGACGGCCAGCACGATGCGCTCGATCAGCGTGAAACCGTCGTTGCAATACACCGCCATGGTGCCGGGGGCGTGCTTGAGGTGCACATTGGCCATCGCTGCCTCCACCTCGGCGGCATAGCCCGGCAGCGGCGCAAAGGCAAACATGTTGTGCAGGTAGGTGCCGGGCAACCCCGAGGCATGGCTCAGCAGGTGCCGGGCGGTGATGTCGCGGTAGCCCGGCGACAGCATCGCGAACTGCGGCAGGTAGGCCACCACCGGAGCATCCAACTGCACGAGCCTGCGGTCTACCAGCACCATGATGGCCAGCGCCGCGAGCACCTTGCTGACGGAGCCGACGTTAAAGCGTGTGTCGGGCGTTGCGGGCGTGGTGGCGTTTGTATCCAGCGCCCCGAAGGCCTCTTGCCAGACGATGTGGTCGTTGTGCAGCAGTGCCACGGAGGCCGCTCGCATCTTGCTGCTTTGCATGGCTTCGCGAATTTCCTTGCGCCCCCAGGCAATGGTCGTTGTGAGGGTGGGGGATGCAGTGCTGCTGCCACCACAACCGGGCAGCAGCGATGCCATCGCGCTGGTGCCCGCCCAGGTCAGCCAACCACGGCGCGATGCAGGAAAAAGGCGGGGCTGATCAACAAGGTTCTGGGCGGATGGCTGTCGGGGCATTCGGTATTCCTGGGGGCATTGGCCGCGGAGGCATCGCCAGTCGAGGCGCGATTGTGGAAGCCCCGCACCCGGGCTGGCAACCGCGCGCATGGCCCGTGTTGCACGCGGCCAACGCCCGGCTCGGATAATGCAGCCCTCCATGACCGAATCCGCGCCTCCCCACCCCTTGCCAACCGCCCCGCGCAGTGCGCCGCTGCGCATCACCTTTCCTGAGTCCCTGCCCGTATCGGGCAAGCGCGAAGAGATCATGGAGGCCATCAAGAAGCACCAGGTCATCATCGTGTGCGGCGAAACGGGCTCAGGCAAGACCACGCAGTTGCCCAAGATTGCACTGGCGCTGGGCCGGGGCAAGTGCAACGCCAAGCCAGGCACCAAGGGCCAGCTCATCGGCCACACCCAGCCGCGCCGCATTGCGGCCAGCAGCGTGGCCAAGCGCATTGCCGAAGAGCTGAACACGCCGCTGGGTGATGTGGTGGGCTTCAAGGTGCGGTTCCAGGACCGCCTGTCGCGCGATGCCTCCGTCAAGCTCATGACCGACGGTATCTTGCTGGCCGAGACGCAGACCGACCCGCTGCTCAAGAACTACGACACCATCATCATTGACGAGGCGCACGAACGCAGCCTCAACATCGACTTCCTGCTGGGCTACATCCGCCAGATCCTGCCGCGCAGGCCTGATCTGAAGGTCATCGTTACCTCGGCCACGATTGATGCGGACCGGTTTGCCAAGCACTTTGAGTCGGCCAAGGGCCCGGCCCCCGTCATCATGGTGTCGGGCCGCACCTTCCCGGTGGAGCAGCGCTATCGCCCGTTTGAAGAAAGCCGCGACTACGGCCTGAACGAAGCCATTGCCGATGGTGTGGACGAGCTGTGGCAAGGCAATGCGGCCGGTGACATCCTGGTGTTTTTGCCCGGCGAGCGAGAGATCCGCGAAGCGGCCGACCACCTTCGCAAGCATCTGTCGCACCAGCCCGTGATGCGCAATGCCGAGGTGCTGCCGCTGTTCGCGCGTTTGTCCCAGGCGGAGCAGGACCGCATCTTTGACGGCCACACGGGCCGCCGCATCGTGCTGGCCACCAACGTGGCCGAGACTTCGCTCACCGTACCAGGCGTGCGGTACGTCATTGACGCAGGAACAGCACGCGTGAAGCGCTATTCTTTCCGTAGCAAAGTCGAGCAGCTGCTGGTCGAGCCCGTCAGCCAGGCCGCCGCCAACCAGCGTGCTGGCCGCTGCGGCCGAGTGGCCAACGGCATCTGCATTCGCCTGTATGACGAGGCCGGTTTCAATGGCCGCCCCCGTTTTACCGACCCCGAAATCCTGCGGTCATCGCTGGCAGGCGTCATCCTGCGCATGAAGTCGCTGCACCTGGGCGACGTGACGCAGTTCCCCTTCATCGAGGCGCCTTCGGGCCGCGCGATTGCCGACGGCTACCAGCTGCTGGCCGAGTTGGGTGCGGTGGATGACGCCAACGAGCTGACCCCCATGGGCGTGGAACTGTCGCGCCTGCCGCTGGACCCGCGCGTGGGCCGCATGATCATCGAGGCGCGCGACCGCAAGGCGCTCGATGAAGTCCTGGTGATTGCCAGCGCCCTGAGCGTTCAGGACGTGCGCGACCGCCCGATGGAGGCGCAGCAGCAGGCCGACCAGGCGCACGCCAAGTTCGACGACGACAAGAGCGAGTTCAGCGGCTACCTCAAGCTGTGGAAGTGGATCAACGAAGCGCGGGGCGGAGCACCCAGCCTGCCATCGGCCCGTGCCCAGAAGGCGATGGCCGCGCAGAAAGCGCCTTCGCAGGCCTACTTGCCGGTGGCGCAGCGCAGTGGCGGGGGCAGTCCTGCCGCAGCGCCTGCTGCTGTACCCGCCGCCGTCCCCGCTGCGACTCACAAACTCAGCAACCGCCAGTACGAGCAGCTGCTGCGCCAGAACTTCATCAGCATCCGGCGCCTGCGCGAGTGGCGCGACATCCACACCCAGCTGCTCACGGTGGTCACCGAGCACAAGTGGCAGATCAACACCCAGCCCGCCAGCTACGAGCAGCTGCACCTGTCGATGCTGGCCGGGCTGCTGGGTAACGTGGGCGCCAAGAGCGACGAGGAAGATTGGTACCTGGGCGCGCGCGGCATCAAGTTCTACAAACACCCAGGCGCGCACCTGAACAAGAAGCCCGGCCGCTGGATCGTGGCGTCGGAACTGGTGGAAACCACGCGTCTGTTTGGCCGGGGCATTGCGGCCATTGAGCCGCAGTGGCTGGAGCAGATTGGCGGGCATGTGCTGCGCAAGCAGCTGCTCGACCCGCACTGGGAGAAAAAGTCTGCCGAAGTGGTGGCGCTGGAGCGCGCCACGCTCTACGGCATCGTGGTCTACAACAACCGCCGCGTGAACTTCGGCAAGGTAGACCCGCACGCTGCGCGCGAGGTGTTCATCCGCGAGGCGCTGGTGGGCAGCAACTGGGAGACCAAGCTGCCTTTCCTGGCCGCCAACCAGAAGCTCATTGCCAAGGTCGAAGAGCTGGAGCACAAGTCCCGCCGCCAGGACGTGCTGGTGGACGACGAACTCATCTACGCCTTCTACGATCAGCAGCTGCCGCCCGAGGTATGCAGCGGCCACAGCTTTGAGGCTTGGTACCGCGAAGAAAGTAAAAAACAGCCTGATCTGCTCAAGCTCACCCGCGAAGAACTGATGCGCCACGAGGCCGCAGGCATCACCACCAATGCCTTCCCACGCACCGTGCGCCTCGGTGGTGTGGACTGCGCCGCCAGCTACCTGCACGAGCCCGGCGATGCGCGCGACGGCATCACCGTGACCATTCCGCTCTTCGTGCTCAACCAGGTGAGCGACGAGCGCTGTGAATGGCTGGTGCCGGGCATGCTCAAGGACAAGATCCAGGCGCTGCTCAAAAGCCTGCCGCAGCGCCCACGCAGCCGCTTTGTGCCGCTGCCCGAGTCAGCCAAGCGGCTGGCCGAGCTGCTGGGCACGCCCGAGCGCTTTGGCACCGGCAGCCTCACCGACGTGCTACTCAAGCAGGTGCGTGACGAAACCTCGCTCGATGTGAAGCGCGCCGACTTCAAGCTCGACATGCTCAGCCCGCACCTGTTCATGAACTTCCGCGTGGTCGATGAGCACGGCCGCCAGTTGGGCCATGGCCGCAACCTGGGTGCGCTCAAGGCCGAGTGGGGTGCCAAGGCGCGCGGGGCGTTCCAGGCGCTGGCAGGGCTCAAGCTCAGTGGCGGGGCGGCAGAGAGTGAAAAAAATGAGTCAAAAATGCCTCCAGCGCTTGATGGTAAAGCGCAAGCAGCTACTAAATCAGGAGTAAAGGGGGCAGCGCCCGCCACCGCGAAACCTGCGAGCGTTACCCCATCGGCCCCCGCAGGCCAGCGCTACACCACCTGGACGTTTGGCGAGCTGCCCGAGCTGATGGAGATCAAAAAGGCCGGGCAGACGCTGATCGGCTTTCCGGCGCTCATCGACGGCGGCGACGCTGTGACCATCGAGGTTTTTGACGAGCCCGAAGTCGCCGCCGCCAAACACCGCGCGGGCCTGCGCCGCCTGTTTGCGCTGCAGATCAAGGACGCCCTCAAGTACCTGGAAAAAAACATCCCCGACCTGCAGAAGATGGCCGTGGCCTACATGCCCCTGGGTACGCAAGAAGAGCTGCGCACCCAGATCATCGACGTGGCGCTGGACCGGGCCTTTTTGCTCGACCCGCTGCCGACCGACGAAGTTGCCTTCAAACGCCGCGTAGAAGAGGGCAGGGGGCGCCTCACGTTGATCGCCAATGAGGTGGCGCGCCTGGCCGCCACCATCCTCACTGAATACGCAGTCGCCGCCCGCAAGATCAAGGACACCAAAAACGCCCCCGAAGCCACAGCGGACGCACTGCAGCAGCTGCAGCGCCTGGTGCCCAAGAACTTCATTGCCGTGGCCCCGTGGACGCAACTGGCCCACTACGCCCGCTACCTCAAAGCCATCACGCTGCGGCTTGATAAATACCGCGCCGAGCCCGCCCGTGACGCTGCCAAGCTGGCCGAGCTGCGCCCGCAAGAGCAGCGCTACTGGCGCCTGGTGGCCGAGCGCAAGGGGCAGGTGGATGCGCGCATGCAAGAACTGCGCTGGCTGCTGGAGGAACTGCGCGTGAGCTTCTTTGCGCAAGAGCTGCGCACGCCCCAGCCGGTGAGCGTGAAGCGGTTGGACAAGCTGTGGGCGCAGGTCAATAGCTGATGGCCGGGGTGGAGGCCTGCGCCTTACCCCCTGGTCCAGATCTTGATCGTCACGTACATCGTGTAGCCCAGGGCGAGCACCAACCACACCACAAAAAACAGGTTGGCCCAGTACTGGCCGGAATGCTCTGCCAGGGTGTAGACCTGCCCGGCGCAGCCCTTTCCAACGCAGGGAATTTCGCGCAGCACCGCTGCGCGCAGGGCTTCGAACAAAAGGTAGCAACCCAAACCGGCAACGAGCAAGAAGCCGATGGGCCCGACAGGTGGTTTGGTGAACTCATCGTTCTCGTCGCGCAAGCCCTGGTTGAGCAACTTCTGTCCGTACCGGTAAAAGACGTATCCGACCAGGAGCATCAGGGCGTAATAGACGAGGGTCAGCATGTCGTCGAGTCTTGGTAGGTAGGAGGAACAAGCGGCGTGGTGACGATGGTAGCCGACGCACCTCGATCACAGCCGCCCCAGAAGCGCTGGCGCTGCGCCGCCAGCCTGTGGTCACTGCGCCGCGTGCGACCGGTACCTCGGCGTCACATGCGCGACGCAGCATCAGTGCCATCCCCAATGCCGTGGGGCACCATGCGAACTAGGCTGTGTTCTTCAAAGGAATCCCTGCTCCATGCGCGCTCACTACAAGTTCTGGCCCCGTCGGCTGCCCAAGTCCATCACCCTGCCTGCCACCTCGCTGTGGGACAACCTGGCGACCAATGCACGCCGCTACCCCGACAAGGCGGCGCTGGTGTTTTTTGGGACCACGGTCAGCTATCGGCAATTGATGGAAGGCGCGGAGCGCCTGGCTGCGCGGCTGGCCCAGCTGGGCGTGCAGCGCGGCGACCGTGTGGTGCTGTGCATGCAGAACTGCCCGCAGCTGGTGATGGCGCATTTCGCCATCCTGCGGGCCAACGCGGTGGTGGTGCCCGTCAACCCCATGAACCGGGCCGAGGAGCTCAAGCACTACATCACCGACCCCGACACCAAGGTGGCGATCACCACCGGTGACCTGGCCCCCGAGATGGCCAAGGCCAGCAATGCGTTGGCCCCTGGTGAGCGCCTGGCGCATCTGGTGGTCACGCAGTTTTCGGATGCGTTCGACGTGAACGTGACCGGCATCGATGCGCCGCCTAAAGCATGGATGGACTGGCTGGGCACGCGCCACCCGCTGCCTGCACTGGAGGGCGGGCAGGCCCGCGCCTGGACGGACGCCTTGGCCTGTGCGGAAGCGCCACCCGCTCTGTCGGTTGGCCCAGCCGACCTGGCGCTGCTGCCCTACACCAGTGGCACCACCGGTCTGCCCAAGGGCTGTATGCACCTGCACAAAAGCATCATGCACAACACGGTGGCCGCCAGCCTGTGGGGCAATGGGTCAGCCGACAATGTGACGCTGGCGGTGGTGCCCATGTTCCACATCACCGGCATGGTGAGCGTGATGCACACGTCGATCTACTGCGGCGCCACGCTGGTCATCATGCCCCGGTGGGACCGCGACCTGGCCGGGCGCCTGATATCGTGCTACCAGGTCACCACCTGGACCAACATTCCCACCATGGTCATCGACCTGCTGGGCAGCCCGAACTTTGCCAGCTATGACCTGTCCAGCCTGGCCTATATCGGTGGGGGTGGGGCCGCCATGCCGCAGGCAGTGGCGCAGCGCTTGCTGGAGCAGTATGGCCTGCGGTATTCCGAGGGCTATGGCCTGACCGAGACAGCCGCTCCGTCGCACGCCAACCCGCCCGACCACCCCAAGCAGCAGTGCCTGGGCATTCCGTTCATGAGCACCGACGCGCGGGTGATCGACCCCGACACGCTGCAGGAGCTGCCCGTGGGCGAGCAGGGCGAGATCATCATCCATGGCCCCGAGGTGTTCGAGGGTTACTGGAAGAGGCCGGATGCCACGGCCTCGGCCTTCATCGAGTTCGAGGGCAAGCGGTTCTTCCGTTCGGGGGACTTGGGGCGCATGGACGAGGACGGCTATTTCTTTTTGACCGACCGGCTCAAGCGCATGATCAATGCGAGCGGCTTCAAGGTCTGGCCTGCCGAGGTGGAGGCGTTGATGTTCCGCCACCCAGCCATCCAGGAGGCCTGCATCATCGCCGCCAAAGACAGCTATCGGGGCGAGACGGTCAAGGCCGTGGTGGTGCTGCGCGCCACGCACCAGGACACGACCGAGCAGCAGATCATCGACTGGTGCCGCGAGAACATGGCGGTCTACAAGGTGCCGCGCATTGTGCAATTTGTGGCGGCGTTGCCCAAGAGTGGCAGTGGCAAGGTGATGTGGCGGGCGCTGCAGGAGCAGGAGGCTCAGTAGGGGAAGTGGCAGTAGCAGTTGCAGTGGCAGCAGCCGCTGTGGCCCATTGGCGTGTGGCCAGGCCGGGAATCGGAATCAGGGGCTGCAATCGGCAGCCCTTTTCCCATGCGCCGGGTCAGTGGGATGGCGTAGCCAGCGTCAGCTCGCCCAGGTCGCGCTCCAGCAAGGCGGGGTCGCCCAATTGCAGTTCGATCAGGCGGCGCAGGTGGGTCACGCTGTCCAGATCGATGCCCCGGCACAGCAGGCCGGTGTGCAGGCCTTCGGTATGCGCGACTTCGGTGGACATGGCGATGTGGTTGCCGGTTTCGGCCAGGGGAATGGTCAGCTGGCAGAGCATGCCCGGCTCCAGGTCGGCCTGCGCGGGCACCATGATCAACGCGCCTTTGAGGGACAGGTCCAGCACATGCACGCTGAATGCGTCGGTGGATGTGGTCAGCAGGGCCGGTGCGTCAAAGCCGACGCGGACAAAGTGGCGGCGTTCGTGGGGCATCGCTGTCTCCTGGGCGAAGCGGGGGGTGGACACATGCTACTCCAAGCCGGCGGTGGCAGATTGCATTTGGATGTTTTTGCAAGCTTTCGTTACCATGGGTCTTATTTCCCTGATTTCGATAGGGCCAAGCTGTGAGTCCATGCGTGTACCGGTTCGGGAGCCATTGCGTCGGCTGGCTGCGATGGGCAGTGCTGTTGGCGTTGCTGTGGGCAGGTGGCGTTGCGATGGCGGCTCCGCGCGAGCTGCGCGTGGGGGTGTATTCCAACGAACCCAAGGTGTTTGTGAACCAGGAGGGCAAGCCCTCAGGCATCTTTGTGGACCTGCTTCAGCTGGTGGCCACCCGAGAGCAGTGGACGCTGCGCTATGTCCCCTGCGATTGGCAGGACTGTCTGGATGCGCTGGCAGCCGGGCAGATTGACCTGATGCCCGACGTCGCTCGCACCCGCGAGCGCGAGCGGTTGTTCGACTTTCATGCCTCGCCCGTGCTGCACAGCTGGTCGCAGGTCTACCGCGCGCGGGGCAGTTCCATCCAGTCGATGTTCGACCTGGCGGGCAAGCGCGTGGCGGTGCTCAAGGGCTCGGTGCAGCGCGCAACCTTCCAGAGCATGATGGACAGTTTTGGCATCGCGGTGCTGCTGATCGACGCGTCCACACTGACCGAGGCTTTCGAATTTGTACAGAACGGCGATGCGGATGCGGTGATTGCCAACCACCTGTTCGGCAACTTCCATGCGGCCCAGTATGGGCTGGCGGATTCGGGCATCGTGTTCCAGCCCGCCACCTTGTACTTTGCCACCGGCCTCGGACGCAACGCCGATGTGCTGGATGCCATTGATCGATCAGTGCAGGACTGGCGCAGCGGTGCCGACGCGCAGTACACCCAGGTTCTGCGCCGCTGGGGCGGGCAAGACCAGGGCGCGCGCATTCCCCCCTGGGTGTGGTGGGGTGTGGCGGGGCTGGCGTTGTTCGGGCTGCTGGCCGCGCTCTCGGCCGTGGTGCTGCAGCGCAAGGTGCAGGAGCGCACACGCCACCTTCAGGTCAGCGAGCAGAAGCTGGCGGCCATCCTCGACAGCGTGGGTGCCTTCATCTACATCAAGGGGCGGGACTATCGCTACCAGTATGCGAACCACCATATCCTGGAGCTGTTCGGGCGGCCCGCGAGCGAGGTGGTGGGGCAGGACGACACGGCTTTTTTTGACCAGGCCACTGCCGTACAGATCCAGGAGAACGACCGGCGCGTTCTGGAGCACGGCGAGCGGCTG
The DNA here is from genome assembly GCF_916855635.1 of Acidovorax sp. Leaf73. Taxonomy (NCBI): domain Bacteria; kingdom Pseudomonadati; phylum Pseudomonadota; class Betaproteobacteria; order Burkholderiales; family Comamonadaceae; genus Acidovorax; species Acidovorax sp. Leaf73. Next base: position 695,999 of record NZ_CAKASI010000001.1, read on the forward strand.
GAGGTGGAAGAGGTCAATACCCACCTGGCCGATGGCGTGACCCGTGCCTACCTGTCGGTCAAGATTCCCCTTCGCCTGCCCGACGGCAGCATCCACGCGCTGTGCGGCATCTCCACCGACATCACAGAGCGCAGCCGGGCCGAGGAGTCGCTGCGGATCGCGGCGTCCGTGTTCGAGTCCTTCGAGGGCATGGTGGTTACGGGGCCGGACCAGCGCATCCTCAAGGCCAACCAGTCGTATGTACGCCTCACGGGGTATACGGTGGAGGAGCTCGTGGGCCAGACCCCCGCATTGCTGCAGTCTGGCCGCCACGATGCGCAGTTCTACGAAGGCCTGCACAGTGCGCTGCGCAGCACCGGTGCCTGGCAGGGCGAAGTGTGGAACCGGCGCAAGAACGGCGAGGTGTACCCCGCGTGGATCACGGTGACGGCTGTGCGTTCTGCACAGGGCGAGGTTACGCACTATGTGGGCACGCTGACCGACATCTCGCACCGCAAGGCTGCCGAGGAGGAGATCCGTCTGCTCGCGTTCTACGACCCGCTCACCGGTCTGCCCAACCGCCGCCTCATGAACGACCGTCTGCAGCACAGCCTGGCCACCTCGGCGCGCTCCGGTGCGGGCGGGGCGCTGCTGTTTGTGGACCTGGACAACTTCAAGGATCTGAACGATACGCAGGGCCACGAGTTTGGCGACCAGCTCTTGCGCCAGGTGGCGGCCCGCCTTGGCGGCTGTGTGCGCAGCGGCGACACCGTGGCGCGGCTGGGGGGCGACGAATTTGTGCTGCTGATCGAGGGGCTGAGCCCACAGGCCCACGAGGCCGCTGCCCAGGCAGAAACCGTGGGGCGCGCGGTGCTGCTCGCATTGGCGCAAGGCTATCCGCTTGGGGGGCACACGTACCACAGCTCGTGCAGCATCGGCGTGGCGCTGTATGCCGATGCGCAGGGCTCAGTGGACGAACTGCTCAAGCGGGGCGACATGGCCATGTACCAGGCCAAGGGTGCCGGGCGCAACACGATGCGGTTCTTTGATCCGCGCACACAGGCCGCCGTCACGGCGCGCACGGCCCTGGAGTCCGGGATGCGCGAGGCTCTGCGCGACGGCCAGTTCCTGCTGCACTACCAGGCCCAGATCAGCCAAGCCCGCGGCATGGTGGGGGCCGAGGCGCTGGTGCGCTGGCAGCACCCGCAGCGGGGGCTGGTGTCGCCGGCCGAGTTCATTCCGGTGGCCGAGGCCTCGGGCCTCATCGTGCCGCTGGGGGCGTGGATATTGCGCACCGCCTGCCTGCAGCTGGTGGAGTGGGCCCAAGACCCCGCAACCGCGCACTGGACTCTGGCCGTGAACGTGAGCGCGCGCCAGTTCCGCCACCCGCACTTTGTGGACGAGGTGCTGGGGGTGCTTGAAGAGACGGGCGCCAATCCGCAGCGCTTGAAGCTGGAGCTGACCGAGACCCTGTTGCTCGACGACGTGGAGGATACGATCGAGCGCATGACCACGCTGCGGGCGCTGGGCCTGGGGTTTTCGCTCGACGACTTCGGCACCGGGTACTCGTCCCTGAGCTACCTCAAGCGCCTGCCGCTGGACCAGCTCAAGATCGACCAGAGTTTTGTGCGCGACCTGCTCACCGACGCCAACGATGCCAGCATTGCCCGCACCATCGTCACCCTGGCCCAGAGCCTGGACCTGGGCGTGATTGCCGAAGGCGTGGAAACCTGCGAGCAGCGCGACATGCTGGCCAGCCTGGGCTGCCACATGTGGCAGGGCTACCTGTTTGGGCGGCCCGGACCTGCCAGCGCACTGCGGGAGGCGCCGGCAGGGGCGGTGGTGTAGGGCCGTCTGTTGTTGGAGGGTGCTTCTATTTTGATAGCTGCTGGCGCTTGATAGGTAAGCGCTAGAAGCAAATTTTGCTTGTAAAATTGACCGCTGCGAGGCCGGCAAGGGGTTCTGTCGCCATTTCCTTACATCCTGTGCACCCTGCGCGGTGTAGGGTGTGGCAGGCCTTGTTACAAACCAGGGCCAGCCTACCGCAGCCTCCCAACGGGTGGCGGCTCCGGGTGGCAAAAACAAGGAGTCCCCCATGAAAAACACCACCATGACCACGATGCACTCACTCCGTCTTCTCCTGTCTGGCGCGATGGCCGCGCTGCTGCTGGCAGCCGCTGGCGGCGCCCACGCGCAGGCCTATGTCAACGCCACCGTGGGCGGCGAACTGGCGCCCGGCGTGTACGGCCGCATCAACATCGGCAATGCGCCACCACCGCCGCTGATCTACGCCGAGCCGGTCATCATCCACCGCCCGGCAGTGGTGGTGCCACGGGCACCCATCTACCTGTATGTGCCGCCCGGCCATGCCAAGAACTGGGGCAAACACTGTGGCCGCTACAACGCCTGCAACCAACCGGTGTATTTTGTGCAGGAGCCACCACCACGCCGTGGCCCTCCACCCCGTGCCCACGGCCGCGATGACCGCCGCTGGGACGATGACCACCGCCACGGTGGCAAGCACGACCGTGACCATGACCGGGGGCGCGGCCATGGCAACGGCAAGGGCCACGGCAACCGCGATTGATAGGCTAACGGCTAACGGCTAACGGCTAACGGCTAATGGCTAATGGCGAGCGGCGAGCGGCGAGCGGCTAACGACTGAGGGGGAAGGCCGATTGCAGTGCTGCGGGATGCCACGCAGGTGGCAGGCCCTGCCGCACCTTGCTTGAGCCACCGCAGAAGACCTGCGGCGCCAGCGGTTAAGCTCGGGCTTCTATGGCCCAAGTCACTTTTTCTCCTCCGTTCACGGCTCCCTCCGATGTGGCGAGCCAGCTTCGCCAGGCGGGCTACGCCGTTCTGTCGCCTGCCGATGTGGCCCGCTGGGTGGGCTGCGATCTTTCGTCGCTGATGGCCCTGAATGGCGACTGGGCGGCGTTGCCGCCCGATGATTTTCTGAAGGACGGTGGCCGCTACCGGCGCCGCCGCCATGCGTGTTTTGTGGTGCAGGGCGGGCAACTGCAGCAGGCACCGCACCGGGCGCACTGGCAACCTGTGGAATACAACGCGCTGCATGGCGGCATGGAGCGCTGGTTTGCGCCCATGGAGGCTGCCACCGTGGCCCAGCCGGTGTGGCAGCAGCTGCTGGCTGCGCTGGCTGGGGTGTCCGATGCCGTGTTTGCTCCGTCCGAGGCGCCCGTGCCCTGGTTCATCGAGGCGCACCAGTTCCGCATCGACACCACCGACGGCATTGGCCGGCCCACGCCCGAGGGGGCGCACCGCGATGGCGTGGACCTGGTGGCCGTCTTCCTGGTGGGGCGCGAGGGCGTCAAGGGCGGCGAGACGCGCGTGTTCGAGGCCGCAGGCCCGAGCGGCCAGCGCTTTACGCTGACCGAGCCGTGGTCTTTGCTGCTGCTGGACGATGCCCGCATGATCCACGAGTCCACCCCCATTCAGCCGTTGGCCGAAGGCGGGTACCGCGACACCCTGGTGGTCACCTGCCGCCGCGGCAACTTTCAGGGGGCGGACGTGGTGGGGCAGACCCCGGCAGCCTGAACACAAGCGCCTGCAGCAGCGCATGTGTGCAGCCGATTTGATGCGAATCAAGATGCGGGGTATGGTGGCGGTTCACACTCTGGTTCAAGAAGTCGGGCCACAAGCTTGACTCACCCATCAACCCAAGGAGAAGCACCATGTTCAAGCACATTCTGGTTCCAGTCGATGGTTCCAACACCTCGATGCTGGCCGTGTCCAAGGCGGCCGGGCTGGCCAAGACCTTTGGCAGCGCCGTGACGGCGGTCTATGTGGTAGACCCCTATCCCTTCACGGGCGTGGGGGCCGATTTTGCGTATGGCCAGGCGCAGTACATCAATGCCGCTACCTCCGAAGCCAACGCGGCCCTGGAAGCCACGCGCAAAGCCATGGCCGAAGCCGGTGTGGCTGTGACCACCGTGGTGGGCGAGGGCCATGCCGTGCACGACGGCATCCTGCGCGCGCTGGAGAGCACAGGCGCCGATCTCATCGTGATGGGTTCCCACGGTCGGCGCGGCCTTGAAAAGCTGGTGCTGGGCAGCGTCACGCAGCGCGTGCTGGGTGTGGTGCATATCCCCGTGCTGGTGGTGCGCGACTGAGCGAGTTGCTCCATAAAAAAACGGCTCCTTACGGGGCCGTTTTTGATGGCAGTTCTCGACAACGCTGCGCATCCGCTTCCCACAGCTCGCGGAACAGGCGCGCCTCCCACCAGTGCACCCGTGGATCTGGCTCCGCCAGGCCACCGGGTGCGTCCCCCTTCAGGGGGAAGGCGCGAAGCGCCTCAGGGGGTCACTCAATCTTTGCGCCGGAGGCTTCCACGATGCCCTTCCACTTGGCGTAGTCGGTCTTGAGCAGGGTGCCAAACTGTGCGGGCGACATGGCTTCGGGCTCGGCGCCCTGGGCCTGGATGGCGGCCTTCATGTCGGGCGTGGCCAGCAGCTTGTTGATTTCAGCGTTCACGGTGGTCACCACGGCGGCGGGTGTACCGGCTGGGGCAAACACGCCGTACCAGGTGCTCACATCAAAGTCCTTGAAGCCCGACTCGGCCACGGTGGGCACTTCGGGCAGCGACGAGCTGCGCTTGGCCGACGTGACGGCCAGCGGACGCAGCTTGCCTGCCTTGATCTGGCCCATGGCAGAGGGCAGGGACGAGACCAGCAGGTCCACGTTGCCCGCCAGCGCATCCATCAACGCGGGGTTCGATCCTTTGTACGGGATGTGGCTCAGCTTGACGCCTGCGGCCTTCTCGAACAGGTCACCTGCCAGGTGGATGGAGGTGCCGTTGCCGGGCGAGCCATAGGTGATGGTGCCGGGCGAGGCCTTGGCGGCGGCCACCACGTCGGCCAGCGTTTTGTACTTGGAGTTGACGCTGGTGGCGATGACCACGGGCGTGTAGGCCACGTGGGCGATGGCGGTCAGGTCCTTGGTGGGGTCCCAGGGCAGGTTTTTGTACAACCAGGGGCCGATCACGAGGTTGTCCTTCTGGCCCATCACCAGGTCATAGCCCGTGGGCGCGGCCTTGACAGCTTCGCCAATGCCGATGGTGCCGCCCGCGCCGGCCTTGTTGTCGGCCACCACGGTCCACTTGGCGCTTTCGGTGAGTTTGGTGGCCACCAGCCGCGAGAGGATGTCGGTGCCGCCGCCGGGCGGGAAGGGCACGATCAGGCGGATGGGCTTGGTGGGGTAGGCCGCAGCCGGTGCGGGTGCCTGGGCGTGCGCGGTGGTGCCCACGGCAAAAGCGATCGCGGTGAAGGAAAGCAGGGTGCGAATCATGGTGTGGTTTGTCTCCGTCGGTTCATGGAATGTGCAGGCGGTGGCTGGGCACACGCCACCTGGCTGATCTGGGTCAGCGGGCGCCAATGATCGCTGATGACCGGAGGCGCCCGCCTTGCCAATGGCGGGTGGCAGCATCGCGGGTGGCGATGGCAGTGTTCCCACCCGCAGGGAGGTCAGATGCGTTCAAAAATCGCTGCAATGCCCTGGCCGCCGCCGATACACATGGTCACCAGCGCATAGCGGCCCTGGATGCGTTGCAGCTCGTGGATGGCTTTCACGGTGATGAGCGCGCCGGTGGCGCCAATAGGGTGGCCCAGCGAAATACCCGAGCCATTGGGGTTGACCTTGGCAGGGTCCAGGCCCAGGTCCTTGGTCACTGCGCAGGCCTGGGCGGCAAAGGCTTCGTTGGCTTCGATCACGTCCAGGTCGTTGACGGTGAGGCCCGCCTTTTTCAGCGCCAGCTGCGTGGCAGGCACGGGGCCGATGCCCATGTACTTGGGGTCTACACCTGCGTGGGCGTAGGCCACCAGGCGTGCCAGGGGCTTGGCGCCGCGGGCCTTGGCGGCACCGGCTTCCATCAGCACCACGGCGGCGGCAGCGTCGTTGATGCCCGAGGCGTTGCCGGCCGTCACCGTGCCGTTTTCCTTGATGAACACGGGCTTGAGCTTGGCCAGGTCGTCCATCGTGGCGCCTGGGCGGAAGTGCTCGTCGGTGGCGTACAACACGTCGCCCTTTTTGCTTTTGAGCGTGACGGGGACGATCTGGTCTTTGAACACCCCATTTTGCGTGGCGCGTTCGGCGCGGTTGTGGCTTTCCACCGCCAGCTTGTCCTGGTCTTCACGCGTGATGCCCCATTTGGCGGCAATGTTCTCGGCCGTCACACCCATGTGGATGTTGTGGAAGGGGTCGTGCAGAGCGCCGATCATCATGTCCACCATCTTGGTGTCGCCCATGCGGGCACCCCAGCGCATGTTCAGGCTGGCAAAGGGCACGCGGCTCATGTTTTCAGCGCCGGCGCCAATCGCCACGTCGGTGTCGCCCAGCAGGATGGACTGGCTGGCGTTGACGATGGCCTGCAGGCCCGAGCCACACAGGCGGTTCACGTTGAAAGCAGGCGTGCCTTCGCCGCAGCCACCGTTGATGGCCGCCACGCGCGACAGGTACATGTCCTTGGGTTCGGTGTTGACCACATGGCCAAACACCACGTGGCCCACGTCCTTGCCTTCCACGTTGGCACGTGCAAGCGATTCGCGCACCACGAGTGCGCCCAGTTCGGTAGGAGGCACGTCCTTCAGGCTGCCACCAAAGGTGCCAATGGCGGTGCGCACTGCGCTGACGACGACGACTTCACGGGTCATGGGGAGGTCCTTTCAGATGAATTTGAGGCTAAATTGGCCGCTAGCGCTTATCCAGAAAGCGCGAGCAGCTATAAAAACAGGAGTTTCGGGGCTTTAGGCATCTCTGACATCGGCCACCGGGTTGGTGCCAAAGTCTGCGCGCTCCAGCCAGGCGAGCACGCGGATAGCGGCGTCGGTGGGCGATGTGAGTTGGCCACCCGTCTTGAGGTTGGCGAAATTCTGGCGGTCCGGGAAGGCGGCCGGGTCGGCGCCGCGCAGCTGGACCTGCATGTCGGTGTCGATCACTCCAGGCGCCAGCGAGCATACCTTGGCACCATGGGGCTTGAGGGCCTCGTCCAGCGCCACGCAGCGCGTGAAGTGGTCCATGCCGGCCTTGGCCCCGCAGTAGGCGGCCTGTGAGGCCATGGCCCGGCGGCCCAGGCCCGAGGAGATGTTGAGTACCTTGCGGGGCACCGTCCAGCTGTCCGTTGCACCCAGGAAGGCGGCGGTCAGTTGCATGGGCGCTTCCAGCCCCACACGCAGGGCGGTGGCCAGGTCGTCCACATTGCTGTGTGACAGCGGTGCAATCTGCGGAATCATGCCCGCGTTGTTGATCAGCGTGGCGCTGGCAAATGCCTGCGGGCCTTGCGCCTGCAGCCAGGCCTGCAGCTTGTGGGCGGCCTGTTCGCCCTGCGACAGGTCTTGCTGCCACTGTTCGATGGTGACGCCTGCCGCTTTCGCTTCAATGGCCAGGTCGGCGTTGGTGCTGCGCGCGATGCAGACCAGGGTGTTGCCGCTCTTCAAAAGCTGCTGGGCCATGGCCAGGCCCATGCCGCGCGATGCGCCGGTGAGGATGGTGAGGTGGTTTTGGGGCATCCCGCCATGTTACTGCGCAGTACCCATGGCCGGGGGTAATTACTGCCCTGTGGGCGACTCCAGCGCCGCCAGCAGCAGTGCCAGCCGGGCGTCAAGTGCCGCAAGGTCAGCGGCCTTCAGTGGCGCCAGGATGCGGTGCTCGTTGGCCACATGGGCTTCCACTGCGCGGTCGATCAGTGCCAACCCCTCGGGCGTGAGCTGTACCAGCGAGCTGCGCGCGTCGTCGGGGTTGGGCCGGCGGGTGATCCAGCCCTGGGCTTCGAGCTTGCCCATGCGGTGCGTCATGGTGCCCGAGGTGACCATGAGCGTGGAAAACAGCGTGGTCGGTGCCAGGCAGTGTGGAGCGCCGCTGCGGCGCAGCGTGGCCAGCACGTCGAACTCCCAATAGCTCAGGCCGAATTCGGCAAAGGTCTCGTCGAGCCTGCGCTGCAACAGCGCGGCGCAGCGTTTGATGCGGCCGATGGGGCCCATGGGGCTCACGTCCAGGTCGGGGCGCTCACGGTGCCACTGGGCCAGGATGGCGTCCACGGCGTCGGGTTGGCGTTGAGTGGCCATGGTGTTGGTGATGAAATTATCTTGAATTCAAGATTGTAGGGTACGGGCGTGGTAGGATTATTTATCTTGAATTAAAGATAAATTGCCATGCAAAACCATCGTACCTCTCCCTGGCTGGATGCGCTCACCACGGCCGTGGGCCCGGTCATTTGGGGCTCCACCTACATCGTCACCACCGAGCTGTTGCCGCCCGACCGGCCCTTCACGGCAGCGCTGCTGCGCACGCTGCCTGCCGGCCTGCTGCTGGTGTTGTGGTGCCGCCGTTGGCCGGCGTGGGGCGATTGGGTGGGGTGGCGGCGCCTGCTGGTGCTGTCGGCGCTGAACATCGGGGTCTTCCAGGCGCTGCTGTTTGTGGCGGCCTACCGGTTGCCGGGGGGCGTGGCGGCTGTGGTGGGCGCCATAGGCCCGCTGGTGGTGATGGGGCTGGTCTGGGCGCTGGACCATCGGCGCCCGCCCGGCCTGGCGTTGGCGGCGGGTGCCCTGGGCGTGCTGGGCATGGCGGCGCTGCTGCTGTCGCCGGGGGCGCGGTGGGACATGGTGGGCGTGGCTGCGGCGCTGGTGGGCACAGTGTGCATGGCAGCGGGCACGTTCTGGTCGCGGCGCTGGCGGTCGGACCTGCCGGTGCTGGCATTTACGGGCTGGCAGCTGCTGGCGGGCGGCATCATGCTGGCGCCCGTGGCCTGGGTGGTCGACCCGCCGCTGCCCGCGCTCTCGGCTGCGCAGGTAGGCGGTTATGTCTATCTGAGTCTGGCTGGTGCCCTGTTGGCCTACGCGCTGTGGTTTCGTGGCATTGCGCGGTTGCCGTCGGTGGCGGTGTCGTCGCTAGGGCTGCTGAGTCCGGTCACGGCCGTGCTGCTGGGCTGGGTGTTGCTGGGGCAGGCCATGACGGGGGTGGCGCTGGGGGGCATGCTGGTGGTGCTGGCCAGCATTTTGGCGGTGCAGTGGGCGATGTCGAGGCCGGTGCAAGGGTAGGTTCGTTGGTCGCGCCTGGATGCGGTCTTGTTTGCTATATTAGTTATAGCTAACAATGAGAACCATCAAGCGCCAGGGCCTCAAAAGGCCCTAAACCATCGCCTTGGCTTGCGGCGCCTCAGGCTGCAGCGATGGCGCGGGGCGCGCCGACACGCGCAACCGGTGCCAGGGCTGGGTGGGCCGTGTGGGCCGATGGTGTGGGCGCCCGGCTGGCGGCAGGCAGCGGGGTGCTGCTGCCTGCTGCATCCAACTGGAACACCGAGACCAGCTGGACGAGATCCAGGGCCTGGCTCTTCATGCTGCTGGCGGCGGCGGCCATTTCTTCGACCAGGGCTGCGTTCTGTTGCGTGGCCTGGTCCATCTGCATCACGGCTTCACCCACCTGGCCCACGCCGTCGCTCTGCTCGGCGCTGGCGGCACTGATCTCGCTCATGATGTCCGTCACACGCCGGATCGACTGGACGACATCCGTCATCGTCTGCCCGGCCTTGTCGACCAGGGCCGTGCCCTGGTCCACACGGCTGACGCTGGCCGAGATGAGTTCCTTGATCTCCTTGGCAGCTTCGGCCGACCGGCCCGCCAGCCCCCGCACTTCGGTGGCCACCACGGCAAAGCCCCGGCCCTGCTCGCCCGCACGCGCGGCTTCCACGGCGGCGTTGAGTGCCAGGATGTTGGTCTGAAAGGCGATGCCATCGATCACGCTGATGATGTCGGCAATTTTCTTGGAGCTGTCGTTGATGCCCTTCATGGTCTCCACCACCTGGGCCACCACTTCGCCACCCTGCACGGCCACGTCGTTGGCATTGCGGGCGAGCTTGTTGGCTTGCTGGGCGCTGTCGGAGTTCTGCTTCACGGTCGAGCCCAGCTCCTCCATGGAAGCAGCGGTTTGCTGCAGCGCGCTGGCCTGGCGTTCGGTGCGGGCCGAGAGGTCGTGGTTGCCCTGCGAGATTTCTGCACTGGCGGTGGAGACGCTTTCGGCGCTTTGCCGCACGTTGGCCACGATGTCGGCCAGCTTGGCACGCATGTGTGCCAGCTCGGTGAGCAACTGGCCCGGCTCGTCCTTGGCCCCCTGGGGAATGGGAGTGGCCAGGTCACCCGCCGCGATGGCCGTGGTGGCCTGTACGGCCTGCCGCACAGGGGCGGTGATGGAGCGGGTGGTCCACCACGCCAGGAACAACCCCACCAGGATGGCCAGCACGGTGCTGCCGCTCACCCAGGCGGTGCTGGCCTCGGCCTTGCGCGTGGTGTCCTTCAGGGTGCTGGCCACGCCTTCGTCCAGCGTGTGGGTCAGCTCTTGCAGCACGGCCGCGTAACTCTGAAAGACGGGCGCCAGCACGGTATCGGCCTGCGCGGCCACGTCCTGTCCCGCCTCCTTGGCTTTGACGAGTTCGGTGCGCTTGACGCGGTAGGCATCGCGCGCGGCAATAGCCTGGTCGTAAAGCTGCATTTCCTTGCCGGACAACAGGTAGCTGCGCACCTCCTGCATGCGCTTGCTTTGCACCTCGACCACGGCAGACATGTCTTTCTTGAGCTTGCCGGCGTACTGGGCGTCGTTGGCTTTGAGGAAGGCCTCGGTGCGCAACCAGTTCATCTGGATGTCGGTCTGCCACTGGTGCACGATGCCCTGGCGCTTGAGTTCCGAGGTGGCAATGTGCTCGTTGCTGTGCTGCAGGGCGGTCACGCTCATGACGCCGAGTACAGCGATGACCATGGTGATCAGTAGCAGCAGCCCGAATGCCACTCCAAGTCGAATGCCCAGTTTCAGGTCTTTGATGCGCATGGCGGTTCCTTGAGGGTGCAGTGGCGAAGGTGTGTGAAGGGGGCTGGGGTCGGGTGCCTGTGGACCAGGTTGGTTTGCCGCGCTGGTCAGGACAAGGCCGCTGCCCCGGTTTCCAGGGAGCTGGTGCTTTGCAGGCGCTGGCGCACGCGCTCCAGGTAGTCGGCCCGCACGCGGCGGGCCGCATAGTCGCGCGGCGCACTGCGCAGCAACTGCTCCCAGGCCTCGACGCGCCGTTTTTCTGACTGCTGGTGGCACTGCGCCAGCACCACGGGCGTGGGGGGCAGGGCCTGGGCCTCGGTCATGCATTCGTAGCCGTAGTAGTGCATGGTTTCCCACGCCAGGCTTTCGATGGTCTCGATCTCGTGGGGCTGTAGCTGGGTCTTGAACTTGTCCTTGTTGGCTGGCAGGGGGGCAAAGCAGTTGGACTCCCACAGGGCGGACATGCGGGACAGGTCTTGCGCCTCTTGCGATGCCGCGATGTCCAGCATCTGTGGCAGAAACTCGATGCCGATGAACTGGCAGATGCGCCGCAGCGTGTGTTCCTGGTCGCCCAGGAAGTCTTCGTAGCGGATGGTGAGCACGCGGTCCGGGTAGCGCAATGCCAGTGCGCGGCCGGTGGCGTGGGCCTTGACCCAGGCCAGGGCGTTGAGTGTGGTGTCGAAGTCGTGAATGATCGCCCGGTTCATCGAAGCCACCTGCGCCCGGGGGTCGCGCACCACGTTCAGAAAGCGCATATCCGGAAACAGGGCCATCAGGTCGTGCGCGTAGTGGACGCTGTCGAGCGACTTGTCCATGGCCACGCTGGCCCCGTGCTGCTCCGCACTGCGCAGCAGCAGCTCCCACACAATGCGGTGCACGCTGCGGGGTTCGTTCTCCAGCGCGTTGAAGATCTCCTCGGCGTCGAAATGCACCCCCGGCCACTTCACCATGCTGGATTGCTGCAGTCCCACCACGTCCTTGACCATCTGCCGGTACGCGCTGTCGTCGCGCAGGTCGCCATACAGTGGCACCAGGGGCATGAAGTCCACGATGTGCAGGGGGTAGGGGGAGTGGAACTGTGGGCTGGCGTTCAGGCGCAGGCGCAGTGCATGGCTGCCGCAGCGCCGCAGCGGAATCATCAACAGCGGAAGCGGGCGTGTGGTGCGGGTTGGCTGGTTCATGGTGTGTCTGCCTCCAGGTGCGCGAAGAACTCGTTGATGAAGCGATCCATATCCTGGTCGGGCAGCCGGTCGATGCCGCCCGCGCCATGGCGACCGCCACCCGCCGGGTAGCGGCTGCAGAAAATGTCGGCACGGCTGGCGCTGGCGCTGCCGATACGCAGGTTCACCAGAAAGTCGCCGTCCGAACGGGGCGTGAGCACGGCGACCGAACGCCCGTTGTTGCGCGCCACCAGCTGGTTGGCCAGGGTGCCGCACAGACGCCGGGCCCATGCGCGGTCGGGCAGCACGTACACGGTGGCCCGGTCGTTGGCGGTGTAGGGGGCCAGGTCCTGCACGGCCTGCTGGTCGCTGGCATGGCCTTCTTGCAGGCGGCGGAATTCGTAGGCCTTGGCCATGAAGTCGAGCGGGCTTTCAAAGCGATGGAGTGACCGGTACAGCTGCACGGGGCAAAAGTGCAGGTCTTCGCGGCTTTCGCCATAGGCGTTGTAGTTGAGCAGGTAGCCCAGCTGCGCCAGCGCACCGCGTGTGGCCGCCGTGCAGCCATGCTCGCGCGCCATGCGGTCGGCCACGGCGTCCAGGTTGTCACCGTAGGCCGCCACGATGGCCCACTGGCGCAAAACGCCGCCCAGGTGGCGGTCTACCAGGATGCTGGTGCAGACGTCCAGGCCGGTGTCAATGTGGGCGGTGAGCTGCGGGTGGCGAAAAAGGGTTTTTGCGCTGTGGTGGTCGAAATAAGTCACGTTGCCGCCGCCATTGAGGACCCGGCACACGCCCTGCGCGTTGCGGTCCCACGAGATGTCGAGCGCCGTCACCTGCAGTGGCCGCCCCGAGGGCAGCTGGTCGAACAGGGCAATGTCCCGTTTCACTCCGCTGATGAGAAAGCTGTCGCGGGGCTCTACCAGGCGCAGCTGGTGCAGCGCACACAGCCCGTCGGCATCACCGTTGAAGAGGTCATAGGCGTGCACCCCATGGGCCGTGGGGGCTGGCGCCGGGGCGGAGACTGGGGCGTGGTCGGTAGACATGGAAAGAAACGTGCAAAAAAAGACAGCCCTAGCGGATGTACCCGCGCTGGCGCAGGAGCGCGAGCACCTGCGCGCAGGCATCGGGCAGGCTCAGGTGGGCGGTGTCGATGCTGAAATCAGGCGATTCGGGTGCCTCGTAGGGGGCGGAAACCCCTGTGAACTGTGGGATGTGCCCCGCTCGCGCCAGGGTGTACAAGCCTTTGGGGTCGCGGCCCTCGCACACGTTGAGCGGGGTGCTCACATGCACCTCCAGAAAGCGGTGTTCTCCGATGAGCGCACGGGCCATGGCACGGTCGCTGCGCTGGGGGGAGATGAGTGCGGTGAACACCATCAGCCCGGCGTCGTTCATGAGGGCGGCGACTTCGGCCACGCGCCGAATGTTTTCCGAGCGCTCGGCGGCGCTGAAACCGAGGTCGCGGTTGAGCCGGTGCCGCAGGTTGTCCCCGTCCAGCACAAAACTCGCAAACCCGAGCCCATGCAGTTCTTCCTCCAGCGCATAGGCCAGGGTGGACTTGCCCGCGCCGCTCAGGCCGGTGAGCCAGAGGGTGACGGGGCGCTGCTGCAGCAGGTCCTCGCGCAGGGGACCTGTCACCCGTCCGGCATGCGGGATCACCACCCGCAGGCCGTGGGGCGTCAGGCCTGGAGAGGCAGCCGCAGCCGCAGGGGTCGGGCCCTGTGCCGGGTGCTGGAGCGAGGAAGGCTGCGGCATGGTCATGTCAGGCAAGGGCTGTGGGCGGCGAGCGTGTCAGCAGGCGGGTTCGTGTTGTCACTTGCACCGAATGGAGCAGGCAAAAAGCGGATGGCCCTGGACCACGGTGGGCGGGCCCAGGCGATGCGATTCAAAACCCGTGCGGCGCAGCAGGCGCTCCACCCCCAGTGGCGAGACAGTGACCATGCGCTGGGCCCCGTGTGCCATGGCGCACCGGCTGGCCGCCTGCAGCAGGCCGGTGGTGATGGGCGAGGAGAACTGGTCGAGCGCAGAGCCCGTGGGACCTGAAAAATCCATGGATGCAAAGCGGGACAGCTCCCACACCTCCGGCGCGTCGGGGGCCTGGGCACCGTTGAGCAGTTGCGGAAACACCTCGGCCAGCAGGTAGGGGCGGGTGGTGGGTAGAAGCCGGGCGGTGCCGATGACCTCGCCGTCTTCGTTCTGGGCGATGACGTAGACGGTGTCGTCCCGGTCGAACTGGTCCAGCTCCAGGGCATCGCGGCAGTGCAGCTGCCAGCCCAGTTTTTCCACAAAAACGCGGTGCCGGTACCGGGCCATGCGGGTCATCAGTGGTGGACGCAGTTCCGCAGAGCAGCCAGAGGTGATGCGCATCGGAGATTCCCTCATGAGTTTTCCCCATTAGAAAATCACCCGAAAATATTTGTAACTACCAACTCTGGTAGGTGTTGCCTGACCCCGTCCCTCTCAAAATCAACTCGCCAAAGGGCTTCAATGCCGCCAGAATGTGGAAAAACGTAACGGCGGTTGATGGTGCGTAATTCGCATGCGGATGGTCAGTCTCTGTGGGGTGGTGCTCGGTGTTGGAGTCCTATGACAAGCTGGCAAGAAGATCTTTTGGGGGTGATGGACCGCGCGCAGTCTGAGCAAGAGGTTTTTTGCAAAATCGAGCTTGCTGCGCACGCCTTGGGGTTTGAGTACTGCGCCTATGGCCTGCGGGTACCCATGCCCCTGTCCAACCCAAAGACCATTTTCTTGAACAACTACCCGCCGGCCTGGCAGGAGCGGTATGTGCAGCAGGGCTATGTGCAGGTGGACCCCACGGTGCAGCATGGGTGCCGCAAGCAGACCCCGCTGGTCTGGTCGGACGACGTGTTTGCATCAGCCCAGGATTTCTGGGAGGACGCGCGATCGTTTGGCCTGCGCTTTGGATGGGCGCAATCGTGCATTGATGGGGGCGGGGTGCGCGGCATGCTGACGCTGGCGCGTTCGTCCGATGCCCTGACACCCGACGAGATTGCCCACAGCGAGATGAAGATGCGCTGGCTGGCGCACATTGCGCACCTGATCCTGTCGCGCATCTTTACGACACGCCAGGCCGAAGAGATGCAGCCGCATCTGACGGCCAGAGAAATCGAGGTGCTCAAATGGACCGCCGACGGCAAGACCTCTGCCGACATCTCCTCGCTGCTGGATGTGTCGGAAAACACCGTGAACTTCCACGTCAAGAATGCCGTGACCAAACTGCAAACCACCAACAAGACGGCTGCCACCGTGCGTGCCGCCATGCTGGGGTTGCTGGGCTGATGCAGCGGCCCGGGGGCGCTGTAGGCCCTTGCGCACAGCCAGACCGCACCAAGCTGGGATGGGCCGCAACCTGGGTGGCCTGTGGGGAGCGGGCGTGAACGCCATGCAGGTGTCGCCGGATGGCCTGCTGCGCCTGTCGATTGACGAGTTGCTGTCCCTGCCCATCCACCATCTGATGTCAGCGGTAGACCTGGACCTGGTGGTGCCACGCACCGCAGTGTGCGGCTGCGAAACCACCATCAGCGGCTATACCGAATGGGTGAGCGCGTCCTGCCCCGTGGTTTCCATTGGCTGGGACTGGCACATCAGTCTCTGGACAGCGCAACGGCCCTTTGCCTGGGCACGGCTGGGCCAGCCCCGCAGCAACGTGATGCTGGTGTATTCCACGGGCAACGACACCGGGTGGCACAAGAACCTGGAACTGCTGTCCACGGTGGTGGACGCTTTGCCCTGGCAGGAACAATTGAGCCATTCGGTGACGGCCCTGCTGCCCAGTCATTGAGCATGGCTTGCTATTAAAAATATAGCTATAAATGACACCCTTCAAGCGCTGGGTGGCAAATAACTTCAAAAATCAGCTGCAAGCTCCCACCGCATGGCCTGCCCGGTGGTGGGGTGGGCCAAGGCCAGTTCCCCGGCATGCAGCAGCAGGCGTGGCGCCTGGGCCTGGGTGGCGGCATTGGCGTACAGCGCGTCTCCCAGGATCGGGTGGCCCAGGGCGGCCAGATGCACGCGCAGTTGGTGCGTGCGGCCAGTGACGGGTTCGAGCTCGACCCGCGTGGTTCCTGCCGCCGTGTTGTGGTCCAGGGGGCGCCAGCGGGTGTGGCTGGGCTTGCCGTGCTCTGCATCAATCACGCGCAGGGGGCGTCGCTCCCAGTCGGCAGCGATGGGCAGATGGATGTCTGCCCAGGAGCCGGGCGGTTCTGCCACCAGGCCTTGCACGATTGCGACGTAGCGCTTGTGAATCTGCCGCTGTTCGAACGCCAGGCTCAGGCGCCGTTGTGCATCGGCATGCCGGGCCATGAGCACCAGGCCTGAGGTGGCCTGGTCCAGCCGGTGCACGATGAGTGCGCCGGGCCAGTGCTGCTGAGCGCGGGCACTCAGGCAGTCTTGCTTGTCGGGGCCGCGCCCTGGTACGCACAGCAGGCCTGAGGGCTTGCAGAGCACGAGCAGATCGGCATCCTCATGCAGTGCCACCGGGGCGGGTAGGCCAGCAGTGTCCGCAGCAAGCGCGCTGGTTTCAGCCTGCGGCATGGCTGTCCCCGCCCACCAGGCGCTGCACGGTGGCGCAAAGCTCTTCCACGTCGTTGGGCTTGTGAATCAATGCCTGTGCGCCTTCGGCCAGCGCAGCCTGTTCGATTTCGGCCGTGACGTAGCCCGAGGCCAGGGCCACGGGCAGGTCGGGGCGGATCAGGCGGGCTTCGCGCACGAGGTCCACTCCACAGAAGCCGGGCATGTTGTAGTCGGTGACCAGCAGGTCAAAGGCCTGCGGGGCAGCGCGAAGCGCGGCAGTGGCCTCGTGCGGGTCGGTGTAGCCGCTGACCTCATAGCCCCGGCGGCGCAGCAGGCGCTGAACCAGAAACACCAGGGCCTGGTCATCGTCCACGTACATCACGTGGTGCTTCTTGCGCGGTGCGCTGCCGGGGGTATCGGTGGCGGGAGGCGTCGAGGGTGCGGAGGATGCTGGTGCGGCCTGCACCGCTTGAGTGGGCTGCGCATCCAGGGTGCTTTGCGCCGCGCTGTGGGCGACCGGAAAGTACAACGTGAACCGGCTGCCCTGGCCGGGGGCACTGTGCACGTCCACGCCGCCTTCATGTGTGCGCATCACGCCGTGCACCACCGCCAGGCCGAGGCCCGTGCCCTGGCCCACGGGCTTGGTGGTGAAGAAGGGCTCGAAGATGCGTTCCAGCGTGGCAGCGTCCATGCCGGGGCCACTGTCGCGCACGGTCAGTGCGACATAGTCCACGGGGGCCAGGCCCAGCCGTTCGCTCAGGCGCTGGTCGGGCTGCACGGCAGCGGCTTCCACATGGATGCTGCCGCGCTCGGTGCCTTGGCTCTGGATGGCATGGACCGCATTGGTGCACAGGTTGAGCAGGGCCTGCTCGACCTGCGTGGCATCGGCCAGCACGGGGGGCAGGCCTGCTTGCAACTGCATGTGCAGCTCGATGGCGGGGGGCAGGGTGACGCGCAGCAGGCGTTCGGTGTCGTGCACCACTTCGGCCAACGACACTGCGGAGCGCTGCGGTGGCTCGTTGCGGCTGAAGGTGAGGATCTGGCGCACCAGGTCGCGCGCACGCCGACCGGCCTTGTCGATCTCCATCAGGCTTTCCAGCACGGGCGAACCTGCTGCACAGTCGGCCTTGGCCAGTTCGACATTGCCCAGGATCGCGCCCAGGATGTTGTTGAAGTCGTGAGCAATGCCGCCCGCCATGGTGCCCACGGCCTGCATCTTGTGCGACTCGCGCAGCTGGGCTTCCAGCTCGCTGCGGTGCGCCTCGGCCTTTTTGCGCCCGGTCAGGTCGCGGGCGAACACGGTGGTGGTTTCGCCCTCGGCATGGCGCTCGAACGACACGCTCACTTCCACGGCCAGTTCCTTGCCGCTGGCGGTCAACGCCGTCATCTCGCCCAGCAGGGCCTGGGTGGTGAGCTGGGCAAACGCCAGCGCCTGCGCCGCATCGGGCAAAAAGCGGTCAAGGGTGCTGCCCAGCGCGTCGCTGGCACTGCACTGGAACAGCGCTGCCGCCGTAGGGTTGAACACGGTGATGCGCTGGTGCTGGTCCACGCAAATGATGGCGTCCAGCGCGGAGTTGATGATGGCCTCCAGCCGCTTCTCACTGGCGCGGATCTGTTCGTTGCGCTGCTGCAGAGTAATGGCGCTGTGCTGCAGCGCCTGGCGCTCGGCCAGCAGTGGGCCTTGGTCGATCACTGCACACAGAAACTGCGACAGGGGGGGACCACTGCTTTGCGGGGCCTCAATGTGCGCGATGTGCAGGTCGCCCGTGATGGGCGTATCTGCATTGATGGAAAAAACGACCTCCTTGACCTCGCTGCGGCCCAGGTCCTGCGCCAGCGCGAAGGCCTCGCGCACGCGCCGGGCGTCCTGCGGGCGCACAAAGGGCATCAGTGCCGTGAGCGGGCGGTCGCGTTCAGTGGGCTGGAATGAGCGGTGCGCCATCGAGTTGGCCTGCACCACCATGTCGTGTTCGTCCACCACCATGAGGGCCAGCGGCACACTGGCAAACAGGGTCTCGAAGCGTTCGTAGGCGCTTTCCGCCACGGTCTGGCTGTAGCGCAGGACCTTGTTCTGGCTCTCCAGCTCTGCCTGGTAGGCGCGCAGCTCAGCCACCAGGCCCTCGGCTCCTGTGCTGGGGGGCGTGGCACGCGGGGTGGGTGTCCCGGGCGCGTGACCTGTGGGAGCGGGCTGCCGCCCCGCAGGGTCCAGAAACGACAGGTCGGGTTCACTCATGGGAGGGGCGCGGCCAGGGGTTTTGGCGCGAGGAAAGTGCGCGCGCTGCGCAATGCTGTGGGCCAGAAAGCATGGCCACGAGTGTACGCCCGCAAGCCTGCGGATCCTGCAGGCCCCGGGGGCTCGTACACGCAGAGACCGGGGTGAACGGCTTCAGCGCGTCTTTCAAGGGGCGATTGTTGATCAATTGCGAACAATCCTTTTCTCTCACGGGGCTTACCGAAGGAGATTCGGATCCCTACAGTTCCACCATCCCGCATTTTTAGATCCAACCCGATCGCTACTGCCTGTCAGGAATTTTTGCCATGAACCCCATCGACGACACCTCCCTTGCCCAACCCCTGCTGAACAAACTGCAATGGCGCTATGCCGCCAAGAAGATGAACCCCACCAAGGCGGTTCCGCAGGAGAAGGTGGAGCGCATTCTCGAAGCCGCGCGCCTGGCGCCCACCTCCAGTGGCCTGCAGCCCTTTGAAATCATCGTGGTGACCGATCCCGCTGTGCGCGCCAAGATCCAGCCCATCGCCTGGAACCAGGCCCAGATCACCGACGGCTCGCACCTGCTGGTGTTTGCTGCATGGGACAACTACACGGCCGACCGCATCAACATGATGTTCGATCTGACCAATGACCAGCGTGGCTTCAAGAACGAAGGCTGGGAAAACTACCGCCAGATGCTGCTGAACAGCTACCCCCAGCGCGATGCCGAGGTGAACTTCCAGCACGCAGCCCGCCAAGCCTACATTGGCATGAGTGCCGCACTGATCGCCGCTGCGTTTGAAGAGGTGGACTCCACCCCCATGGAAGGCTTTGACCCCAACGCGCTCGATGAGATCCTGGGCCTTCGGGCACGTGGCCTGCGCAGCGTGTCGATCCTGCCGCTGGGTTACCGCGCCGATGAAGGCGACTGGCTGGTGAACCTGAAGAAGGTGCGCCGCCCCCGCGAGCAGTTCGTGACTGAAGTCTGAGGATCTCCTCCTAAGGCACAAAAAAGGCTGGACGGTGGTCCAGCCTTTTTTGCGTGGGGAGTCTCAGCGTGTGGCGGGTGCTGCATCCGTCACGCGGCGCATGGGCGTCAGTACAAAAGCCAGCGCGGCCAGCAGCACCAGCGTACCTCCGCTGGCCGCAAACAGCTGGGTCAGCGTGATGCTTTTCATCACCCAGCCCGTGACGGCTGCGGAGATGGGGGCCAGGCCCATGAAGATGAACATGAACAGGCTCATCGCCCGGCCAATCAGGGCCGGTGGCACACGTTGCTGGATCCAGGTGAACACGCTCACCTGCATGAAGCCGCCGAGCAGGCCGATGACCAGCATCAGCGTTGCGCCCTGCCACACGGCCGTGATCAGCCCCAGAGGCATGAACAGTACACCGATGATGGCGTCGAACGCCAGGATGGTCATGCCCAGGCTGCCAAAACGCAGTCTCGGCAACATGCCCGACACCACCATGCCCAGGAGCGTGCCCGCGCCATGGGCGCCCACCATGGTGCCGAACGCGGCCGCGCCCAGCGCTGGCGTGCTGCTGGCCAGCACGGGGATGGCGATGTGGATGGGGCCCATGATGAACAGGGCGATGGCGCTCCAGTAGAGAAAGCAGGTGCGCAGCTCTCCATCGCGCCAGAAGTGAACCAGGCCCTGCGCCACCGACGCCAGCACCGCCTGGGGTGCCGCAGCCGGGGCCGAGTTGCCAGCATGGGTCTGCACCTTGGACAGCGTCCAGGCGGACACCGCAAAGCTCAGGGCATCCAGCGCGAAGGCCAGGCCGATGCCGGTGGCGTTGGCCTGGGCCGGTGCACTGGCGACTTCTTTGACTGCGTCGCCCGCACCAAACAGCGCAATGAGCAGCCCTGCCAGCAGGGGCCCAAGGAACATGGTCAGCTGGCGCAGGCCCAGGCTGATGCCGTTGGCGGCCTGCAACTGCGAGCGCGCCACCACGTGCGGCATCATGGCCGTGCCAGCAGGAATGCTGAAGGCCGTGGCCAGGCCAATGCCCAGCGACAGCGCATACACCATCCACAGCGTCAGGGTGCCTGCAAGCACCAGCCCCGCCAGCACGGCCAGCAGCACCAGGTTGATGTATTTGGTGATCATCAGCACCTGTTTGGGCGAGTGGCGGTCTACCAGTGCTCCGCCGATCAGGATGAACAGTGCGCGCGGCACGCTGATGAGGGCCAGCACGGTGCCCAGCACCAGGGTGTCGCCCGTCATCTGCAGCACCAGCCAGGGCAGTGCAATCAGCGTGAACTGGTCGCCCAGCATGGACAGGAAGGAGCCGCTCGTCATCCAGCGAAAGTTGGGGTCCTTGAACAGCGCGGCGCGCGGGTCCTGGGGGGCGCTCTTTGGGTGGGGGGGCGAAGGGTGATGGGGCATTTCAGATCGCATGAACAGAGTCTCCAAAAGATTTGCGGGTGTGCCGGCGCCCGTTGAGCCACTGGCTCACGGCAGTGAATCGCACGCACAGGTGGTAGCTGGCCAGGCACAGGGCCGTGGTGGCCAGCACGTTGAGAGCCATCTTGGCCAGGACGGGAATCGGCACCCCATACAGCAGCGCGCCAAAACCAATCGTCAGCGGCAGGTGCACGAGGTACACCCAGTACGAGCTGTCGGCCAGGTAGGCGAGCCAGACACGGGGCTGTCCGACGTGGCGCAGAAAGAGCCCGATCAGCGCAAAGCTCCACAACCAGGACGCGGCGTTGTAAGCCAGTGCCATCCAGAACTGCAGGTGCCGGGTGGCAGAGACGGGCTCGGCCAGGATCTCGGTGAAGGCACCGGTGACCAGGACCAGAGCAAAGGCCGAAGCCTCAGGCTGGGCCAGCACTTCCGACAAGAATGCAGTGATCAGGAAGCACACGAGCCCCAGGCCCGCCAGCACGGGCCAGTGCCTTGCGTAGCGCACCATCAAGTCCCTGCGCTGCGTGTACAGGCACAGCCCGAATCCGTAGAAAAGCCCGTTGTGGAGCCATTCCGCCAAGGGAGGCAGAAAGGAACCGCTGGGCGTGACGATTCCGTGGTCGTAGTGGGCGCCGATCCAGGCGAGTGGAAGGGTGAGCGCCACAACGCCCAGGGCCGAACCGCCCAGCCAGGCGGTGAAGCGCCCCAGGGCTTTCTGCACGCCACCGGGCAGCGCACGTGCTGCAGCCCACACCACAGGCGTGAACACGGCCAGCCACAGCAGCATCCACAGAAACCACAGGTGCATGGTCGGCGGGCCTTTGGGTACGTTGGGGCCGTGGGGCAGCAGGCTGCGGTCCACGCCCCAGGTGCCATGGGCCATGCGGTGCAGGAACAACAGGCCCAGCAGGGCGCTAACCACCAACAAGGGCGGCCAGAACACCACAAAAGGCAGGCCCAGGCGGCGCAGCCGGTTGCGCACCATGCCCGCCAGCCCTCGGTGCTGCACCAGTGCCGACACAAAAAAACCGGCCAGGATAAAAAACAGGGGCATGCGGAACGCATGGATCACCGCCACCAGCAAGTCGGCCACCGACGTGGACAAATCGTCGTGCCAGGGCAGGGGAGACGGCCGGCTCATGTAAATGACCGAAACATGCAGCACGATGCCCAGCCACATCATGGCGGCGCGCAGATTGTCCAGGGCATGCAGCTTTCGGCCCGGGGCGGCGGATTCTGGGGTGTGAGTCGGTCCATTCATAGGGACCGACTGTGAAGCCTCACGTTGCGTGAGGGTCAAGCACTTTTCTGACTTTTTGGGGCGGTGCTGTTGTCAGCGGTGTGGGGATACCACAGCGGCCGCAGGTGGTGGCATGGCGTGGGCCAGTGCTGCCTGCAGATAGGTGCGCACGGGAGCACTCAGGGGCGAGCCTGCCTGCAGCAGCGGTTCATTGGCGGAGGCCATGAGCAGCTTTTGGCGCAACTCGGGGCTGCGCCGCGTGAGTGTGTCGAACAGTGCGTTCCAGCGCAAAGCGGCAGCCACCGCATCGGGGTGGTGGGGAGGAAGGGCGCGGGCCAGAAGCTGTTGAACGTCCTGCTCCAGCGCTGCCCAGTCGGTATGGGGCACATGGCCCAGTGTGCGCAGATCGTTGCGGGTCAGGTACTTTTCCAGCAGCGCCATGCGCAGCTTGATGGCCGTTTCGATGTACTCGATCATTTCACCCGGCGGTGCATGGTTGCGCCCCTGGGTGCTGGGTTCGGTGCGGAACATATGGCCCCAGCGCTCCAGCAGGTCCAGATCGCCCTTCATCCAGTGCAGCATGAGCGCCATCCAGCGGTAGGCCAGCGCCTGCACCTCGGGTGTGTCGGGTGCCAGTTGGCGGTCCATGGCGCTGCGCACCAGGTCTTTGACGATCAGCCAGTCAGCCTCAATGAGGTTCCAGTTCTGAAAGATGTGCTTGAGTTCGGCCGAGCTGAAATACTTGCCATAGGTCGTCATCAGCGCCAGGGCCTCCAGCCAGTTGCCCATGTCTGGCTCGGCACCGGCCATCAGGCCGTCCCTCAGCATGGTCAGGCGTCCGCGCAGTTCGGTGGCCTGCGCGATTTGCTGGTCCAGCGAGCGGATCTGCTGCCCGATGATGCGTTCGGGGGCCATGCCGTCTCCCGCCAGCAGCGCCCCGATGTCGCTGAGCGCCAGGCCCATCTGGCGCATGGTCTGGATGCCGTGCAGTCGCTGCACATCGGCCTGGCTGTAGAGGCGGTAGCCCGCCTCGGACCGGCCTGAAGGCTTGAGCAGCCCGATCTCGTCATAGTGGTGCAGCGTGCGCACCGTCAGGCCGGTGCGCCGCGCGAGATCACCGACCTTTAGCAGCATGGGGTCAGCGGCCGATGGAGATGAGTTCGATCTCGAAGTTGAGCGTGGCATTGGGTGGGATCACGCCACCGGCTCCCCGGGCGCCGTAAGCGATGGAGGGTGGGCAGGTCAGCTTGGCCTTGCCACCCGGCTTCATGCGTTGCACGCCTTCGGTCCAGCACGGGATCACGCCGTTGAGCGGGAACGACGTCGGCTCGCCGCGCTTGTAGGAGCTGTCGAACTCCTTGCCGTCCAGAAACATGCCTTTGTAGTGCACCTTGACGGTGTCGGTGGCCTTGGGCAAATCGCCGGTGCCGTCCTTGAGCGATTCATAAACCAGGCCACTGGCCGTGGTGACGGGGCCTGCAGCCTGGGCAGAGGCAAAGGGGGCAGCCAGAAGGCCAATGAGCACAAGGGCGGAAGAAATGCGCACGGGGAGTCCTTGAAACAAAAAGAAAGGGGGAAAAGTCAGAACGCCATTTTGCTCGTCAGCAACGGTTGGGCTGCGAGCGGCGCGCCAGTGTAAAGGGCTTGGCGCCTTGGCTGGTGCCAATCCACTGTGGGCGCGTTAACCAACGTTAATGCGCAGCGGCATGCGGATGGCAACACTGCAGCTGCGGCCAATGGGTGCCGAGTGCTTGTTTTTTGCGGAGATGACGGATGCGTTCATTCAACGGCCACAGCGGACTGGCTCGGAGGACTTTTTTGGGGGGGCTTGCGACGGGGGGCGTGGGTATGGCGGCGGCGCAGGCAGCGCCGCCACAGCCACTGGCCGCCCGCTTGCCCGATGCGATGACCCGCCCCGGTGGGGCCGATCTGCCGTACGGCCTGCCCGCAGCACAGGAGGCGCAGGTGGAGCGGACCTTGTCCACTGCGGCAGGCTTTCCGGTGTGGCGCACGCCGTTGCAGCACCAGCGCGGCATCATCACCTCCAGCGGCCTGCACTTTGCCGTGCACCACAACGGCGTGCCCGACATTGCGCCGGAGCGCCACACACTGAAGGTGCATGGGCTGGTGCACAAACCGCTGCGCTTTGACTTGGAACGCCTGCTGCGCTACCCCATGGTCAACCGCGTGCATTTTCTGGAATGCGCGGGCAACTCAGCCGCCAACGCGCTATCGCCCACGGCTCTGGACCAGACGCTGGGCGAGATTGCGGGCGAGGTGTCGTGTTCGGAGTGGACGGGCGTGCCGCTGGCCTATCTGCTGAACGAAGCGGGGGTGAAGGACAGTGCCCAATGGGTGGTGGCCGAAGGCGCTGACGGTGGATCGCACAGCCGGAGCCTGCCCCTGAAGGCCTTGCTGGAGCACGGCATGGTGGCGCTGTACCAGAACGGAGAGCGGCTGCGGCCTTCACAGGGCTACCCCATGCGCCTGTTCATGCCGGGCTGGGAGGGCAACGTCAACGTGAAATGGCTGCACCGGCTCGAAGTGACCGACGCGCCCGCCTACACCAAGGACGAGTCGGGTCTGTACACGCAAGTGCTGGCCGATGGACGGATCGAGCGCTTCGCGTTCCACATGGAAGTGAAGTCGGTGATCACGCACCCCTCCGGCCAGCAGCGTTTGCCTGAGCCCCATGGGTTTTGCGAAATCACTGGTCTGGCCTGGTCGGGCCGGGGGCGCATAGCGCGTGTGGATATGTCCGTGGACGGAGGTCGCACCTGGGCTGCGGCGCAGCTCCACGGCCCGGTACTGGACCGGGCCTTTACGCGCTTCACGCTGCCCTGGCAGTGGAACGGCCGCAAGGCCGACCTGATGAGCCGCGCCACGGACGAGCATGGTCGTACACAGCCACTGCGCAGTGAATGGAAGCGGCGCTATGCCATGCACTCGTTCAACCACTACAACGCGGTGCAGGCCTGGCGCGTGCAGGCCGATGGCCGCGTGGAGAACGTCTATGCGTGAAGATCTGTGCAGCCAGTTGCTGCCCGCAGGACGCGCCACCCTGCGGCGGGGCGTGGCCGTGGCGATGGTGGTGGGACTGCTGAGTGCAGGCAGAGCCAGCGAGGTCCAGGCGCCGTCCGCTGCGGCTCCTGCACCAGCTGCGCCGCCACTTGTCATCGGCTTAGGCCAGCCGCTCTCGCCTGCCGACATCGATCGCTATGCCATCACCGTCTTCCCCAACGGCCGCAATCTGCCACCCGGCCGGGGCAGCGTGGAGCAGGGCGCGCGGCTGTATGCCATGCACTGCGCCGCCTGCCACGGCGCACAGGG
This sequence comes from Acidovorax sp. Leaf73, assembly GCF_916855635.1. NCBI lineage: Bacteria > Pseudomonadati > Pseudomonadota > Betaproteobacteria > Burkholderiales > Comamonadaceae > Acidovorax > Acidovorax sp. Leaf73. Next base: position 721,670 of record NZ_CAKASI010000001.1, read on the forward strand.
CATCGAAGGGCCTGCCGCCCGGCTGGTGGGCACAGATGGTTTTATCGGCTGGAGCGACCCGCTGCGCCCCCTGCGCGTGCGCAAGTACCCGCTGCAGGTGTTGTCGGTGGGCGCGATGTGGCCTTATGCCACGACGGTGTTCGACTATGTGCGTCGGGGCATGCCGATGCACGCGCCCAAGAGCCTGACCGATGACGAGGTGTACGGCATCACCGCGCACCTGCTGCATCTGAACGGGCTGGTGGCAGGTGACGCCCTCATGGACAAGGAAAAATTGCCCCAGGTGGTGATGCCAGGGCGGGATCGCACGGTCAGTGCGTGGCCACAGGAACGCTGAAAATTCTCAAACGCCGCGTGACGCTTCCACCAAGCCCAGCCGTGCCCGGATGCGTGATAGCGATACCGGCGAGATGCCCAGGTAGCTGGCCACATGGTGCTGCGGCAGGTGGGGCGTCAAATCACCGTGTGTAGCGAGAAAAGATTGGTAGCGCACCTCGGGAGGGTGGCTCAACAACTCGGCTTCGCGCTGTGCGTGCTGCTGAAACACATAGCCCAGGGCCTCTTCCAGCAAGGGGCCGATGTGGGCAAAGCTGCGTTGCCACTGCTGCAAGGTGGCATAGGTCAGCTCCACAGCCTCTACCGGTGCCAGGGCCTCGATGGCATAAGGGCTGGGCAGCGCCAGAGGCGGCAGGTTGCCAGCCACCCAGCTGCCGGTGCCGTGAAACGACCGGTTGCGTTCGGTACCTTGTTCGTTCAGGTAGAACAGCCGAACCACACCGCTGCGCACCTGCCAGCAGCGCGTGCTGGTCTCGCCCGCGGGCTGCAGCAGCGTGCCTGCGCCGAACTGACGGCGAGGCAGGGCCTGCCACAGAGCGGCCAGGGCAGGTTCAGACCGGACCAGCGCGTCCAGCGCAGGCGGCTGGCAGACAGTGCAGGCGCTGGTGGTCGAGGTCACTGCGTTCAGGCAATTCAGGTGTCTCAGGCGTAGTCAGACACCGGGATGCAGCTGCAGCTCAGATTGCGGTCACCCCATACGTTGTCCACGCGGCCAACAGGCGACCAGTACTTGGCTTGGCGCAGGGCGGCCACCGGGTAAGCGGCGGCTTCGCGGGCGTAAGGGCGAGCCCATTCGCTGCCCAGCAGACTCTCGGCCGTGTGCGGCGCGTTCTTCAGCGGGTTGTTGTCCTGCGGCCAGGCGCCGGATTCGATCTGGCGGATCTCTTCGCGGATGGCAATCATCGCGTCGATGAAGCGGTCGATCTCGAAAAGCGTTTCGCTCTCGGTGGGCTCCACCATCAGCGTGTTGGGCACGGGGAAGCTCAGCGTGGGCGCGTGGAAGCCGTAGTCGATCAGGCGCTTGGCGACATCCTCAGCCATCACGCCGCTGGTGTCCTTGAGGCCGCGCAGGTCCAGGATGCACTCGTGCGCCACGTGGCCATTGGCACTCGCGTACAGCGTGGGGTAGTGATCCTTGAGGCGTGCACTGATGTAGTTGGCCGAGAGGATGGCGGTTTCGGTCGCGGCCTGCAGGCCTTCGGCGCCCATCATGCGGCAGTACATCCAGCTGATGGGCAGCACGGCGGCATTGCCCAGAGGCGCTGCCGACACGGCACCCACGCCGCCGGCCACACCGGCCGTGGCATGACCAGGCAGGTAGGGCACCAGATCGGCCACCACACACACGGGACCCACGCCGGGGCCGCCACCGCCGTGCGGAATGCAGAAGGTCTTGTGCAGATTCAGGTGGCTCACGTCGCCGCCGAACTCGCCAGGGGCGGCCACGCCGACCAGGGCGTTCATGTTGGCGCCGTCCACATACACCCGGCCGCCGTGGCTGTGCACCAGGGCGCACAGCTCCTTCACCTGCGTTTCGAACACGCCGTGCGTGCTGGGGTAGGTGATCATGATGCAGGCCAGGTTGGCACTGTGCTGTTCGCACTTGGCCTGCAGGTCGGCCATGTCCACGTTGCCGTTGGCATCGCAGGCGGTCACTACCACCTGCATGCCCACCATCTGGGCGCTGGCGGGGTTGGTGCCGTGTGCGCTGCTGGGGATCAGGCAGATGTTGCGGTGGCTATCGCCCTGGGCCTCGTGGTAGGCCTTGATGGCCAGCAGGCCCGCGTATTCGCCTTGCGATCCGGCGTTGGGCTGCAGGCTGATGCCTGCGTAGCCCGTGGCCTGGCACAGCCAGGCGCGCAGTTGTTCGTCCAGCTCCTTGTAGCCTTGCAACTGGTCAGCGGGTGCGAAGGGGTGCACGTTGGCGAATTCGGGCCAGGTGATGGGGATCATCTCGCTCGTGGCATTGAGCTTCATGGTGCAGCTGCCCAGCGGGATCATGCTGCGGTCCAACGCCAGGTCCTTGTCAGACAGCTGACGGATGTAGCGCAGCATGCCGGTTTCGGAGTGGTGGGTGTTGAACACCGGGTGCGTGAGGTAGCTGCTGGTGCGGCGCAGCTCGGCCGGAATCAGCAACTCCACGCCTTTCTCAAAAGCATCGAACGTGGGCAACGCCTGGCCGTCCTGGGCAAAGACTTTCCACAGCAGCTCGATGTCGGCGCGCGTGGTGGTCTCGTCCAACGAGATGCACAGGTAGTTTTCGAAATAAATTCGCAGGTTGGCGCCCATCTGTACTGCGCGAGCAGCTATGGATTTAGTAGCGCCATCGGTTTTGAGCGTCAGCGTGTCAAAACACGCCTGCGGGCGCACCGGCGCGCCCAGTTGTGTGAGCCCCTTGGCCAGAATGGCGGTGTAGCTGGCCACACGCTGTGCAATGCGCTTGAGCCCATCGGGGCCATGGTACACGGCGTACATGCTGGCGATCACGGCGGGCAACACCTGCGCGGTGCAGATGTTGGACGTGGCCTTTTCGCGGCGGATGTGCTGCTCGCGCGTTTGCAGGGCCAGGCGGTAGGCGGGCTTGCCATGTGTATCCACGCTCACGCCCACCAGGCGGCCGGGCAGGCTGCGCTTGAACTCGTCGCGGCAGGCCATGTAGGCAGCGTGCGGGCCACCCGCGCCCATGGGCATGCCGAAGCGCTGCGTGGTGCCCACGACGATGTCGGCACCCCATTCACCGGGCGGGGTGATCAGCGTGAGGGCCAGGAGGTCGGCCGCTGCGATGAAGGCCGCCTGTTTGGCATGCGCCTTCTCCACATCAGCGCGCAGGTCGTCAATGCGGCCGCTGGTGGCAGGGTACTGGGCCAGCACGGCGAAATACTCGCCATTCAGCGCTGCATCCCATTCGGCGGCGGAGTTGGCCAGCACCACTTCGATATTGAGGGGCTTGGCACGGGTCTGGATCACTTCGATGGTTTGCGGGTGGGCATCACCGGCCACCACAAACACATTGCTCTTGCTCTTGACGGAGCGCTTGGCCAGCGTCATCGCCTCAGCGGCGGCCGTGGCTTCGTCCAGCATCGACGCATTGGCAATCGGCATGCCGGTCAGATCGCAGACCATGGTCTGAAAATTGACCAGCGCCTCCATGCGGCCTTGCGAGATTTCGGCCTGGTACGGCGTGTAGGCCGTGTACCAGGCGGGGTTCTCCAGGATGTTGCGCAGGATGACGCCCGGTGTGTGCGTGCCGTAGTAGCCCTGGCCGATGAAGCTCTTCAGGACCTGGTTCTTCGATGCCATCGCCTTGAGTTCGGCCAGCGCCGCCGCTTCCGTGATCGGCAGGGGCAGGTCCATCGCGCTGCTGCGTGCGATGGAGCGCGGGACGATGGAGTCGATGAGGGCGCGGCGCGAGGCCTCGCCAATCACCGACAGCATGTGCGCTTCATCGGCCGCATCGATGCCGATGTGGCGTGGCAGGAATTCGGTGGCGTTTTCAAGCGCTGCGAGCGTGGGCAGGGGGGCGAGGGTGGTCATCGGCGGCGGCGTGGGACAACAAGGAGGCACATTGGCCCGGCAGGGCGCCGGGCCTCGGGGAACAAAAGATCCGGAGATCAGGCGTTCTTGGCGAACTCTGCGTACGCAGGTTCGTCCATGAGCGCGTCGAATTGCATCATGTCGGTCACGTGGACCTTGAAGAACCAGCCAGCGCCCAGCGGGTCGGTGTTGGCCAGCGAGGGGTCGGCGCGCAGGGCTTCGTTCACCTCGACGATTTCGCCGCTGACGGGCATGTACACGTCGGCGGCGGCTTTGACGGACTCCACCACGCCGGCGACTTCACCCTGGGTGAAGGTCTTGCCGACTTCGGGCAGGTCCACAAACACCACATCGCCCAGCGCGTCCTGGGCGTGTACCGTGATGCCCACGGTGGCGGCTTCGTGGTCGGAGATGTCGATCCACTCGTGATCCTTGGAAAACTTGACGGTCATGGGGGCTCCAGAAAAAAAGGGGGGAAACAAACAAAAGTGCCGATGCCAGCCAAGACTGTAGCCGGGCTGGCGCAGTTTCAGACGGTCAGCCGCGGTAGTAGCGCGCGGGGGTAAAGGGCATGGCACGCACTTCCATGGGCACGGCCTTGCCGCGCACGATGGCGTTCACCCGCGTGCCGATGGCGGCGAAGGCGGGTGTGACATAGCCCATGGCCACGGGTTCGTTCACCGTGGGGCCCAGCAGGCCGCTGGTCACTTCGCCAATCTTCTGGCCGTCTTCGCTCTGCAATTCGGTGTGTTCGCGCACGGGCACACGCTCCAGCGCGACGAGGCCAACGCGCTTGCGCTGCAGGCTGGCGGGGTTGTCGATCTGCGCGAGCACCTTGTCTGATCCGGGGAAACCCCCTGCGCGGGCGCCTCCCATGCGACGCACCTTCTGGATGGCCCAGTTCAGCGCGGCTTCAGGCGGCGTGGTGGTGGTGTCGATGTCGTTGCCATACAGGCACAGGCCCGCTTCGAGCCGCAGCGAGTTGCGGGCGCCCAGGCCGATGGGTTTGACCTCGGGCTGAGCAAGCAGGGCGCGGGCCAGGCTGTCGGCCTGCGCAGCGGGCACCGAGATTTCAAAACCGTCTTCACCGGTGTAGCCGCTGCGGGTCACAAAACAGTCGCAGCCTGCAATGGAAAAATCGCCGCCCGTCATGAAAACCAGCTTTTCCACGCCGGGCGCCAGGCGCGCAAGTGCTGTGACGGCCTGCGGGCCCTGCAGCGCCAGCAGCGCGTGTTTGGGCATGGGGATCACATTGCAACGCTGGCCGATGCGCGCCTGGATATGGGCAATGTCGCCCACCTTGCAGGCACCGTTCACGATCACGAACAGCGTGGGCTTGCCATCCACCACGCCTTGGTTGAAAAACATCAGGTCGTCGATGACCGTGCCTTCGTCGGTGAGCAGCAGCCCGTAGCGCTGTTTGCCCACGGGCAGGTCGATCACGTCCACCGGCATCAGGGTTTCAAACGCCGCTGCGGCGTCAGGGCCGACCAGCTTGAGCTGGCCCATGTGCGAGACGTCAAATAAGCCCGCCGCGCTGCGCGTGTGCTGGTGTTCGGCCATCAGGCCAGCGGGGTATTGCACGGGCATGGAGTAGCCGGCGAACGGCACCATGCGGGCGCCCAGCTCGATGTGCAGGGCGTTCAGGGGCGTGGTAAGCAGGGGGGCGGTGGCTGACATGGCGGAACTCCGGGGCAAATGAGGGCCGCAGCCACAAGGTGGCCACGGGATTTGCCCTGCTGTCCGCTTTACCTGAGAGATTCACCGCAGCGCCCTGGCTGGCCGTGCGGTTTGCTCCTTCGGTGGATGGCCTCAACACGCGGTGCGGTGGGCCATCTCTCTCCAGCAAGGGAACGCCCACATCACTGCGGGCGGTTGTCAGTCCTTTTGCCTGAGCGTTCGGCTGCTGCCTGCGCCTTCGGCGGTGCGGTGGCCTGTGGGGCTTGGCACTCTCTCCTGACCTGACGATTCTAACTACTTTGCGTAGACCAGATCTCGGAGAGCGAGTGAGATCGAGGGTATGTACGTGATGATCATCAGGCAAACCAGGATCACACAAACAAAAGGCAGTAAGTGCTTGATGATGCGGTCCAGCGAGATTCTGGCCACCGTGCAGGCCGCAAACAGATTCACTCCAAAAGGCGGGGTGATCATGCCCAGCGCCAGGTTCACCACCATGATCAGCCCGAAATGCACCGGGTCGATGCCAAAGTGCATGGCCACGGGCGCGAGGATGGGCGCCAGCACGATGATGGCGGCGCTGGTCTCGATGAACATGCCGATCACGAACAGCGCCGCATTCACCCCCAGCAGGAACAGGGCAGGGGACTGCAGCACGGCTTCGAGCCAGCGGCCGATGGCATCGGGCACCCCGGCACGTGTGATGAGGAACGCAAACAGCCCGGCATTGGCGATGATGAACATGATCACCGCCGACGAGATGGCCGACTTGCGCAGGATGGCGAACAGGTCCTTGATGCGGATCTCGCGGTAGATCACCACCCCCACGATAAGCGCGTAGAACACGGCCACGGCCGATGCCTCGGTGGGGGTGAACACGCCGCCGTAGATGCCGCCCAGGATGATCACCGGCATCAGCAGCGCCCAGCCCGCCTGCAGCGTGGCCTTGCCAAACGGCATGCGGCCATCGCCGTCGTTCTTGCCCCAGCCCTTGTACTTGCAATACGCCCATACGAAGAGCATCAGCGCACCGCTGATCAGCAGGCCTGGGCCAAAGCCCGCGATGAACAGCTCGCCAATGGACACTTCGGCGCTCACGCCGTACAGGATCATCGGGATGGAGGGCGGAATGATCACGCCCAGCTCGGCACTTGTGGCCTGCAGCGCAGCCGCATAGCTGGTGGGGTAGCCATGCTTGATGAGCGCGGGGATTAGGATGGCACCAATCGCAAACGTGGTGGCCACCGACGAGCCCGACACGGCCGCGAAGATCATGCAGGTGAGCACGCAGGTCATGGGCAGGCCGCCCTGCACGCCGCCCACGATGCTCTTGGCAAACTCCACCAGGCGGCGCGAGATGCCACCGGTCTCCATGAGGTTGCCCGCGAGGATGAAGAAGGGGATGGCCGCCAGCGGAAACTTGTTGATCGAGGCGAACATCTCCTTCACCGAGATCAGCATGTTGGCGTTGGATGCCTGGATGCCCAGGATGGAAGCGAGGCCGATGGACACGGCCACCGAAATGGTGAGTGCAAAGCAAATCACCATCGTTGAAATCATGACCATGCTCATTGGGCGGTCTCCAGTTCCATGCGCAGGGGGTCGATGAGATTGCCGATGATGCCGACAGTGCAGAACAGGCCGCCGACGGGCATGGCCAGGTAGGCCCAGAACATCGAGACGGATTCCAGCCCCGCCATGCTCTGCACGCCACCACGTTGAGCGTAGTCCCAGCCGTACCAGATGACGATGCCGATCAGCGCCAGGGCTGCCAACGCGACCACCCAGTCCAGCACCCGCCGCAGGGCGGGAGGGCTCCAGCGGTAAAGCACATCCACGCTGACCATCGCGCCCTGGCGGAACGCGCTGGGGATGGCCAGGAACACCATCCAGATCAGGCTGAAGCGGATCAGCACTTCCGTCCATTCGGCGGGCTGCTCCAGCACAAAGCGCATGAGGATCTGGAACATGCCCAGCGAGGCAGACAGGGCCAGCATGGCGCAGGCCCCCAGCATGGCGATGAACGTGGTCCATCGCTCAAAGGTGAGAAAAGCATTTTTCATGGGGCAGTGCCAGCCATGGGCAGTTGAAACAACAGGGGGGACAACACGGTAAGCAATCAGGCAAGAAACCCGGGGCGGGAGCAAAAACGCCCGATAGCGCTTGCGCTACGGGCGTTGGTTGCTACTACATCGATAGTAGCGCGGGCATCACTTGAAGTCGCGGATCTTGTCGAGCGTGGCCTTGCCGAACTGCTTTTCGAACTCGGCATTTACGGGGGCAAGCGCCGCCACAAACTTGGATTTGTCGGGGTTGTCCACCACCGTCATGCCCTTGGCGCGCAGGTCGGCCACACCCTTGGCATCGTCTTCATCCACGCGGGCCCGGTTGGCCTTGGTGCCTTCCTTGGCGGCGTCGATGAAGGCCTGTTTGTCCGCGGCCGACAGCTTCTCGAAAGCGCCCTTGTTCATCACGAAGATGGCGGGCGAATACACGTGGCCGGTCAGTGTCAGGTGCTTTTGCACCTGGTCAAACTTGGCCGAGATGATCACGGGCAGTGGGTTCTCTTGGCCGTCCACGGTGCCTTGTTGCAGGGCCGTGAACACTTCGGGGAAGGCCATGGGCGTGGTGATGATGCCAAAGCCCTTGTACGCGGCGATGTGCACGGGGTTCTCCATGGTGCGCATCTTCAGGCCCTTGAGATCCTCGGGCGTGTTCACCGAACGCTTGCTGTTGGTCATGTGGCGGAAGCCGTTTTCGGCCCAGGCCAGGGCTTTGAAGCCCTTGCTGTCGAACTTGGTCAGCATCTCCTGGCCGATGGGGCCGTCCAGCACCGCACGGGCATGCGCCTTGTCGCGGAACAGGAAAGGCACGTCCAGAATTTTGGTTTCAGGCACAAAGTTGGGGATGGGCCCTGTGGAGCTGAACGCCAGCTCTTGCGTGCCCAGCTGCACGGCTTCAATCGATTCGCGCTCGCCACCCAGGGCGCCGTTGTAGAACGTCTGTACCTTGTAGCGGCCAGCCGTGCGCTTTTCGACTTCCTTGGCAAACGTGTCGATGGCAATCCCCTGGTGGGAATTCTGGGCTGTCGAGATGCTGATGCGCATGGTGGTCTGCGCGGCAGCGGTGGCCACAAAGCCGAGCGCAAGGCTCAGGCCGACGACGAGTTTGGTCAGTTGCATGCTGTCTCCTGTTAATGGTGGGCTGGGTTGGTGGGGATGCACGGTTGCTCCTTGCAGAGCGGACCCCAGCCTCTGCCAAATTATGGCGGTGCAGCATCGGCGCAGGCATCGGGGTTTGTGCTGGTAAGCGTGCTTATTAACTACCCACCAGGGCGCTAGCCAAGGCGCTTCTGTTGGCCATGGGCGACGCCAAAAAATGCCAAGGGCCCCGTGCTGGCGGTAACCAGCCGGGGCCTTGTCAGTTTGTGCGCTCCGGTAAGAGCGCCTTGATGGAAGAAGTATGCGCGGGGCGGATGAGATGAATTTGCTGAATTCGCTTCAAATGGAGTGAATCGCAGAATAATTTTCTGTGTTGGCGAAGATTAGTGAATAATCCAGCCGATGGATCGACTGGATAGAAAAATTCTCGCTGTGCTGCAGGGCAACGCCCGCGCCAGCCTGCAAGAGATCGGGCAGGCCGTGGGCCTGAGCGCATCGCCCTGCTGGGGCCGCATCAAGAAGATGGAAGAGGCGGGTGTGATCCAGGGCTATACCGTGCGCATCAACCCGCAGTCGCTGGACCTGGCCGACACGGTGCTGGTGCAGGTCACGCTCGACAGCCATTCCGACAACACGCTCGAAAAATTTGGCGAAACACTCGCCAGCATTCCCGAGGTGATCGAGGCGCACCTGGTGTCGGGCGACTACGACTACCTGCTGCGCATCGTCGTGAAGGACACGCGCGACTACGAGCGCTTGCTGCGTGAGAAGCTCTACAAGATCAAAGGCATCCGGCACAGCCGCTCCAGCTTCGTGCTGCGCACGCTCAAGAAGGCCGATCTGCCCCTGTTTGTGGGATGAGTTTGATTAAAAATGGACTCTGGCGCTTATCTGTAAAGCGCCAGTAGCTATTGTTTTAATAGTATTTTCATCCAGCCCCAATTCCATTGCGCAGGCATCAAGGAAACCCGGCGATGCTCTGTTTTTGCGGTTCAAAGGCTGTGGAGCACGCGGATCAACGGCAAAATGGCCACGCCTTTCGGCGCTGGCTTGGGGGATGTTGCACCACCACGGTGCGCAGCCAAGGAGCTTGCAACGTGCCAGCAAGGCCGGAGAACCACCACCATGAACCTGCGTTTTGTCGAAGCCTTTTACTGGGTGGCTTCCCTCAAGAGCGTGACGCGTGCGGCGGAAAAACTCTTTCTGACGCAGTCGGCCATGTCCAGCCGCGTGGCGGCGCTGGAGGAAGAACTGGGCGTGCTGCTGCTGGACCGGCGCGACAAACATTTCAAGCTCACAGTGGCGGGCACGCGCTTTCTGACGTACGCCAAGCGGATGCTGGAGCTGCAACGCCAGCTCAAGGCCGAGATGGGCTCGGGCGGCCCGTTGGAAGTGTCGATTCGCCTGGGCGCCATTGAGTCGGTACTCCACTCGTGGCTCATCCCCTGGGTGGAACAACTGCGCAAGGACAACCCGCTGCTGGAGCTGGAACTCACGGTCGAATCCACGCCGGTGCTGCTGGATCAGATCCGACGGGGCACGCTGGATGCAGTGTTTGCGGCCTTGCCCGCATCGGCCGAAGGCATTCGCAGCCAGGCGCTGACGCCGATGGAGATGGTGTTCGTCGGCAACAGCAAGATCCACCGCAAGCGGCGCTATGCATCAGAAGACTTTGCCGGCACCGACATCCTGACCTTTCAGCGCGGTTCTCAGCCCCATGTGTACCTGTTGGACACGCTGCGCCAGGCGCAGGTGGAGCCGCGCTGCGTGCACACCATTTCCTCAATCTCTGCCATGGTGCAGCTGGTGCAGGGCGGTTTTGGCGTTGCCACGCTGCCGCGCCTGGCGGTGCAGAGGATGCTGGCATTCCCGGATCTTCGTGCGCTGGCCTGCGACATTGCGCTGCGTCCGCTGCCCATTCACGTGAGCTACCGCGAAGACCCGTCTTCGCCCGCAATGGAGGCGATCGTGCGTTCGGCGCTCAGCTTCATCGAAGCGCAGCAACCCCCAGCGCCCAAGCCCCGCAAGGCCCGCGCCTGAGCGCGGGGACCACGCACGCTCCTTTTTCCGCTGCGCGCACTGCGGCTGCAGTGTCTGCGTTTACGGCGCAGCCCCGAGAACTTCGCATTGAAGCGACATGCGCAGTTCGGTGCGGCTGCGCTTGTGCAAATTCTCCTTTCGAGGACTCGGGTTAACCCTAAATAGAAGTCCAAGGGTTAACCCTGAGCACCAAATTGGTTTGCTTCGCCCCAATGAAGTGCATCGAAAAAATCGATGAGCTAAGAGAAATTTTTTGAATTTGCCAGCGCAGTTACACCCCAACACAATCCGTCCAACGTCATGCAATTGACTTTTCTCAATGCAAGGAAATACGGTGGACTTAGCTCAAGAAAATTCGCTCGCGGTGTTTGGCCCTGAGGGCGCCAGCAATCCGAACCACGTCCGCGACACCATCCGCAAGGGCCTGTGGACATCGCACACCAGCGGTCTCGCAGACGGCCATGTGCAAGGCAACGTGGTCATCCTGCCCGAGGTGCTTGCCAGTGACTTTCTGCGGTTCTGCCAGCGCAATCCCAAGCCTTGCCCCGTGCTGGCGGTCAGCGAGCCCGGCCAGTTCACCCTGCCTTCGCTGGGCAAGGACATCGACATCCGCAGTGATGTGCCGCTGTACCGCATCTGGCGCCACGGTGAAATGTCGGAGGAGGTGGCGGACATTGCCAGCCTCTGGCGGCCGGACCTGGTCACCTTCATCCTGGGCTGTTCGTTTTCGTTCGAGTCCGCATTGATCGAGGCAGGCATCCGCCTGCGCCACATCGACGAAGGCAAGAACGTGGCCATGTTCCGCACCAACGTGCAAACCGAGCCGGCCGGCCCTTTTGGCGGTGCCATGGTGGTGACCATGCGTCCCATGCCTGCAGCGGATGTGATCCGTGCGGTGCAGGTGACCTCGCGTTTTCCCAATGTGCATGGAGCACCTGTGCACATCGGTGACCCGGCCCTGATCGGCATCGCCGATCTGGCCCATCCCGACTACGGCGACGCCGTAGCGCTGATGCCGGGCGAAATCCCTGTTTTCTGGGCCTGCGGTGTCACCCCGCAATCGGCCATCTTGAATGCCCAACCCGCGTTCTGCATCACGCATGCACCGGGCTGCATGCTGGTCACCGACCTTCTCAACCACCAGCTCGCCAGTTTCTGATCCGCTTTCAACAAGGAGTTCCACCATGAAGAAAATCACAATTTGTTTGTCCGCAGTCCTCAGCGTCTGCGCCGCCCAGGCCCAGATCAAGTGGGACCTGCCCACGGGCTATGGCGCCAACAGCTTCCAGACGCAGAACGTGCAGCAGTTCGCCAACGAGGTGGATCAGCTCACGGGTGGCAAGCTCAAGATCGTGTTGCACCCCGGTGGCTCGCTGTACAAGGCCAACGAAATCAAGCGTGCGGTGCAAACTGGCCAGGTGCCCTCGGCCGAGTTCATCCTTTCGGGCGCTACCAACGAAAACCCGCTGTTTGGCGTGGATTCGATTCCATTCCTGGCCACCAGCTATGCCGATTCCAAGCGCCTTTATCTGGCCGCCAAGCCTGCGCAGGAAAAGCTGCTCGCTGCGCAGGGCGTGAGGGTGCTGTTCACCGTGCCATGGCCTGGCCAGTCGCTCTACTCGCTCAAGCCCGTGAGTACGCCCGCGGACTTCGCAGGCACCAAGATGCGGGCTTACAACCCCGCCACCACGCGCATTGCGCAACTGCTCAAGGCGCAGCCGGTGACGATCCAGCTGTCGGAGCTGGGCCAGGCTCTGGCTACAAACACCGTGCAGAACTTCCTGACGTCCAGTGCCAGCGGCGTGGAATCCAAGCTGTATGAGCAGGTGAAGCACTTTTATCCCGTCAGCGCGTGGCTGCCGCGCAATGCCACCGTGGTGAACCAGAAGGCGTTTGATGCCCTCGACAAGCCTTTGCAGGATGCTGTGCTGAAGGCTGCGGCCGCCGCTGAAGAGCGCGGCTGGGCCACAAGCGAGCGCGTGGACAAGGAGTTCATCAAAGAGCTGGGCGCCAAAGGCATGACCGTGGCCGAGCCCAGCGACAGCATCAAGAAGGAACTCGCAAGCATTGGCGAATCCATGACGGCCGACTGGATCAAGTCTGCCGGACCTGAGGGGCAGGCCATCATCGACGCCTACCGCAAGAAGTAACTGGCGTTTTCCGGGCCCCCGCAGTGGGGCCGGGGTAGCACAGGCGCATGCTGCCCAGTTCTTTCGTCGCCACTCCCCCTCATTTTTTTTCAAGCGTTACCGGAGTACGCCATGGACAAACTCGTCCGAAATTTCTACAGGCTGCTGATGTTGCTGTCCTGCCTGTCCATGCTGGCTGCGTTCGCCGCAGTCACGCTGGGCGTGTTTGCCCGCGAGGTCATTCACGTCAACATCGACGGTCTCGACGCGTATGCAGGCTACGCCATCGCCGCAGCGCTGTTCTTTGCATTGCCCGGCACATTGCAAAACGGAGACCACATCCGGGTGACCCTGTTGCTCGACCGGCTGCCGTCACGCTGGCGCGGCGCCTTTGAATGGTTCTGCCTGTCCAGTGCACTGGTGCTCACGGCCTATATCGCCTGCTACGCAGTGCGCTCGGTGTGGATTTCCTACGTCACGCACGACATTTCGCCTGCGGCCGATGCTTCGCCGCTGTGGATTCCCCAGATCAGCATGGCCATGGGCTGCATCGGCTTTGCGCTGTCGTTTGCCCATGCGCTCATCCTGCGCTTTCAGGGCGTGGCCTTCATGGCCGTGTCTGAATCGGCCCGTTCCGAGTAACCCCCTGCAGGAGAAATCAACATGGACGTCATCATTGCCTTTGGCCTGATCGTGGTGCTCTTTGCAGTGCTCGGTTCGGGTTTGTGGATCGGCCTGTCACTGCTTGCGGTGGCGCTGGTCGGTATGGAGCTTTTTACCAGCCGCCCCGTGGGTGACAGCATGATGCTGACCATCTGGGGGTCTACCTCCAGCTGGACGCTCACGGCCTTGCCGCTATTCCTCTGGATGGGCGAGATACTGTTTCGCAGCAAGCTGTCGAGCAGCATGTTCAAAGGCCTGGCGCCCTGGCTGGACCGTCTGCCCGGCCGCCTGTTGCATGTGAACGTGGTGGGCTGCACCATCTTCGCTGCCATCTCGGGCTCATCGGCGGCCACTTGCGCGACCATCGGCAAGATCACGCTGCCCGAACTCAAGCAGCGTGGCTATCCCGAAGACATCTCGGTGGGCACACTGGCTGGCGCAGGCACGCTGGGCCTGCTGATCCCGCCGTCGATCATCATGATCGTCTATGGCGTGGCGGCCAATGTGTCGATCTCCAAGTTGTTCCTGGCCGGCGTGATTCCAGGTCTGATGCTGGCAGCCCTGTTCATGGGCTACATCGTCGTGTGGGCCTTGTTCAACAAGGACAAGGTGCCAGCGCCTGATGCCCGCCTGAGCTTTGTGCAGAAGCTCTATGCGTCGCGCCACCTGATCCCTGTGGTGTCGCTCATCGTGGTGGTGCTGGGCGCCATCTACAGCGGTATTGCCACCGCCACCGAGGCCGCGGCGCTGGGTGTGGGCGGGTCGCTGATTCTGGCGAAGATTGAGGGATCACTCGATTGGGCGCGCTTCAAGGACGGGCTGGTCGCTGCCTGCCGCGTGTACTGCATGATCGGCCTCATCCTGGCGGGCGCCGCGTTCCTCACACTGGCCATGGGCTTCATCGGCCTGCCACGCCACCTGGCCGAGTTCATCGGCGCCCTGCACCTGTCGCCCTTTGCGCTGATGCTGCTGCTCATCGTGTTTTTCATCCTGCTGGGCTGCTTCCTGGATGGCATCTCCATGGTGGTGCTGACCATCGCGGTGCTGCTGCCCACGGTGGAAGCTGCAGGCTTTGACTTGGTGTGGTTCGGCATCTTCATCGTGTTGGTGGTGGAGATGGCGCAGATCACGCCGCCGGTGGGCTTCAACCTCTTTGTGCTGCAGGGCATGACGCGCCGCGAAGTTACCTGGATCGCCCGCACTGCACTGCCTTTGTTCGCACTGATGATCGTTGCGGTCATCCTGACGTATTTCGTGCCCGACGTCGTGCTCTGGCTGCCACGCCAGATGCAGGGCTGACCCCGCAGCACCCCTCGCCGAAAAATCCGTACAGGAGCTCACCATGAAGACCATCGTGTTGTTGGCCGCGCTTGCCGTGGCCCCGGTGCTGCACGCCCAAACCCAGTGGAAGCTGGCCACGGGCTACCGGGCGGAGTCGTTCCACACGCGCAATATCGTCCAGTTTGCGCAGGACGTGGAGCGTGCTTCAGCCGGTGCATTGCGCATTGAAGTGCATGCCAACAACGCCTTGTTCAAACTGGCGGAGATTCCTCAGGCGGTGCAGGACGGCAAGGCCCAGGCGGGCGAAACCATCATGACGAGCCTGGTGCGCGAGATCCCCATGGCAGGTGGCGATTCCGTGCCTTTTGTGGTCCGCAGCTATGCCGACGCACGGCGCATGTGGGATGTGCAGCGACCGTTGATCGAAGTGCACATGGCGCGCAAGGGGCTCAAAGCCTTGTACGCCGTGCCGTGGCCTCCGCAGGGGCTGTTCACCACGGTCCCGGTGCGTTCGTCGGTGGATTTCAAGGGCACCCGCATGCGCACCTACAACCCGGGCACGGTGCGTATTGCCGAGCTGCTGGGCGCCACGCCCGTGGATGTGCCCATGGTCGAGGTCAACCAGGCCCTGGCGGCCGGAAAGCTGGATTCGATGATCACATCGGCCCTGACCGGGGTGGAAAACCAGGTCTGGGGCCAGATCAAGCAGTACTACGGTATCAACGCCTGGTTCCCCAAGAACATCGTCTTTGTGAACCAGCAGGCGTTTGACGCACTGCCCGCCCCGGTGCGCCAGGCCGTGAGCCAGGCTGCAGCAGACGCCGAAAAACGGGGCTGGGCGATGAGCGCCGCCGTGGCCGAGGAGTCGGTGATCGAACTGCAGCGCAAAGGCATCAAGGTCGAGCCCCCCACCGCGGTGCTGGACTCCGAACTCAAACGCCTGGGCGAACGGTTTTCCCGCGAATGGGTGCGGTCCGTGGGGAGCGAGGCCAACCAGCTCTTCATCCCGTACTACACGCAGCGCTAGGCCATTGCATTGTTGGCATCACCAAGGAATCACCATGCAAACCCCTTCCGACACCATCGAGATGTATCTGCTGGCCAAGGATGGCAACCGGCCTCACCTGATCGAGCGGGCCTTTGCCGGCGGCGCGCTGCTGCGCATGGATGTGCGGCAGGGCGACATGGACTTTCCGCCGGTGGCCCACGGCCGCGACGCCATTGCCGAAACCCTGGTACGCCGCTTTGGCCGCACTTATGAAAACGTGTACAGCTTCTGTCTGGCCGATCCTCCCGATCCTGCGTGTGCGGAGTTTCACTGCCCCTGGCTCGTGGCCATGACCGAAAAAGACAGCCGCGCGGTGCGCCTGGGTTGCGGCCAGTACCACTGGCGCTTTGCACCGGGCTCGCGCCTGGCGCAGGAGCTGAGCATTGTGGTGGACAGCATGCAGACCCTGCCGCCCTCGGACATCCATGTCGTGATGCCCTGGATCGCTGCCCTGAGCCGCCCCTGGTGCGGAGCGGACAAGGCAATGGTCACAGCGCCCTCCATTCCTTCTGTGCGCGCGGTGCTGGAGGCACTGGCTCGCGCGCCGCGCTCCCCGGCCCGCTCCCCTCTGGCCCTGGCGGCCTGAGCGAGCACCGAACCCTTTCAATTCACTTTGCAAACCATCACACCATGACACAACTTGCACCCACCACCCACATTCCCCGCTGGCAGTTCTGGATTGACCGTGGGGGCACATTCACCGACATCGTGGCCAAGCGGCCCGATGGCTCGCTGACCACCCACAAGCTGCTGTCTGAAAACCCCGAGCAGTACAAGGACGCCGCTGTGGCGGGCATCCGCCACCTGCTGGGTTTGAAGCCTGGCGAGCCCGTCACACCCGCGCTGGTGGAGTGCGTGAAGATGGGCACCACCGTGGCCACCAACGCATTGCTGGAGCGCAAGGGCGAGCCCACGCTGCTGGTGACCACGCGCGGCTTTCGCGACGCGCTGCGTATTGCCTACCAGAACCGCCCCCGCTTGTTCGATCGCCACATCCAGTTGCCCGAGCTTTTGTACACCGAGGTGATCGAAGCGTGCGAACGGGTGGGCGCCCATGGCGATGTGCTGCAGGCACTGGACGAACCCAGCCTGCGCGGCGACCTGCTGGCCGCCTACGGACGTGGTCTGCGCAGCGTGGCCATTGTGTTCATGCACGGCTACCGCTACACCCAGCATGAACAGGCGGCTCAGCGCATCGCCAAAGAGGTGGGCTTCACGCAGATCAGCACCTCGCACGAAACCAGCCCGATGATGAAGTTCGTGAGCCGGGGCGACACCACCGTGGTGGATGCTTACCTCTCACCCATCCTGCGCCGCTATGTGGAGCAGGTCGCCAGCGAGATGCCGGGCGTCAAGCTGTTCTTCATGCAGTCTTCGGGGGGCCTCACCGATGCGGGTACCTTCCAGGGCAAGGATGCGATTCTGTCGGGGCCCGCAGGTGGCATCGTAGGCATGGCGCGCACGGCGGGCCTGGCCGGGCATGAAAAGATCATCGGCTTTGACATGGGCGGAACGTCCACGGATGTGAGTCACTACGCCGGTGCGTTCGAGCGCGAATTCGAAACCCACGTCGCCGGTGTGCGCATGCGCGCCCCCATGATGAGCATCCACACGGTGGCGGCTGGCGGCGGCTCGGTGCTGGCCTACGACGGTGCCCGCTTCCGAGTGGGCCCCGAGAGCGCAGGCGCCAACCCAGGCCCGGTGAGCTACCGCCGGGGCGGCCCGCTGGCCGTGACCGATGCCAACGTGATGGTGGGCAAGGTGCAGCCGCGTTACTTCCCCAGCGTGTTTGGCCCCGCCGCCAACGAAACACTGGACGCCGATGCGGTGCGCGCCCGTTTTGAGGAAATTGCTGCGCAGACCCAGCGCAAGCCCGAAGAAGTGGCCGAAGGCTTCATCCAGATCGCTGTGCAGCAGATGGCCAACGCCATCAAGAAGATCAGCGTGGCACGCGGCTACGACGTGACGCGCTACACGCTGCAGTGTTTTGGTGGAGCGGGCGGCCAGCATGCCTGCCTGGTGGCCGATGCCTTGGGCATGTCGCGTGTGTTTGTGCACCCGCTGGCGGGCGTGCTCAGTGCTTATGGCATGGGTCTGGCGGACCAGACGGTGATCCGCGAACAGGCGGTGGAGATGCCGCTGGCCGCCGCATCGCTGCCGCTGATTGCGGAACGCCTGGACGCACTGGGCTCTGCGGCCCAGGCCGAGCTGGAGCGCCAGCAGGTCAGCGCCAATCCGGTGCAGGTGCGCCACAACGTGCACGTGCGCTACGAAGGCACCGATTCGGCCCTGGTGGTGCCGTTTGGCGACATGGCCAGCATCCAGGCCGCTTTCGAATCTGCCTATCGCCAGCGTTTTGCCTTCCTGATGGTAGGCAAGGGTCTGGTGGTGGAGGCCGTGTCGGTCGAGGCCATGATTGCGGGCGATGCCCCCGCCGAGCCGCGCCTTCCCGTGCATCCGCACCGCAAGCACCCACAGCGCGAGACGGTGAAGATGTACTCGGGCAGCGCATGGCACGATGCCGCCCTGGTGGTGCGCGAGGACCTGCACCCTGGCGACGTGATCCCAGGCCCGGCCATCATTGCCGAGAAGAACACCACCACCGTGGTGGAGCCCGGCTGGTCTGCGCGCCTCACGGACCTGGACCACCTGGTGCTGGACCGCGTCACCGCGCGCAAGGTGCAGTACGCCGCAGGCACCACGGTGGACCCAGTGCTGCTGGAGGTGTTCAACAACCTGTTCATGAACATCGCTGAGCAGATGGGTCTGCAGCTGCAGAACACGGCCTACTCGGTCAACATCAAGGAGCGCCTGGACTTCAGCTGTGCGCTCTTCGATGCCACGGGCAACCTGATCGCCAACGCGCCGCACATGCCCGTGCACCTGGGTTCCATGGGTGAGAGCATCAAGACCGTGATCCGCGAGAACGCGGGGAAGATGCACCCGGGCGATGTGTACATGCTCAACGACCCGTACCATGGCGGCACCCATCTGCCCGATGTGACCGTGATCACCCCGGTGTATGTGGCCGAGGGCAAGGAGCCCACGTTTTATGTGGGCAGCCGGGGCCACCATGCCGACATCGGTGGCACCACGCCGGGCTCGATGCCACCGTTCTCCACGCGTATCGACGAAGAGGGTGTGCAGATCAACAACGTGAAGCTGGTGGACCGTGGCCTCTTTCTGGAAGAAGAGGTGCGCAGCCTGCTGACGACGGGTGGCGGCACCACGCCATACCCCAGCCGAAATCCCCAGCAGAACCTGGCCGATCTGCGCGCGCAAATCGCTGCCAACGAGAAGGGTGTGCAGGAACTCTCGAAGATGGTGGGGCAGTTTGGCCTGGATGTCGTGCAGGCCTACATGCGCCATGTGCAGGACAACGCGGAAGAGTCGGTGCGCCGCGTGATCACGCAGCTCAAAGATGGGCAGTTCACCCTCAAGTTGGACAACGGTGCACAGATCAGCGTGTCGGTCAAGGTCAATGTGGCCGAGCGCAGCGCGGTCATCGACTTTGCAGGCACCAGTGCGCAGCAGACCAACAACTTCAACGCCCCGCGTGCGGTGTGCATGGCGGCGGTGCTGTATGTGTTCCGCACGCTGGTCGACGATGACATTCCGCTCAATGCCGGGTGCCTCAAGCCCCTGCAGGTCATCATCCCGCAGGGCTCCATGCTCAACCCCAACCCGCCGGCCTCGGTGGTGGCGGGCAATGTGGAGACCTCCACCTGCATCACCAATGCGCTGTTCGGCGCCTTGGGCGTGATGGCGGGCAGCCAGCCCACCATGAACAACTTCACCTTTGGCAATGCGCAGTACCAGTACTACGAAACCATTGCCGGCGGCAGCGGTGCCGGTGCGGTGTTCGATGCTTCGGGCCGCACGGTGCGCGGGTTTGACGGCACCAGCGTGGTCCAGACGCACATGACCAATTCGCGCCTGACCGACCCCGAGGTGCTGGAGTTCCGCTTCCCCGTGGTGCTCGACAGCTACGAGATCCAGCGCGGGTCCGGCGGGGCAGGCCGCTGGGCGGGTGGTGATGGTGGCGTGCGGCGCGTGCGCTTTCTGGAGGCGATGACGGCCAGCATTTTGTCCAACGGGCGCCTGAACCCCGCCTTTGGCATGGCAGGCGGCCAGCCGGGCCGACCCGGCGCCAACCGCGTGCTGCGTGCCAATGGCCAGGTGGAAGAGCTGGGCCATATCGGCGCGGCGCTGATGGAGCCTGGCGATGTGTTCGAGATCGCTACCCCCGGCGGTGGCGGCTTTGGCGAATGTGTCACGTCGTGACGTGATGGGCCGCTGACCCCAGTGGGGCATGTGCTGTGTGCGATGTACCTGCGGGGACACACTTGGCACAGCGCTTGCCACCACTGGTTTTCACCCCCGCACGGTGCGGGAAATGAACCAGGAGAACGCTCATGAACTACTTGCCAGCCACTTCCGGGGCGCTTGGCGGCGCCACCTTCTCCGCCGCACCTGCACACGCGGATGTCAACCGTGCCACAACAGACTCTGCCGCCCAGAGCCCAGAGCCTGCGCGGCGCAGCCGCACCCTGAGCGTGGGGCAGAAGCTGGCGGCCAGCTTTGGCATTCTGGGCTTCGCGGTGGCCTTGCTCGGCGCCACCACCTGGCTGACGGGCCAGGACACCAGCCGCCAGGCTACGCTGCTGACTGCAGAGCAGCTGCCCATTGAGCGCACGGTGCGGGACTGGAAAACGCAGTCTGTCTATATCGGCCAGATTGCATTGCGTGCCACGTTGTCGTCCGACGTGTTCCCGCTGGTGGCTGAGATGCGCAGCCAAATCGCCGCCGAAGACGCGATGCGCAAGCGCATTGAAGAAGCGATGGCCAGGGCGTCCTCCAGCGAGAGCGCCGGGCCGCTGTGGACCGAAGCCCAGGAGCAACGCCAGAAATATGCAGTGTTGCGGGATGCGCTGGTGCAAAACGCCCTCGAAGCCAAGATCATCAGCCAGAAGGAGTTGCAGGAACACGCTGCTGCTTTGACCCAGTACCTGCGCTCCATTGACCAGTTGCTCGCAGCCTCCGAGCAGTCATCCCTGAAAGCGGGTGACAGCATGATTACCGACGCGTCCCGTGCGCAATGGGTCAGTGCTGTGGCGGTGCTGGTGGTGGTGGCGCTGTCGGCGCTGTTTGGCTGGCTGCTGCGGCGCTCCATCGTGCTGCCGCTGCGCCAGGCCTGCGAGGCGGCCGACCTGGTGGCGCGGGGCGACCTGACGGTGCGCATGAAAACCCAGCGCACCGACGAGATTGGCCAGCTGCTCACGGCGCTGGACAAGATGGTCGAGTCGCTGCACTACGTGGTGACCGAGGTGCGTGACTCGGGCGAATCCATCCATGTGGCCAGTTCGGAGGTGGCAGCGGGCAACACTGACCTGAGCATGCGCACCGAGCATGCCGCCAGCAACCTGCAGCAGACGGCGGCCAGCATTGCGCAGCTGGCGCAGATGGTGGCCGCCAATGCCGACAGCACGCGCCAGGCCAATGCCCTTGCGCTGAACGCCACCGAAGTGGCCAGCAAAGGCGGCGAAGTGGTCAGCCAGGTGGTCAAGACCATGGAAGAGATCAATGCCAGCAGCAAGAAGATCGCCGACATCGTTGGCATCATTGATGGCATTGCGTTCCAGACGAATATCCTGGCACTGAACGCCGCCGTGGAGGCCGCCCGCGCGGGCGAACAGGGGCGCGGCTTTGCCGTGGTGGCCAGCGAAGTGCGGGGCCTCGCAGGGCGCAGTGCCAATGCGGCGCGCGAGATCAAGGCGCTGATCTCCACCAGCGTGGACAAGGTGAGTGACGGCGCCCGGCTGGTGGTCACCGCAGGTTCCACCATGGGCGACATCGTGCAGAGCGTGGAGCGGGTGACCACGCTGATGTCCGAGATCAACGAGGCCAGCAGCGAGCAGAGCACGCAGATCGGCCAGGTGAGCCAGGCGGTCGACCAGCTCGACCACATGACGCAGCAAAACGCCGCGCTGGTGGAGCAGGGCGCTGCAGCGGCCCAGAGCCTCAAGGACCAGGCCAACCGGCTGGCGGGTGCGATGGGGCAGTTTCAACTCACGCGGGCAGCCGCGTGAGCGCCAGTGCCCGAGACATCAATAAAAAAGGGCCTGCAGCGCAGGCCCTTCAAGCGCAAGGTGCTATGAATTTTGATGGTGCTTACATGCCCGCGTAGTTCGGACCGCCGCCGCCTTCCGGCGTGACCCACACGATGTTCTGCGTGGGGTCCTTGATGTCGCAGGTCTTGCAGTGCACGCAGTTCTGCGCATTGATCTGCAGGCGCTGGGCATCACCGCCTTTGGTGGTGTCGGGCACGAACTCGTAAACGCCCGCCGGGCAGTAGCGCGCCTCGGGGCCCGCGTACTTGGCCAGGTTGATGTTGACCGGCACGCTCGCGTCCTTGAGCGTGAGGTGGGCGGGCTGGTTCTCTTCATGGTTGGTGTTGCTGATGAACACGCTGGAGAGGCGGTCGAACGTGAGCTTGCCATCGGGCTTGGGGTAGACGATGGGTTTGCACTCGGCCGCAGGCTTGAGGTACGCGTGGTCGGGCTTGTCGCGGTGCAACGTCCAGGGGATGTGGCCGCGCAGCACAAATTGTTCGAAGCCGTTCATCAGCGTGGCCGTGGTCAGGCCGTACTTGAACCAGTTCTTGAAGTTGCGGTCCTTGTTCAGCTCGGTGTGCAGCCAGCTCTTTTCGAAGGCTTCGGGGTAGGCTGTCAGCTCGTCGTGCTGACGGCCCGCCACCACGGCGTCGTAGGCGGCTTCAGCGGCCAGCATGCCGGTCTTGATGGCGGCGTGGCTGCCCTTGATGCGGCCCACGTTCAGGTAGCCCGCATTGCAGCCCACCAGTGCGCCACCCGGGAACACGGTCTTGGGCAGGGCGTTGATGCCGCTGGCGTTGATCGCGCGTGCGCCGTACGACAGTCGCTTGGCCGCGACTTCGCCCTTTTCGTTTTCGAAGTAGTAGCGGACGTTCGGGTGCGTCTTCCAGCGCTGGAATTCCTCGAAGGGGCTGAGGTAGGGGTTCTGATAGCCCAGGCCGGTCACAAAACCGACAGCGACTTTGTTGCCCTCCAGGTGGTACAGGAAGGCGCCGCCGTAGGTGTCGTTCTCCATGGGCCAGCCAGCGGTGTGCATCACAAAGCCGGGCTGGTGCTTCTTGGGGTCGATTTCCCAGAGTTCCTTCACGCCAATGCCAAAGCTCTGCGGGTCGCGGTCCTTGTCGAGCTGGTACTTGGCAATCAGCTGCTTGCCCAGGTGGCCGCGTGCGCCTTCGGCAAACACGGTGTATTTGCCCAGCAGCTCCATACCGAGCTGGAAGTTTTCGGTGGGCTCGCCGTCCTTGCCGATGCCCAGATTGCCCGTGGCCACACCCTTGACGGAGCCGTTATCGTTGTAGAGGACCTCTGCGGCGGTAAAGCCGGGGAAGATTTCCACACCCAGGGCCTCTGCCTGCTCGCCCAGCCACTTGGTCAGGTTGCCCAGGCTGATGATGTAGTTGCCATGGTTCTGCGCAAACGGTGGCAGGAACATGTTGGGCACGCGAAAGCCCGATTTTTCAGACAGAAAGATGTAGGCGTCGTCGGTGACGGGCTGGTTAAGCGGCGCGCCGCGCTTTTTCCAGTCGGGGATCAGCTCGGTGAGCGCCTTGGGGTCCATGATGGCGCCCGACAGGATGTGCGCACCGGGCTCGGAGCCTTTTTCGAGCACCACGACCGAGACGTCCTGGCCTTTTTCGGCCGCCAGTTGCTTCAGGCGGATCGCAGTGGCAAGGCCGCCAGGGCCACCGCCAACGACCACCACGTCGTATTCCATGGATTCACGGGGGCCGTATTGGGCGAGGATTTCTTCGTTGGTCATGGGCTTCTCGTCGGGCGTTTGATAATGGATTATTTTCTACAGAGCGCCGACCGCGCCCTGTCTGTCTGGCGACTGATTGTATTCACGGAATATGGACAATCGAACGACCGTTCTATTTTGATCAGTAGGGAGACTCTAAATGGCATACAGCATCGACTTGTCCGGCCGCGTGGCCTTCATCACGGGCGCCTCCAGCGGGCTGGGCGCGCAGTTTGCCCGCACGCTGGCCCGCGCGGGTGCAGGCGTCGTGCTGGCCAGCCGCCGGGTGGAAAAACTCAAGGAGCTGCGCGCGCGCATCGAAGGCGAGGGCGGTGACGCCCATGTGATCGAGCTGGATGTGACCGACCACGACTCCATCAAGGCCGCCGTGGCCCATGCCGAGACCGAAATGGGCTCCATCGACATTCTGGTGAACAACTCGGGCGTGAGCACCACGCAGCGCATCCAGGACGTGACGCCCGAGGACTATGACTTCATCTTCGATACCAACGTGAAGGGCGCCTTCTTTGTGGCGCAAGAGGTGGGCAAGCGCATGCTGGCCCGCTCCCGCGGTGCAGCGCCGGGCAGCTTCACCGGCGGTCGCATCATCAACATTGCCTCGATGGCGGGCCTCAAGGTGTTGCCGCAGATCGGCGCCTATTGCATGAGCAAGGCCGCCGTGGTGCAGATGACTAAGGCCATGGCCATGGAATGGGGCAAGTTCGGCATCAACGTGAATGCGATCTGCCCGGGCTACATCGACACTGAAATCAATCACCACCACTGGCAGACCGAGCAGGGCAAGAAGCTCATCGACATGCTGCCCCGCAAGCGCGTGGGCAACGCGCAAGACCTGGATGCGCTGCTGGTGATGCTGGCCAGCGACCAGAGCCATTTCATCAATGGTGCGGTGATTGCGGCTGACGACGGCTTTGCTGTATAGGATGCCCCCCTGAGTCGCTGCGCGCCTTCCCCCAAAGGGGACGCCACCGGTGGCCTGGCAAAGCCAGTTCCACGGTGGCACTGGCATTCGGGCGTGCCAGTTGCGGAGCGCGTGGGCGTACCAACAACCTGGACTACCGATGAAGATTGAAATCCCCGAAGTCAAGAGGCTAGTCTTTGAGATGCGTTTCCCCGTGCGTTGGGGCGACATGGACGCCATGGGCCATGTCAACAACACGGTGTATTTCAGATACCTGGAGACGGCCCGCATCGAGTGGATGGTGTCCGTGGGCTGCAACCCCGATCCGCGCGGCCAGGGGCCGGTCATCGTCAATGCGTTCTGCAATTTCTACAAGCAGCTCGAATACCCGGCCGACGTGCTGCTCAAGCTCTACGTGAGCGACCCAGGCCGCACCACGTTCGAGACCTGGGGCACGATGGAGCGCGTGGACCAGCCCGGCGTGATTTGCGCGGCAGGTGGCGCCACCACCATCTGGGTGGACTTCCCGCAGCAGAAGGCAGCGCCCTTGCCGGACTGGATGCGGGCGCTGGTCACTGCGGATTAAATTTGAATGAAATTGGGCTCTAGCGCTTATTGGATAAGCGCTAGTAGCTATTATACTGATAGTAAATGCGCCAGGGCACTTACTTCTGCTTGGGCACCCGTCCCATCAAGTAAAACTCTGGGTTGGGCTGCATGCCCGCAAAGCTGGCCATGCGGTTGCTCAGGCCAAAGAACGCAGTGATGGCCGCGATGTCCCAGATGTCCTCGTCGTCAAAACCATGGGCGTGCAGGGCCACAAAGTCGGCGTCCTCGACTTCGTGTGCGTCAAGGCAGACCTTCATCGCAAAGTCGAGCATGGCGCGCTGGCGCGGGCTGATGTCGGCCTTGCGGTGGTTCACGGCCACCTGGTCGGCCACAAACGGTTTCTTTTCGTAGATGCGCAGGATGGCGCCGTGGGCCACCACGCAATACAGACACTGGTTGGCGGCACTGGTGGCGGTCACGATCATCTCGCGCTCGCCCTTGGTCAGGCTGCCTTCCTCTTTCAGCATGAGTGCATCGTGGTAGGCAAAGAACGCTCGCCACTCGGCCGGGCGGCGTGCAAAGGCCAGGAACACATTGGGGATGAAGCCCGCCTTCTCCTGCACTTCCACGATGCGTGCGCGGATGTCTTCGGGCAGGGTGTTCAGGTCGGGAAAAGGGTAGCGGCTCACGGCGGTCTCCTGTGGTTTTTGTGAGTTGAGGTTGCGGGGCAAGTATCACGGATGCCACTGGGTGGCTCGTACAGGGCTTTGTGCGGGCGCGGCCGAATTGCCCGCCAGCGCATACGACAACTGGGTGGCCGCAGCCATCACTGTCTGCGCCAGCGCTTCGAGCTTTTCGGCCGGCAGGCGCGAGGCCGGGCCCGAAATGCACACCGAGCCCATCAGCCGCCAGTGCATGCCAAACACGGGCGCCGACACAGTGGCCACGCCCTGTTCGCGCTCGCCAATCGACCAGTGGTAGCCCTTTTTTCGGATCTCTTCGTAGGCCTTGCCCGGCTCGCCCGAAAACGCCAGGATCACGCGGCCCGGCGAGCCTTTGTCCAGCGGCAGGCCTTCGCCCATGCGTGCGTGGTGGCGCAGCGCCTGCGGGCCTTCCACGCGCACGAGGCAGGTCCGCACATTGCCTTCGCGCACATAAAACGCGGCGCTTTCGCCTGTGGCAAGGGTCAGCTCGCGCAGCGCGGGCTCCAGCACGTTCTGCACGTCAAAACCGGCCTGGTAGCGCGCCCCCAGCCAGCCTGCGGCCGGGCCCAGGCGCCAGTCGCCGTCCTCGCGCTGCACCATGAAGCCCGACTGCGCCAGCGTGCGCGCCAGGCGCAGCACGGTGGTCTTGTGCAGGCCGCAGCGGCGGCTCAGCTCGGCCAGGGGCAGGCTGGATTCGCCCAGTGCAAAGGCTTCCAGCACCTGCAGGGCACGTGTGACGGCGATGACACCACCACCGGGTTCTGCATCTGCCGGAGCCATGGGACGGGGCGCGGGGGCGAGGGGCTGGGAGGGCTTGGCGGGGTGGTTGCTCATGGCGCAATTCGTTTCATGGTACGCAACTGCATTGTATGGGTTGAAACGTCTGCGTACAGTCGCACCCACGGCGCCGGACCAGAACACGTATCACAACAAAGGCCCTGCAGACCGGCGTGACGAACCACCACAACGGAGACAAATTCATGACCGCCTTCACTTCGCTTTCGCGCTCCCTGTGCGCTGCCTTCCTGGGCTTTGCGGCCGCAGCCGCACCCACCGGGGCCGCTCTGGCGCAGGCCGCTTACCCCAGCAAACCCATCCGCCTCATCGTGCCGTTCCCGCCCGGCGGCGGCACCGACATGATTGCCCGCACGGTGGCGCAAAAGCTCACGGACCAGAACAAGTGGAACGTCATCGTGGACAACCGCCCCGGCGCGGGCGGCAACCTGGGGGTGGACGCCGCCGCCAAGTCACCCGCCGACGGCTACACGCTCGTCATTGGCCAGACCAGCAACCTGGCCATCAACCCCACGCTGTACCCCAAGCTGCCGTACGACCCGCTCAAGGACCTGGTGCCCGTGGCGCTCGTCTCGTCCTCGCCCATCGTCATGGCTGCGCCCATCAACTCACCCTTCAAGAGCTACGCCGATGTGGTGGCGGCCGCCAAGGGCAAGCCTGACGCGCTCACGCTGGGCTATTCGGGCAACGGCACCGTGGCCCACCTGGCCGGTGAGCTGGCTGAAAACGCCGCCGACATCAAGCTGCGCCACATCCCCTACAAGGGCGCGGCCCAGGCCATGACGGACCTGGTGGGCGGGCAGATCGACCTGTACATGTCGTCGGTGCCCACGCTGCTGGGCCAGGTGCGCAATGGCAAGCTCAAGGTCATCGCCATCACCTCGGCCAAGCGCTCGCCGCAACTGCCGGATGTGCCCACACTGGCCGAGTCGGGCTACAAGGGCTTCGAGGCCGTGACCTGGTTCGGCATCCTGGCCCCTGCCGGTACGCCCACACCCATCCTGGCGCAGCTCAACAAGGCCATCAACGCGGCACTGCAGCAACCCGATGTGGCCGACAAGCTGCGCTCCGAAGGCGGCGATGTGCTGGGCGGCACCGCCGAACAGTTCAGCGCGCTGCTCAAAGCCGAAGTGCCGCGCTGGGCCAAGATCGTCAAGGACTCGGGCGCCAGCCTGGACTGACGGGCTCACGCTGGGGGGAGCGGTTTGTCCCCCGTATCTGCCCGCCCCACTTCTTCACCTTCGCATTTCGTCTGCACTTCGCCAGCCGCTGAGTCCGGGGCTGGTTGCGCTGCGGCATGGGCGCCTTGCACGCGCATCCTAGTCAGCCGCGCCCATTCGCTCCCCAGCATCTCCGCGTTCTTTCCAAGGATTCCCCATGAGCCAACTCCCTGAAATCATCCGCACCATCGACCGCGTGAGCGCCGACGTAGTGCAAAAAGCCGCCACCTACCAGGCCGCCATCCTGGCCGACGTGGCAGGCCGCCGCGGCACCATGCACGGCCGTGTGGCCCCTGTGCACCAGAACATGAAGGTGGCGGGCCCGGCCTTCACCGTGGAAGTGCGCCCCGGCGACAACCTCATGATCCACGCCGCCATCGCCCTGGCCCAGCCGGGCGATGTGCTGGTGATCGACGGCAAGGGCGACCAGACGGCGGCCCTGATGGGCACGCTGATGCTCAGCGCCTGCAAAAAGCGCGGCCTGGCCGGCGTGATCGTGGATGCCGCCATCCGAGACAAGCTGGAGATCCTGGAGCTGGACTTCCCCGTGTTCAGCGCGGGTTTCAACCCTGCAGGCCCCACCAAGTACGTGCCCGGCCGCATCAACCACCCCATCTGCGCCGGTGGTGCCGTGGTGAACGCGGGTGACCTGGTCGTGGGCGATGCTGATGGCGTGGTGGTGATCGAGCGCGAAAAAGCCCCCGCCATGCTGGCCCTGGCCGACAAGAAGGTGGCCGACGAAGCCGCCCGCATCGAAGCCATTGCACGCGGCGACACCGCATCGAAATGGCTGCCTGCCGCGCTGCGCGCTGCTGGCGTGCTGAAGGAAGGGGAATCGCTGTGAGCCAAACCATCATCGTCACCGGCGCCGATCTGGCGCAGCAAGCCCTGGACCTGCTCACGGGCTACGACATCGTCTACGCAGGCAAGACGCCTACCGAAGAAGACATGGTGGCCCTGTGCGGTGCGCACAACCCCGTGGCCATCATCGTGCGCTACGGCAAGGTGGGCGCTGCGGTGATGGACGCGGCCCCGGCGCTCAAGGTCATCTCCAAGCACGGCAGTGGCACCGACACCATCGACAAGGTGGCGGCCAAGGCCCGGGGCATTGAGGTGGTGGCCGCCGTAGGCGCCAACGCTGCGGCCGTGGCCGAGCAGGCGCTGGCGCTGCTGCTGGCCTGCGCCAAATCGGTGGTGCAGCTCGACGCGCGCATGCACGCGGGCCACTGGGACAAAGCCACGCACAAAAGCCTGGAGCTGGGTGGCCGCACCGTGGGCCTGGTGGGCCTGGGTGCCATCGGCCTGCGGTTTGCCAAGATGGCCGACGCCCTGGGCATGCGAGTGATCGGCTTTGACCCGTTTGCGAAGAACCTGCCGGACTATGTGCAGAGTGTGTGCCTGGAGACGATCTGGCGCGAAGCCGATGCCGTGTCTCTGCACTGCCCGCTGACTGACGAGAACCGGGGCATGCTGAACGCCACCACGCTGGCGCAGTGCAAGCGCGGCGTGATCGTGGTGAACACGGCGCGTGGCGGCCTGATCGACGAGGCCGCGCTGCTGGCGGCCGTGCGTTCGGGCCAGGTGATGGCGGCAGGGCTGGACAGTTTTGCGGTCGAGCCGATGACGGCGGGCCATCCCTTCCAGGGCGAGAAGCACTTCATCCTCAGCCCCCACATCGGCGGTGTGACCAGCGATGCCTACGTGAACATGGGCGTGGGCGCGGCGCAGAACCTGCTGGCCGTGCTGGCCCGGGTGCCTGGCGCAGCGATGGCTGCGGCCTGACGCCAGCCCCCTTCCTGAAAGCAAAGAGAAAAAAGGCACGGGGCAGGGCGCCCCGGCCCATGGAGACAAAGACATGCACACTATTTTGAGAAGAAAAATGGCCTCTGCGCTCGTCCATAAAGCGCTGATAGCTATTGTTTGTATAGCATCCGGTGCAGCAGGGGCGCAAACTGCGTTCCCCCACAAGCCCGTCAAGCTGGTGGTGGGATTTGCCGCAGGCGGCCCCACCGACGTGGTGGCCCGTGCGTTTGCCGACCACGCCAGCCGCGCGCTGGGCCAGCCCTTTGTGGTGGACAACAAGCCCGGCGCCAACACCATCCTGGCCGCCCAGGCGGTGGCCAGCGCGCCCGCCGACGGCTACACGCTGCTGTTTGGCGCCACCAACCACACCATGATCCCGGGGCTGTACGCCGGGCGGGTGAAGTTCGATGCGGTGAAGTCGTTCAAGCCGCTGTGCACCGTGGCCACCAGCCCCACGGTGCTGGTGGTGGGGCAGGCCCTGCCCGTGAAGTCGCTGGCTGAGTACATGGCCCGTGCGCGCAAGGAGCCGGGGCGTCTGTCCGCAGGCACGGCGGGCGTGGGGAGCTCAGGCCACTTTGCCACCGAGATGTTTGCCCGCGCCAACAGCTTGCAGCTGAACCATGTGCCCTACAAGGGCGCCGCGCCAGTGGTCACGGACCTGGTGGGCGGCCAGCTCGACAGCTCGTTTGCCACGCTGGGCTCGGTGCTGCCGCAGATCAAGAGCGGCAAGCTCACCGCGCTGGCCGTGGCATCGCCCAAGCGGTCGTCGCTGCTGCCCGACGTGGCCACGTTTGCCGAGGCCGGTGGCGGCAAGTATTCGGCCGACGCCTGGTATGGCCTGCTGGCCCCGGCGGGGCTGGACGACGCCATCGCCCAGCAGCTGGAGCGCGTGGCCAGGGACTTTGTGCAAAGCCCTGCGGCCAACGACAAATTGCGCGGCCTGGGGCTGGACGCCGATGCCACCTGCGGCGCTGCGTTTGCCAGCCAGGTCGGCCGCGAAGTGGCCGCCTATACGCAGATTGCACGCGAGCTTGATCTGAAAGTGGATTGACCCCCCTGAGGCGCTTTGCGCCTTCCCCCCTCTCTCTCGCCTCGCTGCGCGATGCGGGAAGGGGGACGCAGCCAGTGCGGCGGGGCGGCCCTTGCACGGCTGCCTGCGCTTTGTCAGCGCCAGTTTCGCAGGCCATGGGCCAGCGATACCTGTTTGTTCTTCATGGATTGAATAGATAAGGAGACTTCATGTTGCGTTTTCTCAAACCCTTGATCGCTGCCTGCGCCCTGGCTGCAGGCCTGGCCCACGCCGCCTTCCCCGAGCGGCCCATCACCCTCGTTGTGCCCTATGCCCCCGGTGGCGCGGCCGATGCTGTGGCCCGCGTGGTGGCCACCCGCCTGGGCGCCAAGCTGGGCGGCAGCGTGATTGTGGACAACAAGGCGGGCGCGAGTGGCACCATTGGCGCGAGTTTTGTGGCCAAGGCATCGGCGGATGGCTACACCATGCTGTACGACGCCACGCCACACTCCATCAACCCGCACCTGTTCCCCAAGATGCCGTATGCCAGCACCGCGCTGCAGCCACTGTCGCTGGTGCTGCTGGCGCCCAATGTGCTCATCGTGAAGGCCTATGCGCCCTACAAGAACGTGGGCGAGCTGATTGCCAAGGCCAAGGCGCAGCCTGGCAAGATCAACTTTGCCTCGGGCGGCAGCGGTACGGTGCAGCGCCTGGCGGCGGAGCTGATGGCCCAGAAGCTGGGCCTCGATATGGTGCATGTGCCCTACAAGAGCGGCGGCCCCGCCATCACCGACGTGATTGCGGGCCAGGTGGACTTCATGTTCGGCACCGTGGCCGCCACCTACCCGCATGTGGCGGGCGGCAAGCTGCGCGCGCTGGCCGTGTCGGCGCCCGAGCGTTCCAAGCGCCTGCCCGATGTGCCCACGGTGGCCGAGGCGGCCATCCCCGGTTATGAGGCCTACGAGTGGAACGGCGTGTTTCTGCCTGCGGGCGTACCTGCCGACGTGGCCGCCAAACTGCAGCAGGCCCTGCAAGAGGTGCTGAAGGAAGACGAAGTGAAACAGCGCCTGGCCGACCTGGGCGCCCAGCCCATCGGTTCCACGCCTGCGGAGTTTGCCGCCTTCCTCAAGAAGGAAGACAGCAAGTGGGGCGAGGTGGTGAAGAAGGGCAATATCAAACTCGACTGAGCCATGTCTTTGCCCGCGCTGACCACGCCCGTGCCGCACTCGGTGGGCCTGAACCGCCCGCAGCGCCTGTTGCCGCCCGGCGCGTGCGACAGCCACATGCACATCTTCGATGCACGTTTTGCACCATCTGCCCACTGGCCGCGCACGCCGCCCGATGCGCCCGTGGCCGCCTACCGGCAGCTGCAGCAGCGCCTGGGCAGCACACGCACGGTGGTGGTCACGCCATCCACCTACGGCACCGACAACGCCTGCACCCTGGATGCGCTGGACCAGCTGGGCGACAGCGCACGCGGCGTGGCCGTGGTGGACCCCAGCGTGAGCGATGCAGAGCTGGCCCGGCTGGCCGCGCGCCGCGTGTGTGGGCTGCGGGTCAACTTTGTCTCACCCCAATCGTGGGGCACCACCACGGCGCAGATGCTGAGCACGCTGGCGGGCAAGGTTGCACGGCATGCGGACTGCGCTGGCTGGCACATCCAGGTGTTCGCGCACCCGGAGCAGATCGTGGCGCTGGCGCCTGTGCTGCAGGCGCTGCCAGTGCCGCTGGTCATCGATCACCTGGGGCGCATCGACCCGGCCGAAGGGCCATCGGCCCAAGCCTTTGGCGTACTGCGCCGCTTGCTGGACAGCGGCAACACCTGGGTCAAGCTCTCGGGAGCCTACATGCGCTCTGCCGTGCGGGGCCCCAGCTACGCCGACACCCTGCCGCTGGGGCAAGCCCTGGTGCGGGCTGCCCCCAGTCACCTGGTGTGGGGTAGCGACTGGCCCCACACCACCGAGGCGCCGGGCACCGTGAGCGATGCCGACCTGGTGGACCTGCTGCGCGCCTGGGCGGGCTCGGATGCCGTGATGGACCATATCCTGGTGGACAACCCGGCGCGGCTTTATGGTTTCGGCGCCACCTCCTGACAACGAAAGCCTCTTCCATGTTTCTGCTGCAATCCCCCGAGGTCCGCGAGCTGGCGTTTTTCAGCTCCATGCCCGACACCTTCCGCCGCCCCGAGCGCAGCGCCTGGGCCGATGCCAACCGGGGCGGCACCGTCACCGATTCGTTCCTCGAAGGCCCGGTGTTCGACGGCGTGGGCAACCTGTACGTGACTGACATCCCCTGGGGCCGCATCTTCCGCATCGACCCGCAGGGCGCGTGGACGCTGGTGGCTGAGTACGACGGCGAGCCCAATGGGATGAAGTTCATGGATGCGGGCACGCTGCTCATCACCGACTACAAGAACGGGTTGATGCGGCTCGATATCGCGACCGGCAGGGTCACGCCGTACCTGGAGCGCCGCAACAGCGAACGCTTCAAGGGCGTGAACGATTTGATCTTCGACGCCGACGGCAACCTGTACTTCACCGACCAGGGCCAGAGTGGCCTGCACGACCCGAGCGGGCGCCTGTACCGGCTGCGCCCCAATGGCCAGCTCGACCTGTTGCTGGCCAACGTGCCCAGCCCCAATGGAGTGGCCCTGTCGCCCGACGGCCGCGCGCTGTACCTGGCCGCCACACGTGGCAACTGCGTGTGGCGCGTGCCGCTGCTGCCCGATGGCAGCGTGGCCAAGGTGGGGCAGTTCTTCACGTCCTATGGCCCGAGCGGTCCCGATGGGCTGGCGGTGGACGCGAGCGGCCGCCTGCTGGTGGCCAACCCGGGCCTGGGTTATGTGTGGGTGCTCAACCACCGGGCCGAGCCCGAGCTGGTGCTGCGGGGGCCTGCCGGAGCCTCCACCACCAATCTGGCTTATGGCGGGCAGGGCGGACAAACGGTGTTCGTGACCGATTCGACCCACGGCCACATCCTGCACGCACGGCTGGATGCGCCGGGGCTACCCCTGCACCGCTCGACCCCGGACTGAATGTCGGGCCAAAGGGCAAGGGCGTTTTCAGAGCTTTACTGGGCTGCGGCGACCTTCGCTGCGCCGCGATAGCGCGACAGCCAGTGCGCGTAGGGCGCGGGCAGCGTGTTCCATTCAGGCTTTTGCACGCCCAGCACCTGCGCCAGGTGGTAGGTGTAGTGCGGATTGGACAGGTGGGCGCGGCCGATCATCACCAAATCCATCTGGCCGTCGGCCACTGCACGTTCAGCGATTTTCGGGTCATCGATGCCCCACGACGAGGCCACGGGCAGGTCGGCTTCGCTGCGCACGCGCTGTGCGACCGGGGCCAGGAAGGCGGGGGTTGCCCAGGGAATCTGCGTCTCGGCAATCACGAAGTTCGCGCTGACGTTGACCATATCCAGGCCACGTTCGCGCATCTGGCGCACCAGCTCAATGGACTCAGCCACGGTTTCCTCGTCGCGTCCGTCGTATTCGATGACTCCGAAGCGTGCCGTGAGTGGCAGGTGCGCGGGCCACACCTTGCGCACGGCCTCCACGGTTTCCAGCAGAAAGCGCGCGCGGTTGTCAAAGCTGCCGCCGTACTGGTCGGTGCGCTGGTTGCTGTGGGGCGAGAAGAAGCTCTGCGCCAGGTAGCCGTGGGCGAAGTGCAGCTCCAGCCACTCGAACCCTGCGGCCAGTGCGCGACGTGCGGCGGCCACAAAGTCGGCCTGCACGCGGGCAATGTCTTGCAGTGTCATGGCCTGAGGTACCCGGGGCAGACCGCCGCCGTAAGCAATGGCGGATGGTGCTATCGGCTGCCAGGCACGCGCGTCGCTTTCGGGAATGTGGTCATCGCCTTCCCAGGGGCGTTGGGCGCTGGCCTTGCGGCCTGCGTGGGCGATCTGGATGCCGGGCACGGCGCCAGCGGCCTTGATGCTGGCGGCGATGCGGCCCATGCCTTCGATCTGCTGGTCGTTCCAAAGGCCTGTGCAGGCCGGGGTGATTCGGCCTTCGGGCGATACGCCCGTGGCCTCGACGATCACCAGGCCTGCGCCGCCGCGAGCGAGACCGGCGTAATGCGCTTGGTGCCATTCATTGGTGAAGCCATCCACCGCGCTGTACTGGCACATCGGCGGGATCGCGATGCGGTTGCGCAGGGTGACGCTTTTGAGCTGGAACGGGGTGAACAGGGTAGACATGCAGCTTGCTTTCTTGTCGGTTGATTAGAAAAGGAATTTCGGGCTGGGGGCGGGGGCAAAGACACCACGGCCACGCACAGTGAAGATGGTGGGTACGATGCAGCCATAAACCAAATCGATAGTTCTTATTTCTGAAATCATGGCAATTGATATCAGGGCCATGGACCTGAACCTGCTCAAGGCACTGGATGCCTTGCTCGACGAACGCAGCGTAACCCGCGCCGCCCAGCGCCTGTCACTCACCCAGCCTGCGGTGAGCGGCATGCTGACCCGGCTGCGCGAAAGCTTCGATGACCCGCTATTCGTGCGTACACAGCGTGGCATCACGCCCACGCTGCGCGCACAGGAGCTGGCCGCGCCGGTCAAGGAACTGCTGGGTGGGATCGAGTCGCTGCTGCAACCTCAGGTCTTTGACCCTGCCACGGCGCAGATGACGGTGCAGCTCGCATCCACCGACTATGCGCTGCAGGCGGTGGTGGTGCCATTCCTGGCCATGCTGCGTCGCCACGCGCCCGGCGTGCGCGTGGCCGTGGTGCCGGCCCAGCATCTGCCGGTGTACGAGCGGCTGGAGCGGGGCGATATCGATCTCGCCCTGATCAGCCCCGAGAACACGGCGCCCGACCTGTATGCCCGGCACCTGTTTGACGAGCGCTACGTGTGCGTGATGCGCGCCGGGCACCCGGATGCGAAAGGCGGCGCGCTGTCGCTGGACCGCTTCTGTGCACTGGACCATGCGCTCATTTCGTACACGGGTGGCGGTTTCTGCGGCGTGACGGATGAGGTGCTGGCACGCCTGGGCCGATCACGGCGGGTGGTGCTGTCGATCACCAGCTTTCTGGTGCTGCCAGAGATCCTGCGCAATAGCGACCTGATCGCGGTGGTGCCCCAGCGGGTGGTAGCTGATGCTCGCGGGCTGGTTGTGCTGGAGCCACCAGTGGCCATACCTGGCTTCGTTAAAACTGCTGCCTGGCATGAACGCACCCACCGCTCGCCGGGGCACCGCTGGGTCCGCTCGGTGCTGTTCGATACGTGTGGGTGCAAGGAGGCCGGTAGTCCGCTGCATTTGTCGCAATTAGAGAAAAACTATTGAATTAATCAAAACTATTGACTTTTCATAAGGATATGCACTCCATAACATCGGCTGCTCACCAACGCCAACAGGAGTGCCTCATGACGCAAGAGACCAACAAGTGCCCGTTTGACCACAACAAGGCTGCCGCGCCCAAGGGCCATGGCAATGCCGACTGGTGGCCAGACCAGCTCAATATCCGTCCCCTGAACCAGAACTCCCCGCTCACCGATCCCATGGGCGACGGCTTCGATTACGCAAAAGAATTCAAGAGCCTGGACCTTGCTGCCGTAAAGGCCGACCTGCATGCATTGATGACCGATTCGCAGGACTGGTGGCCGGCCGACTTCGGACACTACGGTCCGCTCTTCGTGCGCATGGCCTGGCACAGCGCCGGCACCTATCGCCTGGCCGATGGCCGCGGCGGCGCCGGGGCAGGGCAGCAGCGTTTTGCGCCCCTGAACAGCTGGCCCGACAACGCCAACCTGGACAAGGCCCGCCGTCTGCTCTGGCCCATCAAGCAGAAGTACGGCCGCAAGATCTCGTGGGCCGACCTGATGATCTTGACCGGCAACGTGGCACTGGAGTCCATGGGCTTCAAGACCTTCGGCTTTGCCGGTGGCCGCCCCGACGTGTGGGAACCCGATGAAAATGTGTACTGGGGCGCCGAGACCACATGGCTCGGCGGCGATAAGCGCTACAGCGGCGAGCGCGACCTGGCCAAGCCCCTGGCCGCAGTGCAGATGGGCCTGATCTACGTGAACCCCGAAGGCCCGAACGGCAACCCTGACCCCCTGGCCGCAGCGCGCGACATCCGCGACACCTTTGCCCGCATGGCGATGGACGATGAAGAGACAGTGGCATTGATTGCTGGTGGCCACACCTTTGGCAAGACCCACGGCGCGGGCGATGCCGCGCTGGTGGGCAAGGAGCCCGAAGGCGCAGGCATCGAGGAGCAGGGCCTGGGCTGGAAGAGCAGCCATGGTTCTGGCAAGGGCGGCGACACCATCACCAGCGGCCTGGAAGTCACCTGGACCACCACGCCCACGAAGTGGAGCAACAACTTCTTCGAAAACCTGTTCGGCTTTGAGTGGGAGCTGACCAAGAGCCCGGCCGGTGCCCACCAGTGGACGGCCAAAGGTGCCGATGCCACGATTCCACACGCACACGATCCGTCGAAGAAGCTGGTACCCACGATGCTCACCACCGACCTGTCGCTGCGGTTTGATCCGGCTTACGAGAAGATCTCGCGCCGCTTCCTGGAGCACCCTGAGCAGTTTGCCGACGCATTTGCGCGCGCCTGGTTCAAGCTCACACACCGCGACATGGGGCCGCGTGCACGCTACCTGGGCCCTGAAGTGCCCGCCGAAGTGCTGGTCTGGCAAGACCCTGTTCCTGCAGTGGACCATGCTCTGGTCAACGAACAAGACATCACGGCACTCAAGTCCAAGGTGTTGGCGTCGGGCCTCTCGATCTCTGAGCTGGTATCGACGGCCTGGGCTTCTGCCTCAACTTTCCGAGGCGGCGACAAGCGCGGCGGAGCCAATGGGGCGCGCATTCGTCTGGCTCCGCAGAAGGACTGGGACGTAAACCAGCCTGCACAACTGGCCAAGGTGCTGGGCCAGCTCGAAGCCATCCAGCGCGCGTTCAACGCCGAGCAGACGGGCGGCAAGAAAATCTCGCTGGCCGACCTCATCGTGCTGGCCGGTGGCGCCGCTGTGGAGGATGCCGCGAAGCGAGGCGGGCAGGACGTGACCGTGCCTTTCACCCCCGGCCGCACCGACGCCTCGCAGGAGCAAACCGATGTGCCATCGTTCGAAGTGATGGAGCCCGTGGCCGATGGCTTTCGCAACTACGTGCGCCCCGGGCTGGAGGGCGCTGTGGCCGAACTGCTGATCGACCGCGCGAACCAGCTGACCTTGACTGCGCCAGAGATGACGGTGCTGGTCGGCGGTTTGCGGGTACTGGGTGTCAACATGGGCCAGGCGCCTCACGGAGCTTTCACGCAGCGCCCGGAAACGTTGAGCAATGACTTCTTTGTGAACCTGCTCGACATGCGCACCCAATGGCAGAAGTCAGCGAGCGCAACCGGTGTGCTGGAAGGGGTGGACCGCAGCACAGGCGCCAAGAAATGGACCGGCACCGTGGTCGACCTCGTGTTTGGCTCGAATTCCGTGCTCCGTGCGCTGGCCGAGGTCTATGCCAGCAGCGATGCCCAGGCCGTGTTTGTGCAGGACTTCGCCCGCGCCTGGACCAAGGTGATGAACCTGGATCGCTTTGATCTCGCGGCAGCGTAAACCTGGGGCTTAGCACTTTGACAAAGCCACCTGCCTGGCCCTTCACAGGGTATGGCAGGTGGCTTTGTGTTTTTCGTGCAGGCGCTGCGGCTACGATGGCGGCCCCAACTGAACCGGAGAGCCCGCATGACACAACAACTCCCATCCACCAAGGACTTCGACAAGGGTCTGGCCACACGCAAGCAGGTCATGGGCGAGGACTTTGTCGCCAATGCCTTTGGCAATGCCACGGCGTTCACCCAGCCGATCCAGGAGTTCATCACCCGCAATGCCTGGGGCGATGTATGGCAGCGGCCGGGGCTGGACATGAAGACGCGCAGCTTGATCACGGTGGCGTTTCTTACTGCGCTGGGCAAGCAGCATGAGCTTAAGGGCCACGTGCGCGGCGCGCTCAACAACGGCGCTACAGCGGCAGAGATCCAGGAAGTGTTGCTGCACGCCAGCATCTACTGCGGCCTGCCCACGGCAGTCGAGGCTTTTCGCACAGCTGCTGACGTGATCGACGGCCCGAAGTAGGGCTCAACCAGCGAGCAATTTGTGTACTAGGTCGGCAGCGGTGGATGCGTTGTACTTGCGCATGAGGCGTGCCCGGTAAATCTCCACCGTGCGGTGGCTGATCTCCAGGGCCCGGCCGATCTCCTTGGAAGTCAGTCCCTCCAACAGGCGCGCGGCCACCTCGCGTTCGCGGCCTGTCAACTCGGCCTTCACGGGGCGTTGCGAACTCAGGTCCTCAAAGCTCCAGATGCCTGATTCATGCGGGGCATCTCGGTTGAGCGCACGGCCCGACACATGGCACCAGAAGACCTCGCCGTTGGCACGCTTCATGATGCGGTTGTCGGCATAGTGGCCTTTGGCGTTCAGAATAGGTTCCATGTGCGCGCCAAGGCGCTCGTATTCGTCGGCGCTTGGATAAAGTATCTGGAACGACTGACCGATGAGCACCTCGCGCGAGGCGCCGAACATCTCGCACACATGCCGGTTGCAATCGACCATGGTGCGGTTGCGCGACAGCACCAGGCCCACGGGGGCCATGTCAAAAGCGAGTCGGTAATCAACGTCCATTGGCAACGTCCATAGTGCAAGTCTTTACGGGATACTACTTAATCGGGTACGTAGTATCGTAGCGCATCCAAATTCACAAGGAGATCGTGGTGAACAAGTTATTCCCCTCCGCAGCTGAGGCCCTCAAGGGCGTGGTTGCAGACGGCCAGCTCATGGCTGTGGGTGGTTTCGGTTTGTGTGGCATCCCTGAAGCGCTGATCGACGCCTTGCGCGATTCCGGCGTCAAGAACCTCACCGTGATTTCCAACAACGCAGGTGTGGATGGCTTTGGCTTGGGCAAGCTGCTGGAAACCCGCCAGATCAAGAAGATGATTTCGTCCTACGTGGGCGAAAACAAGGAGTTCGAGCGCCAATACCTTGCCGGCGAGCTGGAGCTGGAGTTCACGCCCCAGGGCACGCTGGCCGAGAAGCTGCGTGCAGGCGGCGCGGGCATTCCTGCTTTCTTTACCAAGACCGGTGTGGGCACCATCGTGGCCGAGGGCAAGGAACTGCGCGAGTTCGACGGCGAAACCTATGTGATGGAACGCTCGCTCGTGCCCGAGGTGGCGCTGGTCAAGGCGCACCGCGCCGACAAGTCGGGCAACCTGCAGTTCCGTCTGACGGCCCGTAACTTCAATCCTGCCGCTGCCATGGCCGGCAAGGTCTGCATCGTTGAAGTGGAAGAGGTGGTGGAAACCGGTGCCATGGTGCCCGACCAGATCCATCTGCCCGGCATCTATGTGCACCGCATCGTGCACAACCCGAACCCGGAAAAGCGCATCGAAAAGCGCACCATCACTGAGAAGGCGGGCGTTTAAGCCTGCGTTTATCGAAAAGCAGGCGTGCAAGCCTGCCGTCACCGAACAAGCTGGAGAAATACATATGTCGTGGAGTCAAGACCAAATGGCGGCGCGTGCCGCCCATGAGCTCGAAGACGGCTTTTACGTGAATCTGGGTATTGGCATCCCTACGCTGGTGGCCAATTTCGTGCCCGCCGACAAGGAAGTGTGGCTGCAGTCCGAAAACGGCATGCTCGGCATCGGCCCGTTCCCCAACGAAGATGAGGTGGATGCGGACCTGATCAACGCTGGCAAGCAGACCGTGACCACCATCAAGGGCTCGTCCATCTTTGGCAGCCATGACAGCTTTGCCATGATCCGTGGCGGCAAGATCAACCTCTCCATCCTGGGCGCCATGCAGGTCAGCGAAAAGGGCGATCTGGCCAACTGGATGATCCCCGGGAAGATGGTCAAGGGCATGGGCGGCGCGATGGACCTGGTGGCGGGTGTCAAGCGCGTGATCGTGCTCATGGAACACGTTGCCAAGAAGAAGGACGGCACCGAAGACCTGAAGATCCTGCCCCAGTGCACGCTGCCGCTGACGGGCGTGGGCGTGGTCGACCGCATCATCACCGACCTGGCGGTGATGGACGTCACCCCCCAAGGCCTGAAGGTGGTGGAACTGGCTCCGGGCGTGACGTTTGATGCCCTGCAAGCCAAAACGGGCGTGACGCTGATTCCTTGACCGTTGTTGGGGGCGTTCCTCAAACGCAAAAAAGGCCGAGGCTCCGTGAGGGGCCTCGGCCTTTGGCTTTCGGCATCAGGCTGCAGCCGTGACAACGACTGCAGCACCTGCCGTGCGAATTACATGGCGCTGAATTCGCCCGAAGGGATCTTGCCAGTGCGCAGGGCTTCAGCAGCCTGGGCGCGCACAGCAGCGCGGTCAGCCGTGGACGTGTAGGTCACCACACGCGAACCAGCAGGCTCGATGCTGCGGGTCTGGGCCACAGTGGCGGCTTCTGCGGCCACTTCGGCACGGGTGCGGTTCGTGTCGAACTTCAGTGCAAATTGCGAACCATCGGCTTCGTCAGCGTGGGCGCCGAAAGCAGTGAAAGCGGCAACAGCGGCGATAGAGAGGAAACGGACAGACTTGTTCATGGTGAAACTCCAGTGAAATTCAAAAAATAGGGACGAGGTACTTGGCAATACGAAAACGTGTGAACCGTGGATTCAACAAGAATCAACCACGCTCACCCGAAGGGATCTGGCCAGCGCGCAGGGCTTCGGCAGCCTGGGCACGCACGGCAGCGCGGTCAGCCGTGGACGTGTAGGTCAACACACGCGAGCCTGCTGGCTCGATGGAGCGGGTCTGGGCAACGCTGGCGGCTTCTGCTTGCACTTCAGCGCGGGTGCGGTTGGTTTCAAATTTGGTAGCGAATTGCGAAGCATCGGCTTCGTCAGCCTGTGCGCCGAAAGAGGCGAAAGCGGCAACGGCAGCGATGGAGAGGAAGCGGGCGGTGTTGTTCATGATGAAAATCCTTGGAAGTTAAAAAGCGTCTCAAAAAAGCCGGGTCAAAAAACCATTCCTGAACCGGGTTCGGTGAGTCGCCTTGCGGGTTCGGCTCATCGATGGGTTGAACTGTACGCGGGTGAAGTCCAAAGAAAAACCACCGAGTCGCAAACTAACTG
The DNA here is from genome assembly GCF_916855635.1 of Acidovorax sp. Leaf73. Taxonomy (NCBI): domain Bacteria; kingdom Pseudomonadati; phylum Pseudomonadota; class Betaproteobacteria; order Burkholderiales; family Comamonadaceae; genus Acidovorax; species Acidovorax sp. Leaf73. The sequence goes on from NZ_CAKASI010000001.1 coordinate 763,464, forward strand.
TTCCAGTATTGGAAACAATGCCGCCAGAGAATTTCAGGGTTTACCCAAATTTTTAGCCTGAAAAGAAGGCTTGAACCGCTTTTGCATGCAATGAATGAAGCGTTTATCCGGAATGGTGATCCATGGCTGCAGGACGGGCTGAATCGGGTGGCGAATGGCGTGCAGGGAAGTCTCCCGGCCTTGTGAAACACGGGGGGCGGCGACTGAGACTTGATCTGGCTCAAGACTGTGTGTGGCCCGGGTATTTTTCGTGGATGCCCCTCGGGGAGAACGCTCTATAGTCCCGAATAAGCTTTTGTTATCTGCATGACGGACACCCTTGCGCCTGCGGGCATCGACACTTCGGACAGCCCCCACTACTTGCGCGCGTTGACCGACATGGCTGACCGGCGCACGGTGGTTGCTGACGCAGCCATTTACACCGACAAAGGTATCAAGCTGGTCGAAAAAGGCGCGCGCATCGACAGCCGCCTGTATGACCGCCTGGTGCAGCACAAGCTGCGCGAGCCCATTGACCGCCATCTGTCCATCGAGAATCCCGTGGACGTACCCGCTTTGCTCGCGGCGGGGCAGGCCATGAGCGAACAGGAGGTGCTGCCCAACCTGCTGGCAGAAGCCCTCGGCTCGGCGGCCCGGCTGCTGGCGCCGCTGCGCTCGCTGCCCTTGCCTCCATCCATGGCCTGCAAGCTCACCGTGATGCGCGATCAGCGGCCCGGACTGTTTCAACACAGCCTGCAGATGATGACGGTGGCCGTGTTCCTGGGCATCAAAAGCGGTCTTGCTGAGCGCGACTGCGCCAATCTTGCGGCAGCAGCCTTGCTGCACGATCTGGGGGTGCTGCACATGGATCCGGCCTGGGACGATCCCGACCACAAGGTCGTTGGTGTTCAGCGCAAGCATCTGGTGGCGCACCCCATCACCGCCATGCTCATGATCCGCGATACCCAGGTCTATCCCCGGGCTGTGGATGTGGCGGTGCTGGAACACCACGAGCGCATGGATGGCAGCGGCTACCCGCGTGGCCTGGCCGGTGCAGACATCTCTGTCCTGGGGCGCATCCTGTTGCTGGCCGAGGTGGTGGCGGCGTTCTATGAAAAATACGACGACATGCCCGCGCAGCGCCTGTCGCTGGTGCTGCGGCTGAACCATCGCAAATTTCCATCGGCCCTGGTGGCACACATCCTGCCCCTGCTGCAGGAAGAAGTCGCCCGGGAGTCTGCCCTCATGCCGCTGGGCAACGATGCCTCGCGCCAGATCGACCTGCTGGCCGAAGCTTTTGAATGCTGGGATCAGCTCAAGACCGCACTGCCTCCCGAAACCAGTGTCAAGGCACTGCCGGGAAGCGCCTTTGTGTTCCTCGATGCGCGGCTGATGGCTTTGCAAAAAGCCTTGCTGGAGGCCGGTTCACACCCTCGGCAGCAGGGTGAACTCATGGCCCAGTTGCAGGGCGATGCCATTGGGATGGCTGAAGTGGCGCTGGTGGGGCGCGAGGCGCTGTGGCAGCTGCAAAGTATTGTGAATGCCAGCTATCGCCGCTGGCCGCAGCTGGCAGACCGCGCCACCCCTGCGGATGCAGCGGTGGCGGATTGGTGTGATTGGGCAGTGCGGAAGCTTTGAAAAGGGTGGTCAGCCCACCCGGCTTCGCAGCCAGAACCGATGGTGCATCGCCCAGCCAGCCATGAGCACCGCGAGGACCAGCAGCCCCCATTCAGACAGCGTCGGAATGGATGCTGGCGGCGCGATGCCGATGTGGACCGTGAATGAATCCGCTGTCGGGCCCGTGCCCCAGGTCCAGAGATAGGTGCCCGGTGTGAGCCCCAGGCTGGCCAGCGAGGTCGCAGTCCAGGTGGCCGAGGACGTGAGCGCAGAGCCCGAGACGTAGCCTGCCGGGGCGAAGACGAAACCGGGCATTGTGCTGTCCAGGCCCACCATGTCGCCAGATCCTGCATTCGCCCCGACAGGGCCTCCGCCTCCGAACGCTGGTGGGCCGGATATCCCCAGGTAGGCGTCCACGGTGCCAGCCGTACCGGTGAAGACCAACCCAGCCGAAGCAATGACCCCGGGGGACAGAGGCCCGCTGCCCGCAGGCGAGAGGGCCCCCAGATTCAGGCTGCCACTGCCACTGGCGACCACATTGCCACCGCTTTCAAAAAAGTAGAGCGTATAGGCCGCGAACGTGTTGCCGGACAGGAGCAGCAACAGGGCGACTGCTGCCGATTGGATTGTTTTCATTCAACGGACCCTCTCTTTTTTGTCCTGCCCATTGTAGGGAGCGTGGTGTGCGTTGGCCCAGCTTTATAGGGCCTGGGACGCGTTGCCTCCAAAAGCCCCTCACCCCAAAGTCTTCTCCGCCAGTTGCCCCGTTGCTCGAAATACTGGTTATATTTACAGTATTCATATTGTTCTTCTCGTCTTCGCCATGCCTGCGCTACGCCACTCCCTGGGGGTTGTCGCGTCCGATCTGCCATTGACCGTGCCCGGTGTCTGGCATGCGGACGCATTGGGTGCGGGCCAGTTGCAGGTGCAGTCCACCGGTTATGGTCCTCTGGATGCGCAGTTGCCCGGTGGGGGCTGGCCGGTGGGGGCGTTGAGCGAGGTGCTGCAACCCCTGGCGGGCCTGCACGAATGGCAGTTGGTGCTGCCTGCCCTGGTACAGGCCACTGCCCCGCGCTCGGGGGCGGTGGTGGTGGTAGCGCCGCCTTGCGAGCCTTTTGGACCGGCGCTGCAGGCCCAGGGCTTGTCAGCCGAGCGGCTGTGTGTGGTGCGGGCCGATGCCGCCGCTGCGCTCTGGGCGGCAGAGCAGGCGTTGCGTTGCCGGGAGGTTCTGGCCGTGATGGCCTGGCTGCCGCAGGTGCAGTCCGCAGCCCTGCGCAGGCTGCAACTGGCAGCAGCGCAGCAACGTCAACTGCTATGGGTGTTTCGCCCGGCCAGTGCTGCGGCGCAGGCCTCACCAGCCTTGCTGCGGCTACAGGTGCAGGGGATGGCCATGCCGGGAGGTGTATGCACAGTCCCCGGGATGCAGGTGCACATTCTCAAGCGCCGGGGGCCGCCCCTGGCGCAAGGGCTGGATCTGCCGGGCTGTCATCCCCGGCTGGCCCAGGTGCTGGCGGCCCAGGCCGGGCGCCGGCGTGCAGCGCAGGTGGATGCTGGTAGCACCTTGGTGGCAGGTCGCCTTGCTGCGGCAGCCAAGGCATCGGGGGCGTTGCCCATGCGCCCTTCATTGGAGCTGCTGGTGCCGTTGGGGGCGGGGCCAGAGGGGAGGGCGCATGCACTGGATCGCGCTGCCATTGCCCTGGTGCGATGAGGCATCCGCACCGCCTGCAGGGGTTGTGCACACCGCTGCGGCAGGCTGGTGGGCCCTGCGTTTTACCCCGCGTGTGGCACTGGTGGATGCAGAGGCCGTGCTGCTGGAGGTGTCCACCACCGAGCGGCTGTGGGGCGGGCGCGAAGTGCTGCTGGCCCAGGTGCTGCAGGCCTGGGCCTGGGCCGGGGCATCTGCCAGGTGCTCCGCCCCCCCCGCTGCCCAGGTCGCTGGCGAGTGTGGGCCTGCAGGGGAAGGGACGGCGGCGGGCGCACAGCCGACGGGCGCACCCGTGATCTGGGGCAGTGGCCCCACCGCCCTGGTGGCGCAGGCCCGGCTGCGTATGGCGTTGGCGGGGCAGGCTCTCCCTGCACAGGGGCCGCTGAGCCTGCCTCTGCACACACTCACAGCCTTGCGCCCGCATGTGGCCAGCCTGGAGCGCATGGGCTGCCGCACCTGGGGGGCACTGCGGGCGCTGCCCCGCGCCGGGGTGTCGCGGCGTTTTGGTGCGGCGGTGCTGCGGGTGCTGGACCAGGCCCTGGGAGATGCCCCCGAGGCCCACGCCTGGCTGGAGCTGCCCGAGCAGTTTGTGCTGACGGGCGAGTTGCCTGCGCTGGCAGAGTCGGCCGATGCGCTGCTCTGGAGCGCCAGCCGCTGCCTCACGGCCTTGCAAGGCTGGCTGCAAGCGCGGCAGCAGGGCGTGCTGGGCCTGGAGCTGGCCTGGCGCCATGACCTGCGGCGCATCGATGGTGTGGTCATCGCCCCCACGCAGGCGCTGCAGGTGCGCACGGCGCAGGTCACGCAGGACATAGGGCATCTGCGGCGCCTGTTGTCTGAAAATCTGGCGCGCACCTCGCTGGCCGCGCCGGTCAATCAGATCACGCTGCGTTTGCTGGAGGCGGCCCCGCTGCCACACCGCAGTGCGAGCCTGCTGCCGCCCGACCATCTGGGCGGCGCAGACCCTGCTGGCGCCCAGGGCGAGGCTTTGCACCAGTTGCTGGAGCGCCTGTCAGCCCGGCTGGGAGAAGGACATGTACAGGCCCCGGTGCTGCAGGCCGACCACCGCCCCGAATGCATGCAGCAGTGGCGCCCGGCGGCCGAGGTGCTGCGCGTGACGGCGGCGGCCGCAAAGCACGCTGCAGCCCGGAATGCCTCCGTCAGTGTTGCCAAGACGGCGCTGGATGCAGCCCCCGATGCCCTGCTGCTGCCCACCTGGCTGCTGAACCCGCCCCGGCGGTTGGCGGTGCAGGGCAACCGCCCCTGCCACCACGGCCTGCTGCGACTGCTGGCCGGGCCCCACCGCTTTGAAGCGGGCTGGTGGTCTGCGGCCGGGGAGGGCGCAGGCCCGGCCCCCGGTGAAGGTGCCCTGGCTTTGCGCGACTACTTTGTGGCGCACAACGATGTGGCGGGGCTGGTGTGGGTGTTCCGCGAGCGGCTGGCGCCGGTGCCGTCCGTATCGGACGGCCCCCCAGCCGCCGTGCGGCCCCATCGCTGGTTCCTGCATGGGGTGTTTGGGTGATGTCTGCGGAGGCTCCATGGGCCTGACACCTTCCTCTGCATCGCCTGCACCAGTCACCGTGCTGCCGGGCTATGCCGAGCTGCACTGCCTGTCCAACTTCAGCTTCCAGCGTGGTGCATCGCATCCACAGGAACTCGTGAAGCGCGCGCTGGCGCTGGGCTACCAGGCCCTCGCGCTGACGGACGAATGCTCGGTGGCGGGTGTGGTGCGCGCCTGGGAGGCCGCCAAGGAATGTGGTTTGCACCTCATCGTGGGCAGCGAGTTTTTGTGGGGTGACGACCTGCGGCTGGTGGCCCTGGCGCGCGATGCCGAGGGCTGGGGCAATCTGTGTGAGTTCATCACCGCGGCCCGTGCGGTCGCATCCAAGGGGCAGTACCACCTGGGCCCGCGCAGCCCCTGGGGATTGCTGCAAGGGTGCGAGTTGCTGCTGGCGCCTATCCGGCAATGCTTTGATGCTTCTAATTTGATAGCTGTTAGCGCTTGTCTATCCAGCGCTAGAGGCCAATTTGACTCATATTTTGATGGCCATATCTGGTTGGCGGTCGAACTGCACCTGGCCCCGGACGACAGCCTGTGGCTGGCCACGCTGCAGCGTGTGGGTGCGGCGCTGGACTTGCCGCTGGTGGCGGCGGGCGATGTGCACATGCACGCCCGTTCGCGCAAGCCGCTGCAGGATGTGATCACCGCAGTACGCCTGGGCCGCAGCGTGGGCGAATGCGGGTTTGCGCTGCAGCCCAATGCCGAGCGCCATCTGCGCCGGCGCGTGCGGCTGGCGGGCATCTATCCGCCCGAGTTGCTGGACGCCACGCTCACCGTGGCGGGGCGCTGCACGTTCACCCTGGACGAAATCAAGTACCAGTACCCGCTGGAGACCGTGCCCGCTGGCATGACCCCCGCGCAGGCCCTGGCCTGGCTGGTGCAGGTGGGCGTGCAAGGCGTTTACCCTCAGGGCGCGCCACAGAAGGTGCAGGCGCAGATCCGCAAAGAGCTGGACCTGATCGCACACTGCCAGTACGAGATGTACTTTCTCACGGTGCACGACATCGTGCGCTACGCGCGCAGCCAGGGCATCCTGTGCCAGGGGCGTGGCTCGGCCGCGAATTCGGTGGTCTGCTACATGCTGGGCATCACGGCCGTGCCGCCCGAAAACTCACACCTGCTGTTCGAGCGCTTTATCAGCAAAGAGCGCAAGGAGCCGCCCGACATCGACGTGGACTTCGAGCACGACCGGCGCGAGGAGGTCATCCAGTACATCTACGAAAAATACGGCCGCGAGCGGGCCGCCATCGCGGCCGTGGTCACCACCTACCGCACGCGCAGCGCACTGCGCGATGTGGGCAAGGCGCTGGGCGTGGCGCCGTCCTTGGTCGATGCCTTTGCCAAGGACCACCACTGGTTTGACGAGCAGTTCGCCACCGACCGGTTGCAGGAACTGGCTGAAAGCCTGGGTGCACCGCTGCACCGGCACACGGCCCAGCTGTGGCTGGAACTGGCGGCGGACCTCAAAGGCTTTCCGCGCCACCTGAGCCAGCATGTGGGCGGCTTTGTGCTCACGCAGGGCAAGCTCACGCGCCTGGTGCCCGTGGAGCCCGCGAGCATGGAGCACCGATCGGTCATCCAGTGGGACAAGGACGACCTGGACACCATGGGCCTGCTCAAGGTCGATGTGCTGGCCCTTGGCATGCTCAGCGCGCTGCGCCGCTGCCTGAATTTGCGCGAAGCCTTGCGCGGTGAGCGCTGGGACCTCCAGGGTATTCCGCGCGAAGACCCCGCCACCTACGACATGATCTGCGCCGCCGACACCGTGGGCGTGTTCCAGATCGAAAGCCGCGCGCAGATGAGCATGCTGCCGCGCCTGCGGCCGCGCGAGTTCTACGACTTGGTGGTGGAGGTGGCGATTGTGCGGCCCGGGCCTATTCAGGGCGGCATGGTGCACCCCTACCTGCAGGCGCGTGAACGCAGGCGCAGGGGCGAGCCGCTGCAATTGGAAAAGCCTGAACTGGAAGCGGCCCTGGCGCGCACGCTGGGCGTGCCGATTTTTCAGGAGCAGGTGATGCAGATCGCCATGGTGGCGGCCGGGTTCTCTGCCGGCATGGCGGACGATCTGCGCCGGTCGATGGCGGCCTGGAAGCGCAAGGGCGGCGTGCACCGGTTCGAGCGCCCACTGGTCGGAGGCATGGAAGCGCGTGGTTACCGTACCGAGTTTGCCCAGGCCATCTTCCAGCAGATGCTGGGCTTTGGCGAATATGGCTTTCCTGAAAGCCACGCCCACAGCTTTGCCTTGCTGGCCTATGCCAGCAGCTGGCTCAAATGCCATGAGCCCGCGTGTTTTCTGGCCGCGCTGCTCAATTCGCTGCCCATGGGTTTTTACACCGCCTCGCAACTGGTGCAGGATGCGCGCCGCCACGGCGTGCGTGTGCTGCCCATCGACGTGACCTGCAGCGACATCGACTGCACGCTGGAGGGCACACCAGAGCCGCTGAGACCTGCGCGGGGGCTGGGCGTGCCGCCACTGCCGCAGCCCGCTGTGCGTCTGGGCTTGCGGCTGGTGGGCAGCCTGCACAAAGATGCTCCCGAACGACTGGTGGAGGCCCGCGCTACAGGCCCTGCCTTTGCCAACACCGAAGACCTGGCCCTGCGCGCACAGCTGAGCCAGCAAGACCTACAGGCGCTCGCTGCAGCCGATGCGCTGGCGGGTCTGTCAGGCCACCGGCGCCAGCAGATGTGGGATGCGGCCGCGCAGCACACGGCACCGCCCCTGCTGCGCGATGTGCCCGTGCACGAAGCGCCCCTGCAATTGCTCGCCGCGCCCGAGGGCGAAGAGATTCTTTTCGACTACGCCGCCACCGGCCTCACACTGCGCCGCCACCCGCTGGCCCTGCTGCGCCCGCGCCTTGCGCGCTGGCGCCTGCAGACCGCCCTGCAGCTGAACACCGTGCCCCATGGCCGCAAGGTGCGCGCCTGCGGCATCGTCACTGTGCGCCAGCGCCCTGGCACGGCCAAAGGCACGATGTTCGTCACGCTGGAGGACGAGACGGGCCCCGTCAACGTGATCGTGTGGCCTGCGCTGGTGGAGACATGGCGCAATGCGCTGCTCAGGTCGCAACTGCTGGCGGTGGAGGGCGTGTGGCAGTGCAGCGTGCCCGAGGGGGAGGGGGGCGCTCTGAAGGCGGCCACGGTAGTGCGCCACCTGGTGGCCCAGCGCTTCAAGGACTTGACACCGCTGCTCGGTCGCATGGCCCAGGCGCTGCAGGGTAGCCGGGACTTTCACTGACCTTCGGAGCGCTTCGGATCATCCTTCTGACTCCCTTGCGGTCACCGCTCCAGCAGATAAGCGTGGGGGTCGATGAAGAACGCTTTTTTGACGCCCTGCGTAGCGCCATCCACCTTCCACGGCGCGGGCAGCATTCGCACGATGGAATAGTGCAGGTGTGCCGGCTTGCCCTGTGCATTGCCGCTGGCGCCCAGCGTGCCAATCGCATCTCCAGACGCCACGAAGGAGAAGGCGCCTGTGCGGATCGAGTCCAGGTGCGCAAAGTAATGCAGCCGCCAGCGCGGCCCGAGCACCAGCACCACCTTGCCGCCTTTGGCGATTTCTCCTGTGAACAGCACGACGCCATCCGTAGTGCTCAGCACTGGCGTGCCGGTCTTGCCAAAGATGTCGATGCCCTTGTGCACACCCGAGCTGCCCCAGGGTTCGAACCAGAAGGACTTGGAATTCCAGTCTTTTGCGGAGGCCCCGGCCACAGGGATCTGGATGCGCTCCGGCAGTAACAGGCCCGCCACCAGCACGGCCAGCAGGGTGAGGCCCAGAATCTTTGCAATTTTCATGGCGCGATTATTCCGCGCTCGCAATCGTTGCAGTCGCTGTGAATCAACGCGAAGGGTCTGTCTTGCTGGCGGCCTGCCGTGCCGGCTGCGAGGCCGTGCCGGCTGCCCCCTGGACTCCGGGCTTGACAGGCTGCTGGGCCAGGTTCAGCAGCGGTTTGCAATGGGTGTCGTCGTCTGCCGCCGGCACGGTGATGGGTACCAGGGCCAGCGCGGCGGGGGCCACCACGGCGGCTACCACCGCAGCGCCTGCGCGCAGCAGCAGCGGTCCGGCCTCGACGCCCACATCCGGGTTGCCAAACGTGCCCCTCACATACAGGGGGGAACGCAGCGAAAAGAACTTCCATTGCAAGGATTCGGGCTTGATGCGCAGGTCCAGTGCCTCGGTGCCCAGGTCGATGGTGCCCGTGGCCTCCACCACGGCATCGTCGGTGCTCATTTTCACGACGCGGGCGGTTGCCAAGCCATCCACCACCATGAAGTCGGCCACCGCGCAGCGCAGGTGCACTTCCTTGTTTTCGCCAAAGAGCTTGCCCACGATGATGCTGCCCACGTTGAGCGCGGCCAGGTCCAGCATCTGCTTGCTCAGCGTGCCCTCGCGCACATACAGGCGCATCTCGCCCGTGCCGTGGCCCAGCAGTACGGCCATGCTGTTGCCGGTGCTCTCCAGGGCAATGGCTCCGTCCATGCGGCCAAAACTTTTCTTCATGAGCTGCACCTTGGGGAACAGGGCCGACAACTGCAGTCCCTGCACGGTGCCGCGTATCTGGGCCTTGAGGGGGGCGCTGCGGCCATCGATGGTGACCTGCGATTCGATCTTGCCTTCTGCCACGCCAAACGTGAGGGGCGCCAGTCTGAGCTGCGCGTTTTCCATTACGGCGCGTGTGCTCAGGTCCTGCAGCGGCAGGCTCTCGGGGCGGATGATGTGGCGGCCCTTGAACACGATGTCCATGTCCATGGCATTCCACCGCTCGGCCGCAAATTGCGAATCCGGCAGCACCTTGCCACCCTGGCTGCGGGTGTGTTGCGTGTTGCCGGACACGCGGGTGCCCAGCGTCGGCCCCAGGTCTGCCAGGCGCAGCTGGTTCGATGTCATGGTGCCGGTGAGCCGGGGGCGCGGTTTGCCCGAGGTGTATTTCAGCGACCCCTGCAGATCACTCTGACCCACCTTGCCGCGAAAATCGTTGTACTCCCACACCGCGCGTTCGGGTTCCAGGCTCCCGGTCAGCCGTCCGCGCGTTTCAAACGCCGGGGTGTTGGGCAGCACCAGCCCGGTCAGGTCGTACAGATCGGCCATGCTGCCGCCTTGGAGGAACACCTGAAAATCCAGCCCCGAGAGCGCCCCGGGGTTGGCCAGCACCCCTTCAGCCGACAGTGCCACGCTGCCCGCGCTGGCATCAATCTGCAGCGGATAGTTCACCACCTTGTTGCGCAGGCTGATGACCTGGCCCGCGCGCCCCTGTCCCTTGATCTGGGCCTTGGCATAGCGGCCCTTCAGTTCAAAGCGCAGGCCATAGGGCATCGCCCCCTGGGAGGATGTGCCGGGGGCCGCGATCACTGCCGTCGGGGCTGTGCCACTGGCGGCGCTGGCGGAAGCCTTGGCGGCCGGGCTGCCGGGTGGGCTGGTGGGGGCAATGTGCTCCGTTGTGTCAATGCGCGCCTGCAGGTCCAGGTCTTTCATGCCATCGGCATAGGCCAACACGCCCTGCTTGAGCACGAGCCGGTCTACATCGAAGCTCCACCCGCTCCTGGGGCCGTCCTTGCTCTCAAAGGTCCAGTTGTTGGTGCCATCGGCGGTGCGGGCCAGCGCCACCTGGGGGCTGGTGAGTGCCACGGTGTCGATCGACAGATGCCGCCCCAGCAGCGGCAGCAGGCGCACCGTGGCGGTGGCGCTGCCGATGCGGGCCATGGTGGGCGCTTCCGGCAGATCGGCGTTGTCCTTGGGAGGCGTTTTGCCATCGGCACGCTGGAAGGGGGGGATGAACCCCGCCGGCTGGTCCATCACCAGGCGCTCGGCCTGGACGGTGACGCCAGGTATCCATCGTCGCCATCCTTCCTCCAGGGGTTGGGGCCAGTGCCAGGCTGCCGACAATTCGCCCTCAATCGCAAAGTGCCTGCCCGTGGCTTCGCTGACTTTTTCGTTGACCCAGGGTTTTGCACGGTTCCAGTCGATCACGGCCAGCAAGGCGCCGAGCAGCACCAGCAGCGCGGCCACTACACCCAGGGCCACCAACAACCACCGTGCTACACGTCGACCAACCCCCGAGGCGGGTGCGGGGTGGCCGGTGGACGCGGCAGGGCGGGGAAGATCGGCAGAAGGCGTGGTAGGTGACGGCATGAAGGGCGTATGGGTTATGGCCGCATGCCGCAGAACAGCCATGCTGCACGGGACATGGGTGGGTGCCGCGTTTGCTCATGCGGCACCGGGCCTCCTGGGTTCATGCTAGCCCGCATTGGCGCGCCCAGTGGCAGTGCAGGCGCAACTGCCGCCCTTGTCCTACAGGCGGAAAACGGTGCTGCCGCGCCCTAAAATCCGCGCACCATGCACAACCCCCACCACCCCCACGCCCCGCCCATGCGCGATGGCGTGGGCCCAAGCTGCGTGGTGCTGCCCAGCCAGGGGCAGGGCAGCATGCTGGACTTTCTGGCGCAGCGTCTGCCCGTCGTGACCCGCGACGAATGGCTGCAGCGTATGCAGGCGGGGGATGTGGTGGACGAACGCGGGGAGCCCGTGTCGCCCGGGCGGCCGTTTGAAGGCAGCTTGCGCGTGTACTACTACCGCAGCCTGCCCGCAGAACCCGCCTTGCCGTTCACAGAAACGGTGCTGTACCAGGACGAGCACCTCGTGGTGGCCGACAAGCCCCATTTCATGCCCGTGACACCGTCGGGCCGCTATCTGCACAACACACTGCTGGTGCGCCTCAAGCGACAGCTGGGGTTGCCTGAACTGTCGCCCCTGCACCGTATCGACCGGGACACGGCGGGGCTGGTGCTGCTGTCGGTGCATCAGCGCACACGCGGGGCCTACCAGGCGCTGTTCCGTGACAAAAAGATCACCAAACACTACGACGCGATTGCGCCGTGGCGCGAAGACCTCGTGTTTCCGCGCGAACACATGAGCCGCCTGGAGGAAAGCCCTCAGTTCTTTCGCATGCAGGAAGTGCCCGGCGAGCCCAACAGCCACACGCAGATGCAGATGCTGGAGGTGGCAAGGTCTGGCGCCTGGGCCCGGTACCGCCTCATGCCGATCACCGGCAAACGGCACCAACTGCGCGTACACATGGCCGCGTTGGGCCTGCCCCTGCGCAACGACCCGTTCTATCCAGTGGTCAACGATCCTCCCGAAGGAGACTACTCCCGGCCTCTGCAACTGCTGGCGCGGTCCCTGGAGTTTGCGGACCCGGTGTTGGGCGTGCCGCGAATGTTTGAGAGCAGGCAGCGGCTGAGTCTGGAAGATTAGGGTTTACCACTAGTAATCGCTATTTGCTCGTTGAGGGCTGGGTGGCCCTCATGAAAGCATGGCATTGCTTTGGGTTTTGTTTTTACACACAGATAAGGTAACTTGGTTACCTGTTCTGGGCAGAGGGCCCGGAAACTGCAGAAGAAAACAACAATGAGCCCCACCACCACACACCGTTCCGTCGCGTTCAAGCTGTCGCTTGCGGCGTTACTCAGCCTGCTGCTTGTGCTGATCATCACCATGGGTATCGTCAGCGCCTTGCTCTGGCAAAACTTTGGGCGGCTATCGCGCGGCGATGCCCAGCAATACGCAGCCCAGTTGCGCACCCTGGTGCAGACGTTTGACGAAACCGCGCAAGAGCAGGCCAAACGCGATTTCACCCTGTTCAAGGCCAATTTTCCGGGCAATTTTTCGCTCAGCGAGGCGCCGGGGGCAGACGGTAAGCCCGAGGCCACGCTGGCATTTCAAGGGGTGCCGATCAATGGCGACTTTGAGGTGGTGGATCGGTTTTCCAAAGACAGCATGGGTGCCGTCGCCACCATCTTCGCGCGCACGGGCGACGACTTCATCCGTGTGACCACTTCGCTCAAGAAGCAGGACGGAGACCGCGCCTACAAGACCCTTCTCGATCGCAAGCACCCCGCCTACGAACTGATGAACGAAGGCAAAACCTTCATCGGCCGCGCCAATCTGTTTGGCCGGGAGTACATGACGGTGTATGAACCCATCCGCGAAGGCAACCGCACCATCGGCATCCTGTTCATCGGTTCGGACATCGGCCCCATTCTGGGCAAGCTCAACACCGTGATGGCGGGCCAGAAGCTGTTTGCCACGGGCGCTGTCTACGCGGTCAATATTTCAGCAGGCCCTGCACGGGGCAACGTTTTTGGTTTGACGGGCGCCAACGCAGCGCTCAAGGTCGATGAGAAAGTGGATGAGGCCAAGGCCTGGCTTGCTTCACTGTCGGGTATCGAGCAAACCGGCGATTTTGAATCGAGCTGGTCGCCGCGCCGCAGTGGCGACGGTGACACCGCCGCGCGTTATGTGGCGGTGGAGCGCTACAAGCCCTGGAACTGGGCCATAGTGGCCGAGGCGCCGGAGTCTGAAATGATGGGCGAGGCCCGCAGCGTGCTCACCTGGCTGTGGCTGGGTGTGCTGGTGGCGCTGGCACTGCTGACGGTGGTACTGGTGGTTGCCACACGCCGCTTGGTGGGTGCTCCCGTGCAGCAGCTGAGCACCGCGCTGGGTTACCTGGCGCAGGGCGACCTGACCCATGCAGTTACCCTGAAATCCCGCGACGAAATCGGCAGCCTGGCCCAGGCCATGGAAGGCTTTCGTGTCCGCCTGGTAGAAAGCCTGAGCACCGTGCGCACCAGTGCCGAAAGCGTGTCGTCGGCCAGCACCGAAATCGCCCAAGGCAACCAGGACCTGTCGGGCCGCACCGAAAGCCAGGCCAGCTCTCTGGAAGAAACGGCGGCCAGCATGGAGCAGCTGGGTGCCACCATCCGACACAACGCCGACAGCGCCAGCCAGGCCAACCAGCTGGCCGTCGGCGCCAGCCGCGTGGCCGCGCAAGGGGGTGAAGTGGTGTCCAAGGTGGTCAGCACCATGCAGGACATCAACACCAGCAGCCAGAAGATTGCCGACATCATCGGCGTCATCGACGGCATTGCTTTCCAGACCAACATCCTGGCCCTGAACGCTGCGGTTGAAGCCGCTCGTGCTGGCGAGCAAGGCAGGGGCTTTGCCGTGGTGGCTGCTGAAGTGCGCAACCTGGCTCAGCGCACCGCCGCCGAGGCCAAGGCCATCAAAGAACTGATCGGCGCCAGCAGCGCCATGGTGCAGCAGGGCTCGGTGCTGGCCGATCAGGCGGGCACCACGATGCAGGAAGTCGTGAGCTCTATCCAGCGCGTGGCCGACATGGTCTCTGAAATCAGCGCTGCCAGCAGCGAGCAGACCGCCGGCGTGGGCCAGGTGGGAGAGGCAGTGACGCAACTGGACCAGACTACTCAGCAGAATGCCGCCCTGGTGGAAGAAATGGCTGCTGCGGCCAGCAGCCTGCAGACGCAGGCGCACCAGATGGTGTCTGCCATTGCGCAGTTCAATCTGGGTGGCGCCAGTGCCAGCCCCGGTGTGCCAAACCGGGCGCGTGGGGGCTCCCACAACCCGGCAATCTCCGGCTGAACGCCCGCGCACTCGCGGGCGCTAGCGGAGCTACGCCATGGCAGGATCAGCGAAACGGAATGGGCTTGCCCTTGGCAGGCGCGCTTTTTGGAAGCCGTGAATTGAAGAATTCAGCCAGTGCCCGCTGGGTGTCGGGATGCAGCCGCCATGCGGTCCAGCCCAGGCCGATACTGCGCAGGTACACGGTGACGTGCGCGTCTTCCAGCGGGTACTGGATGGCGAGGGTGGGGTTGTCCTGCGACATCACCGGGACCCCGCTCCCATTGCTGTCCTGGGGGGCCGGGGTGACTTCAGGCGTCATCTGCGAGCGCAACATGGCCAACTCACGAATCAGATTTTCGATCTCTGGCGCTGTGAGCGTTTTGTTGATTGCCAGGGTGGCCTGCGTGCGGTCGTCGCTCAGTTGCATGGGGCTTTTCCTTCTTTCGCTGGTAGTTGTGAAGGCTCCATTGTGCTGCCTTCGGTCTGCATCCCGCCGAAGGGGCGCAAACATGGGACGCAAGCCTCTGGCCAAACCCGTTTCGGGCGCGGCGCCGCGTGGCTACAATACAGCTGCTGATGAAACTCTGGCGCGGCAACTGCCAACCCGGTGTTTTCACAGGCCTCACTGAAATACCGTTGTCCATCAACGGCTTACAGAAGGCGGGTGTAGTTCAATGGTAGAACGGCAGCTTCCCAAGCTTCATACGAGGGTTCGATTCCCTTCACCCGCTCCAGCCCCCTTCGGCTGATCATCTCCCCCCGTCCTTGTCTTTGTTGTTGTTTTGACCGCGCATGCTGCACGGATGACGGCATGGGCGCGCGCCCATCCGTAGGGCATGTCAAGCCATTTGCTGACGCCACGCGGCCGCCACCCACGCCACCATTCTGGAACGGCCTCCTTTGGAGGGGCACTATCGTGTGAGGAAATGAATGGCTTCCAAAGACAAGAACTCAGCACAGAAACCCGCCGCCAGCAAGAAGCCAAGCACGGCGCTGGAAGGTAGGGACGCCAAGGCACAACGCGAGCTGGGCATCGTCGGGCCGCATGGCGACATGCGGCTGGCCTCGGTCATCATCGAAGGCTATAGCCTCGAGTTGAGCGACGGCGAAGGCTACGTGGGGGATGTCGCCAGCCGCACGGCCTTTCGCCACATGCTCGATGCCTGGCGCAAGCTGTATGCATCCATGGAGGGCAAGGACCCTATGGGCACCAAGCCCACGCGCGAACTCAGCAAACACAAGCTGGATGCGTTGCTGGAGAAAGACGGCGTGGCCGCCCAAGCCATCGAAGCCGCGTCGGAAGACTACGCGATGCAGCTGGCGCACGTGGTGCAGCGATTTCTGAAACACAAGACCTGGCGCGGCGTGGAGCGCATCATCATCGGCGGGGGCTTTCACCAGAGCGAGGTGGGTGGCCGCGCCATCGATTGCACCCGCAAGATCCTCAAGGCCGAAAAGGTGCCCGTGGAGCTGCGCACGCTGCGCCATCATGCGGACGAGGGCGGCCTGATTGGCTGGGTGCATCTGGCGCCCCCCGCGCTGCTGCAAAGCTACGACGCCATCCTGGCGGTGGACATTGGCGGCACCAATGTGCGCTGCGGCATCGTGCAAACCCATTTGCACCGCGCCCCCGATCTTTCGCTGGCCGAGGTGGTGCGCCGCGAGAAATGGGCCCATGCGAACGACGAACCCCGGCGCGACGAACTGGTCGAGGGCATCGCCACGCTGCTCGAAGGCCTGATCGCGTACGCCGAGAAAAAGAAGATCCGCCTGGCGCCCTACATCGGCGTGGCCTGCCCGGGGCTCATCGTGGAAGACGGCTCGCTGGCCGGTGGCACGCAGAACCTGCCGGGCAACTGGGAGAGCACCCGCTTTCACCTGCCGCGTGACCTGTGCGAGCGGCTACCGCACATTGGCGATGGCCGCACCCAGGTGTGCCTGCACAACGATGCAGTGGTGCAGGGCCTGTCTGAAATGCCCTTCATGCAGGACGTGGAGCGCTGGGCGGTGCTGACGGTGGGCACGGGGCTGGGCAACGCGAGCTACACCAACCGTCAGCCGCCAGAGTTTGAATGATTTTGGCTGCTAGCGCTTATTGGTAAAGCGCTGGCAGCTATAAAATAAGTAGCATTTTGTGGGGCTGCTTATTTCTGAATGTCCCCCAGGCACAGGTACTTGATCTCCACATAGTCGTCCATGCCGTAGTGCGAGCCTTCGCGGCCCAGGCCCGACTGCTTGACGCCGCCAAAGGGCACGTGCTCGGTGGCCAGAATGCCCACGTTGGCACCCACCATGCCGTATTCCAGCGCCTCGGTCACGCGGAAGATGCGGCCCACGTCGCGGCTGTAGAAGTAGCTGGCCAAGCCAAACTCGGTGTTGTTGGCTGCGTCGATGGCTTCCTGCTCGGTCTTGAACTTGAAGACCGGGGCAAAGGGGCCAAAGGTTTCCTCGCGCGCGCAGAGCATGTCGGCCGTGGCGTTGGCGACCACCGTGGGCTCGAAGAACTGGCCGGAGCCCAGGCTGGTGAGGCGCTGGCCGCCGGCCACCACCTGGCCGCCCTTGGCCAGCGCGTCGTCCACGTGGCGCTGCACCTTGGTCAGTGCCGCTTCCTCGATCAGCGGGCCCTGGTTCACCCCAGCTTCAAAACCGTTGCCCACCTTGGCTGTCTTGACCTTGGCGGCGAACTTGGTCACGAACTCGTCGTACACACCTTCCTGCACATAAAAGCGGTTGGTGCACACGCAGGTCTGGCCCGCGTTGCGGTACTTGCTGGCAAAGGCGCCTTCCACGGCGCTGTCGATGTCGGCGTCGTCAAACACGATGAAGGGCGCGTTGCCGCCCAGCTCCAGTGACATTTTCTTGACCGTGGGGGCCGACTGCGCCATCAGGATGCGGCCCACTTCGGTGGAGCCCGTGAAGCTGATATGGCGCACCACGTCGCTCGCGCACAGCACCTTGCCGATGGCGATGGAGTTGTCGCTGTCTGCGGGCAGGATGTTGAACACACCGGCCGGAATACCCGCGCGGACGGCCAGCTCGGCTGCGGCCAGGGCTGTGAGTGGCGTCAGCTCGGCGGGCTTGATGACCACGGGGCAGCCCGCAGCCAGCGCAGGCGCGACCTTGCGCGTGATCATCGCCAGCGGGAAGTTCCACGGTGTGATGGCCGCGCACACGCCGATGGGTTGCTTCAAGACCAGCAGGCGGCGGCTGTTGTCAAACTGAGGCAGTGTCTCGCCGTTGATGCGCTTGGCCTCTTCGGCAAACCATTCCACAAAACTCGCGCCGTAGGCGACTTCGCCCTTGGCTTCGGCCAGGGGCTTGCCTTGTTCAGCGGTCATGATGCGGCCCAGGTCGTCCTGGTTGGCCATGAGCAGGTCGTACCACTTGCGCAGGATGATGCTGCGCTCCTTGGCCGTCTTGGTCTTCCAGGGGCCCCAGGCGGCGTTGGCGGCGGCAATCGCGGCCTCGGCGTCGGCCGGGCACAGGTTGGCCACATCGGCCAGTTTGAGACCCGTGGCCGGGTCGTTCACATCAAAGCGGCTGCTGCCCACCACCCATTGACCGTTGATGAGGCCGTCGGTCTTGAGCAAGGTGGGGTCGTTCAGCAGGGCGAGGGGGGAGGTCTTCATGTCCATGGGATGGTCCTTGAGAAAGGGGGCTAAACGTGGGCAGATCGAGGTTCACGCACGAAGCGGCAGCGGTCATTGTCAGCCGCCTGGGCGACGGCCGCATGTCGCCGATGTGAACTCCCGGGCGGCAAGGGGCATATCAGGCACGGCGACCGCGCAGCCACTCCAGCGCCAGCAGCAAGCTGGTGGTGAACAGGATGAGCAGCGTGGCCACCGCGGCGATGGTGGGCGAGATGTTCTCGCGGATGCCGTTGAACATCTGGCGCGGCAGTGTGGACTGGTCGGCACCGGCCAGGAACAGCGTGACCACCACCTCGTCGAACGAGGTAGCAAACGCAAACAGCGCGCCGGAGATCACGCCCGGCGCAATCACCGGTAGCGTCACACGAAAAAAGGTGTTGAAGGGCGTCTCACCGAGGCTCAGCGAGGCGCGCACGAGGTTGTGGTTGAAGCCTGCCAGAGTCGCCAGCACGGTGGTCAGCACAAAAGGTGCGCCCAGGGCGGCGTGCACGATGATGAGCCCGAAGTAGCTGTCGGCCAGGCCCAGCGGCGCAAAGTACAGGTAGGTGGCCACGCCCACGACGATGATGGGCACCACCATGGGTGCAATCAGGATGCTCATGAGCAAGCCCTTGAATCGGAAGTCGGCGCGCGACAGCCCCACCGCCGCCAGTGTGCCCAGGGCCGTGGCGATCAACGTGGCGGCCGGGGCCACGATAAAGCTGTTGCGCGTGGCGCGCGCCCACTCGGCGGATTCGAACAGGTTGCGGTACCACTTGAGTGACCAGCCGTGAATGGGGTAGGCCAGGAATGAACTCTCGGAGAACGACAGCGGCACCATCACCAGGATGGGGGTCAGCAGGAACACGAGCACGGCCACGCACAGGGCGCGCACCGCCCACCAGCCGAGCTTGTCGGCCAACGTGGCGTACAGTGGGAATTGGGGCAGAAGATGGCGCATGGTGAGTGTCATTTGAAGCGGTTAGCCCAGGCTCAATTCGGCTTTGCCGAACCGGCGGTACACGCCGTAGAGCAGTAAGGTGGCGACCAGCAGCAGGGCGCCCAGCGCGCAGGCCATGCCCCAGTTCACTTCGACGTTGGTGTAGCGGGCGATGTAGTAGCTCAGCATCTGGTCGTCGGCCCCGCCCAGCAGCGCGGGCGTGACGTAGTAGCCGATGGCCAGAATGAAAACCAGCAGCGCACCAGCACCAATGCCCGGGTAGGTTTGGGGCACATACACCCGAAAGAACGCGGCGATGGGCGAGCTGCCCAGCGACACCGCAGCACGCAGGTAGGTGGGTGGCACGCTTTTCATCACGCTGTACAGCGGCAGCACCATGAAAGGCAGCAGGATGT
Organism: Acidovorax sp. Leaf73; assembly: GCF_916855635.1. Taxonomy (NCBI): domain Bacteria; kingdom Pseudomonadati; phylum Pseudomonadota; class Betaproteobacteria; order Burkholderiales; family Comamonadaceae; genus Acidovorax; species Acidovorax sp. Leaf73. Next base: position 782,723 of record NZ_CAKASI010000001.1, read on the forward strand.
GCACCATCGCAATCACCACGCCCGTGCGGTTGAACAGTAGCGCCAACGGCTCCTCGATCAGGCCCAGGCCCATCAACCCCCGGTTGACGAGGCCTTCGGACTGCAGCAGCACGATCCATGCGGCCACGCGCACCAGGATCGACGTCCAGAACGGCACAAGGACCAGAATCATCAGCACATTGGCCTGGCGTGCGGGCAGCGAGGCCAGCCACCAGGCCAGCGGGTAGCCCAGCAGCAGGCACAGCACCGTAACCACAAAGCTGATGTGAAAGGTGCGCAGCAGGATGCCGCCAAACGCGCGCTGCTCCTCGGGCATGCGTTCGACCTGGCCCAGCGCATCGCGCTGCAGGTCCACCGAGGCGAGCAGGTAGTCGGGCGTCCAGCGCGCCCCGTTTTTGGCGATGGCACGCCAGAAAGGCGCTTCGCCCCAGCGTGCATCCTTGTCGATCAGCTGATCGCGGATGGACTCGGGCGTGCCCTGCAGGGGCAGGGCGCGGAAAGCGCCCATCACCATCGAACGCGCTCCGGGCACTTCCGAGTTCAGCCGGCGCGCCAGGGCGCCTGCATCAGAGCTGTCGGGCAGACGGGCCAGGTCTTTGATCAGCGCGGCATAGGCAGCGGGGCCCGGTGCCTCGTGGCGGTCCCAGCCATGCAAGGCCTCGATGGTGGCGGGCAGCGTGTTGGCGACCTCGGGGTTCTCCACGCCGCGCTGCAGCAGCGCGGCAATGGGGACCAGCAGCGTGAGCAGCAAGAACACCAGCAAGGGCAGGGTCAGGGCAAAGGCCCGCCATTTGCGCCGCGCTTCGGCACGCGACAGCGCCTTGCGCAGTGCGCCGGGTGCGTGGGCGTCCAGCGCAAGCGCGGCGGGGGCGATGGCAGAAGAGGCTTGCATGGTGTCTTGTGCTCCGAGGGTGCGGTTTTCTGACTTATTGGGTGGCCCAGGCTGCGAAGCGTTTCTCCAGCGCCTCGCCCTGGTCGGCCCAGAAGCTCACGCCGAACTGGATGGCTTCCTTGGCGTTGCTCGCCGAGGTAGGCAGATCGTCCAGCACCTTCTTGTCCAGCTTGGCGAGGGCCGTGGTGTTGGCCGGACCATAGGCGATGTTCTGCGCGTAAGCAGCCTGGTTGGCCGTCTGCATGGTGTAGGCGATGAACTTCACCGCCGCGTCCTTGTTCGGCGTGCCCTTGGGGATGGCCCAGTAGTCCAGGTCATAGATGCCGCCGGGCCAGTAGATCTTGAGATTGCGGCCTTCGCGGTTGGCCGCGTCGATGCGGCCGTTGAACACGGTGGTCAGCACCACGTCGCCCGCCACCAGGAACTGCGGCGCCTGGGCACCTGCTTCCCACCATTGAATGTTGGGCTTGAGTTCGGTCAGCTTCTTGAAGGCGCGGTCGGCACCGTCTTTGGTGGCCAGCACCTTGTACACATCGGCGGGCTTCACGCCATCGGCCATCAGCGCGAATTCGAGGTTGTAGCGCGCACCCTTGCGCATGCCGCGCTTGCCAGGGATCTTCTTGGTGTCCCAGAAGTCGGCCCAGCTAGTGGGGGCGGTCTTGAGCTTGTCGCCGTTGTAGGCCATGACGGTGGACCACACGAAGATGCCCACGGCGCAGTCGGACACCGCAGCGGGCAGTAGGTCTGACTTGCTCACGATCTTGCTGTAATCGAGTTTTTCATACAGGCCCTCGTCGCAGCCGCGTGCAGCGTCTGGTGACTCCAGCTCCACCACGTCCCAGGTCACCTTCTTGGCCTCGACCATGGCCTTGATTTTGGCCTGCTCGCCGTTGTATTCCACGGCCACGATCTTGTTGCCCAGCTTTTCATAGGGCTCGTAGAACGCCTTTTTCTGCGCGTTGGCGTTGGCGCCACCAAAGTTCACGACGGTCAGTTGCTGCTGCGCGAAGCTGGGAAGTGCCAGGCAGGCGGCCAGAGAGGCGCAGGCTATAAGGCTCTTTTTCATGGTGCAGTTTTTCCTTAGGGTTGTGGAGGAACAGGGGACGGGAAAAGGGTGTGGCTGTGCCGGTGGTCAGACCACGTAAATGCGCGTGGAGACCGGGGGGAACTCCAGCAGCACGGCATCACCCGGCTGTGGATGGGGGTTGCTAGCGGACGAAGCCAGCGCCACCTTCACCGTGGCGGGCTCTTGGCCATGGCCCAGGTCGCACATCAGGCGCAGGTGGTCGCCGTAGTAGATGGCGCGCGCCACCGTGGCGGGAATCGCCGAGGTTTTGGGGTACTCGGAATGCGCATGCAGCACGATGCGTTCGGGCCGAACACAGGCGTGCACGGCAGAGCCCAGTGCGGCCTGGTTCACGTTCACACCCGGCAACAGGTAGCCGCCTGGCAGCTGGATGGCGGTGTCGGCGCCCGCGCCTTGCAGGGTGCCCGAAAGCACCGTGTTGTCGCCCACAAAGCCGGCCACGAATCGGTTGGATGGAGCTTCGTACAGGGTTTCCACATCGGCGAGTTGCTGAATGACCCCTTCGTTGAACACCGCCACGCGGTCGCTCATGGTCAGGGCCTCGCCCTGGTCATGGGTCACGTAGACAAAGGTCACGCCCAGCTGGCGGTGCAGTTCTTTCAGCTCGATCTGCATATGCTCGCGCAGCTGCTTGTCCAGCGCGCCCAGGGGTTCATCCATCAGCACCAGCTGTGGGTTGAACACCAGGGCGCGGGCCAGCGCCACGCGCTGCTGCTGGCCGCCCGACAGGCGCGTGGGCAAGCGGTCGGCCATGCCGGTCAGGCGAACCATGTCCAGCGCCTTCTTCACACGCTCGGCCTGTTCGGCCTTGGGCACCTTGCGCACGGTGAGCGGGTAAGCCACGTTCTGACCCACGGTGAGGTGGGGGAACAGCGCGTAGTTCTGGAACACCATGCCAAAGTTGCGCTTGTGGGGCGGCGTGCCGGTGATCTGCTTGCCATCGAGCAGGATGTCGCCCGCAGTAGGGGACTCAAACCCCGCCAGCATCATCAGTGTGGTGGTCTTGCCCGAGCCCGAGGGCCCGAGCAGGCTCAGGAATTCACCGCGCTGGATGTCCAGGTCCAGCGAGCGCACCACCAGTTGTTCACCGTCGTACGTCTTTTGCACACCGCTGAAGCGGACAAGGGGCTCTGCTGATGGGTTCATGGTTGGGGGCACCTTGTAAGCAGAATGAAGGTCGGGTCGCATGTCAGCCCAGCGCGGCAAAGCTGTCGGCCAGGATGGCCAGGCCCTCTTCGAGCAGCTCGTTGGAGGCGGTCAGCGGCACCAGGATGCGGATCACGTTGCCATACGTTCCGCACGACAGCAGGATGAGCCCGCGCTTGGCGGCTTCGGCGACGACTTTCTTGGTCAGTGCGGCGTCGGGGCGGTGGACATCACCGTCTTCGAACAGCTCGATCGCCACCATGGCACCCAGGCCGCGCACATCGCCGATGGCGGGGGCTGTGGCGGCCATTTCTTTCAGTGCCCTGACCAGCAGCGCACCCATGTCCTGGCTGCGGGCCAGCAGGTTTTCCTTTTCAAACGCATCGATCACCGCCAGCGCTGCGGCACAGGCCACGGGGCTGCCGGCATAGGTGCCACCCAGGCCACCGGCTGCAGGGGCGTCGATGACGTCGGCGCGGCCCACCACGCCAGACAGGGGGAAGCCGCCTGCCAGTGATTTGGCAGTGGTGATGAGGTCGGGCGCCACGGGCCATTGCTCGCATGCAAACCAGGTGCCGGTGCGGCCAGCGCCGGTCTGCACTTCGTCAGCGATCAGCAGGATGCCGTAGCGGTCTGCCAGGGCCTTGAGGCCGGTGACGAATTCGGGTGGCGCCACGTAGAAGCCGCCTTCGCCCTGCACGGGCTCAAGGATGAAGGCTGCCACACGCTCGGGCTCGATGTCGTTCTTGAAGATCAGCTCCACTGAATGCAGGGCCTGCTCCACGCTGACGCCATGCAACGCGTTGGGGAACAGGGCGTGGTACATCTCGCCAGGGAAGGGGCCGAACCCGATCTTGTAAGGCGCGACCTTGCCGGTAAGGCCCAGCGTGAGGTTGGTGCGACCGTGGTAGCCGCCCGTGAAGGCGATCACGCCCGGGCGTTTGGTGTAGGCGCGGGCGATCTTGATGGCGTTTTCCACGGCCTCGGCACCGGTGGTGAGCAGCAGGCTCTTCTTGGCAAACGCGCCGGGGGCCAGGGTGTTCAGGCGCTCGCACACTTCCACGTAGGGCTCGTACGCCACCACCTGGAAGCAGGTGTGGGTGTACAGCTCCAGCTGGGCTTTGACTGCAGCGATCACTCCGGCGTGCAGGTGGCCGGTGTTGAGCACGGCGATGCCACCGGCAAAGTCGATGAAGCGGCGGCCCTCCACATCCCACAGCTCGGCGTTAAGCGCCTTCTGTACGAAGAGTTCATGGGCCTGACCCACGCCCCGGGCCACAGCGGCATGGCGGCGGGTGAGGAGGGCGGCGTTGGTGAAGTGGCGGTCTTGCTGCATGGCTGTGGGCGGGTGGGTTGAACACGAAATGAAGGAATGGGCGAATTCTGGAATTCGCGCCACGGCCCGTCCATGTACACCGGCATGCTGTTTTGCGCGCACTGTGCAGGTCCTCCATCCTGTACAGGCAATCCCTGATTTGGTGTGCGCCAACACGGTGCACAATGCAGCCCCTTTTGCGCAGCCGTAGTGCAATCCCCCACGCTGATCTGCAGGAAAACCGGGCACCCGGGGGATTGAAGGGTCTTGTATCGGGATGCAGCGGCGGGCCGCTTGCCATCTTCCAAAACGGTGCGTAAGAACCTGTTCAAAATCTTTTCAGGGACCGCATTGGAGTGCCATCGTGATGGACGTGGAAGCTTCGGATGCGCCGCATGGGCTCATGCCCATGCAAGCAGCTGAGCCGTCCAATCGCCCGATTTCACTCCAACCCTGCGGGCAAGTGCCTTGCCGGGCGGTCTGCGGCGTTGCGGCGCTTGCTGATAGCCAAGCTATCAACTGCGCACCGCGCCTTGCATCCCATCCCGGCAAGGTACTTGTGCGACCCTGAAAAGATCTTGAACAGGTTCTAAGAACAAAAAAGGCCTCGCAGCGTGCTGCGAGGCCTCTGCTGGCCGAAACGAGAACGCTCTGCTACCGGGCGCACACCCCGGTCGTTGCAGCCGCCCCGGTCACCATGGTGTTGTTCGTGACCACACTGTTCGGTGCAATCACGCGCACCACCGTGCTGCCCGCGTGGGGTGTGGGGAAACATGCAATGTTGTTACGCACCACAGCGTTTCCATCGGGTACATCGCCATTCTGGAATTCGGTGTGGCCCACATTGATGGCTGTCTGAAACGTCGTCTGCGTATTGATGATGACGTTGCCCTCAATCACGATCCCGGGTGCCGACTGCACTGCCATGCCCGTGTTGCCGGCGTTGATGAGTTTGTTGTTGCGCACCACGAAGTTGCGGAACCATTCGGCCGAGTCATACCCCTGCGTGATCGACATCTCCCAGCAGCCATCCGTCGCAGCATCCTGCTCAATCCGGTTGCCCTCAATCAGTACGCCGTCCATCTGGCCGTGGAAGGTCATGTTGCCCCCTTGGCAGATGCTATTGACCACCGAGTTGCGGATGTAACGGTTGTTGCGCAAGGTGACGTTGGTTCCACTCAGTCCATGGCTGCCCGACAGGTAGGTGCCGTGGTTGAAGCCGCTGCCGCTGAAGTTGTTGGCCTCGATCAGGTTGCCTTCGATCACGCTGTTGCGGAACTGGCCCAGGATGCCCATGCTTCCGTTGTGATGGATGTGGTTGTTGCGGATCAGCACGTTGTTCACACCGTGGGGAGCGCGTGCCTGCGAGTGGATGGCAATCTGGAAGCCGGATATCTCCACGTTCTCAATCACGATGTCGCGGACATTGCCACTCAGCCAGAAGCCCCAGGCCGAGTTGTTGGAGCCGTGGAGTCGCAAATTGCGGAACACGTAGCCGCCGTCGTTGGAGGTGTTGGCATAGCGCCCTCCCAGCTCAAAGGGCGCGATGGCATTGTTGTTGGTGTTGAGGAGGGGGGCGGGCCCTGCGCCATACGCATCGAAGGTGAGGGGCGCGTCTGCGCGGACGTTCATGTTCTCGAACGTGGTGACACCCACTACCCAGGCACCGCCGCGCGCAAAAAGCAGTGCTGTGCCCGCAGGCAGTGTGTTGACATTGATCCCCGTGAGGTTCTGCTTGGGTGCCGCCTGGGTGCCGGGGTTGGAATTGCTCCCTGGCACACAACCGGTGGCGGCGCCCGCCTGGCAGTCCGAGAAGTAGTACGTTACGGAGCCACCGGGCGTCGGTGCTGGCGGAGGCGCCGGTGGAGCCGGCGGTGCCGGAGGCGTTGGCGGTGGGGCGGGCGTTGGGACGGGGCTGCTGACGTAGCACGCCTTTTTCACCTGCCGCAGGGGGTCGCCAAAGGTGGCGTTGTTGCACATCACGTTGTTGGTGAATGCGCGCGCGGCAGTCCAGGTGGTGCCAGCCCCATAGACCACCTTGGCCGTACCGGTAAAGCTGCATTGCTGCCCCTCGACGGCACACAAGGTGTAGCCCGGTGGCGGTGCTGTCAGCACGGGATCGGGCGCAGGAGCTGGCGACGGTGCGCTGGCATAACAGGCCTTTTGCACACCCCACAGGGGGTCGCCAAAGGTTGCGTTGCTGCAACTGACACCGTTGGTGAAACTGCGAGGGCTGGTCCAGGTCGTGCCTGCTCCATAGACCACGTTGGCCGCGCCGCTGAAGCTGCATTTCTGTCCCTCGACGGCGCACGGCTTGTAGCCTGCCGGTGGGGTGTGGGTCGCCTGCGCCAGTGCAGGGCCTGTGGCTGTGCCCAGGCATAGACCCAAGGCAATGGCCCATGGCCTGGGTTGAAAAATCCGTGAAGAGTTGAGTTCAGATGTTCGTGTCAGCATGGGTGTCCCTCGGTGTGTTGGGTATTGGTTTTCAAACCCGATTTGCGGTCACCGATGCCAATCGAGTTGGGGGGCAAGCCTATCGCTGGGGCATGGGTGTGTGCGCATCGCGGCGGCGGAAAAGGGACAGGCGGTGGATGCAATCCGATAGCCGCTGCATCGGACAAAAGACTGAATACCGCCCATCGGTTGGGCACTACCGTTCACGGTCTGCGGGCCTTTTCGAGCGCGGCGTCATCAACGCGCAAGACATCCCACAGCGCTGCAAATCGCTGGAGACCGCTGCCCCAGGGTAGGTGGGGCTGACGGACAATAGGGGTAACCCGGCCGGACCGAATGCGGGTTCAGCGGTGGTACCCCCAGGCACGCGTCGCTGTTGACGGGAGCACACTGTGCAGGTGTCCCGTCCTGTACAAGCAATCCCTGAGTTCGCGGGTGTTGGCCCGGTGCACAATTTGGCCCCTTTCCCTGTTCTTTTGATGCTCACTCTCAGCCCGGATCTTCAGACACCGCTGGTCAGCCAGATCGTTGATGGCCTGCGGGGTCTCATCGCTGGCCAGGTGCTCAAACCTGGTGCCAAGCTCCCCTCCATCCGCGCCTTTGCGGCAGCCCACGGCGTGAGCGTGTTCACCGTGGTCGAGGCCTACGACCGCCTGGTGGCGCAGGGCTGGCTGGTGTCGCGCGCCAATGCAGGTTTTTTTGTGAAGCGACGGGGCGATGAGGGCGCTTCGCCCGGTACTGGTGCGCCCGAGCGGCCGGTGCCCCGTTTTGATGCGCGCTGGTACCTCAAACAAATTTTTGAAAACCGCAACCTGCCCATGAAACCGGGCTGCGGCTGGCTGCCCCACGACTGGCTGTTTGGCGATGCGGTCAAACGCAGCATGCGTCAGCTGTCGTCCGACGGGCCCGAGCTGGATGGCTATGGCCTGCCCCACGGCCACATGGCGCTGCGCATGGTGGTGGCCGAGTCGCTGGCCGAACACCATCTGGCGGTGGACGCCGACCAGGTGCTGCTGACCCAGGGCTCCAGCCAGGCACTGGACCTGGTGGCGCGCCGCATGGTCAAGCCTGGTGACGTGGTGCTGGTGGACGACCCGGGTTACCCCAACCTGTTGTTCATGCTTCGCTTTGCAGGAGCCCAGGTGGTGGGTGTGCCGCGTACCGCCACCGGCTACGACCTGCCGGCGCTAGAGGCCCTGCTGGCCGAGCACAAGCCCACGGTGTTCTTCACGCAGCCGCGTCTGCAAAGCCCGACCTGTTCGGTGGCATCGGTGGCGCACTTGCACCGGCTGCTGCAACTGGCCGAGCAGCACCACTTCATGCTGGTAGAGAACGACATCTATGCCGACATGGACCCTGGTGTGCGCCCCTCGCTGGCCAGCCTGGACCAGCTCAACCGCGTGATCTACCTGGGCAGTTTCTCCAAGACGATTTCGCCCAACCTGCGCACCGGCTTTCTGGCGGCGCGGCGCGATCTGCTCGATGAGCTGGTGCAGCTCAAGATGATCTCGGGCCTGACCTCGTCAGAGATCACCGAGCGCATCACCTTTGGCGTGGTGACCGACGGGCGCTGGCGCAAGCACCTCAAGTCCCTGCGCGAGCGGCTGGCCGAGGCGCACCGCACGGTGGGGCGGCGCTTGCTGAACCTGGGGTTCGAGCTGTTTCACGAGCCCGAGGCGGGCATGTACCTGTGGGCGCGCCATCCTGATCTGCCCGACAGTGCCGAGCTGTCGAAGGAAGCCACGGGTGCGGGCATCATGCTCGGCCCCGGTCAGCTGTTTCTGGTGGAGCCGCGCCCCACGGGCTGGCTGCGGTTTAACGTGGCGTTCAGCCAGGACGAGCGTCTGTGGCGCTTTCTGGAGCAGCGCATTCTGCTGGGCCAGCAAGTGTCGGAATAGGCCTGCTGTTGCCGCTGCTGGGGTGAAAAATTTAGGCCATTTTGGTCGCTAGCGCCTATTGGTAAAGCGCAATAAGCTATAAAAATTAGAGCAATTGCCCTTTGGAACTGAGGCTGTCCATGCGGTTGCAGGCGCTGTGTGCATGGTGGCGCGTGCTACCGGTCAATGATGCGCCGCGCAAACCGCTCCAGATACTCCATCAACTGCTCCGCGCCGGCAATGGCCTGGGCTTCGTCGCCACTGGCAATGCCCTGCGCCAGTTGCATGTGCGCGCGGGCGCCTTCTGACACTTCGCCTTCGTGCTGGTAGGCGTACCAGAAGCGGCGGCACTGCACGATGAGCGGTTGCACGCATTTGACGGCCGAGTGGTTCTGGCTGGCCTGGTGGGTGACGAGGTCCAGTTCATGGTCGGCCAGCATGTAGTCGTCGAGGTGGCCGCGCGCTGCGGCTTGCACCATGTTTTCCGCACAACGCACGATGGCCTGGCGCTGCGGCGCCGTGGCGCGGCGTGCGGCGTTGGAGGCCAGCAGGCGCTCCAGCACGCGGCGGGTCTGGATCACGTCCAGGTGATCGGCCAGGTCGATGTGCGACACCAGCAGCCCGCGCCGGGGCTGCTGCACGATGAGCCCGATGGACACCATGCGCAGCAGCGCCTCGCGCACCGGCGTGCGGCCCAGGCCTGTGCTTTCGGCGATCTCGGCCTCCACCACGGGGCTGCCGGGCTGCAGCTGCAGCGTGGAGATCATGGTCTCGATGGCGTCGTAGGCCACGTCCGCCGCGCGCCGCTTGGGCGCGGGGTCTTGCTGGGGGGAGGGGCGGCGGAGTGTCATCGGGCGTGAAGGACGTTGCGGGAGGCCGCATCTTATGGGATGCGGCCCCGGTGACCCTTGCGGACTGTCAGAGGCTTGCGCCCGCCTTGCGCAGCTCGGCAATCTGCGGCGCCTTGGGCAGCCACAGCTTGTCGAACTCCTGGATGATGCCGTCGGGGTTGAACGACGATGCCGTCTTGAAGGCGATGGACGTGCCCTTGAACTTCTCGATCAGCCCTGCCTCGGTGGTCACGATGTCATTGATCTGCGCATCCAGCGACTGGGCCACCAGCTTGCGGATGATGTCCTTGTCCTTGGCGTCCAGCCCTTGCCAGATGCGGCCGGAGACCAGCGGCGCGAACGGCATGAACAGGGCGTTCATCTGCAGCAGGGTCTTGGCTACCTTGTCGAAGCGCTGGTTCCACGAGAACTCGATGTCCGCCTCCAGCCCGTCGACTTGGCCGTTGCTCATGGCATCAAACACCTGCGGCGTGGGGATGGGTGTGGGCGCGGCGCCGAGCATTTGGTAGAAGTCGCGGTACACCGGCGTGGGGTTGATGCGCAGCTTCATGCCCTTGATGTCGGTGGGCACGGCGATGTCCTTGGTGGAGAACACGGCGCGCATGCCGGTGATGCCCCAGCCCAGGCCGATGGTGCCGGTCTCGCGCGGCAGCACTTCGAGCAGTTTGGTGGCAGATGGGTGTTTGACGAGTTTGGCCACGGCAGGCGTGGAGCGCACCAGGTACGGAGCATTGATCGCCGCGATGCTGGACACGCGCGAGCCCAGCTCGGCCGCCTGGATCCAGCCCATGTCGAGCGCGCCGGATTGCAGCTGCTGCATCATCGCAGCCTCGTTGCCCAGCTGGCCCGAGTGGAAGACCGTGACGCTCAGGCGGCCATCGGTTTCCTTCTTCAAGGCCTCGCCAAACTGCAGTGCGGCGCGGTTCCAGGAGTGGCCCGCAGGCGTGATCAGCCCCAGGCGAAACTCCTTGGCATCGGCTGCACGTACCAGCGCTGGAAAGCCCAGCCCCGTGACGGTGGCAGCGGCCACGGCGTGGCGCTGGATGAAATGGCGGCGGGTGACAGTGTGGGCGGGCGTGGTCGTCATGGTGAACTCCGTGTGAAAGAACCTTGGGAGGGGGACGGGGGATCTGTTGCTCGACGGGCTACTTGAGCAAACCGAGCGACAGGCTGGGGAACAGCGACAACATCACCAGCGCCACGCAGCTGATGATGAAAAACGGCAGCGTGACGATGAACATCTTTCCGGGCTTGGCCCCGGTGACGGCCGACGCGACAAAGAAGCTCAGGCCCACGGGCGGGGTCATCAGCCCCAGCACCAGGTTGACGACGATCACCACACCAAAATGGCGTGGGTCGATGTGATAGACCTCGGTGGCAATCGGCAGCAGGATGGGGGCGGTCATGATGAGACCGGGGATGCCGTCGATCACCGTGCCGATGACCAGCAGGATGACGTTGGTGAGCAGCAAGAATGTGACCGGGTCGTGCGCCACGGTCTGCACCCAGGCGGCGACCATCTGAGGCACCTTGCCGTAGATCAGCAACCACGAGAACACGGCCGCTGCCGCCACCAAAAACAGCACGATGGCGGAGTAAATGGCCGAGCGCAGCAGGATGGCGGGCATGGCGCTGAACCGGAACTCCTTGGTCACATAGCGACCCACCAGCGCCGATACCAGCGCGCCCACGGCGGCCGATTCGGTGGGGTTGGCCAGGCCACTCAGGATGGAGCCCACGATGATGATGGGGATCAGCAGCGTGGGGCTGGCCTGCACCACGGTGCGCGCGCGCTGGGCCAGCGTGCGCTTTTCGCTGCGCGGGTAGTTGTAGACAAAGCCCATGAGCGCGATCACGACAAAGAACAGCACGGTGAGCAGCACGCCGGGCAGGATGCCTGCAATCAGCATGTCGCCCACGGCCACCTGGGCCAGCACGCTGTAGACCACAAACATCACCGAGGGCGGAATGATGGGCCCCAGCATGCCGCCATACACCGTGAGGCCGGCTGCAAAGGTCTTGTCGTAGCCCTGCTTTTCCATCTCGGGCACCATCACCTGCGACATGATGGCCACCTGCGCCGTGGCGGAGCCGATGATGGACGACACCAGCATGTTGGCCAGGATGTTCACGTAGGCCAGCCCGCCTTTGACCGAGCCAACAAAGGCCATGGCCAGGTCTACCAGCCGCCGCGTGATGCCGCCGCTGTTCATGATCTCGCCGATCAGGATGAACAGCGGAATCGCGATGAGCCCGTAGCTGTCCACTCCACCGAACATCTGCATCGGAAACGACTGGAACAGCACCGGGCTTCCGATGCTGACGATGTAGACCATGCCTGCCAGACACAGGCAGACCCCGATGGGCACACCCACCAGCAACGCGGCAAGGAAAAACAGGGTGGTGATCATGGTGGGGTCCTGGTGTAGAGGTCAGTCAGTTCACGGCGTCGGCGCTGACCACGTCGAAACCTGCGTGCGTCACACGCTCTGCAACACCCATGTCTTCGAACAGGTTGGCCAGTGCATGCACGCTGAAGGTGGCCGAGAAGATCGGCAGGATGAGTTGCAGCACCCAGGTGGGCCAGTTCAGCGTCTGGGTGCGCTCGGTGTAGATGAAGTTGAAGCTCTCGGCGGCAAACTCCTTGGCGTCAAAGCCGTAGCGCGCAATGCCGATGGGGTCCATCCACACCCAGCACATCACCAGCATGGCCATGCCAAACAGCAGCACGCCGGACGTGGCCACCACCTTGAATGCCTTGGCGCCCCGCGCGCCGAGGTGGTCGGTCAGCATGGTCACGGCAAAGTCCATGCGCAGCCGCGTCATGACCGAGGCGCCCACAAAGGTCAGCCAGACCACCGTGTAGACCGCCGCCTCGTCCACCCAGTAGATGGGCATGCCGGTGTAGCGCGTGACCACGTTGAGCAGGATCAGCAGCACCAGCAACGTCATGAGGGCGGTGAGCAGATGCCGCTCCATGCGCAGAACCTGCGTGGACAACGCCAGCACCCAGCGGACGGGAGCGCGCGGCGCCGGAGATTGCGGGGCGGGTGGACTGTTGGGCGTGGGCATGATGGGGTTCCTGGGGAGGAGGGCGCGGCGATGAAAGAAAAAGCCTTGTACTTTTTAATATCTAACAAATATATTTAAAAGCAAGATGGATGCCTGCTGGGTACGGGTAAGCCCTGAAAGGAAGGACGGGGGAAAACGGCTGCGCGCGCGTCAGCCCGAGGGAGTTGCGGGCTCGCGCTGAGCGCTGGTGGTGGGCGCGGGCGTGCAGGCGGCCAGCGTGCCAATGCGTGTGGGCGCCAGCAGATGCCGTGGGGGCGCAGGCGTCCAGCCAAACAGGTGCTGTGCGGCAGCGCCACAAATGCGGCCCTGGCACGCGCCCATGCCACAGCGGGTGTGGAGCTTGGCATCGATCCAGCCGTCGCGATCGGCCAGTGCAGCGTAGGGCACGTCTTCGCAGCGGCACACCAGGGTGCCGGGTTGCGCCAGGGTTTTGAGTGCTTTGTTCAGTGGAAAAGACGCGTGCAGCGCCTGCGCAAAGCCCTCCCAGCGTGCCAGCTGCGGGCGCAGCGCCTGGGCCTGTTGCACCTGTCCCGCCGCCACATGCCCTGCCATGGCGCCCTGAACCAGTGCACGTTCGCTGCCGCCAAAGCCAGTGGCTTCACCCGCGGCGAATACACCGGGCACGCTGGTGCGCATCTGTGCATCGACAGCCAGGCCCTGGCCACCGCTCAGCGGCCCGCCCAGTGCGCAGCCCAGCATCTGCCCCAGGTGGGTGTTGGGCACCAGCCCGAACCCGCAGGCCACGCGGTCGCAGGCCATGGTTTCTTCGGCGTGTTGGCCTTTGCGCAGCCTCACTGTTTGCACCTGCGTGGTGCCTTGGACTTCCAGCACATGGCTGCTGGCGCGCAACTGCGGGTGAAGCAGCGTGAGGGCTTGCAACGCCTTGGCAGGCCAGCGTGACAGTTGCGCTGCAAAGCCAGCGAGCGCGCTCCACGGCGCCTGTTCGGCCACGCGCACCACGGTGGCACCCGCTTTGTTGGCGGTGGCGGCAGCGGCCAGCAGCAGAGGGCCTGTGCCTGCAATGACGATGCGCTGGCCGCGCACGTCGAGCCCTGCCTTGATGAGGGCCTGCAAGGCGCCCGCACCCGTCACACCGGGCAACGTCCAGCCCGGGAAGGGCAGCAACAGCTCGCGGGCTCCGGTGCACAGCACGATGCGGTGGCTGTGCTGCGTCCAGCCCCGGTCTGCGTCTTCCAGCAGCAGGGCCGGGGCCTTGTCGCCGGGTTGGGAATCACCCAGGCCCACCACGCGGGTGCCAGGCAGCAGGCGGATGTTGGTGTGCCGGGCCAGCGCCGCGCGGTGCTGTTGCGCCAGGGCGGGCAAGACCACCTGGGGGCCAGCGCGCCAGATTTGCCCACCGGGCTGCGGGTTGTCGTCCACGATGGTGATCGCTGCCCCGCTGGGCGCGGCAGCGAGGGCAGCCGCCAAACCTGCGGGGCCCGCGCCGATGATGAGGATGTCGCAGCGCTCGTGCGCCGAGTGTTGCTCGGTCATGGGTGGGGTCACGGGCTGGTTCATGGTGTGGCGCTCCCGGGTGCTGTGCCGACATCGGTGTGAATCGACATGCCCTCGGTGCAGACCGTCTGGCACGCCAGGCGGGTGCGGCCGTGGATGCGGACTCTGCATTCGTGGCACACCCCCATGCCACACAGCGGTGCCCGCGCCGCGCCGGTGACCGAGGTGCGTGTGGTGCCGGGTGTTTGCTGCGCCAGCGCGGCGGCGACGCTGGTCCCCGGGGGCACCTGCAGGGGGTTGCCATTCACCACGATGTGCACCAGGGCGGGTGTTCTGGATGCGGTCATGGTGTGCTCAGGCCCGCAAAGCGGGCAGGTGCAAAGGGCGTGGGGTCGATCGCCGGGGTGCCCCCTGCGATCTGGGCCGCCAGCAACTGCGCGGTGGCCGGGGCGGTGGTCACCCCCAGTCCTTCATGTCCCACGGCCAGCCACAGGTGCGGGTGTTCGGGGTGCGCGCCAATCAGCGGCAGGCTGTCTGGCGTGGCGGCGCGAAAGCCGGTCCAGGTGCGGATGGCGTTGAGTTCGGCCAGGCCTGGCAGGTAGTCGAGTGCCCGTTGCAGCATGCGCGCCATCACGGCGTTGTTGACGGCGGGGTCGGTGGTGTCGAACTCGCGCGACGAGCCGATCAGCAACTGCCCCGTGGGCCGGGGCTGCACGTTGAAGGCCACCGAGGTACCGTCGCTGTGGTGCGCGCTGGTGATGTAGCCCAGCTCCACCAGCTGGTGGTGCACGGTGCCCGGGTAGCGGTCGGTGATGACGAGGTGGCCCTTTTTGGGGCGCAGCGGCAGGCCGGGGCACAGCTGCGGGGACTGGATGCCGCTGGCAAGAACGATGGCGTCTGCACTGCGCTGGCTTCCGTCGCGCAGTGTGACGGTGTGGCCGTCGATCTGCATCGCTTCAGCCTGCTCCAACACAAGGCGTCCGTGGGCTGCGGCCTGCTCCAGCAGCCACTGGGCGGCACGCGGTGCATAGACCACGCTGTCGCCATTCACCTTGAGCGCGCCGGCCAGACCGGGGCGCAGCGCGGGTTCTGCGCGGGCGAGGGCTGCGGCATCCAGCATCTCGCAAGCTACGCCTTGTGCTTGCAAGGTGGAACGCTTGGCGTGCGCGGCCTGCAGCTCTTCCTCGTTGGCAGCCAGCCAGAGCGTTCCGCAGGCCGTGAAGGCGCAGCCGGCATCCATCTGCGGTGCCCAGGCGTGCCAGAGGTCGAGCGACGATTTGCTCAGCGCCAGCTCAGCCGGGTTGTCATCCATCACCACCAGATGGCCCATGCCTGCCGCCGTGGCACCGCCCAGGCGCGCATCGATGATTCGCACCGACAGGCCCGCCCGCGCCAGCGCATGGGCACAGGCCGCACCGACGATGCCAGCGCCGATCACAAGGACGTCGGTGGTTTGCATGGGGCCTGCGCTGTGGGAGAAGGCGGTTTACAGCCGGATGCCCCAGCCGAATGGGTCTGCATCTTCGATCAGCAGGGTCGCTTCCGCGCTCATGTAGGCGCGGCCACGCAGGGTTGGGATGAGCTTGCCATCGTCCTGCAGCGTGTAGCTGGCCTCGAACTGGCTGCCGATGATGCTGGCCTGGCGCCACACCTGGCTCGGCTGCAGCTTGCCATCGGCGGCGAGGCAGGCAATCTTGGCGCTGGTGCCGGTGCCGCAGGGCGAGCGGTCATAGGCCTTGCCGGGACACAGCACATAGTTACGGCTGTCGGCCTGGTCGTCGTCGGCAAACAACTCGATGTGGTCAATCTCACCGCCGTTGTCGCCCCGAATGCCCTGGTCTTTGAGGGCTTGCTGCACGGCGCAGCTGTAGGCCATCAACGCCTCCAGGTTGTCGCTGGCTACGCGCTGGCCGTGGTCGGTGATCAGGAAGAACCAGTTGCCGCCCCAGGCCACATCTCCCACCACGCGGCCGTAGCCGGGTACGTCGATGGCCAGTGCGTGGTGCAGCCGGTAGGCGGGCACATTGCGCACGCTCACCGAACCATCAGCGTGCAGGGTGGTGGTGACGGTGCCCACCGGGGTTTCGATGCGGTGCTCGCCAGGGGTGATGCGGCCCAGGTAGGCGAGCGATGCGATCAGCCCGATGGTGCCGTGGCCACACATGCCCAGGTAGCCGCTGTTGTTGAAGAAGATCACGCCCGCTGCATTGGCCGGGTCCTGCGGCGCGCAGAGCAGCGCCCCCACCACCACGTCGCTGCCACGCGGTTCCAGCACGGTGGCGGCCCGCCAGGCATCGTGGCGCTCGGCCAGCAGCGCACGCCGCTCGGCCATGGTGCCGGTGCCCAGGTCGGGAAAACCGTCGATGACAAGCCGGGTCGGCTCGCCGCCCGTGTGGGAGTCGATCACGTGGATGCGTTGCATGGTGCTGTGGTGGTGGAGTAGGGCGCTCAGTGTCTCAGGCTACAGATTGGTATTTTGTAGGGCGCGTGGCCAGGGCCTTGCGCACCACACTCTCCACAAACGCACGTTCTTCGCCCACCAGGGGCAGGCGGGGGCGGCGCATGTGTTCGGTGCCAACACCCACCAGCGCATCGATGAGCTTGAGGTTCTGCACGAGCTTGTTGGACACATCCAGGTGCAGCATGGGCGTCATCCACTGGTAGAGCGGCAGCGCCTCGGCAAATTTGCCCGCTTTCATCAGGTCGTACAGCGCCACGGTTTCGCGCGGGAAGGCGCAGCCCACGCCGGCCAGCAGGCCGTCGCAGCCCAGGGCCAGGCCTTCGTAAGCCAGGTCGTCCACGCCCAGGAAGAGCTGGTAGCGGTCGCCCACGGTGTTGCGCAGGTCGGTGATGCGGCGGATGTCGCCGGTGCTTTCCTTGATGGCGGCGATCCACTCGCAGTCGGCCAGCTCCACCATGTGCTCGGGTTTTAGGTCCACGCGGTAGGCCACAGGGTTGTTGTAGACCATCAGGGGGCGCTGGGCGGCGCCCGCCATGGCGCGCACATTGGCCATGGCCTCGCGGGCATCGGCCACGTAGATCACCGAGGGCATGACCATGTAGCCGGCCACGCCGAGCTTGTTGCCGCCGTCGATGTACCGCAGGGCTTCGCGGGTGCTGGTTTCGGACACGTTGGCGAGCACTGGTACGCGGCCGTCAGCAGCTTCGAGGGCGATCTTGGCGACCTGGAGCTTTTCCTCCAGCGTGAGGGTGCTGGCTTCGCCGAGAGAACCGCAGGTGACCAGCCCGTGGATGCCGTTGCGGATCTGGAAGTCGATGTGGCGGGCTGTGCCCTCGGCGTCGATGGACTCGTCGGCGTGGAACTTGGTGGTGATGGCAGGGAAGATGCCTTGCCAGCGGGGTTGTGGGTTCACGAGGGACTCCTTGGATCGGTGGTCGGGTTGAAGTTATTAATATATTAACAAGATATTTAAAGCGCGCAAGCGGATTTTTCAGCATTCGTTGGCGCATGGAGTGGAGGCGTCTGTCCCCGCCCTGTCGCCCTCCCGCCACGGACCGCCAGACTGCAAACCTATAATGAAAGGTTGGTCCCCATAGGGGCAGCGACAGGCAGCGCGCAGGCGCGGGTCCTGCGGCCTGCCTGCTGCGTGCAACCACTCCACAACACCATGAGCACTCCCACTTTTTCTGTCGCTGACATCCGCAAGTCCTTCCTGGACTTCTTCGTCTCCAAGGGCCACACCGTGGTGCCGTCGAGCCCTCTGGTGCCTGGCAACGACCCCACGCTGATGTTCACCAACTCGGGCATGGTGCAGTTCAAGGACGTGTTCCTGGGCACCGACAAGCGCTCGTACAACCGGGCGGTGTCGGTTCAGGCCTGCCTGCGTGCGGGTGGCAAGCACAACGACCTGGAAAACGTGGGCTACACCGCGCGCCACCACACCTTCTTTGAGATGCTGGGCAACTGGTCGTTTGGCGACTACTTCAAGCGCGAATCGCTCAAGTGGGCCTGGGAGCTGCTGACCGAGGTCTACAAGCTGCCGCCAGAGCGCCTGCTGGCCACGGTCTACCAGGAAGACGACGAGGCCTACGACATCTGGACCAAGGAAATCGGCTTGCCACCCGAGCGCGTGATCCGCATCGGCGACAACAAGGGCGGCCGCTACAAGTCCGACAACTTCTGGATGATGGCCGACACCGGCCCTTGCGGCCCCTGCAGCGAAATCTTCTACGACCATGGCCCGCACATTGCGGGTGGCCCTCCCGGCAGCCCCGATGAAGACGGCGACCGCTTCATCGAGATCTGGAACAACGTGTTCATGCAGTTCAACATGGACGAAACCGGCGCCGTCACGCCGCTGCCCGCGCCCTGCGTGGACACGGGCATGGGCCTGGAGCGCCTGGCCGCCATCCTGCAGCACGTGCACAGCAACTACGAGATCGACCTGTTCGACGCGCTCATCAAGGCCGCTGGCCGTGAGACCGGCGTGACGGACCTGAACAACAAGAGCCTGCGCGTGATCGCTGACCACATCCGCGCCACAGCGTTTTTGGTGAGCGACGGTGTGATCCCCAGCAACGAAGGCCGTGGCTACGTGCAGCGCCGCATCGTGCGCCGCGCCATCCGCCACGGCTACAAGCTGGGCAAGAAGACGCCGTTCTTCCACAAGCTTGTGGCCGACCTGGTGCGCCTGATGGGCGATGCCTACCCATCCCTGCGCGAGCAGGAACAGCGCATCACCGAGGTGTTGAAGGTGGAGGAAGAGCGATTCTTTGAAACGCTGGCCAATGGCATGGAAATCCTGGACGCTACCCTGGACGGCGGTGCCAAGGTGCTGCCCGGCGACGTGGCCTTCAAGCTGCACGACACCTACGGCTTCCCGCTCGACCTGACCAATGACGTCTGCCGCGAGCGCGACGTGGAAGTGGACGAGGCCGGCTTCAAGACCGCCATGGAAAAGCAGAAGGCCCAGGCCCGCGCGGCAGGCAAGTTCAAGATGGACAAGGCGCTGGAGTACACCGGTGCCGCCAACCAGTTCACCGGCTACGAACAGCTCGCAGAGACTGCAAAAATCGTAGCAATCTATGTAGATGGAACAAGCGCTGCGGCCCTGAAAGCCGGCCAAAACGGCGTGGTGGTGCTGGACACCACCCCGTTCTATGCCGAAAGCGGCGGCCAGGTGGGTGACGAAGGTGTCATCACCAGCGGGTCGGCACGCTTTGCGGTGGGTGACACGCTCAAGATCAAGGCCGATGTGTTTGGCCACCACGGCACGCTCGAAGAGGGCACGCTGAACGTGGGCGACACCGTGCAGGCCCAGGTCAACACCGCCGTGCGCGCTGCCACCATGCGCAACCACTCGGTCACGCACATCATGCACAAGGCCCTGCGCGAAGTGCTGGGCAGCCATGTGCAGCAAAAGGGCAGCTTGGTCAATGCCGACCGCACGCGTTTTGACTTCACGCACAACGGAGCCGTGACGGCGGCCGAGATCCGCGAGATTGAGCGCCGCGTGAACGAAGAAATCCTGGCCAACCAGCCCACGCAAGCGCGCGTGATGGACATCGAGTCGGCCCAAAAGACCGGCGCCATGATGCTGTTTGGCGAGAAGTACGGCGAAACCGTGCGCGTGCTGGACATCGGCACCAGCCGTGAACTGTGCGGCGGCACGCACGTGCAGCGCACGGGCGACATCGGCCTGTTCAAGGTGGTGGGCGAGGGCGGGGTGGCTGCTGGCATCCGCCGCATTGAGGCCGTGACCGGCGCCAACGCACTGGCGTACTTGCAGAACCTGGAAGACACCGTAAACCAGGCCGCCAGCACGCTCAAGGCGCCGGTGGCCGAGCTAAACGGCCGCATCAGCCAGGCGCTGGACAACGCCCGCGCGCTCGAAAAGGAAGTGGCTGCCTTGAAGGGTAAGCTGGCCTCCAGCCAGGGCGACGAGTTGGTGAATCAGGCCGTGGATGTGAAGGGCCTCAAGGTTCTGGCTGCCGCGCTGCCGGGTGCCGACGCCAAGACCCTGCGCGACACCATGGACAAGCTCAAGGACAAGCTCAAGACCGCTGCCATCGTGCTGGCCGCCGTGGATGGCGACAAGGTGCAGATCGCTGCAGGCGTGACGGCCGACAGCGTGGGCAAGGTCAAGGCCGGCGAGCTGGTCAACTTTGTGGCCCAGCAAGTGGGTGGTAAAGGCGGCGGCAAGCCCGACATGGCCATGGCCGGCGGCACCGATGCCTCCAAGCTGCCGGCGGCGCTGGCTTCGGTGACAGGCTGGGTCGCGCAGCAACTGGGCTGATGTACCGGTCGCCATAGCGGCACCAGCCGCTGTGGTGTGGCAGCCATTTCTGCCAAAAATAGGGTGACGGAAAACCGGCTTTCCCCCTACATTCAAGCGCATGGACCCCCTGCGCGAAAGTCCGCAAGAGCCGGTGCCCGCCCACGGCACCCGTTCCGGTTCGCCTGATTCGGGAGGGGCCGAACTGCCCTGGTGGCGGCGCATCACCGTTCCGTTCGAGGTGGTGATTGCCTCGGTGGTGGTATCTGCCATGCTGCTGCTCACGGTGCTCTTGGTCTACCAGGTAGGCACCAGCGCGCGGCAGGCCATCATCGCGGCGTCGGACGACAGTGCGCAGCACATCAGCCTGTTGATCAGCGAGCGGGTGCACCATATCGTCGACCCGGCGGATGCCACGCTGCGGCTGCTGGCGTTTGATCCCATTGCTTCGGCCGCCACCCTCCAGGCGCGGCTGCGCCGCCTGCCGGTGTTTGTGCGCCTGCTGGAGCAAAACGCTTTGCTGTCGGCGGTCTTCATCGGGTATTCCGACGGGCAGTTTTTGCTCATGCGTCCGCTGCGCAACGCTGCGCTGCGGGCACGGCTTCAGGCGCCTGCGGAGGCTGCATTCCTGGTGCAGTCGATGGCGCGGGAGCGCAGCGCGGCGGGTCTGATGGGCCTGGTGGGGCGCTGGAACTATTACGACGCACAGCTGCGTCTCATCGATTCCTCCGTGCGTCCCGGCTACCGCTATGACCCCCGGTCCCGCCCGTGGTATGCCGAGGCGGCGGAAAAAAACACGCAGGTCCTCACTGCCCCCTATGTGTTTTTCACCACGCAGGAGGTCGGCGTTACGCTGAGCCAGCCCAGCGAAGACGGCCGTGCTGTGATCGGCCTGGATGTTGCGCTCACCGACCTGGGCCGCGAGATCGGCGAGCTGCGACTGATGCCGCGCACCGAGATCGCTGTGGTGGACCAGGACCAGCGCGTGCTGGCCTACCCGGACATGTCCCGCGTGCTGGTGCGTGAGGATGGCGACCAGCCCAGCCTCAAGCTGCGCACACTCGACGGCCTGGGGGTGCCAAGCCTGCAGGCCCTGCACAGCTTGGACATGAAAGAGGGGCCTTCGCGTCGCTTTGTGGCAGGTGGCGAGGAGTGGCTGGCCAAGGTCATGTCACTCAAGTCGCAGCGCTGGGAGGGGCTGCACATCCTGATGGCCATTCCCACCCGGGAGCTGCTGGCGGATGTGAACGAAAACCTCCAGCGCCAGGTTTGGCTGTCCCTGGGGCTCATCGCGCTGATGCTGCCTTTTGGGTGGCTGGCCGGGAGGCGTGTGGGGCGCAGCCTGTCGGGGCTGGCCACGCAGGCGCAGGCCTTGGCACGGTTTGATTTCCGGCGGCCGACACAACACCACATGTCGCGCGTGCGCGAGGTGCGCGCACTGGGTCAGGTGATGGACCGCATGTCCGACACCATCCAGGAGTTCCTGCACATCACGCACCACATCAGCGCCGAGTCGCGCCTGGACCTCATGCTGTCGAGCGTGCTCTACGAGCTGGTGCGCGCCACCAGCTGCACCGGCGGTGCGGTGTACCTGGTAGAGGCTCAGCGCGCGGGCCTGCTGCGCACGGCAAGGTATTGCGAAGATCCTGAGCACCAGTCGCTCTACCCGGAGCACCTGCCCATGGTGTTTTTCATCAACCCTGCCGAGCCGCACGACGGCGACCAGCACCCTGATGACGACCAGGCCACGCCTCAGCGCGTGCTGCGCGTGCAGCTACGCACGCGCGATGGCCAACCGCTGGGCCTGCTGGTGCTGCGCTACCGTGCGGACCAGCAGCAGGACGATGTCCACTTCCGGGCGTTTGTCGAGAAACTCTCGGGCACGTTGTCGGTCGCCATCGAGACGCGCAGTTTGATCGAAGGGCAAAAGAAGCTGTTCGATGCCGTCATCCGCCTGCTGGCGGACGCGATCGACGCCAAGAGCCCTTACACCGGCGGCCACTGCGAGCGGGTGCCCCAGTTGGCGGAATCCCTGATGCAGCGCCTGTGCGAGGCCGAGGAAGGTCCATTTGCCCACGTCGCCATGACGGATGCCGAGCGCTACGAATTCCGCCTGGGCGCGTGGCTGCACGACTGTGGCAAGGTCACCAGCCCCGAGCACATCATCGACAAGGCGACCAAGCTGGAGGCGCTCTACAACCGCATCCATGAGGTGCGCATGCGCTTTGAGGTGCTGTGGCGCGACGCGGAACTGGACTACTGGAAGCAGCACGTGTCCGGCGTGGACCCGGTGCGGCTGCAGCGCGAGCTTTTGCAGCGGCGTGACCGCCTGCAGGAAGAGTTTGCCTTTGTGGCCCGCAGCAATGTGGGCGGCGAGTTCATGGCCGATGCCGACATCAAGCGGCTGGCCACCATCGGGCGCCAGGTGTGGCAGCGGCATTTTGATGACCGGCTGGGCTTGTCAGCAGCCGAATTGGGGCGGCTGGCGAATGTGCCGACGCGCCCCTTGCCCGCCAATGAGCCCCTGCTGTCAGACCGGCCTGAACACATCGTGCCCTGGGGTGCCCGCAAACCGCCGGTGGAGGTTGGCAACCCGGCCAACCTGTGGAGCTTTGACATGGTGCTGCCACCGCAACAAGCCCACCTCGGCGAGCTGCACAATCTGTCGATCCAGCGCGGCACGCTCACTGCAGAAGACCGTTTCAAGATCAACGATCACATCGTGCAGACCATCGTCATGCTCAGCGGCCTGCCGTTCCCGCCGCATCTGGCGCGCGTACCGTCGATTGCGGGCTCGCACCATGAAAAACTGGACGGTACGGGCTACCCCCGGCGCCTGAAGGCTTCAGAGCTGACGCTGGCAGACAGGGTGATGACACTGGCCGATATCTTCGAGGCCTTGACGGCGGCAGACCGGCCCTACAAGCCGCCCAAGACTTTGTCGGAATCGCTCAGGATCATGGGCCACATGGTGCGCGAACGCCATATCGATGCCGAGGTGTTCCGCTTCTTCCTGCGCAGCGGGGTCTGGCGTGAGTATGCGGAGCAGTTCTTGCCTGCTGCGCAGCGGGACGCAGTGGATGTGGAGGCGATCCTGGAGTCATTGAGCCAATGAGCCAATGCGCTGAAGGCGGGCATTGGTGCCCTTTCGCTCCGCCTGGGTAGCTTCAGAACAGCTCGACGTCGTCGTTGGCCACCTTGGCGGCCAGCTGGCCGCTGGCCACCAGGTCGTCATAAAAGCAGACCTGGTTGCGTCCGTGCTCTTTGGCGTAATACAGCGCCTGGTCGGCCTGCCCCAGTATCTCCACGGGCGAACCCTGCATGGTGCTCACAAAACCCAGGCTCACCGTGACCTGGCCCACCTGCGGGAAGTTGTATTCCTGCACCGCAAGCCGGAAGCGGTTGAACACCTTGTGGGCGGTGCTGAGCGTGGTGGAGCGCAGCAGCACCACGAATTCTTCGCCGCCAAAGCGGAAGATGCGGTCGTGGCTGCGAAACGAGCTGCGCAGGATGTTGGCAATCAGGATCAGCACTTCGTCGCCATACAGGTGGCCAAAGCGGTCGTTGACCTGCTTGAAGTGATCGATATCCACCACCGCCAGCCATTGCTGCACGGGCTCGCCGGGCTGTGAGCCTTCTTCGGGGGGAAGAGATTCGGTAACAGTGCCCGGGCGGCCACTGGAAAGGCCATTGAGCGCATGGCGCGAGAACTGCTCATCGAAGGTCTTGCGGTTGAACAGGCCGGTGAGGGCGTCGCGTTCGCTGTAGTCCAGCAGGCTCTGGTAGTTCTGGTAGACCTGGAACACGCCCTTGAGCACTTCCAGCTTGTGCGCCGAGAACGCGCGCGACTGCGTGATCTCCAGACAGGTGGTGACCTTGTCATGCATCCACACCGGCAGCCAGAGCACATGGCGCCCCCTGCGGGGCGATGCGAGGGCGCTGTCCCCCTGGCTGGCTACGCAATCGCGAAGTGCGGGGTATTTTTCCAGCGTTTCGCGGCGAGGGTCTGCGGCGGCTTCGGAATCGGTCGAGACGAGCTGTCCGTCCTCAACCCAGGAACGGGGGCGTACATGGGCCACGCCGTCAACGGTGAAAAGCTCCAGCGCGCGCACTTCAACGATGCCACTGAGCGTTTGCAGCGTGGACAGCACCGACACCTCCAACCGCAAGTGGTCGCGGTGGCCAGTCATTTCCACCAGGTTCTGGAGAATGGGCTTCATTGGGATGTACGGTGGAGCACTAGGCACAGCTTGTCAATGTCGTCGCACGAACACAACATCCCACACGCCATGCCCCAGCCGCAGGCCCCGGTTCTCGAACTTGGTCAGGGGCCGGTAGTCGGGCTGCGGGGCAAAGTCCGTGGCGGTGTTCTGCAACAGGGGTTCGGCGCCCAGCACCTGCAGCATCTGCTCGGCATAGGGCTGCCAGTCGGTCGCGCAGTGCAGGTAGCCACCGGGCTTGAGGCGGGCCGCCAGCTTGGCCACCAGCGGGCCCTGAATCAGGCGGCGCTTGTTGTGTTTGGTCTTGTGCCAGGGGTCGGGAAAGAAGATGTGCACACCGTCCAGGCTGCCCTCGGGCAGCATGTGGTCGATGACCTCCACGGCGTCGTGCTGCAGGATGCGGATGTTGGTCAGCTCCTGTTCGCCAATGCGCTTGAGCAGTGCGCCCACCCCCGGCTCGTGCACCTCGCAGCACAGGAAGTTGTCATCGGGGCGCACGCGGGCGATGTGGGCCGTGGCCTCGCCCATGCCAAAGCCAATTTCGAGAATCAGCGGTGCCGTGCGGCCAAAGGCCGAAGCGGCGTCGAGCGGCGCCGGGGCATACGGCAGGACAAAGCGGGGGCCGAAGTCTTCAAAGGCCTTGGCCTGGCCCGTGGTGGTGCGGCCAGCACGGCGCACAAAGCTTTTGATGGTCTTGGGGTGGGTCACGCCAGCGGGAACCCCGCCAGATGTCGTCGCGGGGGCTGCAGCGGGCGCAGCGGTGGGGGCGGAAGCGGTAGGGGTCAGTTCGGTCACGGTGCGCCATTGTAGTTTCGTCGCCACGCGGCGACCCACAGGGTCAGTGCGTCAGAGATGCCAGGGCTGTGCGGGGCAGGCAGCGATGGCAGGCCCAGCACCCGCGCGGCATCGTTTAGAGCCTGCAGCGGGTGGGACAGGTCCAGCGCGCGGGCGCCGTTCTGCTTGGAGAGTTTTTCGCCGTTGTCGCCACACACCAGCGGGGTGTGCAGGTAGCGGGGCGTGGGCACGCCCAGGGCCTGCTGCAGCAGGATCTGGCGCGGGGTGTTGTCGGCCAGGTCTTCGCCGCGCACCACATCGGTGACGCCCTGGTCGGCGTCGTCCACCACCACGGCGAGCTGGTAGGCCCAGAGCCCATCGGCCCGGCGCAGGATGAAATCACCCACGGCTTGTTCCACGTCTTGCTGCTGCAGACCCAGGCGGCGGTCGTCCCACTGCAGGAGATGGTTTGCTATGAATTTTGCAGCTACTGGCGATTTGCCATCAAGCGCCAGGGCCTGTTTTTGTTTGAAATTTGTGACATTGAACCGCCACGCGCGCCCGGCGCGGCCCTGCAGCCCGTGGCGGCAGGTGCCTGGGTAAGGCAGCGCGGCATGGCGCTCACGCGTGTGGCCCTGGGCGGCATGGGCGTCTTCGATGTCCTTGCGCGAGCAGGCGCAGGGGTAGGCGTGGCCTTGGGCTACCAATTGGTCCAGCGCCCGCTGGTAGAGCGGGCTGCGGGTGGACTGCCATTGGGGGGGAGCGTCGGGCACCATGCCGCAGCTGGCCAGCTGTTGCAGGATGAGCCGGTCCGCCCCCGGCACGCAGCGGGGTGTGTCCACATCTTCAATGCGAACAAGCCACTGGCCCCGGTGTGCCCGCGCGTCCAGCCAGCTGGCGAGGGCCGCTACCAGGGAGCCCGCATGCAGCGGCCCCGTGGGCGAAGGGGCAAACCGGCCCACGTAGCGCCGTGCAGCGCCCACCTCGGCCGTCATGCCACGGCAAGTGCCAGTTCCAGTCCCGACACGAAGGCGTCTTCAACCCGGTGCCCCAGGCACCAGTCACCGCATGCACCCAGGCCCATGGATTTGTCCCACAGGTGGCTCTTGCCCAGCGGGTGGGTGGTCTGGGCATAGCGCCAGCGGCGTGTGTCCGCATGGGCGGGGGCGGCACGAATGCCCGTGACTTCGGCAAAGGCCTTGATGAGCTTGGCCTGCACGCGGGCTTCGTCGTCTTCGAGGTGTTCGGCAGACCAGGCGGGGCTGGCCTGCACCGTCCAGCGTTCAACCACATTGCGGCCGGGCTTGGACGATTCGCGTGCCAGCCAGGCGATGCGGTGGTGTGTGCTGCGTGCAGCATTCCACTGCGGGCCCAGCGTGGTCAGGCCGGGGCGCACGGCCTGCGGGTAGGCCAGCATCAGTGTCCAGCAGGGGGCAATGGCCACCTTGGACAGGGCGTCGGTCAGCGGGGTGTCCACCGCCGAGCTGGCCAGCAGGGCCTGGGCGGGCACCGAAGGCTGGGCCAGCAGCACAGCGTCGAAACCGGCATAGACGTGCTGGCTGCCCGCAGGCCCTTCGGTGCGCAGTTGCCAGCCAGGGGCGTTCAACGAATCGGGCTCGATGGAGGTGACGCGGGTGTGGGTGATGAGCTGGCCGGCCTTGAGCAGCGGCTCGGCCCAGGCGCCCACCAGGGACTGCATGCCTGGGCTGGCCACCCAGTGTGCTTCGCGGTGGGGCAGGCCCGCAGCGGCCACACGGCCTGCGGCGTCCAGCACCTGCACGGAATTGGCGCTCCAGCGCTTGCAGATGCCGGGCACGGTGTCGATGGCGCGGGCAAAACGCGGGTCGCGCACGGTGAAGTACTGGGCACCCGCATCAAAGTTGCCAAAAGGGGTGTCGATGGTGGCAGTACGGCCGCCCGCCTGGGAGGATTTCTCGAACACCGTCACGCGGTGTCCGGCCTGCACCAGGGTGCGTGCACAGGCAATACCAGCCATGCCAGCGCCGATGATGGCGAAGTGGCGCTGGGGTTTGCCAGAGAACGTGGTGGGGGCTGCGGGGGCTGCAACGGGAGGGGTTGCCAGTGCAGTGTTGCGTCGGAGCCGTTTGGCGGGAAGAGGATCGGGTTTGCTCATGGGAGGCCTTTCGGTGACGGTCGGCAAGCGAGATGCAATACAAAACCAACAGGAACCACTCTACACGCGGTATCACCCTGTCGGGACTTGATCGGGATCAGAAATGATGGTGGTTTTCCAGCAGAGCGCGGCGTGTGGTGGGGCTTTGCAGCTGGTTCAGCCACCATTGCAGCGCGCGGCCTGGTGCGGTGAAGCCCGGGCCGCCCCAGGCGTAGTGCACACGCACGTTGCGTTCCGGGCGGGCCACGCGGCGCTCGACCAGGCGGCCGGCCTCCAGGTAGGGGCGCACCATGGGCTCGGGCAGAAAACCGCCGCCCAGGCCACGCAGCTGCACGCGCACCTTGGCCTGCATGGTGTCCACCGTCAGCACGTCCTGCCCACCGAGCAGGCCCATGGTGGCGCCGCCACGTGTCGCCGAATCAGCCACGGCCACGGCCCGGTGTTCCAGCAAGGTGGCGTCTGAGATCGGTTCGGCAGCCGCCGCAAGCGGGTGGTGGGGCGCTACTACGTAGATGAACAAGACATCGCCCAGCGTGCCCTGCTGCAGGCCCGCCACGTTGTTGCCCGCCACGGATACGCCGATGGCCAGGTCTGCCCGGCCGGAGGTCAGCGCCTCCAGCGTGCCGGTCATGATGCCGTCGCGCAACTTCAGCCGCGTCGGGGGTTTCATGGCGTAAAACGCATCCACCAGCTCCAGCATGGTGTGGGGCGAAATGATGCCGTCGATGGACAGCGTGAGCTGCGGCTCCCAGCCCGTGGCCACGCGGCGCACGCGGTGGGCCACGGCGTCAATGTCCTGCAACAGGCGCGCGCCTTCGCGCAACAGCTCCACTCCGGCCTCCGTGGGGCGGGCCTGGCGTGCGCTGCGGTCGAACAACAGCACATCCAGTGCGTCTTCAATCTGCCGCACGCGGTAGGTGAGGGCGCTGGGCACCAGGCCCAATTGCCGGGCGGCGGCGGCAAAGCTGCCCGCTTCGGCAATCACCTGCAGCATGGTCAGTGCATCGGGGGTCAGGACATCGCGTGCGTTTTGCATGGTGGTGCCATGTTAATTCAGATTATTTGAACATTGCCATCAATTCATCTGCCCCTGCAGGGTGCGCTGCAGTCCTACAGTCGAGTCTTGAAAGGAGCACTCACATGCTGACTGTTCGTAAATCGCAAGACCGGGGCCACGCCGACCATGGCTGGCTCAATTCCTTCCACAGCTTCTCGTTTGCCGGGTACTACGACCCTGCCCACATGGGCTTTGGCAACCTGCGGGTCATCAACGAAGACCGCATCGCACCGGGCACGGGGTTTGGCACCCATGGCCACCGCGACATGGAGATCATCAGCTATGTGCTGTCGGGCGAACTGGCCCACAAGGACAGCATGGGCAACATCAAGGGCATCCCGCCCGGCGACGTGCAGCGCATGAGCGCAGGCACCGGTGTGCAGCACAGCGAGTTCAACCACGCTGCAGGCCAGACCACGCACTTCCTGCAGATCTGGATCGAGCCCAATGTGCGTGGCATCTCGCCGAGCTACGAGCAAAAGACCTTTGCCGAGGCTGAAAAGCGCGGCGCCCTGCGCTTGGTGGCATCGCCCGACGGCGCCCAGGGCTCGGTCAAGATCCATGCCGATGCGGCCCTGTACGCAGGCTTGCTGGATGGCGCTGAATCCGCCACGCTGGCGCTGAACCCCGCCCGCAAGACCTATGTGCACCTGGTGCGCGGTGCACTCAGCGCCAATGGGCAAGGCCTGTCGGGCGGCGATGCGCTGCTGATGGAAAAGGAAACCACCTTGTCGTTGACCGATGGCCACGACGCCGAGGTGCTGGTGTTTGATCTGGCCGCCTGACATTCGACGTTCATTCTTCAACCCACTTTCACCCGGAGTTCTTCACCATGTTCACATCCCTGCAAAACCCCCTGGCTCTCGCATCGCGCCTGTTGCTGGCCGCCCTGTTTCTGCCTGCGGGCATCAGCAAGCTCACCGGCTTTGCTGGCACTGTCGGTTACATCACGTCGGTAGGCCTGCCCATGCCCACCGTGGCCGCCGCCGTGGCCGCTGCGGTCGAGGTGCTGGGCAGCCTGGCGCTGATCTTCGGCTTTGGCACGCGTCTGGCAGCGCTCGCGCTGGCATTCTTCACGCTGGTGGCCAGCTTCTTCTTTCATGCGTTCTGGGACCTGCCCGCTGACAAGCAAATGATGCAGCAGCTCATGTTCTTCAAGAACGTGGGCGTGACCGGCGGCCTGCTGGCACTGGCAGCGTTTGGCGCAGGCGGCTGGAGCCTGGATGCGCGCCAGTCGGGCCGCTGAGCGATCCCCTCAAAAGGCCTGCTGACCGCAGGGCTGTGGTTTCCAGCATTCAATCCGTTCTTCCGCCGTTCTCGCTTTCCTTGTCCCCCTCGTTTCAACAGGAGTTTTCTCATGGCACACATCGCAGTTGTTTACCACTCGGGTTACGGTCACACACAGCGCCTGGCGCAGGCCGTGGCAGAAGGCGCTGGCGCTCAGTTGATCGCCATCGATGCCGAGGGCAACCTGCCCGAAGGCGGCTGGGAAACGCTGGCCGCTGCCAGCGCCATCATCTTTGGCTCGCCCACTTACATGGCCGGCCCCAGCTGGCAGTTCAAGAAGTTTGCCGACGCCTCGTCCAAGCCCTGGTTCAGCCAGGCCTGGAAGGACAAGCTGTTCGCAGGCTTTACCAACAGCGCCAGCACCAATGGCGACAAGCAGATCACGCTGGACTACATGTTCCACCTGGCCATGCAGCACGGCGGCCTGTGGGTGGGCAACGGCATGATGCCCGCCAACTCCAAGGCCGCCACGCGCAACGATGTGAACTGGATCGGCTCCTTCAGCGGCGCCATGGCGCAGTCGCCATCGGACGCCTCGGCCGCCGAGATGTTCCCTGGCGACCTGGAAACCGGCAAGAAGTTTGGCCAGCGTGTGGCAGAGATGGCTGCCAAGCTGGGCAGCTGAACCGCAGAAGCTGGTAGGCTGGCGGCGTTGTTGTCCAGCCCTCAAGGAGCCACCCGATGAATCACCTTTTTGACCTTGTCTCTGTCGTTGAAGCGATGGGAGTGCTGTCATGAACGCTTCCCTGCGTCTGTCGGGCCAAGCCAAGGACCTGGGTGGTGGCTTCACGGTACGGCGCCTGCTGCCCGCCGTGCAGCGCCAGGCGGTGGGACCCTTCCTGTTTTTTGACCACTTCGGGCCGGTGACGGTGGAGCCCGATGCGGGCCACGATGTGCGGCCTCACCCCCACATCGG
This sequence comes from Acidovorax sp. Leaf73, assembly GCF_916855635.1. NCBI lineage: Bacteria > Pseudomonadati > Pseudomonadota > Betaproteobacteria > Burkholderiales > Comamonadaceae > Acidovorax > Acidovorax sp. Leaf73. Next base: position 813,496 of record NZ_CAKASI010000001.1, read on the forward strand.
CCTGGCCACCGTGACCTACCTGTTCTCCGGCGCCATCATGCACCGCGACAGCCTGGGCTATGTGCAGCAGATTGAGCCCGGTGCCATCAACTGGATGACGGCGGGGCGCGGCATCGTGCATTCCGAGCGCCGCCCGCAGAATCTCGCAAACCAGGCCTATGTGAACCATGGCATCCAGCTGTGGGCTGCTTTGCCGATGGCCCATGAAGAGGCCGATCCTTCGTTTGTGCACACGCCTGCCGCTGCCATTCCGCAGGTGCAGGTGGGAGATGCCACCGTGCGGGTGCTGATTGGGGAAGCCTTTGGGCAGACCTCTCCTGTTGCCACCTATTCCCGCACGCTGTACCTCGATGTGCAGTTGCCTGCGGGCGCCACACTGGAGATCCCCGCGCTCGTCCCGGAGATGGCGGTCTACACCGTGGACGCACCGGTCCAGCTCGACGGGGACACCGTGGCCCCACAGCTTCTGGCAGTAGGGGAACCAGGGCGGGCCACACACCTTGCTGCGGGTGACAGCGCCGTGCGCCTGATGGTGATTGGTGGCGATGCACTGGATGCGCCGCGCCACATGTGGTGGAACTTTGTCTCCAGCCGCAAGGACCGCATCGTGCAGGCTGCCGCTGACTGGGATGCCCAGGCCATGGGGCAGGTGCCGGGGGAGGTGGAGTGGATTCCGCTGCCAGAGCGCCGCTTCAAGGCCTGACTTGGCCAAATTGTTGGCTTTGAATGCCTGAAATTTCAAGCAAAATTGGCATCTAGCGCTTGATGGATGAGCGCTATAAGCTCACTTATTGATAGCGTTTTCGCTGTCGGTGGGTAAGGGGTCGGTAGACAGGTCTGCCGCCAGCACCCTGCGTTCATCGAACACAAAACAGCCGCCGTGGTAGTGCGCGCCATCGGTCAGTTCAAAGTATTTGAGGATGCCGCCTTCGAGCTGGTAGACATGCGAGAGGCCTTCTTCGCGCATCAGGATCGCGGCCTTCTCGCACCGGATGCCTCCGGTGCAGAAGCTCACCACGGTCTTGTCCTGCAGCTCGGTCTTGTGCGCGCGCAGGGCTGGCGGGAATTCGGTGAACTTGTCGATGCGCCAGTCGATGGCGTTGTCGAAGGTGCCAGCGTCCACCTCGAAGGCGTTGCGGGTGTCCAGCGTGACCACTTCGCGCCCCTCATCGTCATGGCCCTGCGCCAGCCAGCGTCGCAGGGTGGCCGGGTCCACCGAGGGCGCGCGGCCCTGGGCGGGGCGGATGGTGGGGTGGTCCATACGGATGATCTCGCGCTTGACCTTGACCAGCATCTTGCGAAACGGCACCGTGGCCGACCAGCTTTCCTTGGGCTCCAGATCGGCAAAACGGGCATCGGTGCGCAGCGCATCGACAAACCCGCGCACGGCCTCGGCCGCGCCCGCCAGAAAGAAGTTGATGCCTTCCTCGGCCAGAAGGATGGTGCCCTTGAGTCCCGCCGCCGTGGCGCGCGCATGCAGCAGCTCGCGAAGGGCCGCCGCATCGGGCAAAGGCACGAACTTGTAGCAGGAGATGTTCAGGACGGTGTCGATGGGGTTCACGGCAAATCAAATGAGCGCAGCGAGGGGCGCGCTTTCACTTCGGTCAAGGCAACTCGCTGAGGCCAGCGGGGGGAGGGCACCGCGCTGCTGCCGGGCTGTGGCGCCTGCGGGCGTCTCAGGCGGCCGGGGTCAGCAGCGTGGTTTCGATCTTGTTGGCCAATTGGGCAATCGCCAGGGCCGCAGGGCAGCCCGGGGTTTGCAGCAGCAACAACTGGCGGCGCATGACCGCGTCGCGTACCGAGGGATCGGCCGGGATGTCGCCCATGTGGATCAAGCGCATCGGGCGACCGGATTCTGTGGTGACAAAGCGGTCCAGCACCTGCTGCAGCTGGCTGGTGATGGCGCGGCCGTCGCCTGGACGCGCGGCCTGGTTGATGACCATGCGCACATGCTGGCGCTTTTGCTGCATGGCCAGCACCTTGATGGCGGCGTAGGCGTCGGTCAGCGAGGTGGGTTCGGGCGTGGCCACGATGAGCACCTCGGACGCCAGCGAAATGGAAAACAGCACCACGTCGGAAATGCCGGCGCCGGTGTCCAGCAGCACCACGTCGTACTGGGGCGTGAGCGCCTGGATCACGCTCAGGAATTGATTGCGCACCTCGGGCGTGAGGCGCGAATACTCGACCATGCCCGAGCCTGCCAGCAGCACGTTGAAGCCACCCGGGGCCTGGATCACGGCCTCTTCCAGCGTGGCCTTGCCGGTGAAGACGTCGTGCAGGGTGATCTTGGGGTGCAGATTCAGCACCACATCCAGGTTGGCCAGGCCCAGGTCGGCGTCGAGCACCAGCACGCGCTGGCCACGGCGGGTGAGGGCCGCAGCCAGGTTGGCCGACACAAAGGTCTTGCCAACCCCGCCTTTGCCGCTGGTGATGGCAATGATGCGGGCACCCGTTGCAGAGTGCGAGGGTGAGGCGGCGCCAGCAGGAGCCGCTGGCGATGTGGGTGGGGGAGGGGACAGCGCGTCGCTCATCTTCTAACTTTCAGTAGGCGCTGCCTGTTGGGTTGGGGTCCACCGGAGGCAGGTCGCCCCAACCCGAGGGGGTGTAGAGCGGGCCAAACAACAGGCTTTTCTCTTCGGCACTGACAGTGCTGTCGGGTTGCTCCTCAATGCTGACGCGGTTGCGGCCTGCCGCCTTGGCCTGGTAGAGCTGGTGGTCGGCACGGTCGGTCCACAGCAAGGTGGTGGAGCGGATCCACTGCAGGGCAAAGGCGCCGCCAATGCTCACCGTGACGTGGAGTTCCACCGAGCCCGAGACCTTGATGGGCGTGTTGGCAACGGCACGCCGGATACGTTCGGCCACCACGCTGCCAAAGCCGGCCTGGCATGCGGGGAGCACCACGGCGAATTCCTCGCCACCGTAGCGCGCCAGCGTGTCCATGGGGCGCACGCAGGCGCTGAGCGTGCGCGCCACCGACTGCAGCACGATGTCGCCAGCCAGATGGCCATGCGTGTCGTTGACTTTCTTGAAATGGTCAATGTCGAGCATCAGCAGCAATGCTGCCTCTCCCGAGCGGGTGACGCGATCGATTTCGCGTTCCAGCACGGCGCGGAAGTGCCGGCGGTTGGCCAGACCGGTGAGCGGGTCTTTGAGGGAGAGTTCACACAGTCCGTCGATCAGGCCCTGCAGGTAGCGCGAGGGCACCTCGCGGTGCAACGCTGCTTCGCTGCCGCCAGCCTGAGCCACCAGCGCGTGGGCAGTATCCAGGCGAAGGTCGCGCAGATCTACCAGATGAGAGGCCGCAGAGTCAGACACAAATGGAGCAAAAAGAGTTTGTGCAGTGTACCAGTGCGCCAGCGGGAAGGGCCCCCGCCCCAGGTCTAGGTGAAACCCGCAGCGGTACTGGGAAAAGGGGGGTGGAAGGCTCCTGCATCACACCCGTTCCACCGGCTGCGGAAGCTGCTGCAGCGCTACCAGTGCTTCGGCGTCGGTGCGGTACATCGCGAGGCCCGTTCCGGGCTCCAGCAAACCGGCCTGGCGCAGAACCTGCTCTACGGGAAGCTTGAGGCCGCTGAGGTGCAATGTGCCCCCCCGTGATTGCAGCAGGGCCAGCAGCTGCGCGAAGGTCTCTACGCCCGTCACGTCGATCCGGTTGATGGGCTGGGCCATCAGGCACAGGTGCACTACATCGGGATGGGTGGCCAGGTGCTCGGTAACGCGCCGCTCCAGGGCGCTGGCCGAGGCAAAGTCCAGCTCGGCATCCATGCGCAGCGCCAGCAGCCGGGGAGCCAGAGCGGGCAGGTGCCACAGGTGCCGGTCGCGCAGGCTGCCATCCGGGTGCAGGCCCACTTCAATGATGCGGGGGTGCAGCCGCTGGTACAGAAAGTGGCTCAGGTTCATCAGCAAACCCACCAGCACGCCCCAGTACATGCGCGGGGCCGTGGCCAGTGTCAGTGCGAAGGTGATGCCGCCGATCACGGCCTCGACCCTTGACACCCGCCACAGGCGCAGCAGCATGCCGGGCTTGATGAGGCTGGTCACGGCGGTTACCACCACGGCAGCCAGCACCGACTGCGGCACGTGGTAAAGCGCCGGAGTGAGCCATAGCAGCACCACGAGTACCAGGGCAATGGCAAACAGCGTGGCCCAGCCGCTTTTGGCGCCCGCATACAGGTTGATGGCCGAGCGCGAGAACGAGGCGCTGGTTGCAAAGCTGCCAAACAGCCCACTGCTGATTTTGGCCAGGCCCTGGCCGATGAGGTCCTGGTTTTCATTCCAGCGCTCGCCAGACCGCTGGCTTTCTACCTTGGCGCTGGATGCCGTCTCCAAAAAACTCACCAGCGTGACGACCAGCACCGGCATCACCAGCGCAGAAAAGCTGGACCATGGCAGCGCTCCGGGCCAGTACGGGGCCGGCAGACCCGAGGGCAACGCGCCCACCACGGCTCCGCCAGCGTCCGCATAGTCCAGTGCCCAGCTCATGGCGCCGGCCGCGCCCACCACCACAATGGCTGCAGGAAAATTCGGCCGCCAGCGGCGCGCCAAAATCAGCAGCGCCAGACTGCCCAGGCCAAAAGCCGCCGCCGTGAGGTCAAACAGCCCGGTCGAAGGCGTTGACAGCAGCGCCCCCCAGTCTGACCGTAACCCGGTGAGTGCGGCCAGCTGCGAGCCCAAAATCAGTAACGCCGCAGCCTGGGTAAACCCGCTCAATACGGGGGACGTCACAAGATTGAGCAGCCAGCCAAACCGCGCCATCCCCATGACCAGCTGCAGCAGGCCCGACAGCAAAGCGATCCACGCTGCCATGGCCACCCATTGCGCGCTGCCCGGCTCGGCCAAGCCTGTGAGTGACGCGCCGATCAGCAGGCTGGTAAGCGCTGTCGGCCCCACGCCGAGCCGCGTCGATGCGCTGAACAACACCGCCACCAGTGCAGGAATCAGCGAGGCATAGATACCCGTCACCAGCGGCATGCCGGCCAGCGCTGCATAGGCGACCCCCTGCGGCACCAGCATCAGGCCCACCGTCATGCCCGCCCAGAACTCTCCTTTGATCAGGGCGCGGTCTGGCCGGGGCCAGGACAAAAAGGGGAACCAACGGGTGAGTGACGCAGCGGAAAAAGCCATGGGTACATTGTCGCGCCTCGGCATCGGGCCAGCTTTGCGCAATTTGCGGCATCGTCCTACAGGTGCCTAGGCTGCATCCGACCTAGTGCGCACCTGCCTGCGTTTACAGTCTCGCCATGTTTCAACCGCAAGGAGTTTCCGCATGAACAATCTGAAGATTTCCCAGCGTCCTGCACACCGTATTGCAACCATCCTGGCCGTGAGCGCCCTGGCCTTGGGCCTGTCTGCCTGCGGCAAGAAGGAAGAGCCGACTGTGGGCCAGCGCCTGGATTCCGCCGTCGAAAAGACCGAGCAGGCCGCTGCCGAAGCCCGCGCCAAGGCCGAAAGCGCCATGGAGAACGCTCAGACGAAGGTGGAGCAGGGTGCTGCGAATGCAGAATCTTCGGCCAAGGATGCCGCCAATAAGGGCATGGTTTTTCTGAGTGACGCAGAAATCACCGCACAGATCAGCGCCAGCCTCGCCAAGGACCCCGACCTGAGCGCGGTGAAGATTGATGTCGATACAGCGAATGGCCGTGTGACGCTGAAAGGCCCCGCACCCTCCGCCGTGGCCCGTGAGCGCGCCGAAGGCATTGCCAAGGCCGTGAATGGCGTTAGTTCTGTGAACAATCAACTGGTGGTCAGCGCGAGCTAAGCGCGCGGGCTGGCATCAGCCCCGGCGCCGCAAACAGCGCTTCACACCACGCGCCGCCCGGGTTCACGCCCTGGCGGCGCGCTACCATGGTCGGCATGAAAGAGCACGACACCGACCTCGCCACCCGCATCGTCCACCATGACTACGTTCCTCCTGCTGGTTTCGTAGCGCCCCAGCCGGGGGTGTACAAGGCCTCCACCGTCATCTTTCCCAACGTCGCGGCCATGCGCTCGCGCGAATGGAAGGACAAAAGCGGCTACACCTATGGGCTGCACGGCACGCCCACCACGTTCATCCTGGAGGAGCGCCTGTGTGCGCTGGAGGGCGGCCTGCAGTGCGTGCTGGTTCCCAGCGGCCTTGCCGCCATTGCCAACGTGGCCTTGGCCCTGCTTCAGCCCGGCGACGAAGTGCTGATCCCGGACAACGCCTACGGCCCTGGCAAAGACCTTGCCAATGGTGAACTGGCGCGTTTTGGCATCACCCATGGGTTTTACGATCCGCTCGACCCAGCCGATCTGGCCGCCCGCATCACCCCTGCAACCCGGCTGGTGTGGCTGGAGGCTCCGGGCTCGGTCAGCATGGAGTTTCCCGACCTGTGCGAGCAGGTGCGCATCTGCCGCGCACACGGCGTGACCACGGCGCTGGACAACACCTGGGGCGCGGGTCTCGCGTTTGCGCCGTTTGACCTCACAGGTGATGGCAGCCTGGGGGTCGATATTTCGGCCCACGCGCTCACCAAGTACCCCAGTGGCGGTGGCGATGTGCTGATGGGCAGCGTCATGACGCGGGACCCGGGCCTGCACATGAAGATCAAGCTCACCCACATGCGGCTGGGCTTGGGGGTGGGGGCCAACGACGCAGAGGCTGTGCTGCGCGCACTGCCCAGCATCGGCCTGCGCTACCGCGCCCATGACGAAGCGGCCCGCACTCTGGCGCGGTGGCTGCAGCAGCAGCCCGCCATCGTGCAGGTGCTGCACCCCGCGCTGGAAGGCGCGCCCGGCCACACACATTGGAAGGCACTGTGTGGCGCCGGGCAGGGCGGGGCGGGGCTGGCAGCGGGCCTGTTCAGCGTGATGATTGATGCCCGCTACACCCAGAAGCAGGTGGATGCGTTCTGCGACGGCCTGCGGCTGATCAAGCTGGGCTACAGCTGGGGCGGCCCCATGAGCCTGGTGGTGCCCTACAACATCGCGAGCATGCGCAGCCGCCCGCCCGCGCACTTGAAGCCGGGCACGCTGGTGCGGTTTTCGATCGGGCTGGAGGCGGTGGAAGACCTGCGGCGCGATCTGCAGCAGGCCCTGGAGCACGCCTTCCCGGCAGGCTGAGGCCTGCTTTTTTGCGCGGGGTGGTAGTTTCCTCAGTGGCGCACCGCCGAGGGCTGGCTTAGTGTGAGTGTTCGCGGGTGTCCCGCTGCCACTTCCACGAACTGCCCGAATGACCGCCACCCGATCGGATTCCTCCAACTCCCTCCCTGCGTGTGCCGATCCGGCTCAGCAACCGGCGCCAGACACCTCGGTGGCCCAGCCCGTGACCCTGCAGCGCCTGGGGTTGGCGGACCCGTTCCGTTGGCTGGCCAGGGGCTTGCAGGATGTGCGCGCGGCTCCCGGCATTGCCCTGTTTTATGGCGTTTGCTTCTGGTGCATGGCGCTGGTGCTGGGCTGGGTGTTCCGCACCCGGCCTGAATACACCATGTCCCTGGCGAGTGGCTGCCTGCTGGTAGGCCCCTTCTTGGCGATGGGGCTGTACGACACCAGCCGTCGGCGCGAGGCGGGGCTCAAGCCCGAGCTGAGCGAATCGCTCACCTGCTGGGACAGCCACATGGGCAGCATGGGCATGCTGGTGCTGGTGCTTGTGGTGCTGGAGCTGCTGTGGGGGCGTGCATCGCTGGTGGTGTTTGCCGTGTTCTTCAACACCGGCATGCCGTCCACCACGGGCGTGCTGCAGGCGGTCTTCAGCCCGCAGAACTGGAGCTTTGTGGCGGTGTACCTCGTGGTGGGCGGCGTATTTGCAGCGCTGGTGTTCTCCACCTCCGTGGTGTCCATTCCCATGATTCTGGACCGAGACACCGATGCGCTTACGGCCGGTATCACCAGCATGCGCGTGGTGCTGGAGAACCCCCTGGTCATGCTGCTCTGGGGCGCACTTATCACCACCCTCGTGGTGTTTTCCCTCTGGTTCTGGGGCATCGGGCTGCTGGTGGCCGGGCCGGTTCTGGGCTTTGCAAGCTGGCATGCGTACCGCGCATCGGTCATCCCGCTCCAACGCCCCCCAGCGGGGGCTTGAAAAACCCATGCTGTTACAGTGAGTCTCAACTTCAGGAAGCAATTACCTTGGCAACACCCAACTACGGATACGAAAAACGCCAGCGCGAACTCGCCAAAAAGAAAAAAAAGGAAGAGAAGCTGAGGTCCAAAACACAGCGCAGGCCGGACGATCCGCAAGGCGACGACCAGCCCGCTGACGGCCAGCCCAGCGGCGATGCTGCGGCCCCGGACCAGCCCACAGGCGCTCCCGGCGCCTGAGCCCTCAGCGCAAGAGTTTTTTCAGTTCCGGCCACACATTGGCCAGCATCTGCGGATGCGCCTCGGCGCGAGGATGGATGCGGTCAGGCTGGAACAGGCGGGTCGGATCGGGCCCGTCGGCCACCCCCTTCAGGAAGAAGGGCACCACGGCCACCTTCTGGGCCTTGGCCACTGTGGTGAACAGGCCCGCGAACTTGTTGGCGTAGTCGGTGCCATAGTTGGGTGGCACCTGCATGCCCACCAGCAGCACCTTGGCCCCGGCCTTTTGCGCCGCCTGCGTCATAACCGTCAGATTCTCTTCCGTGTTCTTGAGCGGCAATCCCCGCAGGGCATCGTTGCCGCCCAGTTCAATCACCACATGGCTGGGCTTGTGCTGCGCCAGCAGCGCCGCCAGGCGCGAACGGCCGCCCGAAGTAGTCTCCCCACTCACGCTGGCGTTGACCACCGTAGCGGCCAGCTTTTCCTGGGTCAGTTGTTTTTCGAGCAGCGCCACCCAGCCCGTGCCGCGTGCCAGGCCATATTCGGCGCTCAGAGAGTCTCCCAGCACCAGGATCACGGGCTGGCGAATCGGCGCGGCCGCTGTCTTGGACGTTGCCTGGGCCATGGCGCAGGGCGCCGAAAGCCCCACCAGAAGCCCGATAGAGGCGCGCAGGATAAAGTGGCGCCGTTGCTGATATCGAATCAAAGTAAAGAGCCTTTCATGTCCGAATCCTCTCCATTGCCCAAGACAGCTGCTGCCACACCCATCATTGCCGTGGAGCATGTCTTCAAATCGGTCACGGATTCCACCGGAACCCTCGACATTCTGCGGGATATCGATTTCCGCCTGGCCGCCAGGGAAACCGCCGCCATCGTGGGCGCGTCGGGCTCGGGCAAGAGCACCTTGCTGTCCATCATCGCGGGGCTGGACACCCCCAGCCGTGGCACGGTGCGGCTCGATGGCCACGACCTCTTTGCCATCGACGAGGATGAGCGCGCTGCGCTGCGGGCCCAGAAGGTGGGTTTCGTGTTCCAGAGCTTTCAGCTCATGGGCAACCTCACCGCGCTGGAGAACGTGATGCTGCCGCTGGAGTTGGCCAACCGCCCTGAAGTTCGCAAAAATGCCCGCAAGGTAGCCGCCGACATGCTGGCCCGCGTGGGGCTGGGCCAGCGCCTCTCTCACTACCCCAAGGTGCTCTCGGGTGGCGAACAGCAGCGCGTGGCGCTGGCGCGAGCGTTTGTGGTGCAACCTGCCGTGCTGCTGGCCGATGAGCCTACGGGCAGCCTCGACTTTGCCACCGGCGAAACCATCATGAAGCTCATGTTCGACCTGAACCGCGAGCAGGGCACCACGCTGGTGTTGGTCACCCATGACCGCGCCATCGCCGAGCAGTGCGAGCGGCGCATCACCATCGAAGCCGGGCGGGTCGTGTAAGCGCTATTTGCCGCGCTGAGAGGGAGGCGGAAACCAGGTTTTTGAGTGTTTTTGGCCTCTAGCGCTTATTCATAAAGCGGTAGCAGCTATCAAATTGATAGTTTTCCAAAGCCGGTGCCCTGCGCCAGCAGATAATCCCCCCATGTCCAGCCCCAAAGTTCTCTTCGGCTTTCACGCCGTGGGCGTGCGTCTGAAGACCGCGCCGAAATCCATCATCGAGATTTACTACGAGGCCACGCGGCGCGATGCCCGCATGCGCCAGTTTCTTGACCGCGCCCGCGAGGCCGGTGCCCGCCTGATCGAAGCCGACAGCGTGCGCATCGCCAAGCTGGCCGGCAGCCATGGCCACCAGGGCGTGGCTGCGCGGGTTGAGCACGTGAAGGTTGCCACCTCGTTGGATGAACTGCTGGAAGACCTGGAAGCCGCCGGCATTGAGCAGCCCCTGCTGCTCGTGCTGGACGGCGTGACCGACCCGCACAACCTGGGCGCCTGCCTGCGAGTGGCCGATGGAGCGGGCGCGCATGCCGTCATCGCCCCCAAGGACCACGCCGTGGGCATCAACGCCACCGTGGCCAAGGTGGCCAGCGGCGCAGCCGAAACCATGCCGTACTTCATGGTGACCAACCTCGCGCGCACCTTGAACGAACTCAAGGAGCGCAACATCTGGTGCATCGGTACCAGCGACGACGCCCCCAAGACCATTTACCAGGTCGACCTGAAAGGCCCCGTGGCCCTGGTGCTGGGCGCCGAAGGCGACGGTATGCGCCAGCTCACGCGCAAGACCTGCGACGAGCTGGTCAGCATCCCGATGAAGGGCGCTGTGGAGAGCTTGAACGTATCGGTGGCCAGCGGCGTATGCCTGTACGAGGCGCTGCGCCAGCGCACCTGAAATGCTCTCAGGCGCTCAAGTGCGCCGGCGGGGGGCCGTTCCTGCGGGACACGCCGATCAGCCCGCCCGGCGCCGGGGCCGCAAGCGCGCAGCCATCAGAAAAAGCAGCGCAGCCAGTGCCACGGTCGCAGGCTGTGTGAGCGTGGGGATGGTTTGCAAGGGCACCACCGCCAAGCCCTGGGTGGCGGTGTTGTCAGACAGGATGGTCTCGCCCACGGCGGCGGTGCTGGCCACAATCACTATCTGCCCGATGGTGACAGGCGTACCGGCCACACTGCAGATGACGGTGGCGCCTGCTGGCACGGTGTCTCCCGCCGACCAGGCCGCATTTGTACTGTCCAGCACGCAGCCGGTCTGGCTCAGGCCCGGGGGGAGTCCTGAGTCGATGGCGCAGCGCGTGCCACCGACGGCGTCCAGCAGTCCCGCATTGGTGCAGGAAAACGTCCCGGAATAGGGGTGCCCGGAGATCGCTTGCAGCGGCATGCCCGACAGGCTGATGACCATGTTCACCACCGCGATGGTGGTGGTGGCCGTGGCGCTGTTGTTGGCGGTGCGCGCGTCCCCCGGGGTTGCCACCGTGGTGGTGATGGGCACCTGACCCAGGGTGGGCGCCTGGTAGCGGAAGCTCAACGACAGGATCTGCCCGTCGGCCAGCGTGGGGGGCAGGCCCGAGAGGGCCACCGCACAGGTGGCAGCGTCGAAGCCGACCGTGGTCACCCCGGGCGGGGCGCTCACCAGTTGCACGGCAGAGGGGCAGTTCAGCGCCGCCCCGATGGCAATGCTGGGTGTCCAGGGTGTCGCTGCGGTACCGCTCAGGTTGGCAAACGATGCCAGGACGGTCACCGATTCACCAGCCAGCGCCGTCAGGGGCGCGCTGGCGGTGGTTTGCAGATCCACCGGGCTGATCACCGTGGTGCCGGTGGCCGAGTTGTTGGCGGGCAGGTCATCGGGCACGGGGCCGGAAATCGTGGCGGCCGCAGTCACGGTTCCGGCCGCTGGGGCTGTGTACGAGAACGCCATGGGCGCCGCGGGATCGGCGCCGAGCACCGACGCGCCGCCTGCCAGCGTGGCCGGGAAGCCCGAGAACACGTAGCGGCCTTGGCCCAGCGTGTCCACGCAGGATGCGGACGCACCGGTGGGCAGATTGGAGAAGCTCACTGCCGTATCGGCACAGCTGTGATCCAGGGTCAGGGTGTACTGCAGCCCCGTGGCTGTGTCTGCACCACGGTTCGCAAAAGTCAGGCGCCCCTGCACCCCGCTGCCCGGCCTTGCTGCAGCAGGCACAAAGATGGACGCCGCTGTATCCCGCAGGAGCGGGTCAATCCAGAGCACGCCATTGCCGGCCGGGGATGTGATGTAGGTCCAGAGGTCCAGCCCCTTGGCATCGCCCCACCCGCCGGTGGCTGCACAGTCGGCGTTGGCATTGGCGCCGGGCGGCCACCAGCGGTACAGCTGTGGCGAAGCGCCATAGACCAGTGTTGAATCCGCTCCGCCCAGGGCCTGCGCAGGGTCGGAGGCGGGTGGCGGGGAGCCGGGGCAGAGAGTTCCGTTCACCTGACCCACCAAGGTGCCACTCTGGGTGACATAACCCCGGTCATCAAAATAGACGGTGGTATTGCCAGCCTGCGGCCCGTTGAGCTTGGTGATGGTGGGGCCACCGCCAAAGTTCGCCGTGGCGGTGCTGGTGCCATTGCCGTTGTTCTCGGTATCGATCATGGGCAGGTGAATCTCGCCAGCACGCGCGAATGCCCGGTAGGCGTAGGGCGTGGCGCTGGCGGGAAAGGCGGTGCCCGCGGCATCGTTGCCATCCCACGGCACATCCTGTGTGCCCGTGGCGGCGATACCCGTGATGACCGCGTTGGCCGTATTGGAGGGGCTGAAATCCACACCGTCGCGGCTCACGATGATCTGGAAGGTGGAGGCACCGGTGATCGAAAGCCGGAACGTGCCGCCCGCACCCGGCAGGGTGCGTGAACCCACGCTGGGCGGGCGGCCGGTGAATGTGGCGGCCGACAGCGAAGGTGGCTGGGGCGTGAGCGGAATGCGCAGCGCTGTGAGCACCTTGTTGACCTCGGCCGAGTGGGGGGCTGCGGGGGCGATGCTGCTGAAAAAAATCGGAAACTCCGGCCGCTGGGCCGACAGGCCCGCCGCCAGGTTCGTCACAAACGAGTCGCTGCCGCGCACGCCCTTGTACAGGGGCTGCCCGTTGTCCAGAAACCCCAGCCGGTTGGCATACAGCGCAAAGCCATTGGGATCGAGCCCCGCCAGTGCCTGCGAGTAGCGGTAGCCATCAAGCGTCACGTAGTCATGGCGCGAATAGACAGGGCGGTTGTTCACCCCCGTGAAGCCCAGCCAGGCGTAGGTGAACAGGCGGCCATTGAGATCGCTGAGACTGCTGGCCGATGCGCGCACCGTGACGTCCCACGCGGCCACGGTGGAGGTGCTGGGCAGCGGATTGAAGATGTCGGCATTCAGATTGGTGTTGCCGCTGGTGGCGGGCATGAACAGCACGCCATAGATCCCGGTGGCGGGAACACGGTAGGCGCAGGGCGCGAACCCGTTGGTGACGGTAGCGCTGCCGTCGGCGCTGTGGGGGCCAGCGAGCTCCTGGTCGCGGGAGTTCAGTTCCCCCAGAGTGCTGCCTCCAAAGCTCCCCGGCGGCGGCGTGTTGGATGCGCACGAGAAGTCAGCGCTGGCCGGCAGGGTCTCGTCGCCCGGTGTGCCGAAATCCTGCGGGTTGTAGACCAGGATGTCGCCGCCCGTCGTGCGGTTGCGGGAGCCCAGCAGCACATACTCGCCCGCCTCTGCGTAGACGTACAGGAAGGTGCGGCGCTGGACCTTGCCCACATAGCGGTTGCCTGGCTGGAGGTCCAGGTTGGCGCGGCATCCCCGGTCGAGCGTGTTGGCACAGGTGCCGCCGCTGGTAGGGTAGGTGGAGGGGTACAGCGTACGGCTGCCTTCCGCCGAGGCCTGCGGAGCCGCGCCCAGCCCAACGAATGCGCTCAATGCCATGGCTGCAAAGGTGCTGTGGCGGCGACAAGCGGGTGGTCCGTCGGACATGCGTGGGTCTCCCTGGTTCATTGTCTGGATGCCTGGAGTGCGGACCCCTGGCGATTCATGAGGCTGGGTGGCTGCGCGGCACAGTCCCCAGGCCGCTGTTCAAAAATTCCTTCAGACATCGCGGCGGGGTGCATTCGGCGTGGGTAGGCACTTTAGATACACCGCATGGGTCCGCAGCCAGTCAATAGCATGATTAACGGTTGATCCCTCAAAGGGGCATGCCTCAAGTCTCTGGCTTTGCATGCACATTTTGCTGATGTTGGGCGGCAAGCCGCAAGTGCGTTGGATAGTGGTAGCCGCTTGGCGTTAAACCGTATTGCTTTTTGAACAAGCGACAGACGCGCGCGCTGCCTTTGGCCCTCATGTAGATGCAATCTCTGCAACGGAGCGACGCTGGAATGCGAGTGGCAGGTGAGCATGCAAGGGGTCAATAGGGGTCAATAGGGGGCAATGACCCTTGCGCACCCCTCTGCACAAGAAGCACTGCGCATGCCCAATGCCCAATGGCGCAAAGTGAGCGCTGTTCTGGTTCAGGCATCGCCGTGGCACAACCAGGGCCGATGCGTGGAAGGCTTGCCCAAGAGGGCGCCCATGTGTAACGCGACGGGGTCATGGGTGTAGGCCAACTGCCCGACTAATGGCCGCCGTGGACATAAGTCGCGCAAATCGCACCGCTGGGCAGACAAGCGCAGTACTGTGGGTCACACAAGATTAGTTTTTGTTTGATTAATGACTTTTAAGTCACCACAGAAGGTTTAACACCATGCCATCCGACAGCACAACCACCCTCACCAAATCAGGATACGCCACACGCGATGCTGCCCCCCTCCAGTCCAAGTTCGGTCGAAAAAATCCCGCCTTGCTGCTGAGCCTGGGGCTTGTTTCCCTGCTGTCCCTGACATACAGCTGTGGCGCATTGGCGGCGACGGCACCGCCGCTGGGTAGTGCCAGCAACTTCGCCATCGTTTCCGACACCTTTACCAACAGTGGTAATCCGACCACGATCAACGGCTCGGTTTGCTACACAACCCCCCCGTCCACTGCGCCCACCACAGTGACCGGGATCATCAAAACGCCGTGTGATACCGAGATTGCCGACCAAGGCATTGCGTTGGCGGATCTGGATTCCCAACTGGGCACCTGCATTCCCCTCGGCTCCGCCGTTGATCTCAGTGCCGTCGTTGTGAGCGGCGGCACGCCTGGAGTGATCCCGCCTGGCTGTTATTCCAGCACGGGAGCCATGAGTATTGGCTCGACGGTAACCCTGAACGGTTCTGGAATCTACGTCTTTCGCCCCGGCGCCGGGGCGACGACTGCGGCGCTCAACACCGCCGCCGACTCCATCGTTTCCCTCAATGGTGGCGCTTGCGCCGGCAATGTGTTTTGGGCGCCCACTGCCGCGACCACGCTGGGTGCCAACTCCACTTTCATCGGAACGGTCATTGGAAACGCCGGTATGTCCATGGGCGCCGGTGCCACCTTGTCCGGCCGAGCCTTGACGTCGGGCGGAACCGTCACGACGAGCGCCAATGCGATTTCGCTCCCTGGCGTATGTGCAGCCCCCACCGTGCCTTCGATCACGGTATCCAAAATCTCCAATGGCGGCGTGGGTACGTTTGGCTTCAGCGGCAGCAACGGCTTTGCCAACCAGTCCATCACGACCCTGGCATCCGGCTCGGCCGTGGCTGGGGCGACGCAGACGCTGACCGCAGCGGGTGTCAGCACTTCCATCACTGAAGCAGCGCCACCCTTGGGTTACACCCTGGCTTCCATCAGTTGCACCGGCCTGGGTTCAGGTGGAACGCAGACAAACGACCTCTTGACGCGCACCGTCACGCTGGATGCAGCGGCCACTGCAGCAGGGGCGGCCATCGCGTGCACCTTCACCAACAACTTGGATGGATTCGTGCCGCCCTCGACCATCCCCTCCCTTTCCGAGTGGGCGATGCTGTTCCTCGCCGGACTTCTGGCCATTGCGGGATTTGCTGCAATTCGGCGCAAGGGCCTGTAGGTCGAGAAACCATGGGCACAGCGACGCAGACAGACGCCGCCGTTGTGCGGTGATCTGCTGATCCACAACATGCCCCGGTGAGTTTCACGGAGTGCGGCGTTGGCTCGCACGATGTCGGGGTGTCGTGCGGTTCGGCACCCTGTGCACTGCAGGCTGCCGTCGCCAAGTACTGCATCCCCCGGAGAGAGCCGGTCCTTTCTGGGTATGTTCTGTCGCGAAACTGACAGCAAGTTTCCCCAGCTGCCGCTAGGCTGCTCCACCTTTGCTTTCTTCGGGATCTCCCACACCATGAGCCGTCGTCAATTTCTCTTGCGCGCCACCCAGGCCGTTGCTGCCACTGGCCTGCCCGCATGGGCCCACACGGCCCAGGCCGCCGAAGAAGCACTGACCGCCCGCACCATCAACCTGGGTTGCTCCATCGCACTGACCGGCCCCTTGGGCCAGGCCGGCATCGAGCAGGTGGCAGGCATGAAGGCCGCGTTTGCTGAAGTGAATGCTGCTGGCGGCGTGCATGGCCGCGAGATCCGCATGGACCCCAAGGACGATGGCTATGTGGCTGCACGCACCCTCAAGAACGTGACCGAGATGGTCGAGGCCCAGTCGGTGTTCGCGCTGATCTCGCCGCTGGGCACGGCCAACACGGCATCCATCCTGCCGTTGATCGAATCCAAGGGAATTCCCACCGTGGGCCCGGTGACGGGCGCGACCTCGCTGCGTGCGCCTGAGAACCGCCATGTATTCTTCCTGCGCCCCACCTACCGTGAAGAGACGCAGCGCCTGGTCAAGCAGATCGTGGACATGGGCCTCAAACGCATTGCCGTGGTGTACCTGGACAACCCGTTTGGCAAGGAAGTGCTCAAGGACATGTCCCGCGCGCTGGACGAGATCAAGGTCGAGCGCGGTGGCGAGTTTGCACTGGCCGTGGACGGCAAGAACGGCGCTGAGCTGGCCGACAAGGTGGCTGCAGAGCGCCCGGGTGCCGTCCTGCTGGCCACCACGGGCACAGCCAACACCGCGTTTGTGCAGGCCTTCCGTGCCAAGGCACAGGGCGTGCCGCTGGCGGGGCTGTCGGTTACGGTGATCTCGTCAGAGCTGCCCAAGCTGGCTGCGTCCACACGGGGCCTTGCGCTGGTGCAGGTGTTTCCGGACGCGAATTCGCAAAAATCGGTGGTGGTTCGCAAGTTTCAGAGCACCATGAAGGCTACCGGGGCTGACCCGGCCTTCTTGAACAGCGGCAGCGCGCTTGAAGGCTGGCTCAACGGCCAGATCATGATCGAGGGTCTCAAAAACGCGGGCAAGGACCTCACACGCGACCGCCTGCGCGCGGGCCTGGCCAGCATCCGCGCGCTGTCGTTTGGTGACTTCAACGTTGGCTTTGGCAATAAGGCGCCCTACATCGGCTCCGACGCGATCTACCTGGCCGTGTACGCGGAAAACGGGCGCCGGATCAGCTGACCCAGCCCCGTGTCACGCAGGGGTGCCAAGCGCGGCACCTCTGCCATAGGCTACACCCAGCCGATAGCCCCCAGCACCGCCCCGGCGCCCAGCATCCACAGCAGGTGCAGCCTGGTGCGCCACACCAGCACCACGGTCACGGCGCTGAGCAGCCACAGGGGCCAAGCGGTGTCGAAGCTGCCGTGTGCGCGTGTCAGCACCCACGAGGTGGCCAGCAGCAGGCCAATGACCACCGGCGCCATGCCTTGCTTGAAGGCACGCACGCCGCGCCGCTCGCGGTTGCGGTGGCCCCAGCGGGTGGCCGTCCAGGTCAGCAGGCTGCTGGGCAGCATCACGCCCAGCATGCACACCGCCATGCCCAGGGCGCCCAGCAGCCAGCCTGCAAGGCCCGGGCCGCCTGCGTTGATGCCCACGTTCCAGCCCAGCAGGGCGATGAACAGCACGTTGGGGCCGGGTGCCGCCTGGGCAATGGCGATGGATGCGTTGAACTGCGGGTCGGTGAGCCAGGCGTTGCGCTCCACCAGGTAGCGGTGCATGTCGGGCGCGGTGGCAATGGCGCCGCCCACGGCCAGCAGTGACAGCGACAGGTAGTACAGGAACAGGTTGAACCAGTCGCCGGCGCCCAGGGCCGTCAAGGGTGTGGTGAGGGTGGTGGCTGCATTCATGGCGCGAGCTTTCTCCACGTCAGCACGCAGGCCGCGCCACCGATCACCGGCAAAATCCAGAACAGCGGCCAGCGCAGCCACGCCATGGCCAGGATGGTCAGCGCTGCAAACGCCACACACAGCGGGCGGCCGAGGGGGTGGTTTTTGATCGACACAAACAGCTTGATGCCCACCCCCGCAATCAGCCCCGCCGCCACGGCGCCCATGCCGCGCAGCGCACCGGCCACGGCCGGGTGGCTGGCAAACTGCGCATAGACCACGGACAGGGCCAGCACCAGGATCAGCGGAAAGGTCAGCATGCCCGCCAGCGCCGCCAACGCGCCGCGCAGGCCGAAGTAGCGGTCGCCAATCATGATGCTGAGGTTGACCACGTTGGGGCCCGGCATGATCTGCGCCACGGCCCAGTCCTCGACAAACTCCTCGTTCGTCATCCAGCGCTTTTTCTCCACCAGCTCGCGCTGCACCACGGCCAGCACGCCGCCAAACCCTTGCAGGGCCAGCCAGGTGAAAGACCAGAACAGATCGGACGGGTTGCGGGGTTGGGGCCGGGGTGGGGATTCCGGGGGCGGGGAGGGCAGATCGGTGGCAGTGGCCATGGAAAATTGAGTAAAAATGGCTGCTGGCGCTTATCTGGTAAGCGTTGGAAGCTATTAAATCAGGAGTATTTGGGGTGCGCGGCTGGCGCTGCGGTGCACCCCGCACCATGTTACGCGCGCCACACGGGCTGCGCAGGGGATGCGGCCCTCGTCTTGCGGCAAGGCAGGGCCGGTGATTGGTGTGCACGCTGGGGGTTGCGTGCCGCTATGCTGCGTGTCGGCGCAGCGCGGCTCCTTGCTGCGACTGCCACCTTTCGCCGACCCCACCAGGATTTCCCGCCATGAAACTCATCCGTTACGGCCAGCCCGGCGCAGAACGCCCCGGACTGATCGACGCCACCGGCACGCTGCGCGACCTGTCCATGCTGCTGCCCGACATGGGCCCGGCCCAGCTCAACCCGCGCACGCTTTCTGCCCTGGCCGCCATCGACGCAAGCCGCCTGCCGCCCGTCTATGGCACACCGCGCCTGGGCAGCCCGGTGGCTGGGGTGGGCAAGATCGTGTGCGTGGGGCTCAACTATGCCGACCACGCGCGCGAGGCGGGCCTGCAGCCGCCCGCCGAGCCTGTGTTGTTCATGAAAGCCGTGACGGCGCTCAGCGGCCCCAACGACGATGTGCGCATTCCGCCCGGCGCCGTCAAGACCGACTGGGAGGTCGAGCTGGGCATCGTCATCGGCACCCGTGCGCGCCAGGTGGCCGAGGCCGATGCGCTGCAGCATTTGGCGGGCTATGTGCTGGCCAACGATGTGTCTGAACGCGCCTGGCAGATGGAGCGCGGCGGCCAGTGGGACAAGGGCAAGAGCTACGACACCTTTGCCCCGATCGGCCCGTGGCTGGCCACGGTTGACGAGCTCCCCGACCCGCACGCCATCGACCTGTGGCTGGAGGTCAACGGCCAGCGCGTGCAAAACGGCAGCACCCGCAACTTCATCTTTGGCGTGCCCACCGTGGTGTCGTACATCAGCCAGTTCATGACGCTGGAGCCCGGCGACGTGGTGCTGACCGGCACGCCCGCCGGTGTGGGGCTGGGGCAAAAGCCCGACCCCTGGTTCCTCAAGCCCGGTGATGTGATGCGCCTGGGCGCCACGGGCCTGGGTGAACAGGTGCAAAAGTGCGTGGGGGGATGAGTCGGGCGGTGGGCCTGGTGCGGTTCACACGGCGTAGCGCTCTTGGGGCCGGACCTATTTGCCCAGCTTGCCGATCAGCAGATGGTCCTTGGTTCGCCAGCCAGCCTGCTCCGGGGTGCTGACCCTGAAGATTTTCAGGTCCGCCTGGCTGGCGTGCTTGACGCGGTAGACCTTGAAGCTGGCCTGGTTGGCATAGGCCACAAAGAACCAGATCGCATCGCCGCTGGCCTGGGTGGCGTAGTGCACCTCGTGCCAGCACAGGTCGGCCTGGCTTTCATGCGCCACCTCGCAAATGTGGGCGTCGGCCTGGTTTTCGTATTTCACTTCCAGGATCTTGGCCATGGGCATCCTTTCGGGCGGTGGTTCGGGCGGGGGCTTGTCCTTCCAAGGGTATCCAGACTTTGGGCGCGCCAGCCCCCGGGTTGCCCTGTAGAGATGTAAGATTTTGAGTAAAAACAGGGCCTGGCGCTTGATGGGAAAGCGCAAGCAGCTATCAAATTGGGAGTGCGAGGAGCAACCAGGGCCCGGTGGCGGGTCAGTTCTCCACCTGCACCGACTCTACAAACACCAGCTCGCAGGAATTGGCCCCGGAATCCGACCGTGTGAGCGAACTCGTCCAGCGCCAGCCGCTGGGGTGTGTCACCTCCACCAGCCTGCCGGTGATGCGGATGTAGGCCCCCGCACGGGCCTTTTTGAGCGCCCGCTCCACCACGGGCGTGGCTGCAATCATGTGCATGTTGGCTGACGACTCGATGATCTCCTGCAGCGGGATGGGCGGTTGGTCGCGCCAGGTGTAGCGGTACCAGCGGCCGCCCTGGGTGATGTTCAAGGCTTCGTACACCGCAGGGTCGGCCATGCGCTTCCAGCCCAGGGCCAGGTCCATCGGGGACAGCTCGGCCTCCTTGCCCACGTAATAGTCTTCGCGCGACAACACCCGTGCGCGCACGGCAAACGTGGCCAGTGGCTTGACCTGGTAGCCCCGGAACTCGAAAGCCGCCTGGCTGGTGGCCTCCTGCACGGGGCTGTCGGCCGGTGGCTGAGAGACAGCGGCCAGCCCGTGGTTTTGCAGCCGCTGGTCGGCGTAGTGCACCCTGAGCTTCTCGACGGCAAAAAACGCCACGAGCAGGGCCATGGCGAGCTTGAGGAGGGTGGAGACGTTCATGGGCTTTCACCAAAGTCACGGAATTGTGCACAGATGCACCGCCAGGTAACGCCGAAAGGCGCCTCACCGATTGGCGACATCTGCTGACAGCCCGGGGGGCCACCCCCCCGCAGCGGTGGGCCCGGGTGGCGTGCACAGTGGCCGGATGCGCGTGCAACCTTTTCCTCCTCCAGTCTGTGTTCCATGACCGCTGAGCTGTTACCCGCCCTGGGCTTTGTGCTGGTCGGCCTGCTGCTGGTGGTGATGACGCTGACCAGCTCCTTCATCGCGCGCGTGCCGCTCAGCTCGGCCATCCTGTACCTGGCCGTGGGCGTTGGCATTGGGCCCTGGGGGCTGGGCCTGCTGGTATTGGACCCGGTGGGTGATGCCCCGCTGCTGGAGCGGCTGACCGAGATTGCCGTGCTCATCTCGCTGTTTACCGTGGGCCTGAAGCTGGATCTGCCCCTGCGCGACCGGCGCTGGCGCATTCCGGTGCAGCTGGCCACCGTGTCGATGCTGATCACCGTGGGCGCCATCACCGCCGTGGGCGTGTGGCTGCTGCACCTGCCGCTGGGCGCTGCCGTGCTGCTGGGGGCCATCCTGGCGCCCACCGATCCGGTGCTTGCGTCCGATGTGCAGGTGTCCGACCCGCAAGACCGTGATCGCTTGCGTTTTGGCCTGACGGGCGAGGGCGGGCTGAACGATGGGGCGGCGTTTCCGCTGGTGATGCTGGGTCTGGGCCTGATGTCGCTGCACGACCTGGGCGAGAGTGGCTGGCGCTGGTGGGCGGTGGACGTGCTCTGGGCCGTGGTGGGTGGCCTGTTGATTGGCTACCTGCTGGGCGTGGTTGTGGGCCGGGCCATTTTGTACCTGCGCATCCGCCACCGCGAGGCGCTGGGCCCGGACGAGTTCATGGTGCTGGGGCTCATCGCGCTGGCCTATGGCGTGGCCTTGTTGTGCCATACCTACGGCTTTCTGGCGGTGTTTGCTGCCGGGTTGGCGCTGCGGCGCGCGGCGGCGGAGCCAGCGGCGTCCGTGGCATCGCCTGCGCAAGGCGACAACAACGATGGTGAAGCCCCCGTGGCCGCTCAGGCGCCGGGCCTCATGATGGAGTCGGTCGAGCGCTTCAACGCCCAGCTGGAACGCCTGGCCGAAGTGACTGTGGTGCTGGTGGTGGGTGCGCTGCTTTCGGTGGTGGACTTTGGCACCGAGGTGTTGTGGTTTGTGCCCGTGCTGCTGCTGGTGATCCGCCCGCTGGCGGTGTATGCAGGGCTGGTGAGCGCCAAGGTAGAGCGCTCGCAGCGCCGCCTGATCGCATGGTTTGGCATCCGGGGCATTGGCTCCATCTACTACCTCATGTACGCCATCACACACGACCTGCATCCGGTGATTGCGCAGCGCCTGCTGGCGATCATGCTGGCGGTGGTGGTGGCGTCGGTGCTGCTGCACGGGGTGTCGGTAACGCCGCTGATGCGGCGCTACGAGACCCGCAGGAAGACCAAGGCGCAGCGGCCACGGTGAGTTAGCAAGACCGGTTCAATCGAAAATGACCGCTAGCGCTTTATCTGTATGGTTTTGTTGCTATGAGTTTTGCGGTTTTTGGGGGGAGGTGCGCCCCCCGCTCGCCGCACCTCAGAGGCTGAGAGTTTTTTAGCCGTGCCCGAAAGGCGCGCGAAAACGCCTCGGATCTAGGCGCAAAGCACAGCCATAGCTCGGGCTATGGCGAGCATTTGCAACGACGAGCCGGGGCGTTTTGGCGCGCAAGGCGGGCATGGATAAAAGACTCTCAGCCTCTCAGACCCAGGTGTCGTGGCAAGGCACATGGGCGGGGGCCAGGTTGATGTACTGCACCAGCCGGGGCTGCGTGCCCCGATTGGGGCTGGGGCCATGGGGCAGGGCCTGGTGCCAGATCACCAGATCGCCCGCGCCCGCGCCGATGGGTGTGGCACCCAGCGCATGCAGGTCTTGCTGGCGGGGCTCGACCCCAGCGGGTAGCTGGGCCAGCCAGTCGCCCACCCGGCGGTGAAAACCTGGCACCAGGGTGAGGGCACCTTGTTCGGGGGGCGTGTCGGTCAGGTACAGGATGCCCTGGGTGGCAAAGGGAATAGGCTGGTGCAGGCTCACATCCCAGTGCATGCCCTGGCCGCCGTAGGGGTAGCCGGGGCGTTCTGGAGGGTTGAAGCCACAGCGGTCGGTGCTGCGCCACAGGTCTGCCGTGCCCCACAGCTGCGCAAATGCCTTGTGGATGCGCAGGGAACGTCGGTTGACGTCGAATGCCGGGTGCTGAAACATCTGCACCATGGTGTTGCGCGGGGCGTGGGCGTACCACGACTCCACATCTGCCGGGTCGGCGCGCACGGCCTCCCACACCGCCTGTGCGGCGGCGGCGCAGTGCTCTGGCGTGGTGGCCTGGTGTACCACCACATAGCCATGCTCGTCCCAATGCGCCAGGTCGTCCGCATCCAGCACGGGCTCCATCGCATCGATCCGGGCCTGCAGCTGCAAGGCCGCTTCGGGCGCCGGGTCGCCATCCACAAGGGCTTGAATCCGCGCCACGGTAGCGGCATCGGGCGCGCCCGCCGTGCGCACGATCCAGTCCTCAAAGGCAGCGAACTCCGGGGCCTCGCGCAGCACGTATTGCATGGTCTGCTCCAGCCCCACACCCAGCGCGGCCAGCACGATCTGTGTGCGGTGGGCCTCCGCTTCGGCGCCCTTCAAACCCTGGCCCTGGCGTGCGGCCATCCAGCGTGACCAACAGCGTTTGAGGTGTGGGACCTGCAGGGCGCCCCTGTCCGCATCGGGCGGCAAGGAGCCAGACGCTGTTGGGGGCGTGGTGGTTGCGATCGGGGAGTGCATGGATGGAGCAAATCAAAAACGGTTCGGGGTCACAAGGCACGGCCCGCGCCGAACCCTGCGCGCAGGCCTGCCGATTTTGCAGGGTGGTCCGCCATCACCGGGCCAGGGCCACATCGCCTGCAAGCCGCTGCGCCACCACATTGCGCACAGACGCCGGGGCGCTCTCCAGCAGGCTGGGCCATTCCGTTTTGGCCCGCGCCACCGTGTCGCGCAACAAGGCCAGGTGCCGGGGCACGCGCAGCAGCCCGGCCGATTTCATCAGGCCTTCCATGTCGTCCCAGGTCAGCGCCCGCAGGGTGTTGTCGATGGCGCGGTTCACGGCATATTGCTGGTCCGGCACGCCCTCAAAAAACGCGGCCACACACACCGGGTCGTACACCGGGGCCAGCTGTGGCACGCGGCCGTCGGGGTAGACCAGGGCCCAGTTTTTCAGGTGCGCGTCGGTGTTGCCCATCAGGATGAAGGCCACCATGCGCGCCAGAAACTCGCGCGTGTCCAACACCGGCTGGCGGCTCAGGCGGTTGAGCACGCGCAGCATGGTGGCCCAGTCCTGCAGCGCGCCCTTGCCATGGGTTTTGCCGTATTTCTGGCGCGGCGTGTAGCCCAGCACCTGGTTGAACTCTTCCATGTGCACGCGGGCGCCGCCGGGCAGGTGGTCAAAACGCTGCACGGCCAAAATTTCGTTGAAGGGCACGGCATCGGGCAGGTCAGCCTCGGCCCGGGTGATGACGCGCACATCGGCGCAATGCAGGCCCAGCGCCTTGCACAACTGGTAGCCGGTGAACTCGTTGGCCACCAGGTCGGGGTGGGCGGTGGTGGGCAGCTTCAAGATCACGCTGCCCGCCGCGCCCTTGCGATGCACCGTGTAGCGGCGGCCGTCCTGCACCGCGCTGAACTTTGTCACCACGCCGGGCAGCGAGGCCGCGTCTTCCACCGGGTATTCCACAAACCCCGGCTCCAGCACATCGAGCCCCTGCGTGGTGTGCCAGTGCCGCACCACGTCCGGGATGCCGTCTTGAGCAGGCACGGGCTCCACCTCCAGCGCGCCCATCAGGTCGTGGCCTGCGGCGGCCAGCAGCTCAAACTCGTCATCGGGGCTACAGCCACGCTCGTGCGCAAGCCGCTCGCGGTTGTGGCCCTCGGGCAGCAGGTTCTGAAAATACACCGGCCAGCGCCCATCGGTGCGCACCAGCCGCGCATCCCGCGCCGACGCGAGGATCTGCTGCGTCGCGGCCTCGTCGGCACCCTGAAAGCTCAGCGACAGGGTGGGGCGCTGCGGGTTGCGGATGTAGCTCTCGTCAAACGACACGCGCAGGATGTCGCCGTATTGCGAGAGGTAGCCAATCGCTTCGCGACCGCCCGCCGCCCCGTCCGCCTTCGCCGGGCGGTGCAGGTACAGGCGCAGGTAGCGGATGGAGGTGCTCATGGAGTGTTGGCGGAATGGGTGCGCACGTGGTGACCGCTATTGGTCAGCGTCGCATGCCGTCCACCACGGATGGCGGCGCATCCACGCCCTCGGGCTGCCCCAGAAACTTGCCCCCCGACTGGATGAACGCCTCCAGGCTGGGCCGCAGGCTGCTGGGCACGGCAATGATGTCCATGCCCAGCACGCGGGCCATTTCAGCCAGGGTGGAATAGCGCGGGTCCAGGTCGCCGCCTTCGGTGCGCTGCACCGTCATGCGGCTAAGGCCTGCACGCTCGGCAAGCTGGGCCTGGGTCATCTGGTGGGCCTTGCGGGCGGCGGCAAGGGTAGGTATGAGGTCAGTAGACATGATGCTATTTATACTCTTAATATTTTAAAAGAGTATAAATTTTATCTTTTCGCAAAGTTTTTTGACCCAACGGGAGCGAGAAGTGGCGGGTATGCCGCTACAGGTCAGGCCCAGTCTGTGCCACCGTTCCGGCGGGACTGCCCGGAACGGCCGCAATGCAGCGGCTGCAGTCCGTAATGTCGGCCCTCTGAGTTCACGGTCTGGGCCACTCAGCGCTCATTCACGCGCATGCGACACCTCGGACCCAGTGGCCTGGTTCAAAGTTCGGCTGACCTTGCCAGCCAGCCGGTACGTTCACCACGCCCGAACCTCTATTGACATCGGCCCATTCGGCGTGGACTTACATGGAGGTTAATGAATCCGCAGCACCTCAAATTGCTGTCTGATTGAAGCGACCTGTATCGACACCTCGTCACCCTCGCATTTACCCAGCATGGCCCCGCCCAAAGGGGCCTCGCTGCTGATGACCTGAACGAGCTGTGCGCCGCTGACCAACTTCATGCTGCCCCCATCCGGGCCGAGGAAGAGCTGCTGCTGCTTGTCGTCAGAATCAACCAGGCAGACCAGCGCGCCGAGCTGGATACCTTTGCTGGCGTCGTAGGGGCGCGGGCGGAATTGGCGCCAATTGGCTATCGCCTGGCGGATGGCTTCGGCGCGCCGAGCTTGGCCGGTGGCCAGGTAGGCGGCTTCGAGTCCTAATGTGTCGTATTTGTTTTCGGCGATGTTTTCTTCGTGAGTGGCCGTTTCATGGGCCGCCCGCATTGCCTGTTCTGCTTGCACCAGGTCTTCGGCGAGCCGTTCCAGCACCTGCTTCTGCAGCAAAAATTTATCCATGATGAAGGGTCGGCATCTCGAACAAGCGGGGGTAAGTCTTGATTGTGAAGGACTCCACCAGCCCTCGACGCTCTTGTTGGCTGCCGTGACCTTCAGCTAAGCGCACGCTGCCACCGATGAGATCATTGATGGAGCCCATTGCCAGGTACGAAGGGATAGACTGAGCTATGCAAAGATTTCCCCTCAGCGTTGTTGCAGCCGTTCGTTGGTTGGCTTTGGCAATTTTTTGCTTCGGCATTGTCACTGTCGGCCAAATGCTGATTTTTTATCAGGTCACGCGTTGGGGGAGGTTTGTCTGTCCAGAAGGGTGGTGGCGTTCGTCGCCCGGACTATGTGCTTTTCCACCCGTATCAATTTCGATCTGGTCGATTAGCTACGCTGCAGTTTCGATACTTCTTGTTTGCACTGGCGTGTTGCTCGCGCCCTCACATAAGCTGAAAGCTTGCGCGACCATGCTGATCGCGTTGATGAGTTGGCAAGCCTACATCCTCATCGCCAAATCGTTTTCTTGGGTGGCTCTCGGGTCGCTGTGTGCAGTGGTTGGCATAGCAACATGCTTTGGCCTTGGCGCACTGGCTTCGCGTAGCCCATCATTGCGGCGAACGTACGCAAATATTCCCGCTTCTCAGTAGATCAAGCCTCCGTTGCCGGTAGCCGTGGACGGCTCGTATTGGTCAATAGCAACAGTCGTTGCAACGGGTGCAACGGGCCCTAAGCAGCCGGGCGTTGTCTCCCAAATCAGTCGTTCAGAATTGCGAAACGCCCTTGCTTCTCAAGGAAACTGATCGGCTGGACCCAGCGTAATGCCGTAGAACGTCGCACCAACAAAGTTCGTTCCGACTAGCACAGCGCCATCCAAGCCTATCGACTCGATAGCCGCATTTGCGAAGGTCGCGTTGGTCAGATCGGCTCTATTGAACGTCGCGCACTTGACGTTGCAGTTGCTAAAGCTGGTCCCGCGAAGGCTTGCGCCAGTGAAGTCTGCACTGGAAAACCAGGAATGCGGCCCGAAGCTTGCTCCATCAAGGGTAACGCGAGAAAGATTGGCCTCAGACAAATCTACATTCGGGAAATGCCGTTCACCAAGCGCGTATCGCTGCATCAGTTCTTGAAGCGTTGACGGAGGGGTGTAGTTGTCTGTAGTCATCACTGAAGGCAGCTTCTGGCCGGAAGCGGTCGTCCTCGTTATCTCAGACATTGCCGTCGCGACTGCTCGCGAGTGACATGCTGGGGCCTCCTGTCTCAAACTTTCGCCGTGAATGAGTGGGCCGCGTCACAGGACCAGTTGTCTCAGGATTCATTGGCCATGAACAGCCAAGAATCTGTCAAAAATAATAGCTGCTAGCGCTTGCTCAATAAGCGCTAGGGGCCCAAAACACCGAATATTTAGCCGTAGTATTCGCCTCGACTCACTGGGTACCACCTGACACCTAGTTGCTGGGTAGTGCGCCGGTTGGGCGTCGTTACCTGACCTACCCAGCTACTTGGCATCCTGCGGCTCTGGCAGCGCCTGCGCCCGCTCCCCACAAAACCGCTGCGCCTCATCCCCCAACCAATCCCGCACCAGCTGCATCGCCGGGCTGGGGTGGGCGGTGGTCACAAACGAATACGCCGCCCGTGACAACACGCTACGCCCCAGCAGCGGAACCAAACGCCCGGCCTTCACGTCCTGCAGCACCAGCGCCGCGCGGCCCATGGCGATGCCTTGGCCTGCCAGGGCGGCGCCCAGGGCCAATTGCGACAGGTTGAATTGCTGGCCGCCTGCCCAAGGCGGCGGCGTGGCGTCCACCTGCGCAAACCAGTGTTGCCACTCTTCATAGGTGTCCGCGCCGTCCCAGGCGCTGCCGTCGTGCAGCAGCCAGTCGCCGTGCAGGTCTTGCGGCTGGGTGATGGGCGGATGGCGGGCCAGAAACTCGGGGCTGGCCACGGGGATGAGCCATTCGTCCAGAAACACGGTGGCGTTCAGGTCGCGGTAGCCGCCCAGGTCAAAGCGCACGGCGGCCTCGATGCCATCGCGCACCATGCGGGTGCGGTCCAGCGTGTGGAATTCGCCAAACACGCGCAGGCCGGTGTGCGGGTGCTGGCGAAAGAAGTCGCCCAGGCGGGGCGTGAGCCAGCTCATGGCAAACGATGGCGAGCAACTCAAGGTGGCGGTGGCCGCCTCGGGCGGCTGGCGCATCTGGGCCAGGGTGCTTTCGATGGCGTCGAAGCTTTCGCGCAGCACCACGGCCAGCCATTTGCCCTCGGGCGTGGGCACCAACGCGCGCGGGGTGCGCAGGAACAGCGGGCGGCGCAGCCAGTCTTCGAGCTGTTTGACCTGCTGGCTGACGGCGCCCTGGGTGATGCACAGCTCGGCCGCCGCCTTGGTAAAGCTGCCGTGGCGGGCCGCTGCATCAAAACTGCGCAGCCAAGCGAGCAGGGAGGGGGAGAGGCGAATATCCATTATTAATACTAATGCTTCGCTCACTATAAATGGCTTGTGACAGCAGCGTGACCGGCGAAGAATGCAGTCAAGACTTCAACGACTGAATGAATCTGTATGACGCCTGCTGAACGAACGCCTGCTGTGGATGCGCTGCTGGCCACCCGCTTGCGCAATGCCCAGCCCGCGCTGTGGACCAACCCGGCCCGGCAGGCGCAACCCCCGGCTGCTTTGCAGGCGCTGGGGCGCAGCATTAGTCTGGATGATACGCAGGCCGCCGCCGACCGGTTGGCCCGTTTTGCGGGTCTGCTGGCGCAGGTGTTCCCGGAGCTGGCCGCCACCGGGGGCGTAGTGGAGTCGCCTCTGCTGCCCGCCGCCGCGTTGCAACCTGCCCTCGGTTTGGCCGAGGGGCAGGGGCGCCTGTTCATCAAGGCCGACCACAGCCTGCCCGTGGCGGGCTCCATCAAGGCCCGGGGCGGCATGCACGAGGTGCTGGAGTTTGCCGAGCGGCTGGCGCTGGAGCATGGGCTGGTACAGCCCGGCGGTGATTACCGTGCGCTGGCCACTCCGGCGGCGCGCGAGGTGCTGGGCCGCTACCAGGTGGCGGTGGGCTCCACCGGCAACCTGGGGATGAGCATTGGCGTGGTGGCGTCGGCCCTGGGTTTCCAGGCCACGGTGCACATGTCGGCCGATGCCAAGGAGTGGAAGAAAGACCGCCTGCGCCAGCGCGGTGTGCAGGTGGTGGAGCACACAGGCGACTACGAACGCGCCGTAGCCGCAGGCCGCGCCGAGGCGGCAAGCAACCCGCTGTGCCACTTTGTGGATGACGAGCAATCGTTCTCGCTGCTGCTGGGCTACAGCGCGGCAGCGCTGCGCCTGCAAAAACAGTTGGCAGAACAGGGCGTGGCGGTGGATGCCGAGCACCCGCTCATCGTGTACCTGCCTTGCGGGGTGGGTGGCGCGCCAGCAGGCATCACGTTTGGCCTGCGGCAGTTGCTGGGGCCGCATGTGTTTTGTTTTTTTGCCGAGCCGGTGCAGTCGCCATGCTTCATGGTGCAAATGCTGGCCGACACCACACCAGGGATGGACGACCACCCCTCGGTGTACGACTGGGGTCTGACCAACCGCACCGAGGCAGATGGCCTGGCCGTGCCGCGTGCGTCGCTGCTGGCCGCCGAGCTGATGCAGCCGCTGCTGTCGGGCGTGTTTACCGTGGCCGATGACACCTTGTTTGCGCAGCTGGTGCTGGTGCTCGATGCCCTGGGCGAGCGCATCGAGCCCTCGGCTGCGGCAGGCTTCAGCGGCCCGGCCATGCTGACGGGCACTACCGCCGGGCAGGCCTGGCTGCGCAGCACGGGCATCGACGCGGTGCTGCACAACGCCACACACCTGGTGTGGACCACGGGCGGCCTGCTGGTGCCCGATGCGCAGTACCAGGGCTTTGTGCAGCGTGGGCGGGCCGTGCTCGCGGCACAAGGCTGATTGTTGTCATTCCCTGATTCGTCTATCCCCCAACCTTTGTCACCTTTGGAGAGCTCCCCATGAACCGCAAGCAACTGCTTTTGTCGTCCGCCATCCTCTGTGCTTTGTGGGGCGCTGCATGGGGCCCTGCCATGGCGCAAGAGGCTACGTTCCCTTCCAAGCCCATCACGCTGGTGATTCCGTTCCCGCCCGGTGGCGCTACCGACGTGCTGGGCCGCCTGATTGGCAAGAAGCTGGGCGACAAGCTGGGCCAGAGCGTGGTGATCGACAACCGCGCGGGGGCGGGCACCACCATCGGCGCGGCCTATGTGGCCAAGGCCGCGCCGGACGGCTACACGCTGCTGATGAGCTCGGGCACCACCTTCACCGTGAACCCCGCCGTGCGCGCCAAGCTGCCGTACGACCCGGTCAAGAGTTTTGAGCCCATTGGCATCGCAGGGCGCACCAGCCTGATCCTGCTGGCCAACAAGGACGTGCCGGTCAGCGACGTAAAGCAGTTTGTGGCCATGGTGAAGGCCGCGCCCGACAAGTATTCGTACGGCTCGTATGGTGCCGGCACCACGTCGCAGTTTGCGGGCGAGATGTTCTTCCACGCGGCGGGCCTCAAGATCCAGCATGTGCCCTACAAGGGCAGCTCCCCCGCCATGGTGGACCTGATGGGCGGACAGATTCCGTTTACCGTCGATACCGTGTCGGCCGCGCTGCCCCAGCTCAAAGACGGCAAGATCAAGGCCATTGCCGTGACGGCGGGCAAGCGCTCGGCCCTGCTGCCCAAGGTGCCCACGCTGGCAGAAAGTGGCTACCCCGGCGTGGAGATGGACACTTGGCTGGCCATGGTGGCCCCACGCGGCTTGCCGCCCGCCGTCAAGGCACGGCTGGAGCTGACACTGGCGCAGGTGGTGGCAGACCCCGAAACCCGCGACAAACTGATCGCCGTGGGGTTTGAACCGACCTATGCTTCTGCCAAGGCGGTAAGCGAGCTGATCGACAGGGAACTGCCGTTGATGCGCGCCGTGGCGCAGCGGGCGGCCATCACGGCAGACTGATCGGGCCCCACCAGGCAAGCAAGAAAAAGGAGACAAATTCGACATGACGACTTCACACAGCACCCTGGTCGAGCTGACCTCCAACGAACTGCGCCACCGCATCGGCACGCGGGAAGTCTCGCCCGTCGAGCTGCTCGACGCTTGCATTGAGCGCATCGAGGCCATCAACCCGCATGTGAACGCCATCACCGCCACCTGCTACGACCGCGCCCGCACCGAGGCCAAGGCCGCCGAGCAGGCGGTGCTGCGTGGCGAACCGCTGGGCCTGCTGCACGGGCTACCACTGGGCGTGAAGGACCTCGAAGCCACGGCTGGGCTGCTGACCACCTACGGCTCGGAGATCTACCGCAGCAATATCCCGGCGGAGGACAACGTGCTGGTGGCGCGGCTGCGCGCGGCGGGCGCCATCGTCACCGGCAAGACCAACATCCCCGAGATGGGTGCGGGCGCGAACTCGCGCAACACGGTGTGGGGCGCCACCGGCAACCCGTTCAACCCGAACCTGAATGCCGGGGGCTCGTCGGGCGGATCGGCCGCTGCGCTGGCGTGCGACATGCTGCCGGTGTGCACGGGGTCGGATACGGGCGGGTCGCTGCGCATACCGGCGTCCATTTGTGGCGTGGTGGGCTTCCGGCCATCGCCCGGGGTGGTGCCCAGCTCGCGCAAGCTGCTGGGCTGGACCCCCATTTCGGTGGTGGGCCCCATGGGCCGCACGGTGGAAGAGGCCTGCTTGCAACTGGCCGCCACGGCGGGCATATCGGCGGGCGACCCGCTGAGCTACCCGCTGGACCCGATGAGCTTCTTGTTGCCCGACACGGTAGACCTGGGCCGCCTGCGTGTGGCCTACACCGAGGACTTCGGCGCCTGCGCTGTGGACAACGGCATCCGCGCCGTGTTCCGCCGCAAGGTGCAGGCCATGAAGCACCTGTTTGCCAGCTGCGATGCCATCGACATCGACCTGGGTGACGTGCACCGCTGCTTTGACGTGCTGCGCGCCGAAGCCTTTGTGGCCAGCACGCGCGAGGCCTATGAGCGCGACCCCACCAGCCTGGGCCCCAACACCCGCGCCAACTACGAAATGGGCGCTGCGATGACCCTGCTGGACAGCGCCTGGGCGCAGGCCGAGCAGACGCGCATCCTGGCGCGGTTCCAGAAGTTGTATGAGCAGTACGACGTGATCCTGGCGCCCACCACGCCCGTGTCGCCTTTTGCGTGGACGCAGCTGTTCGCCAGCCACATCAACGGCGAGCCGCAGGCCAACTACTACCGATGGCTGGCGCTGACCTATGTGACCACGTTGACCACGCACCCAGCGCTCAGTTTGCCGTGCGGGCTGGATGACGTGGGGATGCCGTTTGGTCTGCAGATCGTCGGGCGCTTTCGCGCCGACCGCCACACGCTGGGCGTGGGCCACGCGCTGGAGCAAGCATTCAAGGGCATCGCCGAGCTGGCCCGCCCACGGCCTGACATCGCCAAGCTGATGCAAACAAATGCCGATCCCGCGCTGACCTCCATCGTCACCGGCGCGCCCGATCAGCGTGATGCGCGCAGCCTGCCGCGTGATGACCGTGCCACCTCGGCGGCGCAAGTCTCTGCGGTCTGAACGAAGCCAGGAGACAAAACCATGCAATCAGTGGACACCATCGTCATTGGCGCGGGCATTGCAGGTGCCTCGGTGGCTTGGCAGTTGGTACAGGACAAAGCCGGTGGGGAGGGCGCCAGCGTGCTGCTGCTGGAGCGCGAATCGCAGCCCGGTTACCACACCACCGGCCGTTCGGCCGCGCTGTACATGGCTACCTACGGCACACCCAACATCCAGGCGCTGACGCGGGCGAGCCGCGCTTTTTACGACGCGCCGCCGCCGGAGTTCGGGTCAGACCCCATCCTCTCGCCCCGTGGCGTGGTCTACGTGGCCGGGCCGGACCAGCTCGACATGCTGAAACAGGCCTATGCAGAAGCCCATGCGATCTCGCCCAACGTGGAATGGGTGGAGCAGGCCGCACTGCTGGCCCAGCTGCCGTGCCTGAAGCCCGAAGCCGTGGCCGCAGGCATGAGCGAGCCCGAGGCGGCCGACATCGATGTGCACGCGCTGCACCAGGGCTACCTGCGTGGCCTGCGCCAGCGCGGCGGCCAGGTGCTGACGAATGCCGAGGTCACGGCCCTGCAGCGCGTTGGCGATAGCTGGAAGGTGACCCTGGCCGATGGCCGGGTGCTGCAGGCCAAAACCATTGTGAACGCCGCAGGCGCCTGGGCTGACGTGGTAGCGGGCTTGGCAGGCGTGCCGCCCATCGGCCTGGAGCCGCGCCGCCGCACCGCCTTCACCTTTGCCGTGCCCGAGGGCATGGACGCCACGCACTGGCCTGCGGTGATCGGCATCGACGAGAGTTTTTACTTCAAGCCCGATGCGGGCCAGCTGCTGGGCTCGCCCGCCAACGCGGACCCGACACACCCGCACGACGTGGTGCCCGAAGAACTGGACGTGGCCACGGGGATTTATCACATCGAGGAAAAAACCACCTTCCAGATCCGTCGCCCCTCCCACACCTGGGCGGGCCTGCGCTCGTTCGTGCCCGATGGCGACATGGTGATTGGCTGGGACAACCATGTGCCCGGCTTCTTCTGGCTGGCCGGGCAGGGTGGGTATGGGATTCAAAGCGCTGCAGGTGCCTCGCTGTTGGCCCGGCAGTTGTTGCGCGGCGAATCGCTGGCCGAGGAGCTGGTGCGCGAGAAGGTGGATGTGGCAGGGCTGTCGCCTGCGCGGCTGAGGTAGTTCAGCGCCCCTTGATTTGGGTGGCCGAGCGGCTCAGGCGAACGTGTTGACCTGGGTGCCCAGCCTGCCAGACGTTGCCAGCGCCGGCTGGGGCATGGACTGCTGCATGGCGTCCAGCATCGTGGCGGCCGACACGGCCTGCATGTCCAGCGCCTTCTTCAAGACCACCATGTTCAGCGCGTCCGACGTCTTGGCACTGGCCAGCGCGGTGGCGGTGTTGACGATGCTGTTGGTGAGGGCGACGTCCATGGTGGTTCCTTGGGGTAATGGGTGGATATCGGCAATTTGCGAACTGGGCTTGAGGGGTGTTACATCTCTGCCCTGTTAAGGATGACCTGCATAACCCTCGCGAGGCGGTGGTAGTGCGGATCGGGATGGGGCACAAGGCGTCTTTTCTTGCCAATAGCCGCGCTATTGGCAAGAAAAGCAACGCAGTGGACCGCCCGAGATCGCGCTATCACAGACCGCAGGGAGTTGTGCAGGTCATCCCTAAGAGCCTGTTTACGATCTCCCAGGGGTCGCGTTGGAGCGCAATCGGGATGAGTGGATGCTTCGGGTGCGCCGCGTGGGCTCATGCCCATGCAAGCAGCCGAGGCGTTCAATCGCCCGATTTCGCTCCAACCCTTCGGGCAGCGGTCTTTGCGGGCGGTCTGCGGCGTGGCGGCGCTTGCCGATAGCCGAGCTATTGGCTGCGCACCGCGCCTTGCATACCATCCCGCAAAGACCGCTGCGCGACTCCTGGGAGATCGTAAACAGGCTCTAAGGCTCCTACTCCAGCGCCGCCACCCCAATGGCCGTGCACGTCGCCAAATCAGACTCGCGCCCCTGGGGCAATTGCCGTGCTGTATCCCGCAGCGCAGTGCGCAAGCCTTCTTCCAGCGTAGGGTGGTAGAACGGCATACCCAGCAGATCGTGCACGGTGAGTTTTTGCTGAATGGCCAGCGCGAGCAGGTGGGCCATGTGTTCGCCTTGTGGGGCGCACATTTCAGCGCCCAGCAGGCGGCCGGTGGCCTGGTCGGCGTGGATGCAGATGCGCCCGTGGTTTTGCTGCGCGGTGCGGGCGCGGCCCTGGTTGTCAAAGCTGGCTGTGCCGGTGACGGTGTGGGCGGGGTCCATGTCGGCAAAGCGCTGGCCCACGGTGGCGATGTTGGGGTCGCAGAACACGATGCCCAGCGGGGTGCGGCGCTGAAAGCGTGTGGGGGTGTCAGCCAGCGCGTTCATGCCCGCAATGTGGCCTTCGTCGGCGGCCTCGTGCAACAGGGGGGCATGGGTGTTTGCGTCTCCGGCCAGAAACACGGGCAAATCGCCTATTTGCTGGGTTTGTGGATTGACGGTGGGCATGCCGCGCGGGTCCAGGGGCACCCCCAGCGTCTCCAGGCCCAGGTACTGGATGTTGGGCACCCGGCCCATGGCCGCGATGACCTGGTCCACCACCACGCGGTTGTTGCCACTGGTGACTTCAATGCCGCCGGGTACTTCACGCAGCTGCGCTTCGGCCCCCATGTGCAGCACCATTTCCTGCTTGAGCAGCGCTGTCAGTTCGGCGTTGAGCACTGGGTCGCTCAGGCCCGCCAGCGTATCGCCCGTGGTGAATGCGGCCACCTGCAAGCCCAGCCGCGCAAGGGCTTGCGAAATCTCCACCCCAATGGGGCCCATGCCAATCACGGCAATGCGGGGGCCGAGGGCGCTTTGCTCGAACAAGGTGTCGGTGGTGAGCATGCGGTCGCCAAACGCGAGCCATTCTTCCGGCACGCTGGGGCGTGACCCGGTGGCGATGATGATGCTGCGGGTGGCGTAGGCGGTGCCGTCAATGTCCACCGAGTGGGGGCCCAGCAGGGTGGCGCGCCCCGACATATGTGCGCTGCCCAGTTCGCTGGTGGCTTTGAGGGCGCCGGCCACAAAGTCGTCGCGCAGATCGCGCACGCGCTGCAGCACGGCGGGCAGGTCGGCGGTCAGCGCGCTGGCGCCCCGCAGGCCGAATTCTTCAAACGTATGGCGGCGGTGGAAGGCGTTGGCCGCCTCGATCAGTGCCTTGGAGGGCATGCAACCCACGCGGGCGCAGGTGGTGCCCCAGGGGCCTTCGTTGACGATGAGGTAGCGTTCCGTGCGCTTGCGCACTTCGCGCAGGGCGGCCAGACCGGCGGTGCCTGCGCCGATGATTATGGTGTCGAGCGGTTGGCTCATAGCGTCTCCTTAGCAGCCCGGTAAAGCTCTGAGTGTGGCGGCCTGCCGCTACAGCGCTTGTAGGCGTAAAGGCATTTGTTCCGAGTCGGCGCCAGGTCCGGCTGGGCTGCCCCTAGGAGGGTGGGCGGCAGAAGGCATCGAAGCGAAACGCGCAAGACCGGTTTATCGCGCGTTGCAGCCGATGCTCCCTCTGCAGCCCACACTCCCAGCTCAGGCGTCGGGCTCGGTCCAGCCCACGCGGCCTTGGCCGCTGTTGTTGATGCGCAGCACAAAGGCGGCGGCCTGGGCCTCGGGCAAGCGCCACTGCAGGGTGACGAGCGTGCCGTGCTGCACGTTGATCAGCTCCGCACCCGCGGCCTCGATCTCGCGGCGCAGCAGCCCCTCCAGCGCATAGGGCACATGGCACTGCAGGGTTTTCATGCGTTGCAGCGTGACCTTGGGCGCAGTCAGCAGGGCCTGGGCAATGGCGTCGGTGTAGGCTCGCACCAGTCCGCCTGCGCCCAGCTTGACGCCGCCAAAGTAGCGCACCACGGTGGCCAGCACGCCTTCCAGGTCCTGGTGGCGCAGCACGTCGAGCATGGGGCGGCCTGCCGTGCCACCAGGCTCGCCATCGTCCACCGCCGCCGACTGGCCGCCCGCCAGCAGCGCCCAGCAGATGTGGGCGGCGCCGGGGTGCTGCTTCCACAGGGCATCCACCGCCGCCTGCGCACTGGCACGGTCGGCCATGGGTTGCACACAGCCGATGAAGCGGCTTTTCTTGATGATGATTTCGCTGT
Source organism: Acidovorax sp. Leaf73 (assembly GCF_916855635.1). Lineage (NCBI taxonomy): Bacteria > Pseudomonadati > Pseudomonadota > Betaproteobacteria > Burkholderiales > Comamonadaceae > Acidovorax > Acidovorax sp. Leaf73. The sequence goes on from NZ_CAKASI010000001.1 coordinate 850,276, forward strand.
GCGCGGGCGCAGCCAGGGTCTGTGACATGGGGCGAAGAGTTTACGGCGTGGCGGATTCGGCCGATTTGTGGCGTGCACCGTGCCGTTTGTCGCGATAAGCGCGCCCTTCGTGACAAAACCGTGTTGTTTGTGCGTTCTGTCACACCTGCAAAAGGCGCTCGTTCCTACACTTGAGGCTTGTTGCTGTGGCCTAACCTGCTGCTACCGACTTGAAAGCACTCAGGCCATCAGAAAAGGAACTGCCATGTTTGCCGCACCATTTACCGCTCCCCTGCATGAAACCCTCGCCAGCCACGTTTTTGGTCGGTTGATGCCCCAGCGCGCGCAGCCAAGTGTGGCGGAGGCGGTCATGGCCCCAGTGCAGGCAGCACCCGTTGTGGAGGACGATGCGATCCCGGACTTGGCCCAGCGGGTGCGCGAAGTGGGGGAGTGGTAGCTGTCTCGCCTGCTGCCGGTGGTGGTATTGCCACCGCGTCACAAAAAAAATGGTCCTGAGGGACCATTTTTTTATGGGGTGTTTTCAGAGCCCGATCAGCGCTTTGGCGATATGCCCTGCGATTCGGGGAGACTCCTTCAGCCTCCGTGTGCTGTAGCCATACCAGTCCTTGCCAAAGGGCACATAGATGCGCACGTTGAAGCCCATGTCCCGCAGTTTGTCGCGCAGGGGTTCGCACACGCCCAGCAGCATCTGAAATTCAAATTGGCTTCGATCGATGTCATCGCGGCGCGCCCGTTCGACGATGCGCGCGATCAATGCAGCATCGTGCGTGGCAATGCCGACGAAGCTACCTGCTTCGAAACAACGCTCAACATGCTTCAGGAAGTGTTCGTTGATGGCACTGCGGTCGTTCCAGGCCTCGTGCACGAGGTGCGAGCGATCCTCCACGTATATGCCTTTGCACATGCGCAAGGTGCTGGCTTCGCGCAAGAGCGGCTCAATGTCCTGGTAGGTGCGCAGTAGATACGCCTGTAGTGCCAGGCCGACGTTGTCAAAGCCTTCCCGCAAGCGTCCGAACAATTCGATTTCCTTTTGGGTACAGCGGGTGTCCTCCATATCCAGGCAAACGGAGTTCCGGTGGTGCTCTGCGGTGTCGAGAATGCTCAGGATGAGTTGTTCGCACTGCTGCGCATCCAGCAGCAGTCCGAGTGCGGAAGGCTTGATCGAAATGTTGGCCTGCAATCCCTGGGCGTGGACGGCGTGGAGCACTTCGATGTAGATGTTGGCAGTGGCCTGCGCCTGCTGCAGGGTCGAGATGGTTTCGCCCAGTACGTCGAGCGTCACGGAGAAGCCTTGCGCGTTGAGCTGTTGCACGCGCACGAGGGCTTCGGCGAGGGTGTCGCCTGCGATGTAGCGGCGAGAAATTTTGCGGATCAGTGCGCGGGGCACCCAAGGGATGGCGCGCGCCACCAGTGTGTCGAGAAGTTGCATGTCGGTATCCAGGATGAGAACTGCCGCCTTTCGTCTTCCGAGCTCCGTCATGGCAACGGAGCACTCGAAATAGACGAAAAAAGCAAAGCGCTGGCCCGGGCAGGGGGCCAGCAAGGGCAGCGGTTGCCACCGTCTGTGCCAAAGGCGCAGTGGAGGCTCACGCTGCGGGCGTTCAGTACATCAATGGAGGCCAGGCGGCGCGTTGCATGCGTTCTTCTCTGGGTAGTTGTCGACGTGGTGCCAAGCAGGCGATGTTACAGCTTGAGCTCCCACGTCTCCCCCACCAGCTGCTGGCCAAAACCTTCGTACGGCTCTGACTTGACCAGCTTGAATCCGCGTTTGGCATAAATGCCCCGCGCAGCAGCCAGGCAGCTGTTGGTCCACAGCACCATCTTTTTGTAGCCCTTGGCCCGCGCAAAGGCGATGCACTCGTCAGCCAGGCGCGCGCCCAGACCCAGCCCGCGCGCCTTGGGTGACAAGATCAGCATGCGCAGCTGGGCCGTGGTGGCCGACTTGCGCACCACAAACACAGCGCCCACGCGTTCGCCGTCCAGCTCGGCCACCCAGCAACGCTCCCACGCGGGCTGGAACTTGCGCACAAACTGCGCGGCAATATCCGCGACCAGGGCTTCAAAGCGGCTGTCCCAGCCGTATTCGCGCCAGTAGATCTCGCCGTGCTGTTGCACCACCCAGCCGATATCGCCAGGAACCGGGTCGCGCAGCACGGCCATGCGCGTGGCCTTAGGCGCCGCGTTGGCGGGGTCCAGCAAGGCTTCGATGCGTTCCATGGCGTCCACCAGCTCCTGCTGGCGCGCGGGGGGCAGGGGGGTCAGCAGGGCTGCGGCCTCGTCGCGTGAGCGTTGTTGCAGCGGCTCGAACACCTCGCGCCCCGTGGGGGTGAGGGTGAGCATGCTCTGGCGGGCATCCTTGGTGCTGGCGCTGCGGGTGATCCAGCCGGATGCTTCAAAACGGCGCAGGATGCGGCTCAGGTAGCCGCCGTCCAGGCCCAGGTCGCGCGCCAGTTCGCTGGCAACGGGCGCCTCGCGGTGCGCCAGTTCGTACAGCACGCGTACATCGGTGAGCGACAGGTCGCTGCCCAGATACGGGTCGAGCACGCCCACCCGCCGGGTAAAAAAGCGGTTGAAACGCCGCACTGCCTTCACGGCTGTGGAGGTGGGCTGGGATAGAGTGCTGGTTGTGGTCATGAATGCCATAGTCATGCAATTGATTGACTTTGGCAAGTATATGCCTGATGTTCATCAAGACCTCCAACGCACAAGGGCAACGCGCAAGCAGCGACAAAAAGGGCTTGCCGCCGTAAAATCGCGGGTTAACCACCACAGCCGCGCCCCACGACGCCCTTGACGCACAAGGGCCGGTCGCGAAACTCCTCTGCATGAACGCCCCCGTTGACGTCTCCTTTTTTGCGCGCGCCGCAAAGCCATTGACCAGCTACCGTCCGTACTGGGCCAAGCGCTTTGGCACGGCCCCGTTCCTGCCGATGAGCCGCGCCGAGATGGACAAACTGGGCTGGGACAGCTGCGACATCATCCTGGTGACGGGCGATGCCTATGTGGACCACCCGAGCTTCGGCATGGCCGTGATCGGCCGCACGCTCGAAGCCCAGGGCTTTCGCGTAGGCATCATCGCCCAGCCCGACTGGCAAAGCGCCGAGCCCTTCAAGGTGCTGGGCAAGCCCAACCTGTTCTGGGGCGTGACGGCGGGCAACATGGATTCGATGATCAACCGGTACACCGCCGACCGGAAGATCCGCAGCGACGACGCCTACACCCCCGGCGACATCGGCGGCAAGCGCCCGGACCGCGCCGCCATCGTCTACAGCCAGCGCTGCCGCGAGGCTTACAAGGACGTGCCCATCATCCTGGGTGGCATCGAAGGCAGCCTGCGCCGCATTGCGCACTACGACTACTGGAGCGACAAGGTGCGCCGCTCCATCGTGGTGGATGCCAAGTGCGACCTGCTGCTGTACGGCAACGCCGAGCGCGCGCTGGTTGAGGTGGCCCACCGCATCGCCGCTCGCGAGCCGGTGGAGCAGATCACCGACGTGCGTGGCACGGCGTTTGTGCGCCGGCCCGACGATGAGACCGGCAAGGGCTGGTTCGAGATTGACTCCACCAGTGTGGACGAGCCTGGCCGCGTGGAGGCCCACGTCAACCCCTACATGACGACCAGCGAGCAGGCGGCTGCGCAAGGCAGCACCTGTAGTAAGGATGATGCTCCTGATTCTGTAGCTGCTAGTGCAGGTGGAATAAGCGCTAGCGGCCAAAAAGACCCAAAATCTGACGAGCCCAACCCCGTCATCCAGCCCATGCTGTTCGTGGCGAACCCGGCGCTCAAGGCCAAGCTCAAGGTGCCACCACGCGACAAAAGCGTGATCCGGCTGCCCAGCTACGAGCAGGTCAAAAGCGACCCCGTGCTGTATGCCCATGCCAACCGCGTGCTGCACCTGGAGACCAACCCCGGCAACGCCCGCGCGCTGGTGCAGGCGCATGGCGAGGGCGTGACCGCGCGCGACGTGTGGATCAACCCGCCGCCCATCCCGCTCACCACGGCGGAGATGGACTACGTGTTCGACCTGCCCTATGCCCGTGGCCCGCACCCGAGCTACGCCGACGAGAACGGCAGCCACGACGGCGCGACCAAGATCCCCGCGTGGGAGATGATCCGCTTCTCGATCAACATCATGCGCGGCTGCTTTGGCGGCTGCACCTTCTGCTCCATCACCGAGCACGAGGGCCGCATCATCCAGAGTCGAAGTGAAGATTCGATCATTCAGGAGATCGAGGACATCCGCGACAAGGTCAAGGGCTTCACCGGCACCATCAGCGACCTGGGCGGCCCCACGGCCAACATGTACCGCCTGGGCTGCAAGAGCCCCGAGATTGAGGCCGCCTGCCGCAAACCGAGTTGCGTGTACCCAGGCATCTGCTCCAACCTGGGCACCAACCACGATCCGCTGATCAAGATCTACCGCCGTGGCCGCGCATTGAAGGGCATCAAGAAGATCCTGATCGGCTCGGGCCTGCGCTACGACCTGGCTGTGAAAAGCCCTGAATACGTGAAGGAGCTGGTGCAGCACCACGTGGGCGGCTACCTCAAGATCGCGCCCGAGCACACCGAGCAGGGGCCGCTGACCAAGATGATGAAGCCGGGCATCGGCAGCTATGACAAGTTCAAGCAGATGTTCGAGAAGTTCAGCGAAGAAGCGGGCAAGAAGCAGTTCCTGATCCCGTACTTCATTGCCGCGCACCCGGGCACCAGCGACGAGGACATGATGAACCTCGCCATTTGGCTTAAAAAGAATGGCTTCCGTGCCGACCAGGTGCAGACCTTCTACCCCAGCCCCATGGCCACGGCCACGGCCATGTACCACAGCAACAAGAACCCGCTGCGCAAGATCACACGCGACAGCGAAGCGGTGGACATCGTGCGCGGCGACAAACGCCGCCGCCTGCACAAGGCCTTCCTGCGCTACCACGACCCCAACAATTGGCCTTTGCTGCGCGAGGCGCTCAAGGCCATGGGCCGAGCGGATTTGATCGGCAATGGCAAACACCACCTGATCCCGACCTTCCAGCCGCTGACCGACGGCGGATACCAGAGTGCGCGGCGCAAGAACTCGACGCCCGTGGGACAGAAGGCAGAAGCCGCCAAAGTGCTGCCATCCCGGCCTGCCAAGCCAGGGCAGCCCCAAAAGGGCCGCATGCTGACCCAGCACACCGGCTTGCCGCCGCGTGTGACCGGGGCGGCCAAACCATCGGCACGCAAGCCCCGCTGACCATGCCTACGCCCTGACGCATCTGTCTGGCCCGTTGGGTTTGCGGGATGTGTCGCGGGAGGCGGATCCACAAGGTGCCTCCACCGGCGAATTTGGCGTGCAGATGCGCACGCGCGACATGGCGCGCCTGGCGCTGCTCTACCTGCGTGGCGGCGAGTGGAATGGCCGCCAGCTGGTACCGCGCGATTGGGTAGCCAGGGTGTTTGCGCCCACGGTGTCTATGGGCTGGGGGCTGCGCGCTACGCCGACCAGTGGTGGAGCATGCTGGAGCGCGGGGTGTTCATGGCCGTGGGGTTCCACCGGCAAATCCTGCTGGTGATGCCCCGGCACGGTATTGCGGCAGCGTTTACCAGGCGCAAGCACTGGGCCTTTGCGCCCCGGATGGATTTGCTGGATCCCGCGGCCAAAACTCCTTCTGCCGTTTTCAACCAGCGTCGCCAGCCCGGCCGGTACCGCTGCTGCGCGATGAACGCAAGCTTCAGCCTTCTGCTGCGTGGGTGCCCACCACCACCGATTGCGGGCCGTCACCGGCGGGCTGTGAGATCAGGTCTTCGATGATGAAGGTACGGTAGTAGAAGGCGGTGACTGCACCTTGGGGGGCAATGGCTTCCACCAGGGTATCGGTGTTGTCTTTGTCGGCCATGGCGATCAGCATGCCGTGGTGGCCAGTGCCCGCCAGGTCGGCAATGCGGCGCACCATGTCGCCCTCGGCGCCCACCGAGGGCATCGGGGCATCTGCCGTGCCCAGGGTGCGGACGATCTCTTGCAGAATAACCTCGGGGCTGGCGTACGCGGTGTCGCCCTGGTGGCCGGCGGCCTGCAACGCGGTGGCGGCCTGGCGCACGCAGTCTTCGTCGGGGAAGAGTGCGAACACATGGCCGGTGGGGTAGAAAACGCCGCCCATGTTGGTCATGGTGGAATCAAGAATGAGGGGTTTCATGGGCTTCTCCCGAGGTGTTTCAGACCTTAGGGATTGAAACCCGTGGCTGTGGCGCACGGTGTAGGCCAGCGGGCAATCTGCGCGTCAGCCCCCTGTGTTGCGCGCGATGGGCTGCAAATTTTGAATCAAAATTGCCTCTGGTGCTTATGTATCAAGCGCTAGCAGCTATCAAATTGATACTGCATTGGTGGCGCCGCTATGGCAGCCACCCGCCCACCCAGGCCCCGAGCGCCCCGCAATGCAACACCACGGTGACCCAGTAGACGGCGCGAAACTCCACCTTGCGGGATTTGTGCCGCAGCCATTGCTGCGCAAACCACGCACCCGGCCAGCCGCCTGCCAGGCTCAGCAGGTGCAGATGGCTCTCTTTGGTGCGCCACTGGCCGGTTTGTGCGGCGCTTTTGTCGATGGCGTAGACCAAGAACGTGAGGAGGTTGACGGCCAGGGCCGCCCCCAACACCCACCATGGGAGTCGGCCCGCCCAGAAGCCCCATGCCAGCAGCGCCACCCAGCCCAGCATCAACACCAGTGCAGGACTGGCAGGGTTGGGTGGGCCGCTGGACTCTGGGGGGCGCCGGCGGCGTTGAGGCTGGGATTGGGGCGCCCGCTGCGACGGTTTCTGTCGTCCCCGCTGAGGGGTTGATGTGGCCGCTGGGCGGGACGGGGATGCGCCCCCTTGCTGGGCCGCAGGCAGCACTGCCATGGCCCGTGGTCCTTTTCCGCCGACATGAATTTCCTCGTACACCACGGCGAGCCATTCGCGCGGCGGGGTGGCGCCCCGGTAGTCCCGCACATGAAAGAACACATCGGCGGACGTGTCCGGGCTGCGGATGAAGCCGAAGGCGCGGGTAGCGTCCCAGCGGATGACGGTGCCTTGTTTCTGCATCAGTAAACGGAATTCTCAAACAAGGGTGTGCAAGGGAATGTCCTGCGCCACCGCGAGCGCATCGAGTTGCGCGCGGGTTTGCGTGCGCAGGAAGGCTGCCACGGCCGCGTGCGTGGCAGGGGCGCGCAGCACCTGCGGGTCGCCCGTGGCGGGCAGGCCTGCAGCGGCGCACAGGCTGGCGGCAAAGTGGGGTTCCAGCGCGGCCACGGCAACACGGCCATCGGCGCAGGGGTAGATGCGGTAACCCGCGTGGTTGCCGCCCACGTCGCCCTCGGGCGTGGTCAGGCCCCAGTCGCGCGGCTGGGCCAGCCAAGCGGCGGCGTCGGCCAGGGCGACTTCGATGCACACGCCGCTGCCCGTGTGGCCACGCTCCAGCAGGGCCTGCAGCACGGCCTCGCTGGCCATCAGGGCGCCGCCCATGTCGGCGTACAGGGTGGGGGGCATCTCGGTGCCGGTGACCAGCCCGGCATCGGCCAGGTAGGTGAGGTCATGGCCGGGTTCTTCGGCACGCTCGGCCGCAGCGCCCACGATGCGCACCAGCGACAGGCGCGGGTATTTCGCTTGCAGCGCCTCCCAGGAGAGGCCCAGCTTGGTGAGCGCCGAGGGGCGGAATGAGGTGATCAGTACATCGGTGCGGGTCAGTTCTTCGTGCAGCGCGGCCTGGCCTTCTGCCGTCTTGAGGTGGGCATGCAGCACGCGCACGCCTTGGTGCAGCGTGGCGTAGGCCGCTGGACTGTAGATGCCCATGGGGTCCGCACTGGGATAGCCAGGGGCTGGAGGAGGTTCGAGCTTGGTGCAGTCGGCCCCCATGCGCGCGCAGCGCATCAGGGCGGCGGGGCCGGGCAGGTTGAGCGCGAGGCTCAGGACACGGACATTGCGCAGGGGCTGGGGCAGGGCGGTTGTCATGGGGGTGGGGTTGTCTCGGTGTTGTGGTTTTGAACGAAAGGAGAAGGCGCGGCGCTGGAACTTCAAGGGGCGCGCGGGCTCACTCCCCGCGTTATACATAATTTGTTACGCTCCCCCACCCATGCAACGCAGAACCTCTTTGGCCGCCCTGACGGGCCTGGCCGCCTTTCCGGGAGCTTTCATGACCTCGGCTTTGAGCAGCGCCGCCACAGCGACCGCGCTGCAGGCGCTCAAGCCCTCGCCCCGCATGCCCGTGCTGTTTGTGGGCCACGGCAGCCCCATGAACGCCATCGAGGACAACGCCTGGCGCCGCAGCTGGCAGGCCATGGGTGCGGAGCTGATGGCGCGCGCGGTGCAGCCCCAGCTCATCCTGTGTGTGTCGGCACACTGGCTCACACGCGGCGGCTGGCAGCTGACGGGCATGGCCAACCCCAAGACGATCCACGACTTCGGCGGCTTTCCGCAGGCGCTGTTCGACCAGCAATACCCCGCGCCCGGTGCGCCGCAGGTGGCGCGCAGTCTGGCGGCCGAACTGAAGTCGCCCGCTACCGGCGGGGCACTGGGTGTGGACGAAGGCGAATGGGGCCTGGACCATGGTACCTGGTCGGTGCTCAAGCCCATGTTCCCCCAGGCTCGGATCCCGGTGATGCAGTTGAGCATGGACTACAGCCGCGCCCCGGCCGAGCACTATGCGCTGGGCCAGCAGCTCAAGGTCTTGCGCGAGCGGGGTGTGCTCATCGTGGGCAGCGGCAACATCGTGCACAACCTGCGCGCATCTCGCCGTGGCTCGGCCGCCAACGAAGCCTACGACTGGGCGGCCGAGTTCGATACCGTGGTTCAGGAGCAGATCAAGAAGGGCCAGTTGGGCGCCTTGCAGGACTTCCAGAAACTGGGTGCGGTGGCCCAGCAGGCGCACCCCACGCACGAGCACTATCTGCCGCTGCTGTACGCCGCAGGAGCTGTTTTGCCCAGCGAGATGCCGCGTTTCTTCAATACGGGTTACCAGTCGGCGTCGATCTCGATGCGGTCGGTGCTGTGGGGGTGATGCAGGATAGCGCCGGTTGCTTCTATTTTGATAGCTGCCAGCGCTTTTGCATCAAGCGCTAGGGATCAAAAAGACGTAAAAATTGGCGGCTTTGCCGATCAGGCGGTGGCCCGGATCGTCAGCCACGGCCAGCGTTCTCGATAGCTTTCAGCCTTGGTCTGGAACAGCGGTAGATGCGGGCATGCGGGGTTGGGTTTGAGCAGTCCTGCGTACAGTTCTTCCAGCCCGTAGGGCGCGTACAGGGTGGACTCGTTGACGCTCAGGTTGTCAGCAGGTTGCAGCCCGACGCAGGTGCAGGGCACCAGAAAACGCTCGATCCCGTTGCGGGCCGATTGCAGTGGCGCATACGGGTAGCCAAACCAGCGTTCGTACCAGAGGTGCACGCGGGCCTGGTTCTTGGCTTCCACGGTGATGGGCAGGTCGGCGAAGAGGGCGGTGACTTGGGCTTGCACCTGCTGCTCCGCCGATTCGGACAAGTCGTTGCCGTCGAAGTAGAACAGGTCGTAGTCCTTGATGTTCGCCGTGGGCTCCAGGCCTGAGCGCAGGTTCCACACCGTCTGAAACAGGCAGCCCGCCACCAGCCACGCGTCGGGCAGGCCCAGAAACGGCAAACGCTCCAGAAGGGCCGCGTTGTGCGGGTTCTGGAGCGCTTCGCTCACAAAGCGGCGCTGAAGATCAGAGTGAGGGTTCAAAGGGGCATTCAATGGATTGCGTATCGCCACTGCCCCCCGAACAAGCGCAGCCCATGCGAGGTAGCCGCGCAAGGGCCGCCCCGCCGCGCTGGCTGCGTCCCCCTTCCCGAATTGCGCAGCAATTCGAGAGAAAGGGGGAAGGCGCGCAAGCGACTCAGGGGGTTAGACCACTTTTGCGATCGCCTGGCAGACGTAGTCGATGTTCTTGCTGTTCAGGGCTGCCACACACATGCGGCCGGTGTCGGTACCGTACACGCCGAACTCATTGCGCAGGCGCACCATCTGGTCCTTGGACAGGCCGGAGTAGCTGAACATGCCGATCTGGGTGGTGATGAAGCTCATGTCTTGCTTCACACCCGCAGCCTTGAGACCGTCCACCAGCTTCTGGCGCATGGCCTTGATGCGCACGCGCATCTCGCCCAGTTCCTTCTCCCACATCGCGCGCAGCTCAGGGTTGTTCAGCACGGCAGCCACCACCGCGCCACCGTGGATGGGTGGGTTGGAGTAGTTGGTGCGGATCACGATCTTGAGCTGGCTCAGCACGCGCGAAGCTTCTTCCTTGTCGGCGCACAGCACGGACAGGCCGCCCACGCGCTCACCGTAGAGGCTGAAGCTCTTGCTGAACGAGGTAGAGACAAAGAAGTTGAGGCCTGCAGCCACGAACTTGCCGATCACGGCACCGTCTTCGGCGATGCCGTGGCCAAAGCCTTGGTAGGCCATGTCGAGGAAGGGCGTCAGGCCCTTGGCCTTGACGGCCGCAATCACTTGGTCCCACTGCTCGGGGGTGATGTCGTAGCCCGTGGGGTTGTGGCAGCAGGCGTGCAGCACAACGATGGTGCCGGGGGCTGCAGCGTTCAGGCTGGCGAGCATGCCTTCGAAGTTCACGCCACGCTTTTCCGCGTCGTAGTACGTGTAGGTATCGACTTCAAAACCGGCGTTGGTGAACAGTGCGCGGTGATTTTCCCAGCTGGGGTCGGAGATCAGCACCTTGGCGTTGGGGCTGAGCTTTTTGAGGAAGTCGGCGCCGATCTTCAGGCCGCCCGTGCCACCCACCGCTTGCACGGTAGCCACGCGGCCCGAGGTGACGGGTTCGCTGTCCGCGCCGAACACCAAAGCCTTCACGGCGTTGTCGTAAGCCACGATGCCGTCGATGGGCAGGTAGCCACGGGCCGTGGGGGTGGACATCATGGTCTTTTCTGCCGCCTGCACGCATTGCAGCAGGGGCAGCTTGCCGTTGTCGTCGAAATAAACGCCGACGCCCAGGTTGACCTTGTTGGGGTTGGTGTCGGCGTTGAATTGCTCGTTGAGGCCCAGGATGGGGTCGCGGGGGGCCATTTCGACGGCGGTGAACAGAGACATGAAAATCCTTGAAAGGTTGTCAGTAGCGAAGAATCCGGGCGTGGTGTACTGTGCCGGGTTCGGCCGATTTTAACGGCCTGCCTCTACCAATCGTTGACCGCACCTATGCCGGATCTCACAGAAGTCATAACGGAAAAGCAAGACGGCGAGTTCGTCCATTTCCCCAACTCCCCCTTCGAACTGTTCCAGCCGTACCCACCGGCCGGCGACCAGCCCGAGGCCATCAACAAGCTGGTGGAAGGTTTGAACGATGGGGAAACCTTCCAGACGCTGCTGGGGGTGACGGGCTCTGGCAAGACCTTCACCATGGCCAATGTGATCGCCCGCATGGGGCGCCCGGCGATCATCTTCGCGCCCAACAAGACGCTGGCCGCGCAGCTGTACAGCGAGTTCCGCGAGTTCTTCCCCAAGAACGCCGTGGAGTATTTCGTGAGCTACTACGACTACTACCAGCCCGAGGCGTATGTGCCGCAGCGCGACCTGTTCATCGAGAAGGACAGCGCCATCAACGAGCACATCGAGCAGATGCGGCTTTCGTGCACCAAGAGCCTCATGGAGCGCACGGATGTGGTCATCGTGGCCACGGTGTCGGCCATCTACGGCATCGGTGAGCCCGAGAGTTACCACCGCATGGTGATGACGCTGCGCACCGGTGACAAGCTGGGCCAGCGCGACGTAATCGCACAGCTGATACGCATGCAATACCAGCGCAATGAGGCTGATTTTTCGCGCGGCAAGTTCCGCGTGCGGGGCGACACCATTGATGTGTTTCCGGCCGAGCATTCCGAGCTGGCCGTGCGCATCGAGCTGTTTGACGACGAGATCGAGAGCCTGCAGCTGTTTGACCCGCTGACGGGCCGGGTCAAACAGAAGATTCCGCGCTTCACGGTGTACCCGAGCAGCCACTACGTCACTCCACGCGACAAGGTGCTGGCAGCGGTGGAGACCATCAAGGTCGAACTGGCCGAGCGCCTCAAACAGTTGCTGGCCGACGGCAAGCTGGTGGAGGCGCAGCGGCTGGAGCAGCGCACGCGCTTTGACCTGGAGATGCTCAGCGAAGTAGGGCACTGCAAGGGCATCGAGAACTACACGCGCCACCTGTCGGGCGCCGCGCCCGGCGACCCGCCCAGCACGCTGACCGACTACATGCCCAAGAACGCTCTGATGTTCCTGGACGAAAGCCATCAGATGATCGGCCAGCTCAACGCCATGTACAGCGGCGACCGCTCGCGCAAGACCACGCTGGTCGAGTATGGCTTTCGCCTGCCCTCGGCGCTGGACAACAGACCGCTCAAATTCGAGGAGTTCGAACAGCGTATGCGGCAGGTGATCTTTGTCACCGCCACACCGGCGGACTACGAGCGCACGCACTCTGGCCAGATCGTCGACCAGGTGGTGCGCCCCACCGGACTGGTGGACCCCGAGGTGGAAGTGCGTCCCGCCACCCATCAGGTGGATGATGTGCTGCAAGAAATACGCATTCGTGTCGAAAAGCATGAGCGCGTACTCATTACTACATTGACCAAGCGCATGGCTGAACAGTTGACCGACTACCTGACGGACAACGGCGTGAAGGTGCGCTACCTGCACAGCGACGTGGACACGGTGGAGCGGGTGGAGATCATCCGCGACCTGCGCCTGGGCGCCTTTGACGTGCTGGTGGGCATCAACCTGCTGCGCGAAGGCCTGGATATTCCCGAGGTGTCGCTGGTGGCGATTCTGGATGCGGACAAGGAAGGCTTCCTGCGGGCCGAGCGCAGCCTGATCCAGACCATCGGCCGTGCGGCGCGGAACCTCAATGGCCGGGCCATCCTCTATGCGGACCGCATCACCGACTCCATGAAAAAAGCCATGGGCGAGACGGAACGTCGGCGCGTCAAGCAGATCGCACACAACGAGGCCCACGGAATCACGCCGCGCAGCATTGTCAAGCGGGTAAGAGACCTGATTGACGGGGTTTACAGCGAAAAGGCCGGTAAGGACGCAGAACGGCTGGAGCAGGAAGCCCTGCAGCGCGCCAAGGTGGAGGACATGTCAGAGAAAGACGTGGCGCGCGAGATCAAGCGGCTGGAAAAACTCATGCTGGAACACGCTCGCAATCTGGAGTTCGAGCAGGCCGCCCGGGTGCGCGACCAGCTCACGCGGCTAAAGGACCAGGCATTTGGTGCACATGGCAATGATTCGGTGGCCTTGTAATGGGCGAAAGAACAATCGGAAATAACTATCAGGTCAATTAAAAACTAGTTGGTTTTTTAACCCGACAGATTCGATAGGGATTTGTGTTATACTCGCACAAAATACTCAAGAAAACAGCCCAGCGATGAAGGGCTCCGTGGCAGGCGACTGTTCGGAGTAAGGGGCGGAGACGGTGCCTTGCTGACCAACAGTCAGTGCAGGCGGTTTCTACAACGAACAAGCCTTAGCACAAGGAGCTTGCGATGCGTCTCACAACCAAAGGCCGTTTTGCGGTCACCGCCATGATTGATCTGGCCCTGCGCCAGAACAATGGCCCAGTCACCCTCGCGGCCATCAGCCAGCGCCAGCAGATCTCGCTGTCGTACCTGGAGCAGCTTTTCGGCAAGCTTCGCCGCCATGAACTGGTCGAATCGACCCGTGGCCCCGGTGGCGGCTATACCCTGGCCCGCAAGGCGGGCGACATCACCGTGGCCGACATCATTGTCTCGGTGGATGAGCCCATTGACGCCACGCAGTGCGGTGGCAAGGAAAACTGCCTGGGCGAAGCTGGCCGCTGCATGACGCATGAGCTGTGGGCATCGCTCAACCAACGCATGGTCGAGTTTCTGGATTCCGTCACGTTGCAAAAGCTGGTGGACGAACAGATTGCCAAGGGCGTGCAGATCGAAGACAAGCCGGTGGTACGCCGTGCCATTTCGACGACCCCGGTGGTCAAGCCGATCCGCGTGAATGCTCCGAACTCTGTGTTCGCTCTGGGCAACGTTTTCGCCAAATCCTGATAGCCCAAGGGCGGTGCCGACCCTGGGGTCGGCACCGCCCTGAACAGTTTTTGAACCCGTTTTTGTTTCTTATTGCGTTTGCCAGCCAGCAACCACTACTGAGCCAGCCATGGACATGACCCCGCACTTCCCCATCTATCTCGACTACGGCGCCACCACCCCCGTGGACCCCCGTGTGGTCGATGCCATGATTCCCTGGTTGCGTGAACACTTCGGCAACCCGGCGTCGCGCAGTCATGCCTGGGGCTGGGAGGCTGAGGAAGCGGTTGAAAAGGCGCGGGTGCAGGTGGCAGACTTGATTGGTGCGGACCCGCGTGAAATCGTGTGGACTAGCGGCGCTACCGAATCCATCAACCTGGCCTTGAAGGGTGCAGCGCACTTCTACAAAGGCAAGGGCAAGCACCTCATTACGCTCAAGACCGAGCACAAGGCGGTGCTGGACACCATGCGCGAGCTGGAGCGCCAGGGTTTTGAAGCCACCTATCTGGATGTGCAGGAAGACGGCCTGGTCAACATGGATGCCCTGAAGGCCGCCATCCGCCCCGACACGGTGCTGATTAGCATCCTGTTTGTGAACAACGAGATCGGCGTGATCCAGGATATCCCCGCCATCGGCGCGCTGTGCCGTGAAAAGGGCATCCTGCTGCACGTGGATGCCGCCCAGGCCACAGGCCGGGTCGAGATCGACATGAACGTGCTGCCCATCGACCTGATGAGCATGACCGCACACAAGACCTACGGACCCAAGGGCGTTGGCGCGCTGTATGTGCGCCGCAAGCCTCGTGTTCGGCTGGAAGCGCAGATGCACGGCGGTGGTCACGAGCGTGGCATGCGTTCGGGCACCTTGCCCACGCACCAGATCGTGGGCATGGGTGAAGCCTTTCGCATCGCCAAAGAAGAAATGGCCGAGAGCAATGCCAAGGCCCATGCCTTGCAGCAGCGCTTGCTCGATGGCTTGAAGGACATTGAACAGGTGTTCATCAACGGCAGCATGGAGCGCCGCGTGCCGCAGAACCTGAACATGAGCTTCAACTTCGTCGAAGGCGAATCGCTCATCATGGGCATCAAGGGCCTGGCGGTGTCGTCGGGTTCTGCCTGCACATCCGCCAGTCTGGAGCCTAGCTACGTGTTGCGCGCCCTGGGCCGCAGCGATGAGCTGGCGCACAGCAGCCTGCGGATGACCATCGGCCGTTTCACGACCGAAGAAGAGATCGACTACGCCATCTCCACCATCCGCGAGAACGTGGCCCGCCTGCGCGAATTGAGCCCACTGTGGGAGATGTACAAGGACGGCATCGACATCAGCACCATCCAGTGGGCTGCGCACTGATTTACTGAAGATTTTGGAAGAATTGAAGAGGTACACATCATGGCTTACTCAGAAAAAGTGGTTGACCATTACGAAAACCCCCGCAATGTGGGTTCGTTCGACAAGGGCGACGATTCGGTGGGCACCGGTATGGTGGGCGCGCCCGCCTGCGGCGACGTGATGAAGCTGCAGATCAAGGTGAACCCCGAGACCGGCGTGATTGAAGACGCGCGCTTCAAGACCTACGGCTGTGGCTCGGCGATCGCCTCGTCTTCGCTGGTGACTGAATGGGTCAAGGGCAAGACGCTGGACGAAGCGGCAGCCCTCAAGAACAGCGAGATCGCTGAAGAGCTGGCCCTGCCGCCCGTCAAGATCCATTGCTCCATCCTGGCTGAAGATGCCATCAAGGCTGCTGTGCTCGACTACAAGACCAAGCACGCAGCCACTGCAACTGCCGCTGCCTGATTTGACAGATAAATAGATCGAGAGACATGGCCATTACGCTGACAGAAGCCGCTGCACGGCACGTCAACCGCTACTTGTCCCGCCGAGGCAAGGGCCTGGGAGTGCGCCTGGGAGTCAAGACGACCGGCTGCTCCGGGCTTGCCTACAAGCTCGAATATGTGGACGACAGCGAGCCTGAGGACATCGTGTTCGAGAACCACGGTGTCAAAGTGCTGATTGACCCCAAGAGCCTGGCCTACATCGACGGCACCGAGCTGGACTTTGTGCGCGAGGGTCTCAATGAAGGCTTCAAGTTCAACAACCCCAACGAGCGTGACCGCTGCGGTTGTGGGGAGAGTTTCCGCGTTTGATCACCAGCTGCTTTCGCGCCGTCGAACCGCCATCGCGTCGCGTGCTGGCGGTTTTTTCTTGGATTTCCGCATTCAGCCTACTAGCGCATGAACCTGCAATCTGACGACTTTGAATTGTTTGGCCTTGCGCGCCGCTTTGCCCAGGAGCGCAGCGCCATCGATGCGCGCTGGAAGGAACTGCAGCGCGAAGCCCACCCCGACAAATTCGCGGCGCAGGGTGCGGCGGCGCAACGCGTGGCCATGCAGTGGTCCGTGCGCATCAACGAGGCTTACCAACGCCTGAAAGATCCAATGCGCCGTGCGGCCTACCTGTGCGAACTGCACGCAGCCCCCATCAATGCCGAGGACAACACGGCCATGCCCACTGCGTTTTTGATGCAGCAGATGGAGTGGCGCGAGGCTTTGGAAGATGCCCGCGCAGAGAGCGAACTCGACACCTTGGACGACGCTGTCGCGCAGGCCCGCAGCGCCGCGCTGGCGCAGTGCGAGCAACTCATCGACCAGCAGCAGGACTACGCGGGCGCGGCCCGCCAGGTCAGAGCCCTCATGTTCATTGCGCGATTTGCCGACGACATTGAACGACGCCGAGAGCAACTGGGACAATAGAGCGGTTTTGCCTTCCCCTTGGGGCCTCTATCGTTTGCTGACGTGACGGTAGGCTCCACCACGTTGAGACCCGAAATTTCATGGCGCTTTTGCAGATTTCCGAACCCGGCCAATCTCCCGACCCACACCAGCGGCGCATTGCCGTGGGCATTGACCTGGGTACGACCCATTCGTTGGTTGCCGCCGTGCGCAATGGCGTGGCAGAGTGCCTGCCCGACGCGCAGGGTAGGGTGCTGCTGCCCTCCGTTGTGCGCTACCTCGAAAACGGTGGTCGCCAGATCGGATATGACGCCGTGGCGGCGCAGGCCCAGGATGCGCGCAACACAATCGCCTCGGCCAAGCGCTTCATGGGGCGTGGCCTGAAAGACGTGGCGGAAGCGGGCAAGTTGCCCTACGACTTCGTGGTTGCTGCCGATAGTGACGAGGGCGGTATGGTCAGTCTCGCTACGGTGGATGGCAACAAGTCGCCCGTTGAGGTCAGCGCTGAGATTCTGGCCACGCTGCGCTACCGAGCCGAAGACACCTTCAACGACGATCTCTATGGCGCCGTCATCACCGTGCCGGCCTACTTTGACGACGCGCAGCGCCAGGCCACCAAGGATGCGGCCAAGCTTGCCGGCATTAACCTGCTGCGCCTGATCAACGAGCCCACCGCTGCCGCGATTGCCTATGGCCTGGACAACGCCAGCGAGGGGGTCTATGCCGTATACGACCTGGGCGGAGGCACCTTTGACATCTCGATCTTGCGCCTGACGCAGGGCGTGTTTGAAGTCATTTCCACGGGGGGTGACTCGGCTTTGGGGGGGGATGACTACGATGCCGCGCTGGCCGATTGGGTACTGCATCAGCTAGGGCTGCGGGCGACCACTGCAGCCGACAAATCCGCCGTGCGCATGGCTGCACGCGCCTGCAAGGAGGCCTTGACTGCTACTGATTTGGCAGCATTCAGCGCTTTACTATCAAGCGCTGAGGCCCGATTTGACGTCAAACGGTCGGACTTTGAAGCGATCACTGCTGAGTTGACGGCACGCTCCATGGCCGCAGTGCGCCGTGCGCTGCGTGATGCCCATCTGGCACGGGACGAGGTGCAAGGCGTGGTGATGGTGGGTGGCTCCACCCGCATGCCGCAAGTGCAGCGCGCCGTGGAGGAGTTCTTCGGCAAGCCGCCGCTGACCAACCTCAATCCCGATGAAGTCGTAGCCTTGGGCGCCGCCATCCAGGCCAACCAGCTGGCGGGCAACAACACCTCAGGTGATCTGCTGCTGCTTGATGTGATTCCGCTGTCGCTGGGCATCGAAACCATGGGCGGGCTTGTGGAACGCATCGTGGCGCGCAACGAGACCATTCCCACCGCCAAGGCGCAGGACTTCACCACGTACAAGGATGGTCAGACCGCCTTGGCGATCCATGTGGTGCAGGGCGAACGCGACCTGGTGCAAGACTGCCGCAGCCTCGCGCGTTTTGAGCTGCGTGGCATCCCGCCCATGGCCGCAGGGGCTGCTCGCATCCGTGTGACCTTTACCGTCGACGCCGATGGACTTTTGAGTGTGAGTGCGAAGGAGCAGGGCAGCGGTGTGGAAGCGCGCATTGATGTGAAGCCGTCGTATGGTCTCTCCGATGACCAGATTGCGCGCATGCTGCAGGACGGGTTTGCCACTGCCGCGCAGGACATGAAGGCTCGCGCCGTGGTCGAGGCGCGCGTGGATGCCGACCGTATGCTGATCGCCACCCAGAGTGCGTTGGATGCGGATGGCGATGTGCTCAGCCCCAAGGAGCGCGCCGCCATCGATGCCTTGATGGTGGCCCTGCGCCACCAGCGCGATGCCGATGATGCCGCTGTCATCGAAGCCGCGACCGATGCACTGGCCAAAGGCACCGAAGGTTTTGCGGCCCAGCGCATGAATCGCGGCATCCAGCAGGCATTGGCTGGCAAGAACGTCGCGAGCCTCTGAGCGTGCCCGACGCATCCCTCTCAACAAGAAAAAGACACCCCATGCCCGTCATCAAAATCCTCCCCCATCCCGAATACTGCCCCGCAGGCACTGAAATCACGGCGCCTGCTGGCACCTCGATCTGCGAAGCCCTGCTGGACAACCACATCAACATCGAGCACGCCTGTGACATGAGCTGCGCTTGCACCACCTGCCACGTCATCGTGCGCCAGGGGCTGAGCTCGCTCAACCAGGCCGAGGAAGAGGAAGAAGACCTGTTGGACCGCGCCTGGGGCCTGGAGCCACAATCGCGCCTGTCGTGCCAGGCCATCCTTGCGCAAACCGATCTGACCGTCGAAATTCCGAAATACACGATCAACCACGCGAAGGAAAACCACTGATGTCCCGGCAAATTGTTCTGGACACCGAAACCACCGGCCTGTCGGCCGAGGGGGGCGATCGCATCATTGAACTGGGCTGTGTAGAGCTGCTCAATCGCAAGCTCACCGGTAACAACCTGCACCTGTACTTCAATCCCGGCCGCGACAGCCACGAAGACGCGCTGAAGGTGCACGGCATCAGCAACGAGTTCCTGAAGGACAAGCCCAAGTTCGCCGAGGTGGTGGATGACATCCTGCAGTACCTGCAAGGTGCCGAGATCATCATCCACAACGCCGCGTTCGATGTGGGCTTTCTGAACAAGGAGCTGGAACTGGTGGGGCGTCCCGCGTTCCGCACGTATGTGGAGAGCGTGACCGACACGCTGGCCATGGCCAAGGAGATGTACCCGGGCAAGCGCAATTCGCTCGATGCCCTGTGCGACCGCCTGGGTGTGGACAACTCGGGCCGCACGCTGCATGGCGCCTTGCTGGATGCCGAGCTGCTGGCCGATGTATACATCAATCTCACGCGCGGCCAGGATGCCCTGCTGATTTCCGATGATGCGCAGGACAGTGGCGATGGCCTGAAGATCGCAGCCATCGACCTGCGCGGATTGAGCCTGCCCGTCCTGCGTGCCAGTGAGCAGGAACAGGTGGCCCACGCGGAGCTGCTGGTGCAGATCGACAAGGCCAGTGGTGGCAAAACAATTTGGAGAACTGTTCAGGCGGCCTGAAAAGCTGTGCCATAATAGAGGGCTGTCACAGAGAAACGGGTGATTAGCTCAGCGGTAGAGCACTGCCTTCACACGGCAGGGGTCACATGTTCGATCCATGTATCACCCACCACGCTTTTTGACTTCTTGCGAATGCACTCTGTTTCAGGGTGCCTACGTCGGGTGATTAGCTCAGCGGTAGAGCACTGCCTTCACACGGCAGGGGTCACATGTTCGATCCATGTATCACCCACCAATTTGAAAACCCCTGCAGATTTTGGTCTGCAGGGGTTTTTTCATGGGCGTTTGCATGGGCGGCTGTTTCGCCTGCTACATGCCGTAGAGAGGCTAAAGTGTCGGACTTGATTCCACGGCGGTTGCATTTCCTGGGACAGCACTCGCTGTCCTCTGGCCCCTTTGCCGCTATCGATACGCCCTGACCCATGATCACCTTCCACAATCCGTTTCACCAGGGTCACGCCCCCGTCCATGAATTTTTTCGCGGCGAACGCGTGCCGTGTTTTGAGAAGCCTGCACGCGTGGACTATGTCGAAGGGGCGCTGCGGGTGCGGGGCCATGGCCTGATGGCCCCGGATGTGGATAGCGCCCCCGTTTTGTCTCAGGTGCACGCGCCACGCTATTTGGCCTTTTTGCAGACCGCTTGGCAGCATTGGCTGGCCCTTGATCCTGCCAACGCTGGAGTGCAGCCATTCCCGTCGGTCTGGCCCGTGCGTACCTTGCGCAGTGATCTGGAGCCTGAGAATTTTGTGGCACGCCTGGGCCTGTACTCCATGGACAACGGCACGCCCATGGCGTCGGGTACCTGGGCTGCAGCCAAGGCGGGAGCCGATGCTGCCGCCAGCGCTGCGACCCTTGTGGCGCAAGGGGCCCGCGCGGCGTTTTGCTGCACACGGCCGCCCGGCCACCATGCCGGCCCCGACTTCATGGGCGGCTATTGTTTTCTCAACAATGCTGCCGTGGCCGCACAGGTGCTGCGCAACCAGGGTGCACAGCGTGTGGCGTTGCTTGATGTGGACTACCACCACGGCAACGGCACGCAAAGCATCTTCTACGACCGGGCCGATGTGCTGTTCATCAGCATCCATGGCGATCCCCGCACCGAGTACCCGTTTTATCTGGGCCATGCGGACGAAACCGGGGTGGGCGAGGGCGCTGGATTCAATCTGAACCTGCCGCTGCCTGCAGGCACCAGTGCGACGACCTGGTTCGATGCGCTGGAAAGCGCCTGTGCGCGTATTGCCAGCCAGGGGGCCGACGCCCTGGTGGTCTCCCTCGGGCTCGATACCTTTGAGGGCGATCCCATCTCCAAGTTTGCGCTGGCATCCGCCGATTTCACCCGGGTGGGTGAGCGCCTTGCACGGGCGGGCCTGCCCACCGTCTTTGTGCTGGAAGGTGGCTATGCGGCTGCAGAACTGGGCACCAACGCCGTCAATGTGCTCGACGGGTTCGAGCAGGTTTGAGGATGCGGTGCCTATTGGAGGGCTGAGTGATGGCGGATGCTGTTGATTGTGTGGTGGTTGGTGCGGGTGTCGTGGGCCTTGCCGTCGCGCGGGCGCTGGCCCTGCAGGGCCGCGAAGTGATGGTGCTGGAGTCTGCCGATGCCATCGGAACGGGTATCAGCTCGCGCAACAGCGAGGTGATCCATGCCGGGATCTACTACCCTACCGATTCGTTGAAGGCCAAGCTGTGCGTGCGAGGCCGAGACATGCTGTATGCCTACTGCACTGAGCGCAATGTGCCTCACCGCCGCTGCGGCAAACTCCTGGTGGCAACCTCGCCGGGCCAGTTGTCGAGTCTTGAGTCCATCCAGGCGCGGGCGCAAGCCAACGGCGTGCTGGATCTGCGCTGGCTGGGTCGCCATGAAGCCCAGGCCATGGAGCCTGCGCTGGAATGTGTTGCCGCTTTGTTTTCGCCCAGTACCGGCATTGTGGACAGCCATGCCCTGATGCTCGCGCTGCAGGGCGATCTGGAGCATGCGGGGGGACTTGTTGCACTGAATTCGCCCCTGGCGCTTGCGGAATGTGCGCAAGATGCTATAAATTTGGAAGCATTCGACGGTACGCGCTTGCGAGCGCGCACGGTGGTCAATGCAGCAGGGCTGCACGCCCCCGGGCTGGCCCGCCGATTCGCGGGGCTGGGGGCGGATCATGTGCCCCATGCTCGCTATGCCAAAGGCAGCTATTTCACGCTGTCTGGCAAAGCCCCCTTCCGCCGTTTGATCTACCCCGTGCCCGAGGCTGCAGGCCTGGGCGTGCACCTGACACTGGACCTGGGTGGGCAGGCCAAGTTCGGCCCCGACGTGCAGTGGGTGGATTCGCCAGATGACCTGTTGGTAGACCCCGCACGCGGAGATGCGTTTTACGCCGAGGTCCGCAAGTACTGGCCCGCACTGCGCGACGGGGCGCTGGCACCCGGCTATGCGGGCATGCGGCCCAAGATCCACGGACCGGATGAGCCGGCAGCGGACTTTGTGATCCAGGGGTCATCAGTCCATGGCATCCCCGGTCTCGTGAACCTGTTTGGCATTGAGTCCCCGGGGTTGACAAGTTCTCTGGCGATTGCAGAACATGTGGCCGCACTCGTTTGATCTGGGGCAAGCCATTTGCAATCGGTAACCTCTTGAGACCCCGTCCTACGAAGGGGAACAGAGCGGGTGACTAAGATGAACTGGTGTTTTGCACGGCTCTGCCGACAGGGCTGACTGATTTTTTTGTTGCTTAAAGAAAGGCTTGTATGACTGCTTCCGACACCACCACGACCCAGGGCGAACTGGAAAAGCTGGTTTCTGATCTGCGGGGGCTACTGGCCAACAAAGATCTCGACGCGGTTCCGGAAATCAAGCTGCTGCGCCAGCGTCTTGACGATGGCATGCACAACGTGCGCGAGTCTGCCGTGCGTGCGGCGCAAGATGCCGCCCGCCAGGCCAAAGAAGCGGCACTTGCAGCCGACCGCTATGCGCATGATGAACCATGGCGCGTGGCCGGGGCCGCACTGGCGGTGGGCGCGCTGGTGGGCTTCCTGCTTGCACGCCGCTGATCCGGGCCGTCAGGGCTCGGTTGCACAACACGGGGGCTGCGCATGAACTGGCTTTCTCTTCTGGGGCTGGAGTCGCTGGTGGCCCGGTGGCGCGCCAATGTGATCGAAGGCGCCATTGCGGCCGAAGACCGGATGGACCTCGCCCGTCTGGAATGGCAGGATCAGAAACAACGCCTGCAGCAGATGCTGGTGTTGACCATCGTGGTGGCAGGGCTCACGGTGGTGGCCTTGATCATGCTTTCGTTGGCGGTGCTGGTTCATTTCTGGGATACCCCCCATCGCACGCTGGTGGCCTGGTTGGTCGCGGCCGTGTGGACTGTGGGATGGGCCGCGACGCTGATGTCGCTGGTTTCCGTGGTTCAGAAGGCGGGCAATGGCTTCGCCCTCACGCGCCGCGAACTCGCACAGGACTGGCGTGACATCAAGGAGCGTTTGTAATGGCGACGACCCCTTCATCTCCATCTCCCATGTCGCAGCCTGTGTTTCCCCCGCCGACGGCTGCCCAGCAGCGGGTGCTGGACCGCATTGCCCTGCAACGCGAACGTCTTCGCGCTCGCAGGGCTGCGCGGGCCCAGTCGCTGGCCTTGGCGCAGCGTGACCCTGGGGCAGGCGGCATGGACGAATCCATGGCGCTTCGCGCTGCAGGGTTTGCGCGGGAGCATCCCCTGGCGGTTGCGGCCATGGCAGGGGTTGCCTTGGTGGCAGGGCCGCGCCGCCTGATTCGTTGGGCGGGTGTGCTGCTGCCCATGTTGATGCGGCTGCGGCGCTAGGCCGGTGCTGCACGCACCTGCGCAAGGCGGCCTGCCTCTCGCAAACACAAAGAGCCGCTGATCACAGCGGCTCTTTGTGTTTCCGGTTCAGCGGGGCGACCTGGACTCAACCCATGGCTTTGATGGCCTTTGCGGCCTTCACCACCAAAGCGGGGCCTTCGTAGATCAGTCCGGTATAGATCTGCACCACGTCGGCGCCCGCGCGGACTTTGCTGACGGCATCCTCTGCGCTCATGATGCCGCCCACACCAATGATGGGAAAGCGGCTGCCCAGTGCGGCCCGCAACTGGCGGATGACCTGGTTGCTGGCCTCCAAAACCGGCGCTCCGCTCAGGCCGCCGGTCTCTCCTGCATGGCGCAGGCCTTGCACGGCAGTGCGGCTGATGGTGGTATTGGTCGCGATCACGCCGTCCATCCCGTGGCGTTGCAGTGTGGCGGCGATCACGGACAACTGGGCTTCGTCGAGGTCGGGGGCAATCTTCACAAACACCGGCACGCGGCGGCCATGCTGTGTGGCCAGGGCCTCACGCCTTTCGGCGATGGCACCCAGCAGGGCGTCCAGGGCAGCGTCGCTTTGCAGAGCGCGCAGGTTCTGGGTGTTGGGTGAGCTGATGTTGACTGTGACGTAGTCAGCGTGGGCATAGACGCCCTCCAGGCAGGTCAGGTAGTCGCTGGTGGCATTCTCGATGGGGGTGGTGGCGTTCTTTCCGATGTTGAGGCCCAGCAGAAGGGGATGTTTGCGGCTTTGGGTTCGAAATTGCGCCTGCTGCACGTTGTGCAGGAAGGCGTCCAGGCCCTCGTTGTTGAAGCCCAGGCGGTTGATCAGCGCCCGGGCTTCGGGCAGGCGGAACATGCGCGGCTTGGGGTTGCCGGGCTGCGCCTTGGGCGTCACCGTGCCCACTTCGACAAAGCCGAAGCCCATGGCACCGAGCGCGTCAATGCAGCGGGCGTTCTTGTCCAGGCCTGCCGCCATACCCACGCGGTTGGGAAAGGTCAGGCCTGCCAGTTCCACGGGGTCGTCCACGGTTTCGTTGCACCAGGCCCACTGCAGCGGAGTGCGCTGCCCGCGTGCCAGCATGTCCATGGTGAGTTCGTGGGCGGTCTCGGCATCCATGCCAAAGAGAAAGGGGCGGGTGAGGGCGTAGGGGATCAGGGACATGGAGGGATAATTCAAGGATTACCCCTGATTTTCTCCCATGACGACCACTCCTTCCCTGACCCAAGACGAACTCAAGACCCTGGTAGGCCAAGCCGCACTGCAATATGTGGTGCCTGGCGAGATTGTGGGCGTAGGCACCGGCTCCACCGTCAACAAGTTCATTGACGCACTGGCTACCATCAAGGACCAGATCAAGGGTGCTGTCTCCAGCTCGGTGGCCAGCACGGAGCGGCTCAAGGCGCTCGGTATTCCAGTGTTTGATGCCAACGAAGTGGCTTCGCTTGCGGTCTACATCGACGGTGCCGACGAGATCGATGGCAAAGGCCATATGGTCAAGGGCGGTGGCGCTGCGCTGACGCGCGAGAAGATCGTCGCGGCACTGGCCACGCGTTTTGTGTGTATTGCCGATGAATCCAAGCTGGTCCAGGCGCTGGGGCAGTTTCCCTTGCCGGTCGAGGTGATCCCCATGGCTGCCAACCACATTGCACGGCGTTTTGCGGCGATGGGGGGGCAGGCGCAGCTGCGGATGCGGGATGGGCAACCCCTGGTGACCGACAACGGTCAACACATCCTGGATGTCCGTGGGCTCTCGATCGCGGACCCGTTGGCGTTTGAATCCGACATCAACCAGTGGCCGGGGGTGGTGACGGTGGGGGTTTTTGCCCACCAGAAGGCGTCTGTCTGCCTGTTGGGCACCGCACAGGGTGTGAAAACGCTCACCTACTGAGCATGAACTCCTGAGCAGTTTTTCCGGCAAAGAAAAAGGGGCCTGAATAGGCCCCTTTGTTTTGCCAGTTGGCCGCGCGTTCCCGCACTCCGAGATCAGAACCGGATACCTGCGGGATTGCTGGGTGATGGCCCATCATTGACAGGTGCGGGCGGGCGTGCCCTGGAAGGCGCTGCGGGCGCTGGGGCCGAGGCCGCTGCTGCGGGTTCTGCCGCCTTGACGGCCACCAATGGCGTGGGCGCTGGCTGGCGGTAGTTTCGGGGCAGTGCGGATTGTTTCGGGTAACCCGCAGCGTCCAGATACTGTACCCATTCCCCTTCGGAAAAGCCTGCGAGCTGCTGGCCGCCGATGGTGCCGAAGGGCAGGCCGGTACCGCCACTCAACCTTTGAAACGCCGCTATGTCTTCGTTGCTGGACACGGTGCGCTCGGTGAACGGGACACCCCGTGACGTGAGCAGGTTGCGCGCAGAGGTGCAGGGCGGGCAGTCGTTGCCGGTGTAGAGAGTGACCGGAAAGCGGTTGGCAACCTGGCGCAGCTCGTAGGGCAGCGCGCCGTTGGCAATAGCGGGCGCCTCGTTGGCCGTGCGGGCGGGCTGCGCGTTGGCATTGGCGTCGGCGGGAGGTCGGTCCGAAAACGTCACTTTGCCATCCGGGCCGACGATGCGGTAGACGCCTTGTGCTTGCACGCTGGCGCAGGCCAGTGTCATCAGCAAAGTCGCCAACAGGGGGGCGGTCAGTGGCTTGTGCATGTTCATTCTCCTTGCTCCTTCTTTGTCGTCAGGCCTGGGTGCAACGTGTGCATTTCAGGCCGTGGGTTCGGTTCGCTCAGGCAGTCGATTCTTCCGCCATGCCCTGGTGGCGCAGCAGGGCTTCCAGGCTGGGCTCGCGGCCCCGGAAGGCCTTGAACGATTCCATCGCAGGGCGGCTGCCACCGGCTTCCAGAATGGCCTGGCGGTAGCGGCGACCCGTTTCTATACTCGGCAGACCGTCGCTTCCCGCGGTTTCCTCGAAGGCTGCGTAGGCGTCTGCACTCAGTACCTCGGCCCATTTGTAGCTGTAGTAGCCAGCGGCATACCCGCCCGCAAAGATATGGCTGAAGGTGTGTGCCGTGCGGCTGAATGCCGGGGGCTGCAGCACGGCCACTTCGCGGCGCACCTGGTCCAGCAGAGGCATGATGTCCTGGGCCGGGTCGTGTTCGGTGTGCAGCAGCATGTCGAACAGCGAGAACTCAATCTGTCGCAGCGTATGCATGCCGCTCTGGTAGTTCTTGGCGGCAATCATCTTGTCGAACAGCGCGCGGGGCAGGGGCTCGCCCGTGTCCACATGGGCCGTCATGTGCTTGAGCACATCCCATTCCCAGCAGAAGTTCTCCATGAACTGGCTGGGCAGCTCCACCGCGTCCCACTCCACGCCGCCAATGCCCGAGACGTCGCGCTCGTTCACCTGGGTGAGCATGTGGTGCAAGCCGTGGCCGAACTCGTGGAAGAGGGTGATCACGTCGTCGTGAGTGAGCAGCGGTGGCTTGCCGTCCACGCCGCTGGCGAAGTTGCACACCAGGTGCGCCACCGGGGTTTGCAGCACGCCCGTGTCGGGGCGCAGCCAGCGTGTGCGCACATCGTCCATCCATGCGCCGCCGCGTTTGCCGGTGCGTGCAGGTTGGTCGAGGTAGAACTGGCCCACCAGCTGGGTGCCCTTATGGGCGCCCTCCGGGTGCGTGCGCTCAATGCGGTAGAACTCAACGGCTGGGTGCCAGACGGCGGCCGTGTCGCGCCGGATGGACACTTCGAACAGGGTTTCGATGATCTTGAACAGGCCTGCCAGCACCTTGGGCGCCGTGAAGTACTTCTTGACCTCCTGCTCGCTGAAGGCGTAGCGCGCTTCCTTGAGCTTTTCGGAAATGTAGGGCCAGTCCCAGGCCTGCGGATTGGCCAGGCCCAGGTGTTCGGCGGCAAACGCGCGCAGGTCGGCGATGTCCTTCTCGGCGTAAGGGCGGGCGCGTCGGGCCAGATCACGCAGGAAGGTGATCACCTGCGCCGGTGATTGGGCCATCTTGGGCACCACGGACACTTCCCCAAAATTGGCGTAGCCCAGCAGTTGGGCCTCTTCGCGGCGCAGTGCCAGGATTTCGCTGATCAGCGCTGTGTTGTCGAATTTGCGTGCATCGCCCTCAGCCTGGTCGGAGGCACGGGTCACATAGGCGCGGTAGAGCTTCTCGCGCAGGTCGCTGCGCGCGGCAAACTGCATGACCGGCAGGTAGCAGGGCATCTTCAGGGTGAGCTTGTAGCCTTCCTTGCCGTCTGCCTGTGCTGCGGCCAGCGCGGCCTGTTGGACATCGTCTGGAATGCCATCGAGCTCTTCGGCCGTGGCGTAGTAAGCGTAGGCGTCGGTGGCATCGAGGGCGTTTTCGCTGAACTTCTGGCTCAGCTCGGCCTGGCGTTCCTGGATCTGCGCAAAACGCTCCTTGGCGGCACCGGTCAGCTCCGCGCCACTCAACACAAAGTTGCGCACCGCGTTCAGGTGTGCCTGCCGCTGCTCTGCAGTCAGGGTGGCGGGGTCGATGGCCTTGTACTTGGCGTACAGGCGTTCATCGGCACCCAGGCGCGTCCAGAACTCGGTGACCTTGGGCAAGGCGGCGTTGTAGGCTGCGCGCAGTTCAGGGGTGTCGGCCACGCTGTTGAGGTGGCTGATGCTGCCCCAGGCGGTGCCCAGCCTTTCGGTGGCCACATCCAGCACTTTCGCAATCGCATCCCAGCGGGCTGGAAAGTCGGGTGCGGTGACGGTCTCCAGCGCGGCATTGGCACGCTCCAGCAGAACATCCACGGCAGGCGCCACGTCCTGCGGTGTGATGCGGTCGAAATGGGGGAGGTCCGAGAAGTCGAGAAGGGCGTTGCTCATGCGAAATCAGATGGCGCCAGATGGCGCAGGTTCAAGTTGCAAAGCCGCCGACATCGACAGCACTGACCCAGGTCAGTGCCCTGCAGTGCGCTCAGCGGCTTCGATGGTGTTCACCAGCAGCATGGTAATGGTCATGGGGCCAACCCCGCCAGGCACGGGGGTGATCCAGCCGGCCACTTCCTTGACGCCGTCAAAGTCCACGTCGCCGCAGAGTTTGCCTTCGTCATTGCGATTCATGCCCACGTCAATCACCACGGCGCCAGGCTTGACCATGTCGGCGGTCAGCACATTGCGTTTGCCGACTGCGGCCACGATCACATCGGCCTGCAGGGTTTGAGCCTTGAGGTCCTGGGTGGCACTGTGGCAAATGGTGACGGTGGCGTTCTGGCCGAGCAGCATCAGCGCCATGGGCTTGCCCACGATGTTGCTGCGGCCGATGACCACGGCGTGTTTGCCCTTGAGCTCGTAGCCGATGCTTTCCAGCATCTTCATGCAGCCATAGGGTGTGCATGGCCAGAAGCCGGGCATGCCGGTCATCAGAGCCCCGGCGCTGGCGATGTGAAAGCCGTCCACATCCTTGGCGGGCGAGATGGCTTCGATCACCTTCTGCGCATCAATGTGTTTGGGCAGGGGCAACTGCACCAGGATGCCGTGAATGGCCGGATCGTTGTTGAGGGCCTCCACACGGGCCAGTAACGCGGCTTCGGTCATGTCGGCCTCGTACTTTTCGAGGACGGAGTACAAGCCGCTGTCTTCGCAAGCCTTGACCTTGTTACGCACATACACCTGGCTGGCAGGGTTGTCGCCCACCAAGACAACGGCCAGCCCGGGGGTGACGCCACGGGTTTTCAGGGAGGCGGCGCGTTGCGCCACGTCGGCGCGCAGTTGGCGGGAAAGGGCGTTGCCGTCGATGAGTTGGGCTGTCATGTCAGAGAATATGAGTCAAATTGGTCTCTAGCGCTTTATCAGCAAGCGCGATCAGCTATCAAAATGTGAGTATCAACCCTTGGGGGCGTTCTGGCCGAGGGCGATCTTGAGCAGGTCGGCCACGGTGTTGGCGTTGAGCTTCTCCATGATGTTGGCGCGGTGCGCCTCCACCGTCTTGATGCTGATGCCCAGGTCGTCGGCAATCTGCTTGTTCAGGCGACCGGCCACGATGCGTTCGAGCACCTGGGCTTCGCGGCTGGTCAGCTTGGAGAGCAGGGCATCGCGGCTGGCGGCCTGCTGGTAGCCGGCGAAGGCCTCGCGGGCGTGGTCGAGCATGCGCTCGACGAGTCCGACCAGTTCTTCTTCGTCAAAAGGCTTCTGGATAAAATCCAGCGCGCCTTTTTTCATGGTGTTCACAGCCATGGGCACGTCGCCGTGGCCTGTAATGAACACGATGGGCAGGGGGGACTTGCGCTCGATCAGTCGATCCTGAAGCTCCAGGCCCGTCATGCCGCCCATGCGGATGTCCACAATCAGGCAGGCGACTTCGCGGGGGTCGTAGCGTGAGAGAAAGGTCTCGGCCGAATCAAAGCAACGCACCCGGTAGTCCTTGCCTTCCAGCAGCCACTGCAGGGAATCGCGAACTGCCTCGTCGTCGTCCACAACGTAGACAGTGCCTTTTTTCGGAATCAAGCTCATGCAATTGTCCTTGGTTTTTGAATGTTTGCTACAGAATTTGTAGTGGCATCAGCAGGCTTGGCAAGCGGCAGCCAGAAGGAGAACTTGCAGCCCGTGACCTCGGATCCATTGTAGAGGTTCTCCGCAAGCATCCTGCCCTGGTGCGACTCGACGATGCTGCGGCACAGATTGAGGCCCATGCCCATGCCTTCTTCCTTGGTGGAGAAGAAGGCTTCGAAGAGGCGCTCCAGCACTTCGGGGGCCAGGCCCTTGCCGGTGTCCTGCACCGAAAATTCCACCACTTCGCGGTCTTCGACGTGTTTGGGCACCACGCGCAGTTCCACGCTACGACCCGACGGTGGACGGTTGGCGTGCTGGATGGCTTCGGCGCCGTTCTTCATCAGGTTGACCAGCACCTGCTCGATCAGGATGGTGTCCACCATCACGGGCGGCAGGCGGGCGGCCACATAGTGCGTCAGGCGCACGTTGTGTCGGCGCAGCTCGATGTCGGCCAGCTCCACGGCTTCGTTGACCATCGAATGCACGTCGGCCAGGGTGCGGTTGGGCTCGCTCTTCTTCACAAAGGCCCGGATGCGCTGGATGATCTGGCCCGCGCGCTGGGCCTGGTGGGCGGTCTTTTGCAGTGCCGTGAGCAGCGCTTCTTCGGTCAGCTGGCCACTCTGGATGCGCGAGACCATGCCACTGCAGTAATTGTTGATGGCCGTGAGCGGCTGGTTCAATTCGTGCGCCACGCTGGAGGCCATCTCGCCCATGGTGATGAGGCGGCTGACGGATTGGGCGCGCTCGGCCTGGCGTGCCGCCTGCTCCTCGGCCTGGCGGCGGGGGGTGATGTCGGTGGCAATCACCATCTGGGCCAGTCGGCCGTCCACCCAGTTGAGGTAGCGCGAGCGTACTTCGAGCCACTTTCCCAGGTCGGGCAGGTAGATTTCGGCGTTCTCGGTGCGGGCGCTGGTGAGTGGGTCGGTGGGCAGGCCCATGAGTCCGTCTTCGTCGTCCATGCCCGTGTGCTCCGTGCCCGCCACGGGCACCACGCCCGCCTGCGCCACCAGCTGCAGGTGGCCGCCGGTCTGCGAGCCGAACCATTGGCGGTAGAGCTTGTTGGCGAACAGCAGTTCTTCGCTGCCCAGCGGCGCCACGGACACCGAGGCGTCCAGCGATTCCAGCACGATGGTGAAGCGCTCGTGCGATGCGGAAAGCTGTTCGCGGATGCGATTGGGCTCGGTGATGTCCGTCATCGAGGTCATCCAGCCCGTCTGCTGGCCGTGTGCATCGATCAGGGGCGACACGTAGAGCCGTGCATCGAAAAGAGTGCCGCTTTTGCGCCGTACCCGCACCTGGAAGCCGCCCACGATCGTTTTACCGGAGAGTTCGTCGCGCAGCTTGGCGTGCAAGGCTTCGTGGTCGGAGTCGGGCCAATAAGGGAAGGGTGCTTTCAGGCCCACCAATTCGGCCTCGCTCCAACCAGTCATCTGGCAGAAAGCGGCGTTCACATAGGTGATGCGGCCTTCCATGTCCAGCGCGCGCATGCCCGTCAGGATGGAGTTCTCCATCGCGCGGCGGAAGTTCGTCTCGGCCACCAGGGCCTGCTGGGCCTGCATGCGGCGGCGGGTATGGCGCCAGGTGGCGATCAGCATCCAGGCTGTCATCGCGCTCAGCGTGCCCACCAGCCAGAACAGCCCGCTGCCCACCACGCCCAGCGAGGTGCGGTAGGCCTGCGCCTTGAGCACCAGCCCGTTGCCCACCGGGGAGACGGGGACCTCGTATTCGTTGGCGCGGGGTGACCAAGGCAGGAGCTGTGTGGCCGTGTTGCGCGGTCCCAGGGGGGTTCCGGCCAGCACCTGGTTCTTGCCATCGAGCAGCGTGACGGCGTAGCGCGCCAGCACCTCGGTCGGCGTGCCGTAGCGCAGCAGGCTGTCGATGGAGTATTCGCCCAGCACCACCCCGCTGAATTTGCCCTGGTTGTTCAAAGGCACCTGCAGCTGGAGCAGCGGGGTTGAATCGCCCGAGGTTGCGGCCGGCTGGGCGTACACCGGCTGTTGCAGGTCGCGGGCCAGGCCAAAGGTGTCGGCCGTGTCGCCGGGTTTGAGCACTTCGCCGGCAATGCGCAACTCGCTGCTGGCCAGCGTGGGCGCTGCATGGCTGGCACGGATGCGGCGGCGCTCGTCGATCCAGGTGATGGCCTGCAGTTCGGGGTATTGGCTGATCAGGCTTTCGGCACGGCTCACAAACTCCGTGCGTTCCAGCTCCTGGTTGGACAGGTCACGCGCAATGCGCATGAGCTGTTCCTGCCGCTCCAGCAGCCGCAGGCGCACACGCTGTTGCGCGTATTCCACGTCACGCCGTAGGGCTTCTTGTTCGCGCTCGGCTTCTTCGGCGCGCAAATACCAGAACGCCGCCACGATGGCGGCCAGAAACATCAGCACGGCAGCCAAGGGTGCCAGCGCTGCAAACCGGTCCTGCCGGGTTGGCGACAACCCGCGCCACCACTTGCGCCACCAGCGGGCGGGCGCCGCCACGACCATGGCTGTGGGGGAGGGGTGAGGGGGCAGGGAATCCATCCTTCAAGTGTAGGGGAGCCGCAGCCTGGAATCCGGGGCACGTGCAATGTGCGTTCGCAGCATTTTCTTGCAATATGAAATGCATGGGCACCATTTGAAATTCTAAAAAAATATGCGAAACTAGAGCCAACGTACTAAATTGCTGCCACACCTACAGGAGACAAAGCATGTCAGCTCAGCCCGACCCTCAGGCCGGAAACGGCAACGCGCCCGCCACCGATACCGACCAACAGGAAACCCGTGAGTGGATGGATGCGCTGTCCGCCGTCATCGACAAAGAGGGGGCCGAGCGCGCCCACTACCTGTTGGAGCAATTGCTGGAACACGCCCGCCAGAACAGCGTGGACCTGCCGTTCTCGGCCAATACCGGCTACGTGAACACCATCGAGCCCAGCCAGGAGGCACGCAGCCCCGGCAACCTTGAAATCGAACAGCGCCTGCGCGCCTACATGCGCTGGAACGCCATGGCCATGGTGGTCAAGGCCAACCGCCATCACCCGCCCGAAGGTGGCGATCTGGGCGGCCACATCGGCTCCTTTGCCTCGCTGGCCAGTATGTTTGGCGCGGGCTTCAACCATTTCTGGCATGCCGAGAGCGAGAACCACGGCGGTGACCTGCTTTACATCCAGGGCCATGTATCGCCCGGTATTTATGCCCGCGCCTACCTGGAAGGCCGCCTGAGCGAAGAGCAATTGCTCAACTTCCGCCAGGAAGTGGACGGCAAGGGCCTGTCGAGCTACCCGCACCCCAAGCTCATGCCCGAGTTCTGGCAGTTCCCCACGGTGTCGATGGGCCTGGGCCCGCTGATGGCCATCTACCAGGCGCGTTTCCTCAAGTACCTGCACGCCCGCGGCATCGCCAATACCGAGAACCGCAAGGTCTGGGTGTTCTGCGGCGACGGTGAAATGGACGAGGTCGAATCCCTGGGCGCCATTGGCCTGGCCGCGCGCGAGAAGCTCGACAACCTGGTGTTTGTCATCAACTGCAACCTGCAGCGCCTGGACGGCCCCGTGCGTGGCAACGGCAAGATCATTCAAGAGCTCGAAGGCGAGTTCCGCGGCGCGGGCTGGAACGTCATCAAACTCATCTGGGGCAAGGGCTGGGACGAGTTGCTCGCCAAAGACCATGATGGTGCGCTGCGCAAGCTCATGATGGAAACCAACGACGGCGACTACCAGGCCATGAAGGCCAACGACGGTGCCTACGTGCGCAAGAACTTCTTCGGCCGCGACCCTCGCACTCTGAAGATGGTCGAGCACATGACCGACGACGAGATCTGGAACCTGCAGCGCGGCGGCCACGATTCGCAAAAGGTCTATGCCGCATTCCATGCCGCTCAAAACCATGGCGGCCAGCCTTCCGTCCTGCTGGTCAAGACCGTCAAGGGCTTTGGCATGGGCAAGATTGGCGAAGCCAAGAACACGGTTCACCAGACCAAGAAGCTCAGCGACGAAGACATCAAGGCCTTCCGTGATCGCTTCAACATCCCGATCCCCGACAGCCAACTTGCCGAACTGCCCTTCTACAAGCCCGCCGACGACACCCCGGAAATGAAGTACCTGCACGAGCGCCGCAAGGCCTTGGGCGGCTACCTGCCACACCGTCGCGTGAAGGCCGACGAGAGCTTCACCGTGCCTGCGCTGGACACCTTCAAGGCCATCCTGGAGGCTACGCCCGAGGGCCGCGAAATCTCCACCACGCAAGCTTACGTGCGCTTTCTCACGCAGCTGCTGCGCGACCAGGCCCTGGGCCCGCGCGTGGTGCCCATCCTGGTGGACGAAGCCCGTACCTTCGGCATGGAAGGCCTGTTCCGCCAGATCGGCATCTACAACCCCGCAGGCCAGCAGTACACCCCGGTCGATAAAGACCAGGTCATGTACTACAAGGAAGACAAGGCTGGTCAAATCCTGCAAGAGGGCATCAACGAAGCCGGTGGCATGAGCAGCTGGATCGCGGCGGCCACCAGCTACAGCACGAACAACCGGATCATGATCCCGTTCTACGTGTACTACTCGATGTTCGGCTTCCAGCGCATTGGCGACCTGGCCTGGGCGGCGGGTGACATGCAAGCCCGTGGCTTCCTGCTGGGCGGCACCTCGGGTCGCACCACGCTCAACGGCGAAGGCCTGCAGCACGAAGATGGCCACAGCCACATCCTGGCCAACACCATCCCCAACTGCGTGAGCTACGACCCGACCTTTGCGCACGAAGTCGCGGTGATCATGCACGACGGCATGAAGCGCATGGTCGAGCGGCAGGAAAACGTCTTCTACTACCTGACGCTGCTGAACGAAAACTACCCCATGCCCGGCCTGCAGCCCGGCACCGAAGAGCAGATCATCAAGGGCATGTACCTGTGCAAACAGGCGCCCGCACTGCCCAAGGACGCGCCCACCGTGCAACTGCTAGGCAGCGGCACCATCCTGCGTGAATCGTTCTTTGCGCAAGAACTGCTCGAAAAGGACTGGGGCGTGGCCGCCTCGGTGTGGAGCTGCCCCAGCTTCAACGAGCTGACCCGCGACGGCCAGAACGCCGAGCGCTGGAGCCTGCTGCACCCGACCGAAGAAGCCAAGGTGCCGTTCGTCACCCAGCAACTGTCCGCATCGCAAGGCCCCGTGGTCGCGTCCACCGACTACATGAAGGCCTATGCCGAGCAGATTCGTCCGTTCATCCCCAAGGGCCGCACCTACAAGGTGCTGGGCACCGACGGCTTTGGCCGCAGCGACTTCCGCAGCAAGCTGCGCGAGCATTTCGAGATCAACCGCCACTACATCGTGGTCGCTGCGCTCAAGGCGCTGAGCGAAGACGGCATGCTGCCCGCCACCAAGGTGGCTGAGGCGATCGCCAAGTACAACATCCAGGCCGACAAGGTCAACCCGCTGTACGCGTAAACCGAACGGAGACAACAATGGCATTGGTAGACATTCAAGTCCCGGACATCGGGGATTTCGACGAAGTGGGCGTGATCGAACTGCTGGTCAAGGTGGGCGACACGGTCAAGGCCGAGCAGTCGCTCATCACTGTCGAGTCTGACAAGGCATCGATGGAGATTCCGTCCAGCCACGCAGGCGTGGTCAAGGAACTCAAGATCGCCCTGGGAGACAAGGTCAAGCAGGGTTCTGTGATTGCCGTGGTCGAGTCGGCAGACGCGGTTGCCTCAGCCTCGGCTGCTGCGCCAGCCCCTGCAGCTGTTGCCCCCGCCCCCGTTGCGGCCGCTGCGCCAGCACCGGTTGCACCCGCTGCAGCCCCTGCAACTGCAGGCCCGGTGGAAGTGCGCGTGCCCGACATCGGTGACTTCAAGGACGTGGCCGTCATTGAGTTGCTGGTCAAGGTGGGCGACACCATCAAGCTCGAACAATCGCTGTTCACCGTCGAATCCGACAAGGCCTCCATGGAGATTCCGTCGCCCGCCGCGGGCGTGGTCAAGGAGCTCAAGGTCAAGATTGGGGACACCGTCAACATCGGCGACCTCGTGGCCGTGCTGGAAGGCGTGGCGGGCAGTGCGCCTGCTGCCACTGCAGCGCCCGCAGCGCCGGCGGCGGCTCCCGCTGCTGCGCCTGTTGCAGCCCCCGCACCGGTTGCAGCAGCCGTTGCACCGGTCGCCGCTACGGCCTCCGTGCCCGCCCACCAGCCTGGCACGCCCACAGCGGGCCTGCCGCACGCATCGCCCTCGGTGCGCAAGTTCGCCCGCGAGCTGGGTGTGCCCATCGATGAAGTCAAGGGCAGTGGCCCCAAGGGCCGTATCACGCAAGACGACGTGCAGTCCTTCACCAAGCAGGTGATGGCTGGCGCAGCCCAGACCAAGGCGCAGGCTGCCAAGGCGCCTGCCGCATCCGGTGGCTCTGGCGGTTCCGGTGTGGGCCTGGATCTGCTGCCCTGGCCCAAGGTCGACTTCACCAAGTTCGGCCCCGTCGAGCGCAAGGACCTCTCGCGCATCAAGAAGATCAGTGGCGCCAATCTGCACCGCAACTGGGTCGTCATCCCGCACGTCACCAACCACGACGACGCGGACATCACCGACCTCGAAGCCTTCCGCGTGCAGTTCAACAAAGAGAACGAGAAGAGTGGCGTCAAGGTCACCATGCTCGCCTTCATGATCAAGGCCGCCGTGGCCGCGCTCAAGAAGTTCCCCGAGTTCAACAGCTCGCTCGACGGCGACCAGCTGGTGCTCAAGCAGTACTTCCACATCGGCTTTGCGGCCGACACGCCCAACGGCCTCGTTGTGCCCGTCATCCGCGACGCCGACAGGAAGGGCATCGTCCAGATCTCGCAAGAGATGGGCGACCTGGCCAAGAAGGCGCGCGACGGCAAGCTCGGCCCGGCCGACATGACCGGTGGCTGCTTCTCCATCAGCTCGCTGGGCGGCATTGGCGGGCGCTACTTCACGCCCATCATCAACGCGCCCGAAGTCGCCATCATGGGCGTGTGCAAGAGCAGCATCGAACCGAAATGGGACGGCAAGCAGTTCGCACCGCGCCTGATGCTGCCGCTGTCGCTCAGCTGGGACCACCGCGTGATCGATGGCGCGGCCGCCGCACGCTTCAACGTGTACTTTGCCTCGCTGCTGGCGGACTTCCGCCGCATCGTGATGTAACGAAAGGGCAAGACACACCATGGCAATCATCGACATCAAGGTGCCCGACATCGGCGACTTCGCCGAAGTGGCCATCATCGAAGTGCTGGTCAAACCCGGCGACACCATCAAGGCCGAGCAAAGCCTGATCACCGTGGAGTCCGACAAGGCCTCCATGGAGATCCCCTCCAGCCATGCTGGCGTGGTCAAGGAGCTGAAAGTGAAGCTTGGCGACAAGATCGCCGAAGGCTCGGTGGTGCTGACGCTGGAAGTGCAGGGCGCGGCAGCTCCAGCGCCTGCTACAGCCCCGGCACCCGCAGTTTCTGAGCAAAAACAGGCCCCATCGCCCGCCCCACAAGCGCAAGCAGCTATCAATCCAGTAGTATCCAGCTTTGCAGGCACTGCAGATCTGGACTGCGACGTGCTCGTGCTGGGCGGCGGCCCTGGCGGCTATAGCGCAGCCTTCCGCGCAGCCGACCTGGGCCTCAAGGTCATCATCGTCGAGCGCTACGCCACCCTGGGCGGCGTGTGCCTGAACGTTGGCTGCATCCCCTCCAAGGCGCTGCTGCACGTGGCAGCCGTCATGGACGAAGTGAACCACATGGCCGACCTGGGCGTGGACTTTGGCGCGCCCGCCGTCAACATCGACAAGCTGCGCGGCCACAAAGAGAAAGTCATCGGCAAGCTCACCGGCGGCCTGGCCGCCATGGCCAAGATGCGCAAGGTGACCACCGTGCGCGGCTACGGAGCCTTTGTCGGCGCCAACCACCTCGAAGTGGAAGAAACCACCGGCACCGCGCAGGAGAAGACGGGTAACAAGAAGGTCATCGCCTTCAAGAAGGCCATCATCGCCGCCGGCAGCCAGGCCGTGCGCCTGCCCTTCATGCCCGACGATCCACGCGTGGTCGACTCCACCGGCGCCCTGGCGCTCAAGGAAGTGCCCAAGCGCATGCTGATTTTGGGCGGCGGCATCATCGGCCTCGAAATGGGCACCGTGTACAGCACGCTGGGCGCGCGCCTCGATGTGGTCGAAATGATGGACGGCCTGATGCAGGGCGCCGACCGCGATCTCGTCAAGATCTGGCAGAAGATGAATGCCAAGCGCTTCGACAACATCATGTTGAAGACGAAAACCGTCGGTGCAGAGGCAACCCCTGAAGGCATCAAGGTCACGTTCGCGCCAGCGGAAGAGGGCGGCACCGCCCCCGAGCCGCAGGTGTACGACCTGGTGCTGCAGGCTGTGGGCCGCACACCCAACGGCAAGAAGATTGCCGCCGAAAAGGCAGGCGTTGCCGTGACGGACCGTGGCTTCATCAACGTCGACATCCAGATGCGCACCAACGTGCCGCACATCTTCGCCATCGGCGACATCGTGGGCCAGCCCATGCTGGCGCACAAGGCGGTGCATGAGGCGCATGTGGCGGCAGAAGTGATTGCTGGTGAACTGCAGAGCAACAAGGAACTGGCCTCCGCCGCCTTCAACGCCCGCGTGATTCCGTCGGTGGCCTACACCGACCCCGAGGTGGCATGGGTGGGCCTTACCGAAGACCAGGCCAAGGCGCAAGGCATCAAGGTCAAGAAGGGCCTGTTCCCCTGGACGGCCTCCGGCCGCGCCATCGCCAACGGCCGCGACGAGGGCGTGACCAAGCTGCTGTTCGACGACTCGCCAGAGGCCCATGGCCACGGCAAGATCCTGGGCGGCGGCATGGTGGGCACGCATGCCGGCGACATGATCGGCGAGATTGCCCTGGCCATCGAGATGGGCGCCGACGCCGTGGACATCGGCAAGACCATCCACCCGCACCCCACGCTGGGCGAAAGCATCGGCATGGCGGCGGAGATTGCGCACGGCAGCTGCACGGATGTTCCGCCGCAGAAGAAATAAAGTGCTTTAACGCTTGCCTGCATGGAAGCCCGAACCCGTAACGGTTCGGGCTTTTTGCTTGGCGCGCCAGATCAATGATCGGCCGCCGATATGGCGGTGGCCATCGTCGTCGATACCGAGACGCCCAAGCATGTGCAGAAGCGGCTTTCCATCCCCCATTTTTTATCGACGAAATCGGCCTCCAGCGCTTATAGATAAATCGTGAGGTGCTATCAAAACAGGGCGTTGAGGATGGCCCTGTTAGCGTTTTTCCGGGTTATTTGCAGGCAAGGGTATGTTCTTGCGGTGCTCGGGCTTGAATCGTGTATCTTCTGGTTACAAGGCGCGCATTGGGGCCCCGTCTTGGTAGGCACAAGTGTGCGGCGAGCCCCACCAAGGGGATACCAATGAACTCGTTCTTTCGTACCGTGTTGGTTGGCTGTTGGTTGCTTGCGCTGTGCACGGCACAGGCGGCAGAAAAGGACGTCAACATCGTCTTCATCCCCAAGTCCAGCGACCAGGTTTTCTGGGAGCTGATGCGCATTGGGGTCGATAAAGCGGTGAAGGAAGACGGTCACGTCAAGCTCACATGGCGCGGACCAGAGCACAACGACGACACCGATTCCCAGATCAAGATCGTCCAGCTCTACACCAAGCCCGGGGTGGATGCAATCCTGATCGCGCCCACCGACAGGGCGCGCCTGGTCGAGTCTGTGCAGAAGGCCGTGGCCCTGGGCATCAAGGTGATTGCGGTCGATTCGGGGTTGGACGGTAACCAGCACCTCAACTTTGTCACCTCCGACAACTACGCGGGAGGGCAACTGGCGGCCAAGACCCTGGCTGGCTTGCTGAACAACCAGGGGAAGGTGGCCATGCTCCGGACCGTGGCCGGCAGCGCGTCCACCGATGAGCGAGCCCGGGGCTTTGTCGACTACCTGAAAGAGAAGGCTCCGAAGGTCACGCTGGTGGCCGACGTCTACGGCGGCGGCTCGATTGGCAAGGCGCGGCACAGCGCTACCCAGCTGCTGGCGGCGCATCCGGGCATCGACGGCGTGTTTGCGGTCAACGAATCGTCCACCGACGGCATGCTGCGCGCGTTGCGCGACAAAGGCCTGGCCG
The DNA here is from genome assembly GCF_916855635.1 of Acidovorax sp. Leaf73. Classification (NCBI taxonomy): domain Bacteria; kingdom Pseudomonadati; phylum Pseudomonadota; class Betaproteobacteria; order Burkholderiales; family Comamonadaceae; genus Acidovorax; species Acidovorax sp. Leaf73. The sequence continues at coordinate 890,409 of NZ_CAKASI010000001.1, forward strand.
GCAAGCTGCGTTTTATCGGCTTTGACTCCACCGACTTTCTGCTCACAGGCCTGGAGCAGCAGGAGATCCATGGACTGGTGATTCAAAACCCCACCCAGATGGGCTACAAGGGCATACAGGCTGCCGCTGCAGCGGCCCGCAACCAGGCGATCCAAACCCGAACCATTTTTACCGACATCACCCTGGTGACGCGCGCCAACTACAAGACCCCCGAAATCCAGAAGCTGATGTGCAGCCGGTGTTGACACCCATGGCCCAGGGTTCACCGTTCCCTGCTCATTGCAAAGACCGAGAAAGTCCATGTCCAAGCTGGGTGACCGGCTGAGCAGCCTGAGCGTCGGCATGGTGGTTGCCATGGCGGCCGGCCTGTTCGTGCCCGCCCTGATTGGCATCATGACCCTCAGCTACCTACGCCAGGAGCAGATCAACAAGGAGCTGTCTGCCTACCTGGACGAAAGGGCTCTGCAGCTGTCCAACAGCCTGGCGGTACCAGTGTGGAACTACAACACCGTCAGTGTGCGCACCATCGGGCAGTCGGCCTTGCTGGATCCGCAAGTGGTGCGAATCACGGTGAGCGATTCCGACAAAGTGCCTATCGTGGTGCTGGAGCAAGCCCAGCGCAGGCTGGGGACGTCCCAAGTGGTGCAGCGGCCGCTGCTCATGCGCGGCAATGGCACTGAAGAGCTGGCGGGCTTCGTCGAGATCGAGGTCGACGATGGCCTGAAGCAGCAGGAGTTTGCCCGGGACCGCAGGGCTTATGCGTTCATCCTGCTGGGTCAGTTTGTGCTGTCTCTGGGCTGTATTCTGGTGGCGCTGCACTTGCGCGTGCTGCGGCCGTTGCACAGGTTGACGCTGTTTTCGAACCGGCTGGCCGGTGGCGATTTTGAGCAGTCCATAGGCTGGGAGCGGCAGGACGAAATCGGCCACCTGGCCCATCAGATGGACCGTATGCGCAGCGACCTGAAAACCTCGTTCGCCGAGCAGCAGGTCATCTTGAGCAATGTGCAGGTGGGCGTGCTGTTCGTGCGCGACGGCAAACTGCACATCGCTAACCGCCATGCCGAGCAGATTTTTGGCTATGGCCACGGCACCATGGCGGGTTTGCCGGCCAGCGCACTCTATCCGGCAAACGGACCGCTGCCCGACACACGGCTGGACGAGGAATTGCGGTTTTTGCAGCGGCAGGACGGCACGCACTTCTGGGCACAGGTGCGCAAGCGCAGCCTGGATCCTCGGTTGCCGCAGGCCGGCAGCATCTGGGTGATCGAAGACTTCACTGCGCGCAAGGCGGCCGAAGATGAGATCAACAGCCTGGCTTTCTACGACCCGCTGACCCGGTTGCCGAACCGCCGCCTGCTGATGGACAGGCTCAAACAGGCCCTGGTCGCAAGCTCCCGCAGCGCCAAGTGCGGCGCCTTGCTGTTCATTGATCTGGACCACTTCAAAACCCTGAACGACACCCTGGGCCATGACAAAGGCGATCTGCTGCTGCAGCAGGTAGCGAGCCGCCTGGTGACCTGTGTGCGCGAGGGCGATACCGTGGCCCGCTTGGGCGGCGACGAGTTTGTGGTGATCCTGGAAGACCTGGGCGAGAACCCGGAGGAGGTGGCCGCCCACTGCCGGGTCGTGGGCGAGAAGATCTTTTCGGCGCTGAATCTGTCTTACTCCTTGGCGGGGCACGATGTGCGCAGCACCCCCAGCATTGGCGTGGCACTGTTTGACGGGCCGCGTGACTCCATCGACGAACTGCTCAAGCAGGCCGATCTGGCGATGTACCAGGCCAAGACAGCAGGGCGCAACACCTTGCGGTTTTTCGATACGGCAATGCAGGCTGCGGTCAGTGAGCGCGCGGTGCTGGAGTCCGATCTGCGCGAAGCCTTGCGGCAGCAGCAGTTTGCGCTGCATTACCAACCCCAGGTAGAGGGCCAGAGCCAGATCACTGGAGCCGAGGTGTTGCTGCGCTGGCGGCACCCACAGCGCGGCATGGTGAGTCCGTCGTACTTCATTCCTCTGGCCGAGGAAACCGGCTTGATCGTGCCGCTGGGCTACTGGGTGATACATACGGCCTGCGCCCAGCTGGCGCGATGGGCCTTGCGCCCGGAAACGGCGGGACTCTGCATCGCGGTGAACGTCAGTGCCAAGCAAATGCAGCAGGACGACTTCGTGCCACAGGTGCTGGCGCTTCTGCGCGACACCGGCGCCCCGCCACACAGGCTCAAGATGGAGTTGACCGAGAGCGTCCTCGTCGTCGAAGTAGAGAACACCATCATCAAGATGGACGCGCTGAAGGCCCACGGCGTGGGCTTTTCGCTGGACGACTTTGGTACCGGCTACTCGTCGCTGACCTACTTGAAGCGCCTGCCGCTGGACCAGCTCAAAATCGACCAGGGCTTCATCAAAGACATCCTGGTCGACCAGAACGACGCAGCCATCGCCCGCATGGTGATCGCCCTGGCGGAAAGCCTGGGTCTGCGCGTAATTGCCGAGGGCGTGGAACAGGAGGCGCAGAGGGCCTTTCTGGCCAACTGCGGCTGCCATGCCTACCAGGGGTATTTAATGGCGCCCCCAGTACCGATTGCGGATTTTGAAGCCATGCACGACCCTTCCGTATGCAGGACTGGAGACGCAGCTTGCGATTCCAGCGCCCCCCGCTCAACAGCAGATGCTTCGCGACCTTGATCAAGTGTTGCAAACCAGAAGTTCGTCTCATACAGACGCCGAGAATTGCCGCCCGCCCAGGGCTGCTACGCTGAGTTTTGCGGGCCCTTCGTGACGGAGTCAGCGTGCCGGGCAACTAGCCTGGTCCTTCAACTGCGATCACAGATCGCAATGAGGGCTTCTTTTGCCACGGTACGTGCCTTGCATCCGTCTGTCGGGCTTGCCCCAAGCTGCCCTAACAAAAGTCGTGGAAAATAGAGGGTTTTCTGCCGCTACACATGGGGCAGAACATTCGCCCGGCCTCCCAATCACTTTTGCTCCTCTGAGCTTGTCCATGTCAGACGTCAACTCCTCCAAGATCTCTGTCGAGAAAATCGGCGGCACCTCCATGACCGCCTTTGGCGATGTGCTGCGCCACATCATGCTGCACGATCCCAAGCGCATTTATGGCCGGATCTATGTGGTGTCTGCCTACTCTGGCGTGACGAACCAGTTGCTGGAGCACAAGAAGACGGGCGAGCGCGGCATCTATGCCCTGTTTGCAGAGGGCAAGGGCTACCAGGACGCCTTGACCCAACTGGCCGCCAGCCTGAAAAAGCTGAACGCGGGCTACGCCGACCTGGGCCTGCCGCTGGATGTGGCCGATGCCTTCATCGACCAGCGTATTGGCCAGGCGCGTGAGTACCTGAACGCCATGCAGCACGTGCTCGCCAGTGGCTATCTGAGCCGCAAGGATGTGCTGCTGGCCGCGCGGGAAGTGCTGGCCTCGATTGGCGAGTCGCACAGCGCGTTCAACTCGGTCGAGATCCTCAAGGTCAATGGCGTCAACGCCATCCTGATGGACCTGGCCGGTTTTGACGACAACGAAGCCTGGACCATTGACGAGCGCATTGCGCAAAGCTTCAAGGGCCTGGACCTGAGCGACAAGGTGGTGGTGGCCACCGGCTATACCAAGGGCACCGAAGGCATCATGCGCGAGTTTGACCGCGGTTATTCCGAGGTCACCTTCAGCAAGATCGCCGTGGAAGTGCGCCCCGCCGAGGCCGTGATCCACAAGGAATTCCACCTCTCGTCCGCCGACCCCAACCTTGTGGGCCTGGAAAACGCCATCGTGGTGGGCGCCACCAACTACGACGTGGCCGACCAGCTGGCTGACGTGGGCATGGAAGCCATCCACCCCAAGGCTGCCAAGCCTATGGAACTGGCTGGCATTCCCATCCGCCTGAAGAACACGTTTGAGCCCGACCACCCCGGCACGCTGATCACCAAGGACTTCGTGGGCGAGCGCGCGCGCGTGGAGATCGTCACCGGTACCGACAAGGTCACGCTGATCGAGATCCACGACCCCAGCATGGTGGGCACGGTGGGCTTTGATGCGGGCCTGATGAACGTGTTCTGCAAGCATGATGTGAGCTACATCCTGAAGGCAACCAACGCCAACTCCATCGCCCATCTGGTGTGGGACAACCAGGTCACGCCCGAGCTGGTGGCCGAGCTGCAGGAGGGCTACCAGGTCGTGACGATCAAGCCCAGCGCGATCGTGTGCACCATCGGCTCCAACATTAGTATCCCGGGCGTGCTGGCCAAGGCGGCGCAGGCGCTGGCTGATGCGCAGGTCAACGTGAACTGCGTGTCGCAAACCCTGCGCCAGGTGAACATGCAGTTCGTGATCGAGCGCGAGGATTACAAGACCGCGATCAAGGCGCTGAACCTGGCACTCTGCGTGAACTCAGGAACTCCCGTTCCACGTGTTTGAAGGAATAGCGGCAGGCTTGCCTTCCGCTATGCCGTTCCATAACGAGCCCGCCCTGTGCGGGCTTTTTATCGCCTGGATGTCTCCGTCAGCCGGCGCCGAGCAGCCTTTCGAAAAGGTCCGTTCCACCCATCTGCCCACCCTTGAGCATCAACTCCAGCCCGTGGCGCGACGGATCTGAGCTGTGTGCGCTGCTCAGCGTGACCCCGGGACATACCGTGGTTTTGTACGACAGCCCCCACAGCTGAAGCGCCTGCACGGCGTGGCTGGAGGTGTCGCCGCCCGCAATGCCAATGCGCCCCAGGGGCGTGCCGTTGTCGGCCTGCGCCTGCACCACACCGGCGACCAGGGCAGCGCTGGCAGGGGCGACGGCTGCCAATGCGCCACCGGCGGGGGCATGGGCGCCGTCGTTTGGCCCGGTGTAGGCCAGAACGTGGTGGCCTTGCTGCAGCCCGGCACATATCGTGCGCTGGGTGGCCTGGGCATACGCTGCATCGTCGCCTAGGCGCTGCGCGTCCACAGAGATGCGCTGGTAAGACGCTGCGGCCTGGACCTGGGCCGCAGTGATGGGGGACAGGCTGCCCGCCCAGGCGAACACAGGGCCAGTCGATGGCGCCAAGGCTGGGGTGGGGTGGTTTGCGTGGGCTCCCCAGTGCGCGATCAGCGCCTGCGCCACGGAGCTGGGCCCCACTGCGAGCAGGCGCGCGTGTTGTGCCTGTTGCCACAGCAGGCGCCCCACGCTGGCCAACTGATCTGCACTGGTCAGGTCCAGCAGCGTGGGCACCAAAGGCAAATCGGGCAGATCGGCCGGGCCATTGTCCAGAAGCGTGCCCAGTGCGGTGCGCAAGGTTGCAGCGTTTTGCCCTGTATCCGCTTCAAACAACGGGTAATGCAACGCCGTGATGCCCTGCAATCCTTGTTGCGCCAGGTGCACCCGCAAGTCTGCCTCGGCCATGGGGGTCACTGGGTGCCTGTGCATCGTCGGGTGCCGGTCAATGCGGTAGACGGCTCCACCCGTCCCGGCCGCCGCAAACAGATTGCTGAACGCGCAGTATCGGCCCAGGCTGGGCTGGCCTCCGAGGATGGGCACCCAGCGGTTGTCCACGCTGGGGTGCAGCGTCTGGATGGCACAGGCAATGTTGCCGACATGGGGTGCGCTGTCGAAGGTGGAACACACCTTGTAGTGCAGCACGGTGGGCGCAATTTGCCGGAAAAATTGGCCCACACCGGTCAGCTCGACGCGCATGGCGTTGGGGTCCATCGCACGCGCGGCGCCGGCAATGCCGATGGCATCCAGCGGCCCGGCGGCCACCAACGCTTGTGCGCTGGGCACGCCCATGAACAGCATGGACCGCAGGTCCGCCTGGGCCAGCACGGCCAGGGTGTCTGTGGCGCCGGTGAAGTCGTCGCCGTACCAGCCGAACCGGGGGGCTTCAGTGGTCATGGTTCAGGACTTCTTGCCGAAGAATTCGATGGCCCGGCGCAGCTCGGGGGCGCGTGCCGCGCGCTCGGCCAGGGTTTCGCCATGCTGCACGGCGTCCCATGCCTGCTGCAGGCTGGCCACGCCCGCAGCGGGGCCGTCCGGGTGGGCCAGGATGCCGCCGCCAGACATGAACAGCAGGTCGTTGGACTGGATGCTGTCCCACGTGGCGGGCACCGTGCCGGCCCACTGGCCGTTGGAGAAGGCGGGCAACACGCGGTCGTCCAGGCCTTCGCACAGCGGGGCCAGGGTGTCGTGGGCGGATTCGATCACTTCTTCATCGGTCTGCGAGAACTTGCCTTGCAGGCCGTGCACATGCATATGGTCCACCCCAGCCAGGCGCCACAGCGTCTGCCAGGCGTTGAACGAGAAGCCCAGCAGCGGGTGGCGCGACAGTGCGCCGTAGCCGTTGCGGTGGCCGTGCAGCGCCAGCGGGGTGTGGCGGCGCAGGGTTTGCACCGCCGAGTAGCCGCACCAGTTCAGGCTGACCATCACGCAGCTTCCGCCTTCGGCGGCAATCAGGTCGGCGTGGCGGCGCATGGCGTCGGTCTCGTCGGTGATGTTGAAGGCCACCATGACCAGCTTGCCGGTTTTGTCCTGGTGGGCGCGCACGCGGCGCATCACGGCTTTGACGCGGTCGGCCAGCGGTGCGTGAACCGGGTTGGCGCAGACCTCGTCGTCCTTGATGAAGTCCACCCCGGCGGCGCACAAGCGGCCCGCCAGGTCGCCGGTCTCTTCGGCCGACAAACCCACGTTGGGTTTGATGATGGTGCCGATCAGCGGGCGCCCCTGCACGCCAGTTAACGCGCGGGTGCCGCTGATGCCGTGGCGGGGCATGTCGAACTGCGCGCGGTAGGCGCTGGGCAGTTTCATCGACTCCAGCCGCAGGCCGGTGACCTCGCCCAGGTCGTACAGGTTGCCCGACACCGTGGCGGCCAGCGTGGGCAGGTTGGGGCCGATGTTGTCGCACGGAAAGCTCACGCGCAGCCGGGCGCGCTGCCAGGTCTGCGGCGTGTCGAACATGCCGCGCCGCTGCATCCAGCCGTTGGGCAGCGAAGGGGCGGGCGCCACGTCCAGCAACTCGACCGATTCGACCGTGGCGCGGGCGCGTTCGCGCAGCGCGTCGGTCTCGCCCTCCACCCGGGTGAAGGTGCCACACGATTGTTCGCCCGCCAGCACCTCGGCCACATGGGCCGGGTTCAGCGGGGTCTCGATCAGGTAGGTGGCTTCAAAGCGGTCTGGGGACATGGTGGGTGAACTACTGTTTTGATAGCTACTAGCGCTTATGGAATAAGCGCTAGAGGCAAATTTGGCTTAAAAATTGACCTTCTTCAGATCTTGGACAGATTCGGAAACGGCCGCACCGGGTCGGTCGTACCGTCCCAGCTTTCCGATTCCGCACGGATCAGGTCGAACATGCGCCCCTTGGGGCCCGCCACTTCCGACAGCTCGATCACCGTGCCGGGGTGGTACTCGGTGTCGAAGTAGACAAAGCGGCCCTTTTCGCCCACTTCGCCGCTCATCACCGTCTTGAAGCCCTGGGCCGTCAGGCGCGCCAGGTCGGCGTCGTAGTCGCTCGTCCAGTACGCCACGTGCTGTAGCCCGGTGCGCCCGGCCTGCAGAAAGTCACGGTACATCGACGGCACGTCGTTGCGCGTCTGGATCAGCTCGACCTGCACGTAGCCCGAGTTGGCCAGGGCTACCGAGTTGTGTGGCTCGTACGATTCGCCCTTGTAAACGTAGTTCTTGATCGGAACCTTGGGGTTGTAGAACCAGGGGCCCACGCCCAGGGTCTTGCTCCAGTAGTCCATGGCGGCTTCGATGTCGTGGACCACGTAGCCAAGTTGGCGGATGGCGCCGAAATGACGGCTCATAAGAATTTCCTTTGGTGGTGATGCGTCAGGGCAGGGCGCAGCCGGGCGGGGCCCACAGGCGCCGCCCAGGTTGCAGGCTTGGCTTGCTTGTTGGCTTACTTCGCGCCGTCGATGATTTCTTTGGGGATCGGCACGCCCGCGTACTTCACATGGATGTCGTTCAGCTTGCCGTTGGCCAGGTTGGTCTTGATCCAGCCGTTGACGGCGGCCATCAGCTCGGGCTGGCCTTTGCGCATGGCCACGCCCAGCTGGTACGACTGCAGGATGAACTTGGTCTCGAAGTCGCGCGACGGGTTCTTTTTGGCGATGGCCGCAATGATGGGCGGCGTGATGGCCACGATGTCGGCCTGGCCGGTGGCGGCGGCGGTGATGGAGGCGGATTCGTCATCAAAGCGCACCACCTTGGCCTGCGGCGCGCGCTCGGTCACGATCTTGTCTTGCGGGCCACCGCGGGTCACGGCCACGGTCTTGCCCGCCAGGTCGTCAATGCTGGTGAGCTTCATGCTCTTGGGCGCACCCACCGCGGCCTGGATGGCGCCGTAGGGGATGGAGAAGTCCACCGCCTTCTGGCGCTCGGGCGTGATCGACAGCGACGAGATGATCAGGTCCACCTTGTTCGACAGCAGGTTGGGAATGCGCGCGGAGTTGGTCGTGTTCACGATCTCCAGCGTCAGGCCCAGGTCCTTGGCCAGCAGCTCGGCCGCTTCCACGTCAGAGCCCACGGGCTTCATCTTGTCGTCCACAAACCCATAGAACGGCGCGCCAAAGTCAATGCCCACGCGCAGCTTGCCGGCGGACTTGATGTCGGCCAGCTCGGCCATGGCGGGCACGCACAGGGCGGCGGCGCCCACAGCCAGCAAGGTGCGGCGGAAGAAGAGGGAAGCGGTCATGGTGGTTGTCTCCTGGTGGTTTTTGAATAGCGAATCGAAAGGGGCAGGCCTGAAACTCAAAGCCCGTGAGATAGAAAGTCGCGCAACTCGGCGGTCTGCGGGTTTTTGAGCATCGCGCCCGGGCCCGTCTCCCAGACCTTGCCTTCGTGCATGTAGATGATGGTGTCGGCCACGCGGGCGGCAAACTCCATCTCGTGCGTGACCAGCACCATGGTCATGCCGCCCTGGGCCAGGGCTTCGATCACGCGCAGCACCTCGCCGGTCAGTTGCGGGTCCAGCGCCGATGTCACCTCGTCAAACAGCATCACCTGCGGCTCCATCGCCAGCGACCGGGCAATGGCCACGCGCTGCTGCTGCCCGCCCGACAGTTGCTCGGGGTATGCCTGCGCCTTGTCGGCCAGGCCCACCTGCTGCAGGGTGCGCGCGGCAATCTCGCGCGCCTTGGCTGCGGGCAGGTTCTTGACGGCCTTGGGGGCCAGGGTCACGTTCTGCTCCACCGTCAGGTGCGGAAACAGGTTGTAGCTCTGGAACACGATGCCCACGTCCTGGCGCAGCTGGCGCAGGTCTATGGCAGGGTCATGCACCGCGTGGCCGCAGACATTGATGGTGCCGCTGTCGATGATCTCCAGCCGGTCAATGCAGCGCAGCGCCGTGCTCTTGCCCGAGCCGCTCTTGCCGATGATGGCCACAACCTGGCCCCGGGGAATGGCAAACGACACGCCCTTGAGCACCTGGTTGCTGCCAAAGCTCTTGTGAACGTCCTTCAGTTCAACGACGGGCTGCGCAGGCGAGGCCGCTGGCTGGGAGGGTTGCGCGGCAGCGTCTCGGGCGAGGTTCATGGTGTCTTCTCGTTTCATGCGGTGGTCACAGAGGGGGTGGCTGCGCCACGGGTGTTTCCAAACTGCTGGCGCTGCTCCAGCTTGCGGCTCCAGACCGACAGCGGGTAGCACATCGCAAAGTAGACGATGGCGATCAGCAGGTACACGGTGAAAGGCTGAAAGATGGAGTTGTTGATGAGCTGCCCGGCACGCACCAGCTCGATAAACCCCACGATGGACGCGAGTGACGTGTTCTTCACGATCTGCACCATGAAGCCCACCGTGGGCGGCGTGGCAATGCGCACTGCCTGCGGCAGCACCACCAGCCGCATGCGCTGCGTGCGCGACAGCGCCAGGCACTCGGCCGCCTCCCACTGCGTGCGCGGCACCGACTCAATGCACCCGCGCCAGATCTCGCCCAGATACGCGCTGACGTAAACAATCATCGCAATGCTGGCCGCCACGATGGCGGGCAGCTCCAGCCCAGCGATGGACAGGCCGAAATAGCACAGGAACAGCACCACCAGCAGCGGCGTGCCCTGGATGATCTGAATCCACGCAATGGTCGCCCAGCGCACTGCCTTGATCGGGCTGACGCGGCACAGCGCAATCACGCCCCCGGCCAGGCCACCGCCCACAAACGCAATCAGCGACAGGCCGATGGTCCACAGCGCGCCAAACAGCAGGTACTGCAGGTGGTACGAGTTCAGTCCACCGTCAATCATTTAGCGCTCCCCAATTTGCGTTGGCGCGTGAACACGATCTGCCCAAACACCCACAACCCAAGCCGCATCAGCAGCGACAGCGCCAGGTACGCCACCGCCACCAGGATGTAAGCCTCAAACGGGCGGAAGGTCTCCGACTGCACCCGCGCCGCCACGGCCGTGAGTTCCTCCACCGAGATCTGCGAGGTGATGGACGACGCCAGCATCAGCAGCACAAACTGGCTGGTGAGCGCGGGGTACACCTTCTCCATCGCCGGGCGCAGCACCACATGCCAATACACCTGCCGGCGCGTCAGCCCCAGGCACTCGGCCGCCTCGATCTGGCCCTTGTGGATCGAATCCATGCCCGCCCGCATGATTTCGCAGGTGTAGGCCGCCACGTTGATCACCAGCGTCAGCAGCGCCGCAGCAAACGCCGACACCTTGAAACCCAGGCTGGCCAGTCCAAAGAACACCAGAAACACCTGCACCAGCAGCGGCGTGTTGCGCAGCACTTCTACATATGCGCCGCAGGCCTTGGCCAGCCAGCGCGTGTCGCCGCGCCGCCCAATGGCCAGCAGCGTGCCACCCACAAAACCAATCACGGTGGCCGGGAAGGACAGCAGGATGGTCATCCAGGCCCCTTCCAGAAACTGGGGCCAGTTGGCCAGCACGCTGGCAAAGTCGAACTCGTATTGCATGGGCGCGGCGGCGATGCTTCAGCGCACGCAGGCGGGGCGCATGGTCACGAACGGCACGAAGGGCACGGGCAGGCCCGGGGCGCTGCACGCGGCGCGAGTTGGGGTGTCAGGCATGTCTTGTCTCCTGCGGAATCGGTTTTGGCCGCTGCAACCTAGGGTTTGTACTGATGGTTTCTGATGCCTTTCAGCATCGAACGCCCAGTGATACTATCCGCGGAATCCATCAAATACCAGCAAACAAAATGATGGTTTTTGATTGAATCCACCATGGCCCAAAACCCGCCCAACCCCAGCAATCCCCGCAGCCCGCGCATCCCCGACATCGCCCAGCTGTCCGGCGTCTCCACGGCCACGGTCGATAGGGTGCTGAACCAGCGGTCGGGCGTGCGCAACGCCACCGCGCAGCGGGTGCTGCAGGCCGCCGCCACCCTGGGCTACCTGCCGCAGGCCGAGCTGCACGCAGCGCTGCAACCGCAACCCTTGCGCCTGATGGTGCTGATCCCCGAGGGCAGCAACCGATTTCTGCAAATGCTGGGCGACGTGATTGGCTACGCGCAAGACCACTGGGCACCGTTCAACGTGCGCTGCCAGGCGGCGTACATCGAAAGCTTTAACCCCGACGCACTGGCCAAAGCGCTGCTGCACTACGGCAAGCGCTGCGACGGCATCGCCTTCATGGCGCTGGAGCACCCCGTGGTGCGCGAGGCCGTGGCCCAGCTGGCAGAGCAGGGCGTGCCCACCGTCACACTGATCTCGGATTTATCCAACTCGCGCCGCGTGGCCTACGTGGGCCTGGACAACCGCGCCGCAGGCCGCACCGCCGCCTACCTCATCGCCCGCTTCATGGGCCCGCTGGCCCACAGCCGCAAGGCGCATGTGGCGATGATTGTTGGATCGCTGCGCTACCGCGCCCATGAGGAGCGTGAGGCGGGCTTTCTGCACCTGTTTGAGGAACAGTTCCCCCTGGTGCAGGTGGTGGGCGTGCGCGAAGGCCAGGACGACGCCGAACGCAACTACCGCCAGGCCCGCGCCCTGCTGGAGCAGCACGATGACCTGGCAGGCATCTACAACATCGGCGGCGGGGCCGAAGGCATTGGGCGGGCGCTGAAAGAGGCGGGGGCGGACCGCAAGATTGTGTTCATCGGCCACGGGCTCACGCCAGATACGCGGGCGCTGTTGATCGACGGGACGATGGATGCAGTCATCACGCAGAACCCGCAGGGCGCGGTGATGAACTGCGTGCGGATTTTTGCGAATCTGCGGGATGGGCGGGAGCCGACGAGCGGGGTGGAGACTACGCGGAGTCAGGTGATATTTCGGGAGAATTTGCCGTAGGGGCAATGCTGCACAACGTTGGCGGCAGGCTAACAGGCGCGCGAAGGCTTGCTCTGTATTGGGAAACCTATGCTGAGCTGGCTCATTGACCGCACAGGCTGTGAGCAGCCGATCGCCCCTGCAGGCGCGGAGGACCGCTTTGTCCGACACCAGACGTCCCCAACGGAGACTGCACGCGGTCAAGGTTCAATGGCCGTCCGCGAATGTCGATAGCATGACCTAGACGGCGACCAACTCCGCCCATTTAGCGGCGACTGTTGCCATCGTCGCATCCGACGTGCTAAGGCCGCTACGCGAGCCAAGTAAAGGGCTGTCCCGCACGGTATATCGACCGCTTACTTGAGGCCCTGGGCCGACAGCAAGCCTTGCTACAGCAGAACCAAAGAAAACCCAGGCTGAAAGCCAGTTCCAGGAGGAATGAATGACTAAAACATCCTGCACAGACCAGCGCAACCTGCAAGCTTTGCGGCATACATTACATTAGATTGCATTCGCCCTCCAGGAGAAAGGAAAGCTCATGACGACTAGCAAGATCAAGATCAAGCTCGGCGCTATCGAAGTCGAGTACGAAGGATCAGAGAGCTTTCTTAAGGAGGAGCTACCTCAGTTGCTTTCCGCGGTATCTGATCTCTACGCGAAGTCTCGCTCCGCACTTGAGCCGCAGCCTTCTCAGGGCAACCCGAACGCGCTGCTTGGTTCAAGCACGAATGCGGGCGGCAAGCCGAAGTTTGAGGCAACCACAGGTTCCATCGCAGCAAAGCTGAACTGCAAGTCTGGGCCCGAGCTGATTATGGCGGCGGCCGCACGGCTGACATTTGTCCTCCAAGAATCGACGCTTGCCCGGCAGAAGATCATCGATGAGATGAAGACGGCTACCGCGTACTACAAGGCGAGCTACGTAAGCAATTTGACCGTTTCCCTGAACAACCTCGTGAAGGATGGGAAGCTAAACGAGCCCAGCCAGGGGAAATACGCGCTCACTGCCGCAAGCCTGAAGGACTTGGAGCAACACCTTGTTTGATCGAGAGGTGCTAAAAGAGCTACTCGCCAGAAGCGATCTATCAAACAGAGACAAAGTCCTAATCTGCCTGGGCGCGGAGCCGCTTGGCGTCATGAAGGTTGAGGAAATACGATCGGTTGCCATTGAGGCTGGGCTGAGGGCAATCGCCAAGTGGAACGTCTCAGACTACCTGTCGAAGGCCAAAACCCTCGCTATACGCACACCTCATGGATGGGAACTCACTGGGGCCGGCAAGGCCCACGTGGGGTCCGCGGCTGGGCCGTTGCTTCCGTCTGTTTCGGTGTTGGTGGTGTCGGCACTCCGTAATCAACTGCCGTCTATCCTGAACGCGGACACACAGCAGTTCGTGGCTGAGGCCGTTAAATGTCTTGAGGCAAAGTTGTATAGAGCTGCAATCGTGACGTCATGGGTAGGTGCCGTTGCTGTCCTCTATGACGACGTGGTCGCCTCACACCTCGCGACGTTCAATGCCGAGGCGATCAAGCGAGATCCAAAGTGGCGCACCGCAAAGAACGCGGACGACCTCGCACGAATGAAGGAGTTCGACTTCCTTCAGATCCTCCCGGCGATCGGTGTGCTGGGAAAGAATGTCAAAGACGAGCTTGAGGTCTGCCTCAAGCTACGGAATGGATGCGGGCATCCCAACTCACTTGTAGTCGGGGAGCACAAGGCTTCCGCGCATGTCGAGACACTGATCCAGAACGTGTTTGCCAAGTTCTAGCCGCAATCGCTGGTCAGAAGCAAGCTGAGCGTCCGCGCCCGTCTGACGCAACCGGCTGCTTCTGGCCGAGAGTGGCCGGCTAAGAGGATATCCAGGCCGTCGGCTTCCGCTGCACAGCTGACATAGCGACTCGTAATTGCTACTGTATTTATAGCTGCTAGCGCTTTACCAATAAGCGCCAAGACCTATTTTTATTAATATTCTGTGTGAGCCAAATCCGTTCCCGCTAGCATTAGCTATCGCAAGGTCTGCCAGCGCACCACTCAGCCGCGGGTGCACAAAACGGTATCCCTGACCCGCGCTGTACTCGGCACCGCGTTCTGCCCGTCCAGCAGCAAAGTAGACAGTGCTCCCAGCAGGGCCCGCAACGGCAACCCCGGCCTGCGCAGCCAGACACGCCGACCAAACGCTGCAGCCAGCGCCCGCGCAAACGAGGCCTGCGTCACCGCCTTAGGCGCCACGGCATTGACGGGGCCTTGCAGGGTTTGGTGCGCCAACGCAAACCGCACCAACCCCACCGCGTCAGCCAAGTGAATCCACGGTGCATGCTGACGACCATGGCCCAGCACAGCGCACAGGTCGGACTGAAACTCGCCCGGGCGGGGTGGGGCGATTTCGTCCAAGGGCTCCATCGACGCGTTGGGCGATGCTCCGTAGAAGCCGACGGCCAATGCGCTGACCAGCACGCGCGGGGCTTTTTGCAGGCGCCGCATCAGGCTGACGACTGCCAAGGTGGTGTCCACCCGGCTGGCCAGCAGCTGGCGTCTGCGCGCCTGGGCCCACGGCATGCCCAGCACGCGGGCGCCTGCCAAGTGACGACAGCGTCGATGGCGGTGATGGAGCAACGCGCGCGCCGCCACATTTCAGCGTCTCACCCCCTCTGGCAGCTTCGCAATCACTTTGATCTCGAACTGAAAGCCATACAGCCACGTCACCCCAATGCCCGTGAGCGTGGGGTGCGGCGCGTTGCCCCAGTATTCGCCGATCACTCCCCAGGCTGCCTCGAAGTGCTTTTCTGGGTCCACTATGAACACCGTCACATCGATCACGTCGTCAAACGTGCAGCCGGCGGCCTGCAGGATGGCGTTGAGGTTGTCGAACGCCAGCCGCACCTGGGCTTGGTAGTCGGGCTCTGGCGAGCCATCGGGCCGGCTGCCCACCTGGCCCGAGACGAAGAGGAAACCGTTGGAGCGGATGGCGGGCGAGTAGCGGTTCCTTTCGTAGAGTGCCTGGCGCCCGGGTGGAAAGACCACGTCGCGAGGGGATGTGTGCGTCGATGCCATAGGAGTGTTTTCCTTTCGGTAGGCCGCAGGGGCCTTGGGTTGTTGTTGAAAGGAATTTATCGGCGTGCCCCCGGCAGATAAACGGGCAAGCCTGTCCATCACTGTTTGTAAACTCCAAACAATCTCTGACGAGGCAGGAGCGCCATGGACCGGTTCGATGCAATGCAGGCGTTTGTGCGGGTGGTCGAATCAGGCAGCTTCACCAAGGCGGCCGACACCATGCACGTGAGCAAGACCACGGTGACGCAGCTGGTGCAGCAACTGGAGGCGCGGCTGCGCGTGAAGCTGCTGCACCGCACGACACGGCGGGTGCAGGTCACCGCCGATGGGGCCGTGTACTACGAGCGCGCCGTGCGCCTCTTGGCCGACATGGACGATGCCGAGACCAGCCTGTCGAGCGCATCCGCTGCGCCCCGGGGCCGCTTGCGGGTGGATGTGCCCAGCCCGCTGGCGCGGCTGATCCTGGTGCCGGCCCTGCCGGACTTTCATGCCCAGTACCCCGACATCCAGCTCGACATGGGCGTCAGCGACCGCATGGTGGATCTGATCGGCGACAACGTCGATTGCGTGGTGCGCGGGGGCGAGATTCAGGACCAGTCGTTGATTGCGCGGCGTGTGGGCGACCTGCAGCTGGGCGTGTACGCGGCGCCCAGCTACCTGAGTCGTGCAGGCAGCCCTGTACACCCGCACGAGCTCGAGGATTCGCACCACCGCGTGGTGGGCTTTTTGTGGTCAAGCACGGGCAAGACGTTTCCGTACGCCATGCGGCGTGGCGCCGAGGAAATTCAGGTGCAGGGCCGCTATGTATTGGCGGTCGACGACGGCAACGCCTACCTCGCGGCCGGGCTGGCCGGCATGGGTGTTCTTTGGCTGCCGCACTACATGGCCCGCCCGCACCTGGGCAGCGGCGAACTGGTGCCCCTGCTGGAAGACTGGGCGCTCGACCCCATGCCGCTGTACGTGGCCTACCCACCCAATCGCCATGTCAGCGCCAAGGCGCGGGTGTTCATCGACTGGGTGGCAGCGCTGATGGCAAAGCATGCGCCGCCGGTGCGCCCGCCGGGCAAGCGGCCCAGCGGGGCGGCGGACTGAACACCACCGCCCATGCAGGTCAAGCTGCTGCGCATTTTGCAAGAGGACACTTTTGACGCTGCCTTGCCTTGGCACCACCGTGGCCATGGAGAAGGCGCTCGGCTTTCATTGCCGCTGGGTGCCGCACTGCATCAGGGCTAAGGTTGCCCGAAGCTCAACATCACTTGATGCCCCTCTGGCTCCACGCTCAACATCCAGTAGCGTCCATCAATCAGGGCCAGGGCAGGGGTGATGTTGCTTAAAAGCTGCTCGCCGTCAGCTGCATCCACATCACCAGGAAGGTACTGGCGTTGTGTTGTGTCGCCAAGGGTCTGCTGGGTGATGCTGCGAAGTGCGTTGTCATCGTGCGGCACGACCAGCAACACCTGGCTGTCAGTGGGCTGTGCGGCAGCCGCTACGGCTGCTGACGTCCACGCGACGCTTTTGTCGATCAGGCGGATGGGCTCGTTGCCGTAGAAGTAGAAGTTTCTAGCGGGGTCGTTGTCGCTGACCCAGATGGAGTACACACTGCGTCCGCCATGGGCGCGGAAGTACACGAAAGCACCCTCGCGCGTGCAGGCAGCGCAAGGCTGTTCATCTGTCATTGCTGCGTAGCCCTGGCCCGTCTGAACCGGTGTGTTTCCCAACCACTTGGTTTCCTTTTCAAAGCGCCATGCGTAGTAGAGGTCACTGGACCGATATCCCTTGAAGAACAGCACGAGGTGGCGTGCGTTGGGCAGTGAAACCGCACAAGGGGCGCGATCGGTTTTGGCGGCACCGCCGTTGACTTGCACGGTGCCATGTTTCATCCAACGGTCGCCGTTCCATTGCAGCCACTGTAGACAGCCCTCGAAGTCGGCATAGAAGCAATGCAGCACGTCGCCATGAACAACCAGTGTCGCAGGGGTGGATGTCTGCACCGGGTCGCCGGACACCTTCAGCAGTTGAAAGTCGGTCCACTGCGTGCGGTGGCGCCCGATCAAAAACTGGTTTCCTTGTTTGACGCACACCCACCGTTCACCCTTGAACTCGGCGATGGCAGGTGAAGACTGCGTGGTCAGCGGTTTGCCCTGACGCTCCAGCAGACGGGCTTGCACTATCCAGTTTGTGGCGCTGCCAGAACCGGTGTTTGGGCCTGTGGCCTGGCCTTTGCCGGGTGGTACGCCAATTTTTGGGGGGCGCAGCGCACCATTGAGTTCTGCCGCCAGTACCCACCAAGGCGCGACGCCTAGTATTCCCGCGCGCATCCATTCGCGCGAATTGGGGTTTGCAGTTGGGACACGTACCCGAGCCAAGGCTTCACCCGGTTTTGCGACAAACAGTGGTGAAAAATTGTCGGTAGCCTGAGGGTCGAGCGGGAGCTTGGGAAGAAGTCGCAGGTAAGTGGGAGCGGCCACGGCCTTGCCATCGGTGAACGCGCGATATACATCGGCGATAGCCGCGCGAAGGGCCGCGCGCATCACATTGCGGTTGGCCGCATTCACGGCGTCAAAGTAGCGCCCATCGCCGTAGGCGATCCAGTGGTCGCCAGCCGCATTGCTTACCCACAAACCGTTGAAACCATCCTCGTCATGCATCGCCTTGGCGCATGCATCCGGCGCAAAGTCGATCGAATGGGTCTGAGAGCTCTGGAAGTCGTGCAGGTGACGCCGCGGCGTGCGCAGATGTCCGCTGGCGAAACCGTCGGTCAGATAGTGGCTGGCGAATGCCAGGTACGCATACGCCTTCAACAGTCCGTTGCTGCGATGCAGTCCCTGCTGGGCACTGGCTGAAGCGGCGGTCTCCATTGCTACTTGAAGACCTGCGCGGCAGACATCGTGGGCGTGGGCACCGAAGTGGTCCCAGTTGAAGCTGGCAATCCACATGTAGCGGCCCCAAAAACTGGTGTCATAGGGATAGATTTTTTTGTCCGCCCCGCCGGTGGCGACGTTGTATTGCAGGTCCCAGTGGTCGCTGTTGCGTGCGTAAGCTTCGTGGGGGTCTTCGCCCTTAGCGATCGCGTTGGCGATGGCCTGAAACTCTTCCTCCATGATTCCCAAAATCTTTTTGACCTCCTGGGGGTTTGCCTTGTCGAGCGTAGCGAAGGTTTCGCGAAACGCAGCGGGCTTGTCCGCCTGATCGGAGATGGGCTTGTGCGCAAGGGCATAAAAATCGCCAGCCAGCGCGACGATCTGGCCGAAACTCAGTCGGCAGCCGTTTTCCAATGTGAATTCGAGATGAGCGGCATCGTGTGAGCTGCCATCCGCCAGCGTGAGCCTGAGCCCATCCACGACCGACCAGTGCTCGGCGCTACCGAAAAAAGCCACCCCTGGCCTACGCCCACCCGCAAGCGCTGTGCGTGTGCGAAAGCGCATCGGGACCTTGCGAGGTTGCTGCTGCGTCTGATCCGGACCGAGCGGTTGATTGACTTTGATGTCCATGAGGTTCTCCTGGTAGTCGGCTTGGTGGGCGCTGCTCCGCGCTTGTCAGCCGGTGTTGGGAAGAACCGAAGGCTAGCGACAGAGGGTCGCGTCGAACAGTCCAAAGCTTGCATGGGTCGTGTGCGTGGCATGAACACACGAGGTTTTTCAGGCATTCGGCTGATCACCAACCTGAAGCTGCGCATCCGACCGTTGGCCACGAATTTGGGGAATCCTTCGAGTTCGGCATGGCCATGCTGTTGGCTGCTCCTGACGGGGAAGCAGACGGCCATCACGGCCGGGCGCTGACGACCTTGGCCCCCGCCACTCGCAGGCTGGCGACAAGCTTGGCGGGCGTGGCGGCTGGCACTACCAGTGTGGCCAGCTCCTTGAGCGCCGCAATGCCGAAGGGGGAGGCGGCTCCGAGTTTGTCGATGGAGGCCAGCACCACGGTTTCTGCAGCGCGCGTGTGCAACGTGCGCTTGACGGCGGCCTCTTCAAAATCCCCGGTAGTCAACCCGGCGTCGGCATGCACACCCGTCACGCCCATCAGGTACAGGTCTGCGCGCAGCCTCATGGCGGCTTCGGTCACGCTGGCGCCCACGTTCACCATCGAATGGCGGAACAGGCGGCCGCCCAGCATCAGCACCTCTACCTGCAGGTGGTCCGCCAGCGCCACAGCCACGCTGGGGCTGTGGGTGACCACGGTGGCGCGCAGGTCCCGCGGAAGGTGTTGCACCACCTGCAGCGAGGTGGTGCCGCCGTCGAGGATCACCACCTGGCCAGGCTGCACCAGGGCCGCGCCGGCACGGCCCAGCGCGCGCTTGTCGTCGGTGGCGAGGTGCTCGCGCACCTGCAAGTTGCCCACGGCCTTTGATGCGGGCAGGGCGCCACCGTGCACGCGCTGCAGCTGGCCCTCGGCCGCAAGCTCGCGCAGGTCGCGACGCACGGTGTCTTCCGAGATCCCGAGTTCCTCGCTGAGTGCCTTGGCCACGATATGGCCGTCTTGCCGCAGGCGCTCCAGGATGAGTTGTTTGCGTTGGGTGGTGAGCATGGGCGTGAAGCGGGGCAACCATGGATCAAAACCAGGGTTGCATGAATTTGCATGTTTGTGCATGATATTGCACGATTAAAAATTTGCAAGACCATGTCCACCCCCACCCACCCAAACCCTCCGCTCCTGGTGCTTATTGCTGGCCCCTACCTCTCGGGCACCGACGGCGACCCCGTGGTGCACCCCGTGAATGAATGGCCGCTGCGGCAGCACGCCTGCGCTGCCAACGCCATTCCCGCAACGGAGCCAAGCCTGTGAGCCGCCCCGTGCCCGCACCGGTGCCAGCCAGTACCGACCAGGTCAAGCTGCAGTCGGTGGACGTGCTGTCCGACCATTGGTACACGCTGCGCAAGGTGACCTTTGACCTGCGCCGCCGCGACGGCCAGTGGCAGACGCTGAGCCGCGAGGCCTATGACCGAGGCAACGGCGCGGCCTTGCTGCTCTATGACCCGCGACGTCGTACGGTGGTGCTCACACGCCAGTTCCGGCTGCCGGCGTTCCTCAACGGCAGTGCCGACGGCATGTTGATCGAAACCTGCGCCGGCCTGCTCGACGGGGACGACCCCGAAACCTGCATCCGCCGCGAAGCCGAGGAAGAAACCGGCTACCGCGTGCGCCAGCCACGCAAGGTGTTCGAGGCCTACATGAGCCCCGGCTCGGTCACCGAAAAGCTCCACTTCTTTGTCGCCGAATACGAACCGCAAGACCGCATCCGCACCGGAGGTGGCCTCGCCCACGAGGGCGAGGACATCGAAGTGATCGAGATGCCACTGGCCGAAGCCCTGGCGGGCATTGGCAGCGGCGTGATCGAGGACGGCAAGACGGTGATGCTGCTGCAGCATGTGGCGTTGATGCTGCAGGAGGCGGCGGGATGAGGACATGCGGGCGGCGCAGGCGTTAAGGCCTGCGATGCCTATCGCGGTGTGCCGCCGGGCAATGCGCCGCCGCGCATCAGGCCTTCTTCTTCACCAGCCCGTAGATCACCAGCAGCACGATGGCGCCGATGATCGATGCGATCCAGCCGACGGACGCGTTGGGCCCGTACCAGCCCATGGCCACGCCCACATAGCGCGCCAACAGCGACCCGGCAATGCCGAGAACGGTGGTCATGATCAAGCCCAATTTGTCATTGCCCGGCTTCAAGGCGCGCGCGAGCAATCCGACGATGAAGCCGACAACGATGGTTCCGAGAATGGAAAACATGGAATTCCTTTGTGATGATGGTCAAGCCGCACCGATGGCCCGGCAGCGACTGTAATTGCATTTCTGACCACGGTTTTCCACGCAGGATCCAGGTCTTTGCAGGCCGACGACGCACCTTGAGAATGGCCTGCATGCTCCTGGCGAGGCGATGGTGGCGCGGATCGGCACGGCGCCTTGGTCCTTGCAGGAACGATAATGGATGGTGCTACTATTTCAGTAGCTAACAGCGCTTATATTTCAAGCGCCAGCGGCCATTTTTTCTCATAGTCTCGTTTTTCCAACCCGCCCCCGCTCCTCCATGCAAGCTTTGCTCGACGCCATCGCCACCATGCCCCTGCCCGTTGAGGCCCAACGCGTCTTTCACGGGCGGGGCGGGCTGCATCCGGGTTCTGAGCAGTGGTCGCTGGACGCCTACCCGCCGGTGTTCGTACTGACCAGTTTCGCCCCCGCCAAGGACGAAGACCTGGCCGCCATCGGCGCCGCGTTGCAGGCGCGTTGGGCGCAGATCGCACCGGCTGGCGAGCCGCTCAACTGGGTCTTTCAGCACCGGGGCGAGGCTCTGCGCATGGAGGGCCGTAGCGAAACACGGCTGATGGCAGGCGCCGTGCCCGACCCGCACATCGTGACGGAGGCTGGCGCGCGCTATCGGGTGCATGTGCTGCGGGGGCAAAACCACGGCCTGTTCCTGGACATGGCCGAGGGCCGTCGCTGGGTGCGCTCTTTTGCGGCCGCCCGCAGCACCGACCGCTATGGCCTGAAGGTGCTCAACCTGTTCGCCTATACCTGCGCCTTCTCGGTGGTGGCGCTGCAGGCGGGCGCCAGGCACGTGGTCAACGTGGACATGAGCCATGGCGCCATCGGCGTCGGGCAGCAAAACCACCAGCTCAACGGCATTAACACGGGCGCGGCGTTTTTGCCGCACGACATCTTCAGCAGCTGGGGCAAGATCACCCGCAGCGGGCCGTATGGCCTGGTCATCGTGGACCCGCCCAGCTACCAAAAGGGCAGCTTCGTGGCCACCAAGGACTACGCACGGCTGATGCGCCGCCTGCCCGACCTGCTGGCACCCGGCGGCCATGCACTGCTGTGTCTGAACGCGCCCGAGCTGGGCGTGGGCTTCCTGCAAGAGCAGATGCAGGAGCTGGCGCCTGAACTGCACTTTGTCGAACGGGTGGCCAACCCGGCTGTGTTTGCGGATGTGGACCCCGAGCGCGCCCTCAAGGTGCTGGTGTACGCCGCCCCGAACCTTTGAACAGGTTCTCGGGGCCGCTTGCGAGTGCCATTTGGGCTTTGTGGGTTATGGGTAGCTTCTGATATTCTTTGCGGCGCCTGTGTGAACCACAGGCCCACGTTCTCACGGCCTCGCCGCCTGGCGCATTCCTGGCGTGTTGGTGCGCGCTTCACCAGGTTCTTCTCATCGACGTATGGTCCGATTTTTCTTGATTTTCATCGCCGTCTTGGCGGTCCTCTTTCGCATCGACATGCTCGATGAGGTGCAACGGGTCGCCATCGAGCCCTGGACCAGCCTGCTCGCCACCGCCAGCGCAGCGCTCATGACCCCACTGGACTCGGATGTGGCGCACCATGGCCGCATCCTGATGAGCAAGGCCACGGGTTTTGCGGTGTCCATCGAGGCGGGCTGCAACGGCGTGGAGGCGGCCATCATCCTTATCGCCGGCATGATCGCGTTTCCTTCCAGCTGGAAACACAAGCTCGCCGGCATCGCCATTGGCATTGCGGCGGTGCAGGTCGTCAACCTGCTGCGCATCATCAGCCTGTACTACCTGGGCAAGTGGAACATGACCGTGTTCGAGTTTGCCCACCTGTACCTCTGGCAGGCGCTCATCATGCTGGATGTGCTGGTGGTCTGGATGCTCTGGATTCGCTGGATCGCCCGCCAGCAACCTCCCTCACCCCCTCAACCCCCCCTCGCCAATGCAGCTTAGTTCTGTCGGACGTTTCCTGCTGGTTGCCATCGCCAGCCTGCTGTGCCTGATGCCGCTGTGGTACTACCTGTCGCCACAACTGTCCAAGCCCGTGTTCTTCATGGCGGGCGAGGCGGCTTCCACCCTGTTTCACTGGGCACTGAGCTACACCCAGAAAGAGACCACGGCGTTGTTGAACACCACGCTCAAGGTGGTCTCCGTGCAAAACGGCCAGTTCAAGTCGGGCAAGCTGGCGCCTTTGGTGGACTACCGCTTGCTGGGCTACGGCATCGTGATCTTCTGGGCGCTGGTGCTGGCATCGTTTCCCCGTCACTGGGGGCGCAAGCTGCTCATAGGCTCCCTGGCCATGCTGCCGATCCAGGCGCTCAACGTGGCCCTGCAGTGGTGCAACGATGTCTTCAACCGGGCGGGGCCTGAGGTGTTTGTGCAGACGGGACTGCCCGGGTGGGTGGCCGACGTGGTGGCATTTCTGTACCACTTCAACCTGTTCATCTTTACCGCACTGGCCCCGGTGATGCTGTGGCTGTTGCTGGACCGAGAGTTCCTGGCCAAGCTCCACGCCCAGGCGCGCGCCGCCGTGGCCGTTCAGCGGCCGCAGTAAAACGGGGAGGCCCCAGGGCGGGCAAGGCGGGGGCAAAGCAGGGCAAGCCTGTGGCTCAGCCCAGCATCTCCATGATCGCTGCCCACTCGACGGGCTCCACGGGGGTGATGGACAGGCGGTTGCCGCGCTGCAGCACTCGCATCTGCGCCAGATCCGGGTGCTCCCGCAGCTGCGCCAAACCCACCACCCGTGTCTTGCGCTGCGCCTGCACATCCAGCAGCAGCCAGCGGGGTTTGTCGGCAGGGGATTTGGGGTCGTAGTACGGCGAGGCGGGGTCAAACTGCGTAGGGTCGGTTCGGGTGCCGCTCGCCACGCGCGCAAGGCCGGCAATGCCTGGTTCGGGGCAACTGGAGTGGTAGAACAAAACGCCATCGCCCACCTGCATGTCGTCGCGCATGAAGTTGCGGGCCTGGTAGTTGCGCACGCCCGTCCAGGGCACGGTGGCATTGGGCGCGGCCAGGGCGTCGTCGATGGAGCATTCCTCGGGCTCGGATTTCATGAGCCAGTAGCGCGCGGGGCGGGGTGTGGCAGAGGCAGTCATGGCCGCCATTCTGGCAAAGGTGTGGTGGTGCGCATACAGGACAGGCCGCGCACGTTTTACCACGGTGCTTCTGTTTTTATAGCTAATTGCGCTTGATGGATAAGCGCTAGGTGCCATTTTGGTTTGCATTTCTGCGTCAGTACTGCAGCAGAACGGGCCTTGCAAAACCACATGGGCCCCTAGGAGTTGCAAAACGTACTGGCCCGCCGCCGCAGCAAGCCGCAGAATCAGCGCCGCCCGGATTCCGGAAGAACAAAAGCCCCCGGCAAGGGGGCACGCAGAGGGAGGGTGTATGGCCAACCAGGCACGGCGGCGCACCAAAGGTGCCAACCATCAGGCCGCGGCAAGCAACAAAAGCAGCTCCTGGTTTCTCATGCTGTTTGCGCTGCCGTTTTCCGCCGTGGGCATTGGCATGCTGCTGCTGGGTGTGCTGCCCACTCTGTACGACTGGTCGCGCATGCAGTTCTGGCATGAGGTGCCCGCACGGGTGGTTTCGGCCCAGCTGAACACGCACCGGGGCAGCAAATCAGGCAGCACCTACAGCGTGTCGGTCCACTACCGTTATGAAGTGGCGGGCGTGGCGTATGACGGCCACCGGCCTGCCATCAACACCTTGGCCGACAACATTGGCAGCTTCCATGAGAACCTGGCCTGGCGCTTGGAGAGTGCGCAGCGCAGCGGTACGCCTGTGCCGGTGTGGGTGAACCCGTCGCGCCCGCAGGATTCGGTGGCCGACCGCAGCCTGCGCCTGGGTTTGCTGGGTTTTCAGATGATTTTTGTGGTGCTGTTTGGTGGCGCCGGGGTGGGCATGTTGATCTGGGGGTGGAGCCTTCGGCGCAGCGATGCACACAAGGCGGAGCGCTTGCAGACCCATGGCGACGAGCCTTGGCTGGCCAACAAGGCATGGGCCGACAACCGCATCCGCTCCAGCAAGCGCTGGGAGGTGTGGTTCGCCTGGGGCTTTGCCGTGGTGTGGGGTGCCATTGCCTACCCCGCGGCGTTGTCTGCCATTCCCCGCGCCTGGCGCAACGAGAACCACATCGTGCTGTGCGTGCTGGTGCTGATGGTTGCCGTGGGGCTGGGCCTGCTGGTGTGGGCCGTGCGCGCCACGCTGGATGCGCGGTGCCATGGCGAGGTGCGGCTGGTGATGGACCCGTTTCCTGGAGCCATCGGCGGGCATGTGGGCGCCACCGTGGACCTGCCCGGTGTGCCGTACCGGCCTGATCTGCGATTTGCCGTGACGCTGCGCTGTGCCTACCACTACCAGACGCGCACGGGAGGCGGCGACAACAGCAGCGAATCGCGTGAGCAGATCGTGTGGGAGGGCGAGGGTGCCGCACAGGTGCAACCCCAGGGACGGGGCAGCCGCGTGGCGTTCCGCCTGAGCGTGCCCAAGGGCCTGCCCGAGTCTGAACAAGCCGTGGGCACCAACGAGCACCACTGGACGGTGCTGCTGGAAAGCACCGATCCGGCGCTGAAGTTCTCGCGCCGGTTTGAGGTGCCCGTGTATGCCACGGGTGCAGAGTCCACCTGGCTCGCACACGACGCCGCCAAGCACCCGCAGATGCAAGCCCTGCGCGAGGCCGAGCTGGACGCGGTGAGCGACATCGAGCCCGTGGAAGGTGGCGTGCGCCTGTACCAGCCCTACGGCCGCCTGTGGCGGCAGAACCTGCTGTGGCTGGTGATGGGCGGGGGCTTCCTGGGCCTGGGCGTGATGGCGGGCTACATCGGCGCGCCTGTGTTGTTTCCGCTGGCGTTTGGTGGCGTGGGCGGCGCCATGCTGGTGTGGGGCTTCTATGCAGTGTCCAACAGCCTGACCGTGCAGCTGGACCGCCAGGGCCTGCGCACCGAACGCCGTCTGTTGGGCCTGATGCTGGCCTGGCGGCAGGTGCCTGCGCACGACATTGCCCGCCTCTCTATTCAGGAAAGTTACACGCTGCAAAGTGGTAACCAGCGCACCACGTTCTTTCGGGTGCAGGTAAATCTGCGCAACGGCAAGAGCGTGAGCATTGCAGACAGCCTCCAGGGCCGCCCTGTGGCGGAGCAGATGCTGAGCACCTTGGCCAAAGCCACGGGCTATGCCCGGTGAAGGGGTGGGTTCAGCGCGCCTTGCGAAACGTGAGGTTGATGCGGTAGCTGCCCGTCATCGGGTGATGAGCCTCAGGTAGCGGCAACACCCCATGAAACCGCAGCCGCGCCGGGCCGCCCCACACCACGACATCTCCATGCATCAGCGCAATGCGCCGCGCCTTGTCGGAGCGCTGTGCGCCGCCCCAAAGAAACACCGCCGGAATGCCGAGCGACACGGACACGATGGGGTGCACGTAGTTGCCCTCGTCCCGGTCCTGGTGCAGCGACAGCCGGGTGCCGGGGGCATAGCGATTGATGAGGCAGGCGTCGGGCGCAAAGCCGGGGAAGCCCGCTGCTTGCGCCGCGTCAAATGCCAGCTGGCGCAATAGCGGCGGCATGGCGGGCCAGGGCTGGCCGCTGTCGGGGTCGAGGGGGTCGTAGCGGTAGCCGCTGCGGTCGCTCACCCAGCCGAGTCTTCCGCAGTTGGTCATGGCCACGGACATGCGCAGGCCCCCGGGGGTGATAAGGTGCCGAAAGGGGGCTTGTGCCGTCACTTGCTGCACCGCTTGCAGCAGGTCTGCCGCCTTTTCCAGCGCAAAGCCGCGCAGCACCATGGCGCCGGGCTCCAGCACCTCGGGCGGCTGGGCAGGCTGGGGTGGGTCGTCGAAAAGGCGCAGGCTCATAACGGTGGCAATCCATGGCGACAGTGTGGACCGCAGCTGCCGTCGTCCCCGGAGGATAAGGCGCGAAGCGGCACAGGGGGAACATCATTCAGCATCGTGAAAGATCACACCCAACGTGTGCCGCTGCCCGCTGCGCAAGCGGCTAACGCCATGTCGCATCTGCACGCGGTAGGGCCCACGCGTGCCCTGCACGGGGCGGTGGTGCACGGTAAACACCACGGCGTCGCCGCGCAAAAGCGGCACAACCTCCGCCCGCGACTGCATGCGCGGGCGCTGCTCGGTCAGCACGAATTCGCCGCCCGTGAAGTCGCGCCCGGGCTCTGACAGCAGCACCGCGACCTGCAGCGGAAACACATGCTCGCCATACAGGTCCTGGTGCAGGCAGTTGTAGTCACCAGCGCCGTATTGCAGCAGCAGCGGGGTGGGGCGCACCTGGCCTGCGGCATGGCAGCGGGCGATGAAGTCGGTGTGTTGTGCGGGGTAGCGCACATCAATGCCCATGGCGGTGTTCCACTGGTTGGCAATAGGTGCGAGGTGCGGGTACAGAGCCTCGCGCAGCCCGGCCACCACACCGGGCAGCGGGTAGCTGAAGTACCGGTATTCGCCCTGGCCAAAGCCGTGGCGCTGCATCACCACGCGGCTGCGGAAGGTGCTCTCATCCGCGTTGCCATACAGGCGGGCCAGCGTGGCGCATTCGATGGCGCTGAGCAGTTGCGGCAGTACCGCATTGCCTTGCTGGTGCAGGGCCTCCGTGGTTGTTGGCCAGTCGATGGCAACTGCACGCTGCGCCCAATCGTCGTTCTTCAGACCGGGTTGGTGAGACAGCGGGCCAGCGCTCATGCCACCTTCTCCGCCAGCGGTTGTGCGGGTTCTGGCACTGCTTCACGCGTCAGCAGCGCACGTTTGCGTTCCACGCCCCAACGGTAGCCCGACAACGCGCCATCACTTTTCACCACCCGGTGGCAGGGTATGGCCACCGCCAGCGCGTTGGCCGCGCAGGCCTGCGCCACGGCGCGCACGGCGGTGGGGGCGCCTATGCGCTGGGCCACCTCGGCGTAGCTTGCAGTCTGCCCGGCGGGTATGGCCTGCAGGGCCTGCCACACGCGTTGCTGAAACGCCGTGCCACGCACGTCCAGCGGCAGGTTCAGCCCCAGGCCCGGGGCCTCGACAAACGCTACCACCTGTGCCACCAGCGCTTCAAACGCGGTATCCCCGCCGATCAGGTGGGCCTGTGCAAAGCGGTCCTGCAAGTCGCGCACCAGGGCCTCGGCGTCGTCGCCCAGCAAGATGGCGCAGATGCCCCGGTCGCTCTGGGCGACCAGAATGGCGCCCAGCGAACACTGGCCGATGGCAAAGCGAATGTCTTGCGCCGCGCCCCCCGCGCGGTAGCGGCTGGGCGTCATGCCCAGTACCTGGGCCGATTGTTCGTAAAAGCGGCTGCTGGACTGGTAACCCGCGCTGTAGATAGCGTCCGTCACCGAGGCCGTGGGTGCGTTGTCGAGCGCACTGCGCAGGCGCTGCGCACGCTGGGCGGCGGCATACGCCTTGGGCGTGAGGCCCGTGGACTGCTTGAAGATGCGGTGCAGGTGCGACGGGCTCAGGCCCATCTGGGCGGCCAACGCATCCAGCGTGGGCGCTTCACCGGCGGCAGCGCCTTCGATGATGCGGCAGGCCTCGGTGACCAGCGCGGCGTGGTGCGACAACGCCGTGGGCTGCCGGGGCTTGCAGCGCTGGCAGGGGCGAAAGCCTGCGGCTTCTGCATCCGCGCAGCTGTCGTGAAACCGCACATTCTCCGGCCGGGGTGCACGCGCCGCGCAGCTGGGGCGGCAATACACGCCCGTGGTCTGCACCGAATACCAAAAGCTGCCGTCCGCCGCTGCGCTGCGCGCCGCCACCGCCGCCCAGCGCGGGTCGGCCTGGGTGGCTGCGGCCTGTGCGGCCTTGGTGGAGGGGGTGGCGCGGTGGGGCATGGAGACGGCGTAGGTAAATGGTCGGTCCGGGAGACTGGCGCTGCGCTGGGTGGCGTTCGGGTTCATGGTGGATGGCTCACAAGGGGATTGCGATGCCATGCACTCTAGTGATGGGTGGTGAGGGGCGCACTCCGAAGCTTGCTTTTGAATTCTGCGCTTTTCGGGGACCAAGGGTCTCAGGCTCAGATTGCTACTATATTGATAGCTTTTAGCGCTTTGTAGATAAGCGCCAGGGGCAAAAACACTCAAACTTCTGGTGGCTGCAGCGGCCGGGGCCGCCGTTTGCCCGTGCCGCCCCAGCGCAGTGCGTCTTCGCCCGGAATGCCCAGCGGGTTGTTGACTGGCTCGCTCAAAGGCGCCAGCAGTGCGTGCAGGTCGGCCTCGCTGAACTTGACCGCGCCTTCAGCATCGTGGCCCAGCACGCCCTGGGCCAGCGCGGCCTTGCGGGCCTGCAGCTCCAGCATGCGTTCTTCGATGCTGCCTTCCACCACCAGTTTGTAGACAAACACGGGCTGGTCCTGCCCGATGCGGTGGGCGCGCGCGGTGGCCTGCTCTTCGACAGCGGGGTTCCACCAGGGGTCGAGGTGGATCACGGTGTCGGCGGCGGTGAGGTTCAGGCCCAGACCACCGGCCTTGAGGCTGACGAGCAGGATGGGGGCGCTGGTGTCGTCCTGCGCCTGGAACTGCCGCACCACCGCGCCACGCTGGCGGGGTGGCGTCTGGCCGGTGAGGGTGAGGTAGGGCAGGGCCAGGGTGTCGAGCAGCTCGGCCGCCAAGCCCAGCATCTCGGTGAACTGCGAGAACACCAGGACGCGGCGGCTTTCATCGACCAGGGCGGGCAGCATGTCGGCCAGCAACTCGAGCTTGGCGCGTTCCATCGTGTGGGCGGTTTTCGTGGTGCCTTTTACCAAGCGTGGGTCGCAGCAGACCTGGCGCAGCTTGAGTAGCGCATCGAGGATGGTGATCTGCGCGCCGTCAAAGCTCTGGCGCTCCAGCGCGCGGCGCACCTGTTTGTCGGCCGTGGTGCGCACGGCCTCGTACAGCTCGCGCTGTTTGCCTTGTAGCTGCACGCGCTGGATGACTTCGGTGCGCGGCGGCAGTTCTGTCGCGACGTCCTGCTTGCGGCGCCGCAGGATGAAGGGGCGCACGCGCTGGGCCAGCAGCTGGGCGCGCAGGGTTTCGCCGTTCTCCTCGATAGGCTTGCGCCAGCGGGCGTTGAAGCTGCGCACATCGCCCAGAAAGCCGGGCATCAGGAAGTCAAACTGTGCCCACAGCTCGCCCAGGTGGTTCTCCAGCGGCGTGCCCGTCAGGCACAGCAGGTGGGGCGCCTGCAGCTTGCGCAGGGCGCGGGCGCTGCGGCTGCCCGCGTTCTTCACCATCTGGGCTTCGTCCAGGATCAGCAGGTGGAATGGCTGTGCGGCCAGCGCGTCCACATCGCGCCAGAGCAGTGGGTAGGTGGTCAGCACCAGGTCGTGGTCGGCCATCTGCAGGTAGCGCTGGCCACGGCTCGCGCCGTGCAGCGCCAGCACGCGCAGGCTGGGGGCCATGCGGGCGGCCTCGGCTTGCCAGTTGAAGAGCAGTGAGGTGGGCAGCACCACCAGGGCGGGGCGGGTCAGGCGCCCCTCCTCCTTTTCGGCCAGCACATGGGCCAGCGCCTGCGCGGTTTTACCCAGGCCCATGTCGTCGGCCAATATGCCGCCCAGGCCCTGCGCGCGCAGGTACTGCAGCCAGGCCAGGCCCTCCAGTTGATAGGGGCGCAGTTGCACCTGAAGTCCCTGAGGCGCAGCCACCGGCTGCGGGGTGCCGATGGTGCGCAGGCGCTTGGCGAGCTGGGCCAGGCCCACGTCGCCCTGCAGCTGCCAGTCGTTGTCCCAGCCATTGACCGTACCCACGCGGTGGGCCAGCACCAGCCCGGCGCGCAGGGCTTCGATGCGGCGGGCCTCCCACGCGCCCAGGTGCAGCGGATCGCCATCCTTGCGCTGGTTACGGGTGGGGTCGGTCAGCAGGTCGACCATGGCGCCCACGATGGCCTTGAGCGGCCCGGCGGGCGCGTCGATGCGTTTGCCGCCGGGTGCGCGCAGCGAAATGATGGCGATGTCGTCGATGGCGGCCATCTGCTGCGCGTTGAGCCAACGGGCGTCGCGGCGCAACAGGTCGGCCAGCATGGGGGCCAGGTCCAGCGTTTCGCCGTCGATCTCTAGCCCCAAGCTGAGCATCCAGGCGCCTTCGCGCTCGGGCAGTTGCAGCTTTTGCACGGGGCGTTCGCGCAGGGCCAGCGGGCCGTCCACCTCCTTGCCCAGCAGCTCGCCGGTGTCAGGGGCGATCAGCAGCTTCCAGCGCAACACGGGCACGCTTTCGTGCGCAAAGCCGGGCTGCACCACCACGCTCCAGCCCTCGGTGCGCAGTTGGGGGATCTGTTCGGCCCAGAAGTCGCCAAAGTGGGCCTCCTGCGCCAGCGTCCACACGGGGCCCAGCGTGGCGGCTGCGGCGCGGTGGCGCCATTGCAGCTTGTTCGCATCGACGGGGATCAGGCCCAGATCCCACACGCGGTCCATGGCGTCGGCCTCGGCGCCCAGGTTGCGCTGCATGCGCACAACCGGGCCGCCGGTGTCGAACAGGTCTTGCACGGGGCCCGGGCGCGCGTTGAGGATGGACGTGGGGGCAGGCGTCTGCCAGTGGGCGCCATCATCAGTGCGGTAGGTCCAGTCAATCTGCACCAGCGTCACGCTGTCGCCGCGCGGCCCCAGCTTGCCCTGGGGCGCCATGCCCAGCAGGCCGTCGCCCCGGCCCAGGGTCATGAGGGTGATGCGCGGGCGGAAGTGGCCGGTGGTTATGCCAGAGTTGTGGGCGCTTTCGGGGGCAGGGCGGTCGGGTTGAACAGACGTGGGGGGCTCATCGTTGCGCAGCAGCGCCATTACGCGTGCGGCTTCCGCATCACTCAGGGGCGCTAGCGCCTGCAGCTGGGCTGGCCCGGTCTGGGTGCGCAGGGCCAGCACCCAGGCCTGTACCAACGCCGCCCGGTCAGCGCGGGACGGGATGGGTTCTGTGGGGCGGGCACCGGATGCAGGCATAGGCCGCCGATTGTGCCGTGCCGGCGGCGTCCCGGACTGCGCCTAGAACTCCCAGGCCATGCCCACCTGGCTGAACGTGCGGCCGTTGCCACGGCCCACGGCGGCGGATGCTTTGAGCCCGTCGGTGATGGCGTAGCGCAGGCCCACGGCCTTGTCCGGGCGCGACCTTTGTTCGCCGTACACCTCAGACGTGAGCTGCAGTTGTTCAGTAAGCGGAATCTCATAGCCCACGGCCCAGGTGGCCGCACGGTGGCGGGCGCCTTGTGCCCTGACGGTTTTGTGGCCGGCATTGAGGTGCAGCACCTGCGCATTGGCCAACCGGTAGCTGGCCAGCGCTGTGAGGGCGGTTTCGCGCTCGGTGAAACGCTGTGGGGTGGCGTGGTCGCGAACGCGGGTGTGGCCCATGTCGAACCGCGCCCCCACCGACCAGCCTGTTTCGTTCTGGATGGGCACCCACTTCACACCCCAGCCATGCCCGTGGAAGGTGGTGGATGCACCCATGGCCGTGTCTTTGGCGCGTGCCAGCGAGACCTCCATTTCCAGCTGCGGCGCGACGCCAGCGCCAAAGAGCACCTCGGCACCTCGGGCCTTGTCATCGCGGCCGAAGACACCTTCGAGTTTCATGGCGCCTTGGGTCAGCGTGCCCGCATCGTCGGTGTGCATGGGCGCTTCGGCGTGGGCGTTCAAGGCGCTTGCCAGGCTGGACAGTGCGATGCAAAGGGGCGCGATTTGCGAGGGTTTTGTGGCTTTGGGGGGGCGTCTCATGGGGTCTCTCTTTGTAGTGGGATTCGAATTATTGCGGGGCAGGTCAGGCGCATCGTCAGTCCGTAGAACGGGGCAGGGCGGCAGGCCATCGCAGCTCAATGCCAAAGCCCGGAGCACAGTCTGGCAGCACCGTGTGGCCCCCGTGCGCGCGTGCCACCAGGTCGGCCAGCACCAGCCCCAGGCCGCGCATGGCGCTGCCTTCGCCATAGGCCTGCTGCTGCAGCGATTGCTGTAAACGGACTTTGGTGTGGGGCTGGCAGCCATCGCCATCGTCCTGCACGCGCAACACGGTGTCGGCGCCCTCCTGCAGCGCGGTGATGGTGACCTGGTGGGCGTTGAAACGGTGCGAGTTGTCCAGCAGGTTCAGCAGGGCGGCGGCCAGCAGATCGGGGTCGGCGTCCACTGGGGTGGTTTGTTGGATGGAGATGGCCATGTCGTGAAACGCCAGCGCATCGATGAGCTGGCGCATGTCAACGTTTTGGCGCTGTGGCTCCATGCCGCTGCGAAACATCATCAGCAGCGCTTGCATGACCCGACCGAGCCTGCCCGCAGCGTCTCGCGCGCGCACCAGGCGCGGCCTTATCGACTCGGGCGCCTCTTTGATCGCCAGGGCCAGTTGCACGTCGATACCCGCCACCGGCGTGCGCAGGGCATGGGCCGCGTGCGAGGTGAACGCGCGTTCGCTGATGATCCGCTGTGCCAGCCGGTGCCCCAGGTCGCCAATGGCCTGCTCGATGGGATGCAGCTCCTGCCTCGGTGCGGCCTTGGGCGCGGTGTCGGGCCGAAGCGGGTCATAGTGCTGAACGCTTTGGCCCAGGGCGCCCAGCGGGCGAAGCTCCTGGCGGATGCGCCAGTTCATCAGCAGGGCCGACAGCAGGCCCATCGACAGCGCCGCCATCAGCGTGTACCAGACCACTTCACCGTGCACCTCGTCGCGCTCCGTGCGGCTTTGTGCCACCACCAGGAATTGCCCGGGGCGCTGGCTGAATACCGACGTGAAGGCGCGCCATTGCCCGTCTTGCGTCCAGGCGATCGCCTCGGTGGGGGCGGTTTGCAAGGCCAGCTCGGGGGCCTTGTGCGAGCGGCTTTTCACGCGGCCCGACGGAGCGTCCACCACCTGCCAGACCAAGTGTTCCTCATACGAAAAGTGTTTGGTGGCGCTTTGGCCGCTGGTGGCCAGATCGGGCTGGATGGCCATGACGCTGTGAAAAATCTCAGCAGCCTCTCGCAGTTCCTGGTCCATGAGTTCGCCCATTTCGTGGGCGATCACGTACCAGACGACCACGGAGGTCAACAGGCCGAACGCGATGGAGATAAACAGCAGCGATTGGACGAGCCGCCCCCGGATGGACGGCGGTTTTGTCTCGCCCGTGCGCATACCCATGTCGTTAGCCCGTAGAGGCCGTTAGAGCCGTCGGCGGGGCAACGGGTGCAGGAATGCGGTAGCCCATGCCCCGCACCGTCTGGATCACATCCTTGCCCAATTTGCTGCGCAGATTGAAAACGTGCACCTGCAGCGCGTTGCTGGCCAAGTCGCTGTCCAGCCCCAGCACCAGCGCCTCCAGATCCGACGCGGAAACTGTGCGCCCCGCGCGCAACACCAGCGCCTCCAGCACCGCCCATTCACGGGCGGTCAGCTCCACCCGCTGGCCGTGCAGCCGCACTTCTTTGTCGGCCAGCAGCACCTCCACCGCGCCAAATGCCTTGCTGGGAGTGCCGCCGGTCATCCGGCGGGACAGTGCACGCAGCCGGGCACACAACTCCTCGGGGGCAAAGGGCTTGACGAGAAAATCGTCAGCACCGCTGTCCAGCCCGTGGATGCGGTCACTGAGCATGTCACGCGCGGTGAGCACCAGGGCCGGTGTCTTAGCCCCTTTGACGCGCAGGCTGCGCAGCCAGTCGAGGGCGGAGCCATCGGGCAGGTTCCAGTCCAGCAGCCAGGCGTCGTAGGGCTCTGTGATCAAACCCCGGGCTTGCGCGAGGGTGGTGCACCAGTCCACCAGATAGCCGTCATGCTGCAGAAAATCCCGCAAGCCTTCGCCCAGAGTGTGATCGTCTTCCAGCAGCAACAGTCGCATGCGAGCCTGGTTCGTCAAAAGTGCTGCTTGGTGCCGGTGACCATGGCCCGCACGAGGCGCACTCGCTCCAGCCGCCCCATCACGATGGCCGCCGCAGCGTGCAACCCTGCCGCCAGCAGCAGTCCGTTGGCCAGCACCTCGTGCAACTCCATCAGCCATTCTTCGCCGAAGAATGTGTCGGTGGTTTGCATCCACCCCGTGACGCCCAGGGCCAGAACGATGGCCATCAAGGCCAGCATCATCAGCGCCCCGAGGGGGTTGTGGCCCACGTAGACCGGATGCTCGCCATTGCGAAGTGCGCCCAGGTGCTTTGCCAGTCTGCGCGGAGTGGGGAAAAAGTCACTGAACCGCGCGTGCCGGCTGCCTACGAAGCCCCAGACCAGCCTCGCTAGCACCAGGGCGCTGGCGGTGTAGCCCACCCACTCGTGTGCTGTTTTGCCGGGCTCCAGAACAAACTGGTTCAGGACCACGCAGCTCACCAGGCTCCAGTGAAAAATGCGGACAAATGGGTCCCACACCTTGGTGGCGGCAGGGGGGTGGTGGAGAGGGACGGGCTTCATGGGCGACTCGGGGTGCATGCGAGGGGCAGGACGGGACGCTTCTCTGAGGCTTACTTGCGCTCGATTTCAGCGCCAGTGGCGGGGTCGAAATAGATCTCCACCTTCTTGCCCGCTTTGTCCAGGCCGTAGATTTCGTAGCACTTGCCCTTGCTGACCTTGAAGGTCCGGATCTGGTAGCCCTGCTTTTCGAGCCCGGCCTTGAAGTCGGCTTCTTTCATCCATTTTTCTTCTGGAACATTGCAGGTGGGGCCCGCAAATGCAGCGGTAGAACCAAGGGCGAGAACAAGGGCGGTGATGTGCAGTTTCATGGTGAATGTTGGTGTCAGTGGGTTTGAACATGTGGACTGACTGCCCACAAACTGCATTGGACGCGGCCAAGATTAAGTGGGGATGAAGCCGCACTGCGGCGCGCCGGACACAGGCCACAGATGCGCTGCACCTCCAGGAAAACTTTTGTTAACAAGGGGGATGGTGGAAGGTGCTGCGGTGAGTGGGGCCGCCGCAGACAACGCAAGGACAGCCTTCGGCAGCCAATTGGCTTGGGGGACGGCTCTGCGCCTGCATACACCGCTGGCTGTAGCGCAACCGAGCTGTTCCGTTCGCGAAGGACTTGTCCCCAGCGTCGCCCCTTACCTGGGCAGTGGCCTTCGTGCTAACCGCTCAGCACCCGCGCAAACAGCTCGTTGCGAAAGTGGATGCCCAGGCGCGCAAAGGCGCGGTTGCGGTAGGTTTTGACGGTGGGCACGCCCAGCCCCAGGTCGCTGGCGATGCCCTCGTGTGTCATGCCCTGCAGCAGGCGGGCACACACGTCCAGCTCGCGGTCCGTGAAGTCGGCGTGCACACGCAGCAGGCGCTCACGCAGCGCGGGCAAGCTGGCGGGCAGGGGGCCGTGCCAGGCAGGGTGTTCGGCCTGCGGCAATGCCAAGCCGGCGCTTCCAGACCGTGGCCAGGCGGCGGGTGCCAGGGTGTCGCTGTGCGACAGTGCAATGTGTTTGCGTGCCAGCGCCAGCAGCACGGGCGCCACCGCCTCGAAGCCGCCGATGTGGGCATCGCGGAAGGGTTTTTGGTGCTGGTGGCGGTAGAAGTTGACGGCAAATACCGATCCATCGCTTTCGTATTCGACTACCGACACGCGCTCGGCCACGCCATGGGCCTCGTACACCCGGGCGCGGTGCTCTCCATCGACCTCCCGGGCCGTCAGGTGGCACAGGCGGGTAGGGGATTCTGCGGGCGCCGCTTCGTCAAAGGAGCGGCCCCAGGTGCGGTCATGGCGGTAGGGGCCTGAGAGGTAGGCCCACCAGCAGTCCTGCGTGGTGTCTGGCACGCCCAGGCTGGCCGACATGAACAGCGTGGGCTTGCAGCGATGCCCTGTGCGGTACACCGACCACGAGGCAGCCGGCAGCACGGGGGCCAGGTCCTGCAGCAAGCCCGACGCAAAACCGGGTTCGCCCAGCCGGTGCACCATGCCCGCCAGCGCATGGCCCGCCGGGCCCGTGGTGGCCTGCCTGCCGGTGGCAGACGGTGGGGAAGGGGTCCATTGCCTCATGGCGGGCAGGGGTGGGGGTTACGCCGTGTCATTGCGTTGTCATCCTCTGGGATGACAGGGGGTTTGCGCCACGGGATTTACGCTAGGTTCATAACCAATAGGGTTTACGCAAACCGGGATGCAGCGGCCGCCTCGCTCTGGGGTGAACCGCTTGCCTGAACCCTGTTTGCGTAAGTCATGACTCATTCTGCAGCCCAAGCCCTCTTATGCCTGACCTACCGACCCTGGCCGAACCTCGGCTGAAGTTCTTTGCCGATCTGCGTGTGGAAGTGGGGGCACCCCAGCAGGTGGGGCAGACCGTGCATGGCCTGCGCCGCCTGATTCCCATCACCGGCGGTACCGCCACGGGCGATGGCTGGAGCGCCCGGGTGCTGCCAGGCGGTGCGGATTTTCAGCTCATCGTGAATGACCGGCTGTCAGAGCTGGATGCGCGCTACGTGCTGGAGACCGACGCAGGCGACTTCATCTATGTACAGAACCGGGCCGTGCGCTCCGGGCCGCCGGAGCTGATTGCCCGCCTGGTGCGCGGCGAGCCGGTGGACCCGGAGCAAATCTACTTCCGCTGCAGCCCGAGCTTCGAGACCGCTGCCCCCGCGCTCTCCTGGATGGGCGAGCGCATGTTTGTGGGCACGGGTGCCCGCTATCCCGACGCTGTGGTCATGCGTTTTTTCGAGCTGCTTTAGGAGCCCGGTTCCTCCTTCTGACCACCCAGCGCTGCATTCTTTTTTCCCTTGACCACACTGACAGAACTCCTGGAGACAACCATGACGCCTTCTTTCCATTCCGCCCCCGCCGCCGATGCACGAAAAAGCGGCACACGCCGCACACTGCTTGCCGCAGCGGTCACTCTGGCCGCCAGCCTGCTGCCCTGGTCGGGCGCGCAGGCGCAAGCCAGTGGCGGCGCGTATCCGAACAAGCCGGTGCGCATCATCGTGGGCTTTCCGGCGGGCACGGGGCCCGATATCGTGGCGCGCCTGCTGGCGCAAAAGTTGTCGGAAGGCTGGGGCAACCTGGGCGTGATCGTGGACAACAAACCCGGCGCTGGTGGCCTCATTGCAGCGGGCGAAGCAGCCCGCGCCGCGCCGGACGGCTACACGATCATGCTGGGCGAGACGGGCCAGCTCAGCATCGCCCCGAGCAGCTACAACAAGCTGCCCTACGACCCGGCCAAGGACTTCGCCGCTGTGAGCCAGGTGGTCACGTCCGACTTTGTGCTGCTGGTCAACCCCCAAAAGGTGCCGGCACGCAACGTGAAGGAGTTTGTGGACTGGACCAAGCAGCAGAAGGGCCTGTTCCTGGCCACCTTTGGCGCCGGCACTCCGGGGCATTTTGGCGCCTTCATGTTTGGGGACGCGGTCAAGCTCAAGCCAGAGCCCGTGCACTACAAGAACACGTCGGATGCGCTGGGCGGCCTGTTCAGTGGCGACGTGCAGGGCGTGTTTGCCAGCGTGGGGCTGGCCGCGCCCAACGTGAAGGCTGGAAAGCTCGCCGCGCTGGGCACCACCGGGGCCACGCGCACGCCCACGCTGCCCGATGTGCCCACCATCAAGGAGCAGGGCTACGCCAATCTGGAGTTCTCATCGTGGTTTGGCATCGTGGCACCCGCCAAGACGCCCCCCGAGATCATTGCCAAGCTCAATGCCGACATCGTGCGGGCCGTGCAGTCGCCTGAAGGCAAGGCGAAGATGGAAGAGGCCGGTTTCCGCGTGACGGGCACCAGCCAGCAGGATTTTGCTCGCACCATTGCCGCCGACACGGTGACCTGGGGCAAAGCGGTGGCCGCCACGGGTTTCAAGGCCGATTGATGCGCCCAGACGCTAGGGTCACGCCATCTGCGGCTAGCCCTCGCAGGTTCTCAGCAGGATTACCGAGATGCCTTGGGTGCGGGCAACTGCAGCTGCGCCTCCTGCACCACGCGAACGCAGTCCTTCAAGTGCTGCTCGCCAAGGTAGCGCAGCGTGGCATAGCCAATGGTGGCAGCCACAGCCTGTCCCGCGAGGGGAACATACTTGGCGGCCTGTTTGGTCGTCAGGCGAAGACCCACGGTCTGCGTGGCGCGGATGACCAGCTCGCGCGTGATCAGCTTGCCGATCAGCACCGACCCCACAAGGCTCACCGCTTTTTGCACCTGCTCGCGCTTGTTCGGGTCGAGTTGGTCAATCTGCGCCGCCGACAGGCCGAACTCGGCATTGATCTGCGGTAGCAGGCGTGAGAGCAGTGCGGCATCCACCGCCCAATCGAGCCCGGGCACGGGCAGGGCACTGGCGGCGGCAGCCACCAGGGCACGCCGATGGAGCAATTTGCGGCTGCGTTGCACGGCGGCAGCCAAGGCGGGATTGCCAGCTGCCATCTGCAGGGAAGTGGGCATGGTTGGGTGGTATTGAATGAAATGTCGGTGAAAGAAGGAGCGGCTGCCAACAGTAGCAGTGAATCCATCATTTCATCAGTTTTTGCCCTTCACAAGGCTGTATACCGCCAGCAGCAGCATGGCGCCCACCACCGAAGCGATCCAGCCTGCGGCCTCGCCTTGCTGGTACCAGCCCATGGCTAGGCCCAGATAGCTGGCCAGAAATGAACCCGCCACCCCGAGCAGTGCGGTCATGATCCACCCCAGCTTGTCATCCCCCGGCTTGAAGGCCCGGGCCAGAAGACCCACCACCAGACCGACCACCAGCGTTCCGATCAATGACACCATAATTGTTTCCCCTTGTGTTGTTACGACGGCGATGCGCTGACTCTAAAGAAGGCGGGAAAGTGGGGGTGTCGGACAACGCGCCCTGTGGGCGTCCCGTCTGGTGGCGCGCCGTCGCCTGTTCTCGCCATGCATTCGCTTTCGCTCCGCGTGTCGGCGCCGTTGGATGACGCTGCAAGCGGTCGGTAGCGGGTTGTGGGTGCTGTCTGACATCCTGGTGCGGCGGGTGCTTGCCAAGCCAGCGTGCGCTGGGCCCTACATTCAAGCGTCTGCACTTTAAGGAAGACTGATGACCCAAACCCCCAAGACCCGTTCTTTCCCCCTGGTGTTGATGGCCGCGCTGGCCCTGGGGGGCGCCGTGGCGCTGCCCACCACTGCGGCCGCACAAAATGGCGATGAGGCTTCGCTGGCGCGCGGTGCGGTACCGGACACGACCCCTCAGCAACGCTACCAGACCGCCATCCGCGAGGCAGGCGGTGGCCTCAAGGTCAGCCTGGAGGAATGCCGCACCATGGCTGCGGCGGAGCGCAGAAGCTGTGAGTCCCAGGCCCGGGCACGCTATCAGGCCGACATGGCCACTGCCAAAGCCATGTTGCGCGACCCTTCGCTGGGCCCGGTGAATGTGGTGGGAGGCCCGATCCGCAGCACCGAAACGGTGTACGAAATCAAAAAGTAACCGGTGCCGCAGGCCGGCAGTTACTTTGCTTGCGCGGTGTCGCCGTCGGCAGTGCCCGCCACGCGGCGCGCACCATTGAAGCGGCGGGCCCAGTAGGCTACGCCCATGTCTTCCACACGGATCTGGGCGCCGCTGCGGGGAGCATGGATGAACTTGTTGTCCCCCACGTAGATGCCCACGTGGCTGAAATTGCGGCGCATGGTGTTGAAGAACACCAAATCACCCGGCTGGAGCTCTTTTTTGTCGATGACCTGGGTGGCGGCAGCTTGCTGATCTGCACGGCGGGGCAGCAAAAGGCCCACGGTCTGTTCGTACATGGCACGCACGAAGCCGCTGCAGTCAAAGCCTGTTTCGGCACTGCTGCCACCACGCTTATAGGGCACGCCCAGAAACCCCATGGCGTTGACCACCAGGGAAGATGCCTGGTCGGCCACGGTGTGGGCCCGGTCCGCCACCTTGTGGCTCACGTCTTCCAGCCGCGTCAGCAGGCCTTTGTCCGTGATGAAACGGTCCATATCGTCAGGGTTTGCCGCTTGCGGCGCAGCCTGGGCGGTGGTGGCGCAGGCCAGGAGAAGTATGCAAAGCCATCGGGACATGGGGGCGAAGGGTAACACGCAACGCTTGCTTATCGAAAATAATCACCTTTGCAAGCCGTTGATTTCGTTGAAGTAAATCAAAACCCCGGGTTTCCCCAGGGATCACAAGGCCCTGAAAGCCCCTGCAGGCACACTCCGACGATGCACCTCGGGCGTCGCCCGGGGACGGGTGGTTTCCACCGCTTTTTCAGGATCGCAGCCTTATGAAGTTCAAGTCAAAAATGCCTCCAGCGCTTGCTGTAAAAGCGCAAGTAGCTATCTTTTTGGTAGTGGCAGGGGTTTCAGTCAGTGCTGACGCCCAGAACACCACACCGGCGGTAGCGCTGGTGCCCGTGGCCCAGGGCCTGGATCACCCTTGGGCGGTGGACTTTTTGCCGCAGGGGCAGTTTCTGATCACTGAGCGGCCGGGGCGCATGCGGGTTGTCAGTGCCAGCGGGCAGGTCAGCCCCCCACTGGCCGGGGTGCCTGCTGTGGCAGCAGGCGGGCAGGGCGGCCTGCTGGATGTGGTGACGGACACTGCCTTTGCCCGCAACCGCCGCATCTTCTTTTGTTTTTCCGAGCCCGCAGCGTCGGGCGCACGCGGAAACAGCACGGCGCTGGCTCGGGCCACGCTGTCCGAGGATGCTCGCAGCCTGCAGGACGTCAAGGTGATCTTCAGCCAGCGGCCCAAGGTCGACAGCAGCCTGCATTTTGGCTGCCGCATCGTGCAGGCGGCGGACGGCAACCTGTTCCTGACCCTGGGTGACCGCTACCACCGCAAGGACGATGCCCAAAAGCTCGACAACCACCACGGCAAGATCATCCGCATCACC
The DNA here is from genome assembly GCF_916855635.1 of Acidovorax sp. Leaf73. Lineage (NCBI taxonomy): Bacteria > Pseudomonadati > Pseudomonadota > Betaproteobacteria > Burkholderiales > Comamonadaceae > Acidovorax > Acidovorax sp. Leaf73. The sequence goes on from NZ_CAKASI010000001.1 coordinate 931,981, forward strand.
CCCGAAGGCGCCGTGCCGCCCGACAACCCGTTCGCCAAACAACCTGGCGCCTTGCCCGAGATCTGGAGCTACGGCCACCGCAACCCCCAGGGTGCAACGCTGGGGCCAGACGGCAAGCTGTGGATGCACGAACACGGCCCGCAGGGTGGCGATGAAATCAACCAACCCCAGCCGGGCCGCAACTACGGTTGGCCGGTGATTACCTATGGCGAAAACTACGGCGGCGGCAAGCTGGGCGAAGGCACAGCCAAGGCGGGCATGGAGCAGCCACAGCACTACTGGGTGCCGTCGATTGCGCCGTCGGGTATGGCTTTTCTGACCAGCACGCGCTATGGCCCAGCGTGGCAGGGCAGCCTGTTCATCGGTTCGCTCAAATTTGGCACCCTGCACCGCCTGGAGGTGGCGGGCGACAAGGTACAGCGCGAGGAAAAACTGCTGCAAGGCAACGGCGAACGCATCCGTGATGTCCGCCAGGGGCAGGATGGTCTGCTCTATATGGTGACTGACAGCCCGCAAGGCCGGTTGCTGCGGCTGCAGCCGAACTGACAAGCGTGAGACCGGGTGTGAAACCGCCGCAGGAGGCATGGCAGTCTTGACCTAGGTCATGGCGACTGAAAGATCTACGCTCCAGACGCCGTCGCGCGGGGTGTTCCCAGGGTCTTGGTGGTCACTTTGGAGTTAGGCTGACGCGATGCATTCCGAGCCGTCCTCTTCTTCCTCTCCTGCCTCTGATCCCGCAGAGCCATCCGCTTCGGCCGACGCGCCGCCCCGGTCTCAGCTGGCCCTGCGCCGCGTGGCCATCGACACCTGGCGCGAAAACGTGGCTTACCTGCACCGCGACTGCGCCGTGTACCGGGCCGAGGGCTTCCAGGCCCTGTCCAAGATCGAGGTGCGCGCCAATGGCCGCCGTATCCTGGCCACGGTCAACGTGGTGGACGACCCTGCCATCGTGGGTTGCAACGAGCTGGGCCTGTCGGAAGACGCCTTCGCCCAGCTGGGCGTGGACAACGGCCACACCGTGTCGGTCGCCCAGGCCGAGCCTCCCGAATCGATGGGCGCGCTGTTCCGCAAGATCGCCAGCGAGCGCCTAACCCGCGAGGACTTTGGCGCCATCGTGCGCGACATCGCCGACCACCGGTATTCCAAGATCGAACTCACCGCCTTTGTAGTGGCCTGCCACCGCAGCGAGCTGGACCGGGAGGAGGTGTTCTTCCTCACCGATGCCATGGTGGCCAGCGGCCGGCGCCTGGACTGGCACGAACCGCTGGTGGTGGACAAGCACTGCATTGGCGGGATACCGGGCAACCGCACCACCATGCTGGTTGTGCCCATAGTGGCGGCGCACGGCATGTTGTGCCCCAAGACGTCTTCGCGTGCCATCACCTCGCCTGCCGGCACGGCCGACACCATGGAGGTTCTGGCCAAGGTCGAGCTGCCGCTGGAGCAGCTGGCCGACATCGTGCGCGACTACCGGGGCTGCCTGGCCTGGGGCGGCACGGCCAACCTGTCGCCCGCCGACGATGTGCTGATCTCGGTGGAGCGGCCGCTGTCCATCGACTCTGCCGGGCAGATGGTGGCGTCCATCCTGTCCAAAAAGGTGGCGGCCGGTGCCACGCACCTCGTGCTCGACATTCCCATCGGCCCCACGGCCAAGGTGCGCTCCATGCCAGACGCCCAGCGTCTGCGCCGCCTGTTTGAATATGTGGCGCGGCGCATGGGCCTGTCGCTGGACGTGGTCATCACCGATGGCCGCCAGCCCGTGGGCAACGGCGTGGGCCCGGTGCTGGAGGCGCGCGACGTGATGCGCGTGCTGCAGAACGATCCGCGCGCACCCGACGACCTGCGGCAGAAGGCGCTGCGCCTGGCTGGGCGCCTGATCGAGTGCGACCCTGATGTGCGCGGCGGCGACGGCTACGCGATTGCGCGCGACATTCTTGACTCCGGCCGGGCGCTGGCGCGCATGAACGCCATCATCGCCGCCCAGGGCGGCACAGGGTTTGACCACAACCACCCGGCACTGGGTGTACTGACACTGGACGTGGTGGCCCCCGCCAGCGGCGTGGTCGCGGGCATCGACAACTACCAGATCGCCCGCGTGGCCCGACTGGCCGGTGCGCCCAAGGTGCCCGGCGCGGGGGTGGACCTGATGCACAAGCTGGGCGACACCGTGGCTGCCGGGGACGTGCTGTACCGCGTGCATGCCAGCTACCCGGCCGACCTGGAGTTTGCGCGCCACGCGTGCGAGGGGGACAGCGGCTACCGCCTGGGGACCGCCGACGAGGTGCCCAAGGTTTTTGTGGAGTTCTGACAGTGACTGTTGCCCCCCACCAAGCGTGTCTGCTGTACTTTGCCGACGAAGAGGCCCCTGCGCTGCGCCTGGCGCAGGCAGCTGGCATGACTGCCCAGGCCGTCGAGCGCCACCGCTTCCCCGATGGTGAACTCAAGCTGCGTTTGCCCGTCAGCGCTGCGGGCCGCCTGCCCCGGCGGGTGGTGCTGCTGCGCAGCCTGCACCAGCCCAATGAAAAGCTGGTGGAACTGCTGCTGGCCGCGCGCACGGCCCGCAGCCTGGGCGCGCAGCAGCTCACGCTGGTAGCGCCGTACCTGGCCTATATGCGGCAGGACATCGCCTTCCACCCTGGCGAGGCCGTGAGCCAGCAGGTGGTGGGCGGGTTTCTGGCGGGCCTGTTCGACGCGGTGATCACGGTGGACCCGCACCTGCACCGCATCGAGCGGCTGGAGCAGGCCATCCCTGTGCCGCAGGCGGTGGTGCTCAGCGGCGCCGAGCCACTGGCCGATCTGATCGCTGATCGGCGCCCCAATGCACTCCTGGTAGGCCCGGACGGCGAATCCGCCCAGTGGATCGCCCAGGCCGCCGCCCGCCACGGTTTTGACCATGCTGTCTGTACCAAGGTGCGCCATGGCGACCGCCATGTGGCCATTGAACTGCCCTCACTCAACGCACAAGGCCGGGCCGTGGTGCTGCTGGACGACATGGCCAGCACCGGCCGCACGCTGGCGTTGGCGGCGCGGCTGCTGCTGCAGGCGGGCGCGGCATCGGTGGATGTGGCTGTGACCCACGCGCTGTTTGCGGGCGATGCGCTGCAGGTGCTGCATGAAGCCGGGGTGGGGGAGGTGTGGAGCACGGACTGCATCCCGCACCCGAGCAACGCCGTGCCCATGGCCGGGCCGCTGGCCACCGCGCTGCAGTCGGTCCTTCGCACCTGAAAACCCCGGGCTCGGGCTGCGACAATGCGCCATTGCCTCCGACGCTGCGCCCGCACAGCGATTCAACGAATACAGAAACGGTCCCACCATGCTGCTTGACGCCACCGAATCCCAACTCGTCCTGGTCGATTACCAGGAGCGCCTGATGCCCGCCATCTTTGAAGGCCCCGCCGTGCTGGCCAACGCACGCCGCCTGGCCGAGGTGGCCCGCATGCTCGACGTACCCGTGTGGGGCACCGAGCAAAACCCCTCGCGACTGGGTGCGAACGACCCCGCGCTGCGTGCCCTGTGCCAGAAGACCCTGGCCAAGATGCACTTCAGTGCCGCCGAAGAAGGCCTGGGCGAATGGCTGCGCCCCCCGGCCAAGCCCCAGCAGGGCGGCAACGCGCGCAGCCTGCCCAAGCACCTTCAAAAACCCGCTCAACAGGAGCCCGAGCGCGGCACCATCGTCATTGCCGGGTGCGAAGCCCATGTCTGCCTGCTGCAGACCGCACTCGATTTGCTGGAGGACGAGTTTGAGGTGTGGGTGGTGACCGACGCCTGCGGCTCGCGCACCGAACGCAACCGCGACGCCGCCTTCGACCGCCTGGCCGGCGCGGGCGCCGAACTGGTGACCACCGAGATGGTGGCGTTTGAATGGCTGGGCACTTGCGAGCACCCGGCGTTCAAGGATGTGCTGGGCTTGATCAAGTAGCCAGTTTTTGAGTCTTTTTGCCCTCTGGCGCTTATCTATCAAGCGCTAGCAGCTATCGAAATAGTAGTATTCGTTAGGCACCACCGAGGGCGCTGATTGCTCCCATTCGCCCATGTCCCCTGTCTTGATTGGTCTCGTTCTGCTCGTGGTGTTGCTGGTCCTGAATGTCCAGGCCACCCGCCAGATTGTGCGCACCGGTCTGCAAGGTTTTCGCAAAACGATGCTGACGGGCGGTGTGTGGGTGCTGCCGTTCCTGGGCGCCTGGCTGGTGAAGGTCCACCTGCAGTCCGCCGCAGTGCCGGCGCCCGGTGAATCTGGTGCAGGGGAGGCCGAGCCAGCCCCTGAGCACCTTGAGGCGCCAGGCGTTGCGAGTTTTGACGTACGGGGGCATCTGCAAAACACACAGAATCTGCCGCAGCTGGATTGGCCCGCGCTGGACGCCTGGGCCCACGGCGCGGGCGATCGTGCACCGGCGGCCGTGGCCGACGCGCTGAACCAAGGCCGACGCGCCTGGCTGCTGCACCTGCGCGATGCGCTGGGCACGCACATGCATCTGCACGAAGGGGCGGATTGCTTCATCCTGTCGCCGCTGGAACCGTCAGTGGCGCGCGCCACCGCGCGCTATGTGACCACCACACGTCAGCGCATCGACCGGCTGCTGGCGGGCATGGCGCATTTCCCCGTGGCCGAAAAAAGCATCTTGCTCGTGCTGGATGACGAGGACACCTACTACCACTACGTCGCGCAGTTCTACGGATCGGACGGCGAGTTTGCGCGCAGCGGCGGCATGTTCGTCCACTTCGGCTGCCCGCATTTTGTGGTCGTGGCAGCCGACCTTGCAGCCATCGAGCCGGTGATTGCCCACGAGATGACGCACAGCGCGCTGGCCCACCTGCACCTGCCCACCTGGCTGGACGAGGGCCTGGCTGTCAACACCGAGCGCCGCCTGAAGGGCGCGCCACCAGCACAGCACACCCCCGCGCAACTGCACCATCTGCACCAACGCTTCTGGACGCCCGAGCGCATGCAGGAGTTCTGGGCGGGCACGTCGTTTCAGCGCACCGACGACGGCAACCTGCTGTCGTATGAGCTGGCGCGCATTCTGGTGGACCACATGGCGCGCGACTGGGCCGCGTTTACCGCTTTTGTGACCACAGCGCAGCGCCGCGATGCCGGGGCGCAAGCGGCGGTCGAGGTGTTGTCCGTGGACCTGGGGAGCAGTGTGGGCGCCTTGCTGGACATTGTCGATAACGAGGGCTGGGCGCCAGACCCTCCGCGTTGGGGTGGGGCAGCGGCGTGAGGTAGCACTGGTCAGCGGCGGTCGTCTAATTGAAGACACCCGAGCGCCCAAAGCCTATGCTTGGGCAGCCCAACAAGGTGGTTTTTTCATGTACCGACGTTTTTATTCTTCGTCTTCCCCTGATTTTTGGGTCAACTTGCGCCGCGCGGCGCCTGAAGGGGCGAGGCGGCCGTTCTTTACGTCGTGTGCATGGCTATTGGCGACGTTCACGACGTTGGCGGCGCTCAGTGGCTGCAGTGCAGTCCCACAGGCCGCGGATCCCAACTCCGACGCCCCCAAGGCGGCGTTTGCCCCGCGTGGCCCATTCATCGACGCGCCGACATACGACGAAGCGCTGCAGCGCTGGCAGAGCCCAGAAGACATCAACGCCTGGATTGGCGCGCGGTTCCGGTACGACACAGACCGCGCGATGCAGCTGTCTGAAACCCAGCGCCAGGCCAGCGGGCGCATGCCCATCCTGGCGCCTGACGCCTTTTTTGCAGCCCCCCGCGGCGTGTGTGTGGACGTGGCCCGTTTTGCGCTGGAGACGCTGCGACCCCTGCAACCCGGCGTGCAGCCGCGCTACCTGATGATCGAGTTCGACCCCGTCTCTGTGCGCGGCAACACGCTGCGCCGACACTGGCTGGTGTCGTTCGAACGGGGCGGGCAGCATTATTTTTTTGCCGATTCCAAACGCCCAGGCCACATCGCCGGGCCGTACGCAAGCGTGCAGGCCTTTGTGGACGAATACGCGCACTACCGCGGGCGGCGCATTGTGGCTTTCAGCGAGCGGGAGTCCTATGAGCGCAGGCTGCGCACCCGGGCGGTTGCTGAACCGGCATCGTGAGATGGGTAGAGGTTTGGGCGGCCTCTGAGTGAGCCAAGGTATGGCGCATGGAATGGGCCCAAACGCCGATCATTGCGACACACGGGGCCGTGATTAGAAATAGGGGTGTTTTTTGCCTCTAGCGCATATCCACCAGGCGCTGATAGCTATCATTTTTAGAGATACAACGAAGCTGTGGACGGGTGTCCAATCAGTCCCGGCTCAACCCGTGGGCAATGCTGAGGCTTTGGCTTGCACCGGTTGGCCCGCCGCGATCCAGCCGTCGATGCCACCTTGCAGAAAACGCGCCTTGATGCCTGCGGCACGCAGGCGCAACGCGGTGGAACGGCTGACCTCGTGGCCATAGACGCAGTACACCACCACCACCTCTTCGTCGGTCGGCAGCTCACCAGCCCAGGCGTCGATGGCCGCCGGGTCGCCCCAGGGGGCATCGGGCAGGATGGTGGTGGCGGCGTTGTAAACACCAGCGCGGCGCACATCGATGCGATGGCGTGCCTGCTGCGCGTCTTGTACCGATGCCTCCAAGCCCTCGCTGGCGGCGTGGACCGCGCGCTGGTAGCGCTCGTACACGGCAGCCCAGTCGATATTGGCCATGAAGGCATCGACATACGCGCCCGCTGCAGCGCCGTGGTCGAGGTGGTACGCATGTTCATACATGTCCAACGCGAGGATGGGCACCCCACCGGCAGCAGCCTGGGTGTGGTCGCTGGCCCACTGGTTGACGAGCGTGCCATCGCGCGGCTGGAACACCAGCAGCACCCATCCCGAGCCGCCGCCCAGTGCCTTGCCCATGGCGACAAACTCTTCACGCCAGCGCTCCGCGCTGCCAAAGCTGGCTGCCAGGGCCAGCAACATGCCGGGGGCAGGGGCGGCGCCACCACCGCCCAGGCTGCCAAAGTACAGTTCGTGCAACAGCATCGAATTGCTGGCGATCAGCTCCTCGCGCTTGAGTCCGTTGACGACAAAGCCGGGCGTGGAGGCAAAGTCCAGCCCCGAGAGCTGCGCCCGGATGGCGTTGAGCCGCGCCACCGCACCGCCATAGTTGTTCTGGTGGTGGCTGCGCAGCAGCCTTTCGGACAGCCCGGGCAGCGTGGCCGGGTCAAGGGGAAGGGCTTGGGGACGTGCTTGCATGGGGATACTCCCGGGAAGTGGATGACAACCGGTTCAGGCCAGCCAGGGTTTGAGGAAGGTCACTGCCAACCCCACGGCCGCGCACAGCCCCAGCAGCGGCATCACCCCCAGCTTGAGGCGGAACAGCGCCACCAGTGCGCCCACGGCGATCACCGCCGACACGGCATCAAACGCCCCGCCAAAACCCTTGGGCCATAGCAGGTGGTAGGCAAAAAACAGCGCCAGGTTCAGGATCACACCCACCACTGCGGCGGTGATGGCCGACAGCGGGGCGGTGAAACCGAGCTTGCCGTGGGTGGCCTCTACCGCCGGGCCACCCGCGAGGATGAAGATAAACGAGGGCAGAAAGGTCACAAACGTCACCACGGCGGCGGCGGCTGTGGCGCCGGCAAATAGCGCTTCCGGCCCCCACACCTGCTGCAGCCAGCCGCCCACGAAGCCGACGAAGGCCACCACCATGATCAGCGGGCCGGGCGTGGTCTCGCCCAGCGCCAGGCCGTCGATCATCTGCGGGCCGCTGAGCCACTGGTATTGCTCCACAGCGCCCTGGTAGACGTACGGCAGCACGGCATAAGCGCCGCCGAAGGTGACCAGCGCGGCCTTGGTAAAGAACCAGCCCATCTGCGTGAGCGTGCCATGTACCCCCTGGGTGACGACCAGCGTTGCCATGGCCGCCAGCCACAGCGCCAGCCCGGCCGCCAGCACCCTGGCCAGATGGCTGCGCGAGAAGCGGGCGTGGGGGGGCGTGGGGGTGTCGTCGTCGATCAGTGCTGGGCCGTAGCCCTTGTGGCCGTCAGCATGGCCGCCTCCGAGGGCAAACACGCCAGGCCAGCGTTGTGCGCCAAAGTAGCCTATCAGCCCGGCCGTCAGGACGATGGCAGGGAAGGGCGTATCGAACGCAAAGATGGCCACAAACGATGCGGCAGCGATGCCCCACATCCAGCGGTTCTTGAGAGCCCGCGTGCCAATGCGGTGTGCTGCGTGCAGCACCAGTGCGGTCACGGCGGGTTTGATGCCATAGAAGATGCCCGCCACCACCGGCACATCGCCAAACCGCAGGTACACCCACGACAGCGCGATCAGGATGAAGAGCGAAGGCAGCACAAACAGCGCCCCGGCCACGATGCCGCCCCAGGTGCGGTGCATGAGCCAGCCGATGTAGGTGGCCAGCTGCTGCGCCTCGGGGCCGGGCAGCAGCATGCAGTAGTTGAGGGCGTGCAGAAATCGCTTTTCGCTGATCCAGCGGCGGCGCTCCACCAGCTCGGCATGCATGATCGCAATCTGGCCCGCAGGCCCGCCAAAGCTGATGAAACCGAGCTTGAGCCAGAACAGGAACGCCTCGCCAAAGCTTACCGGGGTGGGGCGGTCCAGGGCGGAGGGGGTGGGCGCAGGGGTGAGGGTAGTCATGGTGCGGCGCTGGTCAGCGGAGCCTGGGAAGATGGATGGGTGGGCGGCACGGCATACAACGCGTCGAACACCTGCGCGGCGGCCTGGGCGAGGGCATCGTCATCGGCATGCACTTCGCGCAGGCCAGCCAGCACGGCCTCCAGCCCGGCGGCTTCGGGCACGGGCATGCCGCCGGTGTCCAGGTAGTGCACGGCGCGGGCTAGGCGCTGCAGGCGGGGGTCGACTTCGAGCCCGAAGCTGGCAATGAGCACCTCGAAGGTCACCAGGGCACCCACGTGGGTAAACCGGGCGCCGTCAAAGTCAAAGCCCAGGACATCAGCAGGCGGCGATGCCGGATCGGCCAGCCACACAAAACGCGCACCCGTGTCGACGAATCGGCGGATCAGCCAGGCGCAGGCCAGGCGGTCCACCCAGGGCCGCGCCCGCGTCGCCCAGCGCTGGTTCTGGAACTGGGCGGTGTCAAGGCGCTTGATGCCATGGGCGGGCAGGGCGGCGGGCTCCCCGCGTGAAAAGCAGGCGTCCAGGGCCTGCCGCAGGGTGGCCAGGTCGGCATCGGCCTGCGCGGCGGCGCCGCTGGGGTAGTAGTCGGTGCGGTGCAAGGCCTGCAGGGCGTCGGCAATGCCACGCAAGCGGCGGCGCGCTTCGGTTTCCGTGAGCTGTGCCAGCTCCGCCTGCAAGGCGGTGGCCGTGTCGCGCCACTGAGTGAAGGCTTCTGTGCGGTCGAACAACGCTTCGATCTCCTGGCGCTGTGCGCTGTCCGGCGCAGTAAGAGTCAGCAGCATGGCCGTCCCGCCGTGTTCTCGCACCTCGGTGGCAATGGGGGCCAGCAGGCCCGCGTGTTCTTCAGGCAACAGGTAGGCGCCGTCGCGCAGGGCGGCGCAACCCAGTGCCTTGAGATTGCGCCAGATGCGCAGCCGCACGGCGTTGGGCTGCGTCGGCAGCGTCATGATGAGGGTGGACCACATGACATTGAAGTATATGCATTAAGTAGTGAAATAGTTATTTCTATTTCAAAAATCGTCATCACCAAAGATTCCTTGCATGCCGGGTGCTTCTGGTCATACAAGGGAGCGGTGCAGACGAAAAGGCATCCGGTACACAGGAACAGCGCCCAATGCAGGGCGGCAGTCGCTTTTGTCCATGGAGATGTGGCGCCGTGTAAGTGGATTCAGGGCCGATGCCAAGCCCTGCGTCAGTTTGCCGCAAGCCCGTTATGAATAATTATGAATTCAAAACCTGCTGTCTTGGCAGGCCGAGAGAGATGCCGAGGAGACCCCCACAATGACCGCTTACGCTGATTTCTACCGCCAGTCCATCGACCACCGCGACGCCTTCTGGAGCGAACAGGCGCAGCTGATCGACTGGAAGACGCAGCCCCAGCAGGTGTGCGACTACAGCAACCCGCCCTTTGCCAAATGGTTTGTGGGCGGCACCACCAACCTGTGCCACAACGCAGTAGACCGGCACCTGGCCACGCGCGCCAGCCAAGCGGCGCTGGTGGCCATTTCGACCGAAACCGATACCGAGCGCAGCTACAGCTTTGCCGAGCTGCATGCTGAAGTGCAGCGCATGGCAGCCGTGTTGCAGAGCCTGGGGGTGAAGAAGGGCGACCGCGTGCTCATCTACATGCCCATGATTGCCGAAGCCGCCTTTGCCATGCTGGCCTGCGTGCGCATTGGGGCGCTGCATTCGGTGGTGTTTGGCGGCTTTGCCTCGGGCTCGCTGGCTTCGCGCATCGAAGACGCCGAACCCGTGGCTGTGGTCAGCGCCGATGCCGGGTCGCGCGGTGGCAAGGTGGTGCCTTACAAGCCATTGCTGGACGATGCCATTGCGCTCTCCAAACACAAGCCCGCCGCTGTACTCATGGTGAACCGCGGCTTGGCCCCCATGCACCTGCAGCCGGGCCGCGACCATGAATGGGCGCCGCTGCGCGAGCATCACCTGAACACCGTGGTGCCGTGCGAATGGGTGGAGTCCACCCACCCTAGCTACACGCTGTACACCAGCGGCACCACGGGCAAACCAAAGGGCGTGCAGCGCGACACCGGTGGCTACACCGTGGCGCTGGCCGCCAGCATGAAGCACATCTTTGATGCCAAAGCGGGTGACACCTACTTTGCGACCAGCGACATCGGCTGGGTGGTGGGTCACAGCTACATCGTCTATGGCCCGCTGATCGCGGGAATGACGACCATCATGTACGAAGGCTTGCCCACGCGACCCGATGCCGGTGTGTGGTGGAGCATTGTCGAAAAGTACCAGGTCACCCACATGTTCTCGGCACCCACGGCGGTGCGGGTGCTCAAGAAGCAGGACGCCAGCTGGCTCAGGAAGTACAACGTCTCCACCCTCAAGGCCCTGTGGCTGGCGGGCGAGCCGCTGGACGAGCCCACGGCCCAGTGGATCAGCGACGCGCTGCAGGTTCCCATCATCGATAACTACTGGCAGACCGAAACCGGCTGGCCCATCCTGACGCTGGCCAATGGCGTGGAGCAGCAGACCACGCGCTTTGGCAGCCCCGGCAAGGCCATGTACGGCTACCACGTCAAGCTGATCGACGAGAGCAACGGCGAAGAGCTGACCGCCCCCAACCAGAAAGGCGTGGTCGCCATCGAGGGCCCGCTGCCCCCCGGCTGCATGCAGACCGTGTGGCGCGACGATGCACGTTTTGTGAACACCTATTGGAAGAGCATTCCCGGTCGGCTGATCTACAGCACCTTCGACTGGGGCATCCGCGACGCCGACGGCTACCACTTCATCCTGGGCCGCACGGACGACGTGATCAACGTGGCAGGCCACCGCCTGGGCACGCGCGAGATCGAGGAGAGCATTGCCTCCCACCCCAACATCGCCGAAGTGGCCGTGGTGGGCGTCGCCGACAGCCTGAAGGGCCAGGTCGCCATGGCATTTGCCGTGGCACGCGATGCGTCGGGCCTCACGGACGATGCGGCGCGCCTCAAGCTCGAAGGCGAAGTGATGAAGCAGGTGGACCACCAGCTCGGCGCCGTGGCCCGGCCGTCGCGTGTGTACTTCGTGACCGTGCTGCCCAAGACCCGCAGCGGCAAACTGCTGCGCCGCGCGCTCCAGGCCGTCGCCGAGCGGCGCGACCCGGGTGACTTGACGACGATGGAAGACCCGGCGGCGCTGCAACAGGTGAAGGACCTGGTGGGGTGACGAGCCTTTTCCACCCGCAGTGGGCTCCGTGCAAAGGCCTCCGTGCTGTTCGCGTGGGGCTTGGCACGCCAGGGCTCAGGAGATTACCAGGGTGAAGTAGCCAAACTCCATGTCGGTCGCTTCGGACACTGCTGTGACGGTGGCGTTGGGATTGGATGTGGTCACGCTGTCAGTCGTGATGCCATTGATGACGGCGTAGACGGAGTAGACATCGCTGATTTCCACCGTGACCTGCACGAATGAGTCAGGCACTACGACGTCTTGCACTGGCACACCTTGGTGCGTGATCTGGAAGGTCACCGGGCCAAGGCTGGTTTTTTCGAATTGCATCTGGTTGGCAACGCTACTGGGTGTTGTCACCACTTCGAATTCGTAGGTTTGCTGGGCGCGCTGCTGCTTCACCTGCGCCAGAAAACGGGTTGCACCACTGACTGCTATCGGTGCGGAGGTATAGGTGTTGCCTTCCAGTATGGTGCTGGCCGTGATCTCGAAAGTTTCGGCCTCCGGGACGGATAGCGTCGCGCCGGGGGCGAGGCCCGGCAGGCGGGCGAGGGCCAGCCCACCCCGGTGAATCACGTACTGGGCGATGTACGAGGTGCTGTTGGTCAAAGTCAAAGCGCTCATGGGACCCCTCCGATAGTAAGAAAAGAACGGAGATTCATTTTTACCGCCTTGGCGGTCGCAACGCCCGGATTTTTTGCCATCGGCGCAGTGCGCTGGCACCGGGCCAGAGCGGGGCGAGACTCCGGCCGGAGCGCAATCACGCAGGCCGGTTTTTCTGCCACCCCACCGGCGGTTGCCACCCTGGCGTCCAGCCGATGAAATCCTGCAGCGGCATGGGCCGGGCGATACAGTAGCCCTGGGCCTGCATGCAGCCCAGCTGCAGCAGCATCTGGCCTTGTTCGATGGTTTCCACGCCTTCGGCAATCACGCGGTAGCCGAAGGAGCGGGCCAGGCCGATGACCCCCTGCACGATGGCCAGGTCGCCGGGGTCGCCCATCATGCCGTGCACAAAACTCTGGTCGATCTTGAGCGTGTCCATGGGCAGGCGGCGCAGGTAGGTCAGCGACGAGTAGCCGGTGCCAAAGTCGTCCAGCGACACCGCCACCCCCAGCGCACGCAGCGCCGTCAGGGTTTGCGCCACGGCGGTCAGGTCGTAGAGGGCGGCGCTTTCGGTGATTTCGATTTCCACCAGGTGGCCGGGTACGCCTGGGTGGCGGGCGATGCACCGGGCCATCCAGTCGGCAAAGTCTGGGTTTTGCAGGTGCTGGGCGGCGATGTTGATGCTCAGCGGCAGGTGCAGTCCGTGTGCCTGCAGTTGCGCCAGCACGGTGAGTGCGGCTTCGACCACCCATTCTCCAAAGTCGATTTCCAGCTCGGTGCCCTCCAGCAGGGGCAAGAACTCGCCCGGCGGCACCAGGCCGCGTTCGGGGTGCTGCCAGCGCGCCAGCGCTTCGGCACCCACCACGGCCCCACTCCTCATGTCCACCTTGGGCTGCAGGTACAGCGTGAACTGCGCGGCGGCCAGGGCCTCGCGCAAGTGGCGGCCCTGTTCGCGCTGCAGTTGCAGGGCGCGTTCCTGCGCAGCGTCGAACTGGTGGAACCGGTTGCGCCCGGCCTGCTTGGCGGCGTACATGGCCTGGTCGGCGTGGCGCAGCAGGGCGTCGGCGTCGGCGTCATCCTGCGGGAACACGGTGTAGCCGATGCTGGCAGTGACCACCACACGCTCGGTGTCGAGTGTGTAGGGCGCTGAGATGTTGTCCATCACCCGGTGCAGCATGCGCTCGCAGTCGCCCACGGATTCAAGGTCGGGCATGAGGATCACGAACTCGTCGCCGCCCAGGCGCGCCACCGTGTCCAGCGGGCGCAGCGCGCGTGTGAGGCGGCCACCCACCACCACCAGCAGGCGGTCGCCCGCGCCGTGGCCCAGGCGGTCGTTGACGGGCTTGAAGCCGTCCAGGTCCAGGTAGGCCACACCCAGTTGCCGACCGTTCTGGCGCGCCTGGTCCATGCACTCCTGCAGCTTGCGGGCCAGCAGCACGCGGTTGGGAAGGCCCGTGAGGGCGTCAAACAGGGCCAGCCGCTGCAGCAGAACCTCTTGCTCGCGCTGGGGCGTGACGTCAATGGCCACGCCCAGCATGCGTGCGGGGCGGCCCGCCGCATCGAAGCCCACGATCTTGCCCAGGTTGCGCAGCCAGCGGGCGGGGTCGCCCTGCTGGTTCACACGCCAGGTGGCGTCGAACGGGGTGCCGGGGTGGGTGGTGTGGCGGGCCAGTTCGCTGGTGATGCGGTCGATGTCGTCGGGGGCAATGCCGGCGGTCCACTGCGTGGAGGCCAGTGGGGTGTGGGGCGTGTCCAGGCCTCGCATGGCGTGCCAGCGGCTGTCGCCGGTGACGGTGCCTGTGTGCAAATTCCAGTCCCACAGGCCCAACGATGCCGCCGAGATGGTGAGCGAGAGCAGTTCCTCGCGTTCCCGCACCTGCTCTTCGTTGCGTTTGCGGTCGGTGATGTCGTGCACCGAGAACAGCCAGCACGGCTCGCCATCGAATTCGGTGGCGCGCATGGACTGCAGCACGGTGCGGGGTGGGCCGCCACGCACATTCAGGTTGACCTCGTAGCTGCTCAGGTGGCCCGAGCGCTCCACCTCCGCAATCAGCTTTTCGCGGTCGTGCGCGGTGAAGATGCCCAGCTCGACCGCAGTACGGCCGATGGCCTCCTCGCGCGGGATGCCCAGCATGTCCACCCAGGCGGGGTTGATGTCCACATAGCGTCCGTCGCGGCGGTGCGACAGGCCCATGGGGTAGGGCATGAGCTGAAAGATGCGCGAGAAACGCTCTTCGGACTGGCGCAGGCGCTGCTCGGCGCGCTTGGCCTCGTCGATGTCCTGCATCACGCCGCGTACGCGGGTCACGCGCCCGTTTTCGATCACCGGCTCGCCCATGGCGCGCACCCACACCAGCCGACCGTCGGTGTGCAGCACCTCGATCTCCATACTCCACTCGCGGCGCTCCAGAATGCTCAAGCGGAAGTTGGCGCGCAGCGTTTCGCGGTAGGCGGGCGCCACATGGCGGTCGATGTAGTCGTGGGGCAGCGGCGAACCGGGGGGCAGGCCGTGGATGTCAAAACACACGTCTGACCAGTAGACCAGGCCCTTGCCGCGCTCGTCCTCCCAGGCACCCAGCCGGGCCAGGCGGCCGGCCTGCTGCAGCAGGCCGTTGAGGGCCCGCAGCTCGTCACTGGCGCGGTGGGCTTCGGTCATGTCATGGAAAACGAACACAAAACAGTTTTCGCCATCCACAAGCACGGAGCGTGCCGACATCAGTCCCGGGATGCGTCCGCCCTCGCGCTGCGCAACCAGCGGCAGGCGGTCCACCTTGCCGTCGCGGCGGAAGGTCTCCACCAGCCGCTTGCGTTCCTGTTCAGAGGCCCAGATGTTCAGCTCGGTCGATGTGCGGCCGATCACCTCCTCGCGCGGGCGCCCCAGCACCTCGCAGAATGCGGGGTTCACGTCGATGTAGCGGCCGTCCGAGATGCGCGAGATGCCTGCGGGGTCGGGCAGCGTCTGGTAGAAGGTCGTGTACTTGGCCTCGGACGAGCGCAGCGCATCTTCGGCCGCGCGGTGGGCGGTGATGTCCACGTCCATGCCAATGAGGCTGGTCGGCCGGTTCTGGGCGTCGCGCGTGGCCACCGTGCCGCGCGACATGAGCCAGTGCCAGCGGCCCTCGGTGTCCATCACCCTGAATTCGGCTTCGTAGCTGTCTTCCAGCCCGTCCATGGCCCGCGCCAGCCTGGCCGCATTGCGCTCGGCATCCTGCGGGTGGCGCCGGGCATACCAGCGCTGCCACAGGTCTGGCGCCTCCAGATCGGCGGCGGTGATGCCGAAGGTGTCGTAGAAGCTGCCGTGGCAGCGGAACTGGCGCTGCACCACATCCCACTCCCAGTGCCCGCCACCCATGGAGTCGAGCACCAGGCGCAGCCTGCGCTCTTGTTGTGCAAGGGCTTGCTGGATGTCGCTGCGTGAAAGCTCGGAGCGTGCTCCGTTGGCCAGCAGCAACCGGCCCACGCCCAGCATCAGCACCCCGGCGCCGTGGTGCCATGGCAGGCTTCGCGCCATGTCGGATGCGCCGTCGGTGGCCCACAGGCTGCCAGACACGGCCAGGGGCAGGGTCAGCGTCAGGCCGATCAGTGCAGCCCATTTGGGCACCTGCAGGCGTGCCCCCACATGGCGCCACAACAACCCCGTGGCCACCGACACGCCCAGCACGGCAACGGCTGGCACCGCATCGGACACATCAGTACCCACCGCCGCCACCAGGGCCATGAGCGCCGCAATGATGGCCGCCGGAAACCTGAAAAAGAGCGCCAGAAACGCCGCCACCGTGGGGTAGGCCACCACCCGCAGCTCAGGGGCGTTCCAGCGCAGCGCCTCAAAAGAAATCCAGGAAACGAGGCCGCCTGCCAACCCCAGCAGCAGCAAGGTGCGGCGCGACGGGTGCAAGGACTCGCGCGGCGGCAGCCAGGCAAGCACCAGCAGCAGCGACATCAGCGCTGTGGCGGCCAAAAGGGTGTTGTTACCCATGGAAAACCCCTGGGCAAGCCAATTGCGGCGGGGTAGCCGCAGGCCAGGAGTTGCAGGGGGAGCGGCCGGGGATGTGTGTGGCAGTACAGCGCCCGGTGCCGTTGACGGACTTGGTCAGATGGCAAAAGCCCGAAGAAAACCCCATGGGCCAAGTTTAGGGCCGTTCTGAGGCGGGCAGGGCGGGCCTGAGTGTCCTGATAAGTCCGGTTGACAACAATGTGCCGCACACGATGACCACGGCGCAGCCCACCATCCAGGGCGTGATGCGTTCGCCCAGGAAGACCGTGCCGTACAAAACCGCAAACACGGGGGTTATGAAGGTCACGGCCAGCGCCCGGCTGGGGCCGGCACTGGCGATGAGGCGAAAGTACAGGATGTAGGCAATGCCCGTGCACAGCACCGCAATGGCAATGATGGCGCCCCAGGCGCGCAGGCCTGGCATCTGCGCAGGCCAGAACCACAGCGTGGGCAGGGCCAGTCCCAGCGCCGCGCCCAGCTGGCTGCCGGTAGCGGTGGCCAGCGGTGGAATGCCCGTGAGGTAGCGCCGTGCAAAGCTGGCCGACAGCCCGTAGAAGCTCGAAGCCAACAGGCAGGCGGCAATGGCCCATTCGGCGCTGTCACTCTTGAACCCGGTGCCCGCTGGCGCACGCCAGGCCAGCAGCGCCACTCCCACAAAACCGAGCGCCAGGCCCGCCCAGCGCAGGCGGTTGATGCGGTCACCCAGCCACATCCAGGCCACCAGCGCGCCAAACAGCGGCACGGTGGCGTTGAGGATGGAGGTCAGGCCCGTGGCAATGTGCAGCACAGCCCAGGAAAACAGCGCAAATGGAATGGCCGAATTGATGACCCCCGCAAACAGGATGGGCCGCCAGTGCTGGCGCAGCGCAGGCCAGTGGCCCTGGCGCAGCATGATGGGCCACAGGAACACCGTGGCCAGCGCCACGCGCAGCCCGGCCGTGGGCAGAGGGCCGAAGTCGGACGCACCCAGCCGCATGAACAGAAAGGACGCGCCCCACAGCGCCGCCAGCAAGATGAATTCGCCGATCC
Source organism: Acidovorax sp. Leaf73 (assembly GCF_916855635.1). Taxonomy (NCBI): domain Bacteria; kingdom Pseudomonadati; phylum Pseudomonadota; class Betaproteobacteria; order Burkholderiales; family Comamonadaceae; genus Acidovorax; species Acidovorax sp. Leaf73. The sequence continues at coordinate 949,364 of NZ_CAKASI010000001.1, forward strand.
AGGTGGAAACGGGCTGGTTGCCGGGGCTGTTCATGCATGTCCTTTGCGGAAAGCGTTGGGTGCGCTGGGGGAGGTGGAGGGCAGCGCATTTTCCAGCGTCAGCAAGACCGCTTTGCGATCAAGGCCACCGGCATAGCCCGTCAGGCTGCCGTCCGATCCCACCACGCGGTGGCAGGGCACCACCACGCTGATCGGGTTGCGCCCCACGGCGGCGCCCACTGCGCGCACGGCCAGGGGGCGGCCCAGCTGGCGGCTCAAGGCGCCGTAGCTGGTGGTGGCACCCCGGCCGATGGCCAGCAAAGCACGCCACACAGCCTGCTGAAACGGCGTGCCACCCGAAAGGTCCAGCGGCAGGTCAAACCCCGCACGTTGCCCGGCGAAGTACTGCTGGAGCTGGTGGGCGGCTTCCTCCAGCACGGGGTGGCTTGCCGTGTCAGCCCAGGCCGTGGGGCCATGAAGCCGCTGGCTGGGCTCGTGGCGCTGGCCTTCAAACCAGACGCCGACCAAGCCGGCGGGCGACGCCGCCAGGCGCACGGGCCCCAGCGCGGTGGAGGTGCGCATTTGCACGGTGTGGGGGTGAAATTGCATGACTGAATGAACGATTTTTAGATGAAATTGGCCTCCAGCGCTTGATGGATAAGCGCCAGCAGCTCCTACTTTGATAGTGATGGAACTGGTGGCACGGCACCCGCCGGGGTGCCCGCTGCCCAGGCGCGCAGCACCGCGTAACTGCGCCAGGGCCGCCAGGCCTGCGAGGCCTCGCCTGCGGCGCGGGCCGGGTTCTTGTGCCCCTGCACGCCCAGGGCCTTGTGCAGCGCCACATCCCCGGCCGGAAACGCATCGGGCCAGCGCAACACGCGCATGGCGATGTACTGGGCCGTCCAGTCGCCAATACCGGGCAGAGCGCACAGCGCGGCCGTGGTGCTGGCCACGTCGGCGCCCGCGTGCAAGGCCAGCGTGCCGCCATCCACGGCGCGGGCCAGCGCCACAATGGCAGCCTGGCGCTGGCGCACGATGCCCAGCTGGCCCAGGGTGTCGCCGTCGGCCACTGCCAGCGTGGCAGCGGTGGGGAACAGGCGGTTCAGCCCGGGCCAGGGCGTTTCGATGGGCTCACCCAGCCGCTCCACCAGCCGCTGGCCCAGGGTGCGCGCAGCGGCCACGGTGATCTGCTGGCCCAGCACGGCGCGCACGGCCAGCTCAAAGCCGTCGAACGCACCGGGCACGCGCAGGCCGTCGCCCTGGGGGAAGTGCGGGTGCAGCACAGCGTTGATGGCCGCGGGGTCGGCGTCCAGGTCGAGCATGGCGCGCACGCGGCGGATCACGAGCGGCAACACGGGGTACAGGCTGTCGCTGGTCTGCAGCAGCACCTGGTGGCGGGCCCCGTCAAAGCGTGCGCTGAACCATCCCGTGGTTTCGCCGGGCAGGCCGGTGCAGGAAGCGGGCAGACGCACCGTGCGCCGCAGCGTGGTCTCCTCCGGCAGCACCCATTCCACGCCGTGGAACTGCCGCCGTTCAAAAAAGGCCAGCAGCGCAGGTACATCAAACGGCGGGCGCCAGGCCAGGCGCAAGGTGCTGGTGGGTTGCGCCCCTGCGGTGGTGCCGCTGCGCCGCAGCTGTGTGGGGTTCAGGCCGTAGTGCCCCGAGAACGCCGCATTGAAGCGCCGCACGCTCGCAAAGCCGCTGGCCAGCGCCACCTGGGTAACGGGCATGGGGGTATCGGTGAGCAGTTGTTTGGCGGTCAGCAGCCGGCGCGTCTGCAGGTATTGCAGCGGCGATACGCCCAGGGCCGCCTCAAAAATGCGGCGCAGGTGCCGGTCGCTCACGCCCAGGCGCTCGGCCAGCCGGGCCACGGTGGCGCTGCCTTCGCCCGGTGCGGATGGGGCGGGCCACAGGTCGGGCGCATCCAGCAGGCGCACGGCCTGCTGCACCAGGATGCCACTGGCGTCCTGCACCGACCACACCAGCGCCTGCGGCGCCAGCTCGGGCCGGCAGCGCAGGCAGGGCCGAAAGCCCGCGTTCTCAGCCTGCGCGGCCAGCACAAAAAAGCGGCAGTTCTCGCGCCGGGGCGTGCGCACGGCGCACACGGGTCGGCAATAGATGCCGGTGGAGGTCACCGCCGTGAAAAAATGCCCGTCAAACCGTGCATCCCGCGCCAGCACCGCCAGGTAGCGGCCTTCGTCCAAGGCGGTGTCAGGTGCCTGGGCAACGGGTGGGGTGGGGGGGGAGGGCGGATTCATGGGCTGGATCATAGGAGCCGGGGGTGTTTTCACTGGCCGTTTTCGGACATGTGCCTCAGCCCAACGCGAGGGTTTGCCCCCAGTACCCCCGGAGGGCGCGCCTACAATGCAGCGGACTTCCGAAAACAGCCCAACTCCCTACGCGAAAGGCCCCTGCGTGCAGCCCACACCCGCCATTTTCAAAGCCTACGATATCCGCGGCATTGTGCCGTCCACGCTCAACGAAGAAGTTGCGCTCGGCCTGGGCCGGGCCTTTGGCACGGCAGCCCGCGCCGAGGGGCAGACCACCGTGGCGGTGGGGCGCGACGGGCGCCTGTCGGGCCCGGCTATCTCGGGTGCGCTGATCCAGGGGCTGGTGGAGGCGGGCATTGAGGTGGTCGATGTGGGCCTGGTGACCACGCCGCTGCTGTACTTTGCAGCCAGCACGCTGTGTGCCAGCGGCATCCAGGTCACCGGCAGCCACAACCCCAGGGACTACAACGGCTTCAAGATGGTGCTGAACGGCCGCGCCATCTATGGCGAAGAGATCCAGCAGCTTCGCCGCACCATGGAGCAGGAAACCTGGCAGCTGCTGCCCGGCGGCTCGGTGCGCCATGTGGACGTGCTGCCCGCGTACCGCGAACGCATCGTGGGCGATGTGAAACTGGCCCGCCCGATCAAGATCGTGGTGGACTGCGGCAACGGCATCGCGGGCGCCTCGGCGCCGGACATCTTCCGCGCCCTGGGCTGCGAAGTGATCGAGCTGTTCTCCGAGGTGGATGGCAACTTCCCCAACCACCACCCCGACCCGAGCAAGCCCGAGAACCTGCGTGACTTGATCGAGGCCCTGAAGGCCAGCGACGCCGAGCTGGGCCTGGCGTTTGACGGCGACGGCGACCGCTTGGGGATCGTGACCAAGGACGGCACCAACATCTTCCCCGACCGCCAGATGATGCTGTTTGCGCAAGACGTGCTCTCGCGCGTGCCCGGCGGCGAGATCATCTTTGACGTGAAGTGCACCCAGCGCCTGGCGCCTGCCATTGCGGCCGCTGGCGGCGTGCCGGTGATGTTCAAGACCGGCCACTCGCTCATCAAGGCCCGCATGAAGGAGACCCACTCCCCGCTGGGCGGCGAGATGAGCGGCCACATCTTCTTCAAGGAGCGCTGGTACGGCTTTGACGACGGCACCTACGCGGGCTGCCGCCTGCTGGAAATCCTGAGCAAGTCCACCGACCCGAGCGCCGTGCTCAACGCGCTGCCCACCAGTTTCTCCACCCCCGAGCTGAACGTGGCCTGCGCCGAGGGCGAACCCCACCGCCTCACGGCCGAGCTGCAGGCCCTGGCTGCAGAGACCTTTGCCGCGCCCTCTCAGATCAGCACCATCGATGGCCTGCGCGTGGACTGGCCCGACGGTTTTGGCCTGATCCGCGCCAGCAACACCACGCCGGTGCTGGTGCTGCGCTTTGAGGGCCACACCACCGAGGCCCTGGCCCGCATCGAAGCGGCCATGCTGGCCCTGCTGCACCGGGTCAAGCCCGATGCGCACGTCGGCGCCGCCAGCCACTGACGCCGTATCGTCGAACCCGCCGCGCCCCTCTTTCTGTGCCCCTCTTTCTGTATTTGTTGTTGAACCGCCCCGCATGAAACCGTCACTGTCCACCCCCTTGCGTGTTGCCGCTGCCCAGTCGCCCTCGGCGCCGGGTGATGTGGCGCGCAACGTGCAAACGCACCTGGCCTTCGTGCGGGCGGCGGTGCACGAACGTGTGCTGGTGCTGGTGTTTCCCGAGCTGTCGCTCACGGGGTATGAACCGAACCTGCTGGCGGCCAACGTGCTGTCGGCCGACCATCCCGCGCTGGCTCCCTTGCGGCAGTCTGCTCAGCAACATGGCATCACCCTGGTGGTGGGCGCCCCGGCTGCGCCGGTGGTGGCGGGCGCCTTGCCCGCCATTGGCGCCTGGGTGCTCGGGGCCGACGGCAGTGTGGCGCTGTACCGCAAGCGCCACCTGCACCCGAGCGAGGAGCGGTTCGCCAGTGCTGGCACCGACGACGCCCAGGTGCTGTTGCTGGCCGGTGAACCCACGGCGCTGGCCGTGTGTGCCGACATCACCCATCCCGAACACGCAATGGCCGCCAGCAATGCGGGAGCCGCGCTCTACGCGGCGGGCGTGCTGATTTCCGAGAAGGCCTATGGGGCCGAATCGGCTCTGCTGCAAGGCTATGCCCGTGACCACGACATGGCAGTGCTGGTGGCCAACTACAGCGGGCCCTCTGGCGGCTACGTGAGCGCGGGTCGCAGCGCCTTCTGGGCACCCGGTGGCCACTGCGTGGCAGCCGCGCCCGATGACAGCCCCAGCCTGGTGTGGGCGGCACGGGGCGACAGCGGCTGGACGGGCGGGGTGGTGGAGCTGGTCGGCTGATCCGCTGATCGATCCCCCGCATGAACGCTGCCCGCGCCCTGTATTCGCTGGTGACCTGGTGCGCGCAGCCCCTGCTGCGCCGCAAGCTGCGCCGCCGCGCCGTGGCCGAACCCGGCTATGCCCATGCGGTGGGCGAGCGTTTTGGTCGCTATCCGGTGCCCATGGACAGCATGGTGTCGCACCACAGCGTCGATCCGATAGGCCAGTTTGTCTGGGTCCACGCCGTATCGCTGGGCGAAACCCGCGCCGCCGCCATCTTGCTGGCCCAGCTGCGCGAGCAGCTTCCGGGCATGCGTCTGCTGCTCACCCACGGCACGGCCACCGGGCGGGCCGAGGGCGAAAAGCTTCTGCTGCCCGGCGACGTGCAAGTGTGGCAGCCCTGGGATACACCGGGCGCCGTGGCGCGCTTTCTGCGCACCTTTCGCCCGGCCATCGGCATCCTCATGGAAACCGAGGTCTGGCCCAACCTGGTGGCGGGCTGCCACCAGCGTGGCGTGCCGCTGGTGCTGGCCAATGCGCGTTTCAACGCCAAGTCGCTGCACAAGGCCCAGCGCCTGGCAACGCTGGCCCGGCCCGCCTATGGGGGGTTAACCGCTGCCTGGGCCCAGACCGAAGACGACGCCACCCGCCTGCGGGCCATCGGCGCCCCGGTGCGCGGCGTGTTTGGCAATCTCAAGTTTGACGTGGTGCCCGACGCCCGCCAGATCGCCCAAGGTCGGGCCTGGCACACCCACACCGGGCGCCCCGTGGTGCTGCTGGCCAGCAGCCGGGAGGGCGAGGAGGCAATGTGGCTCGAAAACTTCAAGCCAAAACAGGCCGCAGCGCATGATGGACAATCGCAAGCAGCTATTAATAATATAGCAAATGGCGTGCAATGGCTCATCGTGCCGCGCCACCCTCAGCGGTTTGACGAGGTGCAACAGCTGCTCCTGCGCGCTGGGCTCACCGTATCGCGCCGCAGCCACTGGGCGGCAGAACCCGAGGCGGCCGACGTGTGGCTGGGGGATTCACTGGGCGAAATGGCGCTGTACTACGGCCTGGCCGATGTGGCCTTGCTGGGTGGCAGTTTTGCCCCCCTGGGCGGCCAGAACCTGATCGAGGCCGCCGCCTGCGGCTGCCCTGTGGTGCTGGGGCCGCATACCTTCAACTTTGCCGAGGCCGCCGAGCTGGCCTGCGCGGCAGGGGCTGCGCAGCGCGTGCCCGATATGGCCGCAGGCATGGCAGTGGCCACTGATTTAGCCACGGTTGCCGCGCAGCAGGCTGCCGCCAGTGAGCGAGCCACGCTTTTTGCCACGGCGCACCGGGGGGCAGCGCGGGCCACAGTGCAGGCAATTTTGGAAATCGTACAAACCGACTCACGTTGATAGGTGCCCCCCTCCGGTAACTGCTACAGCATCGGTCTGCCAGAGCGGTGCGGACTGCCGCCGCAAAATGCGCTGAGAGATACGGTAAATGCACCCAATCCGCTGATTGCAAAATACACGTAAATTTGTGAGTGCAAAAATGAGCAGCTTCCTATCCTGGATTCACAATACTGTAGCTATTACATTGGCTTCAGCAATCGCTTCTGGCGGATGTATTGCGGCTTCTCTTGACAAAAAATCAAATTGTGAACATTCGATATTGAATGAGTCGGCGGGCGTTAACTTTGTCGCGGGTTTGCAAGTTTACGTGTCACCCAAAAAAATTATTTTCTCTACCGGCTGCCAGACCATGTGGGATTCCAAAGGTCGCATCACGATGCAGATATTTTTTAGCAAAGGAAAGGTTGTTCAGTACATTGAGTACGCAGATAATGGCATTGCAGAATTGATTTGCGAATATTCCGAAGGAGCTGCGCTTCCCAAAATTTTCCCGAACTTGAATACCCTTGCAAATGGTTTCGCAATTCTTAGTGATGAAATTGAAAAGTCGCTGCCAACATTTGATGATCTGCGCCGTAAAACGGAAGTGCGAAAGTAGTGCCGCCTGGAAATCTGGCTGCGCCTAAAAGCAGATTCACGATCTAGAAGTCGATCAATAAATTGGATTGATGGAGACGAATATTTTGGTGGCGCTTAAATTGGAGATCCGCCGCAGCGTTGTACTGGCAATTGCAAATTTGTTTGCAATGGTCCTTGCGAATCTGCTTCCAAATTTGGCGGTGGCGGCAGAAACAACCGATTTCGCTCTAACGGTGACACCAGCCAAGGGCTTGGTTGGCCCTCAACTAAGAATGGAGCTGAAAAATATCAGCTCCGATTCGAAGGTGATTTTTCAAGGCGCACTGCCCTGGGTAGACGGAGTGTCCGGTGCTCGACTTGTTGGTTTCAGCGGTAACTTCAAAGAGGGCGATGAAGCGTTGACACCAATCAGGCCCGCCGGAGCCTTATTTCACAGTTTGACTGAAATCGTGATCGATTCAGGTGCGTCTTTGATAGGCAACGTTGATCTCGAAGAACGCTTCCCTGGAATAAATGAGCTACTTCGAAAGGGGTCTATTATTGTGTACTGGGTATATCGTCCGTTAGACGCAAGTCTCGTCAAGCATCAGGAGTTGACGGGAGCTGTGTTTTTGCAAAGACACTCCGAATAGGGTCGCCTATATGGATGAGTATTAATCAAGCGAGATTATTGGAGCGCAGCTTCTGATATGTCGTGACCCGAGCGGCTCCAAAACGTCGATTGGTGCATCGTGTAGGCGCCCTGGGGACACCCTCACAAGTTTTTTACTACTTCACCAGCAAGGCGTTGATCGCCTCAATGTCCTGCTGCGTCAGCGTGCCCGCCGCCTGGCGCAATTTCAGCGTGCCGAGCAGCACGTTGTAGCGGGCCTGGGCCAGGTCGCGCTTGGTCTGGAAGAGCTGGCTTTGGGCATTGAGCACGTCGATGTTGATGCGCACGCCCACCTGGTAACCGAGCTTGTTGGCATCGAGCGCACTCTGGCTGGAGGCTTCGGCAGCCTCCAGGGCCTGCACCTGGCCCTGGCCGGATTGCACGCCAAAGAAGGCGGCCCGCGTGGCCTGGGCCACGTTGCGGCGCGTGGTCTCCAGGTCGGCGCTGGCCTTTTCTTCCAGCGCCAGGGTTTCCTTCACGCGGTTTTGCACCGCAAATCCGGCAAACAGCGGCAGATTGAAGGCCACGCCCACGCTGGCGCTGTTGGTGCGGTTGTTCACGCCGGGCGCCGTGATGGTGCCGTTCGGGTTGCGCGTGACGTTGTAGCCCACCTGCAGGTCCAGGGTGGGCAGGTGGCCGGTTTCGGCCTTTTTGGTTTCAAGGCGGGCAATGTCCAGCGCGATGGCGGCCTGGCGCACGCCGGGCTGCTGGTCGCGTGCGGTGTCCACCCAGGTGGTCACGTTGTCGGGCTGCACCGTGGGCAGTTGCACGGGCAGCGCCAGCGGCTGGGGCTTGGTGCCGGTGATGCCCACCAGCTGGTCCAGTGCCAGGCGTTTCACGCGCAGGTCGTTTTCGGCCGCGATTTCCTGGGCCACCACCAGGTCGTAGCGGGCCTGGGCCTCGCGCGAATCGGTGACGGTGGTGGTGCCCACCTCGAAGTTGCGCTTGGCGGAGGCCAGTTGTTCTGACACGGCCGCTTTTTGCGCCTGCACGAAGGTCAGGGTGTCCTGCGCGGCCAGCACGTCAAAGTAGGCCTGACTCACGCGCACCAGCAGGTCTTGCGTGGCGGCGTCCAGCTGCGCCTGGGCCACGTCAATGCCGCGCTGGCCTTGCTCCAGCGTGATGCGGTTGGCGGGGCGGTACAGCGGTTGAGAGGCCTGCACGCCCACCGTCTGCGTGGTGCCGGTGTTCTCCACAGGCGGGCGGCTCAGTTCCACATTGGCGCGGCTGAGTCCGGCCGTGAGCGCGGCGCTGGGCAGCAGGCCGGCGCGGGCCTGGTCGGCGCGGCGGGATGCTGCGTCAAGCTGGGCTCGGGCCGACTGCCAGGTCGTGTCATAGGTGCGTGCCGATTCCACCAGCTCCAGCAGGCTCTGGGCGTGCGCCGGGGCGCTCAGCGCCGCGCCGAGCGCCAGGGACAGAAGTGACAGGGAGAGGGGCCGGTGCGGAGTCATGGGGGTCCTTCGGAAGAGTCTGCGGTTCGATGGGAGAGCGGGGTGCCAGGGGCGTGATCAATAGCGGGGCACGGTGGGGTCGTTTTCGTGCGACCAGGCATCAATGCCACCGGTGATATTGGCCAACTGTTCAAACCCGTTGTGTTGCAGGAACGATGCCACCCGCAGGCTGCGTGCGCCGTGGTGGCACAGGCACGCAATGGGGCGGGCGGGGTCCAGCTCGGCCAGTCGCCCGGGCAATTCGCCCATGGGGATGGCCACCAGTTCAAACCCGTCGGCGCGCACGCTGGCGGTCTGCAGCTCCCAGGGTTCGCGCACGTCCAGCACCAGGGGCTGGCTGCCTTCGGGTGCGGCGGCAAACCAGGCAGACAGCTGGGCGGGGCGGACGTGATCGATCATGCAGAACTCCGAAGAAAGCCGAACAACAGGGTCAGAACGTAAAGCCGGAAGGTTCGGGGAAGTTCACCAGGCGCGGGGCGATGGTGTCCCAGGGCGAGGTGGTTTCGAAACGGTCGCCGGTGCGGCGGGTCAGGGTGAAACGCATCACGGGCTCGCCCCCCACGATGGCGCCCAGGCGGCCGCCGTCACGCAGCAGCGCAAGCAGGGAGGTGGGCACTTCGGCCACCGAGCCGCTCAGTACGATCACGTCGAACGGGCCGTCGGGAATGGCGTCGCGGGCGCCGTCGTTCAGGCGCACATCGGCGTTTTGAACACCCGCGTCGCGCAGGTTCTCACGGGCCATTTCGGCGAGTTCGGGGTTGATTTCGAGCGACACCACACGTTCGGCGCGGGCGGCCAGCAGGGCTGCCATGTAGCCCGAACCTGCACCGATCTCCAGCACGCGGTCTGTTGGCTGGATTTGCAGGTCTTGCAGGATGCGTGCCTCGACGCGCGGCTGCAGCATGCTGTGGCCCAGGCGCACGGCCTCTTCGGCGTCGTTACCCAGCAGGGGCACTTCGATGTCCATGAAGGCCAGGCTGCGGTAGGCCGGGGGAACAAAGTCTTCACGGCGGACCACCGCCAGCAGGTCGAGCACGTCAGCGTCGAGCACATTCCAGGGGCGGATCTGCTGCTCGATCATGTTGTAGCGGGCCTGGGCAATAGGGTCGCTGATGTTGGCGGACGTGTTCAGGGGCAGGTTCATGGGATTTCTCCGTGGGGCAGATGCAAGGCCGATCGGGACGATCAGGACAAACCTTCGATTTTAGGCGCTGCCGGGGCGCGCCCCATCTTGCGAAGGGCCCACTGGGCCAAGTCGTCCATGTAGCAATACACCACCGGCACCACCACCAGGGTCAAGAGGGAAGAGGTAATGACCCCGCCGATCACAGCCTGGCCCATGGGCGCGCGCTGCTCCGAGCCTTCGGACAACGCGAACGCCAGTGGCACCATGCCGAAGATCATGGCCAGAGTGGTCATCAGGATCGGGCGCAGCCGCACCCGGGCAGCCAGCAGCAAGGCGTCGGCACGGGGCAGGCCGGGCACGGTCTGGCCCTGGTCGTTCACGTGCTCCTCGCGGGCACGGATGGCAAAGTCCACCAGCAAGATGGCGTTCTTGGTGACCAGCCCCATCAGCATCACCACGCCAATGATGGAGAACATCGACAGCGTGGAGCGGAACATCAACAGCGCCAGCACCACGCCAATCAGCGTAAGCGGCAGCGAGGTCATGAGCGCCAGCGGCTGCAAGAAGCTCTTGAACTGGCTCGCCAGGATCATGTAGATGAAGATGATGGCCATGGCCAGCGCCGAAATGGCGTAGCCAAAGGACTCGGCCATGTTCTTGGTGGAGCCGCTGAACTGGTAGCGATAGCCGGGCGGGAAGCTCACTTCCTCCAGCGCCTTCTTGATGTCGTTCGACACTTCACCGGCCGAGCGCTTTGCCACGTTGGCGTTCACCGCCACTTCGCGGGTCAGGTCGCGGCGGTTGATCTGGTTGGCGCCGGTGGATTCGGTCACGCTCGCTACCTGGTTCAGGCGCACGATGCGCGTAGTGCCGTCGGTGGCCGCCAGGGCAAAGGGCAGGCGCTCCAGGTCGGCGGGCTGGGTGCGGGCTTCGGGGGCCAGGCGCACGTTCACATCGTAGGTCTGGTCATCGGGGGCACGCCAGTTGCCCACCGTGGTGCCTGCCACCAGGGTGCGCAGCGATGCTGCCATGGGCGCCACGGACAGGCCCAGGTCCGACGCCACGTCGCGCTTGACCTCCAGGGCGATCACCGGCTTGTTGGGCTTGGCGCTGGTGTCCGGGTCCACAAGCCCGGGAATGTCGCGGATTTTTTCGGTGACCACCTTGGTCAGGCGCTCCAGTTCCTGCAGGTCGGGGCCTTGCAGCGAGAACTCCACCTGCTTGTTGCCGCCCACGGCGTCCAGCAGGCCCACGTGGGTGATGGTGATGCCGGGCACGGTCTTGAGGCGTTCCCGCAGCACGTCGGACATCTGGTCCACGCTGCGGCTGCGGTCCTTGCGGTCCACCAGGCGCACGTAGATGTTGGCGTAGATCTTGCCCTGGGCGCTGCCGGTGTTGATGGTGGCCAGTGTGTAGCGCACCTCCGGCATCTCGCGCAGGATGCCCTCCACCTGTTGTGCCTTGGCCTCGGTGGCCTCCAGCGACGAACCCACGGGGGTGTAGAAATTGAGCGAGGTTTCGGAGAAGTCGGCCTTGGGTACGAACTCGGTGCCCAGCAGCGGCACCATGAAGATGCTCAGCACAAAGATGGCCAGCGCAATGGCCATGGTGGTCAGCTTGTGCACCAGCGACCACCGCAGGATGCGCTGGTAGCCCTCGGCCAATGCATCGGTGGCACGGTCGAACCAGCCTGTGACGCGGCCAATGGTCTTGTCGTAGAAGGTGACGGGCTCGATCTTCTGGCCGTGGGCATGGATGCTCGGGTCGTGCCAGATGCTCGACAGCATGGGGTCAAGCGTGAAGCTCACAAACATCGAGATCATCACCGCCGCCACGATGGTGATGCCGAACTCGTGGAAAAACTTGCCGATGATGCCGCCCATGAAGCCAATGGGCATGAACACCGCCACGATGGACAGCGTGGTGGCCAGCACCGCCAGGCCAATCTCCTGCGTGCCGTCCATGGCGGCTGCGTAGGCGCCTTTGCCCATCTGCACGTGGCGCACGATGTTCTCGCGCACCACGATGGCATCGTCGATCAACAGGCCCACGCACAGGCTCAGCGCCATCAGCGTGATCATGTTGATGGTGAAGCCGAACATGTTCATGAACAAGAACGTGCCGATCAGCGCAATGGGCAGCGTCAGCCCGGTGATCACGGTGGAGCGCCAGGAATTCAGGAACAGGAACACGATGAGCACCGTGAGGATGGCGCCCTCGATCAATGTCTGGCGCACGTTGTTCACCGCCACGCGGATCGGGCGGGCGCTGTCGCCAATGGTCTCCAGCCGCACGCCGGCGGGCAGCTGGTTCTTCAGCTCCACCACAGCGGCGTTCAGGCCGTCCACCACCTCGATGGTGTTTTCGCCCTGCGACTTCTGCACCGACAGCAGCAACGTGCGCTGGCCGTTGTACAGGGCCAGGCTTTCCACCTCCTGCGCGCCGTCGTTGACGCGGGCCACCTGGTCAAGCCGGACCGGCGCTCCGTTCTTGCGGGCGACGATGATCTTGCCGAAGTCCTCGGGCCGCTCCATGCGGGCGTCGATCTGCACCACGCGCTCCTGCGCGAGGGACCGGATGGAGCCCACGGGCAGGTCCTGGTTCTCGTTGCGCACGGCCTGCGCCACCTGGTCGGGGGTCACGCCAAACGCTTCGAGCGCCTGCGGGTTCAGGTAGATGTTGATCTCGCGCTTGGTGGCGCCCACCAGGTTCACGGCGCCCACGCCGCGCACGTTCTCCAGGCGTTTCTTCAGAATCTGCTCGGCCCAGGTGGTCAGCTCGACAGCGCTGCGACCGGATTTTTCGTCCGGCAGCACCGCCAGCGACCACACGGCGCGACTGGCCGGGTCAAAGCGCAGCACGCGGGGTTCCTTGACCTCGGTGCGCAGCAGGGGGCGCACAGTGGCCACCTTCTCGCGCACGTCCTCGGCGGCCTTGCGGCCGTCGATGTGGAGCTGAAACTCGATGATGACAACGGCCGTGCCTTCGTAGCTGCGCGAGGTCAGGGCGTTGATGCCTGCAATCGAGTTGACGCCTTCCTCGATCTTCTTGGTGACTTCGCTCTCGACGATTTCCGGCGACGCACCGGGGTAGTCCACGGTGACCACGACCACCGGGAAGTCGATGTTCGGAAACTGGTCAACCTTCAGGCGCTGGTAGGAGAACAGGCCCAGCACGACGATGGCAAGCATCACCATCGTGGCGAACACGGGGTTTTTGAGGCTGACTTTGGTGAACCACATGGCGGGTCGGGGTAGTCAGGGTGATCAGGGAGCAGCGCGGGATGCCGCTGCCAATGCAGGTGCAGCAGCGGCTGTCGCAGCTGATGCAGCCACCGCCACGGCCGTGCCCTCGCGCAGCAGGCCGATCCGGCCCGCAATCACCACCGTGCCTTCGGGCACACCTTCGACCGCCACCAGGGTCTGGCCGCTCACCACCGCGCGGGTGCCGGTCTTGACGGGTGCATAGACCACGCGGCCATCTTTCAAGGTTTGGAGGTAGGGGGCGGGCTTGTCGGTGCGCACGGCGTCCAGCGGCACGGCCAGCACATCGGCCCGCCCAGTATCGAGCGTTCCCTGCACAAACAGGCCTTGCCGCAGTGGCGTGGCGCCGGGGGCTTGCTCTACCCGCAGGTAGACGGGCACCGTGCGGCTGCCTGCCTGGGCGCTGGGGTTGATGCGCACCACGGTGGCAGGCACCGGGGCTGGCATGCCCTCAATGGTGAGCTGCGCCTTCTGGCCCACCTGCACCGCCACGGAATCCGCCGGGTTGAGCAGCGCTTCCAGCTCGAGCCGCGACAGGTCCACCACCTCGATGATGCGGGCGTCCACTGCCACGCGCTCGCCCGGCTGGGCCAGGCGCTGCGCCACCAGCCCGCTGATGGGGCTCTTGAGCACGGTGTCCTCCAGCGCCTTGCGGGCCACATCAGCGGCGGCCATTGCGGCCTGGTGGTTGGACTGCGCAGATTCGAGGCTGGCTTGCGAGGTGACCAGTGCCGTGGCCGAGATAAAGCCCTGGTCCACCAGCGCGCGGTTGTTGGTGTACTGGCGCTGGTTGATATCCACCTGGGCTTTGGCGGCGTCGGCCTGCTGCTGCGCCTGGCGCAGGCGGGCGCGGGCTTCGGTGGGGTCGATGCGGGCCACTTCCTGCCCGGCCTTCACGCTGTCGCCTTCGCGCACCGTCAGCCCCTGCAACTCACCGCCCACGCGCGCCTTGACCATGGCCGAGTCCACCGCCCGCAAGGCGCCCGATACGGGCACGCCAAGCGCCAGGTTCTGCCGCCGCACCGGCAACACCTCTTGGGCTGCCAGATGCAGCGGCGCCTGGGCGCGCTGGGCCGTGGTTTCGGCCAATGCCTTTTGCTGCGCCTGCCGCGCCGCCATGGCCCGCCACACGCCGCCGCCGAGCAAGACAACAACGACGGCTGCCACCATCCAGGGAATCCAGCGTTTCATGGTCAGGAGCCGCGTGAGGGCGGCGCAGAAAAAGTGTGAGAGGGGGAGGGCACGGGAGAAGAAGGGTCGGGCCGCACCAGCAGCCCGTTCAGCACATTGTCGATCTGGGCATCGATGTACAACTCAGGCCGCAGGCCCAGCGAGTCTGGAATGCAGGCCCCCACCGAGTGCTTCCACATCATGAGGAAGATCATGGGCGCCAGAACCACATGCACGATGTAGTCCAGTGGCACGGGGCGGAATTCGCCGCGCTCGATGCCGCGTTCGACGATGCGGCGGATCAGCGCCTGCCCCGGCAGAATCACCTCCTGCTGGTAGAACTCGGTGATCTCCGGGAAATTCTGGGCCTCGCTGAACATCAGCTTGGTGATACCCGAGGCCTTGGTGGCGCCTATGCGCTCCCACCACACCTGGTAGCAGTACCGCAGCAGATCGCTGGTGGTGCCCACAAAGGAATCCAGCTCATCCCGCCACTCTTCAAAACGGCCCGCGATGTTCTGGCGCACCACCGCCTTGAAAAGCTCTTCCTTGCTGGGGAAATACAAAAACAACGTGCCCTTGGAGACGCCTGCACGGGCCGCCACTTCATCCACCCGTGTCGCGGCAAACCCTTTTTCGACAAACAGGTCCAGCGCGGCCTCCAGCAGCTCACCCGGGCGGGCTTCCTTGCGGCGCTCGCGTTTGGTGCCGACGGAGGCGGTGGGGGGAAGGGAGGTGGAAGGCAAGGAAGGGCTTCGTTAATGACTGACCGGTTAGTAATGTAGCAAGCACGGGATAGGGCGTCAATTCATAATGGTCAAGTTTGAACCCGAGGACCACCATGACTTTGCAAACCATCACCCTGGGCGGCGGCTGTTTCTGGTGCACGGAGGCGGTCTTCGACCGCGTGCGCGGCGTCACCGACGTGGAAAGCGGCTACACCAACGGCCACACGCTGAACCCCAGCTACGAACAAATCTGCCGGGGCGACACCGGCCACGCCGAGGTGGTGCGCCTGACGTTTGACGCCGACGAGATCAGCCTGCAAGAGGTGTTGGAAATCTTCTTCCATACCCACGACCCGACCACCCTCAACCGCCAGGGCAACGACGTGGGCACCCAGTACCGCAGCGGCATCTATTACGAAGACCCTGCGCACGGTGACATTGCCAACGACATGATTCGCCAGATGTCGCAAGACAAGCTGTTTGGTGCGCCGATCACCACCGAGGTGAAGCCGCTGGACAACTACAGCACGGCCGAGGCGTATCACCAGGACTACTTTGCGAACAATCCGAACGCGGGGTATTGCGCGTTTGTGGTGGGGCCGAAGGTGGAGAAGTTTCGCAAGACGTTTGCGCGGTATTTGAAGAGTTGATAGACCGCCGAGCAGTCTTCTCGGCAGCAAAACCAACACGGGTCCAAGCCAATGGATAGATTAACTAGTCAATCTATCCATTGGCAGTCGGGTGGAGCAAATAAAGCCCCAGCCCCAGCGCGCATATTATTCCCGCCAAGACGATGGCTCCCATTTTGTGTTGCAGATGATCTACGGCGTCAAACGCTTGCCAATGACCTTGCACAGCCAGTCGATGGCGCTTGAAGACCAGATATACGCAATAGGTATTGGTGGCAATGGCTATCAAGGCAAAACCAAGCTTGGCGTAGAGGATCGGGTTTGTTGTGGCGGTAGCCAGCAGCATTGCACCTGTAGCCAGAACCATGATGAAGGTGGGTATTTCAATGAAAATATCCACGCGCTTGTGAAGTGCCGAAAGAATGAGTTCCTTGTCACGACCTTGACCCAACAACGCGCGTTCAAAAAGGGCTTCGGTAAGAACACAACCGAGCCAAAGACCGACAAACGTGAGATGAAGTGGTAATAGCAGTGCTTGCATTTTGGTTGGACCTTATCCAGACGGTATTCAACTCAATATGTCGAATGAAGTGAACGATTGGGGAAATTAGGAATTATGGTCAGGGCTTGAGCCTCACAATTGATATGCATCACGGGCATGCTATGAGGCGCACCTGAAAGAAGCAGCCAAAAGGTCCGCCCAACCTGAGGCGCTTCTCTGTGTTGAACGGCTCCATCGCCAACCATGTCGCTGTAGCCGTCAGGCCTCTGCCATTTCATTCAGAGGTTTCAGTTGGTGGAGGGTCAGCACGAAGGCATAATGCAAACCAATTGCGTTACAGGCATCACCTGCCGCCGCATCTCGCCATGCCCTCCACCCCATCTTCTTCATCCCTACACCACCAGCCCTGGTCGCTCCCCCCGGGCATGCGCGCCACCCGTGCCACGCGGGCGCTGGCGGCGCTGTACGAGGCCCGGCCTGACGCGGCGCTCTCCGAACCCGAAGTAGAAGCCGCCCTCGCCACCGCTGGCGCTCCCGTCAACAAAGTCACCGTTTACCGCATGCTCGACCGCTTTGCCGCTGCAGGCCTGCTGCACAAGCAGGTGGACGCTGCCCGCGTGACCCGGTATGCACTGGCACCCCAAGGCGAAGAGGGCGCAGCCCCCAGATTCGAATGCGACGATTGCCACCGCCAGTTCCGCCTCTCGCAGGGATCGGCCAAGGTGCAGACCGCCCTCAAGCAGGTGCTGCAGGCGCTGGCCACGGCCGGGCATGAGAGCCTGGCGGTGGACATTGCCGTGCACGGCCGATGTGCTGAATGCGCCCACCCGGCCGGGGGCGCTGCCGCATGATCCGCACCCGAGGCCTTTCCTACACCTATGCCACGGGCGGCGCCGCGCCGCTGCGCTTCCCCGATGTGGACCTGCGCCAGGGGGGCACCTTGTTGCTGCGCGGGCGCTCGGGCTCGGGCAAGTCCACCTGGCTGGCGCTGATGGCCGGGCTGCGCGGAGCCAGCGGGGGCGACCTGTTTGTGGCGGGCACGCAGCTGGGCACGCAGCGCGGGGCCGAGATTGATGCCTGGCGCGCGCGCAGCATTGGCTTTTTGCCGCAAAAGCTCTACCTCAGCAGCGCGCTCACGGTGGCGGACAACCTGGCGCTGGTCTACTTTGCAGCCGGGCTGCCGCGTGACGATGCGGCCATCCACCGCGCGCTCACCCAAGTGGGCGTGGCCGAACTGGCCGCCCGCAAGCCGCACCAGCTCTCCGGCGGGCAGGCGCAGCGCGTGGCGCTGGCGCGGGCCGTGCTGCTGGCGCCGCAGGTGCTGCTGGCGGACGAGCCCACGGCCAGCCTGGACGACGAGGCCGCCGCCGACGCGCTGGCGCTGCTGCAGCACAGCGCCGCCGCCTGCGATGCCAGCCTGGTGATTGCCACGCACGACCAGCGTGTGGTGCAAGCCCTGGCCGGTGTGCAAACGCTGGATTTGAATGAAATTGCCCCCCAGCGCTTGATGGATAAGCGCGAGCAGCTATGAATTCAGGAGTCTTCAAACTGGCCCGCCTGTCGTGGCGCTACCTGTGGTCCCGCCCGCTGGCCGCGGTGCTGAACCTGCTGGTGCTGACGCTCGGCCTGGCCGCCATCACGCTGGTGCTGCTGGTGGCCACGCAGCTCGACAAGGCGTTTGAGCGTGATTTGAGCGGCATCGACCTGGTAGTGGGCGCCAAGGGCAGCCCGCTGCAGCTCATCCTGGCGGGCGTTTTCCATATTGATGTACCCACGGGCAACATCCCGCTGCAAGAGGTGCAGACACTGCAGAAGAACCCGCTGGTGGCGCAGGTCATCCCGCTGAGCCTGGGCGACAGCTACCAGGGTTTTCGCATCGTGGGCACCACGCCCGACTACGTGGCGCACTACGAGGCAACGTTGGCTGAGGGCGCACTGTGGCAGCAGCCCATGGACGCGGTGCTGGGCGCCAGCGCGGCGCGCGGCATTGTCAAAAGCAGCCATGCGGGCGCACCGCTGGTGGGCGCCACCTTCATCGGCAGCCACGGCCTGGGTGGGGGAGGGCACGCGCACGGCGACCACCCTTACCGCGTGAGCGGCGTGCTGGCGCCCTGCGGCTGCGTGCTGGACCGGCTGATCCTGACCAGCACCGAATCCGTCTGGATGGTGCACGAGACCGCCACGGCCACCGATGCCGAAGACCTGGAAATCTTGAAAGAAGAGCGCGAAGTGACCGTGGCCCTGGTGCGCTACCGCACGCCCATGGCCGCCATCACGCTGCCGCGCCAAATCAACAGCGACACCGCCATGCAGGCAGCGGCGCCCGCCATCGAGGTAACCCGCCTGATGCGCCTGCTGGGCGTAGGGGCCGACGTGCTGCGCGCCTTTGGCGGCGTGCTGCTGGCGGTGGCCGCACTGAGCGTGTTCATCGCGCTGTGGAACGCCGTGCGCGAGCGCCGTGCCGATCTGGCCATGCTGCGCATGCTGGGCGCGCCCCCGGGCCGCGTGGCGGGGCTGGTGCTGTGGGAGGCCCTGTGGCTGGCCGCGATGGCGTCTGTTCTGGGCCTGCTGCTGGGCCACGGCCTGGCCCATGGCCTGGGCTGGGCACTGCAGGCGCAGGGGCTGCTGCCTGTCACCGGCCTCATCTGGCTGCCCGCCGAAGCGGGTGTGCCGCTGATGGCCGCCGGTGTGGCGGCGCTGGCGGCGCTGCTGCCCGCCATGCAGGCGTACCGCACGGACGTGGCCGACCTGTTAAGCCAGCCCTGATGCAGCCATCGAGTTCTGTCCTCTAAAAACCGTCCCCCAACCAATCTGAAAGGCCTTCCATGAAAAAGCTCCTCACCGCACTCGCCCTGGCCCCCATGCTGCTCGTCGGCGCCCTGGCGCACGCCCAGGCCCACAACGACAAAGAGACCAAAGAAGACATCGCCCGCCACCGCGCCATGGCCGCCGCCCACGAGGCCGCCGCCAAGTGCCTCGAATCCGGCAAGGGCGAGGACGTCTGCCAGAAGGAACTCCAGGCTGCCTGCAAGGGTCTGGCGATTGGCAAATACTGCGGCATGAAGCACGCGCACTGAGGCGATGGGCCTCCAGGCCCGCTACCATTTCTGAAAACGCTACAGATCAGGTTTCCCGCCATGGCAATCCACCCCGCTCACCGTCATCCAGCTGCACAACCCGATGCCGGAGCCAGCCGCACCCGCACTGCCCGGCGCGCCTGTGCGATGGTGGTGCTGGCCTGGACTGGGGCCGTACTCGCACAGTCGCCGACCGCTGCGCCCACGGGCAAACCAGCGCCGGGGGAATTTGAACGCGCGACCGGAAAAACGCCCGGTGCCGCGCCCACCACCGCACCCGCGCTCTCGTCTCCTTTGCCTGCGGGCGCGGGCACCGCCATGCCATCGGGCGTTGCGTCGGGCAGCGGGGCGGGCTACCACAGCCCCAACAGCCCCATTGCGCCGCTGCCCCAGCGCAATGACGTGGTGCCGTGGTCCGTGCTGACCGACCTGACCAAAAAGACCACCAAGGACGGCATCCTGCCCGTGTTCAACGACGCGCAAAAGGGCATGGACAAGACCACGCAGCGCATCCAGGGCTTCATGGTGCCGCTGGATGCCAAGCCCACGCAGACCCACTTTCTACTTACCTCCGTGCCAATGACCTGCTCGTTCTGCACGCCGGGCGGGCCAGAGAGCATGGTCGAGGTCAAGGCCAAGACTCCCGTGCGCTATTCGCTGGAACCGGTGGTGGTGGAGGGCAAGTTCACCGTGCTCCCCAACGACCAATATGGCCTGTACTACCGCGTGGTGGACGCGGTGCCCGTGAAGTAATTCCTCCGCCTTTTTCCCCGATCCCGCTGCCTTCCTTGTTCCTCTTGTGACCCCGTTGTTTCCAACCCCACTGGCCGCCCTGTGGCGCCGCCTGCGCCAGCAACTGCCCGCGCAGGCCGCCCTGGCGTGGCTGCTGCTGGCGCTGGTGGTGGTGCCCACGCTGGGGCGCCTGCACCAAGTGGAGCATGCGGGGGCGCTGGAGCAGATGCGTGCCGGCCACGCGGTGCAAGCTGCGCAACAAGCCGACGCACACCACAGGCTCGCAGCCGCTTCGCTGGCAGCGGATGAGGACGCGGCCCCGTCCACCGAGGCAGACCACACCCACGGGCTGCTATCACTGCTCCTGGTCCCCCACGCGGCCGTGGACTGCCTTTTGCTCGACCAGCTTGCGTTGGGCGATGCACTGCACAGCGCCCCCTCGGCGCTGCCCACCCTGGTGCCCGCGCAGGCATCGCCGGTACAACATGCCGGGCGCTCTACGGCCCCGCACGTTGCGCTGTTCCAGGCGCGTGGCCCGCCCACGGCCTGACCGCAGCAAATCGCCTACGCGCCCACCGCATCGCGGGCAGGGCCGCCAACACCTTGCCCGGCCTTGCAGGGCTGCGCTACCGCGCTTTGCCCATTTACTCCTGATTTCATAGCTGCTCGCGCTTGATAGACAAGCGCTGGCGGCCATTTTTAGTCAAATTTTCATGCCCAGGGCGTGGAAGCCATGTATCTGCGTGCCGGCCCCGCCATCACCGGTCATGTCCCACGCCCCTGCGCATGCGTACCCGCAAACGCTCAAGCACCCGTTGCCACACCGCACCATGACCCACACCACATCCCAACCTCGCCGCCCCGTTGCTGTTCTTCGCGCCCGTCCCACCCTCCACCCCGTGGCCCTGGCCGCCATGCTGGCGCTGACGGGCACCGGCGTGGCGCACGCGCAAGCCGCGCCGGTGGCAGCACCTGCCGATAACAGCGCTGCGGCCCCCGCCAGCCTGCCCGCCGTCACCGTCTCGGCCAGCGGCCTGCAACTGGGCGCCAATGAGATGACCACGCCGGTCACCGTGCTGGAAGGCGACGAACTCGTGCGCCGCCGTGAGGCCACCCTGGGCGAAACGCTGAACAGCGAGCCCGGCATCACCAGCAGCCACTTCGGCGCCGGTGCCAGCCGCCCCATCATCCGCGGCATGGACGGCCCGCGCGTCAAGGTGCTGAGCGACGGCGCCGAGCTGCACGACGCCTCCACCATCAGCCCCGACCACGCCGTGGTATCCGAGCCACTGCTGGCCACACAGATCGAAGTGCTGCGCGGCCCCTCGGCCCTGGTCTACGGCAACGGCGCCGTGGGCGGCGTGGTCAATGTGCTCGACGGCAAGATCCCCACGGCTGTCCCGCAAAAGGGCTACGAGGGCAGCGCCGAGCTGCGCGCCAACTCCGGCGCGCGTGAAAAAGCAGGAGCCTTCTCGCTGACCGGCGGCGCTGGCAACCTGGCCGTGCATGTGGAAGGCGTGGCGCGCGATGCGGGCGACTACCGCGTGGGCAAGGGCTGGGCGCCCGAGGGCGAACCCACCCGCAAGGTGCTGGGCAGCTTCAACCGCACCGACACCGGCAGCGTGGGCCTGTCGTGGGTGGGCGAGCGCGGCTACCTGGGCGCCGCCTACACCCGCCAGACCGCCAAATACGGCCTGCCGGGCCACAACCACAGCTTTGAAGGCTGCCACACGCACGGCGACCACCTACACTGCGGCGCCCACGAAGAGGAGGAAGACGGCCACGACCACGGCGCCGAAGAACATGGCGACGTGCCTGTGGTGGACCTGCGCAGCGAACGCTTCGACATCCGCGGCGAGCTGCGCAACCCCTTCGCCGGCGTCTCGGCCTTGCGCCTGCGCGCGGGCGTGACGGATTACGTGCACGACGAAGTCGAAGACGGCGCCATCAGCACCACCTTCAAGAACAAGGCCTACGACACCCGCATCGAGCTGCAGCACGAGCCCATTGCAGGCTTCAAGGGCCTGATCGGCCTGCAGACCTCGCAGCGAAAGTTCAGCGCCGACGGCGAAGAGGCCTACGTGGAGCCCACCATCACCCGCAAGCTGGGCTTCTTCGCGCTGGAGGAATACCGCCTGGGCGACTGGCGCTTCGAAGCCGCCCTGCGCCACGACCGCCAGACGGCCGAAGCGCAAACGAGCGGCATCGAGCGCAGCCACAACGGCACCTCCGCATCGCTGGGCGCGGTGTGGAAGTTCACGCCCGGCTACCAGGTCGGCACCTCGTTCACCCGCGCCAGCCGCGCCCCTTCGG
This sequence comes from Acidovorax sp. Leaf73, assembly GCF_916855635.1. Taxonomy (NCBI): domain Bacteria; kingdom Pseudomonadati; phylum Pseudomonadota; class Betaproteobacteria; order Burkholderiales; family Comamonadaceae; genus Acidovorax; species Acidovorax sp. Leaf73. The sequence continues at coordinate 971,583 of NZ_CAKASI010000001.1, forward strand.
CCGAAGAGCTGTATGCCAAGGGCCTGCACATGGCCACCAGCACGTATGAACGCGGCAACGCCGACCTGAAGTCCGAGATCTCGCAGAACATCGACGTGAGCCTGAAGAAGACCAGCGGCGACACCACCTTTGGCGTCAGTATCTTCCGCAACCGCATCAACAACTACATCTACGGCCGCACGCTCGATGAAGTCGATGGCCTGCAACTGCTGCAATACAGCCAGGCCGACGCCACCTTCACCGGCATCGAAGGCCAGGTGCGCCAGCGCCTGAACCGCAACCTGGGCATCACGCTGTTCGGCGACACCGTGCGCGCCACGCTCGACTCAGGCGGCGGGCGACTTCCCCGCATCCCCGCCACCCGCGCGGGCATCCGCCTGGACGCCAACTGGCAAGCGTGGGAAGGCCAGGTCGAATGGGTCCAGGTGGCCCGCCAGAACCGCGTGGCCGAGTTTGAAAGCGCCACCCCCGGCTACGGCATGCTGAACCTGGGTGTCAGCTACAACGGCCAGTTCAGCAGCGGCGCGCCGTGGCAGGTGTACCTGAAGGCGAACAACCTGACGGACCGCCTGGCGTATGCGCACACCTCGTTCATCAAGAATGCCGCGCCGTTGATGGGCCGCAATCTGACGGTGGGGGTGAAGGTGGCGTTCTGACGGGTGAAGCCGTCGTGATGTGAGCGAGCCAGCGGCGGAGGACGGCGTTGCTGGCTCGCACATCTGGCGGCCCCAAACCACCCAAACCACCGAGTCCAAAGGTGACTTGGATGCATGCCATACTCGCTTTGACGTGGTTGATTTTTCGATCCGTCAAGGCGACGCTGCCTCTGTCCCGGTGATGGCGCGCACCCGATTCGGAAATGGGATTGGCTCCGCAGCAGGCCGCCCAACGCAGGGTTGCGCGACGCGCGAAGGACTTGTTCGGCGCGGCCGTGCATGAATCTGACCCATTTGCAATAGCCCTGCATGCCCACCACTCCCACGCCGTCCGCAAACCTGTTGCAACTGCTTCCTGAGGCGGTGGTGCAAACCGATGCGCTGTGGGAGATCATCTATCTGAACCCGGCGTGGCACAAGCTCACCGGCCATTCGGTGGCGGCGGCGCTTGGCAGGTCTTTGCTGGAGTTCGTGCATCCCGACGACATCGGCACCATGCGCTCGGGCATGCCGGTGTTCCGCTTGCGTTTTGCCGACGCGGACTATCGCTGGGTGCGTCTGCAGTTCCACCCGGCGACGGATGTGGCGGACCGGGTGATCAGCCGCCAGGGTGTCCTGATCGAGATCACCGAGGTCACCGAGCAGGTGCTGGTGGAAGTTCGCCAGCGCTTTCTGCGCTTGCTGGAAACCATTGATGGCGTGGTGTGGGAAGCTGAAATCGGCGTGGGCAATACCTTCCTGAGCCCGCAGGTCGAGCGCTTGTTCGGTTACTCCGTGGAGGAGTGGCGGGCTGACCCGGGCTTCTGGCGGGCGCATGTACACCCCGACGATCTGGAGGAGGCCCTGCGCATCGACGATGCCGCTTACAACGCCACGCACAGCCATGCCTACGAGATGAGCTATCGGCTGATTGCCAAGTCCGGCAAGGTCGTGTGGGTGCGCGATCTGTGCCGCGCGGTGGTCGAGCCGGGGCGGCCGAACCGCATGATCGGCCTGATGATCGACGTGACCCAGCAGAAGAACACCGAACTCGAGTTGTTGCGCTCCGAAAACCGCTATTCGCTGGCGACGCGGGGATCCAATGACGGCATCTGGTACTGGGACTTGCGAACGGACGCGCTGCATGTGTCCGGGCGTTTTCTCCAGATCGTCGGACTGGGTAGCGCCGATCTTGTGCATGACGGAGGCTGGCGCTTTTTGGAGCAGCTCATCGATACCGAGGATCGCGAGCGCGTGCAGGAGGCCTACCGCAGGCACCTGTCGGGAAACAGCCCGAACTTTTCGGTGGACTTCCGCGCGTTCCACGGAGCAGGGCGGCTGGTGTGGGTCAATTGGCGCGGGCTCGCCGAGTTCGAAGAGGGTGTTCCCGTGCGCATGGCGGGATCGTTGAGCGATCTGGCCGAGCGTGGCAGTTCCTACGATGCGCTGACCAACTTGCCCGGCCGGCCGTTGTTCCGCGATCGCCTCGCGCAACTCATCGCGCTGCACCAGAACGAGGTGGTGAATGGAGGTGGCGTTCCGATACGCGATGGAGCCACGATGTTCGCCGTGCTGCTGCTGGATCTCAACGGGTTCAAGGCCGTCAATGACAGCTACGGGCACCATGTGGGCGACCAGCTCTTGCAACAGGTGGCGCGGCGGCTCGAATCCTGCGTGCGGGCTGTCGATCTGGTCGCCCGCATGGGTGGCGACGAGTTCAATGTGCTGTTGGAGTCCATCGATCCCGCTGAAGCCCGCCAACGCGCGGAGCAGATTGCCGCCGCCCTGGAGGTACCTTACGTCATTGGCAGGCACACCGTGATCAGTGGTGCGAGCATCGGATTGGCCAGCAGCGCATCCAGGCTGGCGACGGTCGACGACTACCTGCGCGCTGCAGACACCGCCATGTACCGGGCCAAAAGTCAGTCATTGGGCGTTTGCGTGTTTCAGTAAGGCGTGCCAGGGGCAATTGCCTGCGAGGCTGTCGCATGGCTTGCCTTCCTCGTCCCCTTCTGGTTTTCGGTGGTTTCGCTGGGGTGCTTCCAGTGCGCTTTTGCCTGGGACCAGGGGGTGATTGCTGCCTGATGCCTGATGCCTGATGCCTGATGCCTCCATTGGATGCTGGCAATCGAACATGTTTTCGGACTTGTGCGCTTAGCCATCAAGCGCAAGCAGCTACTGTATTGATAGCAACTGAAACCCTGCGTATCCTATGGATGCGAGGCGAAAAAAAAACCGGCTCCTCAGAACCGGTTTTTCACAGAGGGTTGCCTGGATCAGTAACGACCGCCGCCGAATCCACCCGTGCCGTAGCCAACGTCCGAGCGTGTGCTCGCACTGTAGCCGCCGGCCTTGTAGCCACCGGCGCCGCCACCCTCTTCACGGGGGCGGGCCAGGTTCACGACGATCGAGCGGCCGTCAACAGACATGCCATGCAGGGCGCTGATGGCGGCCTGGGCGACTTCGGCGGAGGCCATTTCCACAAAGCCGAAGCCCTTGGAGCGGCCGGTTTCGCGGTCCATCATGACCTTGGCAGAAGAGACCCGGCCGAATTCGGAAAAGTTGCTTTCCAGGGTGGAATCGGTCACGGAGTAGGGCAGGTTGCCCACGTAGATTTTGCTGCTCATGGATGAGCCTTTCTGAAATGTGGTGCGCAACGAAGGGCGTACCGTTGGGATGCAGCTGTGCGGATCGAGTGTCCGCAGCAACTGAGATGGGTGGATGGGATCTGCAGGTCGCAGATCAGGTCTTCAGCACGTTGGGGGGTGCGGCATGCACGTTTGCAGCCAGCCCTGGGTGACTGCAAAGAGCCGGGCGGCTTCGCGCGAGGCAAAGGCTTTGTCAAAACGGAACACGCGGCAATAGCTGCCGTTGCCCTGAGAACGATGGACCGAGAAGGAGGCGCGGAAGCGGCCGCAGTCGGTCGGGTGTGTCGTGGGCGAAACGACGTACTTGCCCATGGAAATGGCGGTCTGTGAAATCTGGATCAATCAGGATCGCAGGCGTGGAAATCGACCTGCGTGAGCATCAAGGGACGCAGTGGGCTGCAGCTCTACAGACCCAATGGGCAACCACAAAGGTTGCAAAAGGCGGCTTGCCTGGGGCGGATTGCCACCCTGAGCAGGCGTTGCGGTGACTGCACGCGTCAAGAGCCGTGACTGCAACGACACGGAGTATACAGCAATTTGCATGTATCTACAGTTTAATATTATTTTTGGTTTTAAAAGGCGCTCTTGCTGGATTGCGTCGGCGCCCCACACGGCCCCATCCCTTCGGTTGCTCGGCCCTCGATCAGGCCCCAGCAAGGGCCGCAACTCTGCTCATGCTGTGGATCAGGCCGAGCAAGGGGGTGACTTTTGCCTGCCGCGTACAGGCTTGTTTCCCCAGGACCGCTTGGCTTTTAGAGTACGCGTGCCGAGCGATTCACCCCCAGAAAATGGCTTCTAGTGAGCTGCATGGTATATTTGCACAAGTAACAACTTGTGATAGAAAATCAACAAAATTAATTGATGTTTGTGTTGCCAATGTGAATTGATGTGAATATTTTATAAATCAATGATTTTCTCCATTTCCTTGTTGTTGATCGTCTGGTCCTCACAGCGATGGGCTTCACGCTTTGCCAATTCTTCTGCCGATAGTTTCTGGATTTTCATCGCCAGCACAATGCTGCAGGTGGGTGCAATTGCAAGCCTGACATCGTTGGTTCACGCATTGAATCCGGCTGCGTGGATGCTGGTCCAGCTGCTTTTTTGCATTGCCACTTTGCGGTTGACACGCGAAATGGGGTGGCCCACGCTTCGGGGCTTTCTGGGGATATGGAGTGCGCAGCGCACAAAGCTTGCAGCGTTCGCGCGGGGATTATCGCAGTGGGGAGTGATAACGCTGATGGCGATTTGCGGAGTCCTCTGGATGTCATTGGTAGGGCAGGCCGTAGCGCCTCTCCAGAACTTTGATGACAGGATGTACCACGCCTCGCGGGTTATCTACTGGATTCAAAATCAATCGGTATTCCCGTTTGACACGCACAATATCCGACAGACGATGATTCCGTTCGGGAGCGAGTTATTCTTCCTGTGGCCGGTGCTGTTCACCAAAACTGAAGCTATGGGCCGCATTGTGTTTTGGCTGGCGTTTCCATTGGCAGCCATCGGTCAATATTATTTATTGCGGGCACTCAAATTGAGCCAGACAGTGGCTCTGGTGGGCGTGTTGATTCTGGTCTCTACGCCTCTTGTTGCATCCAGTGCAGTGGGGCTCAAGCCTGAAATCTGGTCCATCGTCACCCTGCTGGGTATTGCCTATTGGGTGGTTTCCATTTGCACGCAGCCTGATGCATCGAAGGCCCAATATTTCTTCCTGGGGACATTCACGGTACTGAGCATCAATGTCCGGTCGTTTCCAGTGTCGATGATTCCTAGCTTGCTGCTGATCGTGTGGTGGGCGCCGAGTCCGTTTTCATGCATTGCGCGGTTCAAGGCACTGGCTGCAGGATGGGTGTGTGCGGGTGTTTTGAGTTCGCTGCTTGTTCCCCTGGCATTCAACACGGCGCTCTACCACCACCCCTTGGGGCCACAGGAGGTGCGGCGCGTGGTGCAGGCCGACATCACTCCGCAAGTGATCTATACCCACGCGGTGCGTTTTGTATTTTTGCTCCTGGAACTGCCGGACGTTCCGGCTTCGAGCGAAACGCGGTCCCGTTTCAGCAGTGCCGCCAACCAATTCATTTATTCCATTGGCGCTGGCGCACCCTTGGCGGGCGAAAACAAGGGCGCGTGGCCGGGGAGTTTCGTGTACTCGCTGCCAGAGCACTCCACACGGTTTTCGTTGTGGGGGTTGCTGTGGATTCCCATGTTGCTGATCACCGTGTACCTTCTGGTTCGCAACCTGGTCGCGACCTGGCCGCACGTGAGGCTGACGGCGGTGTCGGCACAAACGCTGTTGGCAATTCCATTGCTGTGCGCAATCCTGTTTGGCGCGCGGTGGATGGCCCAGTCCGACGTTCCTGCGCGATTTCTCATTGGCCCGTATGCATTGCTGCTGCCCGTTGGCATTGCGCTGGTTGCGCCGTACCTCTCCAGAAAGAAATTTGCCCAGGCGCTCATTGCGATGGTGGTCACGTATGCCGCATACCAGCCGATGAGGGCTCTGGCTTACGACGCTGTACAGGCCATCGCAGCTCCCGCCTCGGAAAAGCTGATCAATGAGCCATTTGAAGAAATTGTCGGATCCATGCTGCCGGCTGGTTCCCGCGTGCTTTTTGTGGGGCACCAGGACGCCCGCGACTATTCGCTCTTCTCGCCGGAAACCCGTTATTCCAACGCAGTGATTCCCTGGGGCACGGGGCCTTTTGACCCAGAAAGAATGGGCCGGATGATCGCATCCGAAAAAGCCACCCACGTCTTGATCCAGGACGACAAGCAGGTGTTCTTCGAGTGGTTTCCAACCGTCGATACCCGCGAAATGGTGAAGTGGCTCAGCGCCCAGGCCGGACTGAAGTCCATCCCCCTCAACACACCCCACATGCGTCTGTTCGAAGTGAGCGGCACCACATTGGCCAACGAAAGGCCATTCCAGACGACGGCCGTCCCGCCGGGTTCACCTTTGATCAGGGTCGCCGACAGTCTCAAAACCAAGGTGGGCATCGATCCCGCCTTGCTGGAGACGCCATGGCCTGTTGAAAACCTGGGTGGCAGAGAGGGCGGTTTCCTGTGGATGGGGCAGGGGCATGCCGAGGGCATCGAGTTCGCACTCTGGTCGCGCGAGGACCACGACGTGGACCTCCGGTTCGAGGTATCCCCGGGGCACGGCCTGACTGCGCCCGACCGGAGGGTCATGGTGCTGCAGGACGGCGTCCCTGCGGCGGAAGGCGAGTACACCTTCCGCGGGAGGGCTTCGGTGGTGGCGCGCACCCGCCTCCATGTGGGGCGGAACGTCATCAGCTTCTTCGCGGTGGATACCGCCACCATCAAGCCACTGCCCAATGGCGATACCCGCAATCTGGTCATGGGCCTGCACGAGATACGCATCGAACCAGGGCCGGTTGCCGCACCTGCAGCCACCGCAGGCGTGATGCGGCCAGCTTTGCCCGACAAAGCGGACCCAGCCCCCAACCCCACCCGCCATGGCGAGCTTGCGCACAGCGCCCGCAAGGCTGTGGGTTTGATCAGCCGCCGGCAACAGGTCGATGGCTACTGGCTCACTGCGTACACCAGCGAAGAGCGTTTTGAGAAGCCGAAGCTGGAAATGAATACCTACGTCACTTCGATGATGGTGGACGTTCTCGGTTCAAGACCAGGCACCGTGGGGCTGGGGGGAAGCCTGGACCGGGCCCGGACCCATCTGCGCAGCCAGATCGAGGCCAGTGGGCTCGTGCGCTACCACGGCCGGCCGGATGGCGCCGCCATGACCACGCATGGGCTGTGCCCCATCACACCCGATGCCGACGACACCGCCCTGGTGTGGAGACTGGCCCCCGGTGCAGATGCACTGCGGCCAGCGGCCCTGACGGCGCTGATGCAGTACCGTACCGCCGAAGGCCTGTACAACACCTGGCTGGGCCAGCGCAATGAGTACCGGTGCATCGACCCAGGCTCCGACCCGAACCCTACCGACGTGGCAATCCAGATGCATGTGCTGATGTGGCTGGCGCAGGCCGACCCACCAGCGGCCCAGATGTTGTGCGGCGCGCTTCGCCAAGCCATCGACCAGGACCGCGTGTGGGTTTACTACCGCAGGGCACCGCTGGTACCCGTCTTGCGCCTGGCCGACATGAAAGCTGTGGGCTGCGATGTGCAGTTGCCGCCCTCGCGTTCGCAAACAGCCCTGCCAGGGCAGGAAATCTGGCTGCGCGCCAGCGACATGTTGCAGCGGCTCCAGGGCGGCAAGGGCAGGGTGCCCGAGCCGACCCAGATCATCCATCTGCTTCAAGAGCTGTCAAAAAATGACTTCTTCGCCGTGAAGTTGAACCCGCCCTTGCTGTACCACAACGATCTCACCGCCTCGGTGCGCAGGTTCTACTGGTCGGAAGATGTGGGCTATGCGCTCTGGCTGCGGCTGTACCTGGAAAGCGCGCGACTGGGCCTTCTGGCCGACAACGGCAACGGCCTTGACAACAACACCGGCAGCTCTGCAGCCGATGGCAGGCGGACTGCCCCGAAAACACCATGATGGATCGTCCCCAGGGAGCCCGGCGGGTTCTGCGCCTGTTGTCGTGCATTCGATTCGACGAGGTTCTGGTGCTTCAGGGCGCGCCTTTGCTGGGCGCCGTCTTTGCCATGGGCCACTTCACATATCAGAGCGCCGCGATGCTGTTGCTGTTGATGGCAGGAAACGCCTTTTTGGTGGCCCACATTTTCATGCTCAACGATTGGTCCGGAGTGCACCAGGACCTTCGGGACCCAACCAGGGCCGCAGGGGTTTTTATCAATCGCGGCATTCGGCGCAATGAGATCGGGGCCTTGTTGCTGATTCTGCTGGCGCTGAGCCTCATGACGCTCAGCCAGCTGAACGCGGCAACGCTGGCTATTGCGCTGTCGATCGCAGTGGCAGGCGCGCTCTACTCCATCCCGCATGTTTACCTGAAGGGCATCCCGCTTGCGAACACACTGCTCCATGTTGCCAGCGGGTTGCTGCATTTTTTGCTGGGCTATTCAGTATTCAGAAGCCCCGACATGAATGGCCTGCAGATCGGCTTGTTCTTTGCCACTATTTTCAGCGCGGGCCACCTGACGCAGGAGGTTCGCGATTGCGAGGCCGACCTAAGCAACGGGATTCAAACCAATGCAGTGAAGTTCGGCAAAAAGCGGAGCTTCATCGCTAGTTTTGTGCTTTTCACGCTGGCCGACGCCCTGTTGGTCCTGCTGGCGCTGAGAGGAACGGTGCCGCAAGTGCTGGCCATGTTTGTTGCGTTGATCTATCCGCTGCATTTTTACTGGATGCTCCAGGCGATGCGGGAAGGACTGACATTTGAGAGTGTACGCAGTCTGCAGGCGCGCTATCGTGCGCTATATGCGGGCATGGGCGTTGTCATGATTGTTTCCGTACTATTGGCGCAAAAATGGATATACCTTCTTCCATGAAGCTGACGATTGTCATTCCTTGCTTCAATGAAAAGCAAACCATCCGGTCTATTGTGGACGCAGTGCGTTCAGCGCCTTATCCGCAGAAAGAAATCATTGTTGTCGATGATTTTTCAACAGATGGAACCAGAGAGATACTTGCGAATGAGTTGGCTGGCAAGATTGATAGGCTGGTATTTCATGAAACCAATCAGGGCAAGGGGGCGGCACTCAGGTCTGGCATCCAACATGCCACCGGAGATATCATCATCATTCAGGATGCCGATCTTGAATACAACCCCGATGAATATCCCATTTTAATAGAGCCTATTTTATCCAACAGGGCCGATGTAGTGTTCAGTTCGCGTTTCATTGGTGGCAATTGCCACCGCGTCTTGTACTTCTGGCATCGCGTGGGCAATGGGTTCTTGACGTTGGCCTCCAATGTATTCACCAATTTAAATCTGACGGACATGGAGTCCTGCTACAAGGCATTCCGGCGAGAAATAATTCAATCCATTCGCATTGAAGAAAATCGTTTTGGATTTGAGCCGGAGATTGTAGCCAAGGTTTCAAAATTGAATTGCCGCATCTATGAGGTGGGCATTTCCTATTTTGGAAGAACTTACGAAGACGGCAAGAAAATCGGCTGGAAAGACGGGGTCAGAGCCCTCTACTGCATAATAAAATATAATATTTTTCGATAATTTTATTTGCCAATATGGACATCAGCGCTTCGCACCCGACAGGATGAGCCTACTTTCCATAAACCCTTGTTGTCTCGCGGCAATACGTGTCCTCATCAGCAAGCACCTCCCGAAAAGGGTGTTGATGCTCCCCGTCAGTGGCACGTGCTGCAGACCGAGGTGGACGATGAAGGAGGGCGGGTGGTGGGCTCCTAGCCCAAGGCCTGAAGCAAGTTGCCGTTTATGTGGATAAGCCCTTCGTCCTGCATTCGCCGCAGGGTTCGGTAAAGGGCCTCATGCGTGAGGCCGAGTTCGGCGGCCCAGGCCTTTCGAGGCTGCTGCAGGGTTAGGCAGCCATCAACCCCTTCAGCGTGGATGTAGTGAGCAATGCGGTCCGCAGCCCTGTGCAGGCTCAGCCGCTCACACTGCGCACGAAGCTTGCGCAGTTCTTGCGACAGCTGCAACAGCCAAGCTGCGCGAAAGTCTGACGAATCGTGCAACGCAGTGCGAAATGCATCCGCTGGAAATTCCAGCAGATCGCTGGGCTCGGACGCTACCGCGGTGCAGTGGTAAAGCTGGCTGTCCAGGCTGGCTTCTGCCACAAAGCCCTGCCGTGATCGCTGAAGGATGACTTCGCCGCCGTTGCGGCTGAAGCGAACGAGGCGCACTTCACCCGTGGCCACCAGGTAAATGCTGCACACAGGATTGCCAGTTTGAAAGACGGCGTGGTGTGCTGCGAATTGCCGCGCCTTTGCCAGTTCGCGCAGGCTTGGGGGCATCAGCCGCATCCATGGAAAATCGGCTCCCGAGCCGGACACACCCACACCTATCGCTTTTTTCATATGACCAAAATCATATCGTTCAGGGCGACCTTCTTCGTAGCATGCCCACGGTAATCACAACAACGTGGGCCATGACCATGACAGCAAGAGTTCAGCTACGCAATACAGGCGCCCGGTCACCACAGGGTAGGGGCCACATGCCCGCACTGATCAAGACGGCGGGGTACATTGCACTGGCATTGGCTGCCCATCTCGCCACCGCCGAGCCTGCGCCCTATGCCGGCCAGCAAAAACGCGCCATCAAATCGTTGTCTGACCAGGACGTGACAGATCTGTTGCAGGGGCAGGGCATGGGTTTGGCCAAGGCGGCCGAGCTGAACGGCTACCCCGGACCAGCCCACGTTCTGGAGCACGCAGACGCGCTGGCGTTGACCGACCAGCAGAGAACGGCCACAACCGCCTTGCTGCACGCGCACAAGGAGGCCGCGCGAAAGCTCGGAGCGGCCCTGATCGCCTCGGAAGAGGCACTGGATGAGGCGTTCAAAACGGGCACGATCCACCCCGCGAGGCTATCGGCACTGACCGGCGAAATCGGACAACGCCAGGCGCGCTTGCGCGAAGAGCATTTGCGCACGCACCTTGCGCAAACCGCGCTGCTCCACAGTGACCAGATCCAGCGGTATTCCGCCCTGCGCGGCTACGCTGCGGGCTCAGAGCCTTCGCCTGCAACACGCCCGGCGCACAAAGGGCACCATTGAGTTCTTACAACCCGTTCACCGCTGGTTGGAGCGAGGCACCCAAGTGTCCTGAGTTGGAAATTCACTTCATAAAGACGCCCAGAATCGCCGCCATACTGCGTTGCAAATCCTCGCGATAGCTAAGGCTACCGCTGTGGCTTGCGCCTTGCCTGGCGACGATTTCGACATCTTTATTTCATCAACGAACCTCCAACTCAGGGCACGAGCTTTCATTCGCGTCGTCCTCTCACGCTTTCGCCTTCCTTTCACGCCCCCTCCGTACAACCACAGTGGCCGGGGCCCAGCGCAGGCGGCATGATCGGGGCATGAAACTGCTGTTGGTCGAGGACGATTTTGATCTGGCCGGTGCCCTGAGCCGCAGCCTCGTGGCGCGCGGTTTTGAGGTGCTGTGCTGCGCCGACGGCAAGGAGGCCCTGGCGGCGGCGCGGCGCACGGCCTTTGATGTGATCACGCTGGACCTGTCTTTGCCGGGTCTGGACGGGCTGGAGGTGCTGCGGCGCCTGCGCGATGGCGGCAGCACCACGCCCGTGCTGGCGCTCACGGCCCGTGCGGCCGTCACCGACCGCGTGGCAGGGCTGGAGGCGGGGGCGGACGACTACCTGGCCAAGCCGTTTGACCTGGACGAGCTGGTGGCGCGCCTGCGGGCCCTGACACGCCGGGTGGGGCGCGACGGGCAGTTGCGCTGTGGTGCGCTCCACCGCGACCCGGCCAGCGGCGCGTTCTACAACGAGGCACTGCCGCTGGAGCTGTCGCAGCGTGAGGCGGAGCTGCTGCGCCTCTTGATGTCGCGCATCGACCGCGTGGTGAGCAAGGAAGAGCTGCGCACCCAGGTGTTTGCCAACACCGATGAGCAGGTGCAGGCCGATGCGGTGGAGGTGGTGGTGCACCGCCTGCGCAAGAAGCTGGTGGGCACCAATGCCGAGATCGTGACCCTGCGCGGCGTGGGCTACCTGCTGTGTGATGCTGACAGCATGGCTGCCCAAAAAGGCGACAAGGTCGACAAGACCGAGAAGGGCGGGGCGCTCCGGTGAACACGCCGTGGTGGCAGCGCTGGCCCTGGCGCCCGCGCGGCGGATCGCTACAGCGGCTGATTCTGGTGGGCCTGCTCGTGCCGCTGTGGGCGCTGGTGGCCCTGGTTGCCACGGTGCAGGTGGTGCAGCAGGTACGGCACAACGCAGCCGCGCAAGATGCCGTGCTGCACAGGGCGCTGACAACCTGGCCGACGGTGTTGCAGCCGCAGGCCGGTGCATCCGCCATGGAGCAAGCCCCTGCGGTCTGGTTCCGCGAAAGCAGCCTGGACGGCGAGCGCCTGGCGGGCAGCGCCGACCTGCCGCGTGTACCGCCCTCTGAGGCCGTGCAAGGGCAGGGCAGCGTGCACTTTTACCTGGCGCAGGTGGGCGACCAACTGGTGCGCGTGGCCGCCACGCTGCACCAGCCGGCGGTGGCTGGGGGCGGGCAGGGCGCCGCCCCGCCGGTGGTGCGCCAGGTGGCGCGGCCGTTCAGCGAACGCCTGCCCAGCGTGGCCCGCCTGATGGGTGAAGGCGCGGGTTTGCGCCCTGTGGTTCTGCTGGCCCTGGCCATGACGGCGGTGGCGATGGTGCTGGCGCGCGTCGCGTCGGGCTGGCTGCTGCACGCGGATGTGTCACTCACTCCGCCAACCCAGCCAGGTGCAGGCGGCACCGGTCAGGGCTACGAAGGCCCGTCAGAGCTGGCGCCTGCCGTGCAGCATTTTGGCGAACTGCAGCAAAGCCAGAGCCGATGGATCGAGGAGCAGCGGCGTTTTCTGGCCGACGCTACGCACCAGCTGCGCACCCCCATGGCGGTGCTGCGCACGCAGCTGCAGTCGGCCATTGCGGGCGATGTGCTGGTGGCCGATGCGCTGCAGCAGATGCTGCACACGGTAGACCGCGCCTCGGGCCTGGCCAACCAGCTGCTGAGCCTGAGCAAGGTGGAGCAGCTTCAGCGCATGGGCGAGCTGCCCAGCGTTGATTTGAACGCCATGGCCCGCGAGGCCGTGATGGAGCTGGCGCCACTGATCGCCGCCAAGCGGCTGGACTTTGCGCTGGAAGGCCCCGATACGCTGTGGGCCCCCGGCGACGCGGCGCTGCTGGGCGAGCTCATGCGCAACCTGCTGGCCAACGCCATCCACCACACGCCCGTGCATGGGCGGCTGGGGGTGCTGCTGCGCAACAGCACCGGGCGGCGCGAACTGCTGGTGTGGGACGAAGGCCCTGGCATTGACGACGCCGTGCGACAACGGTTGTTCCAGCCGTTTTCGGCAGGGCAGGGCGGGGTGGGGCTGGGGTTGTCGATCTGCCGGCAGATTGCCGAGGCGATGGGCGCCCAGGTCATGCTGTTCAACCGCATGGACGCAGGGCAGGTCATCGGTGTCGATGCCGTTGTTGCCTGGGAAGGTTGAGATGTCCGTGAAGCAGTCATCTGCCGCGCATGGCATCGAGTTCCGGGATGTCAGCAAGCGGTACGGACCATTGCCCAGCGCGCCGATGGTGGTGGACCACATCAGCTTTGTGGTGCCCCGTGGCACGCTCACCACCATCCTGGGGCCATCGGGCTGCGGCAAGACGACCACGCTACGGATGATTGCCGGGCTCGAATCGCCCACTGCAGGCCGCATCTTCATCGACGGGCAGGACGTGACAACCCTTGGCCCGGCGCAGCGCAATGTGAGCCTGGTGTTCCAGAGCTATGCACTGTTCCCGCACCTGAACGTGATCGACAACGTGTGCTACGGCCTGCACGGGCTGCACCTGCGCCCGCCGCAGGTGCGCGACAAGGCCCGCGCCATGCTCGACACCGTGGGCCTGCAGGGCCTGGACCTGCGCAGGCCCCATGAACTTTCGGGGGGGCAGCAACAGCGCGTGGCCCTGGCCCGGGCGCTGGCGCTGGAGCCCGCCGTGCTGCTGTTTGACGAGCCGCTGTCCAACCTGGACGCCCGCTTGCGGCGCGCCATGCGCGAAGAGATCCGCGCCCTGCAGCAGCGCCTGCGCTTGACGGTGGTCTATGTGACCCACGACCAGAGTGAAGCCTTGGCGGTCAGCGACCAGATTGTGGTGATGGACAAAGGCACCATCGCCCAGTGCGGCGCGCCCAGCACGCTGTATGAGCAGCCCGCGTCCGAGTTTGTTGCGGGCTTCATGGGCGAGGCAATGCTGTTCGAGGGGCACATCCATGCGCTCAATCTGGCAGATGGGGAAAGCCCGGCGGCTGGCAGCCATGCCCGGCTCGGCCCTTTGCGCGTGCCATCGCCAGCATCCCTCGCCCCCGGCCCGGTCAAGATCGCCGTGCGGCCCGAAGCCTGGGTCATAGGCCCCGCAACCTCCAGCGGGCTGGCCGCCCGGCTGACCAAACGCACCTACCTGGGCAGTGTCATGGAATACACCTTTGCGAGCGCGCTGGGCGAGATCTTTGTGGTTTCGCCCCAGGTGGAGCTGCCGCTGGAAGTGGGCGCACCGGTGAGCCTGACGCTGGCAGACCACGGGGTGTCGGTGGTGGCGGGGTGAGATGCCCTATGGCTCGGACAATCCACCACGCACCGGCACACCGACTGCCGGGCATGAAATATGCAAGCAAAAATGGGCCCTGGCGCTTGATGGATAAGCGCAAGCAGCTACAAAAACAATAGTGACCAGCGGATGCCGGCGTGGTGACCCGGGCCACAATACGGGCCTCCACCACCGCACGGCCACCGGTTTTTCACCTTGAACTCTCCCGTTTTCACCTCGCTGATCCCCGTCATCCTATTCATCGCCATCGGCTTTTACGTGGGGCGGCGCGGCTGGATTCGGGCCGCAGCGGTGAAGGACCTGGCCAACCTCGTGTTCATGGTGCTCACGCCCGCGCTGCTGTTTCGCACCATGAGCACGGTGCACATCGAAGACCTCAACTTCGGCCCCGTGGGGATCTACTTTGTGGCGTTTGGCGTGGTGTACACGGCCACGTTGGCGGTGCTGGGCTTTACCAGCCTGGGCGCGGCGCGGGCGCTGGCCAACACCTTCAGCAACACGCTGATGATCGGCGTGCCGCTGGTGGGCCTGGTGTTTGGCGATGCGGGGTTGGTCACGCTGTTCACGCTGATCTCGGTGCACTCGCTCATCCTGCTGACCGCCGCCACCGTGGTGTTTGAACTGGCCGCCGCGCGCGAGCATGCAGGCCGGGAGGGCTCCGCGCAGCAGCCCATTTGGCGCACCGTGCTGCAGGCCGTGCGCAACGGTATCGTGCACCCGGTGCCGCTGCCCATCATTGCGGGCCTGCTGTTTGCGCAGACCGGGCTGGTGGTGCCGCAGGTGGTTGACAAACCCCTGCTGCTGCTGGGCCAGGCGCTGGGGCCGATTGCGCTGCTGCTGGTGGGGGTGACGCTGGCGTTTACCAAGGTCGGCCACCACTTCAAGGCCGCCCTGCGCATTGCGCTGGTCAAGTGTGTGGTGCACCCCATCGTACTGGCCACCCTGGGCTGGGCACTGGGCCTGTCGGGCATGCCGCTGGCGGTGATGATCGTGGCGGCATCGCTGCCGGTGGGGGCCAACGTGTTCCTGTTTGCGCAGCGCTATGCGGTGGCCGAGGATGAGGTGACGGCGAGTGTGGCGGTGTCTACGGCGCTGGCGTTGGTCACGATGCCGGTGGTGATTTTGGCGGTGACGCGGTGGGTGGTGGGCTGAATTTGATGGGCTGATGATCTGCTCGGCGGTTTTCTGCTGCCGCTTGTCGGTCAGGGTACGGCGAGAAATCCAAGCGCCTTCATGACGAACTCGGCGTGGAACTGGAAAACCCCGCCATGACCCGCGTCGGGATAGATGATCAGTTGGCTGTTGGGTAGCCGCCGTGCCAGGTCGTGCGTGTTGATCGTCGGGACCATCCGGTCGTTGTCACCGTTGACAACGAGCACCGGCTGCCTGATTTGGGAGAGATCGGCAGGCGCCTTCTTGCCCCAGGCGCTCAGGGCCTGCAACTGGGCCACGTAGGCGCTCACGGTGATGTCCTTGTCACGGTTGTCTGTGCGCTCCGAGAGCCGTTTCAGGAAAGCCTTGCCGGCTTCGATGCCGCCGGGCGTGCGGGTGAAGAACAGGAACTGCTTGGGGTCCTGGCCCGTGAAAAAGCCTCGCAAAAGGTCCAGATTGGCCACCCCTGCAACGGAGCTGATGCCCTCGCCCCCAGCTGGGCCGGTGCCAGCGAGAATCATTTTGCGAACCAGATCGGGCTCCTTCAAGGCGATCTCTTGGGCAATCATTCCGCCCATCGAGAAGCCGAACAGATCCACCTGCTGGTAGCCCTTGGCCTTGATGAAAGTGATCGCGTCATCGGCCATCTGCTCCATGGAGTTGGATGGCGAGCCGCTGGATGCACCCACGCCCCGGTTGTCGAACGCGATCACGTGGCGCTGGGCGGCAAACCCGTCCACCACGCGGGGGTCCCAGTTGTCCAGCACCGCCGCCAGATGGACCAGCAGAATCAGCGGCGTCCCGCCGTGGTGCTTGCCCAGTTCGCGGTAGGCAAAGTCCAGCCCGCCCGCAGAGATGGACTGGGTGGGCGCAGTGGCCCAGGTTGGCCGCTCTGGGCTGGCTACTGGCGCGGCGCGCCTGGTGCCCCCAGGCACGGCCTGTTGGGCATGTGATGGAGTGGATGCAAACGGGGCAGCCAGCGCAAGCAGCGCCGCTGCCGTTTTCTTCAGGATGGGGTTCATGGCGGGCTTTCGGTAGGCCAAAGACACAGGGGCGGGTATCGGGGCTTACTCAGCCCATGGGGTGCAGGTAGGTCGGCGTGGGCGCGGTCATGCCGTTTTTGACCAGCATGGTGAGTTCGTCCGCCAGGACTTCATCCAGACCCGCTTCAAGGCCGTCCAGCGCACGCTGGACGATTTTTTCAGGGCTCGACTTGGGTACATCGAAGCTCCGGGTGAGATCGGTGTCCACGTACGCCATGTGCAGGCCGAGCACCTGGGTTTTCTGGGCCAGCAACTCGTTGCGCAGCGCGTTGGTGAGCGACCAGGCGGCAGACTTGCTGGCGGAGTAGGCGGCCAGCTCTCCGCCGTTCACCCAGGAGGCGACCGACAGCACATTCAGCAGGGCACCGCCCCCGTTGTCCTTCAGGATGGGCGCAAACGCCTTGCTCATGCGCAGCACGGAGAAGAAGTTGGTCTCGAAGATGCGGCGTGCGACTTCTTCGCTGTCGTCAGCGAGAAATCCCCCTGGCTGGGCGATGCCCGCGTTGTTGATGAGCAAGGTCACATCCCCGGCCTGGGCGACGGCATTGGCGACTTCGTCGGGCTTCGTCACATCAAGTTTCAGCGCCTGCACACCGGGCAGGGTGACGGAGGCCGGATCTCGGGCGGCTGCATAGACTTTGCGGGCACCCCGGTTCAAGAGTTCACGTGCAAAGGCCAGCCCAATGCCACGGTTGGCGCCCGTCACGAGGGCTACGGCGTTTTCAATCTTCATAAAAAGCTCCAGTTCAAAAATCAAGATTTCGTTGCGCAGGGCAAAGCCAAGCCAGGCGGGCCATGTCTGCCTTGGGCCCTGCTTGGCTTTGCTCTGATTGGCTTTTTGGGTGACTACCGCACCTTGATCACGACCTTGCCTTTGGCGCGGCCGGATTCGACATAGGCCAGTGCGTCGTTGGTGGACTCAAACGAGAAGACCCGGTCCACCACAGGCCGTATCACCCCGGCCTCCACCAGGCGCGTGATCTCGCGCAGCTGACTTCCGTTGGCCCTCATGAAAAGGAACGAATAGCCGACCCGGCGCGCCAATGCCCTGCGCCTGACGCCTGCACTCAGCAGCCGCACGACCAGCTTCACGAACCAGGACGCCCTGATCGCGCTTGCGAAATCGGGATCCGGCGGGCCGGAAATGGAAATGAGCTCTCCACCGCCCTTGAGCACTCGCAGGGATTTTTCGAGGGTCTTGCCGTCCTGGCTGTTCAGTACGACGTCGTAGTCGCGCAATACGTCCTCAAAATCCTGCGTCTTGTAGTCCACCGCGACGTCGGCCCCCAGGGCCTTCACCAGTGCGGCATTGGCCGTGCTGGTGGTCGTGGCCACCGTGGCACCAAGATGCTTGGCCAGCTGGATGGCAAAGGTCCCCACGCCGCCAGAGCCCGCCTGGATAAAGACCTTCTGGCCCTTTTTGATTTGGGCCTTCTCGACCAGCGCCTGCCAAGCCGTCAGCGCCACCAAGGGAAGGGACGCTGCTTCTTCCATGGTGATGTTCTTTGGCTTGAGCGCCAGCGAGGCCTCTTTCACCGGCACAAATTCAGCAAACGTACCGATGCGAAAGTCGTCCGGCCGTGCGTAGACCTCATCACCCACTTTGAACTGCCGCACGCGGGGGCCCACCTGGGTGACCACGCCAGCCACGTCGTGGCCCAAGACGAGGGGCAGTTTGTAAGGCAGGATGAGCTTGAACTCTCCACTGCGGATCTTCGAGTCCAGAAGATTCACACCCGCAGCGTGGACCTGGACCAGGACTTCGTCGTCGCGCAGCTCCGGGGTTGACAGCTCGGCCAATCGAAGATCCCCTTTTTTGCTGTAGCGATCAATGACAAATGCTTTCATGGTTTTCCTTACTCCTGGCGTATCCAGGTTGGTGAACGGCCCACTGGCGACGATCAAATTGTGTTTATATGATTTTCGTCATATTTCAGATCGAGACAAGGACCGCATCACCTTCGTCAAGTTAGCGCGCGCCAGTCTCGCCAGAGGAGATCTGGCCAGTACGGACTGCATCTGCCGCCTGTGCCCGGATGGCTGCGCGGTCAGCCACAGACTTGTAAGACTCGGCTTTGGAGCCCGAAGGAATCTGGCTTCGAGTCATGGGTACTTGTGCAGCTTCCGCGGCGACTTCAGCCCGCGTGCGGTTGCCCTCAAACTGGGTGGCAAATTGCGCCGGGTCCAACTCAGAAGCCTGTGCGCCGACTGAGGTGAGCGTTGCGGCTACTGCGACGGAGAGAAAGCGAGAGAAGGTGTTCATGGTAGATATCTCCTAGGAAATGAGGCTCACGCGCCTCGGAAAATGCTGAATGCCAGGCTTTTCGGCGAGTCACTCAGCGTGGTTTGCTGTGGAAGGGTTGGTGGTCAAGGCAATCAATAGGGCGTTTCAAAGTTCGACGGCTAAAAGATTTCATGATGATCATCATATTTCCGCACAAACAAGAACGCCGAAACAGGCCAGAGAACAAGCCCTCGATAGGCTGATTTTCGACTTTTCCAATTCACCTCAGTTTCTAATATGATGTTCATCATAATTTAACCCCCAAAAAAATGGAAGCTATTTTTGCGACTCTTCACCACTGGAGCGGGCGTACTTGAAAGCAGCTTTGCTGAGCCTTCCAGCCAGCGAAGGATCGTCTACGGCGCGCGCCAGGGAAACGGCTCCCACCATGGTGGCAACCAGAAAAAGTGCTCGCTCGTGGGCTTCTGGTGTACCCCAGGTGGGCAACTGTCGTGCGATCACATCCACCATTTCTTTCATTCGCCGGGTGGCTGCACGCCGCACCTCGGGGGCTTGGCGGGCCAGCTCCGAACTGAGGGCTGCCATAGGGCAACCAACATCCGGATTGTTGATATGCTGTTCCGACAAATAGGCCCCCAACATGGCCTCCAGCGCTTGATCGGCTGGAACCGACGCAGCTGCAGACTCGGCGAGCCCAACGGTTTCTGCGCCCGCTCTGTCTGTGGCTTCCGCAAGCATCGCCTCCCGAGAAGGGAAGTGGGAATAGAAGCCACCATGCGTGAGGCCTGCGTCCTTCATGATGTCCGCAACGCCCGCTCCGCTGAATCCATTGCGCCTGATGGCACGCGCCGCCGCCGCCACGATGCGCTCATGGCTTAGCTCTTTGCGTGATGGGGCTGCGTTCTTCATGCCCTCACTGTATCACGAATTATGATGACCATCATAATTTTTATCCGCCAAAGGCTTTTCCAAGTCGCAGGCTCTTGAGGACAAGAGATGCTCATGGCGCCGCGACGTGAAGAAAAGATACGACGAAGTGGCTTGGGCTCAGGCGTCTTGGGGGTCGTGGCACGCCACGCAGAGCTTGTTCCCATCCGGATCTCGGAAATACGCGCCGTAGTAGTTGGCGTGGTACTGCGGCCTCAGGCCTGGCGGCCCGTCACAATGCCCCCCGTTTGCCAGGGCCGCAGCGTGCACTGCATCCACCTGCGCGCGGGTGCTGGCAGCAAAGGCGGTCATCTGGCCGTTGCCCGGTGCGTGTTCGCCTTCAAAAGGACGGCCGATGAGAAAAAGGGGGCGCGGATTGGGGTGGCTTTGCCATCCGGCCCAAGGGTGGGCGGCATCCACAAAACGCGGCGCGATGCCCAGCGCTGCCATCACGGGCTGGTAGAACGCCAGCGCGCGGTCGAAGTCGGTGACGCCGATGAAGATGTGCGAAAACATCGTTGGCCTCTTGCAGGTCTGTTGTTGTCCCTGGGTGGGCCGCAGTCAGGGCGCCAGCCGCTCACGCATCCATTCGCCGCAATCCAGACGGTACCGCAACCGGTCATGCAACCGGCTTTTGCGCCCCTGCCAGAACTCCCACTGATCAGGCTTGAGGCGATACCCACCCCAGTGCGGCGGGCGGGGTGGCTTCAGCATGAACTGCGCACCGTACTTGGCGGCATTGGCCACCAGCACGCCCCGGCCAGAAATCACCTGGCTTTGCGGGCTGGCCCAGGCGCCGATGCGCGAATCCAGCGGGCGGCTGTTGAAGTATTCGTCGCTCTCAGCATCGCTGACCTTTTCCACCACGCCCTCGATGCGCACCACACGTTCCAGCTCTACCCAGTGGAACTGCAGGGCTGCGTAGGGGTTACCAGCAATCTGGCGGCCCTTGCGGCTGTCGTAATTGGTGAACCAGACGATGCCGCGCTCGTCATAGCCCTTGATCAGCACGATGCGGGTGCTGGGGCGCAGGTCGCTGCCCACGGTGGCCAGGGTCATGGCGTTGGGCTCGGGCACTTCGGCATTGATGGCTTCTTTCAGCCACTGGTCAAACTGCAGCAGGGGGGCGGCGTGCGAGGCGTCTTCGTTGAGTTCGGCGCGCTCGTAGCTCTTGCGAAGGTCGGCGATGGAGGTGGTCATGGGCCAATTGTGCATGCGAGGGCAGGGCGGTTGCCAGCCACGGCGGGCAGGCTGCAAAGAGGGCGACGGTCGGGCGGGATCCGGGTAACGTGGGGTCTTCGGTGGCCCTGGTTGTCGTCGAATAACTATTCGCTTATATTGCCCCACCGATGAAACCCAAAGACGACGAAAAGCAGCGTGCCATTGCCCAGGCCACCTTCGAACTGGTGGCCCAGACGGGCCTGAGCGGCCTGACCCTGGCCGATATTGCCCGCGCGGCGGGCATTGCCACCAGCACGCTGTATGTGTACTACCCGTCCAAGGATGAACTCATCAGCCAGCTCTACCAGGATGCCAAGACGGTCACGGCCGCGCGCATTATGGAGGGCATCGTGCCCGGCATGCCCTACCGCGCCCGCGTGCGGCGCGCCTGGGGCAACCTGCTGCGCCACCGGCTGGACCAGTATGCCGAGGTGGTGTTTCAGGAGCAGTACTACAACTCGCCCTGGTTCACCGAGGGCAACCGCGAATTCTCGACCCGCCTGATGGCTGGGTTTTTTGCGTTGATGGAAGAGGGCCAGCAGCAAGAGATCTTGAAGGCCGTGCCCATCCCGCTGCTCACGGCCAGCCTGGTGGGGTCTGTGCGCGAGACGGGCAACCTCATCCGCACCAAGGTGCTGCCCGATGAGGAGGCCGTGCACCAGATGGCTTTTGGGCTGTGCTGGGACGCCCTGAAGGCCTGAGCAGGAGATTGCGATGAATTTGTCTACCCGAGGTTGATCTTTTAGTCGAATTTTTATTCTCTTAAAAATGCCACTCACCACGCTCCAACCGTTTCATGGC
The DNA here is from genome assembly GCF_916855635.1 of Acidovorax sp. Leaf73. Classification (NCBI taxonomy): domain Bacteria; kingdom Pseudomonadati; phylum Pseudomonadota; class Betaproteobacteria; order Burkholderiales; family Comamonadaceae; genus Acidovorax; species Acidovorax sp. Leaf73. Next base: position 993,414 of record NZ_CAKASI010000001.1, read on the forward strand.
CGATGGCGTCGCTGACACCATCCCGTTCTGTTCAACCGCCTCCCACCACACAACAACACCTTCCCCACGGAGAACCCCACGATGCCCACCCTCAACATCAATGGCAAAGATACGGCTGTGGATGCCGATGAATCCACCCCCATCCTCTGGGCCCTGCGCGACACGCTGGGCATGACCGGCACCAAGTTTGGCTGCGGCCAGGCTTTGTGCGGGGCCTGCACGGTGCATCTGAACGGTGCGCCCATTCGTTCGTGCATCACGCCCATTTCGGCGGCGGCAGGCCAGAAGATCACCACCATCGAGGCGGTGACCACCAATGACAAGGTGGGCAAGGCCGTGCACGCTGCCTGGGTCAAGCACGACGTGGCCCAGTGTGGCTACTGCCAAAGCGGCCAGATCATGAGCGCCACCGCACTGCTGCAGGGCAAGAAAAAACCCACCGACGCCGACATTGACGCTGCCATGGCGGGCAATGTGTGCCGCTGCGGCACCTACGTGCGCATCCGCGCGGCCATCCATGACGCTGCCAAGACTCTGGCCTAAGAACACCGAGCAGGAGAACACTATGCATTTCGACGCTCAAACCGCCCGCGCCCATATGCCAAAAGGCCTGGTAGCGCTTATGAATCAGGCGCAAGGCGCTATCAATACAGAAGCAGACGCAGCCTCCCACGAAGGCGTGGCGCGCCGCACGTTCCTCAAGGTGTCTGCGGCATCCGGTTTTGCGCTGGGTGCGTTTCCGCTGGTGGCCAGCGCGCAGGGCGCCGGGGCAGCGGCCGCAGGCCTCAAGCCGTTCGAGCAGCCTTCAGCCTTCGTCCGTATCGACGCCGATGGCACGGTCACCGTCACCATCAACCGCCTGGACTTTGGCCAGGGCGTGCAAACCGGCCTGCCCATGATCCTGGCCGAAGAGCTGGATGCCGACTGGAGCAAGGTGCGCAGCGTGCACGGCGATGCCAACCAGGCCTATGCCGACCCGATGATGGGCATGCACCTCACGGGTGGCTCCAACTCCATCAAAAACTCCTACACCCAGTACCGCGAACTGGGCGCGCGCACCCGGGCCATGTTGGTCTCGGCCGCTGCCGCGCAGTGGGGCGTGGATGCCTCGGCACTGCGCACCAGCAACGGCTTCGTTGTCGGCCCCGGGGGCAAGAAGCTGGGCTACGGCGCACTGGCCGAAGCGGCCATGAAGCAGCCCGTGCCTGAAAAGGTCACCTTGAAGGACCCCAAGCAGTTCCGTCTTATCGGCAAGCCCACGGGCCGGCTCGACGCCAAGGCCAAGTCGAGCGGCCAGCAGGACTACGGCATTGACGTGCGCCTGCCCGGCATGCTCACGGCCGTGGTGGCGCGCCCACCCGTGTTCGGCGCCAAGCTGAAGTCGCTGGACGACAGTGCCGCCAAAGCCATCAAGGGCGTGAAGGCCGTGCTGCGCGTGCCCACCGACCGGGGCGGCGAGGGCGTGGCCATCGTGGCCGATGGTTACTGGCCCGCCAAGCAGGGCCGTGATGCGCTGAAGGTGGAATGGGACACCAGCGCGGTGGGCAAGCCCGACACCACGGCACTGCTGGCGCAGTACCGCGAGCTGGCCACCAAGCCCGGCAACGTGGCCATGCAGGCCGACATGGCGCAGCTGGCTGGCGCTGCGCACAAGATCAGCGCCGAGTTCGTCTTCCCCTACCTGGCGCACGCCCCCATGGAGCCGCTCAACTGCACGGTGAAGCTGGATGGTGACAAGGCCGAGCTCTGGATGGGCACCCAGATGCCCGGTCTGGACGCGATGGCCGCCGCCAAGACGCTGGGCCTGCAGCCGCAGAACATCAAGGTGAACACCCAGATGGCCGGTGGCGGCTTTGGCCGCCGCGCCATTCCCACCAGCGACTACGTGGTGGAGGCCTGCGGCGTGGCCAAGGCGGCGCGCACAGCGGGCATCACCGCCCCGGTGCGCACGCTGTGGAGCCGCGAGGACGACATCAAGGGCGGCTACTACCGCCCCATGCACGTGCACCGCGCCGAGATCGGGTTCGACGCACAAGGCAAGATCCTGGCGTGGGACCACACCATCGTCGGCCAATCCATCACCAAGGGCTCGCCGTTCGAGGCCTTCATGGTCAAAAACGGCATCGATGCGACGGCCGTGGAGGGCATGAAGGAGCCGTACAACGTGCCCATGAAACTGTCGGTGCACCACCCCGACGTGAATGTGCCGGTGTTGTGGTGGCGGAGTGTGGGCTCCACCCACACGGCCTATGCCATGGAAACCCTCATCGACGAAGTGGCGCGCACCACCAAGCAAGACCCCGTGGCCTACCGCATGGCCCTGATGGGCGACAAACACCCGCGTCACAAGGCCGCATTGCAACTGGCCGTGGCCCAGTCGGGCTATGGCAAGAAGAAGCTGGCTGCTGGCCGCGCCTGGGGCGTGGCGGTGCACGAGTCGTTCGAGTCGGTGGTGGCCTATGTGGTCGAGGCGTCCGTCAAGGACGGCACGCCCAAGCTGCACAGCATCGCGGCCGGCGTGCATTGCAATCTGGTGGTCAACCCCAAAAGCGTGGAAGCCCAGGTGCAGGGCGCGGCGCTGATGGGCCTGTCGATGTGCCTGCCCGGCGGCGCCATCACGCTGAAGGACGGCGTGGTGGAGCAAAGCAACTTTGGCGACTTCGCCGTGCCGCGCATCACCGACATGCCCCAGGTGACGGTGCACATTGTGCCGAGCGCTGATCCACCGAAGGGCATGGGCGAGCCTGGGTTGCCGCCGCTGGCACCTGCGTTTGCGAATGCCATTGCCCAACTAACGGGCAAAACGCCGCGCGAGCTGCCGTTCAAGCTGGCTTGAGTGCAGCGTGCATCCGGGGGGCGGGTGCCTCACCCCCCGGGTGCTCCTGATGCAGCGGCCATCTTGACCAGCTCCAGAAACGCCCGCAGGGTGGCCGTGGGCTGCCTGCGGCTGGGGTAGTACAGGTAGAAGCCCGGGATGGGTGGGCACCAGTCGTCCAGCACGCTCACCAGCGCGCCGCTGGCCAGGGCCTCGCGGGCGTAGGGTTCGTACAGGTACGCAAACCCCACGCCCGCCAAGGCCGCCTGCAGGATGAGCGGCATGTCGCCCACGGTCAGGCGGCCTTGCACATCCACCGCGATCTTTTCGCCGGCCTTTTCAAACTCCCACGCATAGCGCGCTCCGCTCGGAAAGCGGATGCGCACGCAGGGCATCTGCATCAGATCGCGCGGGTTGCGCGGCGCACCCACCCCCGCGAGCAGGGCAGGGGACGCCACCACCATCAGCTGCTGCTGCGGCCCCAATGGCAGGGCCACCATGTCCTGCTGCAGGCGTTCTCCGTAGCGGACGCCTGCGTCAAAGCCACCTTCGACAATGTCGACCAACCCGTCGTCCAGCACCAACTCGACCTCGGCCTGCGGGTGCTGCGCCAGAAACTGTGCAACCAGCGGCCCCAGCACCAAATCGCCCGCCGAGCGCGGTGCATTGATGCGCAGCAGGCCCTGCGGGGTGTCGCGGAACACGTTGATGTCGTCAATGGCAGCAGCAATATCCTGCAAGGCGGGCCCCACACGATCGAGCAACTGGCGCCCGGCTGGCGTCAGCGCCACGCTGCGCGTGGTGCGGCTGAACATGCGCACGCCCAGCCGCTCCTCCAGCGAACGCACGGCATGGCTGATGGCCGAGGCTGAAAGGCCCAGCTCTTGCGCGGCGGCCCGAAAGTTCAGGTGGCGGGCGATGGTGCTCAGGAGTTTGAGATCTGCGAGGTCCAGGCTCATTGTTGAAATCAGTTCATTGATGTGTGCATTTTCAGGCCATTTATATATTCCATTTTCAACAATAAGCTTCCCGCTGATTTGCAACACCACAGGAGAAAACATGCAAAACAGCGAGTGGAATCTGGCCGGAAAAACTTATCTGGTGAGCGGAGCGTCTTCGGGCATTGGCGCCGAAACCGCCGTGGCGCTGGGGCGCCACAAAGCCAATGTGGTGCTGGCCGCGCGCCGCACGGCCGAATGCGAAGCGGTGGCCGAGCGGGTACGTGCCGCCGGTGGACAGGCCTGGGTGATGGCCCTGGATGTGACCGATGAGGCCAGCGTCCAGCGCAGTGTCGAGGCCACAGTGCAGCACTTTGGCCGCCTGGACGGCGCCTTCAACAACGCAGGCGCCCTGGGGGTCGCAGGCCCTTTGCACACCCTGAATGCAGCGGACGTGCAGGCGGTGCTGCAGGCCAACACGTTGGGCATCTTCTATGCAATGAAGCACCAGATTGCCGCAATGCTGAAGACGGGTGGCGGGGCCATCGTGAACAACCTGTCCATCTCGTCCCAGGTGGGGTTCAACGGCATCAGCGCCTATACCGCCAGCAAACACGCGGCCCTGGGCCTCACGCGCAATGCGGCGATGGAGTATTTTCAGCAAGGCATCCGCGTGAACGCCGTGAGCCCGGGACCCACGGTCACGCCGATGGCGCTGGCCGCCTTTGGCAACGAGGATGCGATGCGCAACACACTGCAAGCCTCGGTGTCGGGCCGCCCTGCAGCCCCGGCCGAGATGGCGGGGCCGGTGCTGTTTTTGCTGTCGGATGCAGCCAGCTTTGTGAGCGGGCACAACCTGGTTGTGGATGGCGGGTATACGCTGGCTTGAGTCCCGTCGCAGTGCGGCGGACGGCCTAGAATCTCGCCCGCTGTGCGCCGCACGGTTCATTGTCCAACGCAGGTCCTATCTCCATGTCTCTCGATCCCTCGTCTCCCGTGGTCCTGGTGCTGGCCTCCGGCCGGGGCGATCGGTTTGTGGCATCGGGCGGGCAGGTGCACAAGCTGCGCGCATTGCTGGCGGGGGTACCGGTGCTGGAGCACACGCTGGCCGCCGTGCGCGCCAGCGGGCTGGCATGGCACCTGGAGGATGTGGGCCATCCGGGCATGGGCGATTCGATTGCGGCGGCGGTGCGGGCCACGTTCCATGCGGCAGGCTGGCTGGTGTTGCCGGGAGATCTGCCTCTGGTGCGGCCTGACACCCTGCAAATGCTGGCCCAGGCCGTGGCGAAGAGGGCGGTGACGGTGCCGTTTTTTCACGGCGAGCGCGGCCACCCCGTGGGATTTGCTGCGCAGTGCTTGCCGGATCTGCTGGCCCTGTCGGGCGAGCAAGGTGCCGCCAGCGTGGTGCGCAAGTTTGCTCAGCAAGGGCAGGTGCAAACCCTGGCGGTGGAGGACGAGGGCACGGTGACGGACATTGACACCGTGCAGGATCTGGCGCGCGCCGAACGCCTCCTTGCCAGCCGTCCACCGGCCTGATCTGCCAAAAACCAAACCCGCCGGCCATCTCTGGCGGGCGGGTTGCGGGGGAGGGGCGGTTCAGGCCCAGGAGCCCGTAGCAGCCTCTTTGTTTATGACTTGGCGGCAATGACCGCACAGGCCAGACGGGGACCGGCGTTGCCAGTGGGCTGGGTCTTGTAGTCGTCCGGGTCGCGGTGCACGATCAGGCCCTTGCCGACGATGTCATTGGCCGTGCTGCCGACGCGGATCGTGCGCGACTCAAAGCTGAAACTGGCCACACCATTGGCATCGGCCTTGAGGCTGGGCAGGTCGCCCGTGTGGTGATCACCCATGCCGTGGTGGCCGTGGGATTTGCCGCCTGGGTTGAAGTGGCCGCCGGTGCTCATGCCGTCGCCGCTGCTGCAGTCGCCTTTTTCATGCACATGAAAGCCGTGCTCGGCATTGGGCTTGAGGCCGGTGATGGAGCCAGACACTTTCACCACGTCGCCCGACTGCACGAATGTGACCGTGCCAGCGGTGGTGTTGCCGCGCGTGGGTTCTAGTTTGGCGGAGGCGCTGGGCCCTGAGGTATAGGCTGCACAGCCCGCCAAGGCCAGCGCCGTAACGGATGACAGGACAAAAGCGAAACGGATCTTCATGACTCAAACTCCTTAGAACAATGAAACCACCCGGTATTTAACCTGGCACCGAGGCGCAGTCTCCCCGTCGGGCCCATGCGCGTCCAGCAAAGATGTGCACTATGCCTCTTTTTGGGCCAGCGCAATCAAACGGGCCAGGGCCCGGTCATGGATGCCGTGCCTGCGCAGCTCGTCATACGTGGCCTGGGCGTAGTCCCGCGTGGTGCCATAGCGCCCACAGGCCTGCTCAAAAATACGGCAGTACTCTTGGTCGGGCAGCTCGCCCGTGTGGTTGGGGCTTTTGCGCGACAGGGTGAAGGCCAGCGCGCGCACCGGGCCGTGCGGGGTGTGGCAGGTGAGCCAGCGCGGGTCGTACACGGCGGTGATCATCTCTCGCTGCCACAGGTTGATCATGACCTGCCGCGCATGCGCCTTGTCCACACGGAACACCATGCCCCGGCAACTGCCGCCCGACAACATGCCGAACACCAGGCCTGGGCATTCGGGCGTGCCCCGGTTGATGCGGCTCCACATCTTGAGCGCCCGGTGCCAGCCATGCACCTTGGCCGGGCGGCGCTCGGCATAGTCGAAGTCCGGGCGCCAGATGAGCGAGCCGTAGCCAAAGATCCACAGGTCTTCGTGACCACCCCATTCGTTCAGGGCGCGCTCCAGCATGGGGGCCGGATCTCGCAGCGGGGCGGGCAGGTTCGTCATGGGTTCACTCTACAATCGAAAGCTTTGCTTTAACGCTCTGGGGACTTGTGTTTACGGGTTTCGCTACGGCCCCAGCATCCATTCTTTTTCTTAATCACTGCAGGAATCTCCAATGTCTAGTTCTGACGACGATAGCCAACAACGTTTTGCCCTGGGTTTCCTGTTCGCACTCATTGCGCTGGTGATCTCGGTGGTGGTCGGCACCGTGGTGGTCAAGCGCGTGGGCGCTTCGGGTGCCTCCAAGCCTGCTGCAACGGCCGTTGCAAGCAGCGCGCCAGCTACAACAGCGGCCGCAGTCGCTGACGACGCCGCCAGCGTGCGCGTCGAAAACGGCGTGGTGAAGTTTTACTTTGCCACTGCCAAGGCCGAGCTGGCGGCTGGCGCCAACGAAGCCCTGGCCGACGTGGTCAAGGGTGTGGCCGAGGGCAAGAAGGCTGTGATCTCGGGCTTTCACGACGCCACGGGTGACGCAGCCCTGAACGCCGAGCTGGCCAAGCAACGCGCCTTTGCAGTGCGCGATGCGCTCAAGGCCCTGGGCGTGGCGGAAGACAAGATCGAGCTGAAGAAGCCTGAAGAAACCACCGCCACCGGCAGCAATGCCGAAGCGCGCCGCGTGGAAGTGGCACTGGGCGCTTGATGCCTGCGTAATGACCTGCAGCAGGTCGCTCCATAAAAAACCCGGCAGTGCCGGGTTTTTTATTGAGTCAAATTTGCCTCTAGCGCTTATCTATCATGCGCTAGTAGCTATCTATTTAATAGTGATGGTTAACGCAAGCCTGCGCCACCAGCCACCTCGGTGCGCTGGATCAATTCAATCTTGTAGCCATCCGGGTCGGTCACAAACGCGATCACCGTCGTGCCGCCTTTGACCGGGCCCGCTTCGCGCGTCACGTTGCCGCCCGAGGCCTTGATCTTCTCGCACGCCGCGTAAGCATCCGGAACACCCAGGGCGATGTGGCCATAGGCGGTGCCCATCTCGTAGCTTTCCACGCCCCAGTTGTAGGTCAGCTCTATCTCGGCCTGGGCGGGGTTGCCGCCTTCGAAACCGAGGAAGGCCAGCGAGTATTTGTACTCGGGGTTCTCGGACTGGCGCAGCAGCTGCATGCCCAGGACGTTGGTGTAGAAATCAATCGAGCGTTGAAGGTTGCCAACGCGCAGCATCGTGTGGAGGAATTTCATCCCTTCGATTGTGCAGGCATGTCAAAAACCAGGCAGGTGGTGGTGGCGTGGGCATACAGCGTGCCGTCCGGCCCCACGAGGCGCGCTTCGGCCGTGGCCAACTGGCGCCCGCTGTGGATCACCCGGCCTTCGGCGCGCACACGCTGCACCTTGGGCGTGATGGCCTTGACCAGGTTGATGCCCAGCTCGGCCGTGGTGTAGCCGCGCCCGGGTTCCATGCGCGTATGGATGGAGCAGCCCAGGGCCGAGTCGAGCAGGGTGGCAAACCAGCCGCCGTGCACGGTGCCCATGGGGTTGAGGTGCTCAGCGCGGGGTGTGCCCTGGAAGATGGCTGTGCCTTCGCCCACTTCCACGATCAAGAAGTCCAGCGTCTTGGCGATGGCGGCGTAGGGCAGTTCGCCGCGCAGCATGGCCTGCATCTGCTGCAGGCCGTTCAGGTGGGCGATCTGCTCGCGCCGGGCCACGCCAGGGCCGGGTCCTGCGTCCAGGGTGGCGAGGATGTCGCGCTCTTGTGCAAGCCAATGTTCCAGTTGGTTGTGCTGTGTCATGGGGGCGTCCGGGTTGTTGGCGGGGTTTACATGCATGAGTTGCATATGCAATTATTGCAGATACAATTAAATTCATGCAAGCCGAACCAACCACCCTGGCCCCCGTGCTGCCGCGGGGCTGCACCAACTTCAAGCTGCGCCAGCTGATGCGCCGCGTAGCCGCTCACTACGACGCCGAAATGGCGAAGTGCGGGCTCAAGACCACGCAGTATTCGCTGCTATCGCATGTGCTCACGCTGGGGCCTATCCGCCCGGGCGACCTGGCGGTGGCCATGAAGATGGATGCGTCCACGCTGACGCGTAACCTGCGCCCTCTGGTGGATGCAGGGTGGGTCACGTTGGAGGCGGGCGCCGATGCTCGCAGCCGCCTGGCCCACATCACCGACGCAGGTCGCGAAAAACGTGCCGAGGCGCAGCGCCACTGGAAGGCTGCGCAACTCGCGCTGAATGAAACGCTGGGCGTGGAACGCGTGATGGCGCTGCATGCGCTGGTGGACGACTCGCTCGATTTGCTGGCAGCACTGCCAGTGCAGGAGGCTGGGCATGACGAATAACGACACCCCTCCGGTCGCAGCCAAGTCCGTCGCGCCACTGGCACTGTGGCTCGTGCTGCTGGCCGCCGCTGGCGCCTTTGCGCTCACCATGGGCACGCGCCAGACCATGGGCCTGTTCCTGTCGGCGCTCAACACCTCCACGGCATTGGGCATTGGCAGCATCAGCCTGGCCTTTGCGTTTGGCCAGCTGTGGTGGGGGCTGACGCAGCCGTTTGCAGGGGCTGTGGCCGACCGCATTGGCACGGGCCGTGTGATCCTGCTGGGCGTGGCGCTGGTGGCGCTGGGCACTTTCATCACGCCGTACATGACGACCACGGCAGGGCTGATTTTTGCGATTGGCGTGCTGGCCGCAGGCGGCGCGGGCATGGCCGGGCCGTCGGTGCTGATGGCGGCCACGGCGCGGCTGGTGCCCGCCAGCAAGCGCGGGCTGGCCAGTGGCATCGTGAACGCGGGGGGATCGTTCGGGCAGTTTGTGATGGCGCCCATTGCCATCAGCCTGACCGCTGCCGTGGGCTGGGCCAGTGCCATGCAGTGGCTGGGCGTGCTGGTGCTGCTGGCGCTGCCTGCGGTGTGGGTGCTCAAGGGCAATTCCAACGCGCTGGCTGCGCAGGCTGCGGCTGCGTCCGGCCAAAAGGCGTTGACCGCGCGCGAGGCCATTGCCCAGGCGCTGGCAACGCCCAGCTACCGGTACCTTGCGGTGGGCTTCTTGGTATGCGGGTTTCACGTTGCCTTCCTGGCCACGCACCTGCCAGGGGTGATTGCGGCGTGTGGATTGGCGCCCGAGGTGGGCGGCTGGGCGCTGGCTGTCATCGGGCTGTTCAACATTGTCGGCAGCCTGGCCATGGGCTGGGCGGTAGGGCGCTGGCGCATGAAGTCGCTGTTGGCACTGCTGTACGCCACGCGCGGCCTGGCGGTGCTGGTCTTCTTGTTCGCACCCAAGACACCCATGGTGGTGCTGATCTTCGCCGCCGTGATGGGTGTGACGTTCCTCTCCACCGTGCCCCCCACCGCCGGGCTGGTGGCCAAGATGTTCGGCACGGCCAACATGGCCATGCTGTTCGGCATCGTGATGCTGTCGCACCAGGTTGGCGGCTTTTTTGGCGCCTACCTGGGCGGCAGCGTATTCCAGGCCACGGGCAGCTATGACTGGGTCTGGTACATCGACATCGTGCTGGCCGTGGGCGCGGCACTGATCAATCTGCCGATCCGCGAGGCGCGATTGGCGCGCCGGGCCGCCTCCGCCGCCTGAGCCCACAAGGCATCCATCCCCTTGAATGAAAGCCAATGACATGACGGACATCCACGCCCGCAGCGCCTCCATGGCAGGAAAATCTCCGATCTATCTGGACGACCTGGCCGTGGGCGACCAGTTCAAAAGTGGCGAACACGCCATGGATGAAGCGCAGATCACCAGCTTTGCCGCCCAGTTCGACCCGCAGCCGTTTCATCTGGATGACGCCGCCGCGCGTGACACGCTGTTTGGCGGCTTGGCCGCCAGCGGCTGGCACACGGCGGCCGTGACCATGCGCCTGCAGGTGACCAGCGGACTGCCCATTGCGGGCGGCATCATCGGGGCGGGGGGCGAGCTGAGCTGGCCCCGGCCCACGCGCGCCACCGATGTGCTGCATGTGGTGAGCGAGGTGCTGGCGATACAGCCCTCCAAGTCCAAGCCCGATCGCGGCATGGTCACGGTGCGCAGTGAGACCCGCAACCAGCATGGCGATGTGCTGCAGCTGTCTACCGTGCGCATCGTGGTGCCGCGCAAGCCTGCGGTCGATGGGGCAGGGGCTTGATGTGACCGATGCACTGAACCCCCGCACCCGCATGCTGCTGGAGGCGCCCATCGCCCCCACGCTGCTGCGCCTGGCCGCACCCAATGTGCTGGTGATGCTGGCGCAAGCGGGCGTCGGGCTCATCGAGACCTACTTTGTCGGCAAGCTGGGCACCGATGCGTTGGCCGGCATGGCGCTGGTATTCCCGGTCGTCATGCTGATGCAGATGACTTCCGCCGGTGCCATGGGCGGCGGCATTGCGTCGGCCATTGCGCGTGCCTTGGGCGCTCGGCGACGGGACGATGCCGACGCCTTGGTGCTGCACTCCTTGGTCATCGCGGCGGTGTTCTCGCTGATCTTTACAGTCGGCGTGGTGGGAGGAGGGCGCTGGCTCTACACCCGCATGGGCGGCACCGGCGGCGCGCTGGCTGCGGCGCTGGTCTATTCCAACTGGGTGTTTGCGGGCGCGTTTCTGGTGTGGCTGTTCAACACGCTTTCGGCCGTCATTCGGGGCACGGGCAACATGGCCGTGCCAGCCTATGTCACGGTGCTGGGCGCCTTCGTGCTGGTGCCGCTGTCACCGTTGTTGATCTTTGGCTGGGGCCCCGTGCCCGGCCTGGGCATTGCCGGCGGTGCCATGGCGCTGATGGCGTACTACCTGATCGGCAGCGTGGTGCTGGCCGCCTATCTGTGGTCGCCGCGCAGCCTGCTGCGGCCATCGCTGGCGCACATCCGGTTTCGCTGGGTGCTGTTCAAGGACATCCTGCGGGTCGGGTTGGTGGGCACCGTGTCGACCGTGGCCACCAATGTAGCGATTGGGGTGACCACCGCGCTGGTCGGCGGTTTTGGCACGGCGGCCATTGCCGGGTATGGAACCGCATCGCGGCTTGAGTACCTGCTGGTGCCCCTGGTATTTGGCCTGGGTGCGCCGCTGGTGGCCATGGTCGGCACCTGCATCGGCGCGGGCCAGCGTGAGCGCGCCCTGCGCGCCACCTGGATCGGCGCGGCCATGGCTTTTGTAATGGCCGAGGCGATTGGTCTGTGGGCGGCGGCCTTTCCCCATGCGTGGCTGTCGCTTTTCAACAGCGACCCCGCCATGCTGGAGGCGGGCGCGCTGTATCTGCGTACCGTCGGGCCGGTGTATGGCTTTTTCGGCCTGGGCCTGGTGCTGTACTTTGCCTCGCAAGGGGCAGGGCGCCTGCTCTGGCCCGTCATCGGCAACATCACGCGCCTGGCGGTGGCCGTGACTGGCGGCTGGCTGGCGCTGCGCTGGGGTGGTGGTCTGGCGGCGGTGTTTGCCGCACAAGCCGTGGCGCTGGTGCTGTACGGCGTGGTCAACGCCTGGGCGATTGCAGGTGGCGCCTGGTTCGGTCCGGTCGGCTGGCCACGCAGCATGGCGGGCCTGCTGCGGCGCATGCCACAGGCGTAGAAATATAGCCAGAATTGCTGCTAGCGCTTACCCATCAAGCGCTAGTAGCTATCAATTTGGTAGTTTTTCGTTGAATCAGACCGGAACGGTGTAATTCAGCGTCATGCGGCCACCATCCACGGTCACGATCTCGCCGGTCACATAGCTGGCGGCGTCGCTGGCCAGCCAGGCCACCACGTCGGCAATCTCGGACGGCTCGCCCAGCCGCTTCATGGGCGTGCGGCTCATGATTTTGTTCTTGGCCTCATCGCTGGTCAGCACGGCCTTGGCGGCCAGCTCGGTGGCGATGGTGCCGGGCGCCACGGCGTTCACGCGGATGTTCCTGTCGGCCAGCGCCAGCGCCATCACGCGCGTGAGCTGGTTCACGCCGCCTTTGCTCACGTTGTAGCTCGCGATATTGGGAATGGTCAGCACACCGTTGACCGAGCTCATGTTGACAATGGAGCCGCCACCCGAAGCCACCATGGCCCGCGTCACGGCCTGCCCGACGAGGAACGAGCCCTTGAGGTTGACCCGCAGCACGGCATCAAAGTCGGCCTCGGTCACTTCCAGAAAATCCGCCGCGCGGAAGATGCCCGCGTTGTTCACCAGCACGTCGATGCGCCCGTGGGCGGCCAGCACCTGGGCGACGAGCGCATCCACCTGCGCCTTGTCGCCTACGTCGCAGCGCACATACAGCGCGCCCAGTTCCGCAGCCAGGGCCTGGCCGCGTGCATCGTCCACATCCACGATCACCGGTTTGGCGCCTTCAACTGCAAACCGGCGGACGCAGGCTTCACCAATGCCTTGCGCGCCACCGGTAACGATACAGACGCGACCTGTGTGGCCAAAGTGAATGGAAGACCGGAGGGATGGGGCGGGGCTTGTAGGATTCATGGTCGTGGATGGTAGCGGGTGGGGGAGGAGGGTGGAGCCGGAAACCTGCATTAGCTTCGAGTTACCGCCAGTGCGCGGGCCCGAGGGCGATCAATGCCTGTTCTCGCTTTCTGCGGGGTTTGCAAGGAAGCCCCGCAGACCGTCAGCGCACCGGCTGCGGGGCACCAACCCACTCCGGCGGCGGCTGCCACGCCCGGATCCAGCGGATCAGATCCGGCAGCGGCATCGGCCTGGCAATGCCATAGCCCTGCAGGCCATCGCACCCCAGATCGCGCAGTGCCCCGGCATGGGCCGTGGTCTCCACACCTTCCGCCACCACGGTGCGGTTGAACGCATGGGCCAGGCTCACGATGCCGCGCACCAGGGCACGATCGCGCTCGTTGTCGAGCATCTCGCGCACGAAGGACTGGTCGATCTTCACGATCTGTGCGGGCAGGCGTTGCAGATAGGTGAGCGATGAGTAGCCCGTGCCGAAGTCGTCGATGGAGCATTGCACACCCAGCTCGTCCAGCCCCTGGATGACATAGGCCACGGCCGAGAGGTCGTTGAAGGTTTCGGTTTCCAGCAACTCGACCTCCAGAAAGGGCTGGGGCAAGGATGGGTGCCGCTTGAGCAGTCGCGCGACTTCCTGCTGAAACCGGCTGTCGATCAGTGTGGGCACTGCGATGTTGATGCTCAAGGGCAGGGGGCAGCCCTGGGTGACGAGCGTGTGCCCGGCTTTGAATGCAGCGTCCAGCACCCAATAGTCCAGTTTGCCGGAAGCAGGGGTGCCCACAATGTCGTCCATAAACGCACCCGGCGCCAGCAGCCCTCGCTCGGGATGGTGCCACCGGATCAAGGATTCGGCACCAATCACCTGCCCATCCGAGATTCTGACCTTGGGCTGAAAAAACAGCTCCATCTCGCCTTGCAGCAGGGCGTCCTCGACCAGCTTGGCCGTGTGCCTGCGCGCTTGCAGCCGCTGGCCCTGCTGGACGTCGAACACCGCGATCCGGTCCTTGCCTTGTTCCTTGGCCGCATACAGCGCCAGGTCTGCATGGCGCAGCAGGCCGTCAGCGTCCCCCAGATCATCGGGATAGAACGTGACCCCGGCACTGCAGGTCAGGCGCAGTTGCACATTGTCCAGAACGGCCGTCCTCGCGAGCGACTGGCGAAGGCCCTCCAGCCGCTGCAGGGCGGCTTCGGTGTGCGCGCAGTCTTTCAGTGCCACGGCGAATTCATCGCCGCCAATGCGGCCAATGAGGTTGTCTGGTCCCGCCTCGGCCCGCAGGCGCTGTGCAAATACCCGAAGGAACTGGTCCGCCAGGGGCTGCCCCCATTGCTCGTTGAGGTCCTTGAACTGGTCGATGTCCAGCAAACACAGGGCCAGGATGCCATTGGTTTCGATGCGTTTCTGGAGGGTCGCATTCAGCTCCTTGGCAAAAAGGCGGCGGCTGGACAGGCCGGTGAGGGCGTCGTAGTTGCCAAACTGCTGCAGGGCCTGCTCCAGGCGGCGCTGCTCGGTCACATCCTTACCCACAGAGACCCATTTGCGCACGACGCCGTCCGGGTCCTTGATGCCTTCGATGGTGACCTCCGAGACAAAGGCCTCGCCATTTTTGCGGCGCCTGACCAGTTCGCCATGCCATCGGCCGTCTCGCTCGATGGCCTGTGCGACGCGGCGCAGGAATGTGGATTCGCCCCCTTCATCAAGGCGCAGGACGGCAGATGACTTGCCAATCAGCTCCTCGCGCGAGTAGCCCAGCACGTTGCTGTAGGTCGGGTTGACATCCAGCACGGTGCCGTCCGGTTGCACTATGGCAATCGTGTCCTTGCTGTTGACGAAAACGCTGGCGGCCTGCCGCGCTTCGGCCAGCATGGTCTTCAAGGTCTCGGCTGTCTGCTCCAGGGTCTCTTCGCGCTGGTTGAGTTTTTGCGTGTTGTCCAGTAGGAACCCCAGCAGCACCGTGCCGATGGGGTAGATCACCACCACAGCCATCCAGGAGCGCGTCGTGACTGCCCGCGCAATTTCTGGCGGCAAGGTCTGTATCGCCAGCATGCCGCCGGCCGCCAGGCTCAAGCCGAGTCCGATTAGCCAGACCCCATCGGAAAAGGCTCCAAAACGCTGTGGAGAAAAGTAAGGCCTGTGGCGCTGCCAGAGCCACCCGATACCCGTGGTCAAAACAATACCGACCATGGCCGGGCCGCTGCCGATGCCGCCCAGGCTGAGCCGGTAGGCGCCGAGCACCACAGCGCACAGCACAGCACCCAGCGGCGACAGATAGGCGCCGGCCAGGCCCGCCATCACCAACCTGGCGTCAACGATCACGCCTTCGGCCAGCCGCAAAGGCACGAGCATGGTCAGGATGCCGATGACTCCAAACATGAGCCCTGTGATCCAGGGCAACCATCGTTGCCGCGCCTTCCTGATGCCCAGGTCGGGATGGCGCAGGCCACTCAGAACAATGCTGTACAGCGCGGCCAGAAAACACAGCAGGCCCGCGTTCATTCCCATGTCCCGAATCAAAGACGTGGTGTCGATGTTCATGGCGCCTTCTCGTGCGATTGGTGGGCCATCATAAGGAATGGCACGATCCGATGTGACGCTATCTTTAAAATAGATACGATGTATATTATGTTAAATAACAAACATTCTATCCACGGTCTTTTGGCAGACTTCCAGGTTATGCAATCCAGCGTCCTGACACCACGACGCTGCCCAGCACAAAAGGCGTAACGCTAGTTCTCGGGGCCCAAAACCTCTCCATTGGGGCCCCAGGTCACCTGTGTCAATCCGGGTTCCATGGCTTCCAATCGACGGCGCTCCATCTCCGTTGCACTGAGCTGCCCCAATTCATGCCGCCCCACGTCGGCAAGTTCACTTTCATGGCGCAGTTGATCAGCTCTCTCCAGGGCTGAGCGGACGTGACCAAGCAGGTCTTTTTCATCCCAGGGCTTCAACAGATAACGAAAGACTTCTGCGTCATTGACGGCTCGCATCAGGTTCTCCGAATCGGACGACGCGCTTAAAACCATCCGGACTGCCTTGGGCTGAATGGTTCGCACCAGACCCAGAAACTCCACGCCAGTCATGAGCGGCATCCTAAAGTCCGAGATCACCACGTCAAAGGCGGTCTCTCTCAGTCTGGCCAAGGCAACTTCCGGATCCACGGTCTCTTCAATGCGGAGGTCAGAACCGAGTCCCGCCCGCAGACTGCGCTTGATTGCAGCCAAGACGTGGTGTTCATCATCGAGCAAGAGAATTCTCTGCATGGCTGGCTCCCTCTCCGTTACGGTTTTATGGGCAAGATCATTTCCACATCGTCCCGCCCTTCGCGCAATCGCAACCGCTTGATCAATTCGGCGGTGAGCACGTGATCGGCGGCAAGCAACACGGCGCCTTCGCTGGATAACAGATCGCCCGCCAGGATCATGCCGGGTTGAAGTTGCACCGTTCGCAGCATGCGCGGCGGAGCGTCTGCAACGGGCGCAGCCTTCAGGAGCATCTGCAGGAACACATCCACCACTTCGGGATGAAACTGGGTTCCCCTGCCCCTGGCAATCATTGATCGTGCGTCTGCAGCACTCAGGGGGGTGGAGCTGAGATGGCCGATCTGCAGATCATCGTAGGTATCTGCCACAGCGAGGATGCAGGCCCCCATTGGAATCATCTCCCCGACCAGGCCATCTGGATATCCGAGCCCATCGTGCCGCTCGTGGTGGCTGCGGATGATGTTGGACACCGTCTGCATGTCATCCAGCGCCATCAGTGCCTGCTCTCCCAGAACGGCATGCCGTCGGTATTGCGCAGTTTCTTCATCGGAAAGCTTGGGGACCGGTTTGGCCAGCAAGGTGTCAGGCAAGGCAATCTGCCCAATGTCATGCATGAGCCCTGCGATGAACGCGTCCTGTTGATCCGCTTCCGCCATGTTCATGGCCCGTGCGGTGCGACGGGCCAGATCCGCCACACGGCGCGAGTGGCCGGAGAGTTGCCCACCTCGCCACTCCATGAGGTTGGAAAACACCTTGATGGAGGTAAGGTAGTTTTTCTTGATCTTTTGACTGAGCTGGAGCAACTCGCTGGTGCGCGCCGCAACCTTTTCCTCCAGCGTTTCATTCAATTCCATCAAGGCCTGGTTTTTGGCCCTGAGCAGTTCTTCCAACCGGGTTTTTTCGTCTTCCAGGGCATGCCGCTCAAAAATCTGGTGAGCCGTGGCAAGCACCTCACCGTCATCCCACGGCTTGGTGATGTACCGATAGACTTCCCCGCTGTTGATGGCCGCGATGGTTGACCCAATGTCAGCGTAGCCTGTGAGCAGTACGCGTGTCGTTTTGGGCCACCGCACCCGTATCTGCTCCAGCAACTGGGCCCCGCTCATGCCGGGCATTCTCATGTCGGAGAAGACCAGATCCACAGGCTCTTGCTCCAGGTGCGCAATGGCTTGTGCACCACTCGTGGCCGTTGTCACCTGGTATCCGCTGCCACGAAACAGCCGCCTGAGCGAGGCCACAATGTTGGGCTCGTCGTCCACGCACAGAATGCGCCAGACGCGCTGACCACCGCCCTGCAGGCTGGCGCCCTCCTCTTGCAAAGCCGCCCCTGACAAGGCGGTGACGTCGATAGGGGAATTCACACCTCAAGCCTCCTGCGGGTGCTGAATCGGCAGCGTGACACGAAAACGAGTCCCAACCCCCTGCTCGCTGAACACGTCAATGCTGCCAAAGTGCTTCTTGACGATGCCATAGGAAAGAGACAGTCCAAGCCCGGTCCCTTTGCCCACCGCTTTGGTGGTAAAGAACGGGTCGAAAATTCTTCCAAGATTCTCTTTGGCAATGCCCTCGCCGGTATCCTGTATTTCCACCCACACCCGGCTGTCGTCAGCGCCGGTGCTGATAGTGATGACGCCCCTGTCTGCCTGGATGGCGTGCGCAGCGTTGACCAGGAGGTTCATGAAAACCTGATTGAGTTCAGACGGAAGGCACTCGATATCCGGGAGTTCACCGTACGCCTTGACGACCTCCGCCTTGTATTTGATTTCGTTGTTGACGATGTTCAGTGTGGAATCAATGCCATGGTGCAAATCGGCCAGGACCCACTTTTGCGAGGTGTCCACCCGGGAGAAGTCCTTCAAGTTCTGGACAATATTGCGCACCCGCGTGATGCCGTCCTTCGACTCTGCCATCAACGAGGGGATGTCCTCCTTCAGAAAGTCCAGTTCTATCTTTTCGCGCAGTGCCCTCAGTCGGGCTGCTGCCGGAGTGCCTGCCAATGCGGACTCGGCCTCTTCATAGGCAGCGAGCATCTGAAAAAGATCACCCAGATAGCGTTCGAGAGTCCCGAAATTAGAGAATATGAATCCAATCGGATTGTTGATTTCGTGGGCCACTCCGGCAGCCAGTTGACCGATGGAGGCCATTTTTTCCGACTGCATGAGCTTGTCCTGTGCATCCGAAAGTTTGGCATTCAGTTGCATCAGCTCCTCATTGGAGCGCAGCAGTTCCTTGACCCGGTCTGCCGTGACATCGGCGGCAGTGGGCTGCGAGGATGTCGTGTTTGCGGCCTCAGCCAATAGCGGATCGTGAGAACTCATGTCAACCCTCCTTCAGGCCAGCAACGCGTGACAGACGACGTCGTGTTGTTCAGCAACGGTGTCAAAAACTTCCCTGTAGTCCTTCTCACCCAGCGCGAGCCTGCCCCAGGCATCCAGTGACAGCAGCGGCACCATGTCATCTTCCTGGTGCGAAAGATCGAGGCCATGGGCAATGTTGTCAGCAACATGGACGAGATCCACAAGCCCTTTGCCAGCATGGGACCGAGGCCGGTGATGGCATGCGATGGCTGCGACGATCTCTGGGGCAAAGTGCCAATGCTCAGCGATGAGGCCGCCGACCTCTGCGTGGTCAACACCAAATTGATGCTGTTCTGCAACATGCATGAAACAGTCATGTTCTGCCCGATATGCAATGGCCTGGGCATATTCCTCCTCATAGGAGCTGACCAGAACCAAGCGCCCAATGTCATGCAACAGCCCCAACGTAAACGCGGCGTCTTCATCCAATCGGGTGCGCTGCGCCAGGGCCCGGCAGGTAAGCGCCGTACCGATGGAATGGCACCAGAACGCATCGAAATCGAAGCCTTGGCAGCGCGACTTGGCAAACCCGCTGACAAGGCCTGCGGCCGTTGCCACGCCGCGCAATGTGCGCAGCCCCAGGATTGCCGTAGCCTCAGTGATCGAAGTGACCTGACGCGGCAACCCGTAGAAGGAAGAATTCGCAAGTCGAAGGGTTTTCGCGGCAATGGCCTGGTCGTGCGATATCTTTATGGCCAGTTGCTCCGCCGAAACATCGCTGTCGCCAAAGGACTGGATCAACTCCAGCACGACTGCTGGCAAGGCAGGCAATCCGTGCACGCTGTGCAAGATTGCATCCGCAGTGAGTTGCTTCATGGCCTCTCCTCAAGCCGGTGCCTCAAAATCATGTGCAGCAAAGGGTTGAGCTGCCCTGCCCGCAGGGCAGGCCTGAACAAATGCAGCAAACGCTGTTCCGTCAGTACCCGTTGCTCAACCGGATCCACTTTTCCATTGCGCTGTGCTAGCTCCTCGGGGGCATTCACAAAAATCGCGTCGATACCTCGATGCTGCAAGTTGTTGAGAATTTCGCGCGTGACAGGCGTCCCCTCTGGCAACAGAAGTTGCGCATGGGCATCCAGTACGGGCTGCGCTAAAAGTAGTCCCTCCGGAACCCGTTCAGTGGTGGTAGCAAGAGCTTGCATGGGCGCGCATAGAGTTCAAGCCGCACTGCCTGGCACCAAGACCAGCAATCGACCTCGTGAGTGATTTTCTCCTCCGATGGAGCGGCATACAACGCGAAACGTCTCTCTGGCGAGTTGCACATCGTGGTAGCTCTGATCGGCGGCTCGCCATACATGGCGCAGATCTGCCGGTAGCACGTCGTCCGCATCCTGTCCCAACAACGCGGTGGTCCTTCCAAACAGTGCTTCTGCATCTGCATTCACAAATGCCACCATACCCTCCAGGTCCACCCCAATGATCGCCGCAGGAATATGATCCAAGACCTCCCGTGCGACGCTCAGGCTACTCTCTTCGCGGTGAATTTGCTCACGTTGATTCGTTAGCAACTGTTGCAAACGGTCGTTAACGGCAGTGAGTTCTTCGTTGGCTCGCAGAACTGCGCTCGCCAGCCGCCGATTCTCATCGGCCATTCCCTTTTGGGAGAACGCTTCCGCCACATGCCCGCGAAGCCGCTCGTCATCCCATGGTTTTGTGAGGAACTTGTAGATAGCCCCTTCATTGATCGCATCGGTGATGGACTGAAGCTCCGTGTAGCCAGACAGCACCATTCGTACGGTGTCTGGATACAGTTCCTTGGCCCGGCGCAGGAACTCCACCCCCGTCATACCGGGCATCCGCTGGTCCGAGACAATCACATCCACCGAGTTTTCGGCCAGCCTTTGCAAACCTTGCGCCCCGCTGTTGGCCGTCACGATGTGATAGCCATCCCGACGCAGCAATCTGCGCAACGCAGAAACAATGCTGTCCTCGTCATCAACGAGCAACAAGGTACGTTGTTGGGCGCGGCGCAATAACAAGTGCTCAGGCAAGGCCTTGCTTTCACGCAACAGGGAACCCATGGCGTCGGCCGTTAGCAGTCCGCTGAAATAGTGCCCTTGCATCTGGTCACAGCCGTTGGCGATGAGCAACGCCAGTTGCCCCTCGGTCTCAACACCTTCTGCCAACACTCTCATCTGCAGGCTGTGCGCCATGTTGATGATCGCGCGCGTGATGGACACGTCTTGAGAAGCTGCCGTGACGTCGTGGACAAACGAGCGGTCTACCTTCACAACGTCAATGGGCAGTGTGCGCAGGTAGCTCAGGCTGGAATAGCCGGTGCCAAAATCATCCAGCGAAATCTCGATGCCCAGCGTCTTGAGGTCACCCAAAATCCGCGCGATGCGAGTGCTTTCCCCCATGAGCGCACCCTCGGTGATCTCCAGCCCCAGCAGCCTTGGATCAAGGCCGGTTTCGATGAGGATCTTTTCTATCTTCTGAGCCAGATCGGGTTGTTGAAGCTGGCGAGCCGACAGGTTGACGGCAACCCGGCACATGGAATGACCAGCGCGCTGCCATTCCAGCGCCTGGAGGCAGGCGGTGCGCAGAACCCATTCACCGATCGGCACGATCAGGCCGGTTTCTTCAGCGGCCCGGATATAGCTGGACCGGGAAATTAATGCGCCATCGGGGGATTTCCATTCAAGGAATGCCTCGGCACCAATGATGGACCCGCTGACCAATTCGAGTTTGGGCTGAAAATGCAGTTCAAACTCGTTGCGTTCCAAAGCTCGACGCAATCCCGACTCCATGACAAGCCTGGAGATCGCCTTGGAATGCATGCCCGAACTGAAAACGCAGATTTGGTTCTTGCCCAGCTCATGGGCGCGATACATCGCCGCTTGCGCTTGCTGGAGCAGTTTTTCAGGATCATCCCCGTGCACGGGGTAGAGGGATATTCCGATATCGCAGGTCACCTTGATCTCGTTGTCGCCAATGGCAACTGGAAGGGACAGCGCATCTACCAATGAGGCGGCGGTGCCCCGTGCCATGGCTTCATCCACAGACTCTTCCCGTGCCAGCACCAAGGAAAACTCGCCGCTTCCAAAGTGCGCCAGCAGATCGTCCTGGGAAACCTGGGGCTGGAGCCGTCTGCCGACCTCCATGAGCAACTGGTCCCCAGCCGCGTGACCCAGTGATTCACTGACAAGCTTGAGTCTGTCAATCTCAACGCTCAGGACCGCAATGTGCCGCCCTCCCCGCGCGGCCTCGCGCATTTTGGTATCAAGGTATTCCGTCAGCGCGTTGCGGTTCGGCAGCCCGGTGATTTCGTCGGTATTCGCGAGCTTGTCCAGTTTCTGTTCAGCCGCCCGCTGCAGCGTGATGTCCTGCAGGAGTGTGACCGTCCTGATCACCTTTCCGCCTTCATCGGCCTCGGCAAGGACCCGGTGCAGCACCGTGCGCAAGCTGCCGTCGGTGTGAACAATACGGTGCTGGAACTCACAGACGTCGTCGGGGGAAACGCCCTCGCTGATGGCCTGAACATAGGGGCGCTCTACCGAAGGTACGCGCGCCAGCAGCCAGTCTGTACCGGGGGGCGTCTCGGTGAGCGGGATTCCCAAGATGGCATGCATGCCCGACGACAGGGTGACCGTCCCGGACACCAAGTCCACCTCCGCAGAACCAATGCGCGCAAGCTCTTCAGCATTGCGAAACAGCTGAACACGCTGCTGCGCGTACCGCGTGGCCGCCTGGATTGCACTGACGTCATGCAACGTGACCAAGTCCGCTGCTTGCGCCGACAGAAAAATGCGCACGCCCCAGACCTGGGCGCTGAACCGCTCGCCGTTCTTGCGCAGGCATTCGACCTCATAGGCTTTGCCTGGGACCCCCGCTACCCGGGCGTTCGTCTGCTCCCGCACCATGTCCCGGTGCTCGGGCACGCACAGCAGCATGGGATCCATGCCTCTGAGCATCTCTTCCTTGGAGTATCCGAAAAGCTCCAGGAGCTTGGGATTCACAAAAAGGAACCGCCCCTTCTGAATCACAAAGACGGCCGCCTGCACCTGATCTACCAACAGCCGGTAGTCGGGTTCAGAAAGTGCCATTTCCTGTTCAAACGGCCGGTCTTCAGTATCGAAACTACCCATGGTGAGATGCCTTGCCAACACGGAAATGATGCGACCACGTTATGCGATGCAGGGCTGTGCGGCGCATTGAGGACCTCTGTGGCCTCACTACCGACGGCGCTGCATTGCGCAGATTGGGGGCCAACGCTTGCAGAGCTTTCGTGAGCCCATGCACCTCCCTCCCGAATAATTGGCGCAGGCGACAAACCTGCTTTGGAATATCGGACCTGCTACCCACTGTACTTATCCCCTTTGAGCTTGTCACGGCCTTGCAGCGAGTGCACAGGCAGGGTATGTCCTGCTATGCCGTGTGAGCGCAGCCCTGGTATGGGTACTCATCTGCGTCGCTGGTGCATCACAAGACCCATGCTGCTAGAAAACGATTTACATTTTGGGCAACTGTCTGCAAGACTGTTGCAAAAGGGGGAGCGTTATGCATACGAGTCTTTCAGGGGCACGCGTTGCCTTGTGGCTGGGCATCGCAGTGTTTGTAGTCGCTGCGGCGACGCTGCCCCAGGCCCACGCTTTGGACAAACCCACCGGCACGGTCGTTCTGACCATCGACGGCGCGATCAGCCAGACCAACAACGGCTCGCAAGCCCAGTTCGACATGGCCATGCTGGAGAAGCTGCCCCAGCACAGCTTCTCCACCCAAACCCCCTGGTACCCCAGCGCCGTCACTTTCACTGGCCCCCTGCTGCGCGATGTGCTGGCGGCCGTGGGCGCAAAGGGCAAGAACATCACAGCGGTGGCGCTCAACGACTACAAGACGGAAATCCCCATCGACGATGCCACGCGCCACGACGTGATCGTTGCCCGGCTCATGAACAACCGCCCCATGCGTGTGCGCGAAAAGGGGCCGCTTTTCATTGTCTATCCGTTTGACACCAAGGCAGAGCTGCGCAGCGAGCTGTACTACAACCGCGCCGCCTGGCAGCTCCATATCCTGCGAATTCGCTAGTCCACCCCCTCCTCCCAACTTCCCAGGAACCACACCATGATCCGGGGCAAGCACTTTCTGCGGCTGATCATCGCGGGCCTGGTGGTGGCGTATGTGGCCATTGCCGGGGTGCAGTACCACCAGTACCGCAGCGTCGAGGCGGTCATGCGCCGGGGCGACGTCAATGCCCTGTGGTCATTCCTGCAGCTCAATGTGGAGTACGAAAAACTCGACCACGCCCTGCACCAGTTCGAGCTGGACCCGCCCAGCCTGCCCATGGACCGGCTGGAGCTGCGTTATGACCTGTTCCTGAGCCGCTTCAGCGCGCTGGAGAGCGGCACCGCCCGCACGCTGATGCAGGAGGAACCGATCTACGCCACAGCCCTGGAAGCACTGCAGAAGTTTGTCGCCGCAGGGGACAACCATTTCGGGCAGAGTGTGGACGCGGCATCGAGCCAGACAAATATGCGTCTGTTGCGGGCCGAGCTGAACAAGCTGCGCGACATCGTTCAAGAGCTGTCGCTGCAGGCATCGCGCATCTCCGCCTTGCTGGGCGACCGGCGCAACGAAGAGGTCAAGCACCAGACCCTGCTGACCACCGGGCTGACCGCGTTCCAGGCCATCCTGACCTTTTTGCTGGCCATTGCCATGGCGCGCCAGTTCCTCCAGCGTGAAAAGGCCACTTCTCAGGCCCTGGAGGCCCAGGCCGAACTGGTGGAAGCCCTCAAGCGCAACGAGGAAGCCCTGGAGGCCCGGGTAGCCCAGCGCACCACGGAGCTGCAGCGAGCCAACGCCGCGCTGCAGGAACATGAGGATGAACTGGAGGTGGCCCGCGCCAAGGCAGAGGACGCATCGCGCATGAAATCAGACTTCCTGGCCAACATGAGCCACGAGATCCGCACGCCCATGAACGCCGTGATTGGCATGAGCCACCTGGCGCTGGCCACCGAGCTGACCGCGCGCCAGCGCGACTACGTCGAAAAGATACAGCGGTCGGGACAGCACCTGCTGGGCCTGATCAATGACATCCTGGATTTCAGCAAGATCGAGGCGGGCAAGCTCGAAGTCGAGGTGGTGGATTTCGACCTGCATGCCGTGCTCGACAACGTGGCCAACCTGCTGGGCGAGAAATGCGCCAGCAAAGGCCTGGAGCTGATGTTCGACGTGGACTCCCACCTGCCCTCCGACTTGCGTGGAGACCCCCTGCGGCTGGGGCAGATCCTGGTGAACTACGCCAACAATGCCGTCAAGTTCACGGACGATGGCGAGATCATCGTGCGGGTACGCGAAGCAGCGCGGGATGCCCAGGGCGTGCTGCTGCGCTTTGAAGTGCAGGACTCGGGCATCGGCCTGACCGAAGAACAGCAGGCACGCCTGTTTCGCTCATTTGAGCAGGCCGACACCTCGACCACGCGCAAGTACGGCGGCACCGGCCTGGGCCTGGCGATTTCCAAGAAACTGGCCAGCCTGATGGGCGGCGAGGTGGGCGTGCACAGCGCGCCGGGCAAGGGCAGCACCTTTTGGTTCACGGCGCGACTGGGTTTGGGCGCGGCCGTGCAGCGGCCACTGCTGCCGGAACCCGACCTGCGTGGCCGCCGCGTGCTGGTGGTGGACGACAGCGAACAGGCCCGGCAGATCCTGGCCGAGCTGCTGTCCAGCATGAGTTTTTCGGTCACGCTGGCCAGTTCGGGGGCGCAGGCCGTGGACCTGGCACGCGCCGCGGACCTGGCAGGCAGGCCCTGCGAAATCGCCTTTCTGGACTGGAAGATGCCTGGTATGGACGGTTTTGAAACCGCCCGCCAGCTGGCCCAACTGCCCCACCCTCCGCGCCCGGTCATCGTCACCGCGCATGGGCGTGACGACGTTCTGGCCGAACTCACACGCACCGGCATCGGGCTGATGCTGACCAAGCCCGTCAACCCATCTCAGCTTTTTGATGCCGCCATGCGAGCATTGGGAGGCGCGCAGCGGGTGGACGACGGGCGGCGTCTGCCAGCCTCAGCGGCACGGGGCGCCAACCTGACATCGATCCAAGGGGCGCGCGTGCTGCTGGTGGACGACAACGACCTGAACCAGCAGGTGGGCAGCGAACTGCTGGCCAGTGCCGGGCTGGTGGTGGATGTGGCCGACAACGGCCAGGCCGCACTCGACATGTTGGCCCGAGGCACCTATGACATCGTGCTCATGGACATGCAGATGCCGGTGATGGATGGCCTCACCGCCACGCGCCAATTGCGCCAGAACCCCGCCTGGGCGCGCCTGCCGGTGCTGGCGATGACCGCGAACGCGATGAGCGGCGACCGCGAGCAGTGCCTGGAAGCGGGCATGAACGGCCACATAGCCAAGCCCATTGACCCCGACGCGCTGTTCGCCGCCCTGCTGCAATGGATTGCACTGCCACACACTGGGGGCGCCAGCGGTAAGACTGTTGCCCTGCAACCTGCGGTGCCTGGCGCTCCTTCCTTGGCGCCGGCGGACACCCCCGACCCGCTGACACACATCGAAGGCCTGGACACCGCCGCCGGGCTGCGGCGTGTACTCGGCAAACGTACGGCCTATGAGAGCCTGCTGCGCAAATTCGTGGCCGGACAAGGCAGCGCAGTGAAAGAAGCGCGCGCGCACCTCGCGGCCGCCCAGCCAGAGGCGGCGCAGCGCGCCATGCACACGCTCAAAGGTACCGCTGCCACCATAGGCGCGGTGGGTCTGGCCGAACTGGCAGGCGCGGCGGAGCAAGCCATTGCACACAACGCGACCGCCGACGTCCTCGAAGCCCTGCTCCCGCCCGTAGACACCGCCTGCCAGACCCTGGTGGCTGCGCTGCAGAGCGCCCTGCCCCCTGAGGCAGACACGCCCGGCACGGCGAGCGCTGCCAGAACCCCGTTGGATGGCGCGCAGGCCCGCGCATTGGTGGAACGCCTTGGCGCCCTGCTGGAAGACAGTGATTCCGACGCCATCGAGTTGTTCAAGGACTCCGGCCCCAGTCTTCAGGCCCTGCTGGGCCCCGCCTACGCCGACATGAAGCGGCTGCTCGACAACTACCTCTTTGCCGATGCGCTCGACGTGCTGCGCAAGGCGGGGAACGATATACAACACAAGGAGGACCCAGTTCATGAATAGCCCATTGGAATTGAGCGGCAAATGCACGGTGCTGGTGGTGGATGACACCCCGGGCAATCTGTCGATGATGAGCGACCTCCTGCGCCCCGACTACAAGGTCAAGCTGGCACCCACCGGCGAACGCGCGCTGCAGATCGTGGCGGCCGAAAAGCCCGACCTGATCCTGCTCGACATCATGATGCCGGACATGGATGGCTACGAGGTGCTGCGGCGCCTGCAATTCAACCCCGAGACCGAAGACATTCCGGTGATTTTCCTCACCGCCATGAGCGCCACCGACGACGAAACGGTGGGGCTGGAGCTGGGCGCAGTGGACTACATCACCAAGCCCGTCAACCCCGCCATCACCATGGCGCGCGTGCGCAACCACCTGCAGCTCAAGCGAGCGCGGGATTTGCTCGCCCACCACAACCACTTTCTGGAGCAGGAGGTGGCCAACCGCACGCGCGCCCTGGCGGAGCTACAGGACGCCACCATCCGCGCCATGGCATCGCTGGCCGAAACGCGGGACAACGAGACCGGCAACCACATCCGCCGCACGCAGCACTATGTGGAAGCGCTGGCCCGCAAGCTGCAGGACCATCCGCGCTTTCGCGACGAACTCACGGAAGACGCCATCCAGGTGATCTTCAAGTCCGCCCCCCTGCACGACATTGGCAAGGTTGGCATCCCCGACCGCATCCTGCTCAAGCCGGGCAAGCTGACGCCTGAAGAGTTCGAGATCATGAAGACCCACACCACGCTGGGCCGGGACGCCATCGTGGCGGCAGAAACCGAAACCACGCAAAACAACCCGTTCTTTCGCTACGCCAAGGAGATCGCCTACAGCCACCAGGAAAAGTGGGACGGCTCAGGCTACCCCGAAGGGCTGGTGGGCAACACCATCCCCCTGTCGGCACGGCTCATGGCGGTGGCCGATGTGTATGACGCGCTGATCTCCGAGCGCGTGTACAAGGCCGCCTTCTCCCACGAGACGGCGGTAGAAATCATCCGCGACGGCCGAGGTAGCCACTTCGACCCCGACATGGTGGACGCCTTCCTCTCGCTCTCCGAAGAGTTCCGGCGCATTGCGCAGCAGTTTGCCGACAGCGAACATGCGCTGCAGGCGCAGCGCGACCGCATTGCCCAGGACCTCTCAACCGAGGGTGTGGTCATCGGCGAAGGCAGCGTCAGCAGCAGCGGCGGCTAACCGCCACGCTCTCAGCAGCAGGCGCCTGCGGCGCTTTCCTCTGCCCCACTTTCAGAGGAAGTGGTGGTGCGGTGTCCGTTGAGGCCCAGCTTGGCCAGCAGTTGCACGTCGGCCTCGACATCGGGGTTGCCGGTCACCAGCAGCTTGTCGCCATAAAAGATGGAGTTGGCGCCCGCCATGAAACACAGCGCCTGCACGGCTTCGCCCATCTGCTGGCGCCCTGCGGACAGGCGCACCCGGGCCTTGGGCATGGTGATGCGGGCCACGGCGATCACGCGCACAAAATCGAACGGGTCGATGGGCTCGCTGTCAGCCAGGGGCGTGCCGGGCACGCGCACCAGGCTGTTGATGGGCACCGACTCGGGGTACGGCTGCAGGTTGGCCAGCTGGGCGATCAGGCCAGCGCGGTGCACGGGCGCCTCGCCCATGCCAACAATCCCGCCGCAGCACACGCTGATGCCCGCGCTGCGCACATGCGCCAGTGTGTCCAGCCGGTCCTGGTAGGCGCGGGTGCTCACCACATCGGTGTAGTACTCAGGGGCGGTGTCCAGGTTGTGGTTGTAGTAGTCCAGCCCCGCATCCTTGAGGGCCTGCGCCTGGTGCGATTCGAGCATGCCCAGGGTGGCGCAGGTCTGCAGGCCCAGGCCCTTCACGGCACCGATCAGGGCGCTGACTTTTTCGATGTCGCGGTCCTTGGGCGCGCGCCAGGCGGCGCCCATGCAAAAGCGCGTGGCCCCCGCATCCTTGGCAGCCTGGGCAGCGCGCACCACTTCGTCCACCTCCATCAGCTTGTCGGCTTTCACGCCCGTATCGAACTCGGCCGCCTGCGGGCAGTAGCCACAGTTTTCGGGGCAGCCGCCGGTTTTGACGGACAGCAGCGTGGCCAGCTCGATGTCGCCCGCAGGCCAGTGCTGGCGGTGCACGGTCTGCGCTTCAAACAGCAGGTCCATCAAGGGCTTGTCGAGCAACGCCTGGATGGCTTCCACGCTCCACGGGCCTTGTGAGGTGGCAGTGGCTGGGCGCCGATGCACCTGGACGTTTTGTACGGTGGGTGCTGGCGGCACAGGCTGGGCGGCGGGCATGGCAAGGGTCGTGGAGGACATGGCGATCAATTCCCTTCAAGGCATTCGCCCCACCGTGGCACGGAGCCACCCGAGGCTTAAGAAGTTGTTAGCGACACCGCGCGCACGGCACGCCACGGATGATTTGGCATGGCGCGCTGCGAGGTGGGCGGATTCTGGACGAGAAAACGGCACAAAAGCACGCCACAGGGTCACAAAAGATGCCAAGAAAAACGAGGCATCAACAACCGTCAAGTTCTGAATCTTTTAGGAGCAGAAGGCTGCAGGTTGATTGAACTTGCCGGGCCTTTGCGGCAGTCAGTTTCTTGGCGCCTTCAACAGCCCCGTTGTGGTGGTTATCTGCTCCCATCTGGCACTCTGTGCAGCCGAGCAGCGCCGGGAGATGGCCGACGTTGGTGCGCTTTGGAGAACGATTTTTCGCAACTATGAACCCAGTGCAGCAATCACGTCGGCCGGGGCCTGCACCAGTTCGATCAAAACGCCCTCGCCCGCAATCGGAAACTCGTCATTGCTCTTGGGGTGCAAAAACGTGATGTCGTAGCCCGCCGCGCCCTTGCGGATACCGCCGGGCGCAAAACGCACGCCCTGGGCCGTGAGCCATTCCACGGCCTTGGGCAAATCGTCGATCCACAGCCCAATGTGGTTGAGCGGCGTGGTGTGCACGGCGGGTTTTTTTTCGATGTCCAGCGGCTGCATGATGTCCACCTCGACCTTGTAGGCACCCTGCCCCATGGCCAGGATGTCTTCGTCCACGTTTTCGCGCTCGCTCTGGAAGGTGCCGGTTTGGGTGAGGCCCAGCATGTCCACCCACAGGGTTTTCATGCGCTGCTTGTCGGTGCCGCCAATGGCGACCTGCTGGATGCCCAGGACTTTGAACGGGCGACGAAGGGATGTGGTCATTGAGTTTGCTCCTTAATTGATAGCTTCTTGCTCTTATGGATAAAGCGCTAGAGGCCAATATGATCTAAAAATACCTTGCTCCCGGCTACCCCTCGTTCAGCACCCAGCTGCTGAGCGTGGCGAAATATTCGCGCAGCCAGGCGTTGTAGCGCGTGGCCAGGGGCGTGGGTGCCGCTACCGGCACCACGTAGGTAAAACCATGGCGCTGGGCAATGCGCAGAGCACGAGGCAGGTGGAAGTCGCTGGTCACCAGTGCGAGCGGGACCGTGGCGGCAACACCGCGCGCCTCCAGCAAGGGGCGACTTAACGCCAGATTCAGCTCGGTGCTGGTGCTGTCCTTCTCCAGCACCAGGCGTTCCGGCGCGATACCGTGGCGTTCTTGCAGATAGCGCGCCATCACCTCCGCCTCGGTGTCCGTAGTGCCCCAGACCTGCCCACCACACACAGCGATCAGCGCCTCAGGCTGCAAGCGGGCCAGCGCGGCCGCTGTGTCCAGCCGCGCCGCCAGTGCCGGGCGGGGCTGTCCGTTCTGGATACCCGCTCCCAGCACCACAATGGCCTCCACAGGCGGTGCCTCTGCCGGAGAAACGCCGGCGCCCCGCAAGAAGAACACCCAGAAAACCACCACGCTGAGAATCCACGCCGCCAGACCCCACCAGCCCACGCGCCACCACTGCTGACGCCGCCGGTCATAGTGCCGCCAGCGCGTGAGGGGTGCCCACCACACCGCGATGGCCAGAAACAACGCCCCCAGCGCAACGGGCAACATGGTGCCCAGGTTGAAGTGCCCCAGAACCATCAGCACCGCGCCGTCCAGAAACAGCACCCCGCCGACCAGCGCCAGCAGCGTGCGCACAGCCACCGCCGTCATCGCAGGCTGCAGGATGGAGCGCGAGGCGAAGGCGCCATCAGACGAATTCCAGAATGATCTGGTCCACCGCCAGCGATTCGCCCTTGCCCGCCGTGATCTTGCCGACCACGCCATCCTGCGCGGCAAAGAGGATGTTCTCCATCTTCATGGCCTCGATCACCGCCAGCTTTTCACCGGCCTGCACCTTCTGGCCGGGCTGCACCGCCACATCGACCAGCAGACCGGGCATGGGCGAGAGCAGAAACTTAGACAGATCCGGCGGTGCCTTGAACGGCATCAGCTTGTGCAGCTTGGCGCCCAGGGGCGACAGCACCAGCGCATCGATCTGCGTGCCGTTGTGCGCAATGCGCAGTGCCAGCGGGTTCTTGCCCACCCCGCGCTCCACCTGGGCGGTAAAGCCCTGGCCGTTGCAAGCGCCCTGCACGCGAATCTGGCCCAGCGTGGCGTTGCTACTGATTTGATAGCTTGCACCACCCACCAGTACTGCGCTAGAGCCCGATTTGTCTTCAAAGTCGGACACCGTCACCTCGTGGTGCTGGTTCTGCCCTTCTGCGCCCAGCGTCACCACCACAAACTGCTCGCCCACCTTTACCTCGTGGCCCGCCAGCTGGCCGCTGATGCCCGAGGCGCGCGCACGGTAACGGCGGTGCATGAAGGCTGCCAGCGCCACCAGGAACAGCGGGTCGGCGTGCGGCACGTCTTCGGCGTGGAAGCCCTTGCCGTAGTTCTCGGCGATAAAGCCGGTGTTGAAGTCGCCCGTCACGAACTTGGGGTGCGCCAGCAGCGCGGCCTGGAACGGGATGTTGCTGCTGATGCCGCGAATCACAAAGCCGTTCAGCGCCGCACGCATCTTGGCAATCGCATCGTTGCGGTCCGTGCCGTGCACGATGAGCTTGGCGATCATCGAGTCGTAGTACATGGGGATCTCGCCGCCCTCATACACGCCCGTGTCCACCCGCACGCCCAATTTTTTGGTCGTATCGGACTGGAACATGGATTCCTCTGGCGGCTGAAAGCGCACCAGGCGGCCGGTGGAAGGCAGGAAGTTGCGGAACGGGTCTTCGGCGTTGATGCGGCACTCGATGGCCCAGCCGTCACGCTTCACATCGGCCTGTGTCAATGGCAGCTTCTCGCCCGCCGCCACGCGGATCATCAGCTCTACCAGGTCCAGGCCGGTGATGCATTCCGTCACCGGGTGCTCCACCTGCAGGCGGGTGTTCATTTCGAGGAAGTAGAAGTCCTGGTCCTTGCCGACCACGAACTCCACCGTGCCCGCGCTCTGGTACTTGACGGCCTTGGCCAGCTGCACGGCCTGCTCGCCCATGGCCTTGCGGGTGGCGTCGCTGATGAAGGGGCTGGGCGCCTCTTCAATCACCTTCTGGTGGCGGCGCTGGATAGAGCACTCGCGCTCGTTCAGGTAGATCACGTTGCCATGGCTGTCGCCCAGCACCTGAATCTCGATGTGGCGCGGCTCCTGCACAAACTTCTCGATGAAGATGCGGTCGTCGCCAAAGCTGTTGCGCGCCTCGTTCTGGCAACTGGCAAAGCCTTCAAACGCCTCTTTGTCGTTGAACGCCACGCGCAAGCCCTTGCCACCGCCCCCGGCCGACGCCTTGATCATCACGGGGTAGCCAATGCCCTTCGCGATCTCCACCGCCTGCTCAGGGCCAGCGATGGCGTCGTTGTAGCCCGGGATGGTGTTGATCTTGGCCTCGTTGGCCAGCTTCTTGGACGCGATCTTGTCGCCCATAGCCGCAATGGAATGCGCCTTGGGGCCGATGAAGGCAATACCTTCGTCTTCGCAGCGCTTGGCAAAAGCCTCGTTTTCGGAGAGGAAGCCATAGCCCGGGTGCACGGCCTGCGCGCCAGTCTGCTTGCAGGCAGCGATGATTTTGTCGGCCAGCAGGTACGACTCGCGCGAGGGCGCGGCACCAATGTGCACGGCCTCGTCGGCCAGCTTGACGTGCCGGGCTTCCTTGTCGGCGTCGGAGTAGACGGCGACGGTGGCAATGCCCATTTTCTTGGCCGTTGCAATCACTCGGCAGGCGATTTCGCCACGGTTGGCGATCAGGATTTTGGTGAACATAACAAGTTCCTCAAAAGGAAATTTCAAAAACCAGTAACTAAGACGGAAGGACAGCGCTGGCGCAAAGCGTCAATGAAGCGCGGCTTCTCACGCGGCGACACCAAAATGCTTCGGTCTGCCCCATAGCGAATGCTCAAGCGGTCGAGCGACAGCGCAGGCGACGAAATCCAACTGCGCGATGGCGAGACCTCGCGTACATCGCCCAGCACAATGCGCCAGCGAAACGGACCACTGCGAATCAGCAGATCGTCCGCCGTGAGTGTGTAGTTGGTGTCCAGTACCAACCACAGCGGCAGCAGCAGCGTAAGGGCCACGATGACCGCCAACAGCGCAAGCATCGGTGGCGTGCCACCAGAGTTCAGCACGAACGGCCCCGCAAGCCCTGCTACTGCGGTTGCTGCCGTCAATGCCGCGAGCGGGCCGATGGCAACAAGCCATGAGTCCACTCTGGATGGGAAGAACGCGCGGATCTGTGCCATTGCCTGCTGCCGATGCCCTGCTTACAGCGGAATGTTCCCGTGCTTGCGCCAGGGGTTTTCCAGCTTCTTGTCGCGCAGCATGACCAAGCTGCGGCAGATGCGCTTGCGCGTCTCATGCGGCAGGATCACGTCGTCGATAAAGCCGCGAGCACCGGCCACAAACGGGTTCGCAAAGCGCTGCTTGTATTCCGCCTCGCGGGCGGCCAGCTTCACCGGGTCGTTCTTGTCTTCGCGGAAGATGATTTCCACCGCGCCCTTGGCGCCCATCACCGCAATTTCAGCGTTGGGCCAGGCCAGGTTCACGTCGCCGCGCAAGTGTTTGCTGCTCATCACGTCGTACGCGCCGCCGTAGGCCTTGCGGGTGATGACGGTGATCTTGGGTACGGTGCACTCGGCATACGCGTACAGCAGTTTGGCGCCGTGTTTGATGATGCCGCCGTACTCCTGGCTGGTGCCGGGCATGAAGCCGGGCACGTCCACAAACGTGACGACCGGGATGTTGAACGCATCGCAAAAGCGCACAAAACGCGCGGCCTTGATGGAACTCTTGATGTCCAGGCAACCCGCCAGCACCAGCGGCTGGTTGGCCACAATGCCCACGGTCTGGCCTTCCATGCGGGCAAAGCCGATGAGGATGTTCTTGGCGTACTCGGGCTGCAACTCGAAGAAGTCCCCGTCGTCCACGGTCTTGAGGATCAGCTCCTTCATGTCGTAGGGCTTGTTGGGGTTCTCGGGCACCAGGGTGTCCAGGCTCAGGTCCATGCGGTCGGCCGGGTCGTTGCTGGGACGCACCGGGGCTTTTTCGCGGTTGTTGAGCGGCAGGTAGTTGTACAGGCGGCGCAGCATCATCAGCGCCTCCACGTCGTTCTCGAACGCCATGTCGGCCACACCGCTCTTGGTGGTGTGCGTCACGGCGCCGCCCAGTTCTTCGGCCGTGACTTCTTCGTGCGTCACGGTCTTCACCACTTCGGGACCGGTCACGAACATGTAGCTCGAATCCTTGACCATGAAGATGAAGTCCGTCATGGCGGGCGAATACACGGCGCCACCGGCGCTGGGGCCCATGATCATGCTGATCTGCGGGATCACGCCGCTGGCCAGCACGTTTTTCTGGAACACGTCGGCATAGCCGCCGAGGGACGCCACACCTTCCTGGATGCGCGCGCCGCCCGAGTCATTGAGGCCGATGACCGGTGCGCCGACCTTCATGGCCTGGTCCATCACCTTGCAGATCTTCTCGGCGTGGGTTTCGCTGAGTGCGCCGCCGAACACCGTGAAGTCCTGGCTGAACACGAACACCAAGCGGCCGTTGATCATGCCGTAGCCCGTCACCACACCGTCGCCGGGGATCTTGTTGTCCTCCATGCCAAAGTCGGTGCAGCGGTGCTCGACAAACATGTCCCATTCCTCGAACGTGCCGTCATCCAGCAGCAGCTCGATGCGCTCGCGCGCCGTGAGCTTGCCCTTGGCGTGCTGCGCATCGATGCGCTTTTGCCCGCCGCCCAGGCGTGCCAGCGCACGCTTTTTCTCCAGTTGATCCAGGATGTCTTGCATGGTCGTCCTTTGGTGAATGGGTTGGTGTTTACTATTTATTTGATAGCTGCCAGCGCATGATTGGATTGCGCTAGGAGCAAATTACGTGCTGCAGTCGATGCCGCAATGCGCCCTGCGGCCACATCGGCCTGCATTTGCGGCAGCAGCTCGCGCACCTGCGGGTGCTGGCGAAACGCGAGCTTGAGGCCTGCGTCGATGCGCTCCCACATCCAAGACAGCGCCTGCTTCTCGCGCCGCATGGCCAGGCGTCCGTTGGCGGTTTGCAGCTGGCGGAACTGCGTGACGGCGCCCCAGAAGCTGTCTACGCCCTGCCCCAGCAGCGCGCTGATTTGCACTACTTTCGGGTGCCACAGCGTTTCGTCGTGGTGAGCGTTCTCGGGGTTGCCGTGCTGGCTGAGCAGGCGCAGGCTCGACGTGATCTGCGCCTCGGCCCGTGTGGCGGCGTTCTTGTCGATGTCGGCCTTGTTGATGACCACCAGATCGGCAATCTCCATCACGCCCTTCTTGATGGCCTGCAGGTCATCGCCCGCGTTGGGCAGCTGCATCAGCACAAACATGTCCGTCATGCCCGCCACCGCGATCTCGCTCTGGCCCACGCCCACGGTCTCGACGATCACCACGTCGTAGCCTGCGGCCTCGCAGACCAGCATGGCTTCGCGGGTCTTCTCGGCCACGCCGCCCAGTGTGCCGCTGGAGGGGCTGGGGCGGATGTAGGCCTTTTCGTGCACGGAGAGATGTTCCATGCGCGTCTTGTCGCCCAGGATGGAGCCGCCCGAGACGGTGCTGGACGGGTCGATGGTGAGCACGGCCACGCGGTGGCCCTGGGCGATCAGGTACAGGCCCAAGGCTTCGATGAAGGTGGATTTGCCCACGCCGGGCACGCCGCTGATACCCAGGCGGAAAGCCTTTCCCGTGTGCGGGAGCAGCTGGGTCAGCAGCTCGTCGGCCTGGGCGCGGTGGTCCACCCGCGTCGATTCGAGCAGCGTGATGGCTTTGGACATGGCCCTGCGTTGCACCGCCGCCGTGCCCTGCACCACCCCGTCAAGAAGCGCCGCAGGTGTCACGCCACCGCCTTGCGAATCTGCTCCAGCACATCCTTGGCACTGGCCGGAATCGGTGTTCCAGGGCCGTAGATGCCCTTCACGCCCGCTTCGTACAGGTGCTCATAGTCCTGCGCCGGAATCACCCCGCCCACAAACACGATGATGTCGTCGGCGCCCTGGTCCTTGAGCGACTGGATGATGGCGGGCACCAGCGTCTTGTGGCCCGCAGCCAGCGTGCTCACGCCCACGGCGTGCACGTCGTTTTCAATCGCCTGGCGCGCACATTCCTCAGGGGTCTGGAACAGCGGGCCCATGTCCACGTCAAAGCCCAGGTCGGCAAACGCGGTGGCCACCACCTTGGCGCCCCGGTCGTGCCCATCCTGGCCCAGCTTGGCAATCATCACCCGCGGGCGGCGGCCTTGTTCTTCGGCAAAGGCGTTGATTTCGGTCTTGAGTTTGTCCCAGCCTTCGGCCGAGTCATAGGCAGCTGCGTACACACCGGTCACCTTTTGTGTATCGGCGCGGTGGCGCCCAAAAACCTTCTCCAGCGCATCGCTGATCTCGCCCACAGTGGCACGCAGGCGCACGGCTTTGATCGACAGGTCCAGCAAGTTGCCCTCGCCGCTTTCTGCTGCAGAAGTGAGAGCATCCAGCGCTTGCTGGACAAGCGCTGGGTCCCGTTTTGACCGAATATTCTTCAGGCGCTCGATCTGGCCGTCGCGCACCTTCATGTTGTCGATCTGCAGGATATCGACGGGGTCTTCCTTCGCCAGCTTGTACTTGTTGACGCCCACGATCACGTCCTTGCCGCTGTCGATGCGCGCCTGCTTCTCGGCCGCAGCAGCTTCGATCTTGAGCTTGGCCCAGCCGCTGTCCACGGCCTGGGTCATGCCACCCATGGCCTCGACCTCTTCGATGATCTTCCAGGCCGCGTCGGCCATGTCCTGGGTCAGCTTTTCCATCATGTAGCTGCCAGCCCAGGGGTCGATCACGTTGGTGATGTGGGTCTCTTCCTGGATGATGAGCTGCGTGTTGCGCGCAATGCGGGCGCTGAACTCGGTGGGCAGCGCAATGGCTTCGTCAAAGCTGTTGGTGTGCAGGCTTTGGGTGCCGCCAAACACGGCCGCCATGGCCTCGATGGTGGTGCGCACCACGTTGTTGTAGGGGTCCTGCTCGGTGAGGCTCCAGCCCGAGGTCTGGCAGTGCGTGCGCAGCATGAGGCTCTTGGGGTTCTTGGCGCCCGTGGCCTTCATGATGCGGCACCACAGCAGGCGCGCGGCGCGCATCTTGGCGACTTCGAGATAGAAGTTCATGCCAATCGCCCAGAAGAACGACAGGCGCCCGGCGAACTCGTCCACGTCCATGCCCTTGGCGATGGCAGTCTTCACATACTCCTTGCCGTCGGCCAGCGTAAAGGCCAATTCGAGCGCCTGGTTGGCCCCGGCTTCCTGCATGTGATAACCCGAGATCGAGATCGAGTTGAACTTGGGCATGTTCTTGGCCGTGTAGCCAATGATGTCGCCAATGATCCGCATCGAGGGCTTGGGCGGGTAGATGTAGGTGTTGCGCACCATGAACTCTTTCAGAATGTCGTTCTGAATGGTTCCTGAGAGTTGGTCTTGCGAGACGCCCTGCTCTTCGGCCGCCACCACGTAGCCTGCCAGCACGGGCAGCACGGCACCGTTCATGGTCATCGATACGCTGACCTTGTCGAGCGGGATCTGGTCGAACAGGATCTTCATGTCCTCGACCGAATCGATCGCCACGCCCGCCTTGCCTACGTCGCCCGTCACACGGGGGTGGTCGCTGTCGTAGCCCCGGTGGGTGGCCAGGTCGAAGGCCACACTCACGCCCTGCCCGCCCGCAGCCAGGGCCTTCCGGTAGAAGGCGTTGGATTCTTCGGCGGTCGAAAAACCTGCGTATTGGCGGATCGTCCAGGGCCGCACGGCATACATGGTGGCCTGGGGGCCGCGCAGGTAGGGTTCAAAACCCGGCAGCGTGTTGGCGTACGGCAGGCTGGCCGTGTCTTCGGCGGTGTACAGCGGCTTGACGGTGATGCCATCGGGCGTGACCCAGTTGAGGGCGCTGACATCGCCCCCCGGCGCCGACTTGGCTGCGGCCTTGGCCCAGGCTTCCAGCGAAGACGCGGCGAACTCTGGGGCGTTGTTGGTGGGGTTGTCACTCATGGCAAAAGCTACTCCGAAGATGGCGTTGGGGCGTCCCACACAGCGCACAGGCGGTGACCGCACAGGTGCAGTGGTGTGGCGGCGAGTTTACATCATTCATAATTATTGATTCAAAATATTCCGCCCAGCTTACAATCCACCCCATGTCTGCCCTCACCCTCACTCCCCGCGCGCTCTACGAAGAAGTGGCCGAGCAATTGCGCCAGCGCATCTTCCGGCGCGAACTGGAGCCGGGCAGCTGGATTGACGAACTCAAGATTGCCGAAGAATTCGGCATCAGCCGCACGCCCCTGCGCGAGGCGCTGAAGGTGCTGGCCGCTGAAGGCCTGGTCACGATGAAGGTGCGCCGTGGCGCCTATGTGACGGAGATGAGCGAAAAAGACCTGCGCGACGTGTACCACCTGCTCAGCCTGCTGGAGAGCGATGCCGCAGGCGTGGTGGCCACCACCGCCACACAGGCTCAGCTGCAAGCATTGCAGGATCTGCATGCCGAGCTGGAGGCCGCCGCCAATGAGCGTGAGCGCTTCTTTGCAGTCAACGAGCGCTTTCACATGCTGCTGCTGGAGCTGGCCGACAACCGATGGCGCAGCCAGATGGTGGCCGACCTGCGCAAGGTGATGAAGCTCAACCGCCACAACTCGCTGCTCAAGCAGGGGCGGATTGAGGATTCACTGAAAGAGCACCGCGCCATCCTCGGCGCGATGATGGCGCGCGATGCCAAGGCGACGGTGAAGGCGATGCAGGCGCATTTTGCGCAGGGGCTGGAAGCGGCGACCTGAGAGACGACCTGCGGCAATACGGCCTGCGAGCGATTCACCAGCGAGTGCATCTGGTCTGTTCGGGCTTTCGCCGCGCTATTGCAGCGCATCATCATTTCGTAAATCGGAATGCACCATTTGCAACACAACAGCGTGTTGCAGCGCCAGATCCCGCTGGTTCGCTCGCTATCATTCCCCGGGTTTACACCAAGGCCACGGCGCATCCCGCGCCTGACGACTTCCCCGCAGAGCCTGCATGACCCCCTCCCCCGCCGATATCGCCAGCGTCTGCACGCTGCCCCAGCTTCTCGCCTACCGCGCTGCGCGCACCCCCAACTCCGAGGCGTACCGAGCCTTCGACACCACCTCCCAAGCCTGGACGAGCTTGACCTGGGCTGAGACAGCCCAACGCGTGGGCACATGGGCCCAGGCCCTGGCGGCCATGCAACTGCCCGCAGCGGCGCGCATCGCCATCCTGCTGCCCAACGGCCTGAACGCGATGTGCGCGGACCAGGCAACCTTGGCCACCGGCTGCGTTCCCGTGCCGCTGCATGCCATCGACAACGCCGGCAGCATTGCCTACATCCTGGCCGACTGCGAGGCGTCGATGCTCTTTGTGAGCCACGTGGAGCAGTGGGAAAAAATTCAGGCCGTCGGCACGCCATTTCCGGCCCTGCGTGCAGTGGTCATCACAGATGGCGGCGCCTCGCTCACCGCAATACCAGCGTCTGGGGACGGCCCTGCGGTCGGTTCGCTGGTGCAATGGCTGGCCGGTGCGGCACATGCGGGCAGCGCAACCGTTCCCAAAGCCCCGGAGGCAGACGACCTGGCGGCCATCGTCTACACCTCTGGCACCACGGGCAAGCCTAAGGGCGTGATGCTGACGCACCACAACGTGGTCAGCGACGTGAAGGCGGTGCTGGAGCGCATTGCCCCCACGGTTGACGACGTGTTCCTGTCGTTCCTGCCGCTGTCGCACACGTTTGAACGCACGGGCGGGTACTACCTGCCGATTGCGGCGGGCAGTTGTGTGGCCTATGCGCGCTCGGTGCCTCAACTGGCCGAAGACCTGAAAACGGTACGCCCCACGGTGCTGGTGTCGGTGCCGCGCATTTACGAACGCATCCACGCCAAGCTGCTCGAAAAGTTGTCACCCACGCCCTGGAAGATGCAGCTGTATGAAGCCGCGCAGAACAAGGGCTGGGCGCGGTTTTGCGCCGCCCAAGGCTTGCCCGCGCCGACTCCCGACGCCAGCAGCCAGGCCGCAGGCTGGATGGCTGCCCTGCCCTGGTCGGTGCTGCAGGCCCTGGTGGCAAAGCCGCTACTGGCCCAATTTGGCGGCCGTGTGCGCGTGGCGGTAAGTGGCGGGGCACCGCTGTCGCCCACCATTGCGAAGTGTTTTCTGGGCCTGGGGCTGCCGCTGATCCAGGGCTACGGAATGACCGAGACTGCACCGGTGGTGTCGGTCAACGCACTAGACGACAACGACCCCGCCTGCGTAGGCAAGGCATTACCCGGTGTGGAAGTGCGCATTGGCGACAACCGCGAACTGCAGGTGCGCGGCCCCATCGTGATGAAGGGCTACTGGAAGCGCCCGGAAGACACGGCCAAGATCCTGGGCGCAGACGGCTGGCTGGGCACGGGCGACCAGGCCGAGATCGTGAACGGCCGCATTTACATCAAGGGCCGCATCAAGGAAATCATCGTCACCTCCACCGGGGAAAAGATCCCACCGGGCGACCTGGAGCTGGCCTTGCTGGCCGACCCTTTGTTGGAGCAGGCCTTTGTAGTGGGCGAAAACCGCCCCTTCATCGCCTGCGTGGCCGTGCTCAAGCGTGACGAATGGCAGCGGCTGGCGGGCGATCTGGGTCTTTCGGCCCAAGACGCCGACAGCCTGAACAACCCCAGTGTGCACCGCGCCGTGCTGGCCCGCATCGAAAAGAACACCGCCAGCTTTGCCCGATACGCCGTGCCGCGTGCGGTGCACCTGACGCTGGAGCCGTGGACCATTGAAAACACCTTCATGACGCCCACGCTCAAGCTCAAGCGCAACAACCTGATGGCGCACTTTGCCGAGGCGATTGAGGGGATGTACCAGAAGCCTGGCGGACGCTAACCCCTCGGAAGTTCACCGTCAGGACACCAGCATTCCTTGGTCGAGCAGACCTCGAACGATGTCGGCCTGGCGGCGGTCCCGGTTGCGCTTGAGTGGTTCGCGCGCGGGGGCTTTTTCTGCCATCCAACGCTTGAATTTCACGAAGGTTGCCGGAGCGATGGTGCGCATCATCGCCATGTGTCCGGTGGCCGATGCCACAACGTGCTCGAAGCGCGGCGCGGTGGTCAGTACCGAAGCGCGGACGGCCTGCACAGGCCACAGATCATCCTCGTCGGAAGAGAAGCGGAAGGGGTGCGGGTCATCGCCCTCGGCCATCCTGCGCAGGAAGTCCACCTCAAAACCTTTGGCGTTGATGGCAGTCTCGTTTTGACCTTCCTTGCGCTGGAAGGTGGAGTCTGCGCGTTGCAGTACCTGAAGCATCGACACGTCTGAACGCTCCATCTCGGTGATGAACCGCACCCTGCGGCGGGCATCCCACAGCAGATCCACATCCTGCGTAGCCAATGCGCCCTGCACGATGCGTACACCCGCTGCGCTTTCGTACGCATACAGCGAATGCGTCCCAACCACGGTGAAGTGCTCCGCCAGGCCCGCGTCTTCGAGCGCCTGCAGAATGTCGATCACCATCGCAGGGGTGCGGCCGACTTTCAAGGCCTTGTTCAGCCGCTGAGCGTCAGTGAGCGCAGCGCGCAGAGTCTTGAGGCGGTCCTCCACGGCTGTCTTGCGACTTGTGAACTCTTTGTAGACCCCCTCCGTTTGTTCATTGCGCGGTCCGATGCGCTCCTGGCTGTTGTCGCGCTGGGTCTTTACAAGGTATTCGTAGGGGCCTTGTGCCTTCCAGTACATGCCGCCCGCATATTGCGATGCCTGTTTGCGGGTGCGCTGGTACTCCTCGAAGATGGTGATCGAGTCGATGAACTGCCGCGCAGCACTGTCCGGAAGGGGAAGATAGTCCATTGGCCGTATAAATTTCAATTTTTTATTTTATACGGCTAAATCGCTTTTAGGCGCTCCCCCGCATATGCCACCCCAAACCGGTTAGCCAGAAAATCCCCCAGCCCCAACGCTTCCTGACCTACAAAACCCCGCTGAGGCAACCGCCCCTGGGCCACCAGGTCGAGCGCCGTGCAGATGCCTGCGGCCGTGGTGAGTTGGATAGCGCTCAGCGTGTGCCCCGCCACCTGGGTGCCGATGATGCGGGCGGAGTACGAGTCCTGCACCAGCCGGCCGCCCTTCAGGCCGGATGCGGTGGCAAACACCACGATCACATCCTGATCGGTGGTCGGAATGGCCGTCTCCAGAATGTCCTTGAGCAGATCGCGCCGGTCACGCAGGCGCAGGTCGTTGAGCAGCAGCTTCAGGATGGCGTTGTGGCCGGGGTAGCGGATGGACTGGTAGTCCACCTGGCGCGCCTTGCCTGCCAGCGTCTCGGTCAATGTGCCCAGCCCACCCGAGGTGTTGAACGCCTCGTATTCCACACCGTCGAGCGCGAAGGTTTCCAGCCCTTCCAGCGCGGGCACTGTGGTGCGCACTCCGTCCACAATGGCCTCGCAGGGGTTGCAGTATTCGTTGATGAGCCCTTCGGTGCTCCAGGTCAGGTTGTAACGCAGGGCGCCCTGGGGGTAGCGCGGAAGCGCGCCCACGCGCATGCGCAGCGTGTGCAGGGTGTCAAAACGGCGCGCCAAATCGTTGCCCACGATGCCGATGAAACCCGGGGCCAGACCACATTGGGGCATGAGCACGCTGCGGGCGTTGGCCGCCAGTGCCCGGATGGCCTGGGTGCTTGCCACGTCTTCGGTCAGGTCAAAGTAGTGCACTCCCGCTCCGGCACAAAGCGTCGCAACCGGCACGGCGCGGTGAAACGGCAGCGCGTTCAGCACGGCAAAACGGCCATCGATGGCGGTCTGCAGGCTTGCGTCGTCTGTCGCCAACTGGGTAGAGACGCCTAGCGCAGCCACCTCGGCCAGGCGCGCCGGGTCGCGGTCCACCACCAGGATGTCGTAGTCGCCGGCCTGCTGCAGCAGCAGCGCCATGGCAAAGCCGATGTGGCCCGCGCCCAGGATGGTGATGGCGCGATGGGTGGCGGCGTGGGAGGCGGTGGAGGTGTTGGAAAGGGTGGTCATAGCGGCACTCCCGGTGGTGGTCACTGCGTGAAGCAGTGAGCGGTGTTGAAGATGCCTTGATGCTAGGCAAGGGTGCTGTCAATGTGTAGCGCTAATAACGTCGAAAAACGCTCCTTGTTCTGCCATAACGGCGAATATGATGGACGTTATGACTTTTTGAGTAGGACCCCATGACACAACCCCTGGACGACACCGACCGCCAGCTGCTGAGCCTCCTGCAGGCCAATGCCCGCGAGGGCACGGCCACGCTGGCACGCAAGCTGGGGCTGGCCCGCACCACCGTGGTGGCGCGCATCGCGCGGCTGGAGCGCTCGGGGGTGGTCGCGGGTTACGGGGTGCGGCTGGGCACCCGGCTCGATGCCACCACCGTGCGGGCCTGGTGCAGCATCAGCGTGCTGCCCAAAACCGCGCCCACCGTGCTGCGCGCGCTGGAGGCCATGGCCGAGGTCGAAGAGGTATCCGCCGTGAGCGGGCCGTTTGACTATCTGGTGTTCTTGCGCTGCACCAGCCATGAGCAGCTCGACGCCCTGCTCGACAAGGTGGGCCAACTGGACGGCGTGCACCAGACGCAGACCAGCATCGTGCTCAGCCGCAAGATTGATCGCCGCAGTGTGGGGGCGTGAGCACCATTAACGCCCGCATTCACTTCATTTTTGATAGCTGCTTGCGCTTTATAGATAAGCGACAGAGCCAAATTTCACCAAAATTCAATGACCTGCATCAGGTCTCGAATTGCTTCGGGTTCTTCCCCTGGATCGGCGCATAAAACGCCTTGATACGCGCCATGTCGCTGTCGAGGTCACCCGTGGGCTCGAACACCGGGCCCAGGCCGCCTACCTTGCGACCATAGTCCACAAACGCAAGCACGATGGGCACACCCGCCTGCTGGGCGATGAAGTAAAAGCCTGTCTTCCAATGCCGCGTTTTGCCGCGTGTGCCCTCGGGCGGCACGATGAGTTGCATGGGGCCATCGGCCTCCCGCATCGCCTGGGCCGACGTGGCGACCAGGTTGCCGGACTGCTCCCGGTTCACCGGAATGCCGCCCAGCCAGCGCATCACGCCACCGAATGGCGCCTTGAACAGGCTGTGTTTGCCCATCCAGTACACCCGCAGGCGGAGCGAGAACGCCAGCATCAGCGTGTAAGGCAAGTCCCAGTTGCTGGTGTGGGGCGCGGCAATCAGCACACTTTTGGCGGCGTGGGTGGGCAAAGCGCCTTCAATCTTCCAGCCGGTAATGCGCAGCGTAAAGCGGGAAAAGGCGCGCAGGAGCGTGTTGACAACCGGAGTGTCAAAAATGGTGTGGTGCATGAGGGGGAGGCAGAAAAC
Source organism: Acidovorax sp. Leaf73 (assembly GCF_916855635.1). Taxonomy (NCBI): domain Bacteria; kingdom Pseudomonadati; phylum Pseudomonadota; class Betaproteobacteria; order Burkholderiales; family Comamonadaceae; genus Acidovorax; species Acidovorax sp. Leaf73. The sequence continues at coordinate 1,037,820 of NZ_CAKASI010000001.1, forward strand.
AGGCAGCGGCGGTCGTGCCACCGTCAATCGCAAGCGCCGGGAGTATCGCCGATAGCCCCTATGCCCAGTTTTGAGGCAGGGCAACCTGCCCGCGGAGAATCTCGTTGGCGGCATTGTCAACAATCTTCTCCCGGCCTCACTTTGGTCAAAAAGATCTGGCATTTCGAAGGCGCTTGACCAGAATGACTGGCATGGCTCTCCTTCCCCGGAGCCGACCCACCACGCCACGCTACGCCCTGGACCATGCTGCAAGCCGCCCGCAACGACGACGCCACCTACCGCGACCGCAAGCGGTATGCGTGGCTGTTGTCGCTGGTGGTTCCCTGCACCGTGGCCGTGGGCCCAGCGCTCATGCTCTGGACTGGCGAGGCGCTGACGCTGTGGACGCCGGTGGCGTTTTTCTACCTGGCGGCGCCGTTGCTGGACTGGCTGCTGGGCGTGGACCAGAGCAACCCACCCGAATCCGCCGTGCCGGCGCTGGAGCGAGACCGCTACTACCGCCGCATCACCTACCTGCTGGTGCCGGTGCTGTGGGCGGCTTTTATCTTCAGCACCTGGTTTGTGGCCACGCAGACGTTGCCCTGGCATGGTGTTCTGGCCATGGTGTTGACCACGGGCACGGTGGGCGGCTTCTGCATCAACCTGGGGCATGAGCTGGGCCATAAAAACTCCAAGCTCGAACGCTGGCTGGCCAAGTTGGTACTGGCACCCACGGCCTACGGGCACTTCTTCATCGAACACAACCGGGGCCACCACCGCGACGTGGCGACCCCGGCCGACCCGGCGTCGTCGCGCATGGGCGAGTCGATCTACCGCTTCGCGCTGCGCGAAATGCCCGGAGCCCTGCGCCGGGCCTGGGCGCTGGAGAAAGACCGGCTGGCGCGCCAGCAACAACCGCAGTTTTCCTGGCACAACGAAATCCTGCAGCCCGCGCTGATTACCCTGCTGCTATGGACCGCCCTGGCCCTGTGGCTGGGCCTTTTCGTGCTGCCGTTTCTGGTAGTGGCCTCGTTCTGGGCCAACTTTCAGCTCACCTCGGCCAACTACGTAGAGCACTACGGCCTGCTGCGCACGCAAGACGCCAGCGGCCGCTACGAGCCCTGCCAGCCACACCACTCGTGGAACAGCAACCACCTGTTCTCCAACTGGGCGCTGTTTCACCTGCAACGGCATTCCGACCACCACGCGCATCCGCTGCGGCGCTACCAGTCGCTGCGGCATTTCGACCATGTGCCGCAGCTACCGATTGGCTACTTCGGCATGTTCACCCTGGCCTACGTGCCGCCCCTGTGGCGCCGCGTGATGGACCCACGCCTGCTGGCCATGGCGGGGCGCGATGCAACCCACATCAACATCGACCCGCGCCAACGCGCCCAGGTGGTGCGCCGCTATGGGCTGCGCGAAGGGGCGCAGCCGGCGGGCTAGCACGCCCAAAGGCGCAACCGCACAGCGTTTTGTTGCAAGCCATTCGAAAGCTCTGTTTTTGATAGCAATTAGCGCTTGCTAGATAAGCGCTAGCACCCATTTCTATTCAAAACCACACGCTGGTGCTGGCCGCGAGGTCGGTGGGATAATCGCGGCTTTCCAGTTGCAGCCCTGCGGGCGCCTTCGCCCCCACAGGCGCACCCCACGCAACCCCCACCCTCCCCGCTTTTCTAGTTTGCCCGTGGAAACCACCCTGAGCCCCTGGCGCATGTCCGTCGCCCCGATGATGGACTGGACCGACCGCCACTGCCGTTACTTTCACCGGCTGCTGACCCGCCAGACCCTGCTGTACACCGAGATGGTGAACGCGGGCGCCATCATCCATGGCGGCACCGAGCGGCACCTGCGCTTCAACGCCGAAGAGCACCCCGTGGCCCTGCAATTGGGCGGCAACGAGCCCGACAAGCTGGCCGAGGCTGCGCGCCTGGGCGCGCAATGGGGCTACGGCGAAATCAATCTCAACTGCGGCTGCCCCAGCGACCGGGTGCAGCGCGGCGCGTTTGGCGCCAGTCTGATGAAATCGCCTCAGCTGGTGGCCGACTGCGTGAAGGCCATGAAGGACGTGGTCAGCGTGCCCGTCACCGTCAAGCACCGCATCGGCATCGACAAGGTGGAGGACTACGGTTTTGTGCGCGACTTCATCGGCACCGTGGCTGACGCCGGGTGTACCGTGTTCATCGTGCATGCGCGCAACGCCTGGCTGCAAGGCCTCTCCCCCAAGGAAAACCGCGATGTCCCGCCCCTGCGCTACGAGGTGGTGCACCAGCTCAAGGCAGAGTTTCCGCAGTTCACCATCGCCATCAACGGCGGCATCACCACCGATGCGGTGGTGCAAGAGCAGCTCACGCACCTGGACGGCGTGATGATCGGTCGCGAGGCCTACCACAACCCCTGGTGGCTGGCCCGCTGGGACCAGCTCTACTACGGCGAACAAGGTGGTATGCCCTGCCCCCTGACGCGCGAAGAGGTCGAAATCAAGATGGTCGAGTACATGGAGCGCGAGGCTGCCCAGTACGGCACCCCCTGGCCGCACATCGCCCGCCACATGCTGGGCCTGCGCCACAGCCTGCCCGGTGCCCGCATCTGGCGCCAGGTGTGGAGCAACCATCTGCTCAAGGACCGCCCTGCGCGCGAGGTGCATGCGCTGGCGATGCAGGCGTATGCCAACGCGCATGAATCTTCTGCAGACCCAGCAGCCCAGGCCCTGGCTGCCTGACGCCGCGCAGCGGGGTGATGGCTTGCGGGCAGAACCAAAGCGTGTGCAAGTGCGCGTAAAAACCCAAGCCACCGCGCCCGTCGCCTTGCGCGCACCCGTGGCAGCGGATGCAGAGCGCTTTGTCACTTTGGCCGAGCGCAGCCAGGCCCTGCATACACCCTGGACCTCGGCGCCATCGACCCCCGAATCGTTTGCAGCCTATCTGGCGCAGCTGGACACGCCTGCGAACCAGGGTTTTCTGGTGTGCCGGCCGCGCAAAGCGGGCGAAGGCGAACAGATCGTGGGCGTCTTCAATCTCTCACAGATCGTGATGGGCAACTTTCGCAGCGCTTACCTGGGCTACTACGTCTTCGCCGGTTACGAGCGCCAGGGCCTGATGCGTGCGGGCATGCAACAGCTGCTGCGCCACGCCTTTGGGCCACTGAAGCTGCACCGGCTGGAGGCGAACATCCAGCCCGGCAACGCAGCGTCCATTGCGCTGGTGCGGGCTTGTGGCTTCCGGCAAGAAGGCTTTTCGCCCCGCTACCTCAAGATCAATGGCCGCTGGCGGGACCATGAACGCTGGGCGTTCGTGGCCCATTGAGCCACCTTCGGCTCCTGGTTAGGCGGTGCAGCACTTACACCAAGCGCGTAGCGCATCATTGCGGTGAAGTCAGCCTACCCAGCCACGCCGCCAGCGGCTCCGGCCGACCGAACAGGTAGCCCTGCAGGCAGTCACACTGGCTCGCCACCAGAAAATCTGCTTGTGCACGGGTTTCCACACCCTCGGCCACCACGCGCAGGTTCAGGTGGCTGGCGACCGAGATGATGGACTGCACGATGGCAGTGTCGCTCGGGTCGTCAGGGGTGTCGTCCACAAAACTTTTGTCGATCTTGAGCTCGTACAGCGGCAGCCGCTTGAGGTAGGCCAGGCTCGAATAACCAGTGCCGAAGTCGTCGATGGAAAAGCGCACGCCCAGGCCCACGATTTCGGTCATGCGGGCGATGGTGTCGTCCAGGTCTTCGATGAGCAGGCTCTCTGTCACTTCGAGTATCAGGTTGGCTGGATGGGCGCCGGTGTGGGCCAGCATGTGGCGCACGCGCTCGACAAAGTCGTCCTGACGGAACTGCCGCTCGCTCACGTTGACCGACAGCGACAGCTCGCGCCCCGCAGCCTGCAGGCGCGCCAGGGTTTCGCAGGCCTGCTGGATCATCCAGTCGCCCATGCGCAGGATCAGGCCCGAGGCTTCGGCGATGGGGATGAAGCGGCCGGGCGGCACATTGCCGCGCGTGGGGTGGTCCCAGCGCATCAGCAGCTCGCCGCCCACCACGGTGCCGGATGCGTCCACCTGGCTCTGCACGAATGCAGCCAGCTGGCCCAGGGCGTGGGCTTTCTTCAGGTCCTGCTCCAGGGCCAGGCGTTCCTGCACATCAGCCTGCATGGCCGCCTCATAAAAGCGAATGCGGTTGCGGCCCAGGTCCTTGGCGCGGTACATGGCGGTGTCGGCCTCGCGCAGCAGATCTTCGACGCCTTCGCCGCGCTTGGGGAACAGCGTAATGCCGATGCTGCCCGTGGTGCTGTAGAGGTGCGTGTCGATGGTGTATGGCGCCTCCAGCGCAGTGCGGATTTCTTCGGCCACCAGCAGGGCCTGGCGCCCGGCGGCCTCCATGTCGGTCGCCACGTTGTGCGCCAGCACCACAAACTCGTCCCCGCCCAGGCGGGCCACGGTGTCGCCGGGGCGCAGCTGCTGCGTGAGGCGCTGCGCCACCTGCATGAGCAGCGTGTCGCCCAGCGTGTGCCCCCGCGCGTCGTTGATCTGTTTGAAGTTGTCGAGGTCGATGTACAGAACGGCGCCCACCTGCGCCGTTTGCTGGGCGCTGCGCAAGGCGTGCTCCATGCGGTCCAGGAGCATGCGCCGGTTGGGCAGGCCGGTGAGCGCGTCGAAATAGGCCAGCTGGTGCGTGCGCGCCTCGGCCTGCTTGCGCTCGGTGATGTCGCGCGAGAGCGCGATGAACCGGGGTTTATCGCCCGAAGTGGCGCTTTCCTTGCGGGCAATGGACAGCTCAAACCAGTGCGTAGCGCCCTGGAGTTCCAGGCGGTACTGGTGGCCCGCCGAATAGCCCGTGCGGTGCGCGGCCTCCAGCGCTGCATGGCAGCCTGCGGCGGCCTCGGGCGGGACCACGTCGCGCAGCAAGCGACCCAGAAACATCTCGGGCGGCACGGCCAGTGCTTCGGACCGCGCCGACCGATAGTGGTAGATGCAGCCATCCAGCCCCACCTCGAACAACAGGTCGGGGATGGCGTTGAGCGTGCTCTCCAGGTCATCGCGCGTGGCGCGCAGCTCCGCTGTCATGTCGCGTGCCAGTGCCACGGCCCGCTCGCGCCCCGTAGCCAAGAGCCAGGTGAACCAGGCGAGCAACAGGCTCAGCACCATACCCATCAGGGCCACAGGGTGGTGCCCCTCATCCTGAAAACGCGCCGCAAACGCAGGCAGTGGCGACATTTGCAACACCCAGCGGCGGCCACCCAGTTCCAGCACACGCCGTGCCTGCAGACCCGAGGGGGCATCCCCCTGCACAGCGGCCTGGTGCACAACGTTGCTAAATAGCAGGGTTTGAGCGCCTGCTTGGGTGTCGTCGGTGATCCGAAAGCCGATGTCGGCATCAAACTCGCGCGACATGCCATGGACGACGTCTTCCAGGCGAAACGGCGCGGACACCCAGCCGGCAAGGCCCGCGCGCCGACCATGCACCGCGCGCATATCGACGCCCGCGCCATACAGCGGCATGTACATGACCAGCCCCGGGCTGCTGTTTTGCAGCAGCGTCAACTGGCCGGACAAGGCGAGCTCTCCGGTGTCACGGGCCCGGTCCAGTGCTTCCTTTGCTGGGGGAAGTGTCAGCACATCGAATCCCAGCGCCTTGAGGTTGTTGCCCTCCAAGGGCTCGATGTGGGTGATGGGCGCCAGCACCTCGCGCGCACCTTCGGGGCGCACGGTGTATTGGGCAAAACCGCGCTGGCGCATGTCATCCAGGTGTGCCGCCAGTGCCGAAGCAGGTAGCTGCATGACGAGCGAAACCCCCTGCAAGCCAGGGCGCGTTTCACGCAGCTGGAGCGCCCCCACATAGGCCTGAAACTCGGCCCGATCGATGCGCTCGGACCCTTCAAAATACCCCTTGACTCCGCGAAGCACCACCTCGTAGGTGGCCATCCGGTCCTTGAGGTTGTAGGCGATCTGGTCGGCCGCGACCTGAAAGTTCTGCTCCTGCTTGGCGCGGGCACCGCTCTCGGCGCTCTGCCAGTACAAGAACGTCAGCCCCAGGGTCAGCAGCCCCACCAGAGGTGGCAGCACGACGGGAACCCACCGGTGGCTGGTGGTCCCCTTCCCTCCTCCAGGGGAAGGCGCCAAGGGTGTGGACCCAGCGGCTGCATCGACGATCCCTGCCGGAGAATGTTGGGTCATGGCTTTCTGGGTGATATGCCCGCCACGGTCGGCAAAAGCCACCGCCGTGGCGATCTGCACCATTATGGGCATCTGTCCGGCACAAGAAAGCTGTATTTGCGCAAACACTTTGCACACAGGGCAACGCCGGGCGGGCATTGTTGGATATGCTTCCTGCGCACCATCCTCAACACCGCACCAGGGGCCTGAGCACGCCCCCACCCACCACCCTCGCACACCAAAGAACCAGCATGCCATCGCTTGATTTCGACCTGGAGGAATCCCATTTCCGCGCGTTCTACGCGGAGCAATCCGCTGCGCTGGAAACCGCCTGCGCCGCCTTCACCGCCATGGTGGCCGCCGTGGTCACGCAGTCGGGAGGGGTAGAGATCGCCAAGGTGGAGGGCCGCGTCAAGGATGTGGATGAGTGCATCCGCAAGTTCGTGCGCAAATACCGCCCAGCGCTGGAGGAAAACAACACGCCCTACGAGATCCAGCACTACATCACCGACCTGGTCGGCGTGCGTGTGGTGTGCCTGTACGAGGACGAGCTGGAGAAAATTGCGGCCATCGTGCGCGGGCACTTTGCCGTGATCGATGTCACCGACAAGGTGACGGCGGTGGAAAGCACCGAGGCCTCATTTGGCTACAAAGGCCTGCATCTGGACCTCAAGCTCAGCCATGCCGAACGCACGCAGCCTGAGCATGCAGCCTATGCCCACCTGCCGTTCGAGCTGCAGGTGCGCACCATCATCCAGGACTCCTGGAGCGTGCTGGACCACCGGATCAAGTACAAGAAATCGATCCCAGGCGAACTCAAGCGCCGCATCAATGTGCTGTCAGCCCTGTTCGAGCTGGCCGACCGCGAGTTCCGCCAGATCCGCGACGCCACGGCCGCCGAACTGCTGCAAGCCCCCGACGAAACCGCCGAGCCGCTGCCCGACCCTGCCACCGCCGACAACCCGCAGGTCCCCAGCAAGGCCCAAGTCCCCAGCAGCGAGCTCAACGCGTTCACCTTCCTCAAGATTGCAACGCACTTCTTCAAGGACTTCGAGTTCGAGCCTTCCAAGGTAGACGGTTTTGTGGACGACATTCAGGCGTGGTCCCGGGGCATGACGCGGGCCCGCTTCAATGCGCTGATGCGCGAGACCGTGGGTGTGGTCAAGCGCTACAAGCAGCACTTCGAAGAGCAAAACCCCCAGGCCAGCTTCAATCCGTATACCGTGATCCGGCATTGCCTGTACCTGAGTAACAAGACCGCGTTCCGCCCCGCCCTGCGCAACTCGGCCCGGGAGTCGTTCGAGGCGTGGTTGCAGGAGCAGGCTGAGCCAAAGCCGCAATAATTTGAGAAAAATTGGGCCCTACCGCTCGTCCACATTAAATTTACCGCTATCTTTTCAATAGCATTTTGATTGGCATCGGCTCATTGGACAAGCTCCAAGTGAGACGCCTTGATCTGTCGCATAGGTGACTTGGCATTGGTGGTTTTCCTCCATGCGCTTGTTACGAAGTGCTGTTATATTGCACTGCAACATAACGGAGTTTCGCCCATGCTGTATCACATCTACGAAACCCAGCGCTCCCTGATGGAGCCCTTTACCGATTTCGCGCAGGCTGCAGCCAAGCTGTTCAGCAACCCCATGTCCCCCTTCAGCGAAAGCCCGCTGGCGCAGCGCATGTCTGCGGGCTACGAACTGCTGTATCGCCTGGGCAAGGACTATGAAAAGCCCGCTTTCGAGATCCATTCGGTGGATGTGGACGGCGTCGGTGTGGCGGTGCACGAACGCATCGAGATGGACAAGCCGTTCTGCGAACTGCGCCGCTTCAAGCGTTTCTCGGACGACACCGCCACCTTGACCAAGCTCAAGGCCCAGCCTGTGGTGCTGATCGTGGCGCCCTTGTCGGGGCACTACGCCACTTTGCTGCGCGACACCGTGCGCACCATGCTCAAGGACCACAAGGTCTACATCACCGACTGGAAGAATGCGCGGCTGGTCCCCCTGGCCGAGGGCGAGTTCCACCTCGACGACTACGTGAATTACGTGCAGGAGTTCATCCGCCACCTGCAGGGCATCTACGGCAACTGCCATGTGATCAGCGTGTGCCAGCCCACCGTGCCCGTGCTGGCAGCCGTGTCCCTGATGGCCAGCCGTGGCGAAACCACGCCGCTGACGATGACCATGATGGGTGGCCCCATCGACGCCCGCAAATCCCCGACTTCGGTGAACAACCTTGCGACAAACCGTAGCTTTGAGTGGTTCGAGAACAACGTGATCTACCGCGTGCCCGAGAACTTCCCCGGCGCAGGGCGGCGCGTGTACCCAGGTTTTCTGCAGTACACCGGCTTTGTGGCCATGAACCCGGACCGCCACGCCAGCAGCCACTATGACTACTTCAAGGACCTGATCAAGGGCGACGACGCCAGCGCCGAGGCCCACCGCAAGTTCTACGACGAGTACAACGCCGTGCTCGACATGGACGCCGACTACTACCTGGAAACCATCCAGACCGTTTTCCAGGACTACAAACTGGTGCACGGCACCTGGGATGTGCGCTCCCCCGACGGCAAGATCGAGCGCGTGCGCCCGCAGGACATCACCACGACCGCCCTGTTCACGGTGGAAGGCGAGCTTGACGACATCTCCGGCTCGGGCCAGACCGAAGCCGCGCACGATCTGTGCAGCGGCATCGTGCGCAAGGAACAGCGCCATCTGGAGGCCAAGGGCGCGGGCCACTATGGCATCTTCAGCGGCCGGCGCTGGCGCGAAGTGGTCTACCCCCAGGTACGCGCTTTCATCCTGGAACACGAAAAGCCCCAGGCAAAAATCGCAGCTCCCGTCACGGAAACGCCGGACGACAACCCCCCCTACCGCGCAGCAGCAACAACAAAAGCCGCAGCGCCCGCCCCCAAGGCAGCCGCCAAGCCACTCGCCAAACCCGCCGCCACAGCGGCTGTAAAAGCGCCCATCAAAGCAGCCGCCAAAACGCCAACCAAGCCCACGGCCAAGGCGCCTGCGGCGGTGGCCACCCGCTGGGTGGCACCAGCACCCGCAGCCACCACAAGCAAGCCCACCGGCGCTGCCGCACCCGCTGAGGTGGGCGTTGCCACGCCAGCGAAGACTACGGTGACCGCCGCGGCATCTGCCCGCACCCGCCGCAATTCGGCGCGCAAGGCTTGAGCCCCCCCCGGCCAGCTTCTGCATCAACTGCCGCCGTCCTCACGCTTGCGGCGCGGATCGACGCGGCCTTGCCCCAGACACAGTGCACACGCTGCGGCTATCCCGACTGCGCCACATACGCCCTGGCCATTGCCGAAGAGGGCGTGCCCATCAACCAGTGCCCCCCCGGGGGCGCTGAGGGCATCGCCCGCCTCGCAGCCATCACAGGGCAAGCTCCGCTGCCGCTGAGTGCGGAGCATGGTGTGGAAGCCCCACGCACCGTGGCGTACATCGACGAAGCCTGGTGTATCGGCTGCACGCTGTGCATCAAGGCCTGCCCCACCGATGCCATCGTGGGCTCCCACAAGAAAATGCACACCGTTGTCGAGCCCTATTGCACCGGGTGCGAGCTGTGCATTCCGGTGTGCCCCGTGGATTGCATCCAGCTCGAAAACGCCAGCGGGAATGCCACCGGCTGGGCCGCATGGTCGGGTCCTTTGGCGCAACAGGCGCGCCTGCGCTACCAGGCACACCGTGAACGCCTGCCCTTGGAAGCAGTACCGGACGCGGATGATGAAACCCCTCCGTCCTCCGTTGACAACGGCCCTGTCCCTGCCTCCCTCGCAGATACCGCCACGGCGCAGGTTGCCCGCCAGGCCACCATTGCAGCAGCCCTGGAGCGAGCCCGCCAGCGGCGGTCACAAGCTCCGCGCTAGGTTGGGGGCTCTGAGCAAGAGCCCTCTTCATCCGCCCAGGTCGACTAGGACCGGGAAATCTTCAGGCCCAGCCCTCCCTGGCACTTTGAGGGAAGACAAACCCCGCAAAATCGAGCACATTGGAGCAAATTTCACGTTCAGACGGCGCATCGAACAGCCCCCCCGCTGCAGGGCAACCTTCAATGATTCAATAAGAGCGTCCCCACCCGCCCGCCCGCCTAGCACAGATCTTCTCGACAATGCACATCGCGCAATATTAGGCTGAGATTAATGACTATACCAACCAAATCAATACAGCCGCGATTTCAAATGGAATGTGCAATCCATGCAATCTAGCCTTCCCACCACATTGTGGCGGCACCGCAGTTTGGTCCTTGAACTCGTCAAGCGTGAATTTTCCAGCCAATATCGCGGCTCCTTTGGCGGAATATTTTGGTCGCTGGTGCACCCCCTTTTTTTACTGACCATCTACATTATCGCATTTGGAGTAATTTTCAAATCTCGCTGGAACAATGCAGGCAGCGCGGCTGACTATGCATTCATGTTATTCGCCGGGTTGATTATTTTCAATGCATTTTCAGAAGTCCTGAATAAATCACCTCTTCTGATAGCCAGGAACCCTAACTTCGTGAAGAAGGTGGTTTTCCCACTAGGGACCCTCTGCACGAATACCGCTGCGATGTGATTGAGCAAGCTTGAAGCCCAGACAATAGTCGCATGAAGCAAAGCAGCCTGGGCCTGAGCAATACAGTCAAGCGCACCCGCAAGCGCGAGTTCCTGGACGCCATGGAACTGGTGCTGCCCTGGACTGAACTGGTCTCGCTCATAGAGCCGTACGCGCCCGAAGCCGGACGCCGGGGTCAGCAGCCCTTTGCAGTGCAGACCCTGCTGCGCATCCACTTTATGCAGCAATGGTTCAAGCTCAGCGATCCCGCCATGGAAGAAGCGCTGCACGACGTGCCAGCTTTCGGGACTTTGCAGGCCTGTCCCACTGGGACGAGCACATCCCCAGTGAATCGAGCATCCTGCGCTTCAGGCACCTTCTGGAACGCCACAAGCTGGCCGATCAGATCCTGGCCACCGTCAATGCACTCCTGCAAGCTAAAGGGTTGCAGCTCAAAGCGGGCACTGTGGTGGATGCCACGCTGATTGCTGCGCCCACCCCACCAAGAACCAAAGCGGCGAGCGCGACCCCGAGATGCACCAAAGCAAGAAGGGCAACCAGTGGTACTTCGGTATGAAAGCCCACATTGGCGTGGATACGGACTCGGGCCTGGTGCACACGGTGCGAGGCACTAGCGGCAACGTGGGTGACGTGATCGAAGCCAACAGCCTATTGCACGGGCAGGAGGCAGACGCATTTGGAGATGCGGGCTACCAAGGCGTGCACAAACGGCCTGATGCCAAGCCAACCTTGCGCTGGCACGTAGCCATGCGTCCAGGATTGCGCCGGGAGTTGGACAAGGACAAGCCTATTGAGGCGCTGATCGATCAACTGGAGCGCACCAAGGCCAGCATCCAGGCCAAGGTGGAGCACCCGTTCCGCGTGCTCAAGCAGCAGTTCGGGTACGTGAAGGTGCGCTACCGGGGGCTCAAGAAGAACACGGCGCAGCTCGTCACTCTATTTGCGCTGTCAAACCTGTGGATGGCGAGGCACAAGTTGATGGCTTGTAGGGGCAGGTGCGTCTGCAAGGACGCGTAATGCCCCCGCGAAGCCGGGCAATTGCCCTCGCGCAGTGCCTGCTGGGCGTGCCCAATTACCCAAAGCGGGTGCTGTTTTAGTTCGGGCGTCGCTACGGCACAGCCAGAACCGATTCGTGAAGAGCTTCCCTAAAGTGGTGGCTCGCCCAACCACACTCGGTTTGGTATCGTTCCATGATGAGGCATTGACCACCTATTACTTCTGACATTCACAAATGGCACCGCACCGAATTCTGGTCGATTCAGGAAACTATTTCTCCAACAACGACAATCTGGGAGACAGGGCGATTTACCAGGTCATTTTTCGCCGGTTACGGCATCTCTGGCCAGATTGTCAAATACATTGGATAACCCGCAATGCAGCCCTGCTCAGAAAGGATTGTCCCGAAGTCATTGCGCTTGAGCTCACCGAAGAACGCCTCCCCCTGCCACTCATCGCCCTTGGTGCTGATTCCCGGAACCTGGTAACCCAATCATCAGCGGACTGTGCGCGCATCGAGTCGGCGCTGATGGATTGCGATATGGTGATGGCGACCGGCGGCGGATATTTCAGCGACGATTTCTCTGGTCAATCGGAAGTCATCTTGCAGACGCTGGAAGCGGGTATCAGGTTCGGCAAGCCAACGGTCATTCTGAGCTGTGGATTTGAACCCGTCAGCGTTCGCAGCCTTTCGCAGAAGATGCTGGGGGTATTTCCTCTTTTGAGCCTGGTGGTCTGCAGAGAATCGCAGCAAAGCCCGATGGTGGCGAGATCCTTTGGGGTGCCAGAACAACGCCTGGTCGTGGCAGCAGACGAGGCGATTGAACTGGCGTTTAACTTGCACCCCACAGTTCTGGGCGAGAGCCTGGGCATCAACGTCCGCCAAGCGGACTACGCCGGCGTCGATGCCAACACCCTGTCGCGCCTGCGGGAAGGGTTGGGAAGTGCCATTTCACGGCTGGGTGCACCTCTTGTTGCCGGTGTGCCCATTTCGCTTGCCGGTCCTTCCGATCCGGACGCCATTGCCTCACTGCTCCATGGTATCCCGGGCATCAGCTACACCTCCTACCCGGTTGCAACGCCACAGGACGTCGTGCAGCAGATCGGTGCATGCCGTGTAGTCATCACCGGCAGCTACCATGCGGCAGTGTTCGCACTGTCGCAAGGGGTGTCGGTGATTGCCTTGGTGGCATCGCCCCACTACCGGTCGAAAATGCAAGGGCTTCAAGCCCAGTTTGGCGCCGCCTGCCACATAGTGTTTCTGGACCGTGAGGAAACGGCCACGCACTTGGCGACCGCCATACAGGATGCGTGGCATGCAGCAGGGACTGAACGGCAGCGGTTGCTGCAAGTGGCACGACAGCAGGTCAGCGTGGGCCGGGCTGCCTACGAGCGCCTGACCGCGCTAGTGGAGGACGTTCCAGCCAACCCGCGTGACAGCGCAACCTCAGAATTGACAGGTATTTCTACGCAGGCACCCATGAACAAAGACACCTCCGAACTCCCCGTCTGTTTGTCTCCGGAGGAAATTGAGCAATTCCGGGCACAGGGCTACGCAGGGCCATTCACGGCATTCTCGCCCCATGAAATGGAAAAATTCCGCACAACGGTATGTGAGCGGGTGCTGCCCACGCCTACGCCTTATTGCCCATTCGGCCTGCGCGTGCGGCACCTGGACAGCCAAGCGGTCCATGCGATGTGCTCGGCCCCGGCCATCGTGGAACGCATGGCTTCTCTCTATGGGCCGGATCTCGTTCTGTGGAACTCCAATCTTTTCAACAAACCGCCTGCCCGGCCTGAACAGCAAGAGGAATACCCCTGGCACCAAGATCATTACAACTGGAACATGGAACCCATCCTGAACATTTCAGCTTGGCTGGCGATTACGCCGGCAACGCTGGAAAATGGATGCGTGGAAATCATTCCAGGCTCGCACCGGCAAATCATCCCTCCGGCCATCGATACCGATCCAGCCAAGAGCCTTCGGTTCGGGGGCATCGCTTCAGACCCCGCCTACGTGGATGAAACCCGCAAGGTATCCATGGTGCTGGAGCCCGGCCAGTTCTTTCTCTTCAATGAACGGCTGCTGCATCACTCCAACCCCAACCGCACCACGGAGCACAGGCTGGGACTGGCCGTCCGAGTGACGGTCCCCATCGCAAAGGTCAGCGAACCTTTCCCCTGCGTCATGTTGCGGGGTGAAGACCGCATGGGCTTCAACCGGTACATTGAAGCGCCCTTGGACGAGCCCGATTCGCACTGGCTCGCCTCCCTGCCGCCTGGACACGACTACCTCTTTGACCGCCCCATCCCGGGACGGGGCTGGCATGTCCGGGAGACCGAAGGTCCACATCACTTTGCATGGACAGGCCTGGAGCCTGAGACATGGATCGACTTCCGCCCGGTAGGCGTTGGCGATCACCTGCTGCGGATGGAAGTCGTCCACCTGTTGACGATGGCAGCTGTCAGCGAGCTTCAAATGCAGGTGAATGGGCAAGCGATTGCGGTGCACCAGGAACAAGTGGGCGACACGCTCGTCCTGGAGGCCCGTGTTCCCGATGCGGTCTTGCGAAGCCGTGCGGACCGGGTCAGAGTGGTGCTCCAGGGCTCCCCCCTCGTTCGGCCCTGCGATCTGAATCCGGAGAGCACGGACAAGCGCTCTCTGGGATTGGGTATACGCCGGATTGCGCTCTTGCCCATGGATGCCTCCGGAACTGAGGTCGAAGCTGAGGCGACCAACGCAAAAGCACCTGCACCACAACCACCCACTGCCTGGTACCGCCGGCTGCTGGGGTGAGCCCGCCGGTGGCCGAGGGCCGACAACTCAGCGGGCAGCGAGTGCCTTGTAAACCCCACAACCCACATACAGATCGCCCGCGCGGCTGACGTAAGACATTTTCGTCTGCACCGCACCCGTGGCAGGGTTGGTGATGTCGTACTCCACCCAGCCCGGCTCACGATCCGCCTGGGAAACGATGTCGTTCACCAGCCGGCCGCCCGCAATGCCAGGAATGTCCTGCACCCGCGTGCCCACCTTGGCGGTGTTGCCTCCAAAGGCCAGGTAGGTGCCGGCGGGGTCGAGGACAAACACATACATGTCGCGGTCGTGGTAGGGCTGATTCTTGTCAGTGATGCTGCGCAGGAACTGGTCGCGCGAGGTACTCTTGTGCAGCGCCATGGCCTTGCCCACCAGCGCCACAGCCTCCTCGGCCGTGCCCTGCTGCAGGCGGAATGCAGAGACCGCACGCGACAAGGTGGATGCGCGGCTTTCCAGGGCCTCTGCCTGTTGCACGGCATGGCCCACCATCTGGGCGTTGTGCTGGGTGATCTGGTCCAGTTGCTGCACGGCGGCGCTCACCTCGCGCAGGCCGGTGCTTTGCTCGGCACTCGATCCGGAGATTTCGCTCATGCTGGCTGCCACGCTGCGAATGCCCCCCGCCATGTCCGAGATCCCCTCCCCGGCCGACCGAATCAGGCCCGCACTGGTTTCGACCTGACTGACCGAGGCACCGATCAGTTCACGAATTTCGTGCGCGGCATCGCTGGACCGCTTGGCCAGCGTGCGCACCTCTGCTGCCACCACGGCAAACCCACGGCCCTGCTCTCCGGCGCGAGCAGCCTCAACGGCTGCGTTCAGGGCAAGGATATTGGTCTGAAATGCAATGCTGTCGATCACACCGATGATTTCGGTCATGCGCCGCGCACCTTGCTGGATGGCCTCGACCGACTGCACCGCACGTGCCATGGCCTGGGCGCCCACATCGGCTGCGTCACGCACCTGCGCCGCCCGGGTATCGGCACTGTGCGCGGTCTGAGCGTTGTTCTGCACCGCTGAAGACAGTTGCTCCACACTGGCGGCCGTCTGCTCCAGGTTGGCGGCCTGCTGCTCGGTGCGGTCGGCCAGCGAGCGATTGCCCTCGGCCAGGCTCTGCCCAGCATGGGCGACCAGCGCCGCATTGCTACGGATGTCTGCCACCATGGAGGAGAGCGTGATCACCATGCGGTCGAGCGACTGCGCCATCTCGGCCACTTCGTCTTGTCCGTAGTCGCGACGGGGCTGGGCCCGGAGATCCCCGGCCTGGGTCAGCTCTATGGTTTGCGCCAGACCCGCAAGGTCGGTGGCCAGACTGCGGTAAAGCACGAGCAGAGCGTACAACACCACCACTGCGGCCAAGGCAAGCGCCCACCAAGGCGCCCCAAACGCAGCAATGGCAAGTGCCGCCCCCACCAGAAGACTCAGCGAGAGCAGCTTGCCAAGCAAATGCCACCTGCGCATCCACCAGAGCCCCGGACGCAGCGGTAGGAATCCTGACATCGTGTCTCCTCTATTGTTCTGATCAAATGGCCTGAATACTAGGTACACGCACTTACGGCGGATTGACAGACCACGGGCCCATCGACGCATTGAGGTCAGCTCCGGTCACGATCCGCAAAACCACGGCCGATCCAGCGCCGACTGATCTGAGGTGATCGCCCATAATGGCGCCCCATGAATCCCCTGCTTTCCCATCTCCAGCCCTACCCCTTCGAGCGGCTGCGGCAGCTCTTTGCGGGGGTGGTGCCCCCGGCAGCCTACAGCCCCATCAGCCTGGGCATGGGTGAGCCACGTCATCCTACACCGCAGTTCATCAAAGATGCACTCAGTAACAACCTCAGTGGCCTGGCGAGTTACCCCGCCACCGCTGGCGAGTTGGGCTTGCGCGAGGCCTTCACCCGCTGGCTGAATTTGCGCTATGCCATCACGCTGGATCCGGCCACCCAGGTCCTTCCCGTGAATGGTTCTCGGGAAGCACTTTTTTCGTTTGCCCAAACCATCATCGATCCTTCAAAAGGCCAGCCGCTGGTAGTCTGCCCCAATCCGTTCTACCAGATCTATGAAGGTGCAGCCCTGCTGGCGGGCGCGGCCCCTTATTACGCG
The DNA here is from genome assembly GCF_916855635.1 of Acidovorax sp. Leaf73. Classification (NCBI taxonomy): domain Bacteria; kingdom Pseudomonadati; phylum Pseudomonadota; class Betaproteobacteria; order Burkholderiales; family Comamonadaceae; genus Acidovorax; species Acidovorax sp. Leaf73. The sequence goes on from NZ_CAKASI010000001.1 coordinate 1,054,416, forward strand.
GCCAGCGACCCGGCACGCAATTTCGCCGTGAATTGGGACGCGGTGCCGGACTCCGTGTGGCAGCGGACGCAGTTGCTTTTTGTTTGCTCCCCTGGCAACCCCACCGGCGCCGTCATGCCGCTGACGGAGTGGAAGAAGTTGTTTGAACTGAGCGACCGGTATGGTTTTGTGATTGCCTCGGACGAGTGCTACAGCGAAATCTACTTCCGCGACGAACCGCCGTTGGGCGGCCTGCAGGCTGCAGACAAGCTCGGCCGCAGCGACTACAAGAACCTGATCTCCTTCACCAGTCTCTCCAAGCGCAGCAACGTGCCCGGCATGCGCAGTGGTTTTGTGGCGGGAGATGCGACCCTGATCAAGGCCTTCCTGCTGTACCGCACGTACCACGGCAGCGCCATGAGCCCCATCGTGCAGGCAGCCAGCATTGCGGCCTGGGGTGACGAGCAGCATGTGGTGGAAAACCGCACGCGCTACCGCAAGAAGTTCGCCCAAGTCACGCCGCTGCTGGCGGGTGTCATGGAAGTAGCCCTTCCCGATGCAGGTTTCTACCTCTGGGCCAAAGTCCCCGAGCAGCTTGCCATGGACGACGCCGAGTTCGCGCGGGCCCTTCTGGCTCAATACAATGTTACGGTGCTCCCTGGCAGCTACCTGGCCCGCGAGGCCCAGGGCAGCAACCCCGGTGCCCAGCGCGTGCGCATGGCCCTGGTGGCCGAAACCGAAGAGTGCGTGGAGGCTGCGTTGCGCATCGTGCAATTCATCCAGTCCCGCACTGCCTGATTTCTGATTCCTGATCCACAGACTGACAGACAACAACATGACCCAACAACTGCAAACCCTCATCGACAACGCCTGGGACAACCGCGCCAGCCTTTCGCCCTCCGCCGCCCCCAAGGAAATCCAGGACGCTGTCGAGCATGTGATCGCCGAGCTGAACAACGGCACGCTGCGCGTGGCCACGCGCGAAGGTGTGGGCCAGTGGACCGTGCACCAGTGGATCAAGAAGGCGGTGCTGCTGTCGTTCCGCCTGAAAGACAACGAGGTCGTCAAAGCCGGCGACCTGGGCTTTTACGACAAGGTGCAGACCAAGTTTGCCCACTTGTCCGAAGAAGAAATGAAGGCCACCGGCGTGCGTGTGGTGCCACCCGCCGTCGCCCGCCGTGGCAGCTTCATCGCCAAGGGAGCGATCCTGATGCCTTCGTACGTGAACATCGGCGCCTATGTGGGCGAAGGCACCATGGTCGACACCTGGGCCACCGTGGGCTCGTGCGCACAGATCGGTGCCAACGTGCACCTGTCGGGTGGCGTGGGCATTGGTGGCGTGCTGGAGCCTCTGCAAGCCGGCCCCACAATCATCGAAGACAACTGCTTCATCGGTGCACGGTCCGAAGTGGTTGAAGGCGTGGTGGTCGAAGAGAACTCCGTGCTGGGCATGGGCGTGTACCTGGGCCAGAGCACCCCCATCTTCAACCGCGCCACGGGCGAGATCAGCTATGGCCGCGTGCCCTCGGGCTCGGTGGTGGTCAGCGGCAACCTGCCCAAAACAGCCGCCAACGGCGCGCCCTACAGCATGTACGCTGCCATCATCGTCAAGCAGGTGGACGCGCAGACGCGCTCCAAGACCAGCATCAACGATCTGCTGCGCGACTGATCGCATTCAAGCCCGGGGCAGGCCATCTCGCCTGCCCGCCGACAGACACCGACAACAAGAGGGAAACACCATGAGCACGATGGAGCGAATTCTTCGCCTGATGAGCGAAAAGAAAGCATCAGACGTCTACCTGTCGGCCAATGCCCCGGCGCTGATCAAGATCAACGGCGAATGCATCCCGATCAACAACCAGATCCTGCCGCCCGATGCGCCACGCAACCTGCTCTCCGAAGTGGTCCCTCCAGATCGCATCGAAGAACTGGAGGAAACCGGCGAGCTGAACATGGGCGTGCCGCTCAGCGGTGTGGGCCGCTTCCGTATCAGTGCCATGCGCCAGCGCGGCAGCTACGCGGTGGTGATCCGTTTCATCTCGCAGCAGATTCCCGAATTCGACTCGCTGGGCCTTCCACCCGTGATGCGCGAACTCATCATGGAAAAGCGGGGCCTGATCCTGATGGTCGGCGCCACGGGCTCGGGCAAGAGCACATCCCTGGCGTCGATGATCGACACCCGCAACGAAGCACTCACCGGCCACATCCTCACCATCGAAGACCCGGTCGAGTACCAGTTCAAGAACAAGAAATCCATCGTCAATCAGCGCGAGATCGGCAGTGATACCCAATCGCTGCAGACCGCCCTCAAGAACGCGCTGCGCCAGGCGCCGGATGTGATCCTGATCGGCGAAATCCGCGACCGCGAAACCATGTCGGCCGCAATTGCCTACGCCCAGTCCGGCCACTTGTGTCTGGCCACGCTGCACGGCAACAACAGCTACCACGCGCTCAATCGCATCTTGTCGTTCTATCCCGTCGAAGTGCGTCCCACCATGCTGGGCGACCTGGCATCCGCCCTGAAGGCCATCATCTCCCAACGCCTGGTGCGCACCATCGACGGCAGCCGTGCTCCGGCGGTGGAAGTCATGCTCAACACCAAGCTGGTGTCCGACCTGATCGAAAAAGGCGATTTCTCAGGCGTCAAAGAAGCGATGGAGAAGTCCATGGCCGAAGGTTCGCTGACCTTTGAGGAAGCCCTCGCCCGGTTGATCATGGACTCCAAGATCGACCGCAAGGAAGGCATGGCCTACGCTGACTCGCCTACCAACCTCATGTGGCGCTTGCAAAACGATTTCTCCCTGGCCGCCAATGCCGCCAAGGCGCAGAAGGAAGCGCGGGATGCACCCGACGACGCGCCTTCCTTCACCGAGATCGTGCTGGACGTCAAACCAGTGGCATGAAATGTCTCCGCCCTGAGTCGCCTGCGGCGCCTTCCCCCTGGGGGACGACGCCCTCGCTGCGGGGCGGTCCTTGGCTTGCCGTCTCTCGCCTAGGCCGCGCTGATGCTTACGCTTCGCTCTCTAACTATAGCTGACTGCACGGCCCCATCCCACCGAATCCCCAATGTCCCGTACCCTGCACCTCGCCGAACAGCTCATTTCCCTGCCCTCCATCACCCCCGAGGATGCGGGCTGCCTGGACCTGCTGGCCGCGCGGCTGGCTCCGCTCGGGTTTGTGTGTGAGCGCCTGGACAGCGGCCCGGCGGACTTTCGTGTCAGCAACTTGTGGGCAAAAAGGCCTGTAGCGCTTGATGGAAAGGCGCAAGCAGCTATTAAAACCGTAGTATTTGCCGGCCACACCGATGTCGTACCCACCGGCCCGCTGGCACAGTGGAGCAGCGACCCGTTTGTGCCTACCCACAAGGACGGCAAGCTCTATGGCCGTGGTGCCAGCGACATGAAAACCTCCATCGCCGCCTTTGTCGTGGCGGTGGAAGAGTTCCTGGCCGCCACGCCCGATCCGCAGATTGCGCTGGCTTTGCTTCTGACCAGCGACGAGGAAGGCCCCTCGGTGGATGGCACCAAGGTCGTGGTCGAGAAACTCAAGGCACGTGGTGAAAAGCTCGATTACTGCATCGTGGGAGAACCCACATCCGTCGAAAAAACGGGTGACATGATAAAGAACGGGCGGCGCGGCACGCTCAGTGGCAAGCTCTCTGTGCGCGGTATTCAGGGGCACATTGCCTACCCGCAACTGGCCCGCAACCCCATTCACCAGGCCCTGCCCGCACTCACGGAGCTGGCGGCGACGGTGTGGGACGAGGGCAACGCGTTTTTCCCGCCCACCAGCTGGCAGATCAGCAACATGCACGGCGGCACGGGTGCCACCAATGTGATTCCGGGAGAGGTCGTGATCGACTTCAACTTCCGCTTCTCGACTGAATCCACTGCCGAAGGCCTACAGCAGCGTGTGCACGCCGTGCTGGACCGCCATGGCCTGGAATACGACCTGCGCTGGACGCTGGGCGGCCAGCCGTTTTTGACAACCCCCGGCGAACTGGTGGGCGCCGTGCAGCAGGCCATCACTGCAGAGACCGGGCTGACCACCGAACTCTCCACCACGGGCGGAACCAGCGACGGCCGTTTCATTGCCCAGGTGTGCCCCCAGGTGATTGAACTCGGCCCTCCCAACGCCAGCATCCACAAGATCGACGAGCACATCGTCGTGGCCGACATTGACCCCCTCAAGAACATCTACCGCCGCACGCTGGAAAACCTGCATGCGCAGGCCCTGGCCGCCAATGGAGTGCCAGCATGAACACTCCACAACAGCACCCCACCGTCGCGGGCGATACCGTGGGTGCCCTGGTCGAATCGGGTGCGCAGTGCCTTGCCGCAGCAGGCGTCTCCTTTGGCCACGGTACCACCAATGCCCACGACGAAGCCGCTTGGCTGGTGCTCTGGCGTCTAGGGCTGCCGCTGGACAGTGATCTGTCGGAAGCCCCCGATTCCATGAAGAATCAGCCCGTAGCGCCCGCCGATCAAGCGCTGGTAGCTACTCTTTTTGAAGAGCGCATCCGCACCCGCAAGCCCGCCGCCTATCTCACACAAGAGGCCTGGCTGCAGGGTGTACCGTTCTACGTGGACGAACGCACCATCGTGCCGCGCAGCTTCATTGCCGAACTGCTGGTCGATGGGGGGGCTGACGAGTACCTGAGCGACCACACCCGCCAGGTGCTGGACCTGTGCACGGGTAACGGCAGCCTTGCCGTGCTGGCGGCCATGGCCTGGCCCGAGGTGCAAGTGACGGGCGCCGACATATCGCCCGATGCGCTGGCGGTAGCCCGCATCAACGTGGACAAACATGGCCTGCAAGACCGCATCCAGCTGCAGCTGTCCGATGGCCTGGCTGCACTGCCCGGCCCCTGGGACCTGATCCTGTGCAATCCGCCCTACGTGAATGCGGCCAGCATGGCCGCCTTGCCCGCCGAATACCGTGCCGAGCCCGAGCTGGCCCTGGCCGGAGGCAACGATGGCATGGACTTTGTGCGCCAGCTGTTTGCCGCTGCTCCCGCCTGCATGAGTGAGGATGCAGTGATCATTCTGGAGATTGGCAACGAACGCGCTTACTTCGAGGCCGCTTTCCCCCAACTGCCTGTTTTCTGGCTCGATACCAGTGCAGGTGAAGACCAGGTTTTGCTGGTGACTCGGCAGGCCTTGGCCGCCCAAAGCCGGCTCACGGCACAATAGAGGGTTGCGCGCCACCGGCTTGTTGCATCCCTTGGATGGTTTGCAACAGCCTTGGCCCCCTGCTTTTTCACGCCACCCGCCCAGTGCGGGTGCGCTTTTTTCTGAGTTCCGGATGATCACCCTCAAGAACGTTACCCTGCGACGCGGCGCCAAAGTCGTGCTCGACAGCGTTTCCGCCACCATCAACCCCGGCGAAAGCGTAGGCCTTGTGGGCCGCAATGGCGCGGGCAAGTCGAGCCTGTTTGCCTTGCTCAGCGGCAAACTGCACGAAGACGGGGGAGATTTCTACATCCCCACCAGCTGGCGCATGGCGGAGGTCGCGCAGAACATGCCCGAAACCGACCAGTCGGCCACTGACTTTGTGTTGGAGGGTGACACGCGTCTGGCCGAGGTCCAGCAACAGTTGCTCGACGCAGAGGCCAGCGACGACGGCATGGCCATCGCGCATGCCTATTCCGACTTGCACGACGCGGGAGCCCACGATGCCGTGGCACGTGCACAGGCACTGATTCTGGGCCTGGGCTTTCGCGTCAGCGAACTGGACCAACCCGTCAACAGCTTCTCGGGTGGCTGGCGCATGCGCCTGCAACTGGCCCGCGCACTGATGTGCCCCAGCGATTTGCTGCTGCTGGACGAGCCCACCAACCACTTGGACTTGGACGCCCTGGTCTGGCTCGAAGCCTGGCTCAAGCGCTACGCGGGCACCATGATCGTGATCAGCCATGACCGCGAGTTTCTGGACGCCATCACCAACGTCACCCTGCAAATCCAGCAAGGCGAGTTGAACCGTTACGGTGGCAACTACAGCAAGTTCGAAGAGCTGCGCGCCCAGCAGCTTGAACTGCAACAGGCCAGCTTCTCCAAACAGCAGGAGAAGATGGCCCACCTGCAGAAGTTCATCGACCGCTTCAAGGCCAAGGCCAGCAAGGCCAAGCAGGCGCAAAGCCGCGTCAAGCAGCTCGAACGCATGGAAAAGATTGGCCCCGTGCTGGCCGAGGCGGACTTCACCTTCGAGTTCAAGGAACCTGCCAATCTGCCAAACCCGATGCTGGCTATCAGCGATGCATCATTTGGCTATGTGGACGACGAGGGCACGCCCACCACCATCCTCACCAGCGTCAACCGCTCGGTGCTGGCGGGCCAGCGCATCGGCATCTTGGGTGCCAACGGCCAGGGCAAGTCCACGCTGGTCAAAACCATTGCCCGCACCATGAAGCCCCTGGGCGGCAGCGTGACCGAAGGCAAGGGCCTGAACATCGGCTACTTTGCCCAGCAGGAATTGGACGTGTTGCGCCCCAACGAGAACCCGCTGGAGCACATGATCCGCCTGGCCAAGGAACTGGGCCCCGACATCAAGCAACCCAGCCGCGAGCAAGACCTGCGCAGCTATCTGGGCACGTTCAACTTCACGGGCGACATGGTCAAGCAGGCCGTGGGCACCATGAGCGGTGGCGAAAAAGCCCGCCTCGTGCTGGCCATGATCGTCTGGCAGCGTCCCAACCTGCTGCTGCTCGACGAACCTACCAACCACCTCGACTTGGCGACCCGCGAGGCCCTGGCCATGGCGCTCAACGACTTCGATGGCACCGTCATGCTGGTCAGCCACGACCGTTCGCTGCTGCGCTCGGTCTGCGAAGACTTCTGGATGGTGGGCCGGGGCGTTGTGGGGCCCTTCGATGGCGATCTGGACGACTACCAGCGCTACCTGCTCGAAGAGTCCAAACGCCTTCGCGAAGAGGCACGCCTGGCCGAGCAGGCACAGGTCTCGGTGGCAAGCTCCACGGCCCCCAAGGCCAACGCACCTTCAGCGGCAGCAAATCCCGCTCCTGTCGCGGCCCCGGTGCCCACACCAGCCTCCGCCCCAACACCTTCAAGGGACGGGCGAGAACAACGCAAACTGGATGCCCAGGCGCGCCAACAACAAGCCGAAAAAACACGGCCGCTCAAAAAAGAGCTGGAGCAGATCGACAAGCGCCTGGCGACGCTGGCTGGCGAACGGGCTGCGCTCGAGCACAAGCTCACGCAAGCCCTGCCCCCGGCCGAGATCGCAGAGTGTGGCCGCGCCCTGAAGGCAGGCCATGAAGAGACGGCCCAACTGGAAGAACGCTGGCTGGAAATTTCTTCGGAACTGGAAGAAATCTCGGCAGCGGCATAGGCCAAAAATGTAAATTCATGTAATCACAAAGTGATCTTTTTCGACCCTTGCGCTTATCCAGCAATGATTTTTAGCTATTATTTTTGATAGCGGTGTAGAGGTAAATCTGCGGGCACTTACGGTTGCATTTTTTTGCGAGACGCTGTCAACGGACAGTAGATGGGCCGCGTTGTTGGTACATCACAGGAGTTTTCCAGCATGAATACCACCGCAATCTTGTCCGCTTGGCCCGAAGACGAACGCGATCGCAAGCGCGCTCCCGCCCGCTTCTGAAGGCGTGGCAGCCAGCTTCCCGCTTCAAGCGCCCATCCAATGCCAGCCGCAAAATCAAAGCACAAAGCGTACCAAGGTACCGTTTGTGTTTCCGCCAAACGGCCCATTTCATAGGCTCCTCGAAGCAAGATAACCGGCGACCCCTTCCCTCTTGCTCCTCCAACAAAAAACCCCGCATTGCGGGGTTTTTTGTTTTTCCAAGCCTTCGGGCATCAACCCATGTGCAGGCCACCGTTGACCGAAAAATCGGCACCGGTCGCGTAGCCACCTTCATCCGAAGCCAGCCACGCAATGATGGAAGCGATTTCGCTGGGTTCACCGAGGCGCTTGACGGGAACCGTGGCAACGATCTTTTCAAGCACATCGGGGCGGATCGCCTTGACCATGTCAGTGCCGATGTAGCCGGGGCTCACCGTATTGACCGTCACGCCCTTGGTCGCCAGCTCCTGCGCCAGCGCCATCGAAAAGCCATGCATGCCCGCCTTAGCGGCCGAGTAGTTGGTCTGGCCCGCCTGGCCCTTTTCACCGTTCACCGAACTGATGTTGATGATACGGCCCCAGCCCTTTTCCACCATGTCGGCCACCACCTGCTTGGTGACGTTGAACATGCTGTTGAGGTTGGTTTCAATCACCGCGTCCCAGTCTTCGCGCGACATCTTGAGGAACATGCGGTCGCGGGTGATGCCAGCGTTGTTCACCAGCACGTCGATGGTGCCGTGCTCGGCCTTGGTCTTGCCAAAGGCTTCTACCGTGGAATCCCAGTCGCCCACATTGCCCACCGACGCATAGAAGGTGTAGCCCAGGGCTTTCTGCTCGGCCAGCCACTTGGCATGGTCACGGGTAGGGCCACAACCTGCGATGACCTTGAAGCCCTCCTTGTGCAGGCGCTGGCAAATGGCAGTCCCGATGCCGCCCATGCCGCCGGTGACGTATGCAACTTTCTGGCTCATGTGATTTCTCCTTGTTAGTGATTTGCTCAACAGCCACTCTACCGAAGAAATCTACCGCTGCCGTGAAGGAAAACACTGAAGCCCTTTTCTTTTTGGCATATCGGCATGCGTCACACGCCTTACGCGCTATGTGTCTCGGCAGAGTCACAGTTTTGGTGCAAGCCACAGCCTTCCAACGATCCCATAGAAACATCTTGCAACCACCTGCGCACGCAGAAGTGAGGCCACGGCGGCGACACGTTCACACTGAAGCCAGACATAAAAAAGCCGCGTCGTAACGCGGCTTCGATTTTTGGCCTTGCCCCTGAGAAACGGCTGAACCGCAGGTGCAAACAGGCGCAGGGGCTTGTTAGCGCTCCAAGGCCAGGGACACGCCCATGCCGCCACCAATACACAGCGCTGCCAAGCCCTTCTTGGCATCGCGGCGCTGCATTTCGTGCAGCAGGGTCACCAGGATGCGGCAGCCGGAAGCGCCGATGGGGTGGCCGATAGCGATGGCACCGCCGTTCACGTTCACCTTGGCAGGGTCAATCCCCAATTCCTTGTTCACCGCGCAGGCTTGTGCGGCAAAGGCTTCGTTCAGCTCGAACAGATCCACATCGGCAGCGTTCCAGCCTGCGCGCTGCAGGGCCTTGCGTGACGCTGGCACCGGGCCCATGCCCATGGTGGCGGGATCGAGTCCGCTGGTGCCGAATGCAGCGATGCGTGCCAGGGGCTTGAGGCCCAGGGCTGCAGCTTTCTTAGCGGTCATCACCACCACAGCGGCTGCGCCGTCGTTCAGGCCCGATGCGTTGCCCGCCGTCACGCTGCCGGCCTTGTCGAATGCGGGGCGCAGGCCTGCCAGCGCTTCGGCGTTGGTCTTGCGGTTGAGGTATTCGTCGGCGTTGAACAGGATGGGGTCGCCCTTCTTCTGCGCCAGGCTCACACCCACGATTTCGTCCACAAACTTGCCTGCGTCTTGTGCAGCTGCTGCCTTTTGCTGACTGCCCAATGCCAGGGCATCCTGCATATCGCGCGTGATGCCATAGGCCTTGGCCACGTTTTCAGCGGTGATACCCATGTGGTACTGGTTGTACACGTCCCACAGACCGTCCACGATCATGGTGTCGATGAGCTTCCAGTCGCCCATGCGCTGGCCATCGCGGGAGCCGGGCAATACGTGGGGCGCCATGCTCATGCTCTCTTGGCCGCCAGCCACGACGATCTCGCTGTCACCCCAGGCCACAGCCTGCGCAGCAAGCATCACGGCCTTCAAGCCTGAGCCGCACACCGCATTGATCGTGAGCGCAGGAGTTTCCTTGGCCACACCGGCCTTCATGGAAGCCTGCCGGGCGGGGTTCTGGCCCACGCCAGCGGCCAGCACCTGGCCCATGATGACTTCACCAATCTGGTCGGACGACAGGCCCGCGCGCGCGATGGCTTCGCGGATCACGATGGCGCCCAGTTCGGTCGCAGGCGTCTTGGCCAGCGCACCACCAAACTTGCCCACAGCAGTGCGGGCGGCCGAAACGATGACGATGTCTTCCATGGAATGTCCTTGTGGTTGGAGGTTGTTGGTTGCTTGGTAATTCTCGCAGTGCTGACAGTCAGGACTTTTGCGTATCAGGCTTTCTGCTTCACGTAGCTGCCAGGTGCGGGCTCGATGGCCTTGAACTTGGTGCCCTTGCCATAGCTCTTGGGCGCTGCAATCTGCTTGCCTGCATGGCCTTTGATCCAGCCGGCCCAGTCGGTCCACCAGCTGCCGGGGTGCTCGGTAGCGCCGTCCAGCCATTGGTCGAGCGTGGCGGGCAGCTTGCCGTCGGCGCGGATCCAGTGGCTGCGCTTGCCTTTGGCGGGCGGGTTGATGACGCCCGCAATGTGGCCCGAGGCACCCATCACAAAGCGCTTCTTGCCGGGTAGCACCTGGGTGGACGCATAGGCGGCGTTGATGGGCACGATGTGGTCTTCGCGCGAGCCATAGATGTAGACGGGCAGCGTGAGGTTTCCCAGGTCCATCTTCTCGCCACACACGGTGAGCTTGCCCGGTTGGACGAGGTTGTTTTCAAGGTAGAAATTGCGAAGGTACCAAGCGTAAAACGGGCCTGGCAGGTTGGTGCTGTCGCTGTTCCAGTACAGCAGGTCGAACGGGGGCGGTGTTTCGCCCTTGAGGTAGTTGCCCACCACGTAGTTCCACACGAGGTCATTGGGGCGCAGAAAGCTGAAGGTCGAGGCCAGGTCCTGCCCCTTCATGAGGCCGCCCTTGCCCATCTGCATCTCGCGGAACTTCACGAAAGCCTCGTCGATGAAAACGTCGAGGATGCCGGTGTCCGTGAAGTCGATCAGCGTGGTGAGGAAAGTGGCGCTGGCCACGGGCTCATCGCCGCGTGCTGCCAGCACGGCCAGCGCGTTGCTCAGGATGGTGCCGCCTACGCAAAAACCCAGCGCATTGATCTGGTCGGCGCCCGTGATGTTCTGCACCACGTCGATGGCGGCCATGGCGCCGTCTTCCACGTAATCGTCCCAGGTCTTGTGGGCGAGGCTGTCGTCAGGGTTGCGCCAGCTGACCACAAAGGTCCGGTGGCCTTGCTCCACGGCGTAGCGGATCAGAGAGTTCTCGGGCTGCAGGTCGAGGATGTAGAACTTGTTGATGCACGGCGGCACGAGCAGGAAGGGCCGCTCGTACACCTTGGCGGTCAGCGGCTTGTATTCGAGCAACTGGAACAGTTCGTTCTCGTACACCACCGCGCCTTCGGTAGTGGCCACGTTGCGCCCCACCTCGAACAGGCTTTCGTCGGTCATCGACACATGGCCCTGCGTGATGTCGTGCAGCAGGTTCTGCATGCCTTTGGCAATGCTCTCGCCCTTGGTCTCGATGGCTTTTTTCTGTGCTTCGGCGTTGAAGGCCAGGAAGTTGCTGGGCGCCATGGCAGCCATCCACTGCTCCACGCCAAAGCGGATGCGGGCCTTGGTCTTCTCGTCAGCCTCGACCGCGTCGGCCAGCCCCATGAGGGTGCGGGCATTGAGCAGGTAGGCTGCGGCTGAGAACGCAGCAACGGGGTTGCTGGCCCAGCCCTCGCCGGAGAAGCGGCGGTCCTTGACTTCGGGGGTTCCCTGCAGGCCCTGGGCCCAGAGTTCCTGCGCGTCTTTCAGGTACTGCTGCTGCAGGGACTGCAGCTTGGTGGGCGAAAATTTCAGGGGTGGTGCTGCAGGAACCTGGGTGCCCATGTCCAGCTTCTGGAACGACTGCAGCGCCTGCGACCAGCTTTGCCCGAAAATCTTCTGGAACTGCTCGGCGCTCTCGGCCCAGGGTGATTCAGAATTCATGCTCTTTCCTCAGTGATTGGTCGCTCGCAGCGGCAAAGCTTCTGGTTTTTTATCTCTCGGGTTCATTGTTGCCGAGCCCTTTGCACATGGCAACGGATTCAACGCTTGCACTGAACACAAACCAATGTACCTCATCGTCATCGCCTGGACCTACGTCACCCTCATGATGGCGGTGGCCGAAGCCACCAGCCCCAACGGCACCGTGCTCGGCGCCGTGATCACCTTTGCGCTGTATGGCATGCTGCCCATGGGCATTCTGGTGTACATCCTTGGCACTCCTTCGCGCAAGCGGGCGATCAAGGCACGCGAGGCCGCAGAGCAGGCGGCCTACGATGCGGAGCAAGCCGCAGCCGCAGCCACTGCCACGGCGTCAGCTGCGCCAGATGCAGGCGGCGAAGCGCCCGCTAGCGCCGAGGGCTCCACTGTCGCGGCGGTGCGAAAAGAACCGTGAAGCGTTGGTCACGGTGCACCAAGGCGATGTGCCATCGTTGCCGTGGATGTGGGCGATCCCCAGCGCCTGCAGCCGCAGGCGAGCCAGTCCAGCCAGGTCGCACAGGAATTTGCCTTTGGCGCTGCCACTGGGCACAAAACACACCTCTGAAGCCGGGTTCGCCTCGCAAAATGCCGCGCGCACCTCGGCCCCCACTTCAAAGGCCTGCGGGCCAATACAGGGGCCCAGCCAGACCAGGGTGTCCTGGGCGAACGTTTGGGCAGGATCGTTTGCTTCCATTTTGATAGCATTTAGCGCTTTGCCATCCAGCGCCAGGGCCTCAAAACGCTTGAAAACCGATTCCAGCACTCCCTGCCCGCCCACTCCGGCCAGCCCGCGCCAGCCTGCATGTGCCGCCGCCACCACACGGCCTGAGCGGTGTGCTAGCAGCACCGGCAGGCAATCCGCCACCATGATGGTGCAGGCCACGCCGGGCGCGGTGACCACGCAGGCATCGGCGTCGATGCCGTCGGGTGTGCTGCTGTCCAGGTGCACCACGCCATCGCCGTGTACTTGGTTCAGAAACACCGCCCGTGTGCCATTCGCCACCGCAGCGACCGTGGATTGCAGCCGCATGCGGTTGGTGTGCACGGCGGCCGCGACATCACCCACATGGGTCCCCAGATTCAGGCTGTCATAGGGTGGCAGGCTCACGCCCCCCGTGCGTGTGGTGCACAGTGCAAACACGCCCTCGGGCGCAGGCCAGTCGGGCACTAGGCAGTCGGCCGCCGCCAGAGGGCCTTCGTGCGGGGTCAAGCTTCGTGGTCCGGGCAGGCGGACGGCTGGGCCTTCTGGAATGCGGGCAACGCCATGCAGGCGTCGAATGCCCCCATCGTGAGTGGCAGGCCACCCAGGTCCACGTTGAAACGCTGGCCGTTGAAGATTTGCGGCACCAGGCAGCAGTCGGCCAGCGTGGGGGTGTCGCCCCAGCACAGCACGGAGGGAGGCAGGCCCTGAGTTTCGCGCTCTTGCGCCAACAGTGCCAGCTGGCGCTCAAAGGCCTCCAGCCCGCTGCGCACCCAGTGGTGGTACCACGCGTTCTTGGCCCCCTCGTCCACCTTCAGCTCGCGCACCAGGTACTTGAGAACGCGCAGGTTGTTGATGGGATGGATTTCGCACGCCACCATCTGCGCCAGCGCACGCACGTGTGCCCGCGCCAGGGGCGTGGCAGGCAGCAGCGCGGGCGTAGGGTGGGTTTCCTCCAGGTATTCGATGATGGCCATCGACTGGGACAGCGCCGCTCCGTCATCGATCACCAGCGTGGGTACCAGCGCATCGCCGATGCGGCTGGCGTACGCGGGGGCCTGGTGCTCACCCTTGACGAGGTGCACGGGGATGTAGTCGTAAGGCAGGCCCTTGATCTGCAGCGCGATGCGCACGCGGAACGAGGCGGAGGAGCGGAAGTAGTTGTAGAGCTGCATGCAGAAAATACGTTGTGAAAGGGGACGCTTCAAAGCGTGGCAGCGGGAGTCCCACACTACCGCGGGCGCTGAATGGGCAAGCCTCGGGGCCGCCCGGGGCCGTCAGGCGCCCGAGGCCCCTGCCGGGTCCTGGTGGTTGTAGACAACCTTGGACAGGATGGCCATCAGATCAACGCGCTCTTGCGCATTGAGTGGCGCCATCAGCCGCTCCTGCACACGCTGGGCGGCATCACGCATCTGGAGCGCGGCAACCTCGCCCTCGGGGGTGATCCACAGCAGTTTGCGGCGGCGGTCGCGGGTGTCGGGCTCGCGGCGGATCCAGCCGCGTTTTTCGAGCCGCCCAATTACCGAGCCCGATGTGGCAGCGTCGAACGCCACGCGGGACGCCAGCGTGACCTGGTCTTCACCGGGCCGTGCCAGCAGCTCGTGCAGGATGGCGAACTGCACCGGCGTCACGTCAAACCCCGCAGTCTCTTCCATGAAAAGCGCCACGGTTCGCTGGTGGGCACGGCGCACCAGGTGGCCTGGCGTGTTGTGGAAATCGAAGCTCTTTGCCATGGGCGCGAGTGTAGCGCCCCCCAGCAGGCGGCCCGCGCCCATGGCACACTGCCACACCGAGGCCGCGCAGGGTCCAGCCCGGGGTTTTTGCGACACAGTCCTTGCCCTGGCATCCGCGCCGTCCGGCAACCATTCATTTCCATTGAACCCAGAAATTCGAGAGGCTGACATGAGCTACGTGTTTTCTCCCGCCCCCGTGGCCAGCGTGCCCGTGGCGGGCAGCGGCGACCGCTTTCCCGTGCACCGCATTTATTGCGTGGGCCGCAACTACGAAGAGCATGCCAAGGAAATGGGCTTCACCGGCCGCGAGCCACCCTTCTTCTTCATGAAGCCCGCCGATGCCATCGTGGTGGTCAACGCTGGCGAAACGGGCCAGCTGCCCTACCCCAGCCTCACCGCCAACCTGCACCACGAGATCGAACTGGTCGTGGCCATCGGCAAGGGTGGCAAAAACATCAAGGCCGCCGACGCATTGGCACACATCTATGGCTATGCCGTGGGCCTGGACATGACACGCCGCGACCTGCAGAACGACATGAAAAAACAGGGCCGCCCCTGGTGCATCGGCAAGGGCTTTGATGCCAGCGCGCCCATTGGCCCCATCACCCCGGCCGCCCAGGCGGGCGACGTGGCCAAAGCGGCCATCTGGCTGCAGGTCAACGGAGCGGACAAGCAGCGCAGCAGTGTGGCGCAGCTGATCTGGAACATTGCCGAAACCATCGAACACCTTTCGGCCGCGTGGGAGCTGCAGCCCGGCGACCTGATCTACACCGGTACCCCCGAAGGCGTGGGCGCCGTGGTGCGCGGCGATGTGCTGGAGGGTGGTGTTGAAGGCCTGGGCACGCTGCGCTTGAGCGTGGTGTAACGCCCCTGGCCTGGGAGCCGCGGCCCCAACCCGGACGCACAGCCTCCGCACTATGCTTTTCATAGCTGCTTGCGCTTATTGATAAAGCGCTGGCAGCCGATCTGATTCGAAAAATCCTCCGATGACCTTCCGCAGCCCCATCAAACACTGCCGCGCCTGTGGCACCGCCGTGGTCTACCGCCTGCCGGACGACGGCGACACCAAACAGCGCGCGGTGTGCCCCATGTGCAACACGGTGCACTACGAAAATCCACTCAACGTGGTGGGCACCGTGCCCGCGTTGCCCGATGGCCGCATCCTGCTGTGCAAGCGCAACATCGAACCCCGCTGGGGCAAGTGGACCCTGCCCGCAGGCTTCATGGAGCTGGACGAAACCACGGCCCAGGGCGCCGCGCGAGAAACAGACGAAGAGGCTGGCGCCCAGATTGAAATGGGCCCGCTGTTCAGCCTGCTGAATGTGCGCCGAGTGGGCCAGGTACACCTGTTTTACCGAGCCACGCTGCTGAGCGACCAGTTCAACCCCGGCTACGAGACCATCGAGGCACGTCTGTTTGCCGAAGACGAGGTGCCCTGGGACGAGCTGGCCTTCCGCACCGTGAAGGAAACCCTCGAATGCTACTTTGCCGACCGCAAGGCGGGCGCCATGGGTATGCACTTCATTGACATCGAATAGGCCGTGGGATGACTGCCACTACCACCCCAACGTCCCCTGCCCCGGCCAGCACACCTCCCGATGGCCTGCCAGCCTACCGCTTGCTCACAGGCCCTGATGACGCCAGCTTTAGCCGCCGTGTCAGCGACGCGCTGGCACTGGGCTACCGGTTGTACGGATCCCCCGCCGCCACGTTCAACGGCCAGAACGTGATCGTGGCGCAGGCCATTGTGTGGCCTGGCACAGTGGTCTGACCTCCGCCCGTCCGACGCATCGCCGGGCGCGGGCCGTCAGCCGCCGAGCGCGCCGTGTCACGGCTTGGCGGGTATGACGATGACGGTACTGCCATCGCCCGAGGTTCCGG
This sequence comes from Acidovorax sp. Leaf73, assembly GCF_916855635.1. NCBI lineage: Bacteria > Pseudomonadati > Pseudomonadota > Betaproteobacteria > Burkholderiales > Comamonadaceae > Acidovorax > Acidovorax sp. Leaf73. Next base: position 1,070,618 of record NZ_CAKASI010000001.1, read on the forward strand.
TATTACCGGTGTTGCCCTTGCTACCAGTGTTGCCGGTGTTGCCCTTGGCACCCGTGGCACCTGTATCCCCTTGGTAGCCCGTGGCGCCTTGCATGCCGGTAGCACCGGTGCTGCCCTGCCCGCCTGTGGCCCCTGTGGACCCCATGCTGCCCGTAGCCCCTGTGTAACCCGTGTTTCCCTGGTTGCCCGTGGCTCCGGTGTCACCGGTCTTGCCGGTGTATCCCGTATTTCCGGTATTGCCCTGCGCTCCCGGGGGGCCCATGGGGCCGGTGCAGGCGCCGAGGGTGAGGGTGGCCAGCACAAGCAAGGTGGTGGTAATCGTTTTCATGGTGAGTCCTTTGGCGTTGCATGCAGTCCAACAACGACTGCATGGGCCAATGTGCGGGCCCCACCATGAAAGGTCTGTTCGTTTACGCGCATAAGCCAAGCGCCAGCCGCACCATGGAGTGACTGGCGACGCCGTCCTACAACGTCAAAGTTGGCAGCGTTGTGCAACGCTTCGGTGGCTTGGGGTGCGCAGGCCCACCCCGCCGCTTCGCACCTACCCGCCCACCCGCTCCTCGGCTGGCACAGGCGGCCGGGACGAACCAGGAGGGTCCGTGGTGACCGGTGGCAGCCCATCACCGCTGGGCCGTGGCGGAGTGCCGGGCCAGGGGGCCGGTGCAGAGGGGGATTGCGCATCCCCTCCGAACAGGCCCCGGATCCATTCCCGCATCGCGCCCAGTGATCCATCCGCCGGTGGCGGGGGGGTCTCCACAAACTCGTCTACAAAGCGGTCATTCCCGTTGACCGCCCTGGTGCGAATGGCCTGCTGCATGAACTCGCCCACCATGGGCAACGCGCTGCGCGCCCCCTGCCCCCACGCATCGCTGCGCAGCGTGATGCGGCCGTCGTTGAAACCCGCCCAGGCACCCGCCACAACGCGCGCGTGCATCAGGATGAACCAGCCGTCGGTGTTGTCCTGCGTGGTGCCGGTCTTGCCCGCCACATCGGCCTGGATGCCATAGCGGGTGCGGATTGCGGTGGCCGTACCCCGGTCGATGGCGCCGCGCATGGTGTTGCGCAAGGTCTGCGCGGCGCGTGGCTCGAAAACCGTTTCAGGGGCAGACGGCGCAAAAGTCTCCAGCACCTTGCCGTGGCGGTCCTCGATGCGGGTGATCAGCACGGGCTCGACATAGCGGCCCAGATTGGCGATGGAGCTGTAGGCCGTTACCATTTCCTTCAGGGTGACCGGGCTGGTGCCGAGCGCCAAGGATGGCACTTCTTCCAGCGGCGACTGGCGCACCCCCAAGGCCCGGGCCACCTCGGCCACGCGGGCCGGGCCCACCTGCTGCATGACCTGTGCTGTGATGGTGTTCTTGGAAAACGCCAGGCCATCGGCCAGCGTCATGGGCTGGTCGCTGGGCGGGCCGCCATCGGTGGGGCGCCACACGCGGCCCCCACCCAGGGGGATTTCCACGGCCGTGTCCATCAGCGTATCGCTGGGTGATGCGCCGCTGGCAAACGCCGCGCCATACACAAAGGGCTTGAAGGTGGAACCTGGCTGGCGCCGCGCCGCCTGCACGTGGTCGAACGGGTCTTGCGCAAAGTCGCGGCTGCCCACCCAGGCCAGCACATGGCCGGTGACCGGGTCCTGCGCCAGAAACCCGGCCTGCACGCGCGTCTTCTCGGCGCGCAGTTTCTGCAGGAAGGCGGTGTCATCCAGCAGCGCCTGCAATGCATCTTCCGGGGTCTGGCCCTTGTCCATGGCGGTGCGGTATTCGGGGCTTTCGCGCACCAGCGTCTGCACCAGCTCGCTCTTCGGGCCCCAGCCATTGCGCTGGGACCAGGCGGTGTCGGCCACGCCCTGCAGCTGGCGCCCCTGGCGCGCCACGGCCTGGTTGGCAATGGCCTGCAGGCGCGAGTCGATGGTGGTGCGGATCACCAGGCCATCGGCATACAGGTTGTAGCCATGGCTGTCGGCCCACTCGATGAGCTGCTTGCGCAACTGCATCGCAAAGTGGGGCGCGGGGCCCATGACCTCGGTCTGACGCTCGAAATTGACGCGCAGCGGGCGTTTTTGCAGGGCCTCCAGCTGCTTTTCTTCGAGCTTGCCGCGCTTGACCATTTGCGACAGCACGGTGTTGCGCCGTGCCTGGGCACGCTCGGGGTTGAGCACGGGGTTGTAGTAGGCCGTGCCCTTGAGCATGCCGATCAGCGTGGCGCTTTCCAGCACGTTGAGCTTGTCGGCCGACTTGTCGAAATACGTGCGCGCGGCCATCTCGATACCGTAAGCGTTGTAGAGGAACGGCACGGTGTTGAGGTAAGTCTCTAGGATCTCGTCCTTGGTGTACGACGCCTCGATCTTGAGCGCGGTGATCGCCTCCTTGAGCTTGCGCGTGAGGGCCTGTGGGAACACGCGCGAGCGCCCGATCTCCTCCGGAAACAGGTTGCGTGCCAGCTGCTGCGTGATGGTGGAGCCACCCTGAGGGTCCCCGCGCAGCGTGTGCACCACCGACGATGCCGTGCGCCGCCAGTCCAGACCAAAGTGGTCGTAAAAACGGTGGTCTTCGGTGGCGATGAGGGCGTTCACCACGTTGGGCGATATCTGGCTCAGCTCCACCCATTCGCGGTTGGCCCAGCGGTATTCGGCCAGCAGCTTGCCGTCCACCGACATGAGCTGCGCGGGCAGCTCGCTTTTGGCCTTGCGGATGTCGCTGATGGAGGGGGTGAACGGGATCAGCACCAGCGTGTAGGCCAGCACGGCGGCAGGCACGGCCAGGGCTCCCCACATCAGCGCGCGGCGCAGCGGGCGGGGTATCCAGGCGAACAGGCCGGCCAGCCAGCGGAACAGGGCCGCCGCGCGGGCCTGAAAGGAAAGCAGCAATGTGCGCATCAAAAACTCAGAGAAAGGGGAGATTGCTTCAGGCGCCTGTGCCCGACAGCAGGGCCAGCATGCCGGCTTCGTCCAGCACGGGCACGCCAAGCTCTTCGGCCTTGGCCAATTTGCTGCCGGCCTCGGCGCCCGCCACCACATAGCTGGTCTTCTTGCTGACCGAACCGGCCACCTTGGCGCCAGCGGCTTCCAGCATGTCCTTGGCCGCGTCGCGGCTCAGGGTGGGCAAGGTGCCGGTCAGCACCACGGTTTTACCCGCCAGGATCTGCGGGGCACGCTCGGCCACCGGGCCTTCGGGCCAGGTCACGCCGCAGGCGCGCAGTTGCTCGACCACCTCCCGGTTGTGGGGCTGCTGGAAGAAGGTGTGCAGGCTCTGTGCCACCACGGGGCCCACGTCGTTCACCTCCAGCAACTGCTCCACGCTCGCATCCATGATGGCGTCCAGCGTGCCAAAGTGCCGAGCGAGGTCCTTGGCCGTAGCCTCGCCCACATGGCGCAGCCCCAGGCCGAACAGGAAGCGCGGCAAGGTGGTCTGCTTGGATTTTTCGAGCGCAGCCAGCACGTTCTGGGCCGACTTCTCGGCCATGCGCTCCAGCGCGATGAGCGACGTGAGGCCCAGCCGATACAGGTCGGGCAGCGTACGGATCACATTGGCGTCCACCAGCTGGTCCACGAGCTTGTCGCCCAGGCCTTCGATGTCCATGGCGCGGCGCGCGGCGAAGTGCAGGATGGCCTCCTTGCGCTGTGCGGCGCAGAACAGGCCACCCGTGCAGCGGTGGTTGGCTTCGCCCTTTTCGCGGACCACATCGCTACCGCACACGGGGCAAGCTGCGGGCATGCGGAAGTTGGGCACATACCCCGTGCGCTTGCCCGGCATCACGCCCACCACCTCGGGAATCACATCGCCCGCGCGGCGCACGATGACGGTGTCGCCCACGCGCACGCCCTTCTTGCGAATCTCGAACAGGTTGTGCAGCGTGGCATTGGTGACGGTGACACCGCCCACAAACACTGGCGCCAAGCGTGCGACCGGCGTGATCTTGCCGGTGCGGCCTACCTGTACGTCGATGCCTTCGATCTTGGTGGCCATCTCCTGGGCAGGGTACTTGTGCGCCACGGCCCAGCGCGGCTCGCGGGTCTTGAAGCCCAGGTCGCGCTGCAACTGCAGGGAATTGACCTTGTAGACCACACCGTCGATGTCGTACGGCAGCGCATCGCGGCTGGCTCCCATCTGTTGGTGAAATGCTACCAATTCAGTAGCACCTACCGCAATCTGCACCTGCGCTGCAACTGGAAAACCCCAGGACTTCAGCGTCTGCAGCATCTCGTAGTGCGTGCGGAACACCGGCCCGCCATCGCCGGGCGGCGTGATGGCGCCCAGGCCATAGGCAAAAAAGCTCAAGGGGCGCTGGGCGGTGATGCCGGAGTCGAGCTGGCGCACCGCACCCGCTGCGGCGTTGCGTGGGTTCACAAAGGTCTTGCCGCCCTGCTCCCGCTGGCGCTCGTTGAGAGCATCAAAGTCTGCGCGGCGCATGTAGACCTCGCCACGTACTTCGAGCAGCGGCGGTACACCGCCAGGCAGCGTGAGGGGTATCTGCCGGATCGTGCGGATGTTGTGCGTCACGTCCTCGCCAACCTCACCATCACCGCGCGTAGCGGCTTGCACCAGACGGCCGTTTTCGTAGCGCAGGCTCATGGCCAGGCCGTCGAACTTGGGCTCGGCCACGTATTCGATGGCAGGATCAGATTCCGACAGGCCCAGCTCGCGCCGCACGCGGGCATCAAACGCCTGGGCGCCGGTGGCCTCGGTGTCGGTTTCGGTGTGGATGCTGAGCATGGGCACCGCGTGGCGCACCGATGCCAAGCCCTCCATCACCGCGCCAATCACACGCTGCGTGGGCGAATCGGGGGTGATGAGGTCGGGGTGCGCGGCCTCCAGCGCCTGCAACTCGCGGAACACACGGTCGTATTCGGCATCGGGCACCGTGGGTTCGTCCAGCACGTAGTACTGGTGCGCCCAGTGGTTGAGCTGGTCGCGCAGTGCTTTGATTTTGATAGCTGGTTGCGCTTGATCTGCGGGCGCTGGAGCAGAAAAAAGATCAGATTGCTCAGTCATGGCGGACCGCCCTGGGGTTCTTCTGGACGAAGCCCAATTCCTGGTTGCCAACAAAGCCGGCAGATTCATAGAGTCGGTGCGCTTGCTCGCGCTGAGCACCCGAGAGAAGAAACACCTTGCAGCAATTCATTGTCCAAGCTGCATCCAGAGCGAACTCCAGAGCAGCAAGTGCCAGCCCCCGGCGACGAAAGCGCTCGCCCGTAACCACGTGCTCAATGACACCGATGGGCATTCCTGCACTCGCGAAATTGGGGATCGAAGCCAGCATGCAGGTGGCACCGACTTCGCCTTCGCAAAGCGCAACGACGAGGCGCGCCTGCGGAGACTGCAACACGACACGAAAATGCGTCAAGGACGCATCACTGTCCACCTCGGGGTCCTGAGGCCGCAGTTCTCTGTACAGAGCTTTGACGGCGCCGTGGTCAGCTTCGGTTGCCAGACGGACCTGCATTGCACTCATGCGCTGCACTAGCTGAAAAGTCGTCGCGCCAGCACCGACCCCGCCGACAGATCCCGTCCATCGAGCTGGTCATACAGCAGCTCCAGGTCCGCAGCAATCGGATCCATGGCCATCGCGGGCAGCGGCTGGCCGTTCTGGTCGCAGAGCACCCCATCCATTGCGTCGCACAGCGCGGCCCCTACGTCGCGCAGGCGCGCAAAGGGTTGTTCGGTACGGTGAACTTGCGCCACGTCCAGGCTCAGAGTGATGTCGCGGATGGCGGACTGGTCGGGGTCTTCGGCCAGCGCAGCCTGGGTGTCGTAGCCCAGCGTGAGCAGGGGCGGCAGGCCCTGTGCGCTGGCAGGCAGCACCAGGCGGCCGGGCATGGCTCCGGGCACAAAGCCCAGGCGGGCGGCGTTCTGCTGCACGTAGCCGGGGCTCCAGGCGGCCTGGCGGGCGCGCAGCATGAACATGAGCTGGGCGTCGTGGTCGCTGGCGAACTGGTCCAGCTCGCGGGCGCGGGCCACTTCCTGCAGCATGTCGGGGAAGTCGGGGGCGGCATTGATAGCGTCGGCAAACGCCTGGGCCTTGACGACGAACTCGGAAAACTCGATCTCGTTGAGCGCGCCCATGCGGTTGGCCAGCTGCACACCGGCTTGGAAGCTCTGGTAGCGCTGGCCCGGTGCAGGGGTTTCCCACTGCTGGTTCGCTTCGTTGAGGCCTTCGATGGCAAACGGTTTGCTGCCTGCGCGGCGGGTCGGCGGCAGCGCGGCCAGGGCAGCATCGCCCGACACCACATGCTCGGGCTGCAGCGATGCAATGACATCGATGAGCGGATCGAGCCCGGGGCGACGCTCCAGCGAAAACGGTGGCACGGGCAGCTGCAGGGCCTCATCGGCATCGACCGCATGCTCCGAGGGATCGGGGCCCCGGTCGAGGCCGTGAAACTCACCCGGCGGTACGGCCACGGCAGCCCCCGCATCGAAGCCGGGCTCCTGGCGCTGGACCGGCTCACCGGCGGGATCCACGGGCTCTTGCGGCAGCGCGCGCTTGGGCGCATTGCGGCGCGAGGTCCAGGTGTTGTAGGCCACGATGAGGGCCAGCACCAGACCGCCGATGATGGCCAGACTCAGTTGCAATGTGCTCATGGGTTCAGAGAATTTGAGTTTTTCAGGCGTCGGCCATCGAAAGCGCGGACTCCATGTCCACCGCCACGATGCGCGACACGCCCTGCTCCTGCATGGTGACGCCGATCAGTTGCTCGGCCATTTCCATCGCGATCTTGTTGTGGCTGATGAACAAAAACTGCGTGCCCTTGCTCATGCTGGACACGAGCTTGGCATAACGCTCGGTGTTGGCGTCGTCCAGCGGCGCGTCCACCTCGTCCAGCAGGCAGAACGGCGCGGGGTTGAGCTGGAAGATGGCAAACACCAGCGCGATGGCCGTGAGGGCCTTTTCGCCCCCCGACAGCAGGTGAATGGTCTGGTTCTTCTTGCCGGGTGGCTGGGCCATCACCTGCACGCCGGAATCGAGGATTTCGTCGCCCGTGATGATGAGCTTGGCCTGGCCGCCGCCAAACAGCTCGGGGAACATGCGCCCGAAGTGGCCGTTGACCGTATCGAAAGTGCCTGAGAGCAGCTGGCGTGTTTCGCCATCGATCTTGCGGATCGCGTCTTCCAGCGTGTTCATGGCCTCGGTCAGGTCGGCGGTTTGCGCATCGAGGAAGATCTTGCGTTCGCTGGCCAGCTTCAGTTCGTCCAGCGCTGCCAGGTTCACGGCGCCCAGGGCGGCGATCTCGCGGTGCAGGCGGTCGATTTCGCTTTGCAGGCCACCCACGCGCACATTGCCTTCGGTGATCGACTGGGCCACGGCTTCGAGGTCGGCCTGGGCGTCGGTCAGCAAGGTGGTGTACTGCTCCAGGCCCAGGCGCGCGGCCTGCTCCTTGAGCTGGAATTCGGTGATTCGCGCGCGCAGCGGGTCGAGCGCACGTTCGAGCTGCATGCGGCGTTCATCGCTGGCGCGCAGCTTGGTCGTCAGATCGTCGTATTCGCTGCGCTGGGCACCAAGGGCCTTTTCGCGCTCCATCTTCACTTCCAGCGCGGCCTGCAGGCCGCCTTGCGCAGCGGCATCCGACAGGCGGGCAAGCTCATCGCGCGCGCGCTGCTCTTCGTCGGCCAAGGCCTTGGCCTGCTGGGTGGCAGTTTCGATGGAGCGGTTGAGTTCGGCGCGGCGCGCCTCCAGGCTGCGTTGCGAAAACGTGGCCTCTTGCGCTTGGCGCTCCAGCGTGCGCTGCTGCTCGCGGCAAGCGGTGAGCTTGCGCTCGGCTTCGATGACCTTGTCGCCCAGCTGGGCCTCGCGCTCCTGGCTGTCGGCCAGCTGCATGTCCAGTTCTTCAAAGCGTGCCTCGGCAGCCACGCGGCGCTCCTGCAGGTCGGCCAGCTGGGCTTCCACCTCGGCCAGATCGCCGTCGATTTGCTGGCTGCGTGCGCGGGTCTGTTCGGCCAGCTGCGTGAGGCGCAGGGTTTCGACTTGCAGCTCGTGGGCACGACTTTGTGTTTCGGTGGCTTCGCGGCGTGCGGCCACGAGGCGCTGGGAAGCATCGGCATACGCAGCCTCTGCGCGGACCAGGGCCGTGCGCGATTCTTCGGCGATCAGGGCCTGCGCGCGCAGTTCTTTTTCGAGGTGCTCTATTTCCTGCGCGCGGGCCAGCATGCCGGACTGCTCGGAGTCCTGCGCATAGAAGCTCACGCTGTGCGCGCTGACAGCATGGCCCGTGGGCACAAACACCACTTCGCCGGGTTGCAGCGTGCTGCGGCGGGCCAAAGCGTCGTCCAGCGTGGGAGCGGTGTAGCACCCCTGCAGCCAGTCCACCAACACGGCACGCAGGCCCGCATCGTTCAGGCGCAGCAGGTCCGACAGGCGGGCGTGGGGGGACGATGTTTCGGGGTGGCCCGCAGCGGGGGCGCTGTAGAAAGCCAGGCGTGCGGGCGGCGCATCGTTACCGCCGGAGCCCAGGAAGCCGCGCACCATGTCCAGGCGCCCTACTTCCAGGGCAGCCAGGCGTTCGCGCAATGCAGCTTCCAGCGCGTTTTCCCAGCCGGGCTCGATGTGGATGCGGCTCCACAGGCCTTGCAGGCCGTCGAGCCCATGTTTGGCAAGCCAGGGACGCAGCTTGCCGTCGGTCTTGACCTTTTCCTGCAGCGCCTTCAGGGCCTCCATGCGGGCCGACAGGTCGGCCTGGCGAGCGCTTTCGGTGTTGACGGCCTGCTGGCGCGCGCGGCGGTCGTCGTCGAGCTGGGGTACGGACTCCTGCAGCTCGTGCAGGCGGGCTTCGGTCGTTTCTGCGATCTCTTGCGCTTCTTCGAGCTGCTCGCGCAGGTTGGTCAGGCGGGCTTCGTCGGGCGCGGCCAGCGCGTTGCGGTCGGTGCGCAGGCGCTCAAAGCGGGCGTCGAGCTGGCGGCTTTGTTCGTCAAAGCTGCGCTGCTCGGCAGCGAGCACGCCAATCTGCTGTTGGACCTGCACCACGGCAGTCCGTTGCTCGGCCGTGCGGCTTTGCGCCAGGCGCAGGGCCTCTTCCAGGTCGGGCAGCTGCATGGCCTGTTCTTCGACCTGGGCGGCCAGCATCTCGGCGCGTTCTTCGGCGTCCACACCGGCACCGGCCAGGTTTTCGAGCTCCACGTCGGCCTCTTCCTTGCGGGCCTGCCATTGGGCGATCTGCTCTGCCAGCGTGACCAGGCGCTGCTCCACGCGCTGGCGGCCTTCTATCACGTAGCGGATCTCGGCTTCAAGCTTGCCGACTTCGGCCGTGGCTTCATAAAGCTTGCCCTGGGCCTGGTTCACCTGGTCGCCAGCGGCGTAGTGGGCCTGGCGGATGGTTTCGAGGTCAGACTCCACCGCGCGCAGATCGGCCATGCGCGATTCCAGGTCGTTCACGGCTTGCAGGCCGTCCAGGCGCACCTTGTTCTGCTGCTCCTCAGCCTCGGCCCGCTTCAAAAACCACAGCTGGTGCTGCTTGAGCGTAGCGTCGGCCTGCAGGGTGTTGTACTTGGCGGCCACCTCGGCCTGTTTTTCGAGCTTTTCGAGGTTGGCATTCAGCTCGCGCAGGATGTCTTCGACCCGCGTGAGGTTCTCGCGCGTGTCCGACAGGCGGTTTTCGGTCTCGCGGCGGCGCTCCTTGTATTTGGAGACGCCCGCAGCCTCTTCGAGGAACAGGCGCAACTCCTCAGGGCGGCTTTCGATGATGCGGCTGATGGTGCCCTGGCCGATGATGGCGTAGGCGCGGGGCCCGAGGCCGGTGCCCAGGAACACGTCCTGCACGTCGCGGCGGCGCACGGGCTGGTTGTTGAGGTAGTAGCTGCTGGTGCCGTCGCGCGTGAGCACGCGGCGCACGGCCACTTCGCCGTACTGGCCCCACTGGCCGCCTGCACGGTGGTCGGAGTTGTCGAACACCAGCTCCACACTCGCGCGGCTGGCCTGTTTGCGGGTGGTGGTACCGCTGAAGATCACGTCCTGCATGGACTCGCCACGCAGCTCGCTGGCCTTGCTCTCGCCCAGCACCCAGCGCACCGCATCCATGATGTTGGACTTGCCGCAGCCGTTCGGGCCCACCACGCCGACCAGTTGCCCGGGCAGCATGAAGTTGGTGGGTTCAGCGAACGACTTGAAACCGGAAAGCTTGATCGAGGTGAGACGCACGGGTCAGGGGGCGGGCAAAAAGAGGAAGAAGGCTGGGGTGCAAAAAGTGGCGCCAGACGGACGTTCCGGGCCGGAACACGCAGGCCGCAGCAAGGGCGGAATGATACCGCGCCGCCCGATGACCACGGGCCCTTGGCAGCATGCCCAGACCCTAGAGCCAGGGCGCGGCAGAAACATTTGGAAAAAACAGGCCCTACCGCTTATCCAGCAACGCTTTAATGCTATCAATATTGATGTTCCGCTGCAGTGCCAGCAAGGCCCCGGGCCGGATGGGGGCAGCGCTCCCGGGTTACGCGCCGTGTGCGTCGTGTGCGTCCTGCGGGTCCTGCGCATCCACCCCATTGGTTTTGCGCACCAGCGCCTCGAACTCCGCCACCGGCACGGGTGGGCTGAAAAGATAGCCCTGCCAGGCGTGGCAGTGGTGGCGCTCCAGAAACTCGCGCTGGGCCTCGGTTTCCACCCCTTCGGCGATCACGCGCAGGCCCAGGCTGGTGCCCAGGGCCACCACGGTGCGGGCGATGGCGGCGTCGTTGGGGTCGGTGAGCACGTCGCGCACAAAACTTTGGTCGATCTTGAGCTGGTCCAGCGGCAGGCGCTTGAGGTAGGCCAGCGACGAGTACCCGGTACCAAAGTCGTCCAGCGAGAAGCCCACACCATAGCCCTTGAGCTGGCCCATCTTCTCGATCGTGTCTTCCACGTCCTGCAGCAGCAGGCCTTCGGTCAGTTCCAGCTTGAGCTGCGGCCCCTGCGCGCCTGAGCTGGCCAGTGCTGCCAGCACCTGGGCCACAAAACCGGCCTGGTGGAACTGGCGCGGGCTCACGTTCACGGCCAGCCCCAAACCCGCCAGGTCGGCGTGCCGCGCCCAGCGGGCCAGTTGCGCGCAGGCCGCCTGGAGCACCCATTCACCCAGCGGAAGGATGAGGCCGGTCTCTTCCGCCAGCGGAATGAAATGCGCAGGCGAGACAAAGCCGTCGCGGGGATGGCGCCAGCGCAGCAGCGCCTCGGCCCCCGTGATGCGGCCCCGGTCGATCTGCGGCTGGTAGTACAGCTCGAACTGGCCCTGCGCCAGGCCGATGCGCATGTCCAGCTCCAGCGCGGCGCGCGCGCTGACAGCAGCCTGCATCTGGGGGTCGTAAAAGCGCAGGGTGTCGCGACCCGCATTTTTGGCCTGGTAGAGCGCCAGGTCGGCCCGTTTAAGCAGTTCGTCGACCGTCTCGCGCATGCCGCTGAAAATGGTGACCCCCATGCTCAGCGAGCTGTGGTGCGCCGCGCCGTTGAGCACGTAGGGCTCGCGCAGGGCGGTCAGGATGCGCTGACCCACCTCTTCGCTGCGGGCCGCAGCCTCCTCGGGGTTGTCGCCCAGGTCTTCCAGCACCACCACAAACTCGTCGCCCCCCTGGCGGGCCACGGTGTCGTCCTCGTGCACGCAATTGCGCAGCCGGTGGGCCACCTGCTGCAGCAGGTTGTCGCCGCTGTCGTGGCCCCGGGTTTCGTTCAGTGTCTTGAAATTGTCCAGATCCAGCAGCAGCAAGGCGCCGCTGCGCTGGTGGCGGGCACTGGTGGCCAACGCCTGCTGCAACCGGTCCATGAGCAGGCGGCGGTTGGGCAAGCGGGTGAGCGGGTCGTAGTAGGCCAGGTTGTTGATCTCTTCCTCGGCCGCCTTGCGCTGACTCAGGTCCTGCATGGTGACAAGGTGCCCGCCCTCCACCACCACCCCCGACACCTCGACGGGCCGCCGTGTGCCATCGGCACAGCGAATGGTGTATTCGCGGGCGGGTATCACCCCGTCGCCCGCCACGGCCTGCTTTGCGGCCTGGCGCCAGGCATCGTGGACAGCGGTGCGTTCAGATTCGTCGGGGTAAGCGCGCTGCCACCAGGTTTCCACGTCCGGTACGTCTTGCGCCGTGTAGCCGCAGATCTGCACGTAGCGGTCGTTGCGAAAACTGATGCGGCCGTCGGTCTGGACCAGGCACAGCCCCATGGGCAGGCGTTCCAGGATGCCGCGCAGCCGGTGCTCGTTGCTGCGCAGGGTGTCTTCCATGCGCTTGCGCGCGGTAATGTCCTGCACCACCGCGATGTGGTGGTCAGGCCGGGCCCCGGGCACCCACATGGGCGACACCGTGAGGTCCACCCACACGATGTGCCCGCTCTTGTGGAGGTAGCGCTTCTCCAGCCGGTACTCGGGCACTTCGCCTTTCTTGAGGCGTTCCAGGTGCTGCGTGTCGGCCTCCAGGTCGTCAGGATGGATGAGGGCCTGGACATGGAGCGCAGCCATCTCGTCAGGGCTGTAGCCCACGATGTCGCAATAGCGCTGGTTGGCGCGCAGAAATCGGCCGGTGGTGGTGTCCAGCAGCGCCACGCCCACGCTGGCCTGGTTGAACAAAGCATGAAACCGCTCTTCGCTTTCGCGCCGGGCATCTTCGGACACCTGGGCCCGTGCGAGGGCCAGCGTGCGCTGGCGCACCAGCAGGCCCACGGTAGACGCGAGCAGCATGGAGACCAGCGCACCGCCCAGCCCCACCAGCACAGGCAGCCGCGCCTCGGAGGGCGACAGGAACGAGCGCGCCGGGTAGAAGGTCAGTCGCCAGCGCCGGTCATGCACCTGCAGGTCGCGCACAAACGGCTGCGCGCCCGGCAATGCCGCCGATGACTGTGCCAGCAAGGGCCGCACCGTGGAGTCGGCAGAGCCTGCCCGCACCGAACCATGGTCGGCCATGGACACGACGATCCCGTTGAGCAGGCCCTGGCTGCCCAGCGCCTGCACCAGGTCATACACCCGGATGGTGGATGCCACGGCCCCCAGAAAACGAGGCTCCGGCGTGCCCGCCGTGTAGTCGAAAACCGGCACGCGGATCACGAATCCCTGGCGGTGTGTTTCTTCCTGCAGCAAATCAAACGGGGCAGAGACCACGGTGTGGCCGCTGTCCCGGCTGTACTGCATGGCGGCCAGGTTGGTGGGCTGGCTGCTGATGTCAAAGCCCAGCACACCTTCGTTGCCTGCCATGGGCCACAGGTATTCGGCCACAAAGTATTCCGCCCGTTCGCCCGGCGGCCGGATGGTGAAGTTGGGGTAGCCCTGGGAGGTCAGCGAAGTGTCGGCACGCACGCGGGCTTCGTAGGCGGCCCGCTCGGCGCCAGGCACCCAGCGGGTGAAGGACAGGTTGCGCACACCGGGGTAGCGCTGGCCCACCTCCAGGTCGCTGGCCGCGCGCTCAAACTCCAGGCGCGTGAGGTGGGGATTCGCCGTGAACAGGCCGCGCAGGCCGTTGACGACTTCGGTATGCCCTTCGATGCGCTGGCTCAGCGCATCGGCAAACCCGCGCGCCTCCTGCATGAATCGCGCACGCCCGACCTGGGCCACAGAGTCGGCCTGCTGCCAGGCCAGCCAAAGGCTTACCGTCACGCCGAGCACAGCCACGCCCAACCCGGCCATCCAGTGCCGGTATCGACCGTTTTGCGTCAGTGGGGCCATGGCGTGGGGCGGGTGGTCGTTGGCATTCGGTATCAGAGCAGAGCCTGGACAAAGGTACCTGCGTTATGGGCATGTGCCATGGCAGCCGCACCAAGGATTCGGGCAAAGCGCAGGATAGCGGCAATCTGCCATCCGTTGGAGCAAGCGGTGGCACAACAACTGGTTACCAATCAGTTATTTGGTAGAAAGTGCCGTCAGCGCAACACCCTCATGCGTCGACAGCTATGAATTGATGAGCGGTTTTCATAACCCAGGTCAAGAGAGTGTCTGCCCCGGGCGGCCCGCCACCGGGTACGGCGCAAAGCGGCTTCGATTCTCGTTCACATCCAGCGCGCGCCCTATGGGGGGAAACGCCCGCTGCGGGCAGGCGTCGCGCTCACACACCTTGCAGCCCATGCCGATCGGCACGGCGGCCTCGGGGTTGGCGAGGTCCAGCCCACGGGAATACACCAGTTGCGGCGCATGGCGGATGTCACAACCCAGGGCTACGGAGAACTCCTTGCCGGGCACACCCCAGCCGCCGCCGCTGCGCGACACCACGCGCGCCACCCACAGGTAGGCGCGACCATCGGGCATGCGTGCCACCTGCGGCACGATGCGGCCCGGCTGTGCGAAGGCCTCGTACACATTCCACAGCGGGCAGGTGCCGCCGATCTTGCTGAAGTGAAAGTGTGTGGCCGACTGCCGCTTGCTGATGTTGCCCGCGCGGTCCACGCGGATGAAGAAGAACGGCACGCCGCGCGCGCTGGGCCGCTGCAAGGTGGACAGGCGGTGGCACACCGTCTCGAAACCCACGCCAAACTGGTGGCCGAGCCGGTCGATGTCGTAGTGCGCCGCCTCGGCCGCCCGCAAGAAGGCTGTGTAGGGCAGCACCAGCGCCCCCGCAAAGTAGTTGGCCAGACCGATGCGCGCCAGCGCCCGGGCCTGGTCGCTGGACAGCCCGGCGCTGTCGGCCAAGCGCTGCAGCTCCGCGCCCTGCTCCAGAAACGCCAGCTGCGTCGCCATCTGAAACGCGCGCTGCCCGCGCTCCAACCCCGCCGCCAGCTGCAGCAGCCCGGCCTCGGCCTGGAACACGCGCTGCGCCTGGCCAGGCAAGTCGGCCACATCCACCACGCGCACCCCGTGGGCCACGAGCAGGCGTTGGGCCAGCGCCTCATCGGCCCGGCCGGGCAGCAGGCCCCAGTCGGCGGCACATCGCTCGGCCGCGTCGTCCAGCTCGGCAATGTGGTTCTGGCGCGCAAAGAAGAAGTCGCGTACTTCTTCATAGGCCATGGGTGGGTGCGGGGCCAACACGCCCTCGCCGCTGCGGTCGTTGCCCAGGGCCGCCAGCCGCTCCAGGGCCTGCCGGTGCCGCTGGTGGAGCGCCAGTAGTGTGCGCGCGACGGCAGGCATACCTGCGGCCAGCTCGCGGATCTCGGCCAGCGAGACGGCATCGCCCGCGCCCTCCCCGCCCACACCCGCAGGCAGGTCAGCCAGCACCTCTCGAAGGCCGGTGATCAGACGCGCCTCGTCGTCGTCAGAAAACCGCTGCACATCCACACCGAACACGGCGTTGATCTTGAGCAGAACGGGCACCGTGAGCGGGCGCTGGTTCTGCTCCAGCTGGTTGAGGTAGCTGGCCGACAGGTCCAGCGCCCGGGCCAGCGCCACCTGGGTCATGCCGCGCTCTTCGCGCAGGCGGCGCAAGCGCACACCCATGAAGGTTTTTTTCATTCCATCTTTCTCAGTGGTTCTTGGTAGCACCTTCAGCGTCATTCGCAATATTTGCAAATCGACGGTTTTGCTTTCGCAATCATTCGCCAATTCAGGACTTACAGAGGAATGCCATTGTGCGTAAATTGCGAAGCATGACAACCCACACCGGCACCGTCGAGCTGACGGAAATCGTGTTCCCCGCCGAAGCCAACCACTACGGCACGCTGTTTGGCGGCAACGCCCTGCAGCTCATGGCCAAGGCGGCGTTTCTGGCGGCACGCGGTGCCGCACAGCGCGACGTGGTGATGGCGGGGGTGACCGACGTGCGTTTTCTGGCCCCCGTGCCCGTGGGCCATGTGCTCACGCTGCGCGCCTGGGTCACCCGCGTCGGCAGCAGCTCGCTCACCGTCTGCGTGACCGGTCTAGCCGCCACGCTGGGCTCGCCACCGGAAGAGGTGCTGAAGGGAATTTTTGAAATGGTGGCGGTGGATGGCAAAGGCCGCCCCGCTGCCATCACCAACACATATGTAAACCGGGAGACCGCATGACTACCACCGTTGAAACCCCGGGCTTCAAGCCCAAGAAATCCGTGGCCCTGTCGGGCGTAACGGCGGGCAACACCGCCCTGTGCACCGTGGGCCGCACGGGCAACGACCTGCACTACCGGGGCTACGACATCCTGGACATTGCCGAGGTCTGCGAGTTTGAAGAGATTGCCCACCTGCTGGTGCACGGCAAGCTGCCCACGCGCGCCGAACTCAAGGCTTACAAGGCCAAGCTCAAGGCCCTGCGTGGCCTGCCTATGAGTGTGAGGCAGGCACTGGAACAACTGCCCGCCGCCAGCCACCCCATGGATGTGATGCGCACGGGCGTGTCGGCCCTGGGCTGCGCGCTGCCTGAAAAGGACGACCACAACCTGCCGGGCGCGCGCGACATTGCCGACCGACTCATGGCATCACTCGGTTCCATGCTGCTGTACTGGTACCACTGGGCCAGCTCGGGCCGCCGTATCGAGGTGGAGACCGACGACGACTCCATTGGCGCGCACTTCCTGCACCTGCTGCACGGCTCCAAACCCAGCGCGGACTGGGAGCGCGCCATGCACACGTCGCTCAACCTGTATGCCGAGCATGAGTTCAATGCATCCACCTTCACCGCACGCGTGGTGGCAGGCACGGGCAGCGACGTGTATTCGGCCATCACCGGCGCCATTGGCGCGCTGCGGGGCCCGAAGCATGGCGGTGCGAACGAGGTGGCTTTTGAGATCCAGAAACGCTACGACAGCCCCGACGAGGCCGAGGCCGACATCCGCCGCCGCGTGGAGGCCAAGGAGGTGGTCATTGGTTTTGGTCACCCGGTCTACACCGTGAGCGACCCGCGCAATGTGGTCATCAAAGGCGTTGCGCACAACTTGTCGCAAGAGGCTGGCAGCACCAAGATGTATGACATTGCCGAGCGGCTGGAGACCGTGATGTGGGAGGTGAAAAAGATGTTCCCCAACCTCGACTGGTTCAGCGCCGTGAGCTACCACATGATGGGTGTTCCCACCGCCATGTTCACTCCGCTGTTCGTCATCGCACGCACCAGCGGCTGGGCGGCGCACATCATAGAGCAGCGGCAGGACAACAAGATCATCCGGCCGAGTGCGAACTACACCGGGCCGGAAGACCTGGCGTTCGTACCAATCCAGGACCGCAAATAAAAATCAAGACGACCCAGTACCCAGCCCCATGGCCATGAACACCCTGTACCGCAAGCAACTGCCCGGCACGCAGCTGGACTACTTCGACGCCAGCGAGGCCGTCAATGCCCTGCAACCCGCCGCCTGGGCCACCCTGCCCTACACCGCCCGCGTGTTTGCCGAAAACATCGTGCGCCGCGCCGATCCGGCCACCGTCAACGACTGCCTGCGCCAGCTCGTCGAGCGCCGCAGCGACCGCGACTTCCCCTGGTACCCGGCGCGCGTCGTGTGCCACGACATCCTGGGCCAGACGGCGCTGGTGGACCTGGCAGGCCTGCGCGATGCGATTGCCAAAGAAGGCGGCGACCCGGCCCAGGTGAACCCTGTGGTGCCGGTGCAGCTGATCGTGGACCATTCCCTGGCGGTGGAATGTGGCGGGTTCGACCCCGATGCGTTTGCCAAGAACCGCGCCATCGAAGACCGCCGCAACGAAGACCGCTTTCACTTCATCGAGTGGACGAAAAAAGCCTTTGCCAACGTGGATGTGATCCCGGCGGGGAACGGGATCATGCACCAGATCAATCTGGAAAAAATGTCGCCCGTGGTCCATGCCGACCGGGGCGTGGCATACCCCGACACCTGCGTGGGCACCGACAGCCACACACCGCATGTGGACGCCCTGGGCGTGATCGCCATCGGCGTGGGCGGCCTGGAGGCCGAGAACGTGATGTTGGGGCGCGCATCGATGATGCGGCTGCCCGAGATCGTGGGCGTGGAGCTGACCGGACATCGCCAGGACGGCATCACCGCCACCGATGTGGTGCTGGCGCTCACCGAGTTTTTGCGCAAGGCCAAGGTGGTGGGCGCCTACCTGGAGTTCTTTGGCGAAGGCGCAGCCAAGCTCACGATTGGCGACCGCGCCACCATCTCGAACATGGCGCCCGAATACGGTGCCACGGCGGCCTTGTTCAGCATCGACGAACAGACGCTGGAGTATCTGACGCTGACGGGCCGCGAGGCGGAACAAGTGAAGCTGGTCGAGACCTATGCCAAGGCAGCGGGATTGTGGTCCGACACCCTCAAAGACGCTGTCTACGCACGCAACCTGGTGTTCGACCTGTCGAGCGTGGTGCGCAACCTGGCCGGCCCCTCCAACCCGCATGCGCGCGTGGCCACGTCCGACCTGGCGGCCCAAGGCATCGCGGGCCCCTGGGCCATGCCCGCACCACAGGAGGGCACGATGCCCGATGGCGCCGTGGTCATTGCCGCCATCACCAGCTGCACCAACACCAGCAACCCGCGCAACGTGATCGCCGCCGCGCTGCTGGCGCGCAACGCCAACCGGCTGGGCCTCACGCGCAAGCCCTGGGTCAAGACCTCGCTGGCGCCCGGCTCCAAGGCGGTGGAGCTGTATTTGAAGGAAGCGGGCTTGCTGGCCGACCTGGAAAAGCTCGGCTTTGGCATCGTCGGCTTTGCCTGCACCACCTGCAACGGGATGAGTGGCGCGCTGGACCCTGCCATCCAGCAGGAGATCATTGACCGTGACTTGTACGCCACCGCCGTGCTCTCGGGCAACCGCAATTTCGACGGGCGCATCCACCCCTATGCCAAGCAGGCCTTCTTGGCCTCGCCCCCGCTCGTGGTGGCCTATGCGATTGCGGGCACGGTGCGTTTTGACATTGAAAAAGACGTGCTGGCGGTGGTGGACGGCCAGGCGATTCGCCTCAAAGACCTGTGGCCCGGCGACGACGAAATCGACGCGATGGTGAAGGCAGCCGTCAAACCCGCGCAGTACCGCTCCGTGTACGAACCCATGTTCGCCATCCGGCCGGGCGATGGCCAGCGCGTGTCGCCGCAGTACGGCTGGCGCCCGCAGTCCACCTACATCCGCCGCCCGCCCTACTGGGACACCGAGGGCATCGGCGCGCTGGCCGCCCACCCGCGCACCCTGCAGGGCATGCGCCCGCTGGCCCTCCTGCCCGACAACATCACGACCGACCACCTCTCGCCCTCCAACGCCATCCTGCCGGACAGTGCAGCAGGTGAATACCTGGTGCGCATGGGCGTGCCCGAGGAGGACTTCAACTCCTACGCCACGCGCCGGGGTGACCACCTCACCGCCATGCGCGCCACGTTCGCCAACCCGCAGCTCGTCAACGAGATGGCCGTGGTGGATGGCAAAGTGAAAAAGGGATCACTCGCCCGCGTGGAGCCCGAAGGCCAGGTCATGCGCATGTGGGAGGCCATGGAAACCTATCTGAACCGCCGCCAGCCGCTCATCATCATTGCTGGCGCCGACTACGGCCAGGGGTCCAGCCGCGACTGGGCCGCCAAGGGTGTGCGGCTGGCGGGGGTGGAGGTGGTGGTGGCCGAGGGCTTTGAGCGCATCCACCGCACCAACCTGATTGGCATGGGGGTGCTGCCGCTGGAGTTTGAGGCGGGGGTCAACCGCACTACGCTGGGGCTGGATGGGACAGAGGTGTATGGCGTGGAGGGAGACATGCAACCCCGTGCCGACCTCACCCTGGTCGTCCGCCGCAAAAATGGTGAAGTTACCCGGGTGCCCATGACATGCCGCCTCGACACCGCCGAAGAAGTCTCCATCTACCAAGCGGGCGGCGTCCTGCAACGCTTTGCGCAAGACTTTCTTGCCAAGAATGCAGACCAAAAACAGGCTCTTGCGCCCGCCTAGAAAGCACTGTGCGCTATTAAATTTGATATTTCTTCATGAGCATCCACTCCGCACCACAGATCCGCATCCCCGCCACCTACCTGCGGGGCGGCACCAGCAAAGGCGTGTTCTTTCGCCTTGACGACCTGCCCGCCCCCGCCCAGCAACCCGGCCCGGCGCAGGACGCGTTACTGCTGCGCGTGCTGGGCAGCCCTGACCCGTATGGCAAGCAGATCGACGGCATGGGCAATGCGTCATCGAGCACCAGCAAAGCGGTGATCCTGTCCCGCAGCACGCGGCCGGGCCACGACGTGGACTACCTGTTTGGGCAGGTATCCGTCGACCAGCCCTTTGTGGACTGGAGCGGCAACTGCGGCAACCTGTCGGCCGCTGTGGGGCCGTGCGCCATCCACATGGGGCTGATCGATGCGGCGCGGATTCCGCAGGACGGCACCATCCCCATCCGCATCTGGCAGGCCAACATCGGCAAGACCATCGTGGCGCATGTGCCCATCAGCAACGGTCAGGTGCAGGAGACGGGCGACTTTGAGCTGGATGGCGTGACCTTTGCGGCGGCCGAGGTGGCGCTGGAGTTCATGGACCCGGCGGAGGATGGCGATGACGGGGGAGCCATCTCGACAGCGCCGGGCCGCCCCAAGCTGGCTAGGGCCCCCTCGGGGGGCAGCGAACCACACGCAGTGGGGAGCGTGGGGGCGTTATTCCCGACGGGCAACGTGGTGGACACCTTGGAGGTGTCCGGGGTCGGCAGCTTCGCCGCCACGCTGATCAACGCGGGCATCCCCACCATTTTTCTCAATGCGCAAGAGCTTGGTTACACCGGCACCGAGCTACAAGGTGCCATCAATGGCGATGCGGCGGCGCTGGCACGCTTCGAGGCCATCCGCGCCCACGGCGCCTTGCGAATGGGGCTGATCCGTGACCTGGGCGAGGCCACCATGCGCCAGCACACCCCCAAGATCGCCTTCGTCGCGCCGCCTGCCAGCTACACGGCCTCCAGCGGAAAAGCCATTGACGCCAAGGACATCGACCTGCTGGTGCGCGCGCTCTCCATGGGCCAGCTGCACCACGCCATGATGGGCACGGCGGCCGTGGCCATTGGCACGGCGGCAGCCATCCCAGGCACGCTGGTCAACCTGGCAGCGGGTGGTGGTGTGCGCAGCAGCGTGCGGTTTGGCCATCCCTCGGGCACCTTGCGTGTGGGGGCCGAGGCAGTCCAGACCAACGGCCAGTGGACAGTGACCAAGGCCCTCATGAGCCGCAGCGCCCGCATCCTGATGGAAGGCTGGGTGCGTGTGCCTGGCGGTATTTTTTGAGTTTTTTGGCCCCTTCCGCCCGTCCATCAAGCCTTAACAGCTACAAAAACAGTAGCAAATCAAGTCCCTTGCAATTCATGAACACCAAACAACAACTCAAGGCCCTGGCCCACGCCCGCCGTGGCGTCATCGTGCCTGGCGCCTTCAACGCCCTCTCCGCCCGCGTGGTGGCCGACCTGGGGTTTGAAGCCATTTACATCACCGGCGCAGGCGTCACCAACATGTGGTTCGGCCTTCCGGATCAGGCCTTCATGGGGCTGACCGACATTGCCGACCACACGGCCCGCATACGCGACGCGGTGGAGCTGCCGCTCATCGTGGATGCCGACACGGGCTTTGGCAACGCACTCAACACCTACCACGCGGTGCGAACGCTGGAGCGCGCAGGTGCCGACTGCATCCAGCTCGAAGACCAGGTCAGCCCCAAGCGCTGCGGGCATTTCAGCGGCAAGGAGGTGATCGGCACCGACGAGATGCTGGGCAAGATCAAAGCCGCCGTGGACGCGCGCCGCGACGCAGGCACACTCATCCTGGCGCGCACCGATGCCTGCGCCACTCAGGGCTTCGAGGCCGCCGTGGAGCGCGCCCAGCGGTTTGAGGAGGCCGGTGCCGACATCCTGTTTGTCGAAGCCGTCACCACGCTGGACGAGATCCGCGCCCTGCCCCAGCGGCTGGCCGCGCCCCAACTGATGAACATGGTGATCGGCGGCAAGACGCCCATCACCAACGCTGAAGAACTGGCCGCCCTGGGCTACGGCCTGGTGCTGTACGCCAACGCCGCGCTGCAGGGCGCGGTGGCGGGCATGCAGAAGGCGCTGACCGTGCTGCGCGACACCCAACGCATTGATGAAGACCCCGCCCTGGTGGCGCCGTTTGCCGAGCGCCAGCGGCTGGTGCAAAAAATGGCCTGGGATGCGCTGGAAGAAAAGTACACATAAAAAGTGCATCCAGCGCTTTAACCACAAGCGCTAACAGCTATCAATTGGATAGCATTCAGCAACCGCCTAATGGATATCCCTTGGGTTGCGGGCTGCATCCATGCCGCACAACAAGGGGGCGCACGGCACAATGGGTCTTCTTGGCACCTTGTGCGCGCTTCCCTTCATGCAAAGCATCCCTTCTGAGAACGTGGTGGACCTGCTGCTAGACGCGGTCTGCGTCGTCCATGTGGACAGCACCATTGAGTTTGTAAGCCCGGCGTTCGAGCGCATCTTTGGCTACGCCCCCGAGGAAGTCATTGGCAAGCGCATGTTCGACCTGGTGCACCCCGAAGACCTGGCAGTCACCCAAAGCCAGGCGCAGCGTGTGATGGATGGCCATCTGCAGTTGCAGTTTGAAAACCGCTATGTGCGCAAGGATGGCTCCATCGCGCACGTCCGCTGGACTGCGCGCTGGTTGCCTGACAAGCAGCGGCGGCTGGCGGTGGCGCACGACATCACCGAGCGCAAGTTCACCGAGTCCATGCAGGCGGTGATCTATGCCATCTCCGAAGCCGCTCACACCACACACAACCTGCAGGCGCTGTTCCAGCACATTCACCAGATCATCGGGCGCCTGCTGCCTGCCACCAACTTCGCGGTCGCGCTCTACGACGCCTGCAGTGATTCATTGAGTTTTCCGTACCACGTCAACGAACCGGGCGCCGCCCCCACGCCCCCGGCGCCAGTGCAGGATGCGCTGTGTGCCGAGGTGATCCACAGCGGCAGCACCCTTCTGTTGACGCCCGATACCCCCGACAACGCCGACCCCCGCGCCGCGCAACTGCGTCGGCAGCTACCCCAGGAACACGCACCGCTCTACTGGCTGGGCGTGCCGCTGCAAACCCAGAAAGGCGCCATCGGTGCGCTGGTGCTGCAAAGCTACACCGAGCAGGCCCGCTACACAGAAAAAGACAAGGAGCTGCTGCAGTTTGTCTCCACCCAGGTCGCAGCCGCCATCGAGCGCAAGCAGATGCACGAACGCCTGGAGCACATGGCGCAGTACGACCAGCTCACGCACCTGCCCAACCGCCAGCTGTTTCTGGACCGCCTCAAGACCGCACTGGCCCGCGCGCGGCGCGACCAAAGCCTGCTGTCGCTGCTGTTCCTCGATCTGGACGACTTCAAGCAGGTCAACGACAGCCTGGGCCATGCCATGGGCGACCTGCTGCTGCAGCGGGTGGCCCAGCGGCTGCTGGAGTGCGTGCGCGGCTCGGACACCGTCGCGCGCCTGGGGGGCGACGAATTTGTGGTGCTGCTCGAAGGCGGCCATGCCCGCGAACACGCCGCCGCAGCGGCCGACAAGATCCTGGCAGCCTTCGGCCAGCCATTTGACCTGGAAGGTATCCGCCTGAGCATCCAGCCGAGCATCGGCGTGGCCATCTACCCCGAGCATGGGGGCGAAGAACACCGGTTGCTGGGCCATGCCGACGAGGCGATGTACCTGTCCAAGAAAAGTGGCGGCAACCAGGTGCGGGTGGCTTCACCCCGGGATGGGCTGGTGCCTTGACACTGGTTGCCGCACCGCCAGCCTGCTGAGCAGACCCGCCGCGCCCTCTCTCTTTTACTTCCACCCAAACCCTTTATTCCAAACGTTCCACGCCATGCTCTACAACGCGCTCCAGCTCGCCCATGTCCTGTCCATCATCGTGTGGATCGGTGGCATGGTGTTTGCCCATTTCTTTTTGCGCCCCGCAGCGCAGTCGCTGGAGCCCCCGCAGCGTGTGCGGCTCATGCACGATGTGCTGCAGCGCTTTTTCGCCGCCGTGGGGGTGGCCGTGCTGGTGGTGCTGGGCAGCGGGCTGTGGATGATCGGCCGCGTGGCGAAACAAACGGTGCAGGCCGGTGGCAGCTTTGCCATGCCACTGGACTGGACCATCATGGCCACGCTGGGCCTGGCGATGATGGTCATCTTCGGGCACATCCGGTTTGCGCTGTTCCGACGCCTGCAGCGGGCGGTGGCTGCATCGGACTGGCCCGCCGGCGGCAAGGCCCTGGGCAGCATCCGCAGCTGGGTGGGCG
Organism: Acidovorax sp. Leaf73; assembly: GCF_916855635.1. Classification (NCBI taxonomy): domain Bacteria; kingdom Pseudomonadati; phylum Pseudomonadota; class Betaproteobacteria; order Burkholderiales; family Comamonadaceae; genus Acidovorax; species Acidovorax sp. Leaf73. The sequence continues at coordinate 1,094,595 of NZ_CAKASI010000001.1, forward strand.
TGAATCTGGCCCTGGGCGTGGTGATCGTGGTGGTCACGCTGCTCGTCTAACGGTGGGCGCCCACCAGCGACCTGTTGGCCACCACACGCCCTGCGCTGTACCCCATTGATGAAACGCATTGCCTGGATCTCTTGTGCGGCCCTGGCCGTGTGCCTGCTCACCGCAGGCGCGGCCAGCTGGTGGGCGCAGCACCGCGTTGACAGTGCCCTGGCACAGACGGCACAACTGCAGCGCCAAGTGACCGAACTCAACAATGCGCTGCTGGGCTATACCCGCTACACCAGCTACCTCACCGCAGGCAAACAGACGCTGGCCGAGCAGATGAAGCTGCTCGCCGCCACCGTGGTCCGCGAAGAAGGAGCCACGCAGATCATCGAAAAATCGGTGCTGGGCATCGCATCCACCGGTGTAGTAGCCATCACCTACACCGCCGAATACGCCTTCGGCTTTGACCTGCGCCCCGAAAGCTACGAGCTGCACGCCACCAACGGCGGCATCGAGGTGCACATCCACCGCCCCGCGCTGGTGGCCGCACCAGCCGTTACCAACCTGCAGCACCGCATCCTCTCGGGCGGGCTGCTGACCGACAACAAGGGCGCTGTCATCAAGCTGAGTCAGGAGGCCGCCAAACGCGCTCGCCAGCAGGGCGAGGCAATGGCGTCCGATCCGGCCGTGCTGGCGCTGTGCGAAAAAAGCCTGACCGAGTTTCTGTACGGCTTTCTGACCAAACAGCCCGGCGTGAAGCAGGTGCCACGCATCCGCGTGGTCTACAAACCGTCGGCGTAGGGGCCTGCTCCTACCCCAATTCCCCACCCATGGGGCTGACCCTCATGGTCCTGAGTGCATTGCGGCCGTGCGCCACAGAGCGGTACCACCGCACGTACCATGGTGGACAAGGAGTTCTGACTTTGTTCCGTTTTTTCGAAAGCCGCCTTCCCCCCTATCCCCCCGCCGAACCTCACCTGCCCCCCAAAGACTTCATGGCCTTTGTGTGGGATGGCACCCGTGGCCTGCGTGGCTATGTGGCAGCCATGGCAGGCCTGTCTGCGGCCATCGCCATCTATGAAGCGCTGCTGTTTGCGGTGCTCGGCCATGTGGTGGACTGGATCTCCAGCACCGCCGCGGGTGCGCTGTGGGCCGAGCGCAAAGGAGAGTTGATGGGCATCACCGCCCTGCTCCTGGCCTCGGTGCTGCTGGTGGCCGTGCAGACCAGCATCAAGCACCAGGTGCTGGCCATCAACTTCCCACTGCGCTTGCGCTGGAACTTTCACCGGCTGATGCTGGGCCAAAGCATGGCGTTCTACGCCGACGAGTTTGCGGGCCGCATCACCACCAAGATCATGCAGACGGCCCTTGCCGTGCGCGACATGATCTTCACGACCACCGACGTGGTGATCGGCATGGGCATCTACCTCGTCACCATCCTCGTCCTGCTGGCCGGGTTCGACGCCAGGCTGCTGGTGCCCTTTGCCGCGTGGATGGTGGCCTATGGCCTGGCCTGCTGGTACTTTGTGCCGCGCCTGGGCCAGGTGGGCAAGGCGCAGGCCGATGCGCGCTCGGTGATGACCGGGCGCATCACCGACGCGTATACCAACATCGCCACCGTCAAGCTGTTCTCGCACACGCGGCGCGAGTCAGAATTTGCGCGCGCGGCCATGGACGCGTTCAAGCTCACCGGCTATGCGCAGATGCGTCTGGTGAGCCGGTTCGAGATCGTGAACCACATCCTGGTGGTGGCCATGATTCTGGGCGCCTGCGGCACCGCGCTGTGGCTGTGGTCGGCCGGCGAAGTCGGTGCCGGGGCCGTGGCTGCCGTCACCGCCATGACGCTGCGCGTATCGGGCCACGCCCACTGGGTGATGTGGGAGATGACCACGCTGTTCGAGAGCGTGGGCACCATCCAGGACGGCATCAACACACTGACCAAACCACGCACGGTGGTGGATGCTCCGGACGCTAAGCCCCTGGCCGTGTCGCAAGGCGAAGTGCGCTTCGACAACATGACGTTTGCTTACGGCAGCGGCCCCAACGCCCGCCCGGTCATCGACCAGCTCAACCTGACCATCCGCCCGGGCGAAAAGATCGGCCTGATTGGCCGCTCGGGCGCGGGCAAGTCCACGCTGGTCAACCTGCTGCTGCGCTTTCATGACGTGCAATCAGGCCGCATCCTCATCGACGGGCAGGACATTGCCCACGTCACGCAAGACAGCCTGCGCCGCAACATCGGCATGGTCACGCAAGACACCTCGCTGCTGCACCGCTCCATGCGCGACAACATCCTGTATGGCCGCCCCGACGCCAGCGAGGCCGACCTGCACCAGGCGGCCGAGCGCGCCGAGGCGGCGGATTTCATCGCCACGCTCACCGACCTGCAGGGCCGCACCGGCTACGAGGCACATGTGGGCGAGCGCGGCGTCAAGCTCTCGGGCGGCCAGCGCCAGCGCGTGGCCATTGCACGCGTGATGCTCAAGGACGCGCCCATCCTGCTGCTGGACGAAGCCACCAGCGCGCTCGACTCCGAGGTCGAAGCCGCCATTCAGCAAAGCCTGGACGGGCTGATGCAAGGCAAGACTGTGATCGCCATTGCCCACCGCCTGTCCACCATTGCCGCCATGGACCGCCTCATCGTGATGGACGCAGGCCGCATTGTGGAAGAAGGCACACACGCCCAGCTGCTGGGCCAGGGCGGCGTGTACGCCCGGCTGTGGGGGCACCAGAGCGGCGGGTTCCTGGGCGAATCGGAAGAAGACTGAGTCGGCGAGGACGGATACGAGCCACATGGGCGACACGCTGTCGCGCACGCGGCTGTGCGGCGGGTGTGTTGTCCCTACGGTGGCGGGTTTCAACCACTGGATGGAATCGCACCAATGATCAAAGTCACCGCCCTGTACCGCTGGCGCGAAGGCGCCACCTTCAATCACGACTACTACCACGGCGAACACATGCGCATTGCCCGCGCGGCACTGCAGCCACTGGGCCTGCTGCGGCTGGAGAGCGACCGCGTGCTCTACCCTGGCGAGCCTCGCCCGGGCCAGGTGGTGGCGCTGACCAACGCGTTCTTCAGCGACCTGAAGCAGGCGCAGACGGCCGCCAAGCAGACGGCAGCGGCGCTGATGGCCGATGTGCCCAACTACACCAACATCGAGCCCGAGTCGTACCTGGCGCAGCTGAACGAACACAGCTTGACCACGGCAGAGTAGCCACCGCAGCGTGTTGCCGATGGTTGAATTTCAATCAAATTGGCCTCTAGCGCTTATCCATAAAGCGTCATAAGCTATATAAAATATAGCAAACCTGCAGATCCTCAGCCCCATTCAGCCCACCATGACCCCTGAAGCGCCTTTGCCACCTACCCCGCTGCACATGCCCGCTCCCACCGGCGACCAACTCAAGGCCGCGCGTGTTGCCGCTGGCCTCAGTCAGGCGCAGGCAGCGGAGCTGATGGGCTACCCGCTACAAACGGGCAGCCGGGGCGGCGTGCAGTCGCGCACCTGGCAGGCGCTGGAGAGCACCACCGACGAGCGCAACATGCAGGGGCCGGTGTTTGCGATGTTTTTGCTGCTGACGGGGCAGCATCCGGATCTTGTACTCGCCCCACGCCTGCCCTAGGGAAGCACCGCAGTCGGCAGCTAAGAACCACGCCTCCATAAAAAAAGCGGAACAGCCCGAAGGCGGTTCCGCAAAGTCTTCACAGGGAGATTCGATTCAGGGCGCTCAATCCACCTTGATGTTGGCGGCCTTGATGACCTGCGCCCACTTCTCGACTTCGGCCTTCTGGAACGCAGCAATCTGGGCCACGGTCATGTCGGCAGGCTCCATGCCAAAACCTTTGAGGCGGGTTTGCATGTCGGGCTGGGCCAGGATCTTGCGGATCTCGTCATGCAGGCGCGTGACCACCGGCGTGGGCGTGCCAGCCGGCACAAAGATGGCCTGCCAGGACTGCACCTGGAAGTCCTTGAGTTCTGCCACGCCGGACTCGGCCACGGTGGGCACGTCGGGCATGGAGGCCAGGCGCTGGGGTGAGGTGACGGCAATGGCGCGCAGTTTGCCGCTCTGGATGTGCGGCGCGGCCACCACCGTGGTGTCAAACATCATGTCCACCTGGCCGCTGATCACATCCTGGATGGCCGGGCCGCTGCCCTTGTAGGGGATGTGAGTGAACTTCACGCCCGACTTGTACGCCAGCAACTCCACGGCCAAATGCTGCGAGCTGCCCGTGCCGGCCGAGGCCGACGACAGGCCGCCTTGCTTGCCCTTCGCCCCCGCCAGCACGTCCTTGAGGGTTTTGTAAGGGCTGTTGGCCGCCACCACCAGCACGACCGGGTTGGTGCCGATCAGCGTGACGGGGCTGAAGGACTTGATGGGGTCGTAGCCCAGCTTGGGGTAGAGGCTCACGTTGATGGCGTGCGAGCTGACGGTGCCGCCCAGCAGGGTGTAGCCATCCGGCGCAGAGCGCGCAGCCGCTTCAGAGCCGATGCTGCCCGCCGCGCCGCCCTTGTTCTCCACCACCACCGTGGTGCCCAGGGCAGTACCCAGTTGCTGGCCAATCAGCCGCGCCAGCGTGTCGGTGGTGCCACCTGCAGCAAACGGCACCATGTAGGTGATGGGCTTGCCGGTGGGCCAGGTGCCCTGGGCTGTGGCGGGCAGGCTGACAAGGGTGCTGAAGGCTGCGGCCGCCAGGGCGGCGGTGTGGATGAGGGTTCTGCGTTGCATGGTGGTGTCTCCTGGGTGTTTTGTGGATGGTGAACGGAACGGCGATAGAAAAACGGAGCGCAAAAAAGCCGGTGCGGCTGGCGCGTGCAATGCAATGGACGCTCAGGGCAGATCGACGATCTCGACCCAATTGGGGTTCTTGCCCACCGGCACCCGCGTGGGCGTGCCGGGGATGCCGGTGGCCGGGTCGATGGGGTGCAGCGCCAGGTGGTGCGACTCCTGCCCTGCCGCGATCAGAAATCGGCCTGACGAATCCACTGCAAAACCGCGCGGTGATTTCTCGGTGAGCACCTGGCCCAGCGGCTGCAGCTGGCCGGTGGCAGCGTCGACGCGGAAGCTGCTGAGCGTGCTGGAGGTGCGCTCGGACGCATACAGCGTGCGGCCGTCGGGCGACAGGTGAATGTCCGCGGCCCAGGGCTTGCCGTTAAAGCCTGCGGGCAGTGCCGTGGTGCGCTGCACCGGGCGCAGCGTTCCGCGCTCCTTGTCGTAGGCCATCACATGCACGGCGGCATCCAGCTCGTTCAGCACGTACATCGTGCGCTGGGCGCTGTCCCACACGAAGTGGCGCGGGCCGGATTTTTCGGGAGCAACCTGCGTCAGCGCGGGCTCATGGGCGGTGAGCCTGCCGCTCTCGGCATCAAAACGCCAGGCCGAGAGGTTGTCGCCCCCCAGGCTGGTGGCAAACACATGGCGGTTGGCCGCATCGGCGTGGATGGCGTGCGCGTGGGGCGCCGTGGGGATGAGTTGCTGCACCGCACCCACCGCCCCATCCTTGCCAATGCTGTTGACCGTGATCTTGTGGCCGGGGTAGGACGCCGCAAACAGCCAGCGCCCCGTGGCATCGGTGTCGATGTTGGCCATGCTGTCGGCCAGCGGAGCCTCGCCCAGCTTGCGCAACTTGCCGCTGACGGGGTCGATCGCCAGGCTCACCACCCTGAAAGGCTGCGAGCGCAACGCCACGTACAGCACCTTCTTGTCAGGGCTCACGGCCATCGGCATGGCGGTGCCGCCCAGCGGCACGGTGTCTACCGGCTTGAGCGTGGCAGTGTTGCGGTCCAGTTCCAGCACCGAGACATCCTGGCTGTCCGCGTTGGCGACATACACCCAGGTTGCCGCCCAGGCGCCGGGGGTGGACAGCGCGGCAACGGCTGCCAGTGCCAGTTGTGCCACCCGGGTGCGTATGCGTGGTGTAGAGGTCATTGCCGTCTCCCGAAGGGGTCTGCGCGGTAGCAGGGCCTGGACCGCGGGTTGTGTGGGTGGATGGTCATCTGCCGGGCTGTGTGCTGAGGCACCCAGCTGTTGGCGGAGCGGTTGTGTTTTGTCATACGTTATATGTTGTCGTACAACAAGATCAGCATTGTCACCACAAGCCTGTCTTACACACGCAGGGATTACCCGAATTTCGACGAACAATCTGCAAGGATTCCACACCTGCCTGGCAGAGGAGGAATACGGTCAGGAAAGAGCTAGTGAAAACCCTCAATCTGCCCTAAGACCACCCAAAATTCTCACGGCATGTATTGCCATTTTGCAATCTTAGTTGTACGATGACTAACAACATCACTCAGGAGACATTCCATGACCCTGCGCCGTAGAGCCGCCCTTCTCGCCTGCATCGCCACCCTGGCAGCGGCCTCCGCCACCGCACAAAGCGCTGACTGGCCCGCGAAGACCCTGCGCATCGTGGTGCCCTACCCGCCCGGTGGCAGCTCGGACATCATTGCCCGTTCCATCAGCCAGGCGATGTCCGAGGCGCTCAAGCAGTCCGTCATCGTGGAGAACAAACCCGGCGCCAATGGCAACCTGGGTGCCGACTTCGTGGCCAAGGCCGAGCCGGACGGCTACACCATGCTGCTGTGCGACGTGGGCGCGCTGGCCATCAGCCCTTCGGTCTATACCAAGCTGTCGTTCGACCCCTCCAAGGACCTGCGTGGCGTGACCATGCTGGCCTACTCGCCCCACCTGCTGGTGGTGCACCCCTCGGTGCCCGTCAGCAACCTCAAGGAGCTGGTGGCGTACTCGAAGAAGAACGACCTGAACTTCGCCGTCACCGCCACTGGCAGCGCCCCCCACGTCGCTGGCGTGGCACTGGAGCGCGCCGCCGGTGCGCGCTGGCAATACATCCCCTACAAGGGCGGCGTCACTGCCATCCAGGACACCGTGGCCGGGCAGACGCAGATCCTGATGAACGGCATGCTCGCCACCCTGCCCCACGTGCAAAACGGCAAGCTCAAGGTGCTGGGCGTCTCCAAGGCCACGCGCATGCCGCTGATCGGCGACGTGCCCACCATTGCCGAGCAGGGTGTGCCCGGTTTCGAATCGGGCACATGGCAAGGCATTCTGGTTCCGCGTGGCACGCCGGAAGCTGTCGTGCAGAAGCTCAACAAGGCGCTGATCACCGCCATTCGCGCGCCCGAGATCCGTTCGCGCCTGGCCGGCCAGGGTGCCGAGGTGGTCACCATGACCCCTGCCGAACAAGACCAGTTCTTCGCCAAGGAGCGCGCCCGCTGGGCCACCGTGGTGAAGGCCGCCAACATCAAGCTCGACTAAGAAGGTGTCAGCGAACCCCTCATGCCCGCTCATCCCGCCAAAACACGCCCGCTCGTCGTTGCAAATGCTCGCCATAGCCCGTGCTATGGCTGCGCTTTGCGCCTAGACCGGCCGCGTTTTGGCAGTCTGCTCGGACATGCGGTATTCACTCACACCTCAGCCCTCGCCTTCCCATTTCCAACTACCGCCCCGCACTGACATGACTCCCCAAGAACTCAAAACCATCATGGGCTCCGGCCTGCTGTCGTTCCCGATCACGGACTTTGACGAGCAGGGCGAATTCCGCCCCAAGACCTATATCGAGCGCCTGGAATGGCTGGCCCCCTACGGCGCCAGCGCGCTGTTTGCCGCCGGTGGCACAGGCGAGTATTTCTCGCTCTCGGGCCCCGAGTACGGCCAGGTCATCAAGACCGCAGTGGATACCTGCCGTGGCAAGGTGCCCATCATTGCCGGTGCCGGTGGCCCCACCCGCACGGCCATTGCCCATGCGCAAGAGGCCGAGCGCCTGGGTGCGCACGGCATCCTGCTCTTGCCCCACTACCTGACCGAAGCTGGACAGGAAGGCCTGATCGCCCATGTGGAGCAGGTCTGCAAGAGCGTGAAGTTCGGCGTGATCGTCTACAACCGCGACCGCACCAAACTCACGGCCGAGTCCCTGGCCATCCTGGCCGACCGCTGCCCGAACCTGGTGGGCTTCAAGGACGGCGTGGGCAACATCGAGGTGATGTCCTCCATCTACATGAAGATGGGCGATCGCTTTTCGTACCTTGGCGGTCTGCCCACGGCCGAGGTGTATGCGGCGGCCTACAAGGCGCTGGGCACACCGGTGTATTCGTCGGCGGTGTTCAACTTCATCCCCAGGACGGCGATGGAGTTCTACAAGGCTGTGGCCAGCGACGACACGGCCACCCAGCACCGCCTGCTCAAGTCCTTCTTCATGCCCTACCTGGCCATCCGCAACCGCGTGGAAGGCTATGGCGTCTCCATCATCAAGGCAGGTGCCCGCATCGTGGGCCACGACGGCGGGCCGGTGCGCGCGCCGCTGACGGACTTGAAGCCCAGCGAGATGGAAGAGCTCAAGGCGCTGATCGACAAGCTCGGCCCGCAGTAAGCACGGCCTGACAGATGCCTCCAAGGGCCTGGTTCTCCAGGCCCTTTTTTCAGCGATTCCACACACCACGCGCCTGGCCGTGCACGGGCGTGTGGTGCCAGCGCGGCACGCCAACACACAACACCATCAGGAGACAGACAACATGCTCAAAACCCTCATCCTCGCCGCAGCCAGCGCCCTGGCCCTTGTCACGCTGAGCGGCTGCGCCAGCCACGCGACCACCGCCGCGGCGCCCCCTGCACCGGCCGCTTCCGAGCAGGCTGTGGCCGCCGCTGCCGAACGCCTGCGCTTGGCCATGATCGACCCCACGCCCGCTGCGCTGACTGCCCTCGTGGCCGACGACCTGAGCTATGGCCACTCGGGCGGCCGCGTGGACACCAAGGACAGCTTCATTGGCGATCTGGTGGCGGGCAAGTCGGACTTCGTAACCATCGCCATCACCGACCAGACCATCAAGGTGGTGGGCAACTCTGCCATCGTGCGCCACACCCTCACGGCCGACACCAACGACTCGGGCAAGCCCGGCAAGGTGCAGATCAAGATCCTGGGCGTGTGGCAACAGCAAGGCGGCCAGTGGAAGCTGCTGGCCCGCCAGGCCGTGCGTGTAGCGGCATGATGTAGCCCGCAGGGCCGCCACGCGCGGCCCTTTGTTTTTATTCCGGCGCCCCCCGAAACCCTTCACAGCCCCATGACAGCTACCTCCCAGCCCCGCCTCCTGCAAATCGGCCGCCTGCCCTTGCCCGCCCTCGAAACCGAACTGGCCGCGCGCTACAGCGTGGCCTGCCTGGCCGACCAGGCCGACCCGCAGGGCTTTCTGGCGGCGCACGGCGCGGAGTTTTCGGGCGTGGTCACCACGGCGTCCATCGGGCTCACAGGCGAGGTGATCGCCGCCCTGCCCCATCTGCAGGTCATCAGCAGCTTTGGCGTGGGCTTTGATGCGCTGGATATCGGCGCGGCCAAGGCGCGTGGCGTGCAGGTGGGCTACACGCCCGGCGTGCTCAACGACTGTGTGGCCGACATGGCGTTTGCGCTGATGCTGGACGTGTCGCGCGGCATTGCCGCCAGCGACCGGTTTGTGCGCCAGGGCCAATGGCCCAAGGCACGGTTTGCGCTGGGCACGCGCGTGTCGGGCAAGCGCCTGGGCATCGTGGGCATGGGCCGCATCGGCCAGGCCGTGGCCGAGCGCGCGGCGGGCTTCCGCATGGAGGTGGGCTACCACAACCGCCGCCCGGCCGAGGGCTGCGCGCTACCCTACTTCGAGTCGCTGACCGCACTGGCGCAATGGGCCGACTACCTGGTGCTGACGGTAGCGGGCGGCGCGGGCACGCGCCACCTGGTCAACCGCGATGTGCTCGATGCCCTGGGCCCGCAGGGCTACCTCATCAACGTGGCGCGTGGCAGCGTGGTGGATGAGGCGGCGCTCATCGACGCCCTGGCCGAGCGCCGCATCGCCGGTGCGGGCCTGGACGTGTTCGACAACGAACCCCATGTGCCCGCCGCCCTGATGGCGCTGGACAACGTGGTGCTCACCCCCCACACCGCCAGTGCCACGCACGAAACCCGCCGTGCGATGGCGGACCTGGTGCTGGAGAACCTGCATGCGTTCTATACCTCGGGTGCCGTGCGGATGCCGGTGCCAGGCACGGTGGCTGGCTGATCGTTGGTTTTTCAAGCTTTTTAGGCTGTTTGCGCTCGTCCATCATGCCTTTTTAGCTATCAAATAAATAGCATCAGGCACCACACCCAGGCGCCCCTGCCTCACACCCGCCCCGCAAACACCTCCGGCCCCAGGCGGGGCTTGCGCGCCTTGCGCTCGAACAGCCACATGCCATACAGCGGCAGTGCCTCGGCCAGTTGCAGCGGCACCACCTGCTCTGCCGCAGCCCCCAGCAGCGCGGGGTGTGGCAGCACAGCCAGCAGGTCAGAGCCCACCACCAGGTTCAGCAGGCTGGCAAAGTCCGGGCAGCGCACGGCCATGCGCGGCGCGGGCATGCGCCGCACGCGGTGCGCCTCGGTCAGCACATCCACCGGGCCGCTCACGCTCGGGCCCACACAGCCCCAGGCGGCGCCTTGCAAATCGGCCAGTGACCGGGCCTGCGCCAGCGGGTGGCGCCGCCGTGCATAAATTTGCGGCTGCAGCTCGTACAAGCGCCACTGCACCACATCCGGGTGGGCAAACTGGCGCGGCCGGGGCGCAATCACGGCGTCGAAACTGCCATGCAGCAGGCCCGTCAGCAGGCTCCCCTCGTCGGTGGTGGTCATCTCCAGTGAACGCTGGGGCTGCGGCAGGCACCAGGCCTCGTACAGCAGCGGCCCACAGACCAGCGCGGCGGAGGCCGTGAGCCCCACGCGCAACCGATTGCGGTCCACAGCGGCCCGGCGGGCCTGCGGCAAGGCGTCGATGCGCTGGGCCAGCGGCGCGCCTTCGGCCACCACACGCCGGGCCAGGTCGGTGGGCACATAGCGGCGCCCGTCCCGCACCAGCAGGGGCGCGTCGAACTGCGCCTGCAGCGCCTTCATGCCCTGGCTGATGGCGGGCTGCGACACCCCACAGGCCTGCGCCGCGCGCGCAAACGAGCCCTGGTCGATGACGGATTGGAGGTAATGCAGGTAGCGCAGATACATAAGCAGCTTTTATGTATGAGGCGCCATTGTCTCTTGCCGCAGCCGCCGGGCGCGGCGAAGCTCTGGGCATCTTTCTCCACCACGCTCCTGCCCATGACCACGCCACTCGACACCGTCCGCACCTACCTCGCCCACCTGCACGCCAGCCACACCGACGGGCTGATTGCCTGCTTTGAAGACGATGGCGTGGTGCATTCGCCCTTCCTGGGCACCATGCGCGCGAGCGACTTTTTCCAAAAGCTCGCCCAGGCCTCCAGCAGCAGCGTGATCACCGTGCTGGATCTGTTTGCCTCGGCCCAACCAGAAAGCGGCGGCGCGGTGCGCATTGCCGCCTACTTCCGCTACGACTGGACCTTGAACGACGGCCGCGAGGTGACTTTCACCTGCGTGGATGTGTTCACGTTCGACGCAGGCAGCACGCGGATCCGCGACATGAACATCGTCTATGACACCCACCCGCTGCGCGAGGAAGTGGGCGACAAGTACGCGCCGGATCCATCAAAGTAGCTCTACGCCCTTCAGCGTGACGAAGCTCGTCTCGCGCGTCACCTGCACAAAGTCCTGCAGATATGGCTTGGCCGACAGGCTGGGCAGGCAGGCGGCGTGCAGCTCGCCGCGCAGGCCTTTGTCGCCAATCGGTCTGGCAGTCACGTATCCCCGGTCCAGATAGCTCTGCACCGCCCACAGAGGCAGCGCCGCCACGCCGCGCCCGCTGGCCACCAGCTGCAGCATGGCCACCGTCAGCTCGGTGGTGCGGCGTGGGGGGCGCACACCGGCGGGCTCCAGCACCTGGCGGATCAGGTCCAGCATTTCGTCGGGCACGGGGTAGGTGATGATGGTCTGGTCGGCAAAGTCCTGCGCCACCAGGTGCGGCTTGGCGACCAACGGGTGCGTGTTGGCCAGCAACGCGCGAATCTCAAAGCCGAACAGCGCGTGGTAGTCCACGCCCACCTCGTCGGCATCCACCTCCGACACGATGGCCACATCGGCCCGGCCCTGGTGCAGCAGGCCCACAGGGTCGGCATGAAAGCCGCTCACGATGTCCAGCTCCACCTCGGGCCAGCGGGTGCGAAACGCGTCCATGGCGGGCATCAGCCAGTCAAAGCAGGTGTGGCATTCCACCGCAATGCGCATCTGCCCACCCTGCCCCAGCACCAGGCGGGCAATGTCGCGCTCGGCCCCTTCCACCTGCGGCAGCATGGCATCGGCCAGCGCCAGCAGGCGTTCGCCCACGGCGGTGAACTGCGGTGGCACCGATTTGCGCTCAAACAGCGGCTGGCCGTAGCGGTCTTCCAACAGCTTGATCTGGTGCGACAGCGCCGACTGCGTGAGGTTGAGCAACTGCGCGGCCCGTACCAGGCTGCCGCTGTCGCGCAGGGCCACCAGGGTGCGCAGGTGGCGCACTTCCAGAATCGACTGGTTCATTATTAATTTTCAAGTTGATCAACTAAAACTTTCGTTTGAATAATAAACGAGCCCGCGCGACCATCGGTGCTTTCATTGCATTGCTCCATTCAGAAGAAGGAAATCACCATGTCGCTCGCCGCTCCAACCACCCGCCGCCCCGTGCTCACGCACACCCTGGGCTTTCCGCGCATGGGGGCGCAGCGCGCGCTGAAATTCGCGCTCGAATCCTTCTGGCGCGGCGACAGCACCGAGGCCGAGCTGCAGGCCACCGCCGCCCAGCTGCGCCAGCAACACTGGCAAGCGCAGGCCGATGCAGGCCTGGGTTGTGTGACCGTGGGCGACTTTGCTCTGTACGACCATGTGGCCAACCACATCCAACTGCTGGGCTGCGAGCCTGCACGTTTTGGCTTTGATGCCCACACGCCCGAGCTGGCCCGCTACTTTGCAATGGCACGGGGCGTGTCGGCCCACACCACACCTGACCACGCAGGCTGCAGCGCCGGTTGCACCGCCAAGCACCACACCGCAGGCCAGCCCGCACTGGAGATGACCAAGTGGTTCGACACCAACTACCACTACCTCGTGCCCGAGTTCAGCGCCCACACCCAGTTCCACCTGGCCAGTGAGCGCCTGTTTGCCGAAGTGGCCGAGGCCCAAGCACTGGGCCACCGCGTCAAGGCCGTGCTGCTGGGGCCGCTGAGCTTCTTGTGGCTGGGCAAATCCAAAACGGCGGGCTTCGACCGATTCAGCCTGCTGGAGTCCCTGCTGCCCGTGTACGAAGCCGTGCTGGCACGCCTGAAGGCCCAGGGCGTGGAATGGGTGCAGATCGACGAACCCATCCTGGGCCTGGACCTGCCCGACGTGTGGCGCCACGCCTTTGAGCCCAGCTACTGGCAACTCGCCCGCAGCGCGCCCAAGCTGCTAATGGCCACCTACTTCTCGCCCCTGGCCGAGAACCTGCGCCTGGCCTGCCAGCTGCCCGTGGCCGGCCTGCATGTGGATGCCGTGCGCGCCCCTGACGAACTGGTGGGCGTGGCCGACTGGTTGCCGTCGCACAAAGTGCTGTCGGTGGGCATCGTGGACGGCCGCAACATCTGGCGCACCGACCTGGATGCGGCGCTGCAAAAGCTGCGGCCCGTGGCCGACAAGCACCAGGGCGAGTTGTGGCTGGCACCGTCGTGCTCTCTGCTGCATGTGCCGTTCAGCTTAGAGGCCGAAACGCAGTTGGACGCCGAAGTGAAATCCTGGCTGGCGTTTGCGGTGGAAAAACTCGATGAGCTGCGCGTGCTTGCCACCGCCTTGTCGCAAGGCGAAGCGGCGGTAGACGACGAACTGCACGCCGCCCGCACCGCCCTGGCCGCCCGCCGCGCCAGCCCGCGCGTGCACCGCGCCACCGTGGCGGCCCGCATTGCCGCGGCCGCGCCAGGGGCCGATCAGCGCGCCAACGCCTTCCCTGCCCGGCAAAAGGCCCAGCGCGCACGGCTCAAGCTGCCGCTGCTGCCCACCACCACCATCGGCTCGTTCCCGCAGACGGCCGAGATCCGCGCCGCACGCGCCGCCTTCAAGCGCGGGGCACTGGATGCGGCCCACTACCAACAGAAGATGGAAGCTGAAATTGCCCTGGCCGTGCGCAAGCAGGAAGCGCTGGGCATTGACGTGCTGGTGCACGGCGAGGCCGAGCGCAACGACATGGTCGAATACTTTGGCGAGCAGCTCGACGGCTTTGCCTTCACCGCCAACGGCTGGGTGCAAAGCTATGGCTCGCGCTGCGTGAAGCCGCCCATCATCTACGGCGATGTGGCCCGCCCCACGCCCATGACGGTGGCCTGGACCCAGTACGCGCAGAGCCTCACCGCCAAACCCATGAAAGGCATGCTCACCGGCCCCATCACCATCCTGCAGTGGAGCTTTGTGCGCGACGATCAGCCCCGCGCCACCACGGCCGACCAGATCGCCTGGGCCATCCGAGACGAGGTGTGCGACCTGGAAGCCGCCGGCATCGCCATCATCCAGATCGACGAGCCCGCCATCCGCGAGGGCTTGCCGCTGCGACGCGCGGGGTGGAAGAGCTACCTGGAGCGCGCCACCCGCGCCTTCCGCATCAGCGCCAGCGGCGTGCGCAACGACACGCAGATCCACACCCACATGTGCTACAGCGAGTTCAACGACATCCTGCCCGCCATTGCGGCCATGGATGCCGATGTGATCACGATCGAAACGAGCCGCTCGGACATGGAGTTGCTGCAAGGCTTTGGCGACTTCAAGTACCCGAACGAGATCGGCCCCGGCGTGTACGACATCCACTCGCCCCGCGTGCCCGGAGTGCAGGAAATGGCCGCACTGCTGGAAAAAGCCGCCGAGGTCGTGCCCGTGGAGCACCTGTGGGTGAACCCCGACTGCGGCCTCAAGACCCGGGGCTGGCCCGAGACCGAAGCCGCCCTGCGCCACATGGTGCAGGCCGCTCAGGAAGTGCGCGAGCGGCTGCTGGAAGAGGCGGCGCTGGCCTGACCGTGTCCGAAACTCAACCGGCAGCGCGCTTCATCTCGGCCAACTTGACCAGCACCTGCAGCGCGTGGTTCAGCGGCGTCGGCACGCCCAAGGCGGCGCCGCGCTTGACCACATAGCCATTCAGGTGGTCGATCTCGGTGGGTTTGCCACGCTCCAGGTCCTGCGCGGTGGACGAATACTGCCCGGGCATAGTGCTGGCGATGCCGCGCACCGCCGCCTGCACATCGCCCGGAATCGTCACCCCATCGGCCGCCGCCACCGCCAGGCATTCGGCCACGATGTCGGCAATCACCTGCGTCACGCCGGGCACCTGCACCAGCGGACCATAGGGCTGCTGCGACAGTGCCGACAGCGCGTTGTAGGCGCTGTTGAGCACCAGCTTGGCCCAGAGCGCGCCGCGCACGTTATCTGACACCTGGGTGGGAATACCCGCCGCTGTCAGCTGCCGTGCGGCCTCGTCGCTGCGCGGCGATGGCGCAATCACCAGCTCGCCCCGGCCGTGGTGCACCACATGCCCCGGGCCGCCCATGGCGGTGGCCACGTACACCACGGCGGCGGCCACAGGGGTGCTGGCGTCCAGCACGGCGCGCACGCGTTCGTCGTTGTCCACGCCGTTCTGCAAGGTCAGCACCAGCGCGCCAGGGGCCAGATGGGGGCGAATCTGCTGTGCAGCGTCTTCCGAATCGGACGACTTCACGCAGAACAGCACCACGTCCGCGCCGTGCACTGCGCTGGCCTCGGTGCTGGCCGCCAGGGGCACCTGCACGTCCATTTCCGCCGTCTGCAGCCGCAAGCCGTTGTCCCGTATCGCCAGCACATGGGCCGGCCGCCCGATAAGCGTGACGGCATGGCCCGCCCGGGCCAGCAAGGCGCCAAAGTAGCAGCCTACGGCGCCCGCGCCCATCACAGCAAAACGCAGGGGTGGGATGGCGGAAGGGGCGGATGCGAGCAAGGGAGATTCGGTCATAGGGCAGTCTGCAGGCTGAATCAGCGGGTGAATGAAGGTTTGAGCGCGCATGGTATCGCCCTATACCCTTACACGGAGAGAGTGAGGCCGGCAGAGCACTTTGCTTTCACGCCCTGATTGGCGCAAAATGCGCCAATCAGGAGATCGCCATGTCCGCCACTGCCTTTTCTTCCGTCAAGCTCCCCGCCCACCTGGTGGAGCAGGCCCGCCAGGCCGCGCAGCCCATGCGCCGCTCGGTGGCCAGCCAGATCGAATACTGGGCCACGCTGGGCCAGATCGTGGAACACACGGGTCTGAGCGTGCAGGAAGCCCGCAGCGCCATCGAGCAGTACGAAGCTGCAGCGGCGCGCACCGCCACCCTGGCGGCCCCCACGTCGGTGGATGCCCTCACCGCCCGCCTGCTGGCAGCCCAAACGCGCGGCACGCTCGCCCAGCGGGTGCGTGAAGTGGTGCTGGAGAACCAGGCCAAAGCCGCCACCCCTGTCGCCTCACACTGAATGGTGCCCCCCGCCCAGCAGCCCTTCTCACCGCCCCGCCACAACACGCCGCCCCGCTGGTTCCACCTGCTGGCAGGCCCGAACGGCGCGGGCAAATCCACGCTGTACCGCGCCTTGGTGCGCGAAGGCATCCTGGGTCCGCCGCTGGAGTTTGTGAACGCCGACCTGTATGAACAGGCGCACCTGCAGCACATTGCTGACCCCGAAGCCCGGTCCGAAGCCGCCCGCCAATGGGCCGATGACCGCCGTGCCACCTTGCTGCGCGAAGGCGCAGACTTCGCCAGCGAAACCGTGTTTTCGCACCCCTCCAAACTGGCGCTGATCGAAGAAGCCCAGCGCTGCGGCTACACCGTGGCCCTGCACATCGTGGCGCTGGACGACCCGGCCCGGCTGCTGGCCCGCGTGGCGCAGCGCGTGCGCGAAGGTGGGCACCCGGTGCCGCCCGAACGCATATTGGCCCGCTACCCCCGCACCATGGACAACCTGGCCCGGGCCGTGCGGCAGGCGGATGTGTCCTTTCTGTATGACGCTGCCGAGGCCACCGGCACCGGGCCGCAGCTGGTGGCCGTGTGCTCCCGCGCCCAGGTCACGCCCTTGGCCCAGCCGCTGCCCGCCTGGGCGCAGCGCCTGACCGGTCAATAGCCGATACGTCCACGCGCTGCACGGGCCTGCGCGGGCGGCCCACTCTCATCTTCTGTGCCGTCGGCTCAATGCCAGATTGGGGCCCTGCGCACGTCTGTAATCATCCATAGCTATCCCTTTGATAGCAATCATGACCCCGTAAAAACCCTGAGTACATCGCGGGTGTTATCTATTTGCCAAGACAATCATTGTCTAGTCAATTAAATTCACCCTCCATGACTTCCCACACCTCCTCGCCGTCGCAGCCCGGCCCTGGCTTTTACAGCCCCAACCAGCTCCAGCCCGAAAACAGCGTGGGCTACCTGATGCGCAAGGTGATGACGTCCATCCGCACCCAGGCCGATGCGCAGCTGTCCACCCACGACCTGACCTACGCCCAGTGGCTGCCGCTGTTCAAGATCTCGCGCTGCCCCACCACCACCGTGGCCAGCCTGGCGCGGGACCTGGAGACCGACCCGGCCTCCATGACCCGCGCACTGGACCGCCTGGAGGCCAAGGGCCTGGTGGCGCGCGAGCGCTCCACCACCGACCGCCGCGTGGTGCAACTGGCGCTCACCCCCGAGGGCGACAAGGTGGCTGCCCAAGTTCCGCCTGTGCTGGCCGACGTGCTCAACGGCCACCTCAGCGACTTCACCCATGACGAATGGCAACTGCTGCTGCGCCTGCTGCGCCGCATGCTGGCCAATGGCGAAGCGCTGCGCCAGCAGCGCGGCGCAGACGCCGACTGAACACACAGACAGTCCACACCGTTTTCCTCCACACAACACCCCAAAACCATTCTGGAGAACCCCGTGAACACCCCATCCCCCCTGCCCTCTACCCGCTCGGCCTTGGCCGCGCATTTCGCGGTATCGGCCCTGGCGCTGGCCGCCGCCCTCCTGCTGGTGGGCTGCGCCAGCCCCGGCCCGGCCCACACGCCGCTCGCGCAGACCACCCCGTCGGCTGTGGGCCTGAACGCCGCAGCCACCGACACCGCCGCCCCAACCCAATGGTGGAAAACACTGGGCGACGAGCAGCTCAACACCCTGATCGACACAGCCCTGCAAAGTAACCCCAGCCTGGCCGTGAGCCGGGCGCGCCTGGAGCAGGCCGTGGCCCTGAGCCAGGTGCGTGAGGCCGCCAACGGCCCGCAGGCCACGCTGGGCGTGGACGCCACCCGCCAGCGCTACACCGCCAACGGGCTGGTGCCCGCCCCGGTGGCAGGCAACACCTACAACAGCGGCACCGTGCAGGCCACGCTGAGCTGGTCGCCCGACTTCTTCGGCCAGCATGCCGCCGAGCTGCAGGCCGCCCTGGGTCAGGCGCGTGCGGCCCAGGCTGACGCCGCAGCCGCCGCCAACACCCTGGCCGCCCAGGTGGGCCGCAGCTATGTGGCGCTGGCCCGGCTGGTGGCCCAGCGCGACGTGGCCACGCGCGCGCTGGAGCAGCGCGAAGAGCAACGCAAGCTCACGCAAGAGCGCACCTCTGCAGGCCTGGACAGCCAGGTCGAGCTGACCCAGGCCCAGGCCGCCGTGCCCGATGCGCGCACTCAGATCGAAGCGCTCGAAGAGCAGATCACCCTGGCCCGCCGCCAGCTGGCCGTGCTGACCGGCCAGGCGCCCGATGCCCTGCCCACGGTCACGCCGCAACTCGCCGCACTGCAACCCACCGCCGTGCCCGAGGTCCTGGGCGCCGACCTGCTGGGCCGCCGCCCCGACGTGGTGGCCGCGCGCTGGCGCGTGGAGGCGGCAACACAGGGCGTGAACAGTGCGCGCAGCGAGTTCTATCCCAACATCAACATCGGCGCGTTCATTGGCCTGAACTCGCTGGGGCTGGACCGGTTGTTCAACGGCAGCTCGCGCCAGATGGGTGTGACGCCCGCGCTGCGCCTGCCGATCTTTGACGGCGGCCGCCTGCGCGCCCAGCTGGGCGGCCGCGCTGCCGAGCTGGACGCAGCCATCGCCCAGTACAACGCCGCCGTGCTGGATGCGGTCAAGGAAGCGGGCGACGCCATGGCCTCCATCCAGTCGCTCAACCGCCAGCAAACGCTGCAGGACGACGCTGTGGCCAGCGCCGAAAAAGCCTACCGCTTTGCGCAGGAGCGCTACCGCGCGGGTCTGGGCAACTACCTGGTGGTCCTGTCCACCGAAAGCCAGGTGCTGGCCCAGCGCCGCCTGGCCGTGGACCTGCGTGCCCGCCAGCTCGACACACGCCTGGTGCTGATGAAGGCCCTGGGCGGCGGCTGGACAGATGACACAGCGGTGCTGCACACCGCCGCAGCACACTGACCGGCAACCACACCACATACATCCAAAAACACAACAACACATTCCTGAAAGAACACTGCCATGACCTCCAACAGCGAACCCCTCACCGCCAACGAAGCCAACACCGCCCGCCGCCGCGGCCTCACGATCATTGCCGCCGCCGTCGCGCTGGTGGCGATCGGCTGGGGCGGCTGGCACTGGGCCAATGGCCGCCATGTGGAGACCACCGACAACGCCTACGTGGCGGGCAACGTGGTGCAGATCACGCCGCAGATCGGCGGCACCGTGGTCTCCATCGGTGCGGACGACACCGACTACGTGAAGGCCGGCCAGTTGCTGGTCAAGCTCGACCCCGCCGACGCCCGCGTGGCGCTGGAGCAGGCCGAGGCCCAGTTGGCGCAGACGGTGCGCGAAGTGCGCACGCTGTATGCCAACAACGCCACCTTGAAGGCCCAGGTCAGCCTGCGCAGCGCCGACCTGGCCCGCGCCCAGGCCGATGCCGCCCGCATGCAGGACGACGTGAACCGCCGCACCCCGCTGATGGCCAGCGGCGCCGTGGGCAAGGAAGAGTTCCAGCACGCCACTGCCCAGCTGGCAGCCGCCAAGAGCACCGTGGCCGCCGCCCAGTCGGCCGTGCTGGCCGCGCAAGAGCAGCTGGCAGCCAGCCAGACGCAGACCGAGGGCACGTCCATCGAGCAGCACCCCAACGTGGCGCGTGCCTCGGCCCGCGTCCGCGAGGCTTACCTGGCTGTGCAGCGCGCCCAGCTGGTCGCCCCGCTGGACGGCCATGTGGCCAAGCGCGGTGTGCAGGTGGGCCAGCGTGTGCAGGCGGGGGCCCCGCTGATGACGCTGGTGCCGCTGAACGACCTGTGGGTGGACGCGAACTTCAAGGAAAGCCAGCTCAAGACCCTGCGCATCGGCCAGCCTGCTGAGCTGGAAGCCGACGTGTACGGCACCAAGGTCACCTACCACGGCACGGTGACGGGCCTGGGTGCGGGCACCGGCGCCGCCTTTGCGCTGCTGCCTGCGCAGAACGCCACCGGCAACTGGATCAAGGTAGTGCAGCGGGTGCCTGTGCGCATTGCGCTCGACCCCAAGGAAGTGGCGGAGCACCCCCTGCGCGTGGGCCTGTCGATGGAAGTCAAGGTGGACACGGCCGACCAGAGCGGCAAGACGCTGGCCGACACCCAGCGCACCACCCCCGTGGCTGCCACCGCCGTGTTCGACGCGCAGTTCAAGGCTGCCGACGACGAGGTGGCGCACATCATTGCTGCCAACCTGGGCCGCAGCGGCAAGGCGGCCGTAGCCGTGGCATCGCCCAAGGTGGGCAAGGCGCCAGCGCAAAGCCAGCAGCAACACGCCTCGGCCCCGGTGGCCTCGGCAGTGCAGTCGCCTGTGGTGCAGTAAACGGGGTGGATAGCGCATGACCGCCGCCAACCCCACTGCAGACGCAGCCGATCAGGCGCCCGCCAAGGCCGCGCCCGCAGCAGCGCAACCACCGGCCCCCGCCGCCTACCCGCCGCTGCAAGGCACGGCCTTGCTGCTGGGCACTCTGTCCCTGTCGCTGGCCACGTTCATGAACGTGCTGGATTCGTCCATTGCCAACGTTTCCATCCCCGCCATTGCCGGTGACCTGGGCGTGAGCCCCGGCCAGGGCACCTGGGTCATCACCAGCTTTGGCGTGGCCAATGCGATCTCGGTGCCGCTCACCGGCTGGCTCACGCAGCGCTTTGGCGCAGTGCGCCTGTTCACCATGAGCGTGATGCTCTTTGTGCTGACCTCCTGGCTGTGCGGCTTTGCCTCGTCGCTGGAAATGCTGGTGTTCTTCCGCGTGCTGCAGGGCCTGGTGGCCGGGCCGATGATCCCGCTCAGCCAGACGCTGCTGCTCGCCAGCTACCCCAAGGCCCTGGCGGGCACGGCCCTGGCGCTGTGGGGCGTGACCACGCTGGTCGCACCCGTGGTGGGGCCGCTGCTGGGCGGGTGGATCACGGACAACATCTCGTGGCCGTGGATCTTCTACATCAACGTGCCGGTGGGCCTGCTGGCCGGGCTGCTCACCTGGGGCATCTACCGCCAGCGCGAGACCCCCATCCGCAAGCTGCCCATCGATACGGTGGGCCTCAGCCTGCTGGTGCTGTGGGTGGGCGCGCTGCAGCTCATGCTCGACAAGGGCAAGGAGCTGGACTGGTTTGCCTCGGGCGAGATCATCACCATGGCCGTGGTCGCCGTGGTGGCGTTTGCTGTCTTCCTGGTGTGGGAGCTGACCGAGAAGCACCCGGTGGTGGACTTGAAGCTCTTCAAGGGCCGCAACTTCACCTTTGGTGCGCTGGCGCTGTCGGTGGCCTACGCCCTCTTCTTCGGCAACGTGGTGCTGCTGCCGCTGTGGCTGCAGCAGTGGATGGGCTACACCGCCACCTCGGCCGGCATGGCGCTGGCGCCTGTGGGCATCTTCGCCATCCTGCTCACGCCGCTGGTGGGCAAGAAGGTAGGCCAGTGGGACCCGCGCCGCATGGCCACGGGCGCGTTCATCGTGTTCAGCACGGTGTTGTGGATGCGTTCGCAGTTCACGGTGCAGACGGACTTCATCCACATCCTGATCCCCACACTGCTGCAGGGCGCGGCCATGGCGTTCTTCTTCATCCCGCTGACCACGCTGACCTTGGCAGGTATCGCGCCAGAGCGTATCCCGGCAGCTGCGGGCCTGAGCAACTTCGTGCGCATCACCGCCGGTGCCATGGGCACGTCGATCGCCACCACGCTGTGGGAGAGCCGCGCCGCCATGCACCATGCACACCTGACCGAAGGGCTGGTGCAGGGCCAGGGCGTGTTTGCACAGACGCTGGACAACCTCACCGCGTCCGGCCTCACGCAGATGCAGGCGCTGGCGCAGATCAACCGGCTCATCGACCAGCAGGCGTTCACACGCGCGGCCAACGACATCTTCTTGGGCTCCGCCGGGTTGTTCCTGCTGTTGATCGGTCTGATCTGGCTGACCCGCCGCCCCGCCAGAACGGGGGGCGCAGGCGCTGCAGATGCCGCTGGAGCGCACTAATTTGATAAAAATTGGCTGCTAGCGCTTATCCATAAAGCGCTAGCAGCTATATTTTCAATAGCACTTTATTGTTTCCCATCAGCACGACCTCAGCCCTCCATCCCACACGGCGTGTCGGAAAACCCTGACCACCGTGCGGGCGTGGCACCTGCGGGTAGCGCGCTGGATGCACCCAACAATGCATTCACCGCAACCCACAACAAGGAACCGCCATGTCACTCTCGCTGATTCTCCTGATCGTCCTGATCCTCATCCTGGTCGGCGCGCTGCCCACCTGGGGCCACAGCCGCTCATGGGGCTACGGACCCAGCGGCGGGATTGGCCTGGTGGTGCTGATCCTGGTGATCTTGCTGCTGATGGGCAGGATATAAACCTCACCCACCCCTTGCGGTTGCGCTCGGTCCCCAAAAAGGGACAGCGGCAACCGCAAAAAGCACAACGGCCCTTCTTGGGCCGTTGTGCTTTTTTGTGAACGGAATCGCGTATCGCGCCCAAACGAAGCCGCCGCTCACGCCACCCCGGCCCGCTGGGCGACGGTCGCGGCAAACGCGGTCGAAAACGCTGAAAACTCCTTGTCCGTCACGCTGCCATCGGCATTGCCGCTGCGGTCCATCAGCTGCATCACGGCCTGCGAGAAGTCGCTGCCCGCCTGGGCGCCCTTGGTCTTGGCCAGGCCTTTCAAGAATTCATCCTGCGTGATGGAGCCGTCCTTGTTCGCATCAAACCCGGCGGTCAGCTGCGCCTTTTGCGCATCGTCCGCGCCAAACCGGGTGAGCAGCTCCTGAAAATCCTGAGTGGGCACTGGGCGGCCCGACAATGCGGCCGACGCTGCATTGGCGGCCGACCCCGCGCTGCCGCGTGCCACCGCACCGAGGGTGTTCTCCAACTTGCCCTGCGACACCAGGATGCCTTTGCCTGCAAAGCCCGCCAGAGCCTCCGCCTGCGGGCTCAGGGTGAGCACGGCAGACGGCTCGGGTTCCACATCGGCCCCGCTGCGCCGCGACGCAGACGACTTGCCAGGGCCACCGGCGGTGGCGTTGAAAATCAAGGAGGCGACCGACGCCAGGCCAGAGATAAGGGGGGACATCGCTGTGAACTCCTGTGTGGCGAAAGCCCCGGTGCCTGTGTCAAAAGGACAGGCCACCGCTTCGCCCAGTGAGCTGAGGGTACGCGACCCCCATTGCTGCAATGCCCGGATGAAACTGGGTAAACCGCGTTACTTCAGCACGTAGCTGGCCAGCACCGACTGCACCTCATAGATGCTGAGCTTCTTGTTGAACCGCTTTTGAAACGGCGCTGCTGAGCCAGAGATCCAGATCTTGAGCTCTGCATCCAGATCGAACGTGCCACCGGTCTCGATGCTGAAGTGCGTGATGCTCTTGTACGGGAGGGAGTGGTATTCGACCTTGCTGCCCGTCATGCCCTGCTTGTCCACCAGCACCAACCGCTTGTTGGTAAACACAAAATAGTCGCGGATCAGCTGGTAGGCATGCTCCACCACCTCCCCCGGGGCCAGGATGCGGCTGAATTCCTCCTGAATCTTGGCAGCATCAATCTTGGATGCGTTACCCATCACGCCGTCAAGCAATCCCATGTTTTGTGCTCCGGTGAAGTCGTTGGATCGCGTGTTGTACCTCAACGGCTATGAATAGCCAGGCCCAAAGGCCACAAACTCCCCCACCAGCTGGCCCGCAGGCTGCCCCTGGTAGTGCAGCGCGGAAGCCTGCGCGATCCGCCCTAGCCCCTTGCGCTGCAGCATGCGGGTGAACGGCTGCCAGGTCTCTGGCGCAGGAGCCTGGGCCACGGCGGTGAAGGTGCCGTCGATGGGTGCCAGATAGTCCATGGTGTTGCGCTGAATCACCAGGCGGCTGCCCAGCCCCTCGGCCGACAGCCGCAGGTGCAACATCGACCACGCAGCCAGGATGGCCACGGCCGACGCGCTACCGCCAAACACCGTCTCGCGGTGGTTGATGTTGGGAGCCAGCGGCGCGCTCAGCACCACCTGGTGCGGCGATGCCTCGACCACGGTGACTTCCATGGCCTGGGACAAGGGGATGTGCTGGTGCAGATAGGACTGAAGTTCGAGAGGGTTCACGGCTTGGCGTCAGAGGGTCAGAGGGTCAGAGGGTGACGAGATGGAGACGAAACAGGACGCTCACGGAAACTGCCCGGCCCCCGCGACCACAACTCCGTCAGAGGGCTCTGGCAGCGTGTCGATCAACGTGGCGCCGCCCAGAGCGGTGATGCGAACCTGCAGCGGGCCTGTGGCGATCGCGCTGGGGTGGACGAAGTAGTTGTAGTCGGTCCGCGCCACGGCAATCCAGTCTGCGCTGCCGCTGGGCTTGATCTCCAGCCCGGTGATGGGCAAGCGGTGGTTGCGCACCTGGATGGCCACCCACCAGCGGCTGCTGCCCTCCTTGTAGCGGTAGCTCACCGGGCCCGTGACATCACCCGGCACCACATGCCAGCGGATGGGAACACGGCCTGCGACGGGGTCGGCAATGCGGGCGAATGCGGACTCGCTCAGGTCCAGGTCGCCCGTCTTGCACTCGGGGCACTGGTCGGTGATGCGCACAGTGACGGCCCCCTTGGGCCCTGTCACCGCCACAAACTGGCCACAGACGGCGCTGCCCGCATAGTCAGGGCCGTTCATCGCCGCCACCAGGAGGTTGCTGGGGCTCGCGTCGAAAGTGCAGTTGCCCTCGCCCGTGGCGCCGTAGAACGTGCCTTCGCCGGTGTAGGTGGGCGACAGCGCACCGGGCACGGACGGTGCAGGGGATGCCCCCGGTGCGGGCGCCGGGGCCGGTGCCGGAGATGGCGCATCGGCACCTGCGGTGGGTCCGTCGGCCGAGCCGCCGCCACCACAGGCAGCCAGGGAGACCAGCAAAAGCAGTGCGGTGAGCCGGACCCAGCGGGTTGGATGGGCCTGAGAATTTTGGGGCGTCATTGTCGTCATCCTGTGGTGAGGGCAGTGTGTTGATGGGCACCAGCCGTTCCATCCGTTTTTTGCGGGGGAGTATCGCGGTGCACGATGTGCAGAACGCCTGCGGGCTCCTGCTTCAAAAAGTCGCCAAGGAATGCCCGCAGAAAAGCAGGCCGAATATCCAAGCCGGCCAGCTCGGCGGCAGAAAACCAAGCAAACACCAGCCTGCGAGCGCCCTCCACGCCGTCATAGGGGCCATCAGTCGCTGCCAACGGGCTGCCGGGCAGAGGGCTGGCGCGCAGATACAGCCCGATCTCGTGGTACGACACGCCCCCATAGGCAAAAAAATTCTCAGCCACCACGGCCAGGGAGCCCACGGCGATGCACGTGCCCCTGTCCGCGCCCAGCTCTTCTTGCAGCTCGCGCGCCAGGGCATCGCACGCGCTCTCGTCAGGCTCGATCGCGCCGCCGGGCAGAGCCCAGAAGCTGTCGCCGTCCAGCTGGTGCAGCAACACCCGTCCGCCGTGGGTGACGAGGGCTGCGGCGCGGTGGCGCAAACACCAGGGTGGAGTGGATGGAGGCAGGCTTGGGTCAGGCATGAGAAATCAGCGTGGGGCGAAGGACAGCAGCGAGGCGATCCTATCCACTTGCGCCCGCTGGTCCACTCCCGCCGCCGATCAGCTTGAAAGCAATCGCAACAAGGCATGCCACGGTGCGTGGCGCTTCATGTTGCGCGTGCCCAGGGCACCACCACCAGGATGCAGGTGCCGCCGTGCTCGCCCTGGAGCACCTGCAAATCTCCACCCGCCAGCGTTGCCCTGTGCGCCATCCCTGCCATTCCTTTGCCAGTGGCCACCGTGCTTTGCGGCCCCGGCGGCTCCATACCCCGGCCGTTGTCGCGGATTTCCATGCACCAGGCCCCGGTGTCCAGGAGGTTCCTCGCGCGCACCTCGATCTCGGTGCCCTGCGCATGTTGCAGCGCATTGCTCAAGGCCTCCTGAACAATGGCTACGAGATGGGTCGTGCTCTCCGGGAGCGGAAAATCTGCACATGGGGGCGTTTCAACATCCCACAGCATGCGGATGCCGCGCTGCGCCAGCACAGGACAGATGCGGTATCTCAGCTGCGCCAGGCGATCCGCCAGCGGTGCGTCCGCACTGTCCATGGAATCCACGATCAACCGCAGGTCGAGCAGGCACTTTTCCAGCGCCGCATGAAGCGCGGGCTCGCGGAGCTTCGAAGATTCCAGCAAGACCAGGGCGCAGACCAGTTGGGCGCCCAGGTTGTCATGCAGATCCCTGGCGATTCGCCGCCGCTCGGCGAGGACCTCCATACTGGGCCGCGGGCTGAGCCGGGGGCGCCACTGCAAGGCCCTGGGCAGTTGCACCAGCAGCATTGCACCAAGCCCCATGGTCGCGCCCACCACAGCCATCTCCCACCACCGCTGCATTGACGAACTTACGGACCCGATCCAGTGAAATGCCACGGCAATCAGTGCCATCTGTAGTAGCCAGATACCAACGCAAACGACGGCAAACCATGGTGGGCGGGTGCGAAACATAAGGGCATCTGCCTTTCCGGGACCTGCACATGTACAGCGGCTCCCCCCCAATGAACGCTCGCTAAAACAGTCCCCGCAGCGAGGCAAAACGCACCGCTTGCGCGCGCGTGCGCACCTGCAGCTTGCGGTAAATGTTGCGCAGATGGGTGTTGACTGTCATGCCGCTGATCAGCAGGCGCGAGCCCACTTCGGCGCTGGTGTAGCCGCTGGCCACCATGCGCAGGATTTCTTTTTCGCGCTCAGACAGGCGCTCTGCCTCGTCGGGTTGTCGCCGCTTGGTCTCGGCGCCGTGGATGCGGTCAAAACGCTGCAGCAGCCTGCGGGCCAGGTTAGGCGTGATGGATGCGCCACCGTTGGCCACCTGCAGCACCGCCATCGAATAGTTGCGAAACCACGAGTTCTTGGCCACGTAGCCTGCAGCTCCCAGTTCGAATGCGCGCATGACCTGCTCGTCGTTTTCCATGACCGAAATGACCACGGCCTGCGCAGAAGGCCGCGCCGACTTGAGGAGCCCCAGCAAATCAAAGGCATCGCCATCGCCGAGATTGAGGTCCACCAGCAGCACATCAAAATCATGCTGCTTGATCGCTCTGCGCCCTTCCCGCACGCTGCCGGCCTGCGCAACGAGCAGGGTGCGGGGATCTGCCATCAGCTCCTGGGCGATGACAAGGCGGATATGCGGGTCGTCATCCACCAGAAGCACCCGCACCGGGCTGGCCTTTTGCCCCGTGAGAAAGGCAGGCCACACAGAAGGAGGGCTGTCAAAAGTGTCGAATTGCCCGGATGACCACAGCGGCGCTGGCATTGCATCTGCAAAGGGTAAGCAGGCCAACGCCGGCACGGGCGGGTTCGGAGAGTTGTCAGGCTGCCAGTTGCTCATCACTAGAAACTCCTGCGGACTTGGTCCATTGCGACTCAATGACGGTTTTCGCTGCTGTATCTCTGTACGAGGCTCCAAAGCCGACGCGGCTTTCAATTCCATTTTTTCCGCGCGCCACCCCAAGGGGCTGCGGCGCATCAAGATGCGGCAAAAAAAGATTGAAATCTATAACTAATTGTGAACTTCACAAACTTCACAAATGGTTACTACCTGAAATTCAGCGCTCGTTCCCCGCTTTTTCCTATGCGCAGCAGTGCGCACCTTTGACCGTGGCAGAGGAAGCAAAGTGAACGCAAGAAGCGGGTCGCTCCATCGATTGAGGTAGCCCGCCCAGCGTATTTGCGGCCGACACATCCAGGAACACACTGAAACCAGACAGCGCCACACGGCCATCGCCCCCTTCCGGGCACTGACCAGACAGCCTGTCCAGCCCTGCATCGCAGATTCGCTGCGGTTGCAGCATGTGTCGAAGTTCATCCTTGAAGGATCTGTCATGAAAACCCTTGCTTTCATCGCACTCAGCGCCGTTGCCACTGCCGCCCTGGCCACCGGTCCCGTAGCTTCCAGCCCGGAAATCACCATCACCGGGAACTCCACCCAGTCTGTGTCCCTGACTTCGGTGTCGGTGAACAACAACTCGACAGGCGCAAAGAGTGAAGCGTTCCAGAACCTCGCTTCCAACACAGGCAACGTCACCATCAGCGGCAACTCGGTCCAGACCGTGACCGGTTTCGGCGGAAGTCTGACCAACACCGCCAGCGGCAGCGAAGCCTATGCCAGCCAGAACCTCTCCTCCAACGTTGGAGGGGTCACCATCGGCGGCAATTCCAACCAGTTCACCGCCATGATCAATTCGTCGGTCAACAACCTGTCCAGCGGCAGCAACAGCAAGGCCGTGCAGAACATTGCCTCGAACAATGCCTGCTTCACCTGCCAGCCCACCAAGACAGTTGGCTGGCCCCACTGAGAGCGCCGCCACTGCGGCACACAACGGCCGATGGCGGCCTGGGTCCGGGCCGCGCGCAGCTGCCCGGACGTGTTTGCCAAGGAGCGCACTGGCATGGCTGCATTGGCAGCCCGGGTGCGGTCCTTTCCCCTTTCCAGGAGGTGTTCCATGAGCACACGTTTTTTTGCACACTGGGCGACATGGGCAGCCGCCTTCGCAGCCGTGCTTTTTGCGGTCCCGGCGGGGGCCCAGGCCCCCGGCGAAGACCCGGTCGTCCTCACCAAAAAGCTCACCATCCAGATGCAGCCCACAGGGGCGGCAGCGGCATCCACAGGCCTGGACAACGCCAGCACCATGCCGTCGTGGCTGCGCGCCCGCATTGCACGCTATGAGGCCAAGGCTTTCTCCGACGACCCGGGCGGCGTTCTGACCAACAACGACGTCGTCACCACCGCCAACGCGCAAGGCATGCAAAAGACCTGCGTTCAGGAGGTGGGCAGCAACACCGTATCGGGCGCCGCAACGGGCACAGGTAAATATGGCCCAAACCAAGCCCCCCAGGTGGTGGTGCTGCGGGGCGATCTCGTCAACATCTGCAAGTAACACGTTCTGCCCTGCAGTTCCTGCAGCGAGGAGAGACAACATGCCGCCCATCGCACTCGGCCAGGCCCGTGCCGACAAGCACACCCAAGCAGGTCCCCACCACGCAACGCTGTGGGTGTTGCTGCTGGCGCTGGTGCTTGGCGGCTGTGCCACCCCCCGGGACCCGCGCAAGGACCAGGAGTTTCAAAGCCTGGCCTCCATCACCGACCGGCCCGTGGTGCGCCCTACCCGCTCCATCTCCAGCTTTTCCGATTCGCTGATGTGCATGGACCACCTGCTGCGCGACGCACAGCTGCCGACCACGCTCATCACCAGCAAGCAGATCCCCGACTACTCCACCCGCGTGACCGTGGCCACCAAGGACATGGTGATCACCGCGCTGTCGCAGATGTCGCGCCTGAGCAATGCGTTCCGCTTCGTCGACTACGAGGTGGACATTGCGCGCCAGGACACGGTGCAGAACCTCACGACGATCCTGCTCAACAACAACCAGATGCAGCTGCAGCGGCCCGCGCTGTACCTGTCGGGCTCGATCTCGTACGTGGACCAGAACGTCATCAACAACCGGTTCGATACAGGGCTTTCCGGACCGCGGATCGACCTGGGCTACAGCCAGAGCCGCAACGCAACCATCATCGGGCTGGAGATGCACCTGGGCGACTTTCGCACCCGTACGCTGATCCCCGGGCTCGACTCGGCCAACGAAGTCATCATCGGCAACGGCGGCCAAGGCGTTGATCTGGCCGGGCGCATCGGCACCTACGGAGTCCAGTTCAATGTGGGGCGCGACTACACCCAGGGATCGGGCGGCGCCGTGCGGACCCTGGTGGATCTGGCCACCATCGAGCTCGTCGGCAAATGGGCCCGCGTGCCGTACTGGCAGTGCCTGACGCTGGAGCAAAACCACCCCGATTTCCAGCGGCAGCTGCGTGACTGGTTTGACGAGGGCTCGCCTGCAGTGCGCACGCAGTTGGTGGCGCGCTCGCTCGCCAGCCAGGGGTATCTGGCGCCCAGCGCTACACCGCTGCCCGACAACAGCCCTCTATTGCGCAGGGCGCTGGCGCGCTTTCAGGCCGACAACGGCATGGTGGTGACAGGGGTGGTGGACTTCCCCACCTACGAACGCGCGTTGCGCAACTTTGTGGGACTTTCGGCCCAGGGCACGCTGGCCCGCATTGGCTGGGCCAGCACCCATGCTGAGCCCTTGGCACAGGCCGCCGAAGGGCAGGCAGGGCCAGATGCTTTGGACGATGTGGTGACAAGCACGCAAAGTGCGGTGAAGTATGGCGCCACACCGCCCGAGCGCACCATCAACCTGCAGATCGAGAATGTGCTGCTGGAGCGCACAGCCTTCGAAGTGGGCGAGCAGATCTTCCTGTCCGCCACGGTGTCACGGGCCTCCTATTTGCAGTGCTATCTGGCTGATGCGACCGGAACCGTCATACGCCTGCTGCCCAATCAGGCACACCCTACAGGATGGGTATCTGCCAACCAGGCAATCCGCATCCCCGACTGGATGAGCCCCAACCCCGGTTTCATCATGGATGCGGCCAGCCCCGGCACCGAAGGTGTCGCCTGCTTTGCCACCGACGAAGACAGCACGCCCCGGCTGCCGGAGGCGCTGCGTGGCCCGCCGCTCAAGCCCCTCAAGAACTACCACGCACTGGAGCGGCTGAACGAAGCCTTTGCGGCGGCCTGGGGCGCTGGGGGATACACGGGCAACGCGGTGTACTGGAACGTGGTGCCCCGCAGGGTGGTACCGCCCGCCCCCGCACAACCCGCTGTGCGCAAGTAAGGACCGGCCCGCAAAGCCAGACCATCCAGCGCCGCGCAAGCCAGCCATGATCGCCCTGCCCCTCACCCGCCGCCGCTTCAACTGCGGCCATGTGGCCCATGCACTGGCAGCGGTCGGCACAGCCTTTCTGGGCCTGGCCTTGCCGGCCCTGGGGTCCGTGCATGCACTGCCCTCACCTGCCGAAGCCCCCATCGAACGTTCCTCCCTGCATGCAGCATCGCCACGCGCACCGGGGCCTGACCATCCTGACCGGGAGAAAAAGTTGCAGACACTTCGCCGCACAGCGCAAGGCGATGGGGCGGCCATGCGCAAACAGCGCCCCTCCGCGGTCCGTGTGACCTCCGACATGACCCCTGCCGATGCGGCCTGGTTGCTGGGCTTGCTGGCGCTGCATGGCCTGGCCATGCCCGCAGACCCGCCACAAGCCCAGCATTGGTTCGAGCGCGCGCAAATGCTGGGCCACCCACTGGCACCTGCCGGCCTGGCGTGGTGCCAGCTCAGCGGCTGTGTTGCAGCGCCCAACCCGGTCGCGGCCATGCACTGGATCGCTCTGGTGCGCCGTACAGAGCCTGGCCTGGCCAAGTACCTGCAATGGCATGCCGCCAAGGCACTGGCCCCCATGGACGAGCCCCGTGCCGCAGCACCGGCGCGGGACGCAGGCGCGTTGGCCCCGCCCCCATCGAGCCCCACCCTGCTGAAGCTGCTGACCGAGGCCAGCCGCGCGGGCAATGCACAGGCCAGAAACGAGCTCGGGTTGGAATACCTGGCGGCAGGCGACTTCGAAAAAGCGCTGGCCCAGTTCCAGTCGGCGTCCACACGGTCTGAAGCCGCGGCAGCGAACGCCAGCCTGCTGACCAGCCGCATCCAAAGCGGACCCGCCGGGGGCGCACGGTCCGCACGCTACAGCGCAGCAGACTGGTACATCGAAGCCCGAAGGTATCACCAGGGCGATGGCGTTCCGGCCAACTACACCGAAGCCGTGCGCCTGTACCAGATCGCTGCCAGCAGCGGCGATCCCCAGGCGCGCCGGATGCTGGCGCTGATCTTCTCCCGCCCCGCGCCCGACGGCACCGTGGACGTCACCTGGATGCAGCAACTGGCCGCCATCGACATGGGTCCAGGCGGCGGCCTGCCCGCAGGCACTGCCCAGGCCGTGGCGCCCCAGGGCTGGCAGCGGGACCCCAGCCCTTTGTATGAATGGGTTCCAGCAGAGTGGAGAACCTCCGCCACAGCAACCCGGCGCTGATCGGCCCCGGCGCCAGCGGGATGAACACGGCTTTGGTGGGCAAAAAATGAATAAAAACAGGCCCTGGCGCTTGTAGATAAAGCGCAAAACGCTATTATTTATATAGCAAATTCAAACAACTTGTGGCAACAAGAGCCCCTGCTGCGCTGCCACGGCTTCGCGCAAGAACGCCCATGTGGCCTGCATGCGTGCAACGTGTTTGTTCTCTGCAGGCATCGACATCCAGAACGTTCGCTGAAACCGCGCCAGCCCAGGCAGCACGGGGATCAACGACGGGTCCTGCGCCGCCACGAACGCAGGCAGCACCGCAAGCCCAGCGCCGGCACGCGCCGCCTCGTACTGCGCCAGGATGCTGGTGCTGCGCAGCACAAAATGCGCCGGGCGGTGCAGCTCGTCCAGGATCTGCAGTTCCTTGCTGAACAGCAGGTCATCCACGTAGCTGATGAAGGTGTGGCCGCGCAAATCATCGGCCGTATGGATGGGCGCATGACCCGCCAAGTAGTTGCGCGCACCGTACAGCTGCAGCACATAGTCAGTGAGCTTGACCACCAGCACCGCCCCGCGCGCCGGGCGCTCCAGCGAGATCACGATGTCCGCCTCGCGCCGCGACAGGTGCACCAGCCGGGGCAGCGCCAGCAGGTCCACCACCAGGCCCGGGTGGCCCAGCGCAAAGCGGGCCAGTTGGGGCGCCAGGATCAAATTGCCAAAACCTTCGGTGGTGCCAATGCGCACCAGGCCGTGCAGGCCCTGGCGCACACCCGGGGCCGCGCTCTCGACCGCAAGAAAGGCCGTCTCCATCGCCTCCACCTTGGGCATCAGCTGCCGCCCGGCCTCGGTCAGCCGGTGGCCGCCTGCTTCACGGGCAAACAGGGCCGAGCCGACCTGCTTTTCCAGCGCCTGCAACCGGCGCGACACAGTGGTGTGCTCCACCCCAAGGCGGCGGGCGGCGCCTGCCAGCGTGCCAGCGCGCGCCAGCTCCAGAAAATAGCGGAAATGGTCCCAATCCATGGCCCGATTGTGGCGCTCCGCGCAGAGATGGCGGAAGAACACCCGGCCCAGCGCCGCCGAAATCAGCCCGGCAGGGCCCACCAAGACCCACTGGATAGGTACGTCATGTCGCCACGTATCGTTTGATACATGTCATTTAACAATTTACACAGTATGCTTTCTATTGCACACTCCGCCCGCGCTGAAACCTGCACACAGAACAGGGCAGCGCACCGCAACCAGAGCCAAACGGGTCTACACACCCGCCATGGCGGCCAGCAACAGTTCAGCGCAAGGGAGAAAAGATGAACGCATTCGCGCAGCCTCCGGGGCTGTCTGCCGGCATGCCAATGCCGTGCAAGGGGTCCCACCGGCTCCCGCGCCTGTCCAGGGCGTTCACCTTCGCGGCCACGGGCCATTTGTCACCCCTCCCATCTTTTCGCACCACGGGGCCTGTCCTGCCCTGCTTTGCCCACCCGCATCCTTAGCCCTCAACCTCTATGAAACGCACCACTTTTCCCTATAAGTCGCTTTGGGCTGGTCCAGCCTGCCTGGCACTGGCCACTGTGTCCGTCCACGCTGCGGATATAAGTTTCACGCCCCCGGCAGGTGGTGGATTCGTGGTCAAGGGGCCGGGCAATACCGAGCGCCTGCGCGTACAAGACTCTGGCGAAGTGCGGGTTCCCAGTCTCTCGGGAACGGCCAATACCAATGCCAATGTGCTGTGTTTTGACGGCCCAACCGGGCGTCTGGGCCAATGTGCTCCCGGGGTCACCACCGGAGCGACGGGCGCCACCGGTGCAACAGGAGCAACAGGCCCGGCGGGCCTGACAGGGGCTACGGGCGCCACAGGCCCGGCGGGAGCGACAGGAGCCACGGGCAGCGCAGGTCCAACGGGTGCCACGGGCTCGGCCGGCGCTACAGGCGCTACCGGACCAGCGGGAACACCCGGCGCCCAAGGAACAGCAGGCCTTACCGGCGCCACGGGTGCCACCGGCTCGGTGGGCCCGGCAGGCGCCACAGGGGCCACCGGCCCCCAGGGTCCTGCAGGCAGCAACGCGATCACTGTCAATATTCGGCCAGCCACTGGCACAGGCACGGCAGACAGCTGCGCTGTGACCTCCTGCTGCAATGCGGGCGAGAAAGTCATCGGCGGCGGGTACGAAGGGGCCAGTGGCGCTGGGGGGATCGAAGCAGACGGTGTATATGTGGCGGCCAACCGCCCCGTCGAAGGCGGTGCTTGTGCGGCCGGGGTGCAGGGCTGGTCAGTCCGCCTGCTCAACTCCTACCGCGTTCCCGCTTTGACGACCGCCTGCAGTGCTTACGCCATCTGCACGCAATGACGTCTGCGGAATCATCGCTTGCTGAACTGCCACCACGGGGCCTGTGGGTGCAGGGCGCGCAGACAGCACGGCTGCCCTGGCGGTTTGACACCCCCGCCGCCCTGGCAGAGGTGAATGCGCTGCCGGCCTCCCTCTGGCGCACCCATTTCAATGAAGGCCGCCATGACGGGGGATGGCAGGCGCTGGCGCTGCGTGCTGCGCCCGAGGCACCTATCGATGTCGTTCCCGTGGATGTGGCTGCATCGCGCTATGCCGACACACCGGCCCTGGACCAATGCCCCACGCTGCGCGCCATGCTGGACACCATGGCATTGCCATGGAAGTCCGTGCGGCTGATGCAATTGCTGCCGGGCTGCGAGATCAAGGAGCACACCGACGCCGACCTCTGTGTGGGGCGTGGTGAGGCTCGCCTGCATGTGCCGCTGCAAACCGGCGAACGGGTGTTCTTCCATGTGGATGGCGAGCGCATTCCGCTGCGCGCTGGCGAATGCTGGTATGTGGATGTGTCGCGCCCGCACCGGGTGCGCAACCGTGGCACCCTGAGCCGAGTCCACCTGGTGGCCGACACCTCGGTGGACATGCGCTTGGTCGATGCCCTGCGCGCGAGCGACTGCGGTGACCCCCTGCCCGACGCGGATGACCCGTGGCGCCAGTTCATCCAGTTCCGCGACCTGGTGGGGACCAACGCTGACTACGCAGAGCGACTCAGCACCATCACCAACATGGCCGACTTCGTGCGCGAGTCGGTGGACATGGGGCAGGCCGCGGGCTTTCAATTTGACGCATCGGACGTGGAGTCGGCCATGAAGGCCGGGCGCCGCGCATGGACTGAGCAATGGGTACTGTGAACTTCAGCGGCTGGCGACCCATTCGCTTTTACATCGCACAGGGCCAGGTGATGGTGGACTGGGCTCGCCTGCTGGACGCGCCGCTGCGTGAACCGTTTTTCCAGCATGGCATCCAGAATCAGCTGAGGCACCCCTTCCACCTGGCGTTTCGGCGCCAGACGCCGCTTCACGACCTGCTGGCCTGGCATGAGCGATCCCCAGGTCTCGATCCTTCGCTCGTCATCTTCCATGTGTCGCGCTGCGGGTCCACCCTGATCACACAAACGCTGGCAGAAAGCCCCCACCACCTGCAACTGTCTGAGCCGGGCCCCGTGGACTTCCTGGTAAGACAGGCGCTGGCCAGTGGGCTGATCGACGAAGCCCAGGTGGTCCGTGCGTTGCGCGCGTGGACCAGCGCCTGGGCGCAACGCTGCGACAGCGCCAGCCCGCCGCTGCAGACAATGAGCCTCAAGCAGGACGCCTGGAACACCGACAAGGCAGCGCTGTTTGCAAAAGCCTGGCCCGATGCGCCTTGGGTCTTCCTCACCCGCGAGCCGCTCGCGGTGCTGGTGTCCCAGATGCGCGAGCGTGCGTTTTTTATGGTCCAAGGCGCGCTGGGCCATAACTTTGGTGGGGTCAACCCTGCCGAAATGCACGCCATGTCTGCCGAGCAGTATTGCGCCCAGATGCTTGGCAGTATTTACGCAGCCATGGCGCAGCAATTCGACCCCACACGCGCGCTGTTGCTCGACTACGCCCAGTTGCCCGATGCCATCGAAACACAGGTGCTCCCCCACATGCGCTGGCAGGTCTCGCACGCGGATCGCGAAAGAATGCGCGAGCGCGCCACACGGCATGGCAAGCAACCCCACGAAGTCTTTGAACCAGATACACACACCAAACACAGCATGGCAAGCGACCTTCTCCAATCCTTGACTGCGCAGTGGATCGCACCTCACTACGAGAGGCTCCACGCCAAGCGGCGCAGCCACCCTGCGGCAGTTACCACCCAGTCTGAGGAAGCACTGCAATGATCGCGGCACTGCATCGACGTCATTTTCTGGCCACCGGCGGGGCTGCAGCGGCCACCGGCGTTCAGGCTTCCACCCCGCTCCTGAACTCCCTGGGCACAGCAAACCCACGCTGGCGCATCTTGGCCATCGCCCCCAGCTCTGCAAAACTGCCGGAGCTGACCCGTGACTACCAGCAAGGTGTGGAGTTGGGGCTGGCCCAGGCCGGAGCCTCGTCCCAAGTCGCCCTGACCTGGCTGACTGCAGGCTTGCTGCCATCAGCGCCTGCCAAGGCAGTGGGTGCGGCGCTTCAAGCCAGGCCGTTTGACGCGGTGATGGGATGGATGCCTCCCGCGCTGGCAAACAAGGTGTCGCCCTTGACAGAGTCGGCAGGCGTGCCACTGTGGATCAGCGACACGGGCGCAGACATGGTTTCGCAGTCTGATACCCACCCGCTGACGGTTCGCCACAGCCTGGAACTTTGTGCCATGGCCACAGCCCTCGCCGACCGGGTGTACGCGCAATGCGGCCCGCGCGCCTTTCTCAGCATGGGGCGGCACGAGTCGGGCTTTGACTTCCTGCAGTCTTTTCAGCAACGCTGGCAGGCGTTGGGTGGGAAGGTGGTGGGCCGCCACATTGCCGACATGCCGAACAACGCTTCCGAATTTGGGGGCCTGAAGCAGTCCATCATTTCGCACCAGCCCGATGCGGTGATTGCACTGTATTCGGGCCCCCAGTCGCAGCGCTTTGCGCAATGGTGGCAAAAGCACTCTGCAGCGCTGCGCACCGATCTGGCGGGCTTGCCGTGGCTGTCTGAACACAACCCAGGTTTACATGCACACACGATTGCGACTTGGCCCCAGGCCGAATCGGCCGACGCAGGCTGGAAGGCCCGCTTGGCCCAAGCGGGCCTGGGCTGGACGGCCGCTGCACTGCTGGGTGCCGAGGCGGGCGCCACCCTGGGAACGGCCGTGGTTGCTGCTCCCCTGGGCACCCACATGCGCGACCTTTGGGCCGACCTGCACCACACCCCCCTTGTAGGCCCCCGCGGGGAGCGCCAATGGGTGAATGCAGGCACCGACAGCGCAGGCCCCCTGTGGGAAAACACCTTCCTGGGCGTCAGCGCCCGACGACAACACCCTACCTCACACCCCACACCAGCAGCAGCCGTTGCACAACGCGGCTGGACCACTGGCTATCTTTTGACTTAAGGAGTACACCTATGTCCAATCCGTTTATCGGTGAAATACGAATGTTCGGAGGCACCTTTGCCCCCAACGGCTGGGCGTTTTGCAATGGCCAGATTCTCTCCATTGCCCAAAACACTGCATTGTTTTCCCTGCTTGGCACCACCTATGGCGGCAACGGATCAACCACCTTTGCTTTGCCCGATCTGCGAGGTCGAGTTCCCATGGGCCAAGGTTCGGGTCCGGGGCTTTCATTTCGCAGCTTGGGTGAGGTTAGTGGCGCTGAAAATGTCACGTTGCTCTCCACAAATTTACCGGCACACACGCACACCGTGTCTCTCTCTTCACCCGCAACAACCACGCTTGGCACGCTCATGGAACCCGGTCCAGGTAACGTACCGGCAGCGTCCAACCAGCGCAATGCGCAGTACGCGCCCAGTGCCAGCGCCAATACGCAACTTCCGGTGAGCAATGGCAACACCGGAAGCGCTGGAAACAACTCGCCTGTTTCCGTGATGCAACCGTCTCTGGCTGTTAGCTTCATCATCGCTTTGCAAGGCATTTTTCCCTCCAGAAATTGAGTGCTCCGCGCTGCGCGCATCAGGAAAAGGGGCAGGCCGCAGGGCCTGCCCCTTTTTTTCTGAAGGCGGGCCCTCCCGTCGATGGGGTGAAGCGCAAGCTCCAAAGGCTTCCCCTTCATCTGGAAGCCCATGAACTGAAGGGCGAAGGTGCAAGGCAAACAATGTGCGTAAAAGCACATTCAAATTGCAAATTGACGCATTGCAATTACATATTTGCACGCATACCAT
This sequence comes from Acidovorax sp. Leaf73, assembly GCF_916855635.1. NCBI lineage: Bacteria > Pseudomonadati > Pseudomonadota > Betaproteobacteria > Burkholderiales > Comamonadaceae > Acidovorax > Acidovorax sp. Leaf73. Next base: position 1,133,030 of record NZ_CAKASI010000001.1, read on the forward strand.
GCGCAGGTTGGCCCGATTGCAGGCCCTTCACCACCCCGGAGACAAACCCATGAACGCACCCACCAACGTGGCCGCACTGGCCCCCACCGTCAAGCTGCTGATCGGCGGCCAGTTCGTCGAATCCAAGACCACTGAATGGCGCGACGTGGTCAACCCCGCCACGCAAGAGGTGCTGGCCCGCGTGCCGTTTGCCACCGCTGAAGAAATCGACGCCGCCGTGGCCTCGGCCAAGGAAGCGTTCAAGACCTGGAAGAAGACGCCCATCGGCACCCGCGCCCGCATCTTCCTCAAGTACCAGCAGCTTATCCGCGAGAACATGGCCGAGCTGGCCGCGATCCTGACGGCAGAACAAGGCAAGACCTTGCCGGACGCCGAAGGTGATGTGTTCCGTGGCCTCGAAGTGGTCGAACACGCTGCCAGCATCGGCAACTTGCAACTGGGCGAGCTGGCCAACAACGTGGCCGGTGGTGTCGATACCTACACCCTGCTGCAGCCGCTGGGCGTGTGCGCAGGCATCACCCCCTTCAACTTCCCAGCCATGATTCCGCTGTGGATGTTCCCGATGGCGATTGCCACGGGCAACACCTTTGTGCTGAAGCCTTCGGAGCAAGACCCCATGGTCACCATGCGCCTGGTGGAGCTGGCGCTCGAAGCAGGCATTCCACCCGGCGTGCTCAACGTGATCCACGGCGGCGAAATGGCCGTGAACGCGATCTGCGACCACAAGGACATCAAGGCCGTGTCGTTCGTGGGCTCCACCAAGGTGGGCACCCATGTGTACAACCGCGCCACCCTGGCCGGCAAGCGCGCGCAATGCATGATGGGCGCCAAGAACCACGCCATCATCCTGCCCGACGCGAACAAGGAACAAACGCTCAACGCGATTGCCGGTGCCTCGTTTGGCGCCGCTGGCCAGCGCTGCATGGCCCTGCCCGTGGTGGTGCTGGTGGGCGAGGCGCAAAAGTGGATTCCCGAGCTGGTGGCCAAGGCCAAGACGCTCAAGGTCAACGGCGGCACCGAAAAGGGCACCGATGTGGGCCCGCTGGTGTCCTGCGCCGCCCTCGCCCGCGTGGAAGGCCTGATCGAGCGCGGCATTGCCGACGGCGCCACGCTGGAGCTCGATGGCCGCAAGCCCGTGGTGCCCGGCTATGAAAAGGGCAACTTCGTGGGCCCCACGATCTTCTCGAACGTGAAGCCCGGCATGGCCATCTACGACCAGGAAATCTTTGGCCCCGTGCTGGCCCTGGTGCCCGCCGCAGACATCGACGAAGCCATCGAATTCATCAACGCCAACCCTAACGGCAATGGCACTGCCATCTTCACCCAGTCGGGTGCGGCAGCGCGCAAGTTCCAGGAAGAGATCGACGTGGGCCAGGTCGGCATCAACGTGCCAATCCCCGTGCCAGTGCCGCTGTTCTCGTTCACCGGCTCGCGCGCTTCCAAGCTGGGTGACCTGGGCCCCTACGGCAAGCAGGTCGTCATGTTCTACACACAGACCAAGACGGTGACGGCACGCTGGTTTGATGACAGCACGGTGAGCCAGGGCGTCAACACCACAATTAGCCTGAAATAACAGCCCTGAGCGGCTGCGCCGCTTCCCCCTTTTTTCTCTGCATCGCTGCGCGATGCGGAAAGGGGGACGCCACCCGTGCCTGAACCGTGAGATGGCGGCCCTTGCACGGTGGCACTGGCATTGGGCCGCGCCGGTTTCGACTGCATTGGTCGGTGGTAAAAGCAGGACATGCAAATTTTCAAACTGAAGAATTGGGTGTCAACGGTGGCTGTAATCGCGGGCACCGTGGGTGCGTTGTTGCTGAGCCCCAGCGTGCACGCCCAGGCAGGCGCAGCATGCCGCGACGCCGGGAGTCTGGAAGAGACCAACGCGTGCGCGGTCAAGGCCTACCAGGTCGCGGACACGCAGATCGCCATCCTCTACGGTGATGTGATGCGCGCCCTGTCGGCCCATGAACGCCCCCAGCTGCGCCAGGAGCACACCAACTGGCAGCGCGACCGCATCACGCGCTGCAAGCAGGCCACACGCGCCAGTGAGTCAGAACCCGAGTGGCCGCGCCTGTACCACGACTGCCTCACCGCAGAGACCGAGAACCGCCGCAGAGGCCTGATGCGCTGGCTGACGCTGGACCATCCGTCTGCCAAGCCTTAAAAACTCCACCCCAGAACAACAAGAACCAACGAGACAAGCAGTATGGACTTTGAACTCACCGAAGAACAACGCGCCTTTGCCCAGACGGCCCGCGACTTTGCACAAGCTGAGTTCGCACCCCACGCCGCGCACTGGGACGAAGAAGGCATCTTCCCGAAAGAAGCCATCGCCAAGGCGGGCGAGCTGGGCTTTTGTGGCCTGTACGCACCCGAAGCCGCCGGTGGCCTCGCCCTGCCCCGGCTGGATGCCACCCTGGTCTTTGAAGAAATGGCCGCCGTCGACCCCAGCACCACCGCCTTCATCACCATCCACAACATGGCCACCTGGATGTTGGGCACCTGGGCCACGCCCGCCGTGCGCGACCACTGGGGCCCGCTGCTCACCACAGGCGAAAAGCTCGCGTCGTACTGCCTGACCGAGCCCGGCGCAGGCTCCGACGCCGCCTCGCTCAAGACCCGCGCCGAGCTGGTGGGCAACGAATACGTCATCAACGGCAGCAAGGCCTTCATCAGCGGTGCAGGCAGCACCGACGTGCTGGTGCTCATGGCCCGCACGGGCGATGCGCAGTCTGGCGCCAGCGGCATCAGCGCCTTTGCCGTGCCCGCCGATACGCCCGGCATCAGCTACGGCAAAAAGGAACAGAAGATGGGCTGGAACAGCCAGCCCACGCGCACCATCAGTTTTGACAACGTGCGCATCCCTGCCGACCACCTGCTGGGCCGCGAGGGCGAAGGCTTCAAGATCGCCATGAAGGGCCTGGACGGTGGCCGCATCAACATCGCCACCTGCTCCGTGGGCGCTGCGCAAGGCGCGCTCAACGCCGCCCAGCAATACATGCAAGACCGCAAGCAGTTCGGCAAGCCCATCGCCAGCTTCCAAGCCCTGCAGTTCAAGCTGGCCGACATGGCAACGGAACTCGTCGCAGCCCGCCAGATGGTGCGCCTGGCCGCCAGCAAGCTCGACGCCGGTGCGCGCGACGCATCCACCTACTGCGCCATGGCCAAGCGTTTTGCCACCGACGCAGGCTTTACCGTCATCAACGACGCCCTACAACTGCACGGCGGCTACGGCTACATCCGCGAATACCCGCTGGAGCGCCTGCTGCGCGACGCGCGTGTGCACCAGATCCTGGAAGGCACCAACGAAATCATGCGGGTCATCATTGCGCGGCGCATGCTGGATGGGGATGCGACGGAGGTGATTCGCTGAGCGCTTACTCCTGTTTTCATAGCTACTAGCGCTTATCCAACGGGCGGTAGCAGCACATTTGGATCAGAACCCATGCCCGCCCGCCCCCTCTCCGACGAAACCCTGCACCTGATCGACGCCGTGCGCACGGCGCTCGCGCACCGCAGCGACGTGGAAGAACGGACCATGTTCGGCTGCTACTGCTTCTTTGTGGACGGCAAGTTGTGCATTGGCATCAAAGGTGAAGAGCTGCTGGTGCGCCTGCCACCCGAGCGCCACGGCGAACTGCAAGAGATGCAGAACACCCGCGAACTATCGCCCGGCGGCGGCATGCAGGGCTACTTCTGGGTGGAGCCCAACGGCTACACCACCCGCGCGCAGTGGAACTACTGGGTCGAAGAAGCCCTGGCTTACAACCCGCTGGCCAAGGCCTCTCCACGCAAGAAGAAAACAACCAACACCCCGGCTGCAGCGAAGAAAGCACCCGCTAGCACCGGCACCAAGCCGAAGACAAAAGCCGCCGCGAAGAAGCACAGCATCTTCGAAGCCGACGACTGACTCGCCCCCTACCGGAGCCCACTACCATGCCCCTTCGCATCGTCCGTCTCGGCACCCCGCGCGCCGCCGGGGAAGGCACCCGCATCGGCACCGTGCGCGCCCGCCGCGTGGCGTGCCCAAGGCCGAGTTCGCTAGCCGCGACTACTACGACGTGTGGTACCCCCTGCTCTCCCCCAGTGCCGACCTCATGGCCCAGGGCCAGCAGGTGCCCACCGGCCAAGAAGGCGACAAGGCGTGGGAGGCCTTCGCCAAACAGTTCCGCAAAGAACTGGCCCAGCCCGAGGCCAGCCGCACGCTCGATCTGCTGGCCGCGCTGTCGCACCACAGCGCCATGTCGCTGGGCTGCTACTGCGAGGACGAAGCCCGCTGCCACCGCTCGGTGCTGCGCGCCGAGCTGGCAAGCCGTGGGGCCGACATCAGCCCCTAGATTTCAAGCTTTTTAGGCCGCTACCGCTCTATGGATAAGCCTTTTTAGCTATCAAATTCATACCAAAACCGTACCCCTTCCCTTTCACCATCACAACGACATCCAGGAGCAACACACCATGAAAATCGCATTCATCGGCCTCGGCAACATGGGCGGCCCTATGGCACACAACCTGCACAAGGCAGGCCACGAAGTGCGCGCGTTCGACCTCTCCCAACCCGCCCGCGACAAGCTGGCCGCAGACGGTGTGCCCATCGCCGCCGACGCGAAGGCGGCAGTCGCAGGCGCCGAAGTCGTCATCAGCATGCTGCCCGCCAGCCAGCATGTGGAAGGCCTCTTTTTGGGCGCGGGCGAGCTACTGGCTCAGTTGCCTGCGGGCACGCTGATCATCGACTGCTCCACCATCGCTGCCGCCACCTCCCGCAAGGTGGCCGAGGCTGCCAAGGCCAAGGGCGTGGCGTTTATCGACGCACCCGTGTCGGGCGGCACCGGCGGCGCCATTGCAGGCACCCTCACCTTCATGGTGGGCGGCGACGCTGCCGACCTGGAACGCGCCCGCCCCGTGCTCGAAAAGATGGGCGCCAACATCTTCCACGCAGGCAGCGTGGGCGCAGGCCAAACGGCCAAGATCTGCAACAACATGCTGCTGGGCATCCTGATGGCCGGCACCAGCGAAGCCATCGCCCTGGGCGTTGCCAACGGCCTGGACCCCAAGGTGCTGAGCGAAATCATGCGCCGCAGCTCGGGCGGCAACTGGGCGCTGGAAAAGTACAACCCCTTCCCCGGCGTGATGGAAACAGCGCCCGCCAGCAAAGGTTACGCGGGCGGCTTTGGCACGGACCTGATGCTCAAGGACCTGGGGCTGGCGCAGGAGAACGCGATGGCGGTGAAGGCTGCCACGCCGCTGGGGGGCATGGCGCGCAATCTGTATGCGGCGCACAGCCTGGCGGGGCATGGGGGGCTGGATTTTTCCAGCATTATCAAGATGGTGCAGAAGGGTTAATCGCTCTTCCGTCACAGAAAAACGCCAGCGTCTGCTGGCGTTTTTTCATTGGTGCTAAGAAAAAAATTCTGAACTCCATGACTCAGCAATACTGACGCATTCTGGCAATTTGGGCCCGATGAAACTTGCCCAGCTAGACACGTGCTGGGAGGAGTGGTACCGCAGCCATATGTCCTCGTTTTCACGATAAGGAGCCGAGACTTCTCGGAACTTCTCAATATACCACTTTGCAACGTCTGGAGATATTTGAAACGTCGGATGATCTTGAGGTGGAGGGGGCAGATCCGAAATAACTCTGTTTTGAATTAATCGAATTTCTTCTCGCTCACCTGCTGAGAGAAATTTTGCGAGCCGCTTCCTTCTTGACGGATTGGCTCCGACGATTGGCTTCGTTGACTTTTGAAATTCAACTACAAATTTTGAGCCGGAGTGGAAATCCCAACCGTCTTGCGAAATCTGAAACCACGCGACGACGTAAGCGCTGCCGCATTCACGATACCAGCTCAAAGGCCCGTTTGCGCGCTTGAATCCAGCAGATTTGAACCAAGGCGCGAGTTCGGACTTGAGTAGTGCATAAACCTCTGGTGATTTCATATATTACCTACGCTGATGGAATGAATGTGGTTTGCGCCGCCACTATGACAATACTATCCCAGGACCAAGAACTAGGCGATCTTTGGCAATGCGCAGGACCCTATGTTCGCCATTCTTCGTTGGAATCATGCGCTTGAAATAACCCTCTCGCAATTGAATAGGAGCATCAGGCCCAATGTCGGACAAAAATTTTTGGGTTATGCCTGAGTCGATGGGCCAAGGGAAAATAAGCGTCGGCTGAATGAAAATGCGTTTACCGCTGACAGTGATGGTGAACGATGAACCTCGCCGCAGGGGACTGGCGGCCGGTAGTATCGGTGTCGCCCATTCAAAATCATAGGTAAACCGCAAATATGCAGGGCCATCGCCTTGCTGCCTTGGCCATTTTTCTTCGTCGAATGCCAACGCCAGTGCCCTGGGAAGGTCTTCGGGCGAGAAGTGCCAGAGTCCCTCGCCTTCCGTTCCGAGAGTGCGATTAATGTGCGCGCGAAACTCGTTATAGACCTTCACCGGGCCATCATAGGGAGGTACGCATTGAAGTGAGATGGAGTCATGCAGCTTTGCAATGGTCCACTTTTGAAGAAAGTCTTCAATTTGTGCCCACGCCCTCCGTGCATTCTTTTCCCGAGCCTGATGACCATAACTTACAGACTTTGTGGGCTCGTAGAGGACAAATTCGTTATCGTCTTCTTTCATTGGTCCCTCGGTAGTTTTTCATTTGGCTAACCCTTCGGAGCGTCGAATTTAGCTTCATCGGAGAAGGCGCGGGAGTGGCGGCTTCAGTCCGAAAGGGGCAGTTTAGCTTCCGGATGCAGGTTGTTTTAGCCAGCTAAAACGACTGCCATTCAGTCGGTCCGACCTGAGTTGCGCAGTCCAACGGAGCGTTCTCACCCGAGCATTTCACGTAGGTTGGATTGACGGCTTTTGCCTCCCCGTCACTTCATGGCGGAACGACTTGCCCACCAATTCGCAGCCCGCAGTTGAGTATGATTCGCATCCCTCATGCTGCGCCGCACCATCCCCGCTCTGCCTTTCCACATCGTGCTTCTGCTGGTGGCGTTGTTCAACGCGCTGGCGGGCACGCCCTTACACGAGGCGCGGCACATCCAGGAGCTGGTTAGCAGCGCCACAGTCTCAGCAACCGCAGGCGATGTGGATGCGTTGGCAAACAACGCCACAGCCAGCGACGATCACAGCGAAGAGACACACACCACCTGCGCCTGGTGCCTGACCCACGCGCTGGAGGCGGGGCTGGCGCATGCACCGGCTCGCCAGCCGCAAGTCCCCGCAGAACCCAGCGCCGTCGCGCCGCACAGCGCAGACCCCTTTACGGCCCAGCAGGTGCGCTGGCCGTTTGCAGCACGCGATCCCCCGCCAGCCCAGCGGGCCTGACACGCGTCGGGCCCGAGGGATCCTCTGCGCAAATCACCGCGCCGTGTGCATCTGCGGTCTCGGGCGGTCTGCGGCGTTGCAAATGCTCGCAATAGCTACGGCTATTGCTGTGCTTTGCGCCTAGCAGCCCATCCCGATCCGCAGCGCTCACTCGCCGCTCGATTCGCACAGAGGATCCCTAGCCAGCCTGCGCTCCCCAGCGCATCCCCTTTTCGTTTTTGCCCTTGCATTCACCCCCGTGGGGTGCGTGCGGGCACGCGGCCATGTGCGCCTGCCAACTCCCTGGCGGGTGTGAGCCGCGTTGCTACTGGCTTTTGCATTCACCGCTTTTGGACTGGTTTGCCATGCGTTCTTCGTCTTCTCCTGATTCTTCTTCACGCCCTGCGCCCCTGCCGCGCCCCACATTGACGGCCATGGCGGCGGCGGCGTTTCTGGCATCCCTGCACCCCGCCTGGGCCGCAGACGGCAATGTGGTCACCCCACCCACCCTGTCTGCCGTGGACGTGGTCGGCCGCAGTGCCTCGGGCGCCTATTACGCCGACGAGGCCGAGGGCGCCAAGACCAGCCTGCCGCTGCGCGAGCTGCCGCAATCCGTGCGGGTCATGTCGCGCCAGACGCTGGACGACCTGGGCGCCACACGGCTCGATGATGTGCTGGACTATGTGGGCGGGGTCTCGCGCCAGAACAACTTTGGTGGGCTGTGGGACAACATTGCCATCCGGGGCCTGCCGGGCAACGAGAACACGGGCATGGCGACTTTGCTCAACGGGTTTTCGTCCAACCGGGGCTTCAACGCGCCGCGCGACTTGGCGGGGGTGGAGCGGGTGGAGTTCCTCAAGGGCCCGGCCGCCGCCCTGTATGGCAGCAGCGAGCCCGGCGGCACGCTCAACATCGTGAGCAAGAAGCCGCTGTGGAAGGCCGCGCATTCGGTAGAGGCCTATGCGGGCAGCTACGGCCTGGGCCGTGCGGCGCTGGACACCACCGGCCCCATCAACGACCGGCTGGCCTACCGCCTGAATGTGGCGGTGGAAGACAAGGGCAGCTTTCGCGACCATGTGCGCGCGCAGCGGCAGGTGGTGGCCCCGGCGTTGACGTGGAAGCTCTCGCCCGACACGGTGCTGGAGTACACGGCTGAATTTCTGCGCCACGCCACGCCGCTGGACCGGGGCGTGGTGGCGGTCAACAACCGCCTGGGCGCGGTGCCCGCCAGCCGCTTCCTGGGCGAGCCTGCCGATGGCGATGTGACGGTGACCAACCAGACGCACCAACTGGTGCTGTCGCACGAGTGGAACCCCGACTGGCGCAGCCGCGCGGGGCTGTCGTACCGCGAGACGGGGATGGAGGGCTTCTCGACCGAGGCCACCGCGCTGCAGGCCAATGGCCACACGCTGACGCGCCAGCGGCGGCATCGCGACTTCCAGTCGGACGATGTGGCCGTGCAGGCCGAGCTGCAGGGCACCCTGCGCACGGGCGGGCTGGAGCATGAGCTGCTGGTGGGCGTGGAGAGCTACCGCTTCAGCATGGATTCGGTGATGCTGCGCGTGAACCCCAGCGCCGCCGCGCCGTATGCCATCGACATCTTCAACCCCGTATACGGCCAGGCCCAGCCCACGCCGGGGCGCAACACCGATACGCTGGAGAAGCAGCGCAACACCGCGCTGTATGTGCAAGACACCCTGAAGCTGGGTGAGCAGTGGCGCGTGATGGCCGGGCTGCGGGCAGACAACTACGACCAGAGCCTGCAAAACCGCATCACCAGCCGCACCACGGCGCAAAACCCCTCGGCCGTGTCGCCGCGCCTGGGCGTGAGCTGGCTGCCCACGCCGGGGTGGACGGTGTATGCCAATGCGGGCAGTTCGTTCCGCCCCAACACGGGCAGCAATGTGGCGGGCAATGGCTTTGACCCCGAAAAATCCCGCGCGCTGGAGTTGGGCGCCAAGTGGGAGAGCGCCGACCAGCGCCTGGGCGCCACGGCGGCGCTGTTCGACATCACCAAGCGCAATGTGCTGACCAGCGACCCGCTGAACACGGGCTTCTCGGTGGCTGCAGGCGAGGTGCGCAGCCGGGGCCTGGAGCTGGACCTGGCTGGCCGCGTGAGCACCCACTGGCGCGTGAATGCGAGCCTGGTGGTCAACGATGTGGAGGTGACCCGCGACAACACGCTGGAGGTGGGCGGCCGCCTGCTGAACGTGCCGCGCGTGAACGGCAGCGTGCTGGCGGTGTACGAAAACGCACTGGCCAACGGCCAGCGCTACGGCGTAGGCGGTGGCGTGACGCACATGGGCAAACGCCTGGGCCAGGCACGCACGCAGGCCGAGGCCAATGCGGGCATGCCTGCGTTTGAGCTGCCCAGCTACACCACGGCCAAGCTGATGGCGTATTGGCGCCTGAGCCCCACGCTGAACCTGTCGCTGGACGTGGACAACGTGTTTGACAAGGTGCACTACACCAGCTCGTACAGCCGCGTGTGGGTGGCGCCGGGGGCCGCGCGCACCGTTACGGTGGGCCTGCAGGCCAAGTTCTGAGTGGTGCCGGTGACCTGCATGACAACACTTTCAGCCGCCCCCAAACCCCTGACCCGGCGCCGCGCCCTGCAGGCCCCCGTGGCCGCGCTGGCGGCAGGTGCCCTGCCCGCCACTTGGGCGCAGGGCACACCACCCGCCTCCACCCCCGCACCGCTGCAAATCGTCGGCCCGTGGGAGATCAGCGGCCTGGCGCCCGCCAGCAGTGGCTATGTGTTCACGCGCCTGCAGGTCACCGAAACCCTGCTGGACGCCGCAGACGACGGCCAGCCACGGCCCGCGCTGGCGCGGCTCTGGCGCCGGTCGGCGGATGGGCTGGTGTGGCAGTTTGAGCTGCGGCCCGGGGCGCGTTTTCATGATGGCACGCCCGTAACAGCCGCCGCCGTGGTGCGCAGCCTGCAGGCGGCGCAGGTGGCGCCAGCGCTGCTGAGCCAGGCGCCCATCGAGTCCATCACCGCGCCTGACGAAGGCACGGTGCTCATCCGCCTGCAACGCCCCCACACTGCCCTGCCCGCGCTGCTGGCGCATTCCAGCACCATGGTGCTGGCCCCGGCCAGCTATGGGGCAGACGGCAAGGTGCGCAGCATCATCGGCAGCGGCCCCTACCGCATTGCGGTGCTGGTGCCGCCGCAGCAGGTCGAAACGGTGGTGTTTGACGCCTATGACGGCCCGCGCCCCGCGATTGCCGCCGTGCGCTACCTGGCCGCCAGCCGTGCCGAAACCCGCGCGCTGATGGCCGAGAGCGGCCAGGCCGATCTGGCCTATGGGCTGGACCCGGCCAGCCTGCGGCGGCTGCAGCGCCATGCCCAAAACCCTGCTCTGGCGCGCCGCACCGCAGTGCGCATTGCCTCGGTCACGCTGCCGCGCACCGTAATCGTCAAGCTCAATGCAGGCCTGCCCGCGCTGCGCGATGTGCGCGTGCGCCAGGCGCTGAGCCTGGCCATCGACCGTGCGGGCATTGCCCTGGCGCTGATGGGCGACGAGGCGCTGGCCGCCACGCAGCTGCTGCCCCCCACGCTGGGCGCGTGGCACAACCCGCACCTGCCCCCGCTGCAGCACGACCCCGAAGCCGCCGCGCGCCTGCTGCGCGCCGCAGGCTGGGAGCGCCACAGCGACGGCCTGCGCAATGCCGAAGGCCAGCCGCTGCACCTGGTGATCCGCACCTTTGTGGACCGGCCCGAGCTGCCGCTGATTGCCACCGCCTTGCAGGAGCAGTGGCGCCTGGCGGGCATGGCCGTGAAGGTGAGCATCGGCAACTCGGGCGACGTGCCCCGGGGCCACCGCGACGGCAGCCTGCAACTGGCCCTGGCGGCACGCAACTACGCCAATGTGCCCGACCCCACAGGCACGCTAGCGGGCGACTTTGCGGCGCAGGGCGGCGACTGGGGCGCCATGGGCTGGCACAGCGACACCGTGGTGCAGGCCCTGCACGAGCTGACGCGCACCCAGACGCCGCCCGAGCGCACGCGCGCGCTGCGGCAAATCATCACACACACCCTGCAAACCGAGCTGCCCGTGATCCCCGTGGCGTGGTACCGCCAGCATGTGGCCGTGGCGCCCCGGCTGGCGGGCGTCACGCTGGACCCGCTGGAGCGTTCTTACCGCCTGACCGGCATGGAGTGGACCAACCCATGAACCCCTTGATGTCAAAACCCTGGGCCGCCCTGCTCGGCCGCAGGCTGGTGCAGGTGCTGGCCGTGTCGCTGCTGATCGGCACGCTGTGCTTTTTGATGGTGCGCGCCCTGCCGGGCGACCTGGCCATGCGCGTGGCGGCGGGCCGCCATGGCTATGACCTGGTGAGCAACGCTGCCGCCGACGCGGTGCGCGCGGAGCTGGGGCTGGACCGCCCCGGCTGGCTGGCGCTGCTGCACTGGTGGCGCGACATGGCCACCTTCAACCTGGGGCAGTCGCTGGTGTCGCAGCGATCGGTGTGGCACGAGGTGACGCACCACCTGGGCGCCACGCTGCGCCTGTCTGCCGCCGCACTGGCCATTGCTTTTGCCGTGGGCGTGCCACTGGGCGTGTGGGCCGGGCTGCGGCCCCAGGGCTGGGTGGACAAGGCCAGCTGGCTGATGGCCGTGGTGCTGCGCGCGCTGCCGCCGTTTTTGCTGTCGGTGCTGCTCATCCTGCTGGTGGCGGTGCAGTGGGGCGTTTTGCCTGCGGGCGGTGACGAGAGCCAGGCCAGCCTGGTGCTGCCCGCGCTCACGCTGGGGCTGGGTCTGGCCGCCGGGCTGGCGCGTGTGACCCGCGCTGCAATGCTGGAGGTGGTGGTGTCGCCCTTCTTTGAATTTGCGCGCACCAAGGGCCTGAGCGACTGGCAGGCACTGGTGCGCCACGGCCTGCGCAATGCCGCCGTGCCGGTGACGGCCTACCTGGGCGTGCAGGCGCTGTTTTTGGTGGAGGGCGCGCTGGTGGTGGAGACGCTGTTTGCCTGGCCCGGCATCGGCCACGCGCTGGTGCACGCCGTGTTCGGGCGCGACATCCCTGTGGTGCAAGGCACGGCCCTGTGCATGGGCGTGCTGTTTGTGGTCTTCAACCTGCTGGTGGATGCGGCGTGCCTGGCGCTGGACCCCCGGCATACCCAGAAGGTGGCTGCATGAGTGCCGTGCCTTCCACTCTTTCATCGCCCACAGGCGCCGTAGTAGCCCAGCCCCGCTGGCCGCTGCGCATCATGCTGGGCTTGGTCCTGCTCGGCCTGCTGGCGCTGTTTGCACTGTTCGGCCCCTGGCTGGTGGGCGCCAGCCCGGTGGTGCAAGACCTGCGCAACACCCTGGCGCCCCCCAGCGCCCAGCACTGGTTGGGCACCGATGTGCTGGGCCGCTCGGCGCTGGCGCGGCTGGCGCACGCCGCGCAGCTGTCGCTGGGCATGGCGCTGCTGGCGGCCGTGAGCGCCGCCGTGCCCGGCACGCTGCTGGGCATCGTCGCCGCGTGGCGCGGTGGGCGCACCGAGCGGGCGCTGCTCATGCTGTCGGACTCGGTGCTGGCCATTCCTGGCTTGCTGCTGGTGCTGCTGATTGCGGCCCTGGCACCCGGCGCGCTGTGGGCGCTGTATGCGGGCCTGTCGGCTGCGCTGTGGGTCGAATACTTCCGCGTGAGCCGTGCTGTGGCCCGGCCCGTGCTGGCGGGCGACGCGGTGCAGGCATCGCGCCTGCTGGGGTTTGGGCGCGGCTATGTGCTGCGCCGCCACCTGCTGCCCGCGCTGGCACCCACGCTGGGCACGCTGCTGGCCTTCACCACGTCGCAGGCCGTGCTGGCGCTGGCCGCGCTGGGTTTTGTGGGTGTGGGCATGCAGCCGCCCACGCCCGAGCTGGGCCTGATGATGACCGAGGCCATGCCTTACTACGAAGAAGCCCCGTGGCTCATTGCCGCCCCCACCGCGCTGCTGGTGTGGCTGGTGGCCGCGATGATGCTGCTCAACCCCGACCGGGAGACCGCATGACCACGCCTTTGAAATCCGACGCCCTGCTGGTTGTGGAGGGGCTGGGCATCCAGGTGGGCGGCAAGCGGCTGCTGCGCGACATCGGCTTCAGCCTGCGGCCGGGCGAGGCGCTCACGCTGGTGGGCGAAAGCGGCGCGGGCAAGTCGCTGCTGGCCCAGGCCATCATGGGCAACCTGCCGCCTGCGCTGCAGGCCACGGGCCAGATCACGCTGGATGGCACCACCACCCGCGCCCAGGACGCCGCCGCACGCCGCGTCCTGTGGGGCCGCAAGCTGGCGCTGCTGCCGCAGGAGCCCTCGCTGGCACTCAACCCGCTGGCCCGCGTGGCACCGCAGCTGGCCGAGGTGTACCGCCTGCTGCACCAGCAGCCCCCCAGCGCCGCCAGCGCCAAGGCCGAACAGGTGCTGGGCGCTGCGGGCCTGGGCGGCGCAGGCAACCACTACCCCTGGCAACTGTCGGGCGGCATGGCCCAGCGCGCCGTGGCCGCCATCACCCTGGCCGGTGGCGCCCCGGTGCTGATGGTGGACGAGCCCACCAAGGGCTTGGACGCGCATTGGCGCGGCCGCATGGTGGAGTTGTTCCAGGGCGTGCTAAAGGCAGGCGGCTGCCTGCTCACCATCACCCACGACATGCAGGTGGCGCAGGCGCTGGGCGGCCAGGTGATCGTGCTGCGCCACGGGCAGGCGGTGGAGCAAGGCGACATCCACACCGTGGCCGCCGCGCCGCAGCACGCCTTTACCCGCCAGTTGCTGCTGGCCGACCCGGCCCGCTGGCTGCCGTTTGCCGAGCCCACGCTGGGTGAGCCCGTCGTACAGGCGCATGGCATATCCAAAGCCTATGGTGCGCAGAAGCTGTTTGCGCCGCTGGACCTGGAACTGCGCGGCGGCGAACGCATCGCCGTGCAGGGCCCCAGCGGCACTGGCAAAAGCACGCTGGGCAATGTGCTGCTGGGCCTGGTGGCACCCGACACGGGCCGCGTGGAGCGCAGCGCCCGGCTGCGCCCGCATGCGTTCCAAAAGCTGTACCAGGACCCGGTGGGCTCGTTTGCGCCGCACGTCAGCCTTGCCCAGTCGCTGCGCGACGCTGCGCGGCTGCACCGCTGCGACTGGAAGGCGGTGCAGCAGCGCCTGGCGCAGCTGCGCGTGCCCGAGGACCTGCTGGCGCGCAGGCCCGACCAAGTGTCGGGCGGCGAGCTGCAGCGCATTGCGCTGGCGCGGGTGCTGGTGGCGCAACCAGCGCTGCTGTTTGCCGACGAGCCCACCTCGCGCCTGGACCCCATTACGCAGCAGGAGGCCATCCAGGTGCTGCTGCAGGCGGTGCAGGACACCGGTGCCGCGCTGATGCTGGTGACCCACGACCCCCACCTGGCCGCCGCCGTGGGCACCCGCACGCTGGACTTCGCGAGCGCGGGCAAGGAGCCCGCCGCCGCTATGCTCGCCGCATGACAGCGACACCCTCCCGCATCCTCTGGATCATCAAGACCGGCGACACCCTGCCCGCCCAACGGGCCCGGCATGGCGACTTTGAAGACTGGATTGCGGGCGGCCTGAACCAAGCCCCCGCCAGCACGCAGCTGGCGCTGCAGACACTGGACGCCCGCACCGCCACCGCATGGCCAGAGCCCGGCCAGATAGCGGGCGTGGTGGTGACCGGCTCCCCCGCCATGGTGACCGACCGCGAACCCTGGAGCGAGCGCACCGCCGCATGGCTGGCCAGCGTGGTGGCGGCCCGGGTGCCCGTGCTGGGCATCTGCTACGGCCATCAGCTGCTGGCCCACGCGCTGGGCGGCGAGGTGGCGCGCCACCCCGCCGGGCTGGAGATAGGCACCGTGGCCGTGCAGCGCCTGGCCGGTGCCGAGGGCGACGCCCTGCTGGGCCACCTGCCAGCCCGCTTTGGCGCCCAGGTGGTGCACGAGCAAACGGTGCGGCGCCTGCCCCCTGGTGCCGTGGCGCTGGCCGCCAACGCCCATGAGCCGCACCACGCGTTCCGCGTCGGCCCCTGTGCCTGGGGCGTGCAGTTTCACCCCGAGTTCAGCGATGCGGTGATGCGCGACTACGTAGCGTGTTTTGCGCCTGCTCTGCAACGCGCGGGCATGGATGTGGCAGCGCTGGAGCAAGGTGTGCAGGCCACGCCAGAATCGGCCAGCCTGCTGGCGCGTTTTGCGCAGCTGGCGGCAGCGGCCGCCACTTGAAATCTCAATGAAAATTGGCTCTAGCGCTTATCTATCAAGCGCTAACAGCTATCAACACAATAGCAAATCCTCTGCTGCGATTGCTCTGCATTGGGCGTAGCGCCTCGCCAGTGCATCACCCGGCGCAGCCCCGGCGCACCGCCAATTTCTCGGACTCAGTGGACTAGGAAGCTAGGAAGCGGGCTTCAAACACCTCGGCGGCCACCGGCCTGCTGAGCAGGTAGCCCTGGATTTCGTCACAGCCCAGCAGCGCGAGCCGGCCGCATTGTTCGTCCGTTTCTACGCCTTCGGCAACCACCTTGAGCCCCAGCGAGTGCCCCATGTTGATGATGGCGGAGACCAGCGCCTGCCCTTGCGGTCCGGTGTCCATCCCCATGATGAAAGAGCGGTCGATCTTGAGGGTGTCAGCGGGCAGCGTCGCCAGGTAGCTCAGTGATGAGAACCCGGTGCCGAAGTCATCAATGGCAATCGTGATGCCCATCTCGCGCAGGGCGTGCAGGCTGCTACGGCTGTGCTCCACATCCTCCATGACCATGCTCTCGGTGATCTCCAGCTCCAGCCCGGCCCCTGCGGCCGGGTCAAACGCCAGCGCCTCGCGCACCTCGGCCACAAAGCTGCGGTGGCGCAGCTGCAGAAACGACACGTTGACCGCCACCCGCAGCGGCGCATGGCCGGCCTGCCGCCAGCGCTGGTTGTCTGCCAGTGCCTGCCCAAGCGCCCAGCGCCCCACGTCGTAGATAAGGCCGGTTTCCTCCAGGATGGGGATGAAAAGCCCCGGCGGCACCAAGCCACGCTCAGGGTCGTTCCAGCGGATCAGGGCCTCTGCGCCTGCCAGGGCGCCAGTGGACAGGCACCGCTTGGGCTGGTAGTGCAGAACAAACTGCCCGCGCTCCAGGGCATCGCGCAGGCGGCCTTCCATGCCCAGGGCCTCGGCCACGCGGGTATTCATCTCCGACATGTAGAACAGCAGGCTGTCTGCCGATGCCTTGGCCTTGTTGACGGCGGCCTCCGCATTGCGCAGCAGCGTTTCGGCATCAGCGCCATCCATGGGGTACAAGGCCACGCCAGCCTTGGCGGCCATGCGCAGCTCGGTGCCGCCCAGCGCAAAAGGTGTATCAAAACAGGCGCGCAGGAGGTAATCCACCGCCATGGCCACCGCGCCCGCATCGCGTGCGTCGGTCACGGCGATGCCGAAGCTGTTGATGCCAATGCGTGCCACGTCGTACACATCGCGGCTGGCGTGCTGCAGCCGCTGCGCGACCTGCTTGAGGAGTTCGTCGCCCATCTGCCGCCCCAGCGTGTCATTGACAAAGCGAAAGCGGCTGATATCCATCAGCGCAATACCCATCAGAGGCCGTGTGCCCTCACGCGGGCGCAGGTGCTGGCCCGTACGCTCCAGAAAAAGGGTGCGGTTGGGCAGCCCGGTGATTTCGTCGTAATAGGCCAGGTAGCTCAGCCGGTCTTCCTTGTCGAGGTGGTCCAGGGCAAAACCGATGTCGCCGGACAACTCTGTCAGCAGCTTCATCTCGGCCTCGTCGAAGAAGCCCACCTCGTCTGCCAGCAGGGCCAGTGTGGCGGCGACCTCCTGGCCCACCAGGATGGGCAGTACCGCAATGCTGGCCACACCCCGTTGGCGCAGTTGATCGCGCAGCATCACGCGTGGGTCGCCGCTGATGTCGTCGCACAGCACGGCCTTGCGAGTGCGCACCACCGCGGCGGCAAGGCTTTCACCCGGTGTGGGAACGTCAAACAAACCCAGTCGGTCGCGGATGTTGTGCACAAAATCGGCCTCTACGCCCGACAGCCCCACCGGCACCACCTGCTGCGCCGCGCGGTCCACGCGGCCTATCCAGGCGATGCGGAAATGGCCGTGCTCCACCGCAATGCGGCACGCCTCGCGGAACAGTTCCTCGCGGTCGCGCACCCGCACGATCAGGGTGTTGATGCCGCTGAGCATCGCGTACACGCGGTTCAGGCGCTTGATCTTGCGCTCGGCCTCACGGCGCTCGGTAATGTCTTCACCGAGCGCTGCCACGCCCGTCACCTGTCCGCCCACAGAGCGCAGCACGGTGTTGTTCCAGTGCACCAGGCGCCGCTCGCCCGAGCGGGTGAGGATCTCGTTGTCGTAGTGCCAGGCCGAAGGCCGGTCCGCCAGCACATCGGCAAACACGCTGCGCACACTGCCCATCTCAGGGGGCACAAACATGTCAAACCAGTTGCGGCCAGCGATCTCTTCACGCTCCCAGCCTGTCAGGCGCAGCAGGTAGTCGTTGCAATAGGTGATGCGCCCTTCGCAGTCGAGCATCAGCGAGATCATCTCGACCTTGTCGAGCATGTCATTGAAACGGCGGTCGCTTTCGTGCAGCTCTTCCTCGGCGCGTTTCTCCCGGGTGACATCCTGGATGGTGTTGAACCAACGGCCCTGCTCGCCCCGGCCAGCCTCATCCTCCAAGGGCTCCATCACCTGGCGCAAATGCAGCAGTTCGCCATCTGCGCGCAACAGGCGGTAGGTGAAATCCAGGCGGGCGCCTTGCTGTGCAGCCTGCAGCGCATGCTGGCGGAACATGTCGCGGTCTTGCGGGTGTACCAGCGCCAGCCACTCGCGCGCGGACTTGGGCATGGCATCGGCCCCCAGCCCCAGCATATCCGGCAGCGTATCCAGCCAGCTCTCGAAAGCACCATCAGCACCGCTGATCACATGGGTGATTTTTGCCAGTGCCTGCGCCCTTCGCAGGCTGGCTTTGCTGGCGCGCAGCGCGTCCATGGCCCGCTGGCGTTCGAACACTTCCACCTGCAGTTGCTCGGCATGCTTCTGGATCTCGATATAAAGGCTGCCGTTTTCGTAGATACGACCCACCTGCGCGCCCAGGACGGCCAGGACTTTTTCATCGTCGGCCGTGAACGCTTCTTCCCCCTGCTTGTTGGCCAGGCAGATCCAGCCATAGGAGAACGAGAGCGAAGTGATGGGCGCAATCAAGCCGGAGTGCAGTGGCGGGTAGCCTGCAGGCAGGCCGATGTCGCTCGGCGCACCGCTTTCATTGACCAGCCGCTCAGAGCGGCGCGCAGCACGCAACTGCCCCAGAAGGCCGTGCGAGACCACGGGCAGGTCCAGCAGCCCGCTCAGCGCAGGCTCGATGCCGCTGGTGCACACGATGGAGGCATCGCTTTGCTTGCGCACCACACACAGCACCGCATACTGCGCCCCCAACAGTTCGCGCGCGCCACGGCATACATTGGCCAGCAGCACCTGCGGGTCGCGCTCGGAGGCCAGTTGCAGGTTCAGGTCGGTCAGGGCCGCCAGGCGCCGGTTCATGGTTTCCAGCTCGGCGACGTTGCCCGTGAGCTTGTCCGTCATGAGCCGCAGGTGCCGGGTCTGAAAACTGTGCTCCATCGGGTGGAAGGGCTGCGGCGGCACCTGCGACAAGGCCTGCTCAATGGCCGAGGTGATGTCCTGTGGCTCGCAGGGCTTCACCAGCACCTGCGTCACCCCACAAGCCAGGGCCAGGTTGCGGGCCTCTTGCTCGCGGTAGTGCGCGCTGTAGAAGATCACCTGGGTTGCGGCGAGCTGGTGGTCTGTGCGCAGCTGGCGCACAAACTCGTACCCGTCCATGGTCGGCATCAGGATGTCGGAGATCACCAGATCGGGACGCTCGGCACGCACCAGGGCGAGGGCCTCGGCACCGTCTGCGGCCTCCAGGGCCTGGTGGCCACTGTGCCCGATGAGCGTGACCACCAGCGCACGGTTGGCCGGCAGGTCATCGACAACAAGGATCTTGGCCATGCTACCCGGGGTCCAACGTCAGGCTGCGCCCGGCGGCGCGTGGAATGAAGAACCCAGAAACGCCTCGACCTGGCTCACGAAGGTTTCGGGCGTGATGGGCTTGGACAGGTGCTCGTCAAAACCCACCTCAAGGGCCTTTTCGCGGTCACCCGGCATCGAAAAAGCGGTCACAGCCACCAGCGGCACCACACGCCACCCATGGTGCGAGCGCAGGCTTTGTGCCACCTCATAGCCATTCATCACCGGCATTTGCAGGTCGCACAAGATCAGGTCGGGCCCCTCGGCCAGCGCCAGCCCCAGGCCAAGGGCGCCGTTTTCGGCGGCCAGCACACGGTGGCCCGCGGCTTCCAGCAGGTAGGTGACGAGTTGCCGGCTGGCATCATCGTCTTCGATGACCAGGATGGTGGCTTTCATGGGCTGGTCTCCTGAAACTCCACAATGAACGTGCTGCCCTGCCCTTCGGCGCTCTCCAGCCCCACACTGCCCCCCAGCGCTTCGGCAAGCTTGCGGCTCAGGTGCAGGCCCAGGCCGGTGCCTTCGTGGTGACGCCGGTCGGCGCTTTCGACCCGGGAGAAGGCCTCGAAAAGCCGCGACTGCTCCTGCAGCGGAATGCCAGGCCCGGTGTCGCGCACCTGAACCTGCACAGTGCGCCCTTGGGCCGACGAGGTCTCCTCCAGCACCACATCCACACGCCCCTGCGGCGTAAACTTGATGGCATTGCCCACCAGATTGATCAGAATCTGGCTGAATGCCCGGCGGTCGGTGTGCAACTGAACTGCCTGGGCGGGGGCATGCACATTAAACAGCAAGCCCTTGCGCACGGCTTCGGGCTCCAGCGTGGCAGCGACCTCCGCAACAATGCTGCGGCAGTCAAGCAGCTCCTTGTGGAGCGACACCTTGTTGGCGCTGAGCTTGGCCACATCGAGCAGGTCGTTGATGAGCGAAAGCAGGTGCCGCGCCCCAGTCTGCACGATGCGCAACTGCTTGTCCTGCTCCGGGTTGAGCGGCCCCGGCAGCTGCATGAGCAAGGTGCCCGTGAAACCGATGATGGCGTTCAGCGGGGTTCGCAGTTCGTGGGACATGCTGGCCAGGAAGCGGTCTTTGACCAAGGCGGCATTTTCAAGCTCCAGGTTCTTGTCGCGCAAGGCCCGCTCGATCCGCTTGCGCTCCGTTACATCGCGGATCGCGCTGGAGACAAACAGGCCTTCTTCCGTCTCCAGCGGGCTCAGGCTGATCTCGACTGGAAACTCGGAACCATCCTTGCGCAAACCATACAGATCAAGGCCAGCCCCCATGGAGCGGGAGCGTGGTTCGGCAAAAAAGCCCCGGCGGTGCTCAGGGTGCCGACCGCTGAAGCGTTCTGGCACCAGCAGCTCGATCTTCTGACCCAGGAGTTCGCTGCGGCTCCAGCCAAACAGTTTCACGGCCTGCGAGTTGACGAGCACGATGCGGCCGTCGCGGTCAACGATGACCATCGCGTCCGGCGCGGCTTCGAGCAGGTCCTTGAACTTCTGATCGGCCCGCTTGCGGTCGGTGATGTCTCGGATCGCGCTCATCACCATCGCGCCTTCTTCGGTGTCGATCGGGCTCAGGCTGATCTCCACTGGAAACTCGCCACCATCCTTGCGCAGGCCATGCAGCTCCAGCCCCGCACCCATGGTGCGCGTGCGCGGCGCCCCAAAGAACCCGCTGCGGTGCCCCAGGTGCGCGCCCCGATAGCGGTGTGGTAACAGCACCTCCACAGCCTGCCCTAGCAATTCGGTCCTTTCATAGCCAAACACGCGCTCGGCCTGGGAGTTGACCAGGACGATGCGGCCTGTCACGTTGACCATCACGATCGCGTCGGGTGTGGATTCGAGCAGGTCACGGAACCGCGCCTCCAGCAGCTTGGCCTCGCGCTGGACCTTGAGCTGGGTGACATCCTTCTTGCTCGACAGAAAGTACAGCAGTTGGCCAGCTTCGTCGCGCACGGCCTTGGTGGAAACGTTGACATGCACCAGCGATCCATCCTTGCGGCGACGCACCGACTCGTGCACGGTGCTGCTCAGGCCCCGCAGGGCCTCGGCCCGGATCTCGTCTTCTTCGTGGGTCCGGTTCTCGGGAACAATGAGATCAATGAGGCGCCTGCCCTGAGCCTCTGCCGGTGCATAGCCAAAGATCGCTTCGGCAGCCGGGTTCCAGTTGAGCACCACCCCTTCAGGCGACAGCACCAGCAGCGCATCGGGGTTTTGCTCCCAATATGCGGCAGAAAAATCAGATGCCATGCAGAACTCCCTGTGGGGACCCATCCCTCTGCATCCCGTTGTTGTGTTTGTGTGCGACTGCGGATGCAAGCCCGTGCCATGCCCGCGCGGGCCCATGGCTGGACCCATCTTAGGCGGGAAGCCTCCCGATTGCCAACTCTGAAATGCCACAGCCAGTTCCGCGCCGACGACCATCGGGGCAGTTTGGCCCTGGGCGGAGCCCTGCAGCCGCCAGACGACAAAAAGCCCCTGCACCAACAAGGGAACAGGGGCTTGCGAAACGGCGCAAAAGCCGCGCTGGCTTACATGTGGTCGATCATGACCTGGCCAAAACCCGAGCAGCTCACCTGGGTGGCTCCGTCCATCAGGCGGGCAAAGTCGTAAGTCACCTTCTTAGAGGCTATCGACTTCTCCAGCGAACTGATGATCAGGTTTGCGGCCTCGATCCAACCCATGTGGCGCAGCATCATCTCGGCCGACAGGATTTCGGAGCCGGGGTTCACATAGTCCTTGCCTGCATATTTGGGGGCCGTGCCGTGGGTGGCTTCAAAACAGGCCACCGAGTCAGACATGTTGGCGCCGGGCGCAATGCCGATCCCGCCCACCTGGGCTGCGAGCGCATCGGAGATGTAATCGCCATTGAGGTTGAGCGTGGCCACCACCGAATACTCGGCCGGGCGCAGCAGGATCTGCTGCAGGAAGGCATCGGCAATGCTGTCCTTGATGGTGATGTCCTTGCCCGTCTTGGGGTTCTTGAGCTTGCACCACGGGCCGCCATCGATCAGCTCGGCACCGAACTCTTTTTGCGCCAGGGCGTACGCCCAGTCGCGGAAGCCACCTTCGGTGTACTTCATGATGTTGCCCTTGTGGACGATGGTCACGCTGGGCTTGTCGTTGTCGATGGCGTACTGGATGGCCTTGCGCACCAGGCGTTCGGTGCCCTCGATGGAGACGGGCTTGACGCCGATGCCCGAGGTGTTGGGAAAGCGGATTTTCTTCACGCCCATCTCGTCCTGCAGAAACTTGATGAGCTTCTTGGCCTTGTCCGACTCGGCTTCGAACTCGATGCCGGCATAGATGTCCTCCGAGTTCTCGCGGAAGATCACCATGTTGGTCTTTTCGGGCTCTTTCAGCGGCGAAGGCACGCCCTTGAAATACTGCACGGGGCGCAGGCAGACATACAGATCCAGTTCCTGGCGCAGTGCCACGTTCAGCGAACGGATGCCGCCACCCACGGGCGTGGTCAGCGGGCCCTTGATCGACACCACGTACTCGCGCAACACCTGCAGGGTTTCTTCGGGCAGCCACACATCAGGGCCGTAGACCTTGGTGGATTTCTCGCCCGCATACACCTCCATCCAGTGGATCTTCTTCTTGCCGCCATAGGCCTTGGCCACCGCAGCGTCCACCACCTTGATCATCACCGGCGTGATGTCGAGCCCCGTGCCATCGCCTTCAATGAAGGGAATGATGGGCTGGTCCGGCACATTCAGCGACATGTCGGCATTGACCGTGATTTTCTGGCCTTCGGCAGGCACCTTGATGTGCTGGTAGCTGGTCATGGAAGGGGTGTCTCCTGTGGAAGCTGAAGCAGATTCAGCAGATGGGGCAAAGCGCTCGGTAGCCAGTCAATTCTAATGACAATTTTTTGGGCAAAGTCCCTGCCAGCCTGCGCGCCGCTGCTATCGTTGCGGGCGAAGCCGTGCAGGTTTGCGCGGCTTCAGATCCTCTCTTTCAACCCCTTCACTGGAAACGGCATATATGAAAAAACTCCTCGC
Source organism: Acidovorax sp. Leaf73 (assembly GCF_916855635.1). Lineage (NCBI taxonomy): Bacteria > Pseudomonadati > Pseudomonadota > Betaproteobacteria > Burkholderiales > Comamonadaceae > Acidovorax > Acidovorax sp. Leaf73. The sequence goes on from NZ_CAKASI010000001.1 coordinate 1,156,310, forward strand.
TGTCCTGGTGGCTGGTCTGTTGGGTGCAAGTGCTTTTGCACAGGCGCCTGCAGCCGCTCCGGCCCCCGCCCCTGCAGCCCCAGCGCCCGTGGCTGCACCCGCTGCACCTGTAGCTGCTGCCCCGGCACCCGTCGCCAAAACCAAGGCAAAGGCCAAGGCCACCAAAACGGCCAAAAAGAAAACCACCAAGAAGGTCGCCAAGAAAAAGACCACCCACAAGGCAGCCTGACGCTGGCATGCAGCACCCTTCGCGGGGTCATGCACATTGCTTCAAAATCGCCCGCTACTGCGGGCGTTTTCTTTTTCCGTTCTTTTTCCGTTCTTTTTCCGTTCTTTTTCCGTTCTTTTCCCCTTCTTTTGCCCGCCGGTTCGGCGCCCCTTGTGCGGACGCTGCCCCCTTGTCCAGAAAGCCTTGCCCATGACCGCTTTTGCACTTGCCTTGCCTTTTTCCGCTGCCACACGGCGCACCGTGGCCGCCGCGCTGTTGACCGCTGCTGCGGGACTGCCGTTCACCACGGCACAGGCCCAGGACGGCCCCCAGCTGAATTTGCAGCGTGTGGAACTGACCGCAGGCATGCACCGCATTGACGCCCAAGTGGCCGCCACGCCCCAGGAGCGCCAGACCGGCCTGATGCATCGCAAGGAGATGCCCCAGCACGAGGGCATGCTGTTTGTGTTTGAACAACCCGCGCAGCAGTGCTTCTGGATGAAGAACACGCTGCTGCCGCTCACGGCAGCGTTTGTGGATGACGACGGCACCATCGTGAACCTGGCCGACATGAAGCCCCAGACGCTGGATTCGCACTGTTCGGCAAAACCGGTGCGCTACGTGCTGGAGATGAACCAGGGATGGTTTGCCAAGAAAAACATCAAGGCAGGCGCCAAGCTGGGTGGAGCGCTTTTCAGCCGCAAGTGACGCAGGACCACCCAGCGACTTGCGCAGATCGGGATGCCACAGCCCCATAGGCCTTGGCCCTGGGCCCTGCCGCTTGCCCGAGCGCTGTCTTGCCGACATCGCACTCCCAGGATCCGGGAGTGCAACTTACTATCATTTATACAGCTACCAGTGCTTATACAGCAAGCGCTAGATTCCAAAACGACCTCAAATTCCCCAACAAAAAACGGCCCGAAGGCCGTTTTTTGTTGCCCGCAGACCTCAGTCCGTCAGGACAGGTCACTCGCGGGGCGCGGATCGCGCATCAGGCGAAGTTGGCTTCGGCAAACTTCCAGTTCACCAGCTTGTCGAGGAAGGTCTCAACGAACTTGGGACGCATGTTGCGGTAGTCGATGTAGTACGCGTGTTCCCAGACGTCCACGGTGAGCAGCGCCTTGTCGGCGGTGGTCAGCGGCGTGCCGGCGGCGCCGGTGTTGACGATGTCCACGCTGCCATCGGCCTTCTTCACCAGCCAGGTCCAGCCCGAACCGAAGTTGCCCACGGCAGACTTCACGAACGCTTCCTTGAAGGCTGCGTAGCTGCCCCACTTGGCGGTGATGGCTGCAGCCAGTGCACCAGAAGGCTCACCGCCGCCCTGGGGAGCCATGCAGTTCCAGAAGAAGGTGTGGTTCCAGATTTGCGCTGCATTGTTGTAGATGCCGCCGCTCGACTTCTTGACGATCTCTTCGAGCGTCATGGCTTCGAACTCGGTGCCCTTTTGCAGGTTGTTCAGGTTCACCACATAGGCGTTGTGGTGCTTGCCATGGTGGTACTCCAGGGTTTCCTGGCTGTAGTGCGGAGCCAGGGCATCGATGGCGTAGGGCAGCGGGGGAAGGGTATGTTCCATGGTGGTGTTTCCTTGTGGTTTGAAATTCCGGGATGCCATCTGCAACGCTTTTCTTTCCTGAGCAATGCAGTCGGACACAGCGCGAAGGGGGCATTGTAGGAACATCAGGTGACCTGTGCAGCGTGAGGCCACCCAGATCCGGTCTGCAGCACCACAAACCGCTGCTGTCCTACAGAGGCGCGCCGTCTACCGCGCCGCGACATCACCCCGTTACAGCAGTCGCGGCTGGGCCACCGTCACGTCCACCACGCCATCGGCCAGTGTGGCGCGCAGGGCATCGCCAGGCTGGGCCTGGCGCACGCTGGTCACGGCCCGGCCCTCGGTATCGGTGAGCAGCGCGTAGCCGCGCTGCAGCACCAGGCGCGGGTCGAGCAGCTCCAGCCGCAAGGCCGCGCGGTCGAGCCGCTCGGCCTGCTGCACCAGGCGCCGTTGCATTTTTTGAGGGAAATCGGCCTCCAGCGCTTTCTGGGATTGCGCAAGCCGCTGCAATTTTAATAGCACTCCATGGCGCATGCGCTGGGCCAGGCGTGCCAGTTGCATCTGCTCACGCGCCACCAGGCCCGACGGGCGGCCCAGCCGCGCCGCCGCCTGGTCCAGCCGCTGGTGCCGGGTGTCGAGCTGGCGCTGCACGCCGTCGCTGATGCGCCTAGCCAGCAGCCCGAGCGCCCCCAGCCACACATCGCGCGGCTGGGCCACCAGCTCAGCGGCGGCGGTGGGCGTGGGGGCGCGCAGGTCGGCGCAGAAGTCGACGATGGTGAAGTCGGTCTCGTGCCCCACCCCGCTGATGAGCGGCACCGGGCTTTGCACGATGGTCCGGGCCAGTTGTTCGTCGTTGAAGGCCCAGAGGTCTTCGATGGAACCGCCCCCGCGCACCAGCAAGATCACTTCAATGGGCGGATTTTTGGTCAAATCAGCCCCTGGCGCTTGTCCCGCTTGCGCAAGCATGTACAGTTTTGATAGCGCCGCAACCAACGAAGCAGGTGCTGCGGCGCCCTGCACCTGCGCAGGCACCAGCACCACCGGAATGTGCGGCACGCGACGGCGCAGCGCCGTGACCACGTCGTGAAGGGCCGCAGCCCCGGTGGACGTGACAAGGCCAATGCCACGCGGCTGCAAAGGCAGCGGGCGCTTGCGGGCGCTGTCGAACAAGCCTTCCGTTTCGAGCTGCGCCTTCAGGCGCAGGAACTGCTCGAACAACGCGCCCTGCCCGGCCCGCTGCATGCTTTCCACAATGAACTGCAGATCGCCCCGCGCCTCGTACACCGAAAGGCGCCCGCGCACTTCCACCAATTCGCCATCGCGCGGCGAAAAGTCAAGCAGGCTGGCGGCGCGGCGGAACATGGCGCAGCGCAACTGGCCGTTCGCGTCTTTGACCGAGAAGTAGCAATGTCCGCTGGATGCGCGCGAGAAGCCCGTGATCTCGCCGCGCACCGCGACAGGATTGAAGCGCGCCTCCAAAGCATCAGCAATGGCGCGGCATAGCGCGCCAACTTCCCAGACGCGCGGCGCCGCTGCGGGGCTGGGGCGCTCAAACATGAGAAACGGCGGGCGTTTGCGCCGCGCGCACCGCGCAAGTACTCCACAGAATCTGGCCAGCGGCGGTTACCACAGCCACATAACTAAAAACCGCCCGCAAAACACCAGAGCACGTACAAGTTATTGATTTATATAGCTTTTTCATTGCACAATTTTTCATCAATCTGTTGCAAGCACGGCGTGGCGCCACTTTGCGTGGCCTGGAACAGTGGTTGCCCACAAAGTTATCCACAGATTTTGTGGGTGAGCAGATGGGGCGACGGCGCGCACAGCAACGTAACGGTTTGTGACGAGGTGGGCCCTGCAAGCTGGGCCATAATCGCCGATTGCTTTCATCTGCGCGGAGAGAGATTTGCTGTCCATCATACAAGCCGCAGGCTGGCCGATCTGGCCCCTGATTGCGTGTTCCGTCCTGGGAATGGCGCTGATTTTTGAACGTTTCGTGGCCCTCAAGACGGCCCGTGTCGCCCCCCCGAAATTGCTCGATGAAGCCATTACGGTCTCGTCCAAGGCCGTGCCCACCCCCGACGTGGTGAACCAGTTGGCGCAAAACTCCGCCCTGGGCGAGGTGCTGGCCAGCGGCCTGCGCACCCTCAACAGCAACCCCCAGTGCAGCGAGACCGACCTGCGTGCCGCCATGGAAGGCGCAGGGCGCGCTGTGGCGCACCGGCTGGAAAAATACCTGTCGGCACTGGCCACCATCGCCTCGGCCGCTCCCTTGCTGGGCCTGCTGGGCACGGTGATCGGCATGATCGAGATCTTTGGCTCGCAGGCCGGCAGCGGTGGCGTGGGCCAGGCCATGGGAGGCGGCAACCCGGCCCAGCTGGCGCATGGCATCTCGATCGCGCTCTACAACACGGCTTTTGGCCTCATCGTGGCCATCCCGGCGCTGATCTTCTGGCGCTACTTCCGCGCCCGGGTGGATGCCTATCTGCTCACCTTGGAGTTGGCTTCGGAACAATTTGTGCGCCACATCCTGCGTTTGCGGAAGAAATGACGCCCCCACGGTCCGCCCGCTGCGCGTGGCTCCCTGCCCCCCAAGGGGGCCGCGTTTTGCCTTGGGGCGGCCCGGCTGCAAAACCTCAGCCTGAAAGGCTTCGCCAATGAACTTCCGTCCCCGCGCCAAGGAAGAGCCGGAGATCAACCTGATCCCGTTCATCGACGTGCTGCTGGTGATCCTCATCTTTCTGATGCTGACCACCACCTACAGCAAGTTCACCGAGCTGCAGCTCACGCTGCCCGTGGCCGATGCTGAGCAGCAACGCGACCACCCCAAGGAAGTCATCGTGTCCGTCGCCGCCGACGGGCGCTACGCCGTCAACAAGACGGGCGTGGACGGCAAAAGCGTGGACGCGATCGCGCAGGCCTTGCGCAGCGCCGCCACGGCGGGCACGGGCAGTGTGGTCATCATCAGTGCCGATGCGATGGCGCCGCACCAGTCGGTGGTTTCGGTGATGGAGGCAGCGCGCCGCGTGGGCCTCACGCAGATCACGTTTGCCACGCAGTCATCGGCTGCGGCGCGCAGCCCCAGCCGCTGACACGCATGGCTGCCCCCGGGCTGCAGCCGCCCTCGCCCAGCGCCCCCGCATTGCGGGGCGCAGCCCTCCCCCCACCCGCCCCCGGGCTCCAGAAAATCTGGCAGACACGCGGCCCGCTCGCCTGGGTGCTGTGGCCGGTCTCGCGGGTCTACCGCACGCTGGTCGGTATGCGGCGCGGGCTTTACCGCATCGGCATGCTGAAGGCGGAGCACCCTGGCCGCCCCGTCATCGTCGTGGGCAACGTGATTGCCGGAGGCGCAGGTAAAACCCCCGTGGTCATTGCCGTTGTCCAGCATCTGCAAGGTCTGGGCCTGCGCCCCGGCGTGGTCTCCCGCGGCTACGGCCGCAGCACCACCGACTGCCGTGAGGTGACGCCCGACAGCCCCGCCCATGAGGTGGGCGATGAACCCGCCCTTATCGCGCGCAACTGCGGGGTGCCCGTGTTTGTGGCGCCTCGCCGCATCACCGCCGCCCGCGCCCTGCGGGCTGCTTACCCGGACACCGACGTGATCGTTTGCGACGATGGCCTGCAGCACCTGGCCCTGGCGCGCGATCTGGAGGTCTGCATCTTCAACGAACAGGGCGTGGGCAACGGTTTCCTGCTGCCAGCGGGGCCCCTGCGTGAGCCCTGGCCACGCGCGGTGGATTTTGTGCTGCATGCAGGGACTCTGCCGCCTGGAAGCGACCCCGCCCATGCCTATGGCCTGCAACGCCGACTGGCCCCCTATGCCTTGCGTGCAGACGGCACCCGGGTGCCGCTGTCGGACCTGCAAGGCCAGCCGCTGCATGCCGTGGCGGCGGTGGCACGCCCCGAAGTGTTCTTTGCCATGCTGCAGGCTGAGGCGCTGCAGCTGGCACACACGGAAGCCTTGCCAGATCACTATGATTTTGATAGCTGGACCCACTCATCTGACAAGCGCTACCCGCTAATTTGCACCGAAAAAGACGCTGTCAAGCTCTGGCAACACCACCCGGACGCGTTGGCCGTGCCCCTGCAATTGCACATTGACCCGGCCTTTTTCGCAGCGCTGGATGCGCGCCTGCTGGCCTTGGGCGTCCAAAGGCATTAATGATTCACCGCCCGGGCCGCCGCTATCATCCCTGCCTGCCCGAACGAACCTCCTGGAAAGCGCTGTCACCATGGATCCCAAACTGCTTGAACTGCTGGTCTGCCCCGTCACCAAAGGCCCGCTGACCTACGACCGCGATGCCCAGGAACTGGTCTCCCGCAGCGCTCGCCTGGCCTATCCGGTGCGGGACGGCATTCCGGTGCTGCTCGAAAACGAAGCCCGCACACTCACCGACGAGGAACTGGAGCAGTGAGCGCAGCAACGGATCCCGGCACGCCAGGCGCTCCAACCGCGAGCGGTCGCTTCACGGTGCTGATCCCAGCGCGCATGGCATCCAGCCGCTTGCCCGACAAACCCCTGGCCGATATCGCTGGCCTGCCCATGGTGGTGCGCGTGGCCCAGCGTGCCGCCCAAAGTGCAGCAGCCTGCGTGGTGGTGGCAGCCGATGACCCTCGCATCCTGCAGGCCTGCGCCGCCCATGGCGTGCAAGCGATACTGACCCGCGCCGACCACCCCAGCGGCAGCGACCGCCTGGCCGAAGCCTGTACCCAGCTGGGCCTGGACGGGGACGACGTGGTCGTCAACGTGCAAGGCGATGAACCTTTGATAGACCCAGGCCTCATCGACGCTGTGGCAGCCCTCCTGCCCACCCGGCCGGAGGCCAGCATGGGCACCGCAGCCCACGCGATTGCGTCACTGGCCGACTACACCAACCCCAACGTGGTGAAAGTGGTGCTGGACGCGCGTGGCCTGGCCCACTACTTCAGCCGCGCGCCCATCCCTTTTGCGCGGGACCATGTGGGTTTGGCCTGGTGGCAAGGTGCCGCCGAGACGGCGGCACCCGGTGTAGCAGCCCTGGCGGGATTCGCGCCACTGCGGCATGTGGGCGTCTACAGCTATCGTGCGGGCTTTCTGCGCCAATTTCCTGCCCTGGCACCCGCCCCCACCGAGGCGGTGGAAGCGCTGGAGCAACTGCGCGCCCTGTGGCACGGCCACCGCATTGCGGTTCATCTGGCCAACGCAGCCCCTGGCCCGGGCGTGGATACGCCCGCAGACCTGGAACGGGTTCGCCGCCTTTTCCGATGAGGAGCGGGCCGGTGGCGCGCGCCGCGCCGGTCCGCCGAATGCCCCGGCTATCCACCCTGCGACACCCCTGCCCAACCCGGTGCAGCATGTAAGTCAGCGCAAGGGAGTCGCATGCTATCCTCGACCGCAACGAGAGCACCGCATCCCGGGCGCACAGAACGGCTTCAGGCGCCCTTCGAACGTCCCCGCCAGCGGCGCCAACCGATTTCTAACCTTCGAGGACTTCCATGAGACTGATTTTGTTGGGCGCGCCTGGCGCCGGAAAGGGCACGCAAGCCACCTTCATCTGCCAGAAGTACGGCATCCCCCAGATCTCCACCGGTGACATGCTGCGCGCAGCCGTCAAGGCCGGCACCCCTCTGGGCCTGCAGGCCAAGGCGGTGATGGATTCGGGCGCCCTGGTCAGCGACGACATCATCATCGGTCTCGTCAAGGAGCGCATCACGCAAGCAGACTGCGCCAACGGTTTCCTGTTCGACGGCTTCCCCCGCACCATTCCCCAGGCCGATGCCATGAAGGCAGCGGGCGTCAAGCTCGACTACGTGCTCGAAATCGATGTGCCTTTTGACGCCATCATCGAACGCATGAGCGGCCGCCGCTCGCACCCTGCCAGCGGCCGCACCTACCATGTCAAGTTCAACCCGCCCAAGGTGGAAGGCAAGGACGACGTGACGGGCGAAGAGCTGATCCAGCGCGAAGACGACAAGGAAGAAACCGTCAAGAAGCGCCTGCAGGTCTACAGCGACCAGACGCGCCCCCTGGTGGACTATTACAGCAACTGGGCCCAGGCCGAACCCGAGCTGGCCCCCAAGTACCGCGCCATCAGCGGCACGGGCAGCGTGGACGAGATCACGGCACGCGCACTGCAGGCACTGGCCAGTTAAGGCACGGGGCGATCGCCCCTTGCAACCAGCGGCGCCATGGCAGCAGGGCGTCGCTTTTTTTGTGCGGCGCAGGGAACCCGCTTCCAGCCTTTCGCATGGCTATACCCGGGCCATACCAGTGGGTCAGGCTGGGCTGGAGCGTAAGCCGTAGGCTTTGCCATCCACAAACAGGTATTCCGCCCGCAGCACCGCGTCGCCCTTCTCTTCGCGCAGGGTAAAGCCCACCACCGATACCGCAGTGCCGGGTTTGATCTCCTGCACCTGCCAGGCCTGCATGCGGGTCAGGGGCGCCAGCTCCACCTCCCAGCGGCGGTCTTTGCGGGTGGGTAAAACCGTCTTGGCCAGCAAGGCCTTGCCATCCACGGGGGACGCCTGCGCAGGCACCGCACGCTGGGCCAGATCCGCAGGCAGCTTCAGCTCGGCAGGTGTCTCCAGCTCCAGCTCGGCGTGTGGATTTTGCCAGCGCACTTTGCGCACGGTGCCTTCCAGGTAGATGGGACGGTCGGGGTCAAAACTGCTCCACCCATGGTGGGCACGCGCGCCCCAGGGAATGGCCGTGGCGGCCAGGAGCACGTGGCGGCGTTGCAGGCTCATCGGTTCTCTCCTTGTCATGTCTGATCAGAGGTAAGCAATCCAGCGGCCACACACCACCACAGCCAGCCAGATCACGGTGGAACCCAGCATCTGTACCCGGGCCAGAGCATCCAGGCGAGCCAGGGAACCCCGCCCATGGAACCACGCGGCGTTGCAACCTGCAAGCATTAACAGCAGCATCTTCAAGGTGAATGCGCGGCTGGCGAGCAGTTCGGCAGGCTGTGTGGCAAACATCAAGAGGCCCGACGCCGCCGCCAGGCCAAAACCACACAACGCCAGCGACAGGCTGAGCCGCGCCAAATCCTTGACGGGCAGCGCCGCCCCACGGCCAAACACCCGCAACTCCAGCAAGACCAAATTGCCCAGCAGCAAGGCAATGCCCACGATGTGCACCACCTCCAGCGCGGGGTAGGCCCACGCATGGGATTTAAGAGTTGCAAAAAACATCGGGGCGGCCTTGTTGCTCAGTGCAGCAGTTCGAGCATCAGCGAGATCCTGGCCTTCAAGGGGGATAGCCCCTGGGAGTCCGGCAATGCGTCCCCCGGCTTGGGCAGCACCTGCCCCTCGGAGCAGCGCGTGGACCGCACCACTCGCACACCCGCCTCCTGGGCACGCAGCAATGCGGCCTCCAGAGCATGGTGGATGGTGCCATTGCCCGTGCAGGCCACCACCAGCCCCTGGACCCCATCTCGGACCAGTGAGTCCACCATGGTTCCCGATGCGCCAGCGTGGCTGATGACCACTTCCACGCGGGGCCAGGCTGCGGCATTCACTACATTTTCAATAGCATTCAATGCTGGAACACCAGGCGCCAGGGGCCAATCCTGCACGAGGCGGACAGCCCCCTCCTCCACCCAACCCAAAGGCCCGGCCTCGCCCGAGTTGAATGCATTCACCCGGTAGGGGTGCACCTTCTGAACCTGCCGTGCCCCATGAATTTCGCCAGCGGCGACCGCCAGCACACCCCGTGCGCCGGGCGTGACCGCCACAGCAACAGCATCCAGAAGATTCTGAGGCCCATCGGGCGTGAGCGCCGTGGCCGGGCGCATGGCACAGGTCAGCACCACGGGTTTCGCGCGGGTGTCCAGCACTTCATGCAGAAACCAGGCCGTCTCTTCCAGCGTGTCGGTTCCGTGGGTAATGACTACACCACGCACCTCGGGATCTTCCAGGTGGTGCGCACAGCGCAGCGCCAGCTCCTGCCACACATGGCCATCCATGTCCTTGCTGTCGATCTGGGCCACCTGCTCCGCCACCAGCACGCCCCGCGCGGCCTGCTGCAATCCGGGAACAGCTGCAAGCAGCTGCCCGACCCCTACCTGCGCAGCGGTGTAGCCGATGTTGTCGCCCGCCTGCGCGGACGTGCCCGCAATGGTCCCTCCGGTACCCAAAACCACAATTTTTTGCCCACTCACTTGCGTACTCCGAAAAACTGGTGAAAAATACAGTTACTGGATTAAAAAACAGTTATCCATCACTGTAGCCGCCTCCACCGGAAACCACCATGCTCGACAACCCGAAACTCACTGCCCGCCAGCAACAGATTCTGGATCTCATCCAGACGGCCATTGCACGCACCGGGGCGCCCCCCACCCGTGCAGAGATCGCTGCCGAACTGGGGTTCAAGTCGGCCAACGCGGCAGAAGAACATCTCCAGGCGCTGGCGCGCAAAGGCGTGATCGAGCTGGTCAGTGGCACATCCCGTGGCATCCGGTTGCGCGGTGACACCGTGCGCTCCATCAATGCAGCGCGCGGCAACCAGTTCAGCCTGCCGATTCCCGGACTCTCACAACTGGTGCTACCCCTGGTGGGACGTGTGGCGGCAGGGTCGCCCATTCTCGCGCAGGAACACGTTGACCAAACCTACAGTGTGGAAAACAGTCTGTTCCATCACAAGCCCGATTACCTGCTCAAAGTGCGCGGTATGTCGATGCGCGATGCCGGAATCATGGATGGCGATCTGCTGGCTGTGCAGTCCACCCGCGAAGCCCGCAACGGCCAGATCATCGTGGCCCGCCTGGGAGACGATGTGACGGTCAAGCGCCTGCGCCGTACTGCGACCGCCATCGAACTGCTGCCCGAGAACCCGGATTACCCGGTCATCGTGGTACAGCCCGGCGAACCCTTTGAGATTGAAGGGCTGGCCGTCGGCCTCATCCGCAACACCATGTTGATGTAGCCACAGCGCTCCATCGCATTCACTCATGAATTAGTTCGTTAGCTGCCGCGCTGCAGGTGGCGGGCGTTTGGCGCACTGGTAAAACCAGTACGCCAGCCCTGCGGTGCCGGTTTACTTTGCAATCCTGCCTATGTCCAACCCCCGACCTTCGGAGTTTTCACATGGGAATTGCCTTGACCACCTTTTCTGCGCTCTCCAGTACTCTGCGCACCCTGACCCTCTGGCTCCACACCTTCAAGGAGCCGTCTGCAGCAGACCTGCCTGCGCCCCGCCCCCATCCCGATGACGCGGACCCGGGCCGCAGGAGCGGATCAGCAGGCACTGACAAGCCCCGCCGTCCATCCAACATCCCCAGCCAACGCCCACCGCGAGGCAACTGGCCCTTTACGGTCAGCCCGCAGACACCACCCACCTGTGCCACCACACGGTTTGTGGCCACCAATACCGATGCCCGGGCGTTCATACCGTCGCCTGCCGCTACCCGCGTTGCCTGTGGATCATCCAGATTGGCAGACGGCTCAGGCGGCAGGGCTGCCAAGGTCTTGCGCAGGGTCCCCACATCGGGCGGCTCAGGCCGACTGGTGATCGCCGGCCGCATGGCCGATGTGTGCGCCGAGCTGGACCGCCTGGCTGCATCCGAGGCGGCGCTACAAGCCTGTTGAGCCCAAGGCATGCACCACCCAGCGATCCATTGACTGCTTTGTATATGGAGGATGCTGCCTGATCGCTGTGGACGGCGCTTGTCGAGGTCGCCAACACTCCGTCACCAAAAGCCCCATCCTTTCCTGTGCCAGGAGGCTGTTCGGTGCGAAACGACCGGCGTGGCCAAGGCACAATGTCGGGATGAACATTGTGATCCTCGATTCCTATTTTCCCCTATAGGAATCTTTCGATTATTCGAATAGCTACGCCAATAGCTACGCTTGAATATGGGCCTGCAGCGGTCTGCGCCCCCTACGCCACAACCGGCCCAGCGTCGAACAACTCGACAGGCGCCACCCTGAGCAGGGCCTGGGCCTCGGCCTGGGTGCCAGCCAGCCACAGGTCATAGTCCCCAGGCTCGATGGGGATGACGCTGCGCTTGTCCTGCTGGTCAGCGGCCAGCTTTGGGTCTGGCTTGTGCATCCTGTTCATCAGCGGATGCGCGTCAGCGTTGATGGTCAGCATGGTATAGCTCTCGTGCACCTCGCCCGTGGCCTTGTCCGTCCACGTGTTCCACAAGCCCGCCAGGCCCCAGGGGCGGGCATCAGCACGGCGGAAGCGCCACCACACGTTTTTGCCACTCTGCCAATTGGGCTCATCGAAGTCGGCGGCCGGGATGATGCAGCGCTGGCCACGCGCCCAGGGGTGCTTGTAGCTGGCCTTGTCTGCCAGCTCCTCGGAGCGCGCATTGTTGGTGGGGTATTTGAGCTTGGGTTCTTTGGCAAACCAGGGGATCAGGCCCCACTGCCCCACCACAAGCTCGCGGCTGTAGCCAGCATCGTCCTTCGCCCGGCGGATGAAGGCACCTTGCCCGCGTGGGAACAGCACTTCGTCCCACCAGCGCAGCGGGTTGCGGTTGCCGACATGCCATTCGCGCTCAATTTCCAATTCCTTCGGTGGTGTGTACCTGTTGCACATGTGCGCTCCTGCCTGGATAGCACGCATCGTAGGCCCAATGCAGCCCGTGCTGATGTAGGAGAAATAGGCATGCTTCGCGCCGCAAAACACTGTATGCTTTCACAGTGTTTTGCGAAGTAATCCCCCTCCGATCTGCAGGCCTGCGCCTGCACCCAGCCGAATGGCCCGAGCCAGCGCGGGGGCTGCTGCGGGTGTGTCACATGTCATATGCCGACTGCTCTGCCAAGCGCACGCTGCGCAGGGCCGAGCTGATGGGTGAGTGGGTGTCACACCCCCTCACCTTGCTGCTGCTGTTTGACCCTGAGTTTGTGGACGTGGTGGGCGACGGCTTTTTGCTGCGCGGCTATGTGATCAGCAACCAGGAGGGGCGGCAGTACGAGCATCTGCAGCTGTGGCTGGTGCGCCCCCTGAGTGGCCCCGAGGCGCCCGCCCTGCCCCGGTTCGACGCACGCAAATGGATGAAAAATCTGCCCGTGGAAGAGCGCACGGGCAAAGAACCCTCAGTGAGCGAGCAATGGCACAAGACCCACGTGAAAGCCTGATCCCCTACCCCACCCTACTGCGCTACCCGACCTGGTACGGCGGGATGCCCGATGAAATGGTGCTGCCGCTAGAGCCCACTGCCTACCTGGTTGAGCAGGTCGAGCCCGACCGATGGACTGTGACCGTGAAGCACACGGGTGAGGTACTGTATCGGGGGATTGGGCCGGTGGAGGTCATTGAATCACCGGCACCCTTCTAGCTTCACACCCGTCGTTGAAGCGCCATGCACGGGCGTGTTGGCCTACACCGGCTTGTTGGAGCACTGGCTAAACTTTTCCGATTGAACAGGAGACGCACATGCCCTACGCATTACAGGTCATCACAGATCCCGACGATACCAATAGCTACCGGTGGGTTGTGCTGGCACAGGAGCCGGATGACGTCGGCCGCTTTCGCGAGCACTCGGCCTCGGATTGCGACTTCACCGACTGGGACGCTGCGCTGGATGCCGGGACTTTGGCTCTGGCTGCGGCCGAGGGGCGGCCTTATGAAAACGAGGCCGCTGACCCAGTGGGGGATGCGGATTGCTCGGGTTTGTGACAAATCAGATCGTTGTCAGCCAGGCGCTCGCTTAGTCAATCCTCGGCGGCGGCCCGTCGTCCCTGCGTGGGATGGCTTGGCGCTGGGTGCGGTCCTGCAGCTCGCGCTGCTGCTCGCGCCACTCGCGGCGCTGGCGCTGCTCGATTAGGCGGGCGGCCTTGCGGCTGCGGGCGGGTTGCATCACGCCACCTATCAGACCCCGGGCAACTTGCCACTTCCCGCCTGCAGCTCCGTCTTGCGCTGACTGCTGAAGCTGGTCCCCAGCCAATACGCGCCAATCAGGGCGATCACCCCCAGCAGCGCCGTCACAAACTGCACCCGCAGCTCACTGCTGTAGTTGTCCGGGTGCACAAACAGCACATCCGCGATCAGGCCATACAAAGGCAACAGCAGCAGCAGAGAGATCCAGAACGCCGGGTTGTGCCAAAACCCCTGCATGCCCGGCTGCAGGTACGCCGCATTGGCCTCACGCGCAGCCACGATGCCCCCGCCCACTTCTTCCAGTTTGAACCACTGGGACTCAATCGCGCCGCGTACGGCAGCAGCAGCAGCGGGGTCGGTCTTGATCGTCTCCAGCAACTCCTGCTCATTGCGCGCGCCAATGGCCTCCTTGGCGGCGGCCACCACGATCTCGGCGGCCTTTATGTTGCGCTCAGAAGTTTCAGAGCCCGAAGAAAACAAACGGCCCAGCTTGGGCACCAGGTCAATCAGGGATGGCAGTACTGCAGCGATAAAGGGGGCCATAGGTTGCTCCTTGGGTTTGGGGGTGATGGTGTCGGCGGCCAGCGCCACCGGGTTGATGAAATCAGCCGGCGTGGCCGCCGCCTCGGGCAATGCCGTGGCATACGTGCCGCCGTGGGCCTCGTACTCCTGGCGGGCCCGGGCCATGGTCACCACAGGCTGGCCATAGGGGCTACCCGGCAGGCTGGCCCACTCGCGGTTGCACTTGCGCACCGCATCCTCAAAGCGCCCGGCAATCACATCATCCAGCGCCTTGCGGCCTTTGATCAGCGCCACAGCCCCAAGATCCTGGTTCATGGGCGAGAAGTCGGCAAAGCCGTACTGCTTGACCAACCCATCCCACGTGCGCGATAGGAATTGGTACGCGCCAGCGGCGGTGCTTGTGATGGGGTTACCCCCCAGCTTGCGCGTGATGGCCTGGCGCGGGTGGTCGGCAAAGTCATCAGCTGTGCCCGGCTGACCATCCAGCCCCACCAGGTGGCCGCCGCCAAACATCACGCGGTAGCCGTCATCACCTGCAGTACCCTCGCCATGCCGCAGCATGCGCAAGAAGGCCTGCACATTGGTGTCTTGCAGCGCTGCAATCAGCGCGATCGGGTCTTGTGAATTGGTCATGGTTGCCCACTCAAAAAAACAGCTTTGAAAAGCGTGGCCAGCGCCGACCAGCCACCGATGGCGTAAACGATGCCGCCCAGCACCAGGAACTTGCCCAGCCCGGTGGCCAGCCCCCACAGCCCACCCACCACAAACCGGCCGGTGTGCGCGGTGGCCTGCTTTTGCAGCACCGAGAGGCCTGCGGACCAGAAGGCTTTGGCGGTGTCTTCGGTCATGGCCGACTTGATGCCTTCGGCCACGGCGACTTTCATCTTTTCTTCGAGGTAGTCGATGGTGGCGTCGGTCAGGCGCACTTCGGCAGGGCGTGAGCGGCGGCGCTCGGGGCCTGAGAAATGCGGCGGCGTTGGGGTGTCTGGCATATCGTCCCTCCTGATTGATTTTTTAGATGTGGTCCCCGCTAGGGTCGTAAGGGTCCAGCAGCGGCTCCGCCCAGGCCGCCACCGCCTTGCGCCAGCCGGTGCCGGCGGCGTTGTGGCGCTTGAGGCGGCTGGTGACCGTGCCCTCGCGCGGCAGCTCCATCAGCAGCACGGTGAGCACCAGGGTGTTTGCCAGAAAGTCCAGCAGCAACCCAGCGAACAAGACCGGGTAGCCAAAGCACTTGGCAGTGGTGGTGAGCAGCCCCGCGTCCTTGGCACGCTTGAGGCTCATGACAGCCAGGAAGAACACCCACAGGGCGTACAGCAGCAGCAAGGCATAGACAGGCGCGAGGATGATGGCTTGAGACATGGCAGGCCCTTTAGGTGATGAGGTATTGGCGAAGCACGGCGATTTGCTCTTCACATTCCTTGAGCAGCCGATAGCCCTTGTTTTTGGCGCGCACATATTCAAGCGGCACGTTCTGAGCCTTGGCCTGCGACTCCACCATCAAGATCAGGCCCTCGCGCACGATGCGCTGGGGCGATCCGCTGGCCTGCTCAAGCTCAGCAATCAATGCCAGGGCAATTTCTGATGTGGGCGGGTCGGCTGGCAACGGGATGTTTCCAACCATGCGCCACGCGTAATACGCCGCTGTTTCGGGGTGTGGATCAACCCCATCCAGCGTGTTTGTTGGCACCTTCGTTTCACCATCCTTGATGACATAGCCTTCATGGGTGAGCTGGTAGGTAGTCATGCGTACTGCCCCCCAGTGGCCGTTGATCCGGCTGAGTTACCTGGCAGAAAGGTCGCACCTGCACCGAAGGTGTTTAAGACCGAGTTGAGCGTCACGCTGTAGCGCGCACCTGTTGCGGATCCGGAAAACGTCACGGACTGAATCGCGGCGAGAGCCAGGGAGTCCAAGCTAGCGAACGTTGTGAAAGCCGGGGTGCCTGTCAAGGTGATCGTGATCCCACCGGCGACGAACGAACTGCCGTTCGCTATTTGCAGATGTGTCGGCGCGCCGCCGCTGATCGTGCAATTTGCGGAGTAGCGGGCAAATCCGCCTGCACCAACAACAACATGACCGCTCGCGCAGGCTCCGAAATCAATGTTTCGCAGCTCGACGTTGGATGTTTTACCGCTCGGGAAAACCGCATACCCGCTGGTGGTGGTCTGCAGCTTCATGCCCGTGATGCGCCACAGGCCGCACTCCACACCTGCAAAGCAGTTGTTGCTCGTGACGCTCATCACCACATTCGAGGGGGTCGCGGTGTCACCGAGCAGTATGGCGACGCCGCCGCCGGTGACGTACTTTTTCAGGGTGAGCGCTGCCGTCCGCGTTCCGGGACCAATCTGCACCGTGCAGTCGTACAAGCTGAGGTCCAGGGAGCAGAGTGTGTCGATGCCTTTCTGCACCGTCAGGAAGGCCCCGCCAGCGGAGTCCACCAGCCCGGTGTTGCTGTCGCTACCATCCGTGCGCACATAGTAGGTGCGGGCAGCCGTGAGCTTTTCGCGAAAGACCAATTGCTCTTGTGAAACAACATCCTTCGCATTGCTGCGAACGCCAACGTGCTTCATGCGATCACCGTGGCCCGGTATTGGCCGGACGTGGGCGCCGTACCGAATGTCAGCTGCACCGTGTTGACGCCGTTGGCAACCCAGTCCACCAGCACGCCCGCGTTGCCGGTCGATTCGCGCACACTGACCGATACATCCTGCGTATTGAGGTTGTGCGTCAGCGTGATCGTGGTGGCAGAGCCGTCGCCGATGGTGGCACTGTACTTACGGGCTACCACGGTAGCGTCCACCGCGATAACGCCGCCGCCTATGATGATGCCGTTGCCCTGCGTATAGCTAGTGCCAGCCCCGACCTGAGTCCACACCAGGGAGGTGCTGCCCAGCGTAATGGGCCCGTCGGTGGTCATCAGCCACTGGCTGTTGCCGTTGGTGGCGCCTTCGGACACGAACACTGTGGCGCCCACCAGCTCGCTCGCTGCGTCGAAGTCAGTGGCGCGTGACCAAGAACCCGATGCGGCCACGTAGATGCCATTGGCGCTGCCGGTGCTTTGGTCTTTGACCAGCACACGGTCGCCAGCGATGACGCTCACGCCGTCGATAGTCTGCGCACCCGAAAGGGTGATGTTGGCTGTGGTGGCCGCGCGAACGGGGTCCTTCCATTTCCAACCCTGCACAGCCGCGTCGAGCTGGGCCTTGGTGACGGCATCCTGCGGGTTGGTGCCGTCTTGCAGATTCTGGACCTTGAAGCCATTGGCGTCGAGGGTGTTGGTGATTTTCATGGCGTGGTGCCCTCCGTTGTCAGTTGCAGTAAGCGAAGCCGATGAGTGCAGAGCCGTGGGTGATCTGCACCATGTCGTCGTCCAGGTAGCGCACGTCCGCATGCACCACGTTTCCCAGGTGGTCGGTGACTGATACCGAGGGGCGACGGCCCAGGTTGTGGGCCACGGTCCAGACCGCCGTCGCGATGGCCTGGGTGTGCGTGTAGGTCATGCCGCCCGGTGGGCCGGGCGGGCCCACGTAGGCCGTTGCGATCGCCAGCGGGCGCTCCACCCGCTTTGCAAACTCCAGCTGCAGCGCGGGCAGCAGCGGGGCAAACCTGAGCTTGATGGGCGTGGGGTTAGTCATCGTGCGTCACATCCCCAACGATCCAGAGCGTTTCGGTGCCGCTGCTGAAGGTGAAGCCGTCTGACGTGCGCTTGAATTGCACGTCGATCTTTGCCTCGCCCAACGGCCAGGCTTTGGTGTCGATCTTTGTCAGGCGCAGGTTGCGGGTGGTGACGTCATCGAGCCAGGCGCATTCCAGATCGGCCACCAGCACACCATCGGGCGTGCGGATCTGTGAGGCGACCTCCCAGCCAACGAAGTACCCGTCGGGAAAAAATGCGGGCATTTCGCCCACGCGGTCGAAGCTGTCGCCGCGCTTGTGGGTGTCGGGGGTGCAGGTGTTGCTCATGGGCTTGCCCTTGTCTGTGCTTATGTGGCGATGCGGTGTGTGCGCAGCACCAGCTGCGCTACCTGGGTGGCGCCGGAATACGCGGTGGCCGTGAGGGTTTCGATGGTGTCGTCCCCGGTTTCGGTGTCCAAAGCCGCTACAGCCAGGGTGCTGCCCGCCACAATGGCGCGGTGGCCGGATGCCGCCACCAGCGGGTCGGTGGTGGCTGAATCCCATTCGGCCTGCCAGGTGCCACCGGGCGCCAGGGCCATGAAGTGGCGGCCCGGGTAGGCGGTGTAGTAAGTCGTGTTGATCTGCAGCTCGGTGCAGACAAAGCCATCACCAGGGATGGGGCGCGCACGGCCCGTACCATCTAAGGCCACAGGGGCGCCCACCCACACCGAAGACTCCAGCCCGCCGTAGTCGATGCCCGTTTCTGGGTCGTAATAGATGCCGTGGATTTCGGTGGTGCCGTCGGGCAACACATCCACCGCAATCAGCTCGGGCGTGGCGGCGCACAGCCAGGGCACCAGCCAGCCGGTGCACACCACCTCGGCCGCAGCCGCTGCGGCTGGCGCGGCTGTGGGGCGCAGGCGCACCTGCAGGCCCACGGTTTGGCCGGGCACCTGCTGCACAGAGCGGGCTGGGAAAAAGCGGCGGCGCTCGGTCATACCACCACCTCGACCTCATACGGCTGGTAGCCCGAGGCCTCCACCAGAAGCACATGCCGTCCGCGTTGTACAGGGAACGACACGCGCCCCGCCCCATCGGCAATGCGGCTGGCGCCGCCGTTGAGGGTGATGCGAGCACCAGCCAGGGCGCGGCCCTGCTCATCGGTGGCGGTAAAGATGATTTCGTTTTTACCCACCTCCACCGTGATGCCGGGCTGCACCACGGGGTCGAACGCGGTGGACAGGCGCATGGTCTCGATGGCGGGGGCGGCACCCACGGGCGCCTCGATGGCGCAGGCCAGGGTGGCGGCGGCCAGGTCCAGATCCGCGGTTACCAGCCGGTGGCGGCCCTGCAGGGGCGACAAGGGATGCACCACATCCACCCAGGCACCGGTGGGCGCGTCGGCATACGACTGCTGCCACGTCACGCGCCAGCGGGGGCGGGCCAGCCAGGCCAGCATGCGCTGGCCCAGGGCTTCGGCATGGCGGGGGCTGCGCAGCCAGGGGGCGGGCCATTCCAGCTCCAGCTCGCCATAGTCCTTGACCACCTCGGGCGCACGCAGCTGGATGGCGCGGCGGTAGCGCTGGGCGGCGTGGTCGTAGTCATACAAGACGCGCAGCACGGTGTATACGCCCTGGGCGCTGGTGGCGGCCTGCAGGCCCTGGGCCGTCATCTTGTCCACCACCAGCGCGGGCGCGGCGGCATCGGGCAGCGGAGGCCAGGTGGTGGCAATGCCGGGCATGGCCGCAGCCCAGGCGCTGCCCGCGCTTTGCATGATGCCGTCCACCGCTGCGCGGATGGTAATGCTGTTGTCGCCGAGCAGGCCGCCCAGCACGATGTGCGCGGTCTCGGTGCGGTAGTCGTCCAGATCGGCCCACTGCACCGGGGCGCGGGCCAGATGGGCCAGCACGTCGTGCAGCACCTCGGCCGGGGTTTGCAGCAGCGCGCCCGTGGTGGGGTGCATGCGCCCGCGCACGGTGGCGGCCAGGCGCTCGCCCTCTGCCAGGGGCTGGGCCAGCTCCAGCATGGCCACGGCGCGGCCGGTGCTGTCTACCGTGTTGTACCAGCCCCAGTCCTGCACGGGCACGTCATCACGGGCCACGGCGTCCACGCCCGCAATGGGGTGGTCTGCCAGCAGGTAAAGGCGCTGGTCGTCGCTGTACTGGATGGGGGCCAGGGTGCAGGCGCCATACACCCAGGGCAGCACGCGCACATCACGCCAGCCGCCCCACACGGCACTGGTGCGCAGGGGCAGGTTGTCAGACAGGGGGCGGTCTAGCCCAGCCTCCAGCGTCAGGCGCAGTTGCTCGCCCAGCTGCAGGCCGGTAACGATGCCTGCGAACAGGGTTTTGCCGGTGGCCACATCCACCACCGTGGCGCGGCGGCGCACGGGTGGGCGGGCGCCCCACAGGGCTGTCAGGCTGCCATCCTCGTTGCCCAGGTCGGCGTCCAGATTGCTGCCGGGCGCGGTGGCAATACCGGGGATGGACAAGGGCCGCTGCAGCGTGCTGATGGCATTGAGCCTGGGCACCAGCAGCCCGGTGGCGGGCTGGGCGGTGCCGGGCGCGGCCAGCAGGTAGGCGCTGGATGCGTCTGTGGCGGCGATGGTGATGTGGAGCGTCATCGTCATGCGCGGCAATCAGGTGTACAGCGGGTCGAGAGTGAGGCGCGCCTGCAGCTTGCGGTGGCCCGTGTCGTTGGGCTGGTATTCCATGGCGTCTGTCACCTCAATGGCGTCGTCTGCCGGGCGCACCAGGGCGGCGTCTTGCGGGTGCAGGTGGTGGGGCACAAAAATCAGCGGCTCGTCGTGCTGCTGCGCCCAGTCCACCAGGCCCAGCAGTGCAGATGCCTCGGTCTGGGTGATGTAGCCGCCCAGCTGGCCGTTGATGTCCCATTCGACCCCCCAGCCCACACCGGCGCCGGAATACAGCGCGGCGGCGTTCACGCCCTGCCCGCGCTGCACAGCCCAGCGGCGCGTGGGCTGGCAGGTGGTGGCGCTGTAGGTGGTGGCCAGCGGCTCGCCCACCCACAGCCAGCCGATGCTGCCGCCCGTGGCGCTGGCCACGTTCACGCGCACGGCGCGGGCGGTGGTGCCGGGCGCAAAGGTGTGCAGGGCAATGAGGCCGCTTACATCCAACGCCTGGGCGGTGCCCCAGGTGGTGCCGTCATCGCTGAGCTGCACGGTGGCGGTGGCACCAGGGGGCAGGCTGTAGCGGGCCAGGGCCAGCATGCCGATGGCCGTGGCTGCGCCAAAATCTACCGTGGTGCTGGCGGCGGCACCGGCCCAGCCCCAGGCGCTGGCGGTGGCGTTTTTGACATGGCTGGCGGCATTGGGCTGGTACACGGCAAAGCTGTACGCATCGGCCGCCACAAAGCTGGGGGCGGCGCCGGGCTCAAACGTGGCCGTGAGGCCATCGGCCAGGGCGGCGATGCCGGTGGCGGGGATGTCGCTGGCCACGCTCCACGCGCCGGCATCCTTGCGCCAGCGGTACTGGCCTGCCTCTACGGCAAAGGTGAACTTGTCGCCCAGCGCGTAGGGGATGCCGCCCAGCGCCAGCTGCAGCGTTATGCCTTCTTGGATGTACGCGGGCACGGCGCTGCCGTCGGTGGGCACCATGTAATCGGGCAAGGCCCCGGCCACACTGGCGGCCACGCGCCAGGTTTGCTCGTCGGTGCCGTCCACCCCACCGGTGAGCCATGCGGCGCCAGCGCCCACGGTTTGCAGCAAGGCGGTGTCGCCCACGCTGTAGGGGCGTGCGGTGTCTACCTGTTCAAGCCGGATGGTGAGGCTGTCGCCCAGCACCAGCCGTTCAGGGCAGGCCACCACCAGGCCAAAGCCGAATTCCTTGGTGCTGTAGGCCACCCCGGTTTCGGTGTTGCGCCGGGCGCTGATATACGCCTGGTTGGTAAATGCGGGCAGGTAATAACCATCGGCGTCTACCCACCAATAGTCATCACCATGGTCCACCCAGCAGCCGCCCGCGTCTCCGCTACTGGGGTCAGATTTTGGGACTATGCCCGCCAGGGTGCGCACGTAGTCCAGCCGGGCCTGGTACTTGCGCACCAGGTCGGTGATGGCCACGCTGAGCTGCTGGGGCATGAACACATCAGGTGCGCCCACGTAACCAGGCATGGCAACAGCCACCTGCTCGCCAGCGGGCAGGGTCTCAGGCAGGTTGCCGCCGGCATAGTTGGCAAACGTGGTGCTTTCCAGGTCGGCCAGGTCGGTGTCCATGCCCGTGAGGGCATCGTCCCATTCATCCAGCGCCGCAGTGACTGCGGGCGGCTCTGCATACAACTCGGTCAGGCAGGTGCTGAACACCGAGGTGAGCAGGTCGGCAAAGTCAAGGTCTTTGGCCGACGTGTAGTACTTGGCCCATTTGGACGCGTGGAAGTCCTTGCGCCACGCGTACAGGGTTTGCAGCCGCGTCAGGTGCGCGGGGTCAAGAGCCATGGCATCTCCTTCTTCAAGGCCCAAACATTCCAGCGACACCCGGGGCGTGGGCATGTCGCTGCATTTGCAATCTGCGGGGGGGCGGCGCGAATACACGAACGTGACGGTGAGCGGCCGCGCATTGGCCCCAAACCGGAACGGGCGCACGCACACGCTGGGCGCGCCCACGCCCGCTGCCCGGGTGACGGGCGCGTATTTGAAGGACCAGGTGCCGTTGCCCTGCCCCGACGGCGGGATGACCGGCACCGTGAACAGCGCGGCCAGGCTGGTGTAAGGCGTGCCCGTGGTGGCCTGGGCCAGCGTGCCGGACACATCGCCCACCACACTCCAGCGTTCTTGTCCCGCCACGTCGGCATTCACACACCGCACGGTGATGGCCTGGGTGGGCGCATCGGCGGGCACGGCCACACCTTCGAGCTTGACCACGCCCGACAGCGCCAGCAGCCAGGCAGAGGTGCGTAGCGGCACATCAATGGCCGCCTGGCCGCCGATGGTGCGGTCTGCCACCACCACGCCCGCCACCTCTACCAGCGCCGAATCAGCCAGCGCCACCAGCAGGTCATGAAAACTGACCACGGGCGGCTGGGGGATTGGGGCCTCGGTGTCGCCATAGGTCTCGGTGGTGGTGCCGTCGGTGACGGTGATCACGTAGCCACCCGTGACGGTGAACACCTGCGTGCCGGTGGCCACGCTGCGCTGCAGCTCGGGCGACACGCCAAAGCGCCATGCGCCATCCTTGAACACGCGGTAAGGCCGGTACACCTGGGGGTCAAACCCAAACTGGATGCGCGAGCCCGCTGCATCCAGCTCGCCCGCTGCCGACAGAGGCAGGCCGCCAAAGTCCCACTGCGGGCCCTGCTGCGTGGCCGTGCCTGCAGCCCAGTCGCTCAGCAGCGCCCAGGCGGTGGCCGTGCGCACCAGTTGCGGCTGCACCGTGATGCGCAGGTCGTTACCCAAGGCGCCTGGGGTTTTGGCGCGAATGCGCACCTCGCGCACATCCAGCGCGGCGCTGGCGGTGGGCACGCCCAGGTCTGCCAGGGTGAGGGTGAAGGTCTGCTCATCGGCGCCAATGTCCACATCCTGCACAGCCAGCTGGCCATTGCCCACGCCGACGAACTGCGGCACCGATGCGCGGGGGATGCCGCCTGCCGCAACAATCTCCACGTCCACCTGGGCGGCCTCGTGCCCGGTGTAGGCACCGCTCAGCAGCACCCGCCCCCCCCCCGCCCGCACGGCGCTGGTGCGCTCTATGGCGGTGCTGGCGCGCACGCTGGACGCCACCAGCGCGGCGGTGCGTGCAAGGTTGTGGCGGCCAGAGAGGTAGCGTTGTACGGAGGGCATGGGTGTGTGCGGGGTTGGGGCGTGCGTGGTGGGTCAGCGGGACAGGGCCGCGCGGCGTCTGAGCTCAGGCTCCAACTCGCGCGCCAACTTCACGGGGTCGGTAATGCCGTAAACATTGAGGACAACGTTGAATGGCGGGGCGGGCTGCTGGGGGCCGCTGAGGCCGGGGGATATGCCGCCACCGCCGCCGGAGCCGCCTCCAGAAGAAGACCCACCGCCAGACGATGAGCCACCGCGCCCACCACCAGTACCCGGCCTTTGCGGGGCAGCCCCGCCGCCCTGGTCATCGCCCTCTGTCGCAGCGCCAATGCCATTGAGCAGCAGGGCCTCCAGCTCTTGCAGGCGGCGGCGCTGCTCTGCAATCTGCTTGGCACTTTCGGCAGATTCGATGCGGCTCAGGCCGCCGATCTGGGCCATGTCCGACAGGATCTTGGCAAGCTGGCGCGCTTCTTCGGCCAGGGGGTTGCCCACGTTTTGCTGGCCGTAGCGGCGGGCAATGTCGGCGTCGATAGTTTCTTGTGACTCGCCCTGCAAGGCGCGCTCGCCCTTGGTGTTGAGGGCGTAGCCCTCCTTGTCCATGTTCCACTTTTTGCGGTAGGCCTCGGCGGCTTTCTCGGCGGCTGCGGCCTCACGTTCAAGCAGCCTGATCTGGCGCTCGGTGAGGTCGGCCGTCATCGTGTAGCGCATGAGCATTTCAGCCATGACGTCTTTTTGCGCCTCGATGGCTTCGCGGTTCATGTGCCAGCCACGGGCCATGCGCTCCAGGCCTTCGGCACCTTTGTTCACCAGCTCCAGCGTGGCGCGGCCAGCCTCATCCACAACGATCCTGTACCCACGCGCTGCAGCTTCTGCCGTCACCCAACCCGGGGCAATGCCTTTATTGGCAGCAATCGCATCTTCGGCAGCTTTTTTGAAGGCCCGCGAGAGATCCTCTGCGGTTGCCAGGCCGGAACTTCTGATCGTTTCGAAATCTGCCTGCGAAGCTTCCGCCAGCTGCCTGAGCTTCGCCGCACTCACAACACCGAGACGTGTGAATGCAGCGTCCACCTCCTTAGCCACATCCGCCATCTTTTTGGCGTAGTCTTCTGCAGAGACAGAGCCCTGGCGCAGAGTCTTTGTGAGCTCATCAAAGACCTTGATCGCCTCGTTGACGTTGCCCGAAGCCCTCAGTTCGGCATACCGCTTTTCAAGGGCTTCCACCTTTTCCGCATGGTCAGCGGCAGCGATAGAGGCCAAGGCTTCGGCGTTTGCCTTTTTTTGTATTGCAATGCCATAGTCCGCAGCAGCCTGGGCACCCTTGCCCAGATCCTCGGCGATCTTGGCAATCACGGCGCTTGTGCGGGTGCCCTGCTTTTCGGTCTCGGCCATGGCTTTGGTGACGCCGTCCCACCCAGCCCTGGCAAGCTCCGCACCCTTTGCAGAATCCTCCAACGCCTGTTTCGCCTTTTCGCCCAGCGCCTGACTGGCAGCAGCAGTTGCCTCTGCAGAGATACGAATCTCATCGGCTGCGCGCTTGTACCGCTCGGACAATTCACCGAAGGTGATCTTCGAAAGAGCCTCGATCAGCGCAGCAGCCCCAAGCTGAATGCGGGCAAACTGCCCGACCATGATTTCCGTGGTCTTGTAGATGATGGCCATCGCGCCATCAATGCCGGCTGTCATCACCCCCCACGCCAGCTTGACCACATTGCCAGCGTTGGTGGCGTATTCACCCACCTTGGTCAGAGAGGCGTTGGTATCGTCCGCGAACTTCTGCATGCGGGCGATGACCACCGTGAAGTCAACCGTGCTCAGGAACTCACGCACAAACTGAATGCCCTGGCGCATGGCGGTAGCGATGGACTCACCAAAGCGCTGCACCGTGCCGTCTTCAACCGCACGACGGAAGGCAGCGGCGAGCTCATCCACGCCCTGCTTGAGCACCGGCAACACCGGGGTGCCAAGCACATCCGTCACCGCCTTCCAGGCGTTACCCAGAGAAGACAGCGATCCGTTGAGGTTGTCGCGCAGCGCTTTGGCGGTGGCGGCTGCACTGCCCTCTGCATTCTTGAGCTTGTCAATCAGCTCTTGAAGGGCCGGGAATCCAGCGTTGAGAAGACCACGCAGCGCAGGCCCAGCCTCAGTACCAACAGCCAGAATTGCCTGGGCACCCCTTGGACCCGCCTCGGCAAGCTGCTGCAGGGCATCCTCGAATTTGTTGGTCGTAATGCCCGCCAAAGCCAGCTCATTGCGAAACTTGCTGGCCGGGTCGAGGAACTGGCTCAGGATGGCATTGAGCGCAGTACCTGCGCGACTGGCATCAATGCCGCCGTCGGCAAACTTGCCGATCAGGCCCACCGTGGTTTCAAGGCTGAGGTTCAGCGCCTTGGCAGACGGCGCGGCGTAGCTGAGCGCCTGAGCCAGGCCGGTGACGCTGGTGTTGGAAGCATTGGCGCCCATGGCCAGCACGTCGGCGTATTTGCCAGCGTCGGCAAACTCACCGCCCATGGCGGCCATGATCTTGGTGAGGTACTCAGACGACTCGGCCAGCCCGACCTCACCCGCCCGGGCCAGCGCAATAACGCCTGGCAGCGCTGCCATGGCCTCATTCACATCGGCGCCAGCCTTTGCCAGGTTGGTCAGCGCGTCAGCGGTTTCCACATTGGAGAAACCGGACGATGCCGCAGCATCCTTGGCCAGCTTGGTGAGCTGCGCCATTTCATCTTTGGTGGCGCCTGTGGCTGCCTGCACGCGGCTCATGGCCGCTTCAAAGTCAGCCGCCCCCTGAACAACACCGGCAAACGCCTGGATACCGAAGTAGCCCAGGATGGCCGTGCCCACCGCCGCCACCTTCGCCTGCAACGACGAGAACACCGCCGAGGCGTTGTCCTTGGCGTTGATCACGATCTGAATGGGCTTGAAGGCCATGGCGGGTGGATGTGGTGGTGGGACCGTTTGGGCAATGCAGCGGCTTCATGTGCCGCCGCTGGGGCAGCGGCACAGGGAGGCGTTGCACGGCGCGCTGGGCGCCGTGGGTGGGGTGGTTACGCTACGGGGCGGCCCGCGCGGTAGATGGCCTGGGCGTTGGCAGGCTTGAGAACCTCCATGCCAAATTCCATAGTGATGGGTTCGGTGCCAGAGGCGATGAGCGACAGGTTGCCCGAGGAACTGAGCGATACCTTGGGCAGGTACACGTCATCGTTCGGGCCGGTGGCGTTGTCCGGCACCACGCGCAGCGCGCCCATCAACTCGGCGGTGGCGCCAGACTGCACGGCGTCGAAGGTGCCACCCACGGGGGTGTAGCCAAACTGCACCACGCCAGCGGTAATAGCACCGCCCTCAACAATCTGCACACGGCCGTTTTCCGGATCCACGTTGTAGTCATCGCCCACGTCATAGGTGACGGTGCCATCTTCGTTTTTGACTGTGATTGCGGTGACGTTGCGCACGCCCAGCGGGTTGCCTGCAGTGGAGCCCAGCTGATAGATGCGGCCCGGCAGCACGGTGCGCTCTTCGCCAGTGACTGGCGTTGTGCCCTGCGTGACCACAGTGTGCGCCCCCGACAGCCACAGCGCTGCGTTGCGTGGGCTGAAGTTGTCGCAGGTGATGCTACCCGTACGGTTCACGCGAATGGCGCCGCCAGCGTCCTTTTCTTCCAGGCCCTGCTCGCTGCTGAAATGCTCCCACTTGTCTTGGGAAATCTCAATCGTCACTTCAGGGCAGTTGCCCAGCGGAATCTCACCCGTGAGCTGCTCGTTGGCATCGTAGGGATCAATGTACACCCGGCCGCGCGGAATGACGTATTGGTTTTGAACGTGGACGATTGGCATGTGGGGCCTCCAGATTGATGAGACTGTTGCGTTGTTTACTGCTGGCCCGTGTACAGGCCAGCCGTGGAAAATGTGAGTTCGTAGCCCACCACACCTTCACTGGCGAAGTCGGGCTCTGTGGCGCTGAGCAGTTCCAGCCGGTTCCACCCTCGATCGCCCTGCTGACCTGGCTGCCACCCATGCAATGAGCAGATGACCGCGCCCATGGCGGTGTCGAGCGTGTCGGCAGCAGTGCTGCTGCGCGACACCACCAGGGTGATGCGCCACTGCGCCGACAAGGTAACGGCGCCAGCCTTCGCCGAGGCGGTAGCGCCAACACACCGAATGTCCGCAGCAGGCACCTTGCTGCGGTCCACCTCTTCGGTGTTGGTGCGCACATCCCAGCCGGTGAGCTGCGGCAGTTTTCCCAGACGGGTCTTGAGCGGGGCGATGAGTGCCAGCATGGTGGTGCCTTGCGCCTATGCCTTGGGGTACACCTGCAGCACCACCCAGCCGCCCGCATCGGGCTGCACCGGGCCGGTGACCTTGTGCACCACGCCATCCACCACCAGCTCGCTGCCCTCACGCACGCCCGGCGTGTTGGCCACGCAGTACGCCACCGAGATCTGCGCCACATCCACCGCAGGACCGAACGGGTCGGACGCACTGCGGTCGAGGATGACGCCGAAGGGCTCGCCGCCTTGGTAGGTGGCGGTGGCGTTGGGCAGCATGCTGCCAACCTCGGCATCGAGGTCAGCAACAGCCTGGGCGAACGGCAAGGCGATCACGACAGGCCGCCTGTTATCGGACCGTGGCCGACATGCTGGCGTTGACGCGGTACGGCACCGTAAGGGGTGCCGATTGCATCAACAGCTGGCGCAGGCCGGGGTCTTTTTCGACCCACGACTTAGGGAAGTAAGGCAGCGCCTGCAGGCCAGCCTCTTCGTCCTGGATGGCGCCATAGGCCCGCACACCCTCAACCTGTTTGCTGGTGAGGATCACGGTGTGGTCGGCCAGGTAGGGCGTGAGCACACCGGTTTCTGGGTGTTCGTAGAAGCCCGAGTACACCCAGATGTCGTAATCGCCGATGTTGCCCATGAACTTGGCACCCTCGCCACCCACGGTGCTGGCCAACGTGTCGGAGCCACGAAAACGGTCCAGCAGTTTTTGCACGCGCTCACTGGCACTGAACAGCTTCCAGGACTTGAGGTCCATCACCATCGTGTCGGGGGCCGCGCCAGAGTGCTTCGCAACGTCCAGCGCCCAGGCTTCCACATCGTCCAGTGGGTCCACGCCGGTTTCACCCCAGCGGTCGCCAGAGGTCAACTCCACAGTGAGATCACCATGGCGCTCGAAGTCCACGATAGTTTCAGGGTAGCCATCGCCCTTGACGGTGACGCGGCCCGTAACCAAAGCCTCGATAGCCATCACCTCCTGGCGGCGTCCCAGCATTTCGAGCTGGTCGGCCAGGTCCTGCCGGAGCAGCAGCTGCATGCGCTGCTCAGGAGAAAGGCTGCCGCCAATGGCTTCGCCCACTGCGCGCTTCAGTGCGCGGTTGGGCGTGAAGATCCGCTTGTCTTTGACGTAGGCTGGCTTGAAGGTGGACGTTTTGTAGCCGTTGCTGCTCATCACCTTGCCAGGCATGGTTGGCAAGACGAAGGGCGCCAGGCGGGGGCGGTTCTGGTTAACGTCGAAGTGAATTTCTTCGGACGTTTCGGTTTGTTCTTCGCCGAAGAAGTTGTTCAGGATGAACAGGGGTGGCAGGGGCAGAGCCTGCACAACGCGCGTCAATACGCCAGTGGTAAAGATATCCATGGTGTGGCCTCGTTGAATGGGTGGGGTTGCTGAGATTTCTGCGGCTGCGTGTGCGGCGCGCTTTACAGGATGGCGATGCCCTTGCTGCGCAGGGTCTCGGCCACGGTGGTGGCGCTATGGCCTGCACCGAAGGTGAGCGCGCTGGCATTGAAGTCGCCGCGCTTGTAGGCCATCGCGGGCGCGGCAGCGAGCGTGGCGTCCACCGTCTCAGACAGCACCAGGTCAGGCACCGCGCTGCCGTCCACCGCTGCAGCCACGCTGGTGAGGTACTGCCCCGTGCCAGCCGCTACCGTCACGGTGAACTTGTCGCCCACGATGAAGTCGGTGGCGCCGTCAGCGATCACGAACTTGATCTGGTCGGCAAAGGTGGCACCCACAGCCACGTCACCCAGCACCACGCCGTTGGGGTCTTCAACGCGGAAGGTGCCGGAGTTGGGGGCCGCAGTGATGCAGGTGACCGTGTAGGCGCCCTGCTTGGCACCAGCCAGCAGCGGCGTGGTGGCGTCCAGCGTCATGGCGCCGTTGCCGGTGCCAACAAAGCCCGAGGTGGCAGCACCCAGCGTGCGCTTGCCCAGCACGGCGCCGCGCGGGTACACCGCGCCAGCGGCCAAGGTGATTTGCTGGCCCAGCAGAAGATGGGCATTGCCAGCGATGAGGTTGTCCACCGCCAGGTCAGAAGAAGAGAAGCTTGCGCGATTCATGGTGTGCGCTCCTGTAGTTTCGGGATGGGGGGCCTGGCTGAATTACTTCAGGGCCAGGATCTGCGCAGCCAGGGCGGCTTCGTCGTCGCCGCCGCCGGCGCTGGCTTCGATGCCCGTGACTTTCGGGTTGCCCATGGCGGCCATGGCTGCGGCAAAGTCAGCGCCCGCAGCCTTGGTGGGCGCGGTAGCCGGGGCTGCGGCCAGAATGGCAGCGGATTGCTCAGCGCTGAGGCCTTGCGATACGCACTGCAGCGCCAGGGCAGCCTGGCCGCCTGCTTTTTCATGGCCGAGGATGGCCGAGGTGCGAGCACGTTCGGCCGCTACGCCAGCGGCATGGCCGTCGGCCCGCGCGCTGTCGATATCGGCCTGCGTGAGAGTGACCGGGGCGGTTGCAGCTGCGCCCGCCGGGGCTTGGTTGGTGGTGCCAGACATGGTTTCTCCTGTGGTGTTGGCGATGGATCGGGCGGAAGGCCCGGCGGGATACGACCGCGAACGCATTGCGGCCAATTCGGAAATGAGTTGATCGGTGGTGGCCACGCGGTCAGCAAGGCCCATGGACACAGCCGACACGCCGCGATAGACGGCGGCCTGGGTGGCGCGCACGCTTTCTGCAGACATGCCGCGTTGACGAACCACGGCATCCACAAACATGGCGTACAGGCCGTTGATCTCGTCCTGAAACTTGGCCTGCACATCCTTGGGCAGGGGTTCGTAGGGGTTGCCGTCCACCTTGCGGTCAC
This sequence comes from Acidovorax sp. Leaf73, assembly GCF_916855635.1. Taxonomy (NCBI): domain Bacteria; kingdom Pseudomonadati; phylum Pseudomonadota; class Betaproteobacteria; order Burkholderiales; family Comamonadaceae; genus Acidovorax; species Acidovorax sp. Leaf73. The sequence goes on from NZ_CAKASI010000001.1 coordinate 1,186,855, forward strand.
CCGCGAAGATGTGGGTGACCTTGATGCCCTCGTTATCCAGCGCCCGCGAGAAGTCCACGTGACGCATCACGACGCCGATGGAGCCCACGTAGCCGGTGGACGACACCGCCAGTTGCTCAAATGCAGAGCCGCCAAGGTAGGCAGCAGAGGCAGCCATGCTGTCGGCAATCGTCCACATGGGCTTAGCGCCACGCAGGGCAAACATGCGGTCGGCGTACTCAAAAGCGCCCGCCACTTCGCCGCCGGGGGAATCCCAAACCTGCAGGACAGCGTGGACCTCGGGGTCTGCCTGAGCGGCTTCGACCTGGCGGGCCAGCTCGTTGTAGCCGAGCAAATAGGTGCTATCTGCATCCACGCGGCTGCGGTGCACGAGGGCGCCACTGGCATACACCACGGCAACACCCTCAGTGATGGCATAGCCCTCATCGCCACGCGCTGTCGCGCGACGAGTGCTAAACATCTCAGGTGTCAGACCCTCCTGCAGCGCTGCGGGCGCGAATTCCAGCGCGCCGCCCAGCAGGCGCCCACCCAGTCCAGCGATCAGCGCATCCAGCTTGCCGGGATGCACCAGCAAGGGGGTGTTGAAAATGCGGGTGTTGAGGTGGGCGTAGTTCATGCAGATTCCTCGGTGGCGGTTGACTTCTGGCCCGAGGCCTTTTCGTCATCGCCGTTGTTCAGGTGGACCACGATCTGGTCGGCATACAGGCTGGGCAGGCCACGGTCCTTGCGCATGGCTTCTTCCACAGCGGTCTGGTCCAGCACTTCTTCGTAGTCGGTACCCTGCTCTGCGCATTCGTGTTCCAGCGTGGTGATGCCAGCCTTCATGCGCATCACGCTGGCGGTGGCCTCCTTGACTGGATCCACCCAACCACGCCCGCCAAAGATGAAGCGGCAGCGCAGGTAGGCGTAGCGGTTTTCGTAGAAGCCAGGGGCCTCGATCTCGCCCGCGTTCAAGGCTTCTTCAAACCACAGCTCATAGATGCAGCGCAGCCAGTGGTCAGACAGCCAGCGGCGGCGGCCGTTGAAGTAGCGCCAGGCCTCCAGCAGTGCGGCGCGGGCGCTGCTGTAGTTGGACTTGGAGAAGTCCTTGAGCAGCAGCTCATAGGGCAGGTTCATGCCAGCGGCGATGTGCCGCAGCACGGACAGCATGAATGCCTCGAAGGCGGGGTTGGGACGGCCTGGGTTGAAGGCGCTCAGGCGCGCGCCCGCAGGCAGGGGCACCACGGCACCGCCCTTCATCTTGCGCAGGCTGCTGCGGCCTTCGGCCAGCGATGACTTCCAGGCGCCGCGTGGGTCTTCGCCAAACAGCGCGGCGGCAGATTCGGGGTCGAGGTCTGATTCAAGGAACGCGGTGATCAGCGAACTGGCAACGCTGGATTCGAGCTCGTTGGACGAATACTTGCCGGCCATGTGGAATTCGCGCATGACCGCCGAAATAATCGGCTTGCCGCGCGACTGGCCCGAGCGCTCGTGGTCGGCCAGGTGAATGACGCGGCGGCGCCCCCAGGGGGTAAAGGCGGGAATGCGCTCCCACTGCATGGCGGCGGACGACGCGGCGCCATAGAAGCCCATGCCCAGCATGTCGCCGGGGTGCTTTTTGGTGATGTGGTAGGCCACGTCCGCGCCGTACTGGTCAAACTCGATGCCACCGCGAATGTCTTCGCGGTGCTCCATGCCATGTGGCGTGCTGAGGCGGTCCGCCTCGATCATCATCAACCGCGTGTTCCAGCGGCTTCCTGGGCGAGGCAGCCACAGGGGCAAGGCCAGCGCATCGCCGTTGCCCATGGCGCCGCTGAGTGCTTGCAGGGTGAGGCCCAACAGGTTCAGTTTGCGCCCGGCGTGGCATTCGGTTGTTTCCGCCCAACTACGGAATTTTGGTTCCACGACGTTGCCCCACTCCCGGGCGTATTCACGGGACCAGCCCAGCAGGCGGTAGTCAGGAATGCAGCTCAGGCGCAGCGTGGCGCCGACGATGTTGTCGCGGTACGTCTGGTTGGCGCCAGCCACCAGTCCGTTGTTGCGGCCGAGGTCGCGGCTGCGGGCGGTGAGCGCATCCAGGTCTGGCAGCAGATCCGCATCGGCACTGCCGCGCTGCGGGTTCCAGTCGTACATCGCCAAGTCGTCGCTGCTACTGCCCGCGCCGCTGTGCGCTGCCATCGAGGCGCTGCCAGCGCCAACTCGCACAGCTGCAGCGGCGTGGCCGTTGGCGTGGCGGGATTGGGGGTTGCTGCGGCGCTTTGTCATGGTGTGCCGCGTCAAACAATGTAGATGGGCCCGCGCGAGGCAGAAGCACCAGAGCGCCGGTCGATCTCAGCACCAATGGCCTCGATCTCGCGCTTGATCTTGTCGGAGTCCTGGGCGTAAGTGGCATTGCGGCCCGCGCCGTTGCCGCCGTTGTAGCCGATGGTGGTGGGCTTGGTAAGCCGGTCCATCAGCGATGCACTGAGGCGACTTCGCATCGCCTGCAATTCATCAACGGTGTGGTGGCTGTAGATACCCATGGACCCGGATCATTCCGGGTTGGGCGTCTCATTTCTAGCCCGTAAATGAGACTATTTTTTAGAGAGGATGCGATAGGCCTGGGCGCGGCTGTAGCCGTACCGATCAGCCACCTCCGAAATATTCACGCCATTGAAGTCCCGGCGCATGGCCGCGTGCACTTCCTGACGCCGCAGGCGGCTGCGCTTGACCACCCGCACACGATCGGCATGCAAGCGGTGGTGCACCCGGTCAATCAATGCGGCGGCCAGCTCGTTGGCCGTGGGGACACCAAACGCAGCAGCCACGGCACGGGCTTCGGCCTCCAGGATGCTGAACAGGTCGCGCGGTTCGTCGGGGTGAGTGGTGGTGGTAGTCATCTGAATCCGATGGGTGCGAACACGTCGTCGTCGCTTCGGGAATGCGCTGCAGTTTTCTGGGAGCGCTGTTCTGAGTAGCTATCATTTTCATAGCTATTAGCGCTTGATGGTTGTGCGCCAGCAGCGGTTTTCACTTCTATTTGTGCGGGCTGGCTGAACAGGTCCAAGGGCGGCTGCACTGCAGCCTCCAGGCGGGACCATTGGGCGTCTGTCCACTTGTGCAGACCCTCGGCCATGGCCGCGTGAATGGCATAGTTCCGGTTGTCGAGCTGCTCGTTACGCGGCCGGCGCTTGATCCACTTGAAGGTGTCGCGGCCATTGAGCTTTGCGGGCACGCGCTGCTCTGCGGTGAGCTGTTCGTAAAACTCGCGAGGCAGTTCGTCGCTGAAATGCACGTAGCCGGGGCCTGGGTGTTCAATGGACAGCTGGCCTAGGAGCAGGTCCTTGGCGGCATCAACCCCAACTTTCCAGAGCTTGATACCGCGCGCCACCTTGCGGCCACGCCAGTTGATCTCTTGCAAGCTGGTGGGCCCGACGATGGCCATCTTTTCATCGCCGTCACCCTTGATGGCGCGCAGCTTGGAGACGACGTGCTGCGCCTTGCTGACCCAGTTGTAGACGGCTTGAGTCTGGTCGGAGCTGTCAATGCTGGCGGCGCTGATGCCAAGGCTTCCGCCATGCCACTCTTGCACGTAGCGACGCTGCAGGTTTTGCACCACCAAGTCCCACTCTTCATCCACAGCGGGATTGCCGTCAATCACCACAAAATCAACTACCCAGGACTCCATTCCCCGGCCCCAGGCGTACACGGTAATTTCCCAGCGGTTGCGCTGCACGTCCACGCCTGCGGTGAGGTACAGCCCACCCTTTGGCACGGTGCAGAGCTTGTACGGCTCGGCCCGGGCTTGCAGGGCGTGTTCGTCGGTGCGCTCGCCTGCCAGCTCCCAGGTTTCGCCCAGGGTTTCGTTGGTAAAGAGCTGACGTGGTCCAGAGTCGCCAGCCGCCTCTGCTTTCAGCGCTTTCTCAAATTCATCGACGATGTCGGTCCATGCGCGCTGCGGGCTGTAGGCCGTCCACACGTGCACACCCAGGCTGCGCGGTGGGTTGCAGGGCATGCCCATGTTGTCGCGCCAGATGCGGTCGCGGCCGTAGCGTTTGCCGGTGCGTTCGCACACCCAGGCGCCGCCCACGGGAACGCCGCCGGGCATGTAGTCGGCCTGGGTGATGGACTTGCGGCAGTGGGGGCACACGTGGTGCACCGTGTCGGGCTGGCCACGGGTCCACTTGAACCCGTGGGCTACCTTTTTGCCGCCCCACATCAGCGGGTGTTCAAGCTCGCAGTGGATGCAATCGATGTGGAAGCGCACCAGGCCTTCGGCTTCGTTTACCGCGTCTTCGATGTGGCACAGACCTTTGAGCAGCGGAGTGGATCCGCAGATCAGCTTGGGGTACGGCGCGCCCTCCAGGCGGCCACGGGCGAGGCCACGGGGCGGGCCCGACTTTTCGATGGTGCGATCGAACTTGCTGATCTCGTCGAGGATCGCGTCATCCAGCGTGATGCGGCGAAACGCGCGCGAGGCCTTGCCGCCCAGAAAGTGCGCAGCGCTGTCGCGAAAGGGCTTGTACTTAATCGTTTCTTCGTGGCCCTTGCCCAGCTTGCGGGCCTTGTTGATGGCCTGCACGCCGTTGATGGGGTCGAGCAGCGGGTCGATTTCGCTCTTGACGTAGCTGTCTCGGTCGTCGTCGGTGGGTTGCCACAGGCCTTGCTTGCGGCGCCGGTGGGCTATGTTGTAGCAAATCTTGGCCGTGATCATCTTGGTGTAGCCGACGCGCTTGGCCTTCATCACGTCAACTTCTTCGATGCGGTCATCGCTCAAAAAATCGAGGATGCCGACCTGAAACGCCCAAGCCACCCACGCGCCTTTTTGGTGGCTGCTTTCGCCGGCCAGTTTGAAGTGCTCTTGCGCCCAGTCGCCCAGGCGCTGCGGCACCTCTGCCCGCAGGCTCTCCAACCCGATGCGGATGGCGGCCTTGATGGCGGCAGCCGTCTCGGGGTGGATGGCCGGTGGCATGGTGGTCATGCGGGCAGGCCCTCGCTGTAGGGTTCGTCTTCACCCAGCTCGTCGGCTTCGAGCATGGCGTCCACGCTGTCAGACACGAGCTTTGCGGTGGAGCGAATCCACTCATTGCGCGCCGAGGCGATCACCTGCAGCACAGCGGTCTTTGCTTCGTCGGGCAGATCCGGGCAGGCCTTGCGCAGCGTGCCTTCGAGCTGGTCGAACCGCCCCACCACGGCGCTGGCGGCCTGGCCCAGCACATCGGCCAGCAGGCCGACCGGAGCGTATTCCCTGCGGGCCACCGCGTTTTTGATGGCCTGGCCTTCGCGCTGTTCGCGCGCCAGGGCTGCGCGTTCTTGCACCAAGTCCAGCCCGCCCGCACCATCACCCATGCGCCCGGCTGCCTGATCGCGCAACCGCTCGCAGTAGGCCACCAGCCATTCCTGCGCCGAGTCGCCGCGCACGATCACCCCCTCGGACACAAGCTGACTCACCCGGGCCTCGCTCACGCCGATCATGGCTGCGAATTCCGCCTGGGAAATCTGCTGTTCAAGGATGGGGATGATCTTCAAACATCACCCCCATGCACTACAAAAAACAGAGCATAAAAGCTAATAGCCATCTTCACTTAACCCCCTTAGCAACCCTGCGCAACAGTCCACGACCGGGGTGCGAATTACCCGCACTGGAGGGAGCCGGGAAGGACCCGCGAATTTCCAGCGCGAGGTCTGGCCATCCGATTGGCTCTGCCAACCGCACGGCCGTGGCGTTGATGCAGCGAGAGAGTGACCGGCGCATCACGCTGTCACCCCTTGCGTGTGGGCTTGCACCAAGGCAACCACCTCGCGCTCGTAGTCCGCGAACAGGCGCCAACGCTCGCTGTCCCATGGCCCCAGGCCCATGCGCTCGCCCATGGCCTCGACACCGCTGCGGGTATCGCGCCAGTCGGCAGCCACACCACCACCAACAGGCAGCGCCGCACTGTCAAGCCACCCTTGCCTGCGCAACCACGTGAGCACGTTGGGCGCGTGCTTGCCCCCATCCCTGCCCAACTGCCCCGCCTGCTGCGCTGCCGCCTGCAGCAGCTGCTGGCCCGTGGCCTGCCCGCTGGATTCAAGGCTGGCCACCAGCTCAGCCACCTCGGCAATGCGGGTGCGGCGATGCTCGGGGAAGTGGCTGCTCAGTGCCGTGGCGATAGCCAAACCACCACTCGCCCCCCGACAGGGGGGTTGGGGGGATGTATTTGGTTCTGGTTCTGGTTCTGGTATAGCCGTTGCATTTGCGTGACATGTGTCACCTGTCACGTTCCAAGCGTCACCAGTGCCGTTTGGGGTTGCGTTGCCAGGGCCATCACCACTGCCTGGCTGGGTGGATGCAGGCGCCGGGCAGTGCTGCTTGTGCAAGCGCTCCAGCTCGGGCATCTTGGTCTTGTAAGACGGCACCACACCCACCGCCCGCAAAGCGGTAAACAGCTCTGCACGCCTTTGCCGGTGCCGCTGTTGACGGGTGCGGACGTTGTCCTGTTCCACATGCTTATCAGCCTGTCGCACCTGAAACGTCGCCAGCTCGCGCTCGCAACGGTCGTGAACAAATTCATCCCCCTCGCGGGTGAAGAACTCAGCCAGCACGAACTGCATGGCCGACACCTCTTCGTCACTGCTGCAACACAGGCGGCGTGCCAAGCGTGACATGTCCGAACCATCGAGGGGACGCTCGGTGTCGTAATACATGTCCAACATGTCACGGTACACGGAACGCTCGATACGTGACAGGTGTCGCGTGGCGGTGTTGAAATCACCGATGTGGTGTGGATAGTGATTCATACCCCAGCCGCCTCCCTGATCCGAAAGCGCAGGCGCCGGTCCAGATACTCCTGCAGCCCAGCCTGTTGCGCGATGCGGTCCATATCGATGCGCGGCTGATACGTGGGCCTGCGCACAAACATCAGCACCGGCTTGACCTCCACATCGTGCGTGCCGCTGGCAGCCCAGATGCCCGGGGCCAGGTGGTGGCCACGCAGGCGGCCCAGGCTCACAAAGAAACGCTTGCCCAGCGTGGTCTTGTAGACCTTCTTCGCCTTGATATTGCCAATGCCCTGCTGATTGCGCAGCTTGGCCTTGCGCTTGTCCGACATGTTTGCGCGGTAACCCTGCTCCGAGCTCGCCTGCAGATAGCTGATCAACTGCGCCACAAACGCACCGCGCATGTTGCCCCGGCCGTCATCGCTGCCCGGGTACGGATCACGCGGGATCGCCGTCTGAAAGCCCGTGGGCAAGATGCCCGCCTTGCGCAAGGCCACCTCGCTGCGCTTGTCAGCACGGCGCCCGCCATACTCCTGCGACTGCAACACCTGCTGCGGGTCCACCCCCACCTTGCCGCCGCGCTGAAACACTCGATCCGTGTGCAAGGTGGGCGCAATGGCCACACTCAGGTTGTCCGGCGTGGCCGCGAACACCTTGGGGCTGCGCTCAATGAACGGCGTCACACGGTCAAACGAAGACCGCAGCGCCTTCTGCTGCGCACGCCGGGCCTCAAAACCCGTGTCCGTCAACGCCTTGGCATACGCCGCCCGCGCCTGTGGCCCGCTCAGCTTCTCCAGCACATCCAGCACCGAGCGCAGGTTCTCAGTCCGCACCGACAAACTCAGGCCAGCCATCAGCAGCCCCCCTCAGCGCCACACCCATCGCGCAACGCACAGTGATAGGGCCACCCAGCCAGATTGCACGACACCACCACACCAGCACACCGCAGGCGGCGCACCACATGGCGGGCCACGCAATACCCCCAACCCGTGATCTCCACAATCTCAGCCAGGCGCAGCGGGCCGTGCTGCAGCAACATCCTCAAGGCATGCGCGCGCGTCACAGCACACCCCCTGGGGCCTTGCGCATGCGCCCACGCAGCACTGCCACCTGGTGCCCCGTCTTGGCAATCAGGTCCTGCGCCATATCAGACACCCGGCGCACCGCCCTGGGCGTGGGCTGCTCCACCAGCAAGGCATCAGCCACCGCCGCCGAATACTCACCCTGCGCCTTCTGCTGCAGCATGAACACTTCCACCGGGTCGCCATCCGACTGATCCGGCACGGCAGGCGCGCACACATAGCCCAGCGCTGCCGCCATGGCATGCAGCACCGCGTAGTTGCCGCTCAGGGCCTGCATGGCCACCAGCTCGTCGGGCCGCATGTGGTGCGTGTCGTTGTTCGGGTTCGCCTTGTGCGTCAGCGTATTGGCAGACACACCCATGCGCACAGCCAACGCCACCACCCCGCCGGGGTAGCCGTGCACCGTGTGATAGACAGCATCAGGCACCGTCAAGCCCTGGGGCGTGTCGGGCATCGCCTCATCGGCGCCATAGGCAAGACCGGGCGGAATTGAGACAGTAGCTCTCATGACAAATCAACCCCTTGACCACAGCAACGCGGCCACAAATGAAGACAGCACCGCCCTGCCCCACCGCCTGGCCGCGATGGAGCTGCTGGTGCAAAACCTGGTATTCGTGCTCGATGCACAAGGCGCGCTCAATGCTGACGCCTTTGCCGACTGGATGGCCATTGCCATCGGCCGCATGCGCGCCACGGGCAGCGTGCCGGCCGCAGAGACCAACGCCCTGCAGAACCTCGTCAATGAGGTGGTCCGGTGAACGGCGCCGCGCACACGGCGCAAGATGGGCGGGCATCCACAAACGAAAGACAATGGGGATCTCACTTCACACCATCTTTCGAGAGGGATGCCCATGAAACGGGACATGGACTTGATTCGGCAGATCGTGCTGGCAACAGCCGACATGGAATACGGAGCGGTGCTGAGCGCGCTACCGGACGTTGCACCCGAGGTTTTCGCCACGCATGTCGCTTGGATGGACGAAGCCGGATTGGTGAAAGCAACGCACAAAGAAGGGGGCGGCGGCTCCATGGCCACATTCGCCGCCGTCTTTCGGCTTACCTGGGCGGGCTGCGAGTTCGCAGATGCTGTGCGCAGCGACACACTCTGGAACAAGGCCAAGGGCAACATCCTCAAGCCAGGCATCTCATTTACCTTCGACGTGCTGAAGGACTGGCTCAAATCCGAGATCACGCAAGGCCTGCCGACCGTCAGGGCTTTGGCACAGTAAATCCACCACATCGCACGCAGCTGCAAGCAGCGCGTAGTCGGCAGATTTGCCGTCGTCATGCACCAGGTCCGTGGCCTGAATCTGGTGGCGACAAGCGATATCCCAGCCAGCACGATGAAACCAGCCACGCGCCATCAACGCGAGCGCCATCGGGAGCGGGTGAACAGATCCAGCAACAGACATCACGCCACCTCCCGCACGGCTTGCCGTGCTTCGGAATTGATAGCGCCTTGCGCTTGACTGGCAAGCGCTGGCGGGGTGTTTTGATTGGATTCGGCCAGCTCGGGCCAGATGGACTGCCAGTCGTCGGGGCGCAGGGCACCGCGCGTGCACACAGCGGGCGGGGCGTCGAAAAACTGAGGCCAAAGGCGATGGAGGCCACCCTCATGCACCGCCAATCGCACCAACACCATGCCAAGCAACATGCAAACCAAGAACAAAAACAATTCGACAAGCTTCACAGCCACGTACCTCCGATTACTGACTGGGGAGACACCAGCGCCCGAAGACTGGGAAGCCGCTGCCGAACTGATCGACGCAGGCTTTGCCCATGGCAAGGCACACCGCGAATCAACCACTGGGCAACGCAAAATCGACGCACTGACTGGCTTCGCGCCGACGATGCAAGGGCGCCTCTACGCCGCGCAACTCCAGGAACAAGCAGAGGCAAGAAAGCTGACAAGGCGTTTGCGCAACTGGCTATGGGCGCTTTCTGGCGCAGTGTGTGGACTGCTGCTGGACGCTGCGGCAGGCATGTTGACCGAAGCGATGAAGCGATTGCTGGGCTGGTGACGGCGCTATGCATGCGCGGCCTCCTTTGCTTCGGAATTGATAGCTACTGGCGCTTGATGAGCGAGCGCTGGGGCCTGCTTTTCCTCAAACCCCACCAACTCCGGCCAGATGTCTTGCCAGTCCAACGGATACAGCTCGCGCCGGGTCACACGCCCCTCAATGAGGCGCTCAACCGTTGCGCTGTAGGCAACTGGGACACCCTTGGTCGCCCAACTCTGGATGGTCTGGTAGTTGGAGACGCAGAGCTTTTTGGCGGCCTGCACCGCACCACCCATCAAGGCGACAGCCTTCGCGGCAGCCTCCCTATTGGGGCGCGGACGAGACAAGGGCTGTCGGTTGGTCATGGCGCGGATCATACAAGAATTTCTAGCAATGCTAGTTGATCTTGCGTTGCCGCACAAGACGGCACATGGAAAGCTTGCGCCTATGTCAATTCACGAGAGAATTCGAGCCGCCAGGGAGCGCAAGGGCTGGTCTATGGAGCAGCTGGCGAAAGCCGTTAGCGACGCCGAAAACCTCGCAAAGCCCCTGGCCTGGCAGACCATCCAACAGTGGGAGCGCGGCGACTCCGCCCCGAAGCGCTCCCGCATGCCAGTGGTGGAGCAACTGCTTGGCCTGACACCAGAGCCGCCCACCCAACCCGGGAGCGCGCCACCCCAGGCTGGCGAAGAACTGGCGCGCTACAACACAGCGGCGCCTGTATCGCTACCTTCTACTTATTCTCTGCTGCTTCAATTATCTGCAGCGGTAGAAAAGAATGATCTATCAGTGCGCGCCGCAGTGGGCGGCCTGATTAAACATATGTGCGAGAACCCCAGCGAAGCAGAAGTAACAGCGCGCCGCATCGTCGCCATATTGGAGGTGCCGGAAACAGTGCCTCCGCGAAAATATACAGGTTCCCAAGATTAAGATAGCGGAGAACTAGCGAGCGGCCAAGCAATTAATTGCAAGTCGCTATGCATCCAGAATGGCGCGATTCGCCGCGATCTGCGCTTCGATCTTTGCAATGAGCGCGTCATAGCGGGCCAGCACATCCGGCGTTGCATCTTTAGGCAGTTTGATTGTTTGAAAAACAAAGGTCGACACTGCAACTATCGCCGCCAGCCCGGCCCAAGCAATCGTTTTTTCCATCCAGCCGTTGATATTCGCCGGGAGACTTGTCACTCCCCAAACCCAAAGTACCAACAACGCACCAGCCACTAAAGCCGTTAGGTTACTGCGTCCTTTACGCGCACTTGCCATTTTCTCTTTTGCAAGCTTTACGCTATTTGCACGAACAGCCTGCACTTCAGCCAACTCCTTAGTCAGGCGAGGAATCGCCAACTCAGCCGCCGTCCGATCAGTACCACGCTGCACGGCATGAATCGCCGCCTGCACTTTACGCAGCACCACCACCCCACCAGACCGCTGCACCACCTGGGTAGTGCCACAGTAAGAACACGCAAAGCTCTCCAGATCGTCCCCGATTTGCAAGGGTGCAGAGCAATTGACACAAGACAGCTCGATAAGCGACACAGCCACTCCCTCCTGTTGGTTTTCACAAGCGTACCACCCGCATCCAAAGGTAACAATCGTCAGGACATCCCATGTACTACGTATCTGCTTAGGTAGTCAGAACAAGAAATTGCACTAGTTCTTCTTGTGCTTGCTAGTTTTTCTTGTTAAAGTTCCTCCAGACGCCACCCCGGCGCCCTGGAGGAACGATGCAGACCACCGCAGAAACACCCGCAGCACAGGCCGATGCCGCCAAGGCCATCACCGCCCTGCGCAAGCGCCTTGCCCGTTGGGAACTGGACCACCTGCGCCACCACTGCGCAGACCTGGCACAACGCCTTGACGACGCACTGGGCCGCGTAGACACACTGGAGAGCGAAGTCAGCCGCGCATGGGATGCCGCTGACTCGTGGCGCGAGCAGACCACCGAGCTGGTGAACGACCTGCAAGAAGCGGGCAAGACCGTGGGGCTGACGATGGACGGCGCGCTGGTGGTGATGCCCCAGGCAGCCGCAGAAACAACTGCGGTCGCAGATGCCATCACCAACGCACTCGTCCACGCGTTCACCCCCATCGGCACCCACCTACCCGCCGAGGGCGGTACCCTGGGCGCCATCATTGCCCGCCGCGACGGCACCACCTACGGCCTGATCGTTGCCGACGCCGCGCACGACGTGACCGGCACCTGGGGCGAATACGGCCAGGACGTACCCGGCGCCAAAGGCCCCGACGGCGCCGCCAACACCCAGGCCATGGCGGCCGCAGGCAGCCCCATCGTCCAGGCCGTGCGCGCCCTCAACATCGAAGGCCACGCCGACTGGTTCATCCCCAGCCGGATGCAGATGCTGGCGCTGTATGAGACATCGCCCGACCTGTTCGACAAGGACTCTTGGTACTGGACCAGCTCGCAGTACTCGCGCAGCCACGCCTGGTGCCAGGACTTCGAGTACGGCAGCAGCAGCGCCAGCGACGAGGACGACGAGCTCCGCGCGCGTCCCGTCCGCAGCATTCAACTTCAGCCCTTCACACCTTCGCAACTCCCCCAGCCCATCGCCGAAGGCGATCCGCGTGAAATTTTGGGCACCGAGGTGGCAGCGTGAACCACATCGGGTACATCACGCTGCGCGCGTTTTACGTCCGCTGCGCAGGCCTCGAATTCATCGCCATGGCCCCCAGCGCAGGCATTGCCTGCATTGACGCAATGGCCCTGCACGGCGCACACGCCGCCACCGCCAAACCCGTGGAAGTGCAGCCATGAACAGCACCGGCAACCACACCACCCGGGCCAGCAACCCCCGCTTGGGCGCACCCACACCCCTGCCCACCCTGCACGACGCAGAGCAAGCCGCGTTCCGCTCCGGCTGGTGGAACGGCAAGGTAGTGGGCTTTGTACTGGGCATGGCTACCGCCGTGCTGCTGGGATGGCTGCGATGACTTGCCACCCCACCCCCACCACCGAGCGCCGCACCAAGCCGCGCACCGCCCACGCCTGCCAGGCCGACCGCTGCCGCCAGGGCCACCGCGCATGCCCCGTGCCCCAGGCCTGCGAGCTGCCCGAGGAACCGCCCTACACCAACGCAGAAATCACCGGCTACGTGCTGATAGTGGCCGCCGCTGTAGTGGGCTTTTGTTACCTGCTGTTTGTTGGCGCTGGCGCTTGATGGGCAAGCGCTGGTAGCTATCAATTTCATATCAACCACCAACCACCCGGAGCCCAAGCCGTGAACCAACCCGCCAACCACTCCAGCACCAGCGCCGCCACCGATGTGGGCGAATTCATCACCGACCTCGACGGCGGCCAGTTCGACCGCATGTTGTCCATTGCCCTGAGCCAGGTTGCCGCAGGCACCGTGGACAACGACGGCAAGGGCGAGGTGCTGGTGAAGTTCAGCTTTACCAAAGTGCCCGGCGCATCGCAGGTCATCTGCAACCACTCGCTCAAGTTCTCGCGCCCTACAGCCAGCGGCCGCGCCAGCGAAGAAACCAGCCGCAAAACCGCCCTGCACGTAGGCAAGTTTGGCCGCCTCACCCTGGCGCCCGAAAACCAGATGGCCATGTTTGACCGCAGCGGCGCGCCCGCCGCACCCGGCCCCACCGCCAGCAACGGCGCGTAACGCCCCAGCTACCGCCAGCCACCAATCCACACCACCTCGACCACCAACCACAGGACCACCATGACCACTGAAAACACCGCCGCCACCCCCGAGCTGGGGGCCGATCTGCCCCTGGAGAGCGACATCACCATCGGCACCACTGTCAACGTGCCCGACCAGTTCATTGCAGCGATACGCGAGGGCCTGACCGCCATCGCCGTGCACAACAACGTCAGAGAAGCCGTGTTCACCTCGTGGGGCGCCACGGCGCTGCACGAAGACTACAAGGTGCACGACCTGGAGCACCTGCTGCCCTGCCGCCGCCGCGCGCGCGGCACCATGTCCACCGCCTACGTTGCGCCCTTCGCCCAGTACGCCACCGCCTACGCAGAACCCGGCGCCGCCGTGTTTGTGGATGCCGAGCACATGGCCGCCACCGCAGTGCTGGACCTGGGCACCAAAGAAACCCCCGGCCACACCGACAACCGCGCCAAGCTGCAGCTCACCAAAACCGCGCCCTACGCCATGCTGCTGACCATCAACGGCCGCGCGCAAAGCCAGCAAGCCCTGGCCGAGTTCCTCGAAGACTGGGGCAGCGTTGCCGCGCTGAACTTCTTCACCCCCGATGGCGAAATCCCAATGGGCAAAGCCCTGGCCGCCATCCGCCGCATCACCATCGAAAACCTGCGCAAGGTGGAGAGCGAAGAACAACAGCTCAGCGCCAACCGCACCGCCTTCGAGAGCGTCAAGGCCTCCAGCCAGGAACCCATCCCCACCACCATTTACTACACCTGCAAGCCGTTTGCAGACCTGGAAGAGCGCACTTTTGTGCTGCGCCTGTCCATCCTCACCGGCGAAAAGGCCCCATCGCTGGTGCTGCGCATTCAGAACCTGGAGGCGCACGTAGAGGCCATGGGCTCCGAATTGGCCGCACTGGTAGGAGAAGCCATCAGCGGCGCCATGCCCGTGCTGCTGGGCAGCTACAGCAAGGCCGGGTAAGCAGCCACCGCGCCCAGCAGGAGCCCACCATGCACCACACCGGCACCCTCTTCGTAGGCAAGAAGCACCGCCCCACCGTGGACAAAGACAGCGCGGGCGCGTTTCGCCTGGAGCTGGTGCTGGTGGACAACCTGGGCCGCAACCCGCACACCGGCCGCGACGAAAAAGAGTCCTACCGCGTGCGCTGGAGCGGACCCGAGGCACAAGCCTTTTGGGCTACCCACAGCGACGCCCTGAAAACCCCAGGCACCCCGCTGCATGTGGAGCTGGAGCGCCTGCGCGCCCTGCCCGGGCCCCTGGCATTCCCACCCATGCCCGAGCTGGTCGGCCGCGTGCTGCACATGAAGCTGCTGCCCCACCGCGCCAGCAGCACGCCCACCACCCCCGAGGCGGCCACCGCCTGACCAACCCAAGGAATCACCATGGCAAACCCCATCAAGCAACTCAAAGCCGTCTCCCAAGCCAACGCAGCAACACCTGAACCACAGGCCACCCAGCAGCCCTACCCCGTCACCCTGCTGTCTGATGCCGCCCACACCATCCTCCAGCGTGGCGTGGAGCGCGACACCGGCGGCGCCGATCAGCCGCAAGAACGCAGCATGGCCGCCACCGTGGCCGCCTTCAACGCCATCGAGGGCACCAACCTAGACGAGCGCCAGGGCTGGGCCTTCATGCAGACCTTGAAGCTGGTGCGCGCCGCCAACACTGCTCGCAATGGCCGCTTCAACCCCGACGACTACCAGGACGGCGCAGCCTATGCCGCGCTGGGCGCCGAGGCAGCGCAGAAGTCGAAGGCCTGATCAAGAGCCACAGCCATGCGAACGCTTGAACAAATGAAAGCCACCGCCCAGCGCCAGCTGGACGGCATGTCGGTCAACCGAGACCTGATGGCAAAAGACGTGCTCTGGCTGGCCGACACCGTTAAGCGCCTGGAGGCGATGGTCAAGGAACAGAACCAGGCAACCACACCACCCACCAGCGGCCCGCTGGGCAGCGCCTTTGATGAGATTTTCAGAAAGCGCGGAGCCAAAGCATGACCCCCTCACATTGGCTGGTCACCGCCGACGGCACCGACCACCCCATCAGCGGCACCTCCGTGCTCGTGCCCGGCACCATGCCCAGCATCGACGTGATCGCCCACAGCCTCGCGCAGATCAACCGCTTCACCGGCCACGCCACCCGCCCCTACAGCGTGGCAGAGCACAGCCTGCTGGTGTGCGACATCGTCGCCAGCAACGGCCTGGGCGCGCAGGCCCAGCGCGCCGCCCTGATGCACGACGCACACGAAGCCATCACCGGCGACGTGGCCAGCCCCATCAAATGGACCCTGGGCACCGAATGGCTGGGCTTTGAAAACCTGCACGCCCGCATGCTGCGGCAGGCCTACCACCTGCAGACCGCACACACCGCGTTCCGCCAGGACATCAAGCACGCCGACCTGGCCGCCCTGGCCACCGAGCGCCGCGACCTCACGCGCTTTGACGCCAGCACCAACCTCCCCTGGCCCATCCTCGACACCCCCGGCGCCGAAGTACAGCCCGTGGACAGCGTAGACCTCAACAGCCCCGTGCGCGCAGCCATGACATGGCGGCACCACCGCGATGCGTTTTTGGAGCGGTACCGGGTGCTGACGGCGCAGTGCAGCGGCATGGCGGGAGGGGTTGCATCATGACCCACCCCACCCCCGAACCCGGCAGCTACGAAGCCCGCCACCCCACCCCCGCGCAAAAGCGCGCCGCCACGCGCGCTGCCCGCGCCGGGCTGCAGGACGTAACCGCCAGCGGCCACCGCTACGGCACCAAGCCACCCAAAGGCACCCGCTACGACCACGGCCAGGGCGACGCGCCCAACCCACTGCCCCGCTGGTACAGCACCAGCAGCGGCGGCGACTACACCGGCGCTGAACTGCAACGCAACCCCGGCGTGCCCGCCGCCCGCTTTGCCGCCTACGCCCTGCCCAGCCGCGTGGGCAACCGCCTGCACTTCCCTGATGGACGCATTGAAGAGGTGCCACAGCCATGACCCGCAAGCGCACCAACACGCCCATGGTCTACAGCAAGATGCACGAGCTGCTGGCCAGCCCCAGCCAGCCCATGGCCATCGAGAACCGGCGCCACCAGCGCATGCGCCCGGCTGATGCGCTGCACGAGCTGATGCACGCGCCCGCACCCGGCAACAACTGCTGGCGCGTGATCAGCGACGCCATCAACCTCACTGAAACACTGGTGTTGCACGGCGAGGCACCCATCACCGACCCCGACACCGGCAAGGTAGTGGCCAGCCACTGGCGCGGCTGCGACGGCGCACCGGTGGAGATTGCCGACGCCAGCGGCCTGCTGCAAGACGCCATCACCGCCATGGCAAAGGCAGGCCAGCGCATGCTGGAAGGCAAGCCGATGCGCCTGGACGGCCCCGGCATCGAAGCCGTGCGCGCCGCCACAGACGACTACCTCACCGCACTGGACGCTCTGCCCGCCCGGACCATGGTGCGCTGCCACCGCTCCACCGAAAAGCGCACCCGCGAGCTCTTCAACCGCATCGACCGCTTGCCAGACGGCGTGCACGTCATGGCCATCTGACCAGCCAACCACCACCCCACCACCAAGGCACCCACCATGTACATCAAAAACCTCTACATCACCCTGCCGCAGCCCGAGGCCTCGCACGCCGCCCACATCGGCCTGGAGCAAGTGCCGCAAACCCTGCAGCGCGTTGCAGTCAGCGGCACTACCCTGCGCACCGTGGCCGCGCCATCGGCACCCGCGCCGGTCGCCACCACCACCCTCACCCCACCCGCCCCAGGCCAACCCTGGCCCGGCCAAGGCGGCATCTACATCTGCACCCTGCCCGCCGAGTTTGGCCTGCCAGCGCGCCACCTGGTGGTGGGCACCAACGAGGCCGAAGACCTGACCTGGGGCCCATACGGCGAAGAGGCTGCAGGCGCCACCAGCCAGACCGATGGCCGCACCAATACAGCTGCCCTGACAGCCAGCGGCAAAGACCATCCCGCCGCCGTCTGGGCCAGCCAATACACAGAAGACGACCACGCCGACTACTACCTGCCCAGCCGCATCGAGCTGCTGATGTGCTACCTGCACGCGCCCCAGGTGTTCAAGACCACGGGCTGGTACTGGAGCAGCTCGCAGTCCTCGCGCGGCAGCGCCTGGTGCCAGGCCTTCGAGTGCGGCGACAGCAGCGCCAACCTCAAGGGCTACGCGCTCCGCGCGCGTCCCGTCCGCAGCATTCAACTTTAGCCCTCTAGCCCTCAGCCACTTTCACCCACCCACCACCGGCGCACAGCGCCGGTCCGACGCAATTTTTTGAAAGGCAGTACCCCATGCGCACCATCACCCTACCCCTGTTCGGCGCCCTCCTTGCCAGCCACGGCGGCCACTTTGGCGCCATCCTGCGCGGCGCGACCGCCGACGGCAGCGAAGACTTTGCCCTGATCGTGGCCGAGCAGTCTGCCGAGATTGAAGACGCCACCTGGGCCGACGAATACAAGACCATCGAAGGCGCCGACAGCAAGACCGACGGCCCGGCCAACACCGCCGCCATGGCCTCCGCAGGCCTGCAGCTGGCCCAGCGCATCAAGGCCCTGGACCTGGGTGGCCATACCGACTGGTACCTGCCCGCCGCCGCCGAGCTGCGCGCCCTGTCGGCCACCGTGCCGGAGCTGTTCAACCAGCAGGACTACTACTGGAGCAGCACGCAGTACTCGCGCTACTACGCCTGGTGCCAGGACTTCGAGTACGGCAGCAGCGGCGCCTTCTACAAGGACCTCGAGCTCCGCGCGCGTCCCGTCCGCAGAATTCAACTTCAAGCCTTGAACACTTAAGCCCTTCCGCCCACGCCCCGGCGCGGAGCGCCGGTCGCGCGTGATTTTTTCACCCACCCGACCCCGCTTCGCACCATGTCTCTCGCCACCGACCTCGAAATCCACAAGCAAGGCACCGCCCTGCTTGACCTGTGCGCCGACGTGCAAGCCCGCATCCCCCGCGCCTTCCGCGCGTCCATGGGCTACCGCATTGCGGACGAATGTGTCGAGATCCTGGTGCTGATCGGCCGCGCCAACGCCGCCCGCCAGCCGCAAGACCGGGCCACCCACCTGGAACAACTGCTGGAGCGCCTGCAGGTGGCGCAGATCCTGCTGCGCACCGCGCACGCCAAACGGCTCATCGCCACCAAGCTGTGGGCCACCAGCATCGAGCTGACCGACACCATCGGCAAGATGGCCAACGGCTGGCTCAAGTCCGCCCGGGCACGCCTCACCAGCAGCCCGGCCAGCGATGGTATGACTACCCCCCATGCCACCGCCACACCGTCGGCAGAGCCACAGGGCTACACGCCCGGCCTGTTCGACACCAACACCGCAGCGCCTGCAGCATGACAGCCAAGGCCGCCATGCCCGTGCGCTTTATGAATCTGGTCGAGCCGCTGGGCGCCTGCAGCACACCCGCTGCCAGCCCCACCGCCAGGCGCACCACGGATACCACCGCGCGGCACACCAGCGCGGCCCGGTCCGGCGCAGTTACCCCACTGATCGGCGCCGCTGAGCGCCTTCGGCAGGGCGACGTAGATAGCTCGACGCTTCGCAGTACTCGCGCAACAACGCCTGGTGCCA
This sequence comes from Acidovorax sp. Leaf73, assembly GCF_916855635.1. Taxonomy (NCBI): domain Bacteria; kingdom Pseudomonadati; phylum Pseudomonadota; class Betaproteobacteria; order Burkholderiales; family Comamonadaceae; genus Acidovorax; species Acidovorax sp. Leaf73. Next base: position 1,205,885 of record NZ_CAKASI010000001.1, read on the forward strand.
GGACTTCGAGTACGGCAACAGCAACGCCAACAACAAGGACAACGAGCTCCGCGCGCGTCCCGTCCGCAGATTCATGCCCGAGGGAGGGCAAGACCATTGCGGTCTTGTTCGCCCGCAATGACAGCCATTACAAGACCATCCCGGGCTGCGACGTCTGGGACGAAGCCCGCGACGCCCGCAAGTGGCCGGGCGGCACACCCCTGATTGCGCACCCACCCTGCCGCGCATGGGGCCGCCTGCGCCAGTTCGCCAAACCGCGCCCGGGCGAAAAACAGCTGGGCATTGACGCTGTTGCCCACGTGCGCCGCTTTGGCGGCGTGCTGGAACACCCCGAAGAGTCCACCCTTTTCCCGCACTGCCGCATGCCAGAGCCGGGCGAGTTCCCCGACGAATGGGGCGGCTGGACGCTGTACATCGAGCAATTCCACTGGGGCCACCGCGCCCAGAAGGCGACGTGGCTCTACATCGTGGGATGCCAGCCCGCAGACCTTCCACCCATGCCGCGACGCCCCGGCCGGGCCACGCACTGCGTGCGACCCACCAAGAGTTACCCGCGCCTGCCATCCATCACCAAAGCCGAACGCGAGCACACGCCCCCCCCAACTGGCCGCATGGCTGGTGGAGCTGGCCAGCCGCTGCAAGGCACCGGAGCTGACCGCATGACCACCCCCACCCTCGACACCCTGCTGCAGGCCTACATCGACTGCCGCCAGCACAAGCGCAACACCACCAGCGCGCGCGAGTTCGAGCAGCACCTGGAGCGCAACCTGTGCGACCTGCACGCCGAGCTGCTGGACGGCTGCTACCGGCCCGGGCGCAGCATCTGCTTTGCCATCACCCGCCCCAAGCCGCGCGAGGTGTGGGCCGCGCAGTTCCGCGACCGCATCGTGCACCACCTGCTGTACAACCACATCGGCCCGCGCTTCGAGGCATCGTTTGTAGCCGACTCCTGCGCCTGCATCCCGGGCCGGGGCACCCTGTACGGCGCCCAGCGGCTGGAAGCCCAGGTGCGCAGCTGCACCCAGAACTGGGCCCGCCCCGCCCACTACCTGAAGTGCGATTGCGCCAACTTCTTCGTGAGCATCCACAAGCCCATCCTGCTGCAGCGCTTGGCCGCCCGCATCCGGCATGAACCCTGGTGGCTGGCCCTGGCCACCACCATCCTGATGCACGACCCGCGCAGCGACGTGGAGGTGCGTGGCAAGGCCAGCACCCTGCGCCGCGTGCCCGCGCACAAAAGCCTGTTCAACGCGCCCGCCGACACCGGCCTGCCCATCGGCAACCTGAGCAGCCAGTTCTTTGCCAACGTGCTGCTGGACGGCCTGGACCAGTACGCCAAGCACCAGCTGCGCGCGCCGCACTATGTGCGCTATGTGGATGACTTCATCCTGCTGCACCCCGATGCCCAGTGGCTCAGCGCCGCGCTGCTCAACATCACCGCCTGGCTGCCCGCCCACCTGGGCGTGCGCCTGAACCCCAGCAAGACCATCCTGCAGCCGGTGGACCGGGGTATCGACTTCGTCGGCCAGGTCATCAAACCCTGGCGCCGCACCACCCGCCGCCGCACCCTGGCCAGCGCCCTGCAGCGCATCGAGCACATGCCAGCAGCCGAGGTCTACAGCGCAGGCAACAGCTACCTGGGCCTGGTGCGCCAGGCCAGCCACAGCCACAAGGAGCGGGCGGCGGTTTGCCGAGCACTGCTCAAGCGTGGGCATGCGGTGGAGGGGTTGCATCTAAGCAAGGCATTCAGAAGGGCAGAGACATGAGCAGTACGCAAAGCAACACCTCCATCTCCCCCGAAAAGCTGCTGCCGCCGGGATCGCCCATCGTTATGGACCTGTCCGGGGTGGCTGAAACCCTGTGCGTGTCGGTCTCCACCGTGCAGCTAATGGTGCGCCAGGGAGAATTCCCCGAGCCGCGGCAGCTATCGGGCCGCCGCGTGGGCTGGCTCACCATTGAGGTAGCAGCCTGGGCAGCATCGCGCCCCAGGTCCACCCAGCTGCCGCCGCACAACACCGGGGCGGCCAAGCCCAAGGCTAGCCGGGCGGCGGCGCAGCCTGCGCAATGATGGCCTCCAGCCGCGCATCCAGCGCGGCCAGCCAGTGGGCGCGCTCCTTGTCGTAGCGGTACAGGTTGTAATCACCCGCCACACCCGGCACCACATGACCCAGAATGGCCTCGCCCACCTCATGCGGGCAGCCCATGGACGCCAGCAGCGTGCGGCCCGTGCGCCGCAGATCATGGGGCGACCAGTGGGTTACCGTCAGCCGCTCGCGCACATGGTCGGGCCGAGCCTTGCTGTAGGGCTGGCGGTAGTGCACCTTGCTCTGCATGTAGGCCTGGGTTTGCGCCTGCAGCACCCCACCGCGTGACACACTGGGGAACAGCCATTCGCCCCCATCGGCCATCAGCCGTCGCACAATGCGCGCAGCCCGGCCAAACAGCGGTACCCGCAGATCCACCGCATCCTCGATGTGCCGGTTTTTGGTCAGGCCCTTGGGCATCGTCCACCACAGCACGCCGGCATCCTCGCGCACAAACTCGGGCCGCAGGGCCACAATCTCAGCGCCCCGAGTGCACGTCCACAGCTGCAGTGTCAAAAAGTCCTGCACCTGCTGGCTAAACAGGTGCATGTTGCCAGCCATCAGCCGGGCAATCTCAGCATCCTGCAGTACCCGCTTGCCCGTGCCCTTGTGCACGCCATCGCGCTTGGCCCCCTTGCTGCGCAGCTTGCGCGCGAGCACCTGGGCCCACCAGTTGGGCAGATCCTCGGGGATGCGGCCCGCGTCCATGGCATACACCCACGCCGCCGCCAGCTCCGTTTTCACCGAGTTGGCCAGCACGGGCCTGTCAGCCAGGCCGGTGATCAGGTCGAATGCGAAACGCCGCGTAACGTCAGCAACCGGCAGCCCCTGGTGCTGGGCCGTAGCCCGCTCCAGCCGCAGGCGCACCGCGCGGGCACCCTTGGCTTCGCGCCGCACCTGCAGATACCCCGTGGCGTAGTCGCGCACCAGGTCGCCCAGCGTGTAGGCCACAGCCACCATCGGCGCCCCGCCTGCACCGGCCCGCTTTGAACGGCCACTGGCCTTGGGGTCGCCCCCAGCCTCACGCACCGCCCGCAGCTCAGCCCAGCGCGCAGCAGCATCCACCGGCGCCATGTCTGGCCAGTAGCCCAAACGCACCTGTTTCATCTGTCCGGTGTCGGGGTGTTTGTAACGATAGGTCCAAGTTTTGCGACTGACAGAGGCCACAAGCCGAAGGCCTTTGCAACCTTGTACGACAATGGAGGCGCCAGGCTGCAGGGCCTTAGCGGCCCGTGCATCAAACTGCATTTGCCACCCTTTGGATTAACCCGCAGCGCAGCATTGAAAAACCTACGCCAAACCTACGCCGGGGCAGCAAGTGTAGCCGCCATCCCACCAAACGCCCTCACCAAATCAACAACAACAACGGGGCATCAAGGTGTAGGATTTTGCCAATAAAAACAAGGCTCTACAGCAATATAGCCTTGAGAATCAATGAGTTATGAAAGTTGAACAAACGATGAATATCGTTATCCTCGACGACTACCAGGACGCAGTCCGCAAGCTCCACTGCGCATCCCGGCTCGACGCGTACACCGCCAAGGTCTACACCAACACCGTCAAGGGGCTGGGCCAGCTGTCCGTCCGCCTCAAAGACGCTGACATCATCGTGCTCGTGCGGGAGCGCACCCAGATCACCCGTCAACTGGTGGAGAAACTTCCCCGTCTCAAGCTCATCGCGCAAACCGGCAAGATCGGCAGTCACATTGATGTAGCTGCCTGTACGGAACGTGGGATTGCAGTGGCAGAAGGCATAGGCTCACCCGTGGCCCCCGCAGAGCTGACGTGGGCACTTGTCATGGCCGCAATGCGCCGACTGCCGCAGTACATCTCCAACCTCAAGCATGGCGCCTGGCAACAATCAGGGCTGAAGACGGCGTCCATGCCTCCCAATTTTGGCCTTGGCAGCGTGCTGCGGGGCAAAACGCTGGGTATCTGGGGTTATGGCCGCATTGGCCAATTGGTGGCGGGCTACGGGCGTGCTTTTGGAATGAACGTCCGCATTTGGGGGCGTGAGGCATCACGCGCCCAGGCCTTGACGGATGGATACCAGGCTGCCACCACGCGCGAGGAGTTTTTCTCGCAATGCGATGTGATCTCGCTCCACCTTCGGCTCAACGACGAAACGCGCGGCATCGTCTCACTCGAAGATCTGTCTTGCATGAAGCCCACCTCCCTGCTGGTCAACACTTCGCGTGCCGAGCTGATTGAGACCGATGCCCTGATTGCAGCCCTGAACCGGGGCCGCCCCGGCATGGCCGCAGTCGATGTATTCGAGAGCGAACCCATCCTTCAGGGCCATGCCCTGCTGCGGCTGGAGAACTGCATTTGCACGCCCCACATTGGCTATGTCGAGCAAGACAGCTATGAGCTTTATTTTGGTGCAGCGTTCGACAATGTGGTGAATTTCATCAAAGGCACTCCCACCAACATCGTGAATCCAGGCGCACTGCAGGTGCGGCGTTAATTTGGCGCAAAAATCGGGTACATCCATCCTCGCTATTGCGGGAAGCAACAAAACTGGAAGCTCCTAACCTCAGTACGATTGCACCTTCTGCTGCGCCTAGCGCCGGTTTTGGTCATCGCCCGAGTCTTCAACAAACTCCAGCTCCTGGGCATTGAGCAGCCAAGCAGAACAACCTGCTCACCTCACCTAGCTGCATTTGAACAACAAAAAAAGGGCTTCCCAAAGGAAGCCCTTTTATTTGGCGCTCTCCAAAGCCAAAAAGACCTTGAAGAGCCAGACCACTCCGATTACAGAGGGGTCTTCTTGCCGTCCTTGTAGACGTACAGAGTGATGGCGGGGTTCTTCATTTCGCCATTGGGTTCAAAAGCGATGGTGGAGGTCACACCCTTGAAGTTGGACTTGGCCAGTTCGTTCACATACACCTTGGGGTCCACGGAGTTGGCGCGCTTCATAGCGTCCACCAGCAGGAACGTGGCGTCGTAGGTGTAGGGGCTGTAGACTTGGAACTGGTTGGGGTACTTGGCATCGTACTTGGCCTTCCAGGCCGTGCCGCCGGGCATCTTGGCCAGCGAAGAGCCGCCTTCAGCACAGATCACGTTGCCCAGGGTCTTAGCACCCGCTGCGAGCTTGGCGATTTCAGACGTGCAGACGCCGTCACCACCGAAGTACTTGACGTTGCCCATGCCCAGTTGTTCCATCTGGCGCAGCATGGGGCCGGCTTGAGGGTCCATACCGCCGTAGAACACGGCATCAGGGTTCTTGGACTTGATGGCCGTCAGGATGGCCATGAAGTCGGTAGCCTTGTCGGTCGTGAACTGCTCGTCCACCACTTTCATGCCCTTGGCAGTGGCAGTCTTCTTGAACACGTCTGCCACACCTTGGCCGTAAGCGGTACGGTCGTCGATGATGGCAACGGTCTTCAGCTTGAGCGTATCCACAGCGTAGAACGCCAGGCCAGCGCCCAGGGCGTTGTCATTGGCGATGATACGGAAGGTGGTCTTGTAGCCAGGCTTGGTCAGGTTGGGGTTGGTCGCAGCGCCCGTCACCATCGGGATGCCGCAGTCGTTGTAGACCTTGGAAGCAGGAATGGTGGTACCGGAGTTGAGGTGGCCGACAACGCCTGCAACTTTGGAGTCGCACAGCTTTTGTGCAGCGGCCGTGCCCTGCTTTGGATCGGCAGCGTCATCTTCAGCTTGAAGTTCGAACTTGATCTTCTTGCCGCCGATGGTGATGCCTTGAGCGTTCAGCTCTTCAATGGCCATGCGGGCGCCATTTTCGTTGTCCTTGCCGTAGTGGGCTTGGGCGCCGGAAACCGGAGCCACATGGCCGATCTTGACCACCTGCTCTTGTGCAGAGGCCACACCAGCAACAGCCGCGATAGCAGCAACCACGGTCAGTTTCAACTTCAATTGCATATCAAATCTCCAGTAAAGATAAACGCTGAGAATCTTCTTGTGTCTCAACGCAGGCGAACATATCGCAATTTACGGGCCAGATCATTAGGGAACACGATTAAACGCGAGAGAAACCACAGGGGAATACCCTGTCATCCCTTTGGCACCGAGGCCGCGCCACTGGCCAGCTCGTCTGCCACCGCCTCGTACACGGCATGCCGGACCACGGATTCAATCTCTTCACGCAGTCGCGGCAGCACCGATCGTGTCTGCTCCTGCACCACGGTGGCGATGGCTTCGCGCAAACGTTGATCCAGCACAACGTCCACACGCTGCATGACCCTGTGCACCATGTACTCCTCCATGCCTTCCGGCAGTGGCCGGGTGAGCTGCGGTCTGGGCGTCTTTGAAGACCCGATGGTCGACGCGAGAGATGCAGGCGAAGACGAAGACGCGGGAGCCACTGCCGCCGCAACGGGAGCATGGTGAACCAACGGAGCGGGCGCACTCTGCACGGGCGCTGGTGCAGCCGGGCGTGGCGCCATCACAGCAGGCGGGCGGGCACTGGGCAGAGGTGGGCTCAGCGGTCGTGTCGCAGGCTGCGCTGCTGTCGGGCTGGGTCTTGCAGCGGGCAACGCGGACGGAGACATGACCGTGGTGCGCAATGGTGCAGAGGACGCCGGCGGCAGAGGCGCGGAGTCCGGCACCTGCACCACTTCGGTGAGGGTGGGAACAAAGCGCGGGGGCGTTTTGGGAGGAGGCAGCGCCATCAGCCAGCTTTCAGCACCAAGTCGTGGCGGGTGATGGCATAGCCGCGCGATGCATAGTGGCGCCAGCGCGCCCGGGCCTCGCCGCGATCCAACTCATCCTGCGCACTCACCACTTCCACCAACCGATCAAACCGGCCAAATCCCTCCGGCACCTCCGCGTGCAGGTTCAGTAGCACTTCATGGTGCGGGGCAGACCGGGCATCGGCAGTCAGCAACACGGGAGACGCATGGACTAGGTCTTCATCAGCATCGCCAAGGCAATGGGCCACAAAGTCCTGCGGAGCAAGGGCCCAGAGCATGCGGTCCAGCGTCGCCAAGGTGTCGGGCGGCGCCGCAATCACCAGGCGGGCCCCGCTGCGCTGCACCTTGCGCGTAAAGCGGCATGCGTAGGCCAGCTTGTCCGGCGCATTGAAATGAAACGCAACCTCGGTCATGGCACGCTCAGGCCGTCTTGGTGCGCACGGAGCGTTTTGCCGCCGCAGGCTTTGAAACCGGCTTGGCGGCAATGGCCTGGCCCATCAGATAGTGCACCAGAAGTCCCACCGGCCGCCCTGTGGCACCTTTGGCGGCGCCACCCTTCCAGGCCGTGCCAGCAATATCCAGGTGCGCCCATGGCACGTCGCCCACGTACTTTTGCAGGAACTTCGCGGCGGTGATGGAGCCCCCCGCACGGCCGGCTACATTGCCCATGTCGGCGAAATTGCTCTTGAGACCATCGGCATAGTCGTCGTCCAGCGGCATGCGCCAGCAAGGGTCCTGGGCAGACTCGCCGGCCTGCTGCAATGCGGATGCCAGGGGATCGTTGTTGGCGAACAGACCACTGCGCACACCACCGAGCGCAATCACGCAGGCGCCGGTCAGGGTGGCAATGTCCACCACGGCGGCAGGCTTGAAGCGGGCGGCGTAGGTGAGCGCGTCGCAAAGCACCAGACGGCCTTCGGCGTCGGTGTTCAGGATTTCGATGGTCTGACCGCTCATGCTCGTGACCACGTCACCCGGCTTGACGGCACGGCCATCGGGCATGTTCTCGCAGGCGGGTATCAGCCCCACCACATTGATCGAGGGCTGCAACTCTCCCAGAGCGCGAAAGGTGCCCAGCACGCTGGCAGCGCCGCACATGTCGAACTTCATCTCGTCCATCTCCGGGGCAGGCTTGATGGAGATGCCCCCGGTATCGAACGTAATGCCCTTGCCCACCAGCACGACGGGAGCCTGGTCCTTGGCCGCGCCGTTGTAGCGCAATTCGATGAATCTCAGGGGTTCCTCGGAACCCCTTGCCACAGCGAGGAATGCGCCCATGCCCAACCGGGCCACTTCGGCCGGGCCGTGGACCTTGCACTGGATGCGGGGCAGCTTACTCAGGGTCTTGGCGGCGTCGGCGAGCAGGGTGGGCGTGGCATGGTTGGCGGGGCGGTTGCCCCATTCCCGCGCAAACTCCACCCCAGCCACCAGCGCCACACCGGCGTCGAAGTCCTCGCGCACATCCGGGGCGGTGGGTACACCCACCACGCAGCGGCTCAGACTGCGCGCCTCCACCTTGGTCTTGGTGGTGGTGTAGACATAGCTCACTTCGGCCACGGCCTGCACAGCGGCGCTGACAGAAGCGGCTTGCACGGCCCCGGCAAAACACAACACCACTCGTTTGGTCTGCGGCGCCTTGACGGCACCCCCCACCGCCTGCAGCGCCTGGCGGGTGGCACGGGCAGATCCGTCACCCTGCCCCACCAACACTACGCGACGGGCGGCAACGGGAGGCACCTGGTACAGCTGCAGGTGCTTGCCCGCCTTCGTGGCCAGATCCCCGTTCTTGAGCGCCAGGGCCGCCAGGGCGGACAGCGCATCCTTGCCGGGCTTGAAGCCCTCAGGGAGCAGCACAACCAGCAGGTCGCATTTCTCTGAAGCTGCCGCAGCAAGGTCAAGGGTCTTGAGATCAAAGTTCATAATCGGTGTTTTCCTTTTGAGCGTGCTATGCACTTTGATATGCACGCAAAAGTGCATAGCGCGCTCCTAGCCAATGTTATTCGATTCATCCATCCGCAAGGAGCTGGCGCGCAGCTTTGGCGCGACGCTCGTGGTGCTGGTGACCGTGGTCATGACCATGATGCTCATCCGCACCCTGGGACAGGCATCCAAAGGCAGCGTGAGCCCTTCCGATGTGATGCTGGTCATGGGCTTCACGGTGCTGGGGCAGTTGCCCACCATCTTGAGCCTGAGCCTCTTCATCGCTGTGGTCGGCACACTTTCGCGCATGTACCGTGACAGCGAAATGGTCATCTGGTTTGCCAGCGGCCGTGGCCTCATCAGCCTGCTGCGGCCCTTGCTGCGTTTTGCGTGGCCGGTCATGGTGGTCATTGCTGTGCTGTCGCTGCTGGTGTGGCCCTGGGCCAACTCCCAGATTCAGGAACTCAAGACGCGCTACGAACAACGCAGCGACATCGACCGCATCGCGCCCGGCGAATTCCAGGAATCCTCCAACGGCAGCCGGGTGTTCTTCATCGACAAGGACAGCCCCGACACGCAGGCTGGCAACAACATCTTCATCGCCGCCACCGACGGCGCCCGCGAATCCGTGACCTCTGCGCGCAGCGCGCGGCTGGAGACACGGGGCGGCGAGCGCATGGCGGTGCTGAGCGAAGGCCAGCGCCTGGAGACCTCGCGCGACAAGCCCGGCGTCAAGATCAGCGAGTTCTCCGAATACGGCACCCGCATTGGGTCGGCACCTGCAGGCTCGGCGGAAGAACTGTCTGTGAAGACCCGCGCCACGCACGAGCTGCTGATGCAACCCTTGCCTGCCTACCGCGCCGAGCTGGGCTGGCGCCTGGGGCTGGCGCTGGCCGCCATCAACTTCGTCGTGCTGGGCCTGGCCGTGGCCAGCGTCAACCCGCGCGCTGCGCGCAGCACCAGCCTGGTGTTCGCGCTTTTTGCATTCATCGTGTACTACAACCTCATGACGCTGGGGCAAAGCTGGGTGGGTGCGGGCCGGTTGGGCCTGCTGAGCTTCATGGTGCTGCTGCATGGCGGCATGTTGACCATGTCGCTGCTGATCCTGGCTGCGCGCCACAACCACTGGACCGTGCGGCGGCTCTGGCAGCCCCGTCCGACCAGGAGCCCCGCATGAAAACCATTCGCCGCCTGATCCACCGCGAAGCCCTGTTCGCCGTGGCCTTTGTCACCGCCGGATTTCTGGCGCTGTTTTTCTTTTTTGACCTGGTGGACGAACTGCGCTGGGTGGGCCGCACCGGCGCCGAGGGCTACCAGCTCTCGCACGCATTCCTGTTCGTGGTGCTGAGCATTCCCAGCCACCTGTACGAATTGCTGCCCATTACCGTGCTCATCGGAACCATCTTCGTGATGGCTCGGCTCGCCCAAAGCTCCGAATTCACCATCATGCGCACCAGCGGCATGGGCCCGTGGCGTGCCTTGCGCACCCTGGTGGCGCTGGGGGGCTTCTTTGTACTGTTGACCTTTGCGGTAGGCGACTACATTGCGCCGCTGACCGACCGCGCCGCCCAGCTCGTCAAGGTGCGATACCTGGGGCGCCTGACCACTGGCGCCACGGGCGCCTGGCTCAAAGAGCGCCAGGACGACCACTCCTATGCCGTGAACGTGCGCGCCCTCACACCCAATGGCGGCATGCTGGACGTGCGTATCTTTGAATTCGATGCCAAGGGCCGGCTCGCCTCGCAGACGCGGGCCGCATCCGGCCAGTTTGGGCCGGACGGTGCGTGGAACCTGGAGCAAGTGCAGCGCAGCCGCTTCGAACAGCGCGGCAACGACGAGGCGCGTGTGGAGCACCTGGATGCACCCACCCTGCAGTGGCCCACCCGCATCAGCGCCGACATGGTGGCCGCCTCGCTGCTCAAACCCGACCGCATGGCCACCATCGACCTCTTCCAGTACATCCGCCACCTCGACGCCAACGGCCAGTCTGCCCAGCGGTACGAAATCGAGTTCTGGCGCAAGGTTTTCTACCCGCTCAGTTGCCTAGTGATGGTGGTGCTGGCCCTGCCTTTTGCCTACCTGCATTTCCGCTCGGGCGGCATTGCGGGCTATGTGTTTGGTGGCGTCATGGCGGGCATCAGCTTCTTCTTGCTGAACAACGTGTTCGGCTATGCAGGCAACCTGCAGAACTGGTCGCCCTGGCTCACCGCCGCCGCGCCTGGGCTCATCTATTCCGTGCTGTCGCTAGCCGCCTTCGGCTGGCTGGTGCTTCGCCGGTAAAATTTTTTAAGCCTTTTTGGCCTCTACCGCTTATGCAGCAAGCGCAAGCCGCTATCATTTTATTCGCACACGGATCGCGGGACCCACTCTGGCGCGTGCCACTGGAAGCCGTTGCGGCGCATATCGCCGCGCAGCAGCCTGGCAGGCCGGTCCTTTGCGCTTACCTGGAACTGTGCACACCATCGCTGCCAGATGCCGCCCAGCAACTCGCCGCGCAGGGCGCCACGCAGGTCACCGTGGTGCCCATGTTCCTGGGCACCGGCAAGCATGCGCGTGAAGACCTGCCCGTGCTGGTGCAGGACCTGCGTGCCGCCCACCCCGGCGTTCATTTCCACGTGCAGACCGCCATCGGCGAAGACCCGCGCATGACCGCATTGATGGCAGAAATCGCGTGCGAGGCGCCCCAAAGCTGAGGTTCTTCCAATATCTCTTAGATGCTTGCAGCATAATGATGCAACCCTTTAGGCGATATCAGATATGAACCTGCACCAATTCCGCTTCGTTCAAGAGGCAGCACGCCGCAACCTCAACCTGACTGAAGCCGCCAAGGCCCTGCACACCTCCCAGCCCGGCGTCTCCAAGGCCATCATCGAGTTGGAAGAAGAACTGGGCGTGGACATCTTTGCCCGCCACGGCAAACGCCTCAAGCGCATCACCGAGCCCGGCCAGCACGTGCTCAAAAGCATCGAAGTCATCATGCGCGAGGTGGGTAACTTGAAGCGCATTGGCGAGCAGTTCAGCGCGCAAGACAGCGGCACCTTGAGCATCGCCACCACCCACACCCAGGCCCGCTACGTGCTGCCCGTGCCCGTGGCGCGGCTGCGTGAGGCCTACCCCAAAGTCAACATCAGCCTGCACCAGGCCACGCCGCACGAGGTGGCGCGCATGGTGATCGATGAAGTGGCCGAAATCGGCATGGCCACCGAATCCCTGGCCGATTACCCCGAACTCGTCACCCTGCCCTGCTACGAATGGCAGCACGTGCTGGTCGTGCCCAACGACCACCCGCTCGCGCAGAAGGAACGCATCGGCCTGGACGACCTGGCGCACGAGGCGCTGATTACCTACCACCCCTCGTTCACCGGCCGGGGCAAGATCGACCAGGCCTTTGCCGTCCGCAAGCTTCAGCCGCGCATCGTGCTCGAAGCCATCGACTCGGACGTGATCAAAACCTACGTGCGCCTGGGCCTGGGCATCGGCATCGTGGCCGAGATGGCCATGCGCGACGACCCGGTGGGCGACCTGGCCGTGCGCCCTGTGGGTCACCTTTTCGGGCAGAGCGTGGCACGCGTTGCCTTCAAGCGCAGCGCCTACCTGCGCAACTTTGTCTATAAATTTGCCGAACTGCTCAGCGACCGGCTGAGCCGTGACCTTATCGCCCGAGCGATGACGGGGCACGTCAACGACTATGAGCTGTGACTTCGCCGTAGTTCGCCTGTCTTCAGAACACCTTTGATTTTTACGTTGTTGCGCCATGACCCAAGCTAACGCTGCCGCCCGCACCCCAGCCTTCCCCAGCAAGCTGCCCCACGTCGGTACCACCATCTTCACGGTGATGTCGGCCCTTGCCACCGAACACAAGGCCGTCAACCTGGGCCAGGGCTTTCCAGACTTTGAATGCGCCCCTGAGCTGGTGAACGCCGTCACCGCTGCCATGCAGGCCGGGCACAACCAGTACCCACCCATGCCCGGCATCCCTGCGCTGCGCGAGGCCGTGGCTCGCAAGATCGAGGCGCTGCACGGCCGCGCCTATAACCCCAACACCGAAATCACCATCACTGCGGGCGCCACGCAGGCCATCATCACCGCCATACTCGCCATCGTGCACCCGGGTGATGAGGTGATCGTGCTCGACCCCTGCTACGACAGCTATGTACCCAACATCGAGCTGGCTGGCGGCAAGGCCGTGCGCGTGCCGCTCACGCCAGGCACCTTCCGCCCCGACTTCGCCAAGATCAGCGCCGCCATCACGCCGCGCACCCGCGCCATCCTCATCAACAGCCCGCACAACCCCAGCGCCACCATCTGGACGGCCGAGGAAATGCGCCAGCTCGAAGACCTGCTCGCCCCCACCGACATCCTGCTCATCAGCGACGAGGTGTACGAGCACATGGTGTTCGACGGCGCCGAGCACCAGAGCGCCGCGCGCTTTGCAGGCCTGGCCGCCCGCGCCTTCATCGTGTCGAGCTTTGGCAAGACCTTCCACGTCACCGGCTGGAAGGTCGGCACCGTGGCTGCGCCCGCAGCGCTGACGGCCGAATTCCGCAAGGTGCACCAGTTCAACGTGTTCACCGTTAACACGCCCATGCAGCATGGCCTGGCCGCCTATTTGCAGGACCCCACGCCCTACCTGCAGTTGCCCGCGTTCTACCAGGCCAAACGCGACCTGTTTCGCGAGGGCTTGGCAGGCTCGCGCTTCAAGCTGCTGCCCAGTACCGGGAGCTACTTCCAGTGCGTGGACATTTCGGCCATCAGCGATTTGAACGAGGCCGATTTCTGCCAGTGGCTCACCCGCGAGGTAGGCGTCGCCGCGATTCCGCTGTCAGCGTTCTATGGCGACGGGTTTGACCAGCGCGTGGTGCGGTTCTGCTTTGCCAAGAAGGACGAAACGCTGCGCGCCGCGCTGGAGCGACTGCGCAAGCTGTGATCTGCAGGGCCTATTGAGGCCCTACCTCGTCTGCCGCGCCAGCCACACCCCCGCCACTGCCAACGCCATCCCCACCAGCGCCCAGCCGCTGAGCGTCTCGCCAAACATGGCCCAGGCGATCAGCGCGGTGGTGGGCGGGGTCAGGTAGAACAGGCTGGCCACATTCACTGCGCCGCCCCGGCGAATGAGCAGATTCAGCAGGCTCACGGCCCCCAGCGAGAGCACCAGCACGAGCCAGCCCAGCGCAAACACAAATTCGCCGGTCCACGATATGGCCATGGATTCGGTGGCGTAGGCGACGGCGGCCATGGCCACGGCACAGGGCAGGTACTGAATCACCGAGCCCGTGCGCAAGTCGAACGAGGGGCAGAACCGCTTTTGGTACAGCGTGCCGGCCGTGATGCCCAGCAGCGCGACCACAGCGGGCAGCAGCATGCCCATCAGTGCATTGGCTGGCACGGTGGCCACCTTGCCGGCCACCACCAGCGCCACGCCGGTAAAGCCCAGGGCCAGGCCCGCCCACTGGGCCGGCCGCACCTTCTCGCCCAGCAAAGCCCCGGCCACCAGGGCGGTCAGCAGTGGCTGCAACCCCACCACCAGCGCCGTGATGCCTGACGGCAGCCCGTGCCCGATGGCCATGAACACCCCACCCAGGTACACGCCATGCACCAGCAGGCCCGACACCCCAATGTGCAGCCAGGCCCTTCCCGTTGGCGGCCACGGCGCACGCGCCACGGCGACCACCGCGAGCATGAGCACGATGACGATGGCAAACCGCAGCGCCAGAAAGGTCAGTGGCTCCACATACGGCAGCCCCAGCTTGGCGCCGATAAAGCCGGTGCTCCAGAGCGCCACAAAAAGCAAAGGGACCAGCGAATTGAGCGGACTGGAAGCGCTGGGACGGAGTGGAGTGGCCTGGGTCATGAAGAAAAGAAACGAAAACCGGGGTGGGGATGATCTCACCTCGCGAGCGCCTTGGCTCCGGGCTGGCATCCAAGCACTGCTGTGACCCGGCTCTCTTGCTAGAAAGCCTCAGTGTGTGCCCCAGCAAGGCGTGCAGCAGCAGACACACCCAGCGCCTGCACCACCACAGCCAGCCCGTGCCCCGCACAAAGGTGAATCAGAGCAAAAACAGCCTCTAGCGCAGGAAGATAAAGCGCCAACAGCTATCAACTGGATAGCACACCACCACACACCTGTTTGATAGTCCGGCCGCGCTCCCGCGCATCTTGATGCGATCTTGATACCCCACCCCGCACTCTTGCGCTCGTCTTGATGCGGCCATTCCTAGCATCGGTCCATGTCTCAAGGAGGACGCTATGGACTGGATATTTTTGGCGACAGCAGGCCTGCTCTGGCTGGCTGGCTATGGGCTGGCCCAGGGTTGCGCGCGGCTGCAACAGCAAGCGCAAGGGGGGCGGTCATGACCAGCGGCTGGATGATTCTGGCGGCCGTGCTGGCTGCTGCCCTGTTGGTGTACCTGGTCGCTGTGCTGCTGCGGCCGGAGGACTTTTCATGAGCACCGGTGCCTGGCTGCAACTGGCAGTGTTTATGGCACTGCTGCTGGCGCTGGCTTGGCCGCTGGCGCGCTGGATTGACGCCGTCATGGCAGGCCGCTTTGCCCTGGGGCGGCGGCTGGAGGGGCCGCTGTTCAAACTGGCTGGCGTGCGGCCCGACGAAGAAACTGGCTGGCTGCGCTACGCGCTGGGCCTGCTGGTGTTCAACGGCCTGGGCGTGCTGGCCGTGTATGCGCTGCAGCGCTGGCAGGCGGTGTTGCCCCTCAACCCGCAAGGCATGGCTGCCGTGTCGCCGGACTCGGCCTTCAACACGGCCATCAGCTTTGTCACCAACACCAACTGGCAAGGCTATGGTGGCGAGAGCACCATGAGCTACCTCACGCAGATGCTGGCGCTGACGGTGCAGAACTTTCTGTCTGCCGCCACGGGCCTGGTCGTCGTCATTGCACTGGTGCGCGGGTTCGCGCGGCATTCAGCGCAGAGCATTGGCAATGTGTGGACTGACCTGACCCGTGCCACGCTGTGGGTGCTCCTGCCCCTGTCGCTGGTGCTGGCCGTGGTGTTTGCAGGCCAGGGCGTGATCCAGAACCTGTCGCCTTACACCGAGGTGCAGACGCTGGAGTCTGTGCACTACGACGCGCCCAAGCTCGATGGCGCGGGCCAGCCGGTGCTGGACGCCCAGGGCGCCCCGGTGACGGAACCCGCCGCGCAAGCCACCCAGACGCTGGCCATGGGCCCCGTGGCCTCACAGCTCGCCATCAAGATGCTGGGCACCAACGGCGGTGGCTTCTTCAACGCCAACTCGGCCCACCCGTTCGAGAACCCATCGGCCGCCAGCAACCTGCTGCAGATGCTGGCGATCTTCCTCATCCCCGCCGCGCTGTGCCTGGTGTTTGGCCGCATGGTGGGCGATGAGCGCCAGGGCTGGACGATTCTGGCAACGATGAGCCTCCTATTCCTGGTCGCAGTGGTGGCAGCCACCACGTTTGAGCAGCAGGGCAACCCGCTTCTGGCCTCGCTGGGCGTGGACCAAGCCGCCAGCGCGCTGCAGCCGGGCGGCAACATGGAAGGCAAGGAAACGCGGTTTGGCATCGCCGCCTCGGCCCTGTTCGCAGTGATCACCACAGCCGCGAGCTGCGGCGCGGTGATTGCGATGCACGACAGCTTCACCCCCCTGGGCGGCATGGTGCCCATGGTGCTCATGCAGATGGGCGAGGTGGTATTTGGCGGCGTGGGCTCGGGCCTGTACGGCATGCTGGTGTTCGCCATCATGGCCGTGTTTATTGCCGGGCTGATGATTGGCCGCACGCCCGAATACCTGGGCAAGAAGATCGAGGCGCACGAGATGAAGCTTGTGTCCATCGCGATCCTCATCACCCCGCTGCTGGTGCTGCTGGGCACTGCCGTGGCGGTGATGAGCGAAGCAGGCCGCGCTGGCCTGGCCAACCCGGGCGCGCATGGGTTCAGCGAGGTGCTGTATGCGCTGTCTTCCGCCGCCAACAACAACGGCAGCGCCTTTGCAGGCCTGTCGGCCAACACCCCGTTCTACAACACGCTGCTGGCCGTGGCCATGTGGCTGGGGCGGTTTGGCGTGATCGTGCCCGTGTTGGCCATGGCCGGTGCCCTGGCCGCCAAGAAGCGCGCCACCGCCACCGACGGCACCCTGCCCACCCACGGCCCGCTGTTTGTGGCGCTGCTGGCTGGTGTGGTGCTGCTGGTGGGTTTGCTGAACTATGTACCCGCCCTGGCGCTGGGACCGGTGGTCGAGCATTTGATGCTCTGGCCACGTTAAGAAGATAGCTGGGAGATTGTGATGACTCGCAAAACATTGACCCTGTTCGACCCCGCCCTGGTGCGCCCCGCGCTGCTGGAGGCTTTCAAGAAGCTGGACCCGCGCGTGCAATGGCGCAACCCCGTGATGTTTGTGGTGTACGTGGGCAGCGCATTCACCACCGCGCTGGCCGCCAGCAAACCTGAGGGCTTCACCGCTGCCGTGGCGCTGTGGCTGTGGTTCACCGTGCTGTTCGCCAACTTTGCCGAGGCCATGGCCGAGGGCCGCAGCAAGGCCCAGGCGGCTTCGCTGCGCGGCCTGAAAAAGCAGACCTGGGCGAAAAAGCTGGACGGCCAGTTTGACCGCAACACCCCACGCACCGCCATGACCTGGCTGCCCTTGGAGGCAGCCAACCTGCGCAAGGGCGATGTGGTGCTGGTGGAGGCGGGTGACACCATCCCTGCCGATGGCGAGGTGATCGATGGTGTGGCCTCAGTGGACGAGAGCGCCATCACCGGCGAATCCGCCCCGGTGATCCGCGAATCGGGCGGAGACTTCTCGGCCGTGACTGGCGGCACCCGCGTGCTGTCCGACTGGATCGTGGTGCGCGTGGCCGTGAACCCCGGCGAGACCTTCGTGGACCGCATGATCGCCATGGTGGAGAACGCCAAGCGCCACAAGACACCCAACGAGATCGCGCTGACCATTTTGCTGGTGGCGCTCACCATCGTGTTCCTGGGTGTGGTGGTCACGCTGCTGCCGTTCTCGCTGTTCAGCGTGCAGGCCAGCGGTGCGGGCGAGCCTGTGAGCCTGGTGGTGCTGGTGGCCCTGCTGGTGTGCCTGATCCCCACCACGATTGCTGGCCTGCTCAGCGCCATTGGCGTGGCGGGCATGAGCCGCATGATGCAGGCCAATGTGATCGCCACCTCAGGCCGCGCGGTGGAGGCTGCAGGCGACGTGGACGTGCTGCTGTTGGACAAGACCGGCACCATTACCCTGGGCAACCGCCAGGCCAGCCAGTTCATCTCGGCCCCGGGTGTCACGGATGCCGCCCTGGCCGACGCCGCCCAATTGGCATCGCTGGCCGACGAAACGCCCGAAGGCCGCAGCATCGTCGTACTGGCCAAGCAGAAGTTCAACCTGCGCGAGCGCGACATCGAGGCCATGGGCGCCCAGTTCGTGCACTTCACCGCACAGACCCGCATGAGCGGGGTGGACCTGCCCGGCCCGCGCCTGCTGCGCAAAGGTGCAGCAGACGCTATCCGCAAGCATGTGGAGGCACTGGGCGGACGCTTTCCTACCGCCGTGCAGACGGCGGTGGACGACGTATCCCGCCGTGGCAGCACGCCCCTGGTGGTGGCCGATGGTGCCCACGTGCTGGGCGTGGTGGAGCTCAAAGACGTGGTCAAGGGCGGCATCAAGGAGCGCTTTGCCGAGCTGCGCCGCATGGGCATCAAGACCGTGATGGTGACCGGCGACAACCGCCTCACTGCCGCCGCGATTGCTGCCGAGGCCGGTGTGGACGACTTCCTGGCCGAGGCCACGCCCGAAGCGAAACTGCAGCTCATCCGCAGCTACCAAACGGCCGGGCAGCTGGTGGCCATGACGGGCGACGGCACCAACGACGCCCCCGCCCTCGCCCAGGCCGACGTGGCCGTCGCCATGAACACGGGCACACAAGCCGCCAAGGAGGCCGGAAACATGGTGGACCTGGACAGCAACCCCACCAAGCTCATCGAGATTGTGGAGACCGGCAAGCAGATGCTGATGACGCGCGGCTCGCTGACCACCTTCAGCATCGCCAACGACATCGCCAAGTACTTCGCCATCATCCCAGCGGCGTTTGTCACCACCTACCCGCAGCTGTCGGCGCTGAATTTCATGCACCTGGCCAGCCCTTCGTCGGCCATTCTGTCCGCCGTGGTGTTCAACGCGCTGATCATCATCTTCCTCATCCCACTGGCCCTGAAGGGCGTGGCCTACCGCGCCGTGGGTGCCGCCGCGCTGCTGCGCCGCAACCTCGCGATTTATGGGCTGGGGGGCATGGTGGTGCCGTTTATTGGCATCAAGCTGATTGACATGGTGTTGGCCGCCGCAGGTCTGACCTGAGCCGTGCCCCAACCAAAGACACCGCCCCCCAATCACTGACAAGGAAAATCGTATGCCTATCCGTATCCCCCGCGACGACGCGCCCGCCAGCCCAGGCGGCCTGCTTCGCCCTGCACTCACGCTGTTTATCGAGCTTTCCATCGTCACCGGCCTGCTCTACCCGCTGCTCGTCACCAGCGTGGCGCAGACCGCGTTCCCCCACCAGGCCAATGGCAGCCTGATCACCCAGGGTGGCAAGACTGTAGGCTCCGAGCTCATCGGCCAGTCGTACACCGAACCCGGCCACTTCTGGGGCCGCCCTTCAGCCACGGCGCCCATGCCCTACAACGCATCGGCATCGGGCGGCTCCAACCTGGGCCCCACCAACCCGGCGCTGACAGATGCCGTGAAGGCCCGCATCGAGGCCCTGCGTGCTGCGGACCCCGGCAACACCCGCCCCATGCCCGTGGACCTGGTCACCGCATCGGCCAGCGGGCTGGACCCGCAGATCAGCCCCGCCGCTGCCGACTACCAGGCAGCCCGCGTGGCAAAGGCCCGTGGCCTGCCGCTGGCGCAGGTGCAGGCCCTGGTGCAGCAGCACACCGAAAGCCCCTGGCTGGGTGTGCTGGGCGAGCCGCGTGTGAACGTGCTGGCTTTGAACCTCGCACTCGAATCGCTACCAAAACAATAGCTGCTTATGCTTGACGGACAAGCGCCAGAGGCCAATTTGATTCAAAATTGACGAGTACACTGTGCCCATGCAGGATCGCCCCGACCCCGACGCGCTGCTTCAGCGCATCCAGCAAGAGCAGGCCCAGCAGCAGCGCGGGCGGCTCAAGGTGTTCTTCGGCGCCTGCGCGGGCGTGGGCAAGACCTTCGCCATGCTGTCGGCGGCAAGGGCCGCACAAGCGCAGGGCCTGCCCGTCACCATCGGCGTGGTTGAGACGCACGGCCGCGCCGACACCGAGGCGCTGACCACGCACCTGCCGCGCCTGCCACTGCGCGCCCTGCCCTACAAAGACCGCACCCTGCCCGAGTTTGACCTGGACGCCGCCCTGGCTTGGGGCGCAGAGCACCCCGAGGGCCTGGTACTGCTCGATGAGCTGGCCCACAGCAACGTGCAAGGCTCGCGCCACCCCAAGCGCTGGCAAGACGCCGAAGAACTGCTGGCCGCAGGCATCGACGTGTGGTCCACCATGAACGTGCAGCACCTGGAGAGCCTGAACGACATCGTGAGCGGTATCACCGGCATCCGCGTGTGGGAGACGGTGCCCGACCAGTTTTTTGACGCGGCCGACGAAGTGGTGGTGGTAGACCTGCCGCCCGACGAGCTGCTCGAGCGCCTGAAGGCCGGCAAGGTCTACCTGCCCCAGCAGGCCGAGCGCGCCGCCGCCAACTTCTTTCGCAAAGGCAACCTGCTGGCTCTGCGCGAGCTGGCCCTGCGCCGCACCGCCGACCGGGTGGACGATGAAATGCGCGCCTACCGCCGCGCCAGCACCACCACTGCCGAAGCCGTGTGGCCCAACCGCGAGGCCCTGCTGGCCTGCGTGGGCACGGGCGACAACGCCGAAAAGGTGGTGCGCAGCTGCGCCCGCCTGGCCGCGCAGCTCGACCTGCCCTGGCACGCCGTGCATGTCGAGACGCCCGAGCAGCAAGGCCGGTCGGCCACGCTGCATCCGCAGGTGGAACGCACCTTGAAACTTGCGCAACAGCTGGGGGCCGTGGCCTGCACGGTACTGCCTGCCGCCCAGCCTGCGCAGGCCCTGGTGCGCTATGCGCGCGAGCACAACCTGGTGCGCGTGGTCATGGGCCGCAGCGCACGCCGCTGGCCCTGGCAGACCACGCTGGCCGACCAGGTGGGGCATCTGGCCAGCGACCTCGACCTGCTGCAGGTGGGCACGCTGCCCGCCCGCGCAGGCCTGGCGCGCCCCCCCACCTCCAATGCATCGCCTGAAACCACGAACAAGGGCACTGCCTTCTGGCCTGGCTACCTGGCGGCGGCCCTGGCCTGCTGCATTGCCGCCGTGGTGGCCACGCCGCTGGCCGATGTGCTGGAGCTGACCAACATCGTCATGCTGTTTTTGCTGGTGGTGGTGGGCGTGGCCTTGCGGTTTGGACGCGGCCCTGCCGTGATGGCCGCCATTCTGGGTGTGGCGTTTTTCGACCTTTTCTTTGTACCGCCGCGCTTCACGTTTGCGGTCAGTGACGCGCAGTACCTCGTCACCTTCGCCGTGATGCTTGTGGTGGCCCTGGTAGTGGGCCAGCTCACCGCCGGGCTCAAGGTGCAGGCAGAGTCCGCCACCGAGCGCGAACACCGCGTGCGCAGCCTGTACGACATGGCGCGCGACCTGTCTGCCGCGCTGCTGCCCGAGCAAGTGGCCGAAATCGGCGCGCGGTTCATGACCGGCGAGTTCAACGCAGGCAGCACTTTGGTGGTGGCTGACGACGACAACCGCCTTCAGATACTGCCCGGTGGCAGCGCGCCGGTGGACATGGCCGTGGCGCAATGGGCGTTTGAGCGCGGTGAGCCTGCTGGCCGGGGTACGGACACCTTGCACTCCAGCCCCACGCTGGTGCTGCCGCTCAAGGCGCCCATGCGCATCCGCGGCGTGCTGGTGGTGGCCATGCCCCAGGGCCAGGTGCCAGGGGTGGAACCGCGTCGCCTGCTGCAGACCTGTGCCTCGCTGCTGGCCATCTCGCTGGAGCGCATCCACTACATTGATGTGGCGCAAAAAAGCACGGTGCAGATCGAGTCCGAGCGGCTACGCAACTCGCTGCTCTCTGCCATCTCGCACGACTTGCGCACGCCGCTGGCCTCACTGGTGGGCCTGGCCGAATCACTGGCCATGGTGCAGCCGCCCCTGCCCGCCCACCAGCAGGAGCTGACCGGCGCCATCCAGCAATCGGCCCAGCGCATGAGCGCGCTGGTCAACAACCTGCTGGACATGGCCCGCCTGGAGGCTGGGGCCGTGCAGCTCAACAAGGCCTGGCAGCCGCTGGAAGAAGTGGTGGGCAGTGCGCTGGCTGCCAGCGCCCCCGCCATGGGCGCCCACCGTGTGGACGTGCACCTGCCCGACGACCTGCCACTGCTGCAGATCGACGCCGTGCTGATGGAGCGCGTGCTGGTCAATCTGCTGGAAAACGCCGCCAAGTACACGCCCGCCGGCACGGCCATCCACATCGGGGCGCAGGCCCAGAGCGATGCGGTGGCCCTGACCATCACCGACGAAGGCCCCGGCCTGCCCAAAGGCCGCGAGGAGCTGCTGTTTGAAAAGTTCGAGCGTGGGGCCCGCGAAAGCGCCACGCCCGGTGTGGGCCTGGGGCTGGCCATCTGCCGCGCCATCGTGCAGGCGCATGGCGGCAGCATCAGGGGCGATACCATCCTCAACGCCCAGGGCCAACCTGCGGGCGCACGCTTCACGCTGCTGCTGCCACGCGGCACACCGCCCACCGACCTGGGCACCGATACCGATACCAACAGCGACGTTTGACGGCACGGCCCCGCAACCACCATGACCGACCTGCCCACCCACATCCTCATCGTCGAAGACGAAGCCGACATCCGCCGCTTTGTGCGCCTGACGCTGGAGAGCGAAGGCCACACCGTGCACGAGGCCGCCACCCTGCAGCGCGGCCTGATCGAAGCTGGCACGCGCCGCCCCGACCTGGTGGTGCTGGACCTGGGCCTGCCCGATGGCGACGGCGTGGACCTGATCCGCGACCTGCGCACCTGGTCGGCCATGCCCGTCATCGTGCTCTCGGCCCGCAGCACCGAAGCCAGCAAGATCGCAGCGCTGGATGCGGGGGCCGACGACTACCTGGTCAAACCGTTCGGCTCGGGCGAGCTGATGGCCCGCGTGCGCGCCCAGCTACGGCGCAGCCAGCGGGCCTCAAGCGCCGAGGCCACACCCGTTATCCAGTTCGGCCCCATAACCGTGGACCTGGCCCGCCGCACGGTAGAGCGCCGCACGGGGGAGGATGGCAGCGAGGCCCTGCACCTCACGCCCATCGAATACAAGCTGCTCACCCACCTGGCATCCCAGCCCGACCGCGTCATCACCCACCAGCAGTTGCTCAAGGCCGTGTGGGGGCCGGGCCATGCCGAAGACACGCACTACGTGCGGGTGCACATGGCCAACCTGCGCAAGAAGGTGGAGGGCAACGCCTCGATGCCCCAGCATTTGCGGACCGAGGCGGGCATCGGGTACCGTTTCGTGCCTTGAGCACTCATACCCATTTGCTTTCAAAAATATGAAACCGTAGTTGTCCGTTGCGTTGTGCACCGCCCGCGATGCATGAAACTGGCGCAGCCCAAACCCAGTGCCGCCGCGCTGGGGGCGTACCCCTCACAGATGGCGAAGCAACGTGAGAGAGGGGGAAGGCGCGAAGCGACTCAGGGGGTGTTTCACTTCAGGCGCAGCGCAAGGCCCGCTCCCCCGCCACCCGCAAGCGCTCCTTCAACGAAACGGGTGCCAGCACTTCGAACTCCACATCGAGCGCCATCAGCCAGTACACCAGCGAATCGTTGGCGCCGCAATCCAGCTGGCACCGCTGCCCCTCATCGAGCGCCGACACCACACCTGCCGACTGCGGAATGCGTCTGGCCATCTCTTGATACGGTGCATGCAACACAATGCGCGCCTGTTCGGCATGGGGCGCCACTGCAATCGAACGTGAAACGTATGCCTTCAGATCCCCGCCATCGGGCGACACCCGGGGCGCGAAATGGGCACCCACCGTGGGAGCCCCCACGATGCGGTCGATACGGAAGGTGCGCCAGTCCTCCCGCACCCGGTCCCACGCCACCAGGTACCAGCGGTGGCCGGTATGGGCCAGGCCCTGGGGCTCCACGCTGCGTTCGGCGCTGCGGCCCTTGCTGTCGCCGTAGGTGAACGCCAGGCGCAACTGGTCACGGCAGGCCGACGCCAGCGTGGCCAGCAACGAGGCATCCACCACCGGCCCGACACGGTCCATGGGCAGGATGGTGGAGCGTAGTGCATCCACCTGCTGCCGCAGGCGGGCGGGCATGGCCTGCTCCAGCTTGACCAGGGCCCGAAGTGCGGGCTCTTCAATGCCGCCGACCGCGCCGGCAGTGGCAGTGCGCAGGGCAATCGACACGGCCAGCGCTTCGTCGTCGTCCAGCAGCAAGGGCGGCAGCGCCTGACCGGCCCGGAAGGCATAGCCGCCCGCCACGCCGCTGCTGGCATGCACGGGGTAGCCCAGCTGGCGCAGGCGGTCGATGTCGCGCCGCAAGGTGCGCGGGTGCACTTCCAGGCGCTCGGCCAGTTCCGGCCCCATCCAGTGGTTGCGCGTCTGCAGCAAGGCGAGCAGACGCAGCAGGCGGGTTGATGAAGTGAGCATGGCGCGACTTTACTTTCTATTGCGGACTGAAATTGTCCGCAATGGCTTTTACAGTGGCACCACCTTTTCTTCCACAACCACCCAAGGAGCTTTCCATGTCCATCGTTCTCTACTGGCACCCCATGTCCAGCGCCACCCCCATCGCCTGCGCCCTGACCGAGCTGGCCGTGCCCCACGAACGCGTGAAGATCGACATCCGCACCGGCGAGCAGCGCCGCCCTGAATACCTGGCCATGAACCCCAACGGCAAGGTGCCAACCTTGACTGTGGACGGCGCCCCCATGTTCGAGGCCCTGGCCATCCACCTCTGGCTGGGCCATCGCTTTGGCATTGAACGCGGGCTGTGGCCCGCTGCGGGCACGCCCGAGGCGCTGCAGGCCCTGTCGTGGTGCACCTGGGCGTATGTGACCTATGGTGCGCTCGTGGGACGCCTGCATGTGGCAACCCAAGGCGAAGAGGTTTGGCGCAACGCCGCCCAAGCAGAAGCCCTCCTGCGTCAACTGAGCGAGTTGCTGGCGGTGCTGGACGCGCGGCTGGCTGCGCAGCCCTGGATGCTGGGTGCCGACTATTCGCTGGTGGATTTAGCAGTGGGCTCGGTGCTGGGCTACAGCCTGTACCTGGGCGCCCCCGTCAACGCGCACCCGCATGTGCAGGCCTGGCTGGCGCGGGTGCAGGCACGCCCGGCGATGCAGATCGACGCTTGAAGACGGCGCGCAGAACGATGGGCGCTACAGCAGCACGATGTCGTACTGCTCCTGCCCCATCGCGCTCTCGGATTGCAGCGAGATCGGCTTCTTGATGAAGTCCGAGAGACCAGCCAGGTGCTGGCTTTCCTCGTCCAGGAACAGCTCCACCACGCGGGGCGACGCCACCACGCGGAATTCGCGCGGGTTGAACTGGCGGGCTTCGCGCAGTATCTCGCGCAGGATGTCGTAGCACACGCTGCGCGCGGTCTTCACGCTGCCCTTGCCCTGGCAGGCCTCGCAGGGCTCGCACAGCATATGGGCGAGGGATTCGCGCGTGCGCTTGCGCGTCATCTCCACCAAACCCAGCTGCGAGAAGCCACCCGCCATGGTCTTCACGCGGTCGCGGGCGAGCTGTTTTTTGAACTCCGCCAGCACGGCCTGCTGGTGGTCGTCGCGCACCATGTCGATGAAGTCCACGATGATGATGCCGCCCAGGTTGCGCAGGCGCAGCTGGCGGGCAATGGCCTGGGCGGCCTCCAGGTTGGTCTTGAAGATGGTGTCGTCGAAGTTGCGTGCCCCCACGTAGCCACCGGTGTTCACATCGATGGTGGTGAGCGCCTCGGTCTGGTCCACGATGAGATAGCCGCCAGACTTCAAATCGACGCGGCGCCCCAGGGCTTTGGCCACCTCTTCGTCGATGGAGTACAGGTCAAAAATCGGGCGTTCACCCTTGTAGTGCTGCAGCTTGCCGGCGGCGGCGGGCATGAATTCCTGCCCAAACGCACGCAGGCGCTGGAACTGCTCCATCGAGTCGAGCCGGATGGTCTGCGTATGGTCCCCCACCAGATCGCGCAGCACGCGCTGCAGCAGGTCCAAATCCTGATGGAGCAGCGACATGGCAGGCAGCTTGAGCGATGCCTCCTTGATGCGCGCCCAGGTCTTGCGCAGGTAGGCAATGTCTTCGGCCAGTTCGGCATCGGTCGAATCTTCGCCGTTGGTGCGCAGGATGAAGCCGCCGCCACCGCCCGTGGATTTATCGCCCACCAGCGCCTGCAGCCGCGCGCGCAGCGCATCGCGCTCGGCAGGCGGAATCTTCTGCGACACGCCCACATGGTCGTCCTGCGGCAGAAACACCAGCAGGCGCCCGGCCACGCTGATCTGCGTGGACAGTCGTGCACCTTTGGTGCCAATCGGGTCCTTGATGACCTGCACCATCAGCGCCTGCCCCTCGAACACCTGCTTTTCAATCGGCACCTGCGGCTCGTTCTTGCGGGCGAATGCGGGCGGCTCGCCATCGGGCTGGCGCTGCCACACATCGGCCACATGCAAGAAGGCCGCACGCTCCAGGCCGATGTCGATAAAGGCGGACTGCATGCCCGGCAGCACGCGCGAGACCTTGCCCAGGTAGACGTTGCCCACCAGGCCCCGCTCCAGCGTGCGCTCGATGTGCAACTCCTGCACGGCGCCGTGCTCCACCACGGCCACGCGGGTTTCCTGGGGCGACCAGTTGATCAGGATGTCTTGTTGCATGGCGTTGTTGTTGTCTGTTGTTGCTGTCGCCTAGATGGCGAAACCTGTCGCGCGCAGCAGCTGTGCCGTCTCGTACATCGGCAGCCCCATGATGCCCGAATAGCTGCCCGCCAGGTGCTCCACATACGCCGCCGCCCGGCCCTGGATGCCGTACGCCCCCGCCTTGCCCAGTGGCTCGCCAGTGGCGACGTAGGCGTCAATCTGCGCGGTGGTCATGGCTGCAAAGGTCACTCGGGATATGGACAGCGCGCTCAGGCGCTTGGGGCCCACCTGCAGCGCCACAGCGGTGAGCACGCGGTGCTCGTGGCCCGCCAGCTCAGCCAGCATGCGCGCGGCATGGAGCGCGTCGTCGGGCTTGCCGTAGATCGTGCGGCCCAGGGCCACGGTGGTGTCAGAGCACAGGATGGGCGCATCGGGCAAACCACGGCGGGCACGCCGGGCCACAGCCGCGTCGAGCTTGAGGCCCGTCACGCGCTCCACATAGGCCGTAGGCGCTTCGCCGGGCAGCACCACCTCGATGGCTTCGGCGTCCTCGGACTCGTCACCCTCCACATTGGGCAGCAGCAGTTCGTGGCGTACGCCCAGTTGTTCGAGCAGCTGGCGCCGACGGGGGCTTTGGGAGGCAAGGTAGATGAAGTCAGGCATGAACAGATTTTGATTAAAAATCGGCTCTAGCGCTTACCCATCAAGCGCTAGCAGCTATAAAAAATATAGTATTCCACCCACACCCCGATCCAGGCCTCATTCTCGGTGGTAGGGGTGCCCGGCATTCACCGACCAGGCGCGGTACAGCTGCTCGATGAGCAGCACCCGCACCATGGCGTGTGGCAAGGTCAGGTCCGAGAGGCGAATGCGCTCGTGCGCGCCCTGGCGAAAGGCCGGGTCCAGCCCGTCGGGGCCGCCGATGACCAGGGCCACATCGTCACCGCCCAATTGCCAGCCCCGCAGGCGCTCGGCCAGGGCCTTGGTGGTGAGATTGGTGCCGCGCTCGTCCAGCGCCACCACGCGGGTACCCCGGGGGATCGCAGCTTCAATCCGCTCGCGCTCGGCGGCGTACAGCGTCTCCAGCGTCTTGGAGCCCCGTGGCTCGGTCTTGACGGCTTTGAGTTCGACCTTGAGCTCCGGCGGAAACCGCTTGGCGTAGTCGTCGTACGCCGTCTGCGCCCAGTCGGGCACGCGCTGGCCCACGGCCACGATCAGCAGCTTCATGGCAACTCAGGCGCGGTGCGCGGGTACAGGTGGTCGTCGATGGGCCGAGGCTGCAGTCACTTGCGGCCCGGTGCCCTCTTGACGGCGGGCTTGGCGGCTGCTCCGCCACGCGCGGGTGCGGGCTTGGCGGCAGCGGTCTTGCTACGGGGGGCCGATGGCTTGACGACCACGGTCTTGATCGGTGCCTTGGTGGCTGCGGGCTTTTTGGCGGCAGTGGTTGGCTTTGCAGTCGTCTTGGCGGGTGCGGCCTTGGCAGTGCTGCTGCTCTTTGCGGGCGCCCTGGTCGGGGCTTTCGCAGATGTTTTGGCAGGTGCTTTTGCGGTTGTCTTGGCTGCAGGTTTGGCAGCAGATTTAGCAGGTGCGGCAGCGGACTTGGCAGCTGTTTTGGCCACGGCCTTGACCGTAGCTTTGCCCGACCGGGCCGGCACGGCTGGTGCGGTTGCCTTTTTGGCGGTCGCCTTGCCAGCGGCCTTGGCGTCGGACTTGGCAGCCTTCTGGGCCGACTTCTTTTCGGCCAAGTCGGTGGCAGCGCTGGACACCGGCTTGGCGGCGCCCAGCTTCAGGCGCACGGGCGTATCGCCCCACAGCTCTTCCAGGCGGTAGTACTGGCGGATGGCGGGCTGCATGATGTGCGCCACGGCGGCGCCGCAGTCCACGATGATCCATTCGCCGTTGTCTTCGCCTTCGATGCGCGGCTTGGTAAAGCCCGCTTCTTTCACCGCGTCGCGTACGCTGGCGGCCAGGGCCTTGGTCTGGCGGTTGGAGGTGCCCGATGCCACGATCACCCGTTCAAACAGCGGCGAGAGATGCTCGGTGTTGAAGACCTGGATGTCTTGCGCCTTGACGTCCTCCAGTCCATCAACGATGGCGCGCTGGAGTTTGGTAACGTCTTTTTTGGCGGCGGTTTCCGATTTGGTGGAGGTGGTCATCAGGCGGTGATTAGAGAGGAAATGGAATCAATATAGCGTGCAACGCAGCGCGCAACCAGTGGGGCTGCGCCTTGGGTGTTGCGCAGCTGTTGCGCGTTGGCGCTGCGTCCGTTTGAGGTGTTTTTGGCCTCTTGCGCTGGTGTGAAAAGCGCGGGCAGCTATTGAAATTATAGCTTTTGCGCTTTTCAAGGCTTTCAAGCCGCTGCAGCAGACTCGCCACCGAGCCAGTCGCGCCGCAGCAGAAAGCGCTGTGTGAGATCAGCTTCGGCGGAATCGGCCGCATCCGAACGCTGGTACGACCACGCCACCAGCGGCGGCATGGACAGCAAAATGGACTCGGTGCGCCCACCCGACTGCAGGCCAAAATGCGTGCCCCGGTCCCAGACCAGGTTGAACTCCACATAACGGCCGCGGCGGTAGAGCTGGAAGTCCCGCTCGCGCTCGCCGTAGGGCGTGCCCTGGCGCTTTCCCACGATGGGCAGGTAGGCCTTCAAAAAGGCGTCGCCCACCGACTGCGTCATCGCCAGGCTTTGCTCAAAGCCCAGCTCGGAGAAGTCGTCATAGAACACGCCACCCACGCCTCGCTGCTCGCTACGGTGCTTGAGGTAGAAGTATTCGTCACACCACTGCTTGAAGCGCGGGTACTTGTCGTCACCAAAGGGTGCCAAGGCATCACGGCAGGTGCGGTGAAAGTGCACCGCATCTTCCTCAAAGCCGTAGTACGGCGTGAGGTCCATGCCACCGCCAAACCAACAGGTCGGCGCTTGCCCAGGGTGACCAGCCGCGATCATGCGCACATTCATGTGCACCGTGGGCACATACGGGTTGCGCGGGTGGAACACCAGCGACACGCCCATGGCCTCAAACGGTGCACCCGCCAGCTCGGGCCGGTGCTGCGTGGCCGAGGGTGGCAGCTGGGGGCCGCGCACATGGCTGAAGCCGCAACCCGCGCGCTCGAACACGCGGCCGCCTTCCATGATCTTGGTGATGCCGTCGCCCTGCAACGGCTCACCGGGCGGCTTGCTCCAAGCGTCGGCCAAAAAACGTGCGCCGCCCTCGCCTTCCACGGCTTCGAGCGCGTCGGTGATGCGCGCCTGCAGACCCACCAGATAGCCGCGCACCCTCGCCACTGTGTCGGCGGGGTTCAAGTTCTGAACGTCTGCCATCAGCTCTTGAGTGCTCTGAAGCCGATATCGCGGCGGTACTGCGCACCATCGAACTGGATGCCGCGCGCCACGTCATAGGCACGCTGCTGCGCCTGCTTGACGCTGTCGGCCAGCACCGTCACGCACAACACACGGCCACCGGTCACGCTGACCACGCCATCTTTGAGCTGCGTGCCCGCATGGAACACCACGGCATCGTCCGCCTCGGCTGGCAGGCCGGTGATGGGGTCACCCTTGCGCGGGTTCTCCGGGTAGCCATGGGCGGCCATGACCACGCCCAGTGCGGTGCGGCGGTCCCATTGCAGTTCCATCTGGTCGAGCTTGCCGTCAGCGGCAGCAGCCATCACGTCGCTGAAGTCGCTTTTCAGGCGCATGAGGATGGGTTGCGTCTCGGGGTCGCCCATGCGGCAGTTGAATTCGAGCGTCTTGGGCTGGCCCTTGGCGTCGATCATCAGGCCTGCATACAGAAAACCGGTGTAGGGAATGCCGTCCTTTTCCATGCCCCGAATCGTGGGCAGGATGATCTCGCGCATGGCGCGGGCATGTACATCGGCCGTGACCACTGGCGCGGGCGAATACGCACCCATGCCGCCGGTGTTGGGACCTTCGTCGCCGTCTTTGAGGCGCTTGTGGTCCTGGCTGGTGGCCAGCGCCAGCACGTTCTTGCCGTCGCACAGCACGATGAAACTGGCTTCTTCGCCTTCGAGGAACTCCTCGATCACCACACGCGCGCCACCTTCGTTGTGGGTCACGCCGTATTTGTTGTCCACCAGCATGAAGTCCACAGCATCATGGGCCTCCTGCAGCGTCATGGCCACGACCACGCCCTTGCCTGCAGCCAGGCCATCGGCCTTGATGACGATGGGCGCGCCCAGCCGGTCCACAAATGCGTGGGCCGCAGCCGGGTCGGTGAAGGTATCGTAGTCGGCCGTGGGGATGCCATGGCGGCGCATGAAGGCCTTGGAAAAGGCCTTGGAGCTTTCGAGCTGGGCAGCAGCCTTGGTGGGGCCGAAGATGCGCAGGCCATTGGCACGGAACTCATCGACCACACCCGCCGCCAGTGGCGCTTCGGGGCCCACCACCGTCAGTGCGATCTTTTCGGCCTGCGCCCACACACGCAGTTCGCGCACGTCGGTGATGGCCACGTTCTCGAGCTTGGAGTTCAGCGCGGTGCCGCCATTGCCAGGCGCCACATACACCTTGGTCACCTTGGGGGACTCGCTCAGTTTCCACGCCATCGCGTGTTCACGGCCGCCGCCACCAATCACAAGTACTTTCATAGGAACCTTTGGTGAACCCTGCTCGCAGCGCTGGGCTGCTTGGCGGGGTTCGGGGAAATATCAGTCGGAAAACAAGTCAGCGCAAGAAAAAAGCGGCGGTCCACAGGCGCAATGTCACAGGGCAGCGTTGTGGTAGACCTCCTGGGTATCGTCCAGGTCCTCCAGCACATCCAGCAGCCGCTGCATGCGCGCCGCGTCGTCGCCCGTCAGTTCAATGGTGTTTTCAGGCCGCATGGTCACGCCCGCCACTTCGGGCGTCAGGCCTGCCGCTTCCAGGGCATTCTTCACGGCTTCAAAGTCGGCGGGGGCGGTCAGCACCTCTACTGCGCCGTCGTCGTCGGTCACCACGTCTTCGGCCCCCGCCTCCAGCGCCACTTCCATCACCTTGTCTTCGCTGGTGCCGGGGGCAAAAATCAGTTGGCCGCAGTGCTTGAACTGAAAAACCACCGAGCCCTCGGTGCCCATGTTGCCACCGTGTTTGCTGAACGCGTGTCGTACTTCGGCCACGGTGCGCACCCGGTTGTCGGTCATCGTGTCGATCATGATCGCTGCGCCACCAATGCCATAGCCCTCGTAGCGGATTTCCTCGTAGGTCAATCCCTCGGCGTTGCCCGTGGCCTTGTCGATGTTGTACTTGATGCGGTCGGCGGGCATGTTGGCCGCCTTGGCCTTGTCCACCGCCAGGCGCAGGCGGGGGTTGGCAGACAGGTCGCCGCCGCCCGAGCGGGCAGCCACAGTGATTTCACGAATGATGCGGGTCCAGATCTTGCCGCGTTTTTCATCCTGGCGCCCTTTGCGGTGCTGGATATTCGCCCATTTACTGTGTCCTGCCACGAGAAGTCCTTTTGTATTGATTTAATCTAGTCGGTGGATTTTACTTTTTGCCGAACCCGTACCCCCGAGGAAACCCGAAATGGCCGAACCCCTGCTGATTGCCAAGCACGACAAGATTGAATGCCACCTGCTTCCCGGACTGGCCAACCGCCACGGGCTCATCACCGGAGCCACCGGCACGGGCAAGACCGTCACCTTGCAGACGCTGGCGGAAAACTTCTCGCGCATTGGCGTGCCGGTGTTCATGGCCGACGTGAAGGGCGACCTGACCGGCGCCAGCCAACCCGGCAAGATTGGCGACAAGCTGGCGGCAGTGCTCAAGGAGCGGGGCCTTCCCCTGCCCGCCCCCCTGGCCTGCCCCACCACGCTGTGGGACGTATTTGGCGAACAGGGCCACCCTGTGCGCGCCACGGTGTCGGACATGGGCCCGCTGCTGCTGGGCCGCATGCTCAACCTGAATGAAACCCAGCTGGGCGTGCTCAACCTGGTGTTCAAGATCGCCGACGACAACGGCATGCTGCTGCTGGACCTCAAAGACCTGCGCGCCATGCTGCAGTACGTAGGCGACAACGCCAAAGAGTTCACCACCGAATACGGCAACGTGAGCGCCGCCAGCGTGGGCGCCATCCAGCGCGGGTTG
The DNA here is from genome assembly GCF_916855635.1 of Acidovorax sp. Leaf73. Classification (NCBI taxonomy): domain Bacteria; kingdom Pseudomonadati; phylum Pseudomonadota; class Betaproteobacteria; order Burkholderiales; family Comamonadaceae; genus Acidovorax; species Acidovorax sp. Leaf73. The sequence continues at coordinate 1,238,479 of NZ_CAKASI010000001.1, forward strand.
CTGCAGATTGAGCAGCAGGGCGGCACGCAGTTCTTTGGCGAGCCCATGCTCAACATCCAGGACTTCATGCAGACCGTGGACGGCCACGGCGTGGTCAACATCCTGGCGGCCGACAAGCTCATGAACTCGCCGCGCCTGTATGCCACCTTCCTCTTGTGGATGCTGTCTGAGCTGTTCGAGCAACTGCCCGAGATCGGCGACCCCGAGCAGCCCAAACTGGTGTTCTTCTTCGACGAGGCCCACCTGCTGTTCAACGAGGCGCCGAAAGTGCTCATCGAGCGCATCGAGCTGGTGGTGCGCCTGGTGCGCTCCAAGGGCGTGGGCGTGTACTTCGTCACACAGAACCCGCTCGACATCCCCGACAGCGTGCTGGCCCAGCTGGGCAACCGCGTGCAGCACGCGCTGCGCGCCTTCACTCCGCGTGATCAGAAGGCCGTGAAGGCCACGGCCACCACCATGCGGCAAAAGCCGGGCCTCGATATCGAGACCGCCATCACCGAACTGGCCGTGGGCGAGGCGCTGGTGAGCTTTCTGGACGCCAAGGGCCGCCCGAGCGTGACCGAGCGCGTGTTTGTGCTGCCACCCGGCAGCCAGCTCGGACCCATCACAGCGCAGCAGCGCCAGGTGCTGGTGGCCAACTCACTGGTGGCGGGCGTGTACGAAAAGGTGGTGGACCGCGAGTCCGCCTACGAAAAACTCAAGGGCCGCGCCGCCGAAGCCAGTGCGCAGGCACCTGCCAATGGCAAAGGTGCACCCGCCAACACGGAAGACAGCGGCGGCGGCCTGATGGGCGGGCTCAACGACGTGCTGTTTGGCAGCACCGGCCCGCGCGGCGGCAAACGCGACGGCCTGGCCCAGACCATGGCCAAGTCGGCGGTGCGCACCATGGGCACCACCATTGGCAAGGAAATCCTGCGCGGGGTGCTGGGTAGCATCTTCGGCGGCAGCAAGCGGCGTTGAACGCAAGGGGGGCACAGATTCCGCCCCCCTGCTCAGCGCCTCCAAGCGCGGCCCCATCACGGCAGCTCCGGCCTGCGATGGTGCTGGGGGTAGCCCCCGCGTGACCATCTGGCGACACCACCCAAAGTGTCATCAATCAGTCACCAAACAGCCGTGAAATCGCCACACAACAACAAAAAAGGAGGGACGATGAAGCGCATCGAAAACGTTCTGCTGTGGTGGGGAAGCAAGGTCGTGCTGCTGGCGATTGCCGTGTGGGTGGCCGCCATCGTCGGGATCTTCGCGGGCGCCTGGCGCCTGCGGTGGCCCTGGATTCTGTATTTTTTGGCCACAGTCATCATCACCGCCCTGGTGATCCAGTGGACCAACGCGGTCCGCCAGCGCTATATCCGCGAGGCCCCCCTGCCCCGCTTTCTGCAGCGCAAGCTGCGCGAAACCTACCCCCACCTGAGCACCCGCGACTGCGAGCTGGTCGAACGCGGCCTGCGCCAGTTCTTCATGGCCTGCCTGCGCGGCAACAAACAGTTTGTGGCCATGCCCTCCAAGGCGGTCGACGCGCTGTGGCATGAGTTCATCCTGCACACCCAGGCCTACAAAGCCTGGTGCCACAACGCCCTGGGCTTCTTTTTGCACCACACACCCGCCGAGGCGCTGGGTAAAAAGGCGCGCCACAACGATGGCCTGCGCCGCTGTTGGTACTGGGTATGCAAGGAGGAGTCCATCGACCCCAAGGCCCCCAGCCGCCTGCCCCTGCTGTTTGCGCTGGATGCCAAGTTCGCCATTGCAGGCGGCTTCTCCTACGTGCCCGACTGCTCCGACATCGCCCGCAAGAGCGACGCGGGTGGCAGTGGTGGAGACAGCTACTGCGGCACCAGCTTCTCGGACGGCAGCTACAGCGGCAGCTCGGGCGACTTTGGCGGCGCCGAAAGCTCGGATGGAGGTGGAAGCGACGGCGGAGGGGATGGCGGCGGCTGTGGTGGCGGGGGCGGCGATTGACAGACTGTGCCTATAGACGTCCGCCGCCCGTTCTGCCGAACGCGCGCAAAAGTACTCCTGTTTTCATAGCTGCCAGCGTTTACCAGATAAGCGCTGGCAGCCAAAATAGCTCAGAGTCACCCAGGCGACGACCCGACCTGCATTCACCGGTCTACAGTGGCACCCCATGAACACCCTCACCTGCTTTTCCCTCAGCATCACCGACCACGTGGCCCATCTGGTGCTGAACCGCCCCGAGGCCATGAACACCATGCACCCCACCTTCTGGCGCGAGCTGGACGAGGTGCTGGCCCAGCTCAACAAGGCGGGCGAAACGCGGGCGCTGGTCATCAGCAGCACCGGCAAACATTTCAGCGCAGGCATGGCGCTCGAAACCTTTGGCGGCGCCATCACCATGGACGACCAGAGCCCTGAAGGCCGCGCCGCCATCTTTGACCTGCTGACCGACATGCAGGCCACCTTCACCCGCATCGAAAGCCTGCGCATCCCCGTCATCATGGCCATCCACGGCGGCTGCATCGGCGGCGCGGTGGACATGGTCACCGCGAGCTGCATCCGCTACGCCACGCAGGATGCGTTCTTCTGCATCCAGGAGATCAACATCGGCATGGTGGCCGACGTGGGCACGCTGCAGCGCCTGCCCAAGCTGATCCCGCTGGGTGTGGTGAAAGAGCTGGCCTACACCGGCCGCCGCCTGAGCGCAGCCAAGGCCCTGGGCTACGGCCTCGTCAACGAAGTGTTCGAGACCCAAGAAGCAATGCTTGCCGCCGCGCTGCAGTGCGCGCAAGAGATCGCCAGCAAGCCGCCCGTGGCCATCTGGGGCACCAAACAGGCCGTGAACTACGCCCGCGACCATTCGGTGGAAGACAGCCTGCGCCAGATGGGCTGGCTGCAAGGCGCCATCTGGAGCAACCAGCATGTGCGCGAGTCGGTCACGGCGATGAAGCAAAAGCGCGCGGGCGACTTCCCGGCACTGACGCCGCTGCAACGGTTCAGCGAGCTGGGCTGACCCGCCGTCAACCATCAAAATCTATAGCGGCTCGCGCTTGCTACACAAGCGCGAATGGCTATTTTGGGTTGAAACCACGCGGCAACCCGCTATCATCCGAGGGCTGAAGGGGCAAGCGTTTGCCCCGCCACCAGGGATGCCGCCATGACCTTGCCCAGCCTCACCCCGCCCACCTACGACGACGTGGCCGCCGCCGCGCACCGGCTCAAGGGCATGGCGCACCACACGCCGGTGCTGCGCTCCACCACCGCCGACGACCTGCTGGGTGCGCAACTGTTCTTCAAATGCGAGAACCTGCAGCGCACCGGCGCCTTCAAGTTCCGGGGCGCCTTCAACACCCTGGCCCAGTTCACCGATGAGCAGCGCGAGCGCGGCGTGCTGGCCTTTTCGGCCGGCAACCACGCGCAGGCCATCGCGCTGTCGGCCCGCATGCTGGACATGCCCGCCGTCATCGTCATGCCCGCAGACGCGCCCGCCTCCAAGATGGCGGCCACACGGGCCTACGGCGCCCAGGTCGTCACCTACGACCGCTACACCGAAGACCGCGAAGCCATCAGCCGCCACCTGGCGCTGGAGCGCGGCATGACGCTGGTGCCGCCGTTTGACCACCCGCACGTCATTGCAGGCCAGGGCACCGCCGCCAAAGAACTGTTTGAAGAAGTGCCCGATCTGGACTACCTGTTTGTCTGCGTGGGCGGTGGCGGCTTGCTGGCAGGCAGCCTGCTGGCCGCGCAGGCCCTGGCACCCCAGTGCCGCGTGGTGGGTGTCGAGCCCGAAACGGGCAACGACGCCCAGCAGTCGCTGCGCGCCGGGCACATCGTGCGCATCCCCACGCCCCACACCATCGCCGACGGCGCGCAAACCCAGGCGCTGGGCGAGCTCACCTTCCCCATCATCCGCGACCATGCCGAAGACATCATCAGCGTGAGCGACGAGCAGCTCATGCAATCCCTGCGCTTCTTTGCCGAGCGCATGAAGATCGTGGTGGAGCCCACCGGCGCCCTGGCCTATGCGGGTGCGCAGGCCTTCTCTGGCGCTGACAACGGAGGCAAGCTGCTGCACGGTGAGCGCGTGGGCGTTCTCATCAGCGGCGGCAACGTTGACCTGGCGCGCTATGCGCGGTTTCTGGCGGACTAGCCCGCGCCCCCCTGAGTCGCCTGCGGCGCCTTCCCCTCAAGGGGACGCCGCCAGTGGCCTGGCGAAGCCAGTTCCACGGCGTCCACTGGCCTGGGCCGCGCCAGTTTTTACGGGCGCTGGCGCAAGTACCGTCAAAATACCGCCACCCCTTTCATTTCTACCTGTAGACCATAGGCCTCGCCATGAGCACTGCCAGCACCAACAACAACGTCACCGTCATCACCCACCCCCTCGTCCAGCACAAGCTCACGCTCATGCGCCGAAAGGACGCCAGCACCAACAGCTTTCGTCGCTTGCTGGGGGAGCTAAGCACGCTGATGGCGTATGAAGTCACGCGCGACATGCCGCTGCAGGACATCGAGATTGAAACCCCGCTAGAGACCATGACCGGCAAGGTCATCGACGGCAAGAAGCTGGTGCTGGTCTCCATCCTGCGCGCGGGCAACGGGTTCCTGGATGGCATGCTCAACGTGGTGCCCGGCGCCCGCGTAGGCCACATCGGCCTGTACCGCGACCCGGCCACGCTGCAGCCCGTGGAGTACTACTTCAAGATGCCGTCCGAAATGGACGAGCGCGACATCATCGTGGTGGACCCCATGCTGGCGACCGGCAACTCGGCCTCCGCCTGCGTAGACCGCCTGAAAAAGCTCAACCCCCGCTCCATCAAGTTCGTCTGCCTGCTGGCCGCCCCCGAAGGCATCGCCACCATGCAAAAGGCACACCCCGACGTACCGATTTTCACCGCAGCGATTGACCGCGAACTGAGCGACCACGGCTACATCCTGCCGGGCCTGGGCGATGCGGGCGACCGGATTTTTGGCACCAAATAGGCCACGCACCCGCAAAAAAGCCCCGCAAATGCGGGGCTTTTTTGATACTGCAGTACCGCAGTTCAGCAGATGGCTCCAGGGAGCTGCTGCATGCACTGGTGCGAGGTTGTGTTCGAACGGCCGGGCGCGGGTGCGTTTGCCTTTGCCGTAACCGAGCCAGCCGCTAGGCCTTTCACCACGGCATCCCCGGTCTGAAGCGATCGGTCGAACACCAGCGACTCGCCAAATACCAGCTCCACCCAGGTCGGGTAGGTGTAGGCTGTACCACGGTTATGGTCCACCACTGCGCCGATGACGCCGCCAAGGACGATATTCCCCGCCATCCCGCCATTGGGGCGGGATATCAAGCGTGCGTTGGCTGGCTGCTCTCCATTCTTCGTGCAGACGATCGTCATATCGCCCGCTGAACGGCGCAGTGCCTGCGTGCCACCAGACTTGAAGCTTGTCGATCCATAGTCGTTAGTTGCCACACAGTCGGCGCCAGCTACCACCGCGCCACTCTTTTGCCTTGTATCCACGCGGACGCCGTGGGTGGTGTCGTTCGTTACCGAAGCACACCCGACCAACGTCATTGCGGTTGCCACTGCCATCAATGCTTTCACAAGAATCCCTCCCAAGTCATTTTGTAGTCACACACAAGCGCTTCGGGCGAGTTCAGGGGAACCTCGCAAGGCCCCGTCTTCAGCGCCGCCCCCGGCATCCATCCAACGAATTCAAGGAACATCTGAAAACTCCCCGCGCCGTCTCGTACCAGCCAGCCGGTCCAGACGCCCTCATTCGAGCGCAGGATGGTAGTGCGAGAAATACGCTCGACAGCGATGGGCTTGCGAATTTCGGGGGCTACCGAAACACAATGTTCTAACGCTTGCATCTTGCAATCAAGATACCGCCATGCCCTTTGTGTGCATACTTATTGCTTGGACCCGAGCGCACATCCCCTTTTGTTGCATTTCACAAGGACCCCAACCATGACCACTCGCCGCATCTTCACTGGCAGCCTGCTCTGCACCTCCATGGCCCTGTCCACAGCCCTGACGCTCGCACCATCACTGGCCACAGCGCAGTCCAAGCTCAAGGTCGCGGCGATCTACACGGTACCCTTCGAGCAGCAATGGGTCAGCCGCATCCACAAGGCCCTGAAGGCCGCAGAAGCACGGGGCGAGATCGAATACAAGGCCACCGAAAACGTGAGCAACGCCGACTACGAGCGCGTGATGCGCGAATACGCCACCGGCGGCAACCAGCTCATCCTGGGCGAGGCCTTTGCGGTGGAAGCCGCCGCCCGCAAGGTGGCCAAGGACTTCCCCAAGACGTCCTTTCTGCTCGGTTCCTCCGGCAAGCCGCAGGCGCCCAACTTCAGCGTGTTCGACAACTACATCCAGGAACCCGCTTACCTCAGCGGCATGGTCGCGGGCGGCATGACCAAGACGAACAAGATCGGCATGGTGGGCGGCTTCCCCATCCCCGAGGTCAACCGCCTGATGCACGCCTTCATGGCAGGCGCCAAAGAGACCAACCCCAAGGTCGAGTTCACCATCACCTTCATCAACAGCTGGTTTGACCCGCCCAAGGCCAAGGAAGCCACCTTTGCAATGATCGACAAGGGCGCCGACGTGCTCTACGCCGAGCGTTTTGGCGTGAGCGACGCGGCCAAGGAAAAGGGCAAGCTCGCCATCGGCAACGTGATCGACACCCAGCCGCAGTACCCCGACACGGTGGTGGCATCGGCCATCTGGCACATGGAGCCCAGCATCGACCGTGCGCTCAAGCTGGTCAAGGAAGGCAAGTTCACCGCCGAAGACTACGGCCCGTACTCGATGATGAAGCACAAGGGCTCTGAACTCGCGCCGCTGGGCACGTTCGAGAAGAAGGTGCCCGCCGACATCGTGGCCAAGGTCAAGGCGAAAGAGGCCGACATCCTGGCGGGCAAGTTCACCGTTAAGGTGGACGACAGCCAGCCAAAATCGACGGCCAAGTAGGCACTGAATGTAGCGGGCACCCACCCTGCCCGCCCCTGTTCCAGTCTGTGCACAGGCCACCCCAGCAAAGCGGTGGCCTGTTTGTTTTTTTCGCGTTGACTGCGCACACCGCTGTTTTTCTTTGACGAGGCACCACACCCATGCAATCCCTCTCCGCCGCCAAGCCCTCCCTGATCTCCCGGTGCACACGCCTGCTGGGCGCCCTCACCCTCGCCGCCGTGGTGGCAGGCTGTGCCGCCACCGCGCCCGGCAAGACGGCTGTGCGGCTGGACGACACGCCCCGCATCGCCGTCATCTCCGCCTTTTCCCCTGAGCTGACCGTACTGCTGCCCCAGGTGCAGCGGCCCGCCAAACACAGCATCAACGGCGTGGAGTTCACCACCGGCACGCTCGAAGGCAAACCCGTGGTGGTCTTCCTCTCAGGCATCAGCATGACCAACGCGGCCATGAACACCCAGCTGGTGCTGGACCGCTTCAACGTGAGTCATGTGGTCTTCAGCGGCATCGCGGGCGGCGTCAACCCCAGCCTGCACATTGGCGACGTCACGGTGCCCGCGCAGTGGGGCCAGTACATGGAATGGCTGATGGCGCGTGAAGACAAACCTGGCCAGTACAGCGCCCCCGCCTGGATGAAAAGCGAGCTGACGATGCCCGCCTTCGGCATGATGCACCCGCGCCCCGTGGAAGTGCGCTCGGCCGCCCAGCCCAAGCTCTCCAAAAAATTCTGGTTTGAAGCCGACCCCAAGATGCTGGCCACCGCCCGCAGCCTGCAAAACGTAGGTCTGGAACATTGCGTAGCCGCCAACTGCCTGAAGCAGCGCCCGCAACTGGTGGTGGGCGGCAACGGCGTGTCGGGCCAGGCCTTTGTGGACAACAAGGCCTTCCGCGAGTACGCCTTCAAGACCTTCGAGGCCAACGTGCTCGACATGGAAACCGCCGCCACCGCCATGGTCGCACACAGCAATGGCGTGCCCTACATCGCCTTCCGCTCGCTGAGCGACCTGGCCGGTGGTGGCGAGGGTGAGAACGAAATGGGCACCTTCATGGGCCTGGCGGCGGCCAATTCTGCCAAGGTGCTGCGCGCGTTTCTGGCGGCCTGGAAGTAGATGGACTCCACCACAGCGCCCGTCCTGCGCCTGTCGGGCATCACCAAACGCTTCGGCAAGCTCGTCGCCAACGACAGCATCAGCCTGACCCTCTCACGCGGCGAAGTGCTGGCCCTGCTGGGCGAAAACGGCGCGGGCAAGTCCACGCTGATGTCCATCCTGTTCGGGCACTACGTGGCCGACGAAGGCAGCATCGAAGTCTTCGGCCAGCCCCTGCACCCCGGCCAGCCGCGCGCGGCGCTGGCGGCGGGCATTGGCATGGTGCACCAGCACTTCACTCTGGCCGACAACCTCACGGTGCTGGACAACGTGCTGCTGGGCAGCGAGCCGCTGTGGCAGCCTTTCTCGCGCCGCAGCGAAGCGCGGGCCAAGCTGCTGGCCGTGTCGCAGCAGTTTGGCCTGCCAGTGAACCCCGATGCGAAGGTCGGCAGCCTTTCGGTGGGCGAGCGCCAGCGGGTCGAAATTTTGAAAGCGCTCTACCGGGGCGCCCGCATCCTGATCCTGGATGAACCCACTGCCGTGCTCACCCCGCAAGAGAGTGAAGCGCTGTTCGACACCCTGGCGCAGATGGTGGCGCAGGGCCTGTCCATCATCTTCATCAGCCACAAACTCGGCGAGGTGCTGCGCGTGTCCCACCGCGTGGCCGTGCTGCGCCAGGGCAAGCTGGTGGCCGAAGCGCCTGCACAGGGCACAACGCAGGGGCAGTTGGCGCAATGGATGGTGGGCCACGCGATCGAAGTGGCCGAGCGCCGCCCAGCACAGCATGTAGGCGAGCCTGTCTGCACCCTGAGCAACGTCAGCACTGCCCCCATGGGGCGCGATCGATTGAACAATGTGTCTCTCACCCTGCGCGCGGGCGAGATCGTGGCAATTGCAGGCGTCAGCGGCAACGGCCAGGTGGCGCTGGCCGATGTACTGTGTGGCGTACGTGCGGCCTCCTCCGGCGCGGTCACGCTGCGTGGCGCACCGCTCCAAGCCCGGCCCGCGTGGCTGGTGAGCCAGGGCGTGGCCCGCATCCCCGAAGACCGGCACGCCGTGGGCGTCGTGGGCGACCTGCCCGTGTGGGAGAACGCCGTGTCCGAACGCCTGCGCGGCCCTTCGTTTGCACACCCGTGGTTCCGTGCCTTCTGGGTCAAGCGCCGAGCGGCACGCCAGCATGCGCAGCGCGTTGCCGAGACCTTTGACGTGCGCGGCGGCGGGCCCGATGCGCCTGCGCGGGCGCTGTCGGGCGGCAACATGCAAAAGCTCATCCTGGGCCGGGCCCTGATGCCGCCCAAGGATGCCTCAGGCAGCACCGCGCAAGCGCCCCAGCTCATCGTTGCCCACCAACCGACCTGGGGGCTGGACATTGGTGCGGTGACCTTTGTGCAGCAACAGCTCATTGCAGCGCGCGATGCGGGGGCGGCCGTGCTGCTGATTTCAGATGACCTGGACGAAGTACTGGCCCTGGGGGACCGTGTGGCGGTGATGCACGACGGGCATTTGAGCGAGGCGCGGCCCGCAGAAGACTGGACACGCGGAGCCATCGGTCTGGCCATGGCCGGTGCGACCCACTGAGCGACAACAAGAAAAATCCATGAGACTCGAAAAACGCAACCACACCTCCCCCGCCGCCTACGTGCTGGCACCGGTGGGCGCCGTGGTGTTCACATTGATCGTCAGCGCCCTGCTGGTGCTGTGGGCTGGCGCCCCCGTGGGCCAGACCTATGCGCTGCTGCTGCAAGGCGCATTCGGCTCGGTGTTTGCGCTGACCGAGACGTTGACCCGCGCCACGCCGCTGATCCTGACCGGGCTGGCGGCCGCAGTGGCCTTCCGCGCCCGGCTGTTCAACATTGGGGCTGAAGGTCAGCTCTATGCAGGCGCGCTGGCCGCCGTGGCCGTGGGCGGCATGCACGGCGGCACGGGACTGGAGTGGTCGCCCTACCTGCTCTTCCCACTCATGATGCTGGCGGCTGCGCTGGCCGGGGCAGCGCTGCTGCTGGGCCCGGCGCTGATGAAGGCGCGGCTGGGGGTGGACGAGGTGGTCACCACGCTGCTGCTCAACTTCATCATGCTGTTGCTGGTGTCGGCCCTGCTAGATGGGCCGATGAAAGACCCGCTTTCCATGGGTTGGCCGCAGAGCGTGGCGCTGCAGGGCGACCTGGAACTTTCCAAGCTGGTGCCGCAGACGCGGCTGCACACGGGGCTGCTGTGGGCCATCTCTCTGGCCGTGATGCTGTGGGCGCTGCTGGCGCGCACGGTGCCGGGGTTTGACATCCGCGCCGCCGGGGCCAATGCGCGCGCTGCGGCCTTCGCAGGTGTGCCCATCACCCGCACCGTGGTGCTGGTCGCCCTGCTCTCGGGCGGGCTGGCGGGGCTGGCGGGGGCTATCGAGGTGGCGGGCCGCACTGGGTATGTGACGCTCGACATGTCGCCCGGCTACGGCTACAGCGGCATTGTGATTGCCATGCTGGCGGGGCTGCACCCGCTGGGCGTGATTGCGGCGGGCACCTTTGTGGCGGGCGTGCTGGTGGGTGCCGACAGCATGAGCCGTGCGGTGGGCGTGCCGACCTACATTGCGGATGTGATCGTGGCGACCTCGCTGATCGCAGTGCTGGTGGCGGGGCTGCTCACGCAGTACCGCGTGCGCTGGAAGTGAGGGCGGCATGAACCTTCATTCACACCAAAATTTCAAGAAAAATGGGCCGTTACCGCGCGTCCATCATGCCTTTTTAGCTATCAAAAACAAAGCAAACCATGCCGGAGCAGCCGCATGACCGAACTGCTCGACATCCTCGCCAACCCTGCGTTCTGGATCGCCACACTGCGCGTGGCCACCCCGCTCATCCTGGGCACGCTGGGGGTTTTGCTGTGCGAACGCGCGGGTGTGCTCAACCTGGGCATTGAAGGGATCATGGTGGCCGGGGCCTTTACCGGCTGGCTCACGGTGTATGCAGGCCATGGGTTGTGGACCGGGGTGCTGGTGGCGGCGCTCACCGGCGCTGTCTTCGGGCTATTGCACGCCTGGCTGACCGTGGGGCTGGCGCTGTCGCAGCATGTGTCGGGGCTCGGCATCACGCTGCTGGCCACGGCGCTCAGTTACTACGGCTACCGCGTGAGCTTCCCCAAGGTCAACACGCCGCCCACCATCGAGCCGTTTGCACCGATGGAGTGGCTGGGCATTCCCATCCTGTCGGCACAGACGCCGCTCACACTGCTGGCCTTGCTCTTGGTGCCTTTGCTGGCCTGGGTGCTGCTGCGCACACCGCTCGGCCTGGCCGTGCGCATGGTGGGCGAGAACCCGCAAGCGGCCGAAGGCCAGGGCATCTCGGTGGCGGCCACACGCACGGGCGCCATCGTGGCGGGCTCGGCGCTGATGGGCGTGGCGGGGTCGTTTCTCACGCTGTCGGCCTTCAACGCGTTTTTCTTCAACATGATCAACGGGCGCGGCTGGATCTGCGTGGCGCTGGTGGTGTTTGCGTCTTGGCGGCCCGGCAAGGCGTTGCTGGGGGCCCTGCTGTTTGCCTTCTTCGATGCGCTGCAGCTGCGCCTCCAGCAGGCGGGCGATGCGTGGCTGCCTTACCAGGTGTATTTGATGCTGCCCTACCTGCTGTCCATTCTGGCGCTGGTGCTCGTGGCACGCAAAGCCGCGTATCCGCAGGCGCTGATGAAGCCGTATCGCAAGGGAGAGCGATGAAACTGGTTCCACATACTTTTGCCCGTTGGCTGGCCCCGGCCCTGCTGGCGTGCGCGGGTCAGGCGCATGCGCTGGGCATGGACATGCCGTATGAATCCTTTGCCACTGCGCCCGACGTGGACTGGATCAAGGTCTGTGGCCAGTGGCCCGCCCCCGTGCAGCTTGGCGAGGGCGGTGGCATGTATCGCATCGTGCACGCCACACGCTACGCGCAGTCGTTCTTGTACCTGCAGTGGATCGTGCGCGACGGCACCGACAGTGCCACCGAGGTCCATTCCGAGAGCTTTGCGCAGATCAACAACGACCACGCCTCTCTTACCCTGAGCCAGATGAACTGCCAGGCCACGCGCCGAGGCATTCGTTTTACGGCCAGGGCAGAGTCCGGCCATGGAGACCGTGCTTTCCGCATCACCATCGATGCAGGGCACAAGCCGGGCGATGTGCGTTTTCGCACCAACCAAAGGCGTTGAGCCCCCTGCCGACCATGCCCGCCACGCAGCTTCATCACATCGCACCACCCGTGTTGCCAGCCACGGTGCTGGCACGTTGGCAGTTCAACACCACCGACGCCAACCCGACCACGGTGTTGCCCGATGGCTGCAGCGACCTCATCCTGCATACCAATGCGCGCGGCCAGTCTGACTGGCATATCTCTGCATTGGCCGATGCTGCAATGGTCGTGCCGGGGCGTGCGGGCGAACAATGGCTGGGCTTTCGCCTTGTACCGGGCACCCGCATTGACGCGTCAGCCTTGTTGAGGTCTGCACAAGCTATCTGGCAGCAAGCCCAGCACCGCGCAGGGCGGCCCCCCTTCAGCTTTGCCGGTGGTGGCACAACGGCGCCGGAAGCCTTGTTGCTGGAAGCCATCGACCAGCACACCCGCGCGGACCCGCGTACGCAAGAAGCGCTCCGCTCGCTGGCGCATTGCCGCACCGTGGGCGCGGCGGCGCACAGCCTGGGAGTCTCAGAGCGCAGCCTGGAGCGCCTGACCCAACGTACCACCGGCCAAACGCCCCGCTTCTGGCGCGCCCTGGCCCGCGTGCGCAGAGCAGCACAGGCCTTGGGCACTGTGCAACCGCTGGCCGAAATTGCGGCAGATCACGGCTATGCCGACCAGGCGCACTTCAGCCGCGATTGCCTGCGCTGGCTGGGGCAAACACCTGCGTCGTTGCGCAGCACACCGCAACTGCTGGCCACGGTGGCACAGGCGGGCTATGGCTGATCTTGTATGAACTTAGCGCTGATGAAGGGGCGATGCTGCCAGCGCAGAAGTGATCCCCACAGTTCAAGCGGTCGGCGGCCCCACAGGCGTGCACAGCTCCACCAGCGCCCCGTTGATATCCGCCACATAGGCCACGGTCTGGCCCCAGGGCATCTGCTCCGGCGCCTGCACCAGGCGCGCACCGGCATCCACCGCGCGCTGCACAGCGGCGGCCACGTCGGCCGTGGTGAACGCGATCTCGAAACTGGGCGCATCGGCCGACGCGCGCTGCGGGTTCTTGCCCAGCTCGGCCATCAGCCGCAGCGACGAGAAGGCCAGTGCGGTGGCTCCGGTGTCCAACTCGCCAAAGTCGCCTGCCTCGTGCACAAAGCGGCGGACAAAGCCGAAAGCAGCTTCATAAAAAGCGATGGTTTTGGGAACGTCTTCGACGTAGAGAATGGTGTAGCCAAATTGCATGAGAGCTGCCTTTGTAAGAATGGATGCGCTGAATCGTTGATGATCAAAGCGAGACCCAGAGCTTAGGCACAGAGCCGGCTCATGTCTTGAAAAAACCCGACACCTAGCCTGACCCACAAGACCCACGCCATGCTCGACCTGCTCATCACCCACGCCACCTTGCCCGACGGCCGCCAGAACATGTCGATTGCCGTGCAGGGCGGCCGCATCACCGAAGTCACCGAAGGCCTGCAAGCCCCCGCGCACGAAACGGTGGATGCTGCGGGCATGCTGGTCAGCCCGCCGTTTGTGGATGCGCATTTCCACATGGATTCGACCCTGAGCTACGGCCAACCGCGCGTGAACGAGAGTGGCACGCTGCTCGAAGGCATTGCACTGTGGGGCGAGCTCAAGCCGACGCTGACGCACGAGGCCATCGTAGAGCGCGCCCTGCGCTATTGCGACATGGCCGTGGCGCGCGGACTGCTGGCCATTCGCAGCCACGTGGACACGAGCCACCCCAGCCTGCTCCCGGTGCAGGCCCTGCTGGATGTGAAACAGCGCGTGGCGCCCTACCTGGATTTGCAGCTCGTGGCCTTCCCGCAAGACGGCGTGCTGCGCGCGCCGGGCGGGCTCGACAACCTGAAACGGGCTCTGGATATGGGCGTGGACGTGGTGGGCGGCATTCCTCACTTCGAACGCACGATGGCCCAGGGGGCCGAGAGCGTGAAGATCCTCTGCGAGCTGGCCGCCGAACGCGGCAAGCGCGTGGACATGCACTGCGACGAATCCGACGACCCGCACTCGCGCCATGTCGAAACCCTGGCTTTTGAAACCCAGCGCCTGGGCCTGCACGGCCGTGTGACGGGCTCGCATCTCACCTCCATGCACAGCATGGACAACTACTACGTGAGCAAGCTCATCCCCCTGATGGCCGAGGCCGATCTGGGCGTGGTGGCCAACCCTCTCATCAACATCACCTTGCAGGGCCGCCACGACACCTACCCCAAGCGCCGGGGCATGACCCGCGTGCCCGAGCTGATGGCTGCGGGTCTCACCGTCGCTTTCGGCCACGACTGCGTGCTCGACCCCTGGTACAGCGGCGGCAGCGCCGACATGCTGGAGGCCGCGCACATGGGCCTGCACGTGGGGCAGATGACCAGCCAGGCTGCGATGCGGCAGTGTTTTGATGCGGTGACGGTGAACCCCGCGCGCCTGCTGGGCCTGGAGGGCTATGGCATTGCACCCGGCTGCCATGCCGACTTCGTGCTGCTGCACGCACGCACCCCCGTCGAGGCCATTGCGTTGCGGGCAACCCGCCTGGGCGTGTGGCGGCGGGGCCAGCGGCTCGCCAGCAGCCCGGCACCCGTGGCGCAACTGCACCTGCCGGGGCGGCCCTGCAGCGTGGATTTCACGTCCAATTAGCCCCTGGCGCTTATCCAACAAGCGCAACATGCTACAAATTCAATAGTATCCCAAGCATCTACGCCATGCGCGCAATCGTCTTGCGAAACCGCGCCAGCGCCAGGCTGAACAGCACCGCCCCAATGCCCAGCAGCCACACCAGCGACGGCCACACCACCGCCCAGCCCGCGCCCCGGTAGAGGATGGCCTGGGCCAGTTCGGTGAAGTGCGTGGTGGGCGCCAGCGCCATCACGTACTGCACCCACAAGGGCATGCTCTCGCGGGGCGTCATGCCGCCCGACAGCATCTCCAGCGGCATCATTACCAGCACCATCAGCAGCCCGAACTGCGGCATGCTGCGCGCCACCGTGGCCATGAAGATGCCCATGGACGTGGTGGCGAACAGATGCAACGTGGCCCCCAGCAGAAACAGCGGCACCGAGCCCTCGATGGGCACGCCAATCGCCCAGCGGATCACCGCCGTGAGCGACACCCAGGTAGCGACCAGCACCACCAGCGCCATGGCCCAGACCTTGGCCAGCATGATCTCGCCCGGGGTGACAGGCATGACCAGCAGGTGCTCCACTGTGCCATGCTCGCGTTCGCGGATCAGCGCGGCGCCGGTGAGGATGATGGAGAGCATGGTCACAATGTTGATCAACTCCATCAGCGATCCAAACCACGCAGGGTTGAGCGCCGGGTTGAAGCGTGCGCGCACCGTCAGCTCGATGGGTTGCTCGGCCACGGTGCGGTCGCGCTGCACGAACTCCGCCACCTCCAGCTGCACAATCTGCTGCACCGCCCCATTGGCCGCAAACGCCTGCCCCATGCGCGTGGCGTCGATGTTGAGCTGCACCTGCGGCACCCGGCCCGCCAGCACGTCGCGCTGGAAATGGGCGGGAATGTGCAGCACCAGCGTGAAGCGGCCGGCATCCAGCAACGGGTCTACCTCGCGCATGCTGATCATGGCGGGGCGTGTGAACTGGGGCGCATAAAACGCCGTGGCGATACGCCGGGACAGCGCCGAGTCGTCCTCGTCCACGACGGCAATGGGCACGTGGTACAGCGTCTCAGGCTGCGCCATGCCCGCCGAGTACACCGCCAGCGTGGTGGTGTAGACGATGAGGAACAGCATGGCCGGGTCGCGCCACAGGCTCCATAGTTCCTTGATGCCTAACCTGAAAACGTTCGACCAACGACCTCTCAGCGCCATGTCAGGTCTCCTGCTTACGTAGCAACAGGATGGCGGTGCCGACGATGACCGGCACCGCTACCAGCATGGGCCAGAACTCGGCCTGCAAATCCTGCAGGCCCAGCGCCTTGTTGAACACGCCCCGGCTGATGGTGAACATGTGGCTGGCCGGATAGGCCTCTCCGAACCAGCGCGCAAAGCCCGTCATGGACGACACGGGGTTGATGAGCCCCGCAAACTGCACGGCCGGAATGATCGTGCCCACCATGGCAAAGAACATCGCCGCAATCTGGCTGCGCGTGACGGTGGAGGCCAGGAGGCCCATGCCCGTGGAGCACAGGCTGAACACCACGGCGGCCAATGTCAACGTGGCAAAACTTCCGGTCATCGGCACGCCAAACACCGTCACCGCTGCCAGGCACATCAGGCCAAAGTTGAACAGCGCCAGCAGCACATAGGGCAGCTGCTTGCCCAGCATGAATTCGGTGCGCGTAGTCGGCGTGACATACAGGTTGATGATGGAGCCCAGCTCCTTCTCGCGCACCACGGCCAGGGCCGTGAGCATGGCGGGCAGCATGAGCAACAGCAGCGGGATCACGGCAGGCACCATGGACGGCAGGCTGCGCACGTCGGGGTTGTAGCGGTAGCGCGGCTCCACCTCCAGCAGGCCCCGGGGCACCACGCCCGTGCGGCTGCGGCTTTGCTCCACCAGCCATTGCTGGTGCAGGCCCTGGGCGTAGCCGATGACGGTTTCGGCGCGCTGCGGCATGGCGCCGTCCACCCAGGCGCCGATCTGCACCGGCTGGCCGCGTGCCACGTCGCGGGCAAAGCCGGGCGGGATCTCCAGCGCCAGCGATATCTCGGCGGAGCGCATGCGCGCATCCAGCTCGGCATAGGTGGTGATCGGCGGCTGCTCGGTGAAGTAGCGCGAGCCCGCCAGGTTCAGCGTATAGGCTCGGCTCAGCGCGGTCTGGTCGCGGTCCAGCACGGCAAAGCGCAGGTTCTCCACATCCATGCTGATGCCGTAGCCCATCACAAACATCAGGATCAGCGAGCCGAGCAGCGCCATGGCGCCCCGCACCGGGTCGCGGCGCAGCTCCAGCGATTCGCGCCACTGGGTGCTGTGGATGCGGGCCAGGCTTTGGCGCAGGCGGGTGGGCCAGGTGGGAGTATTGGGCGGGGACACCGGCGATAGCGCAGTCGTGCCCGAAGCCACCTCGGACACAGGAGCCTGGGCCGTGCCCGCAGCATCTTCCAGGTAGCCAATGAAGGCTTCTTCCAGCGTGGCGGCGCCGCGTTTGGCCACGATGTCCTGCGGCGCAGCGCTCTCCAGCACGCGCCCTGCGTGCATCAGCGAGATGCGGTCGCAGCGCTCGGCCTCGTTCATGAAGTGGGTGGAGATGAAGATGGTGACCTTGTCGCGCCGTGCCAGCTCTACCATCAGGCGCCAGAAGTTGTCGCGTGCCATCGGGTCCACGCCCGAGGTGGGCTCGTCCAGGATCAGCAGCTCGGGCTGGTGCACCATGGCCACGGCCAGCGACAGGCGCTGGCGCATGCCCAGCGGCAGCTTCATGGGCAGTGCGCTGCGAGCGGCCTGCAGGTCAAAGCGCTCCAGCATGGCCGTCACGCGCGTGGGCACTTCGTCCTCGGGCACGTGGAACAGCCGGGCATGCAGCACCAGGTTCTGCTCCACCGACAGCTCGCTGTACAGCGAAAACGCCTGCGACATGTAGCCCACCCGCCGCCGCGTGGCCATGTCCTTGGGGTCGACCGGCTGGCCGAACAGCCAGGCCTGCCCGTCGCTGGCGGGCAGCAGGCCGGTGAGCATCTTCATGGTGGTGGACTTGCCGCAACCATTGCTGCCCAGAAAGCCAAAAATCTCGCCGCGCTGGATGCGAAAGCTCACATGGTCCACCGCCACAAAATCGCCAAACCGCATGGTCAGGTCGCGCGCCTCGATGGCGACATTGGCGGCGTCATCCGCCTGCGACCGGTCCAGCGGCGGAATCTGCACCGCATGGTGGCCCCGGCGCTTGGCCTCGGGCAGCAGTGCCACAAAGGCCTGCTCCAGCGCATCATGCCCGGTGCGGGCCATCAGCTCGGCAGGCGTACCGGTGGCCAGAATGCGCCCTTCGTCCATGGCCACCAGCCATTCAAAGCGCTGGGCCTCTTCCATGTAGGCCGTGGCCACGATCACGCTCATGCCGGGCCGCGCGGCGCGGATGCGGCCGATCAAATCCCAGAACTGGGCGCGCGCCAATGGGTCCACGCCGGTGGTGGGCTCGTCCAGGATCAGCAGGTCGGGGTCGTGGATGAGCGCGCAGCACAGGGCCAGCTTTTGCTTCATGCCGCCTGAGAGCTTGCCCGCAGGCCGCGGCAGGAATGGGTGCAGGCCGGTGCTGCGCGTGAGTTCATCGATGCGCCGGCGACGCTCGACCGCGTCGTGCCCGAACAGGCGGCCAAAGAACTGCAGGTTCTCTTCCACCGACAGCGTGGGGTACAGGTTCTTGCCCAGGCCCTGCGGCATGTAGGCGATGCGCGGGCACACGCGGCTGCGGTGGCGGCTTTGGGCCATGTCGCCGCCCAGCACCTCCACCGTGCCCTGCTGCACCGCGCGGGCACCCGCCACCAGCGCCAGCAGGCTGGACTTGCCCACGCCGTCCGGCCCGATCAGGCCCACCATGCGGCCGGCGGCCACCTCCAGGTCGATGCCATCCAGCGCCACCGTGCGCCCGTAGCGCTGGCCCACGCCACGCAGGCGGGCCACGGGTGCCACGCTGCCGGGGAGGCTCACTGGTCGGCCTTGACGGCGAGATTGGCGGGCCATTCCACCGCAGGGTCCACCCGCAGCCAAGCCACGCCAGGCAGGCCGGTCTTGACCTGCTCCTGGTGGCGCAGCAGCAGCGCCTTGTCGATCTGGGCGCGCACGCGGAACATGAGCTTCTGGCGTTCGCTCGCGGTCTCCACCGTCTTGGGGGTGAACTGCGCGGTGCTGGCTACGAACGACACGGTGGCCGGGATCACGAAGCCCGGCGCGGCATCGAGCACGATGCGCACCTCGCTGCCCAGCGCCACGCGGCCCACCACCGTCTCGGGCAAAAAGAAGGTCATGTACACATCGCTCAGGTCCACCAGCTGCAGCACCCGTGCGCCCGCGCCCACCACCTCGCCAGGCTGCACCACGCGGAACTGCACGCGGCCGTCGCGCGGCGCCTTGAGCTCGCTGTCGGCCAGCTCCACATCGATGCGGGCCAGCGTGGCCTGAAGCGCGCGCACGTTCGCCTCGGCACTGGTCACCTGCGTGCGCGATGCCCCAATGCCCGCCTGCGCGGCCTTGGCCTGGGCCTTGGCTGCGGTCACGGCGGCCTGCTGGCTGCGCACCTTGGCGCGGTCGTCGTCGAGCAACTGGCTGGAGAAAAAGCCTTCGCGCGCCAGCTGTTCTGAGCGCGGCAGGCGGCGGCGGGCGGTGTCGAGGTCGCTCTCGCGCTGGGCCACCACGGCCAGGGCAGCCTGGTAGTCGCTCTCGCGCTGCGCCACCTGCACCTGGGCGCTGCCGATGGCCAGTTGCGCCTGCTGCAGCCGGGCCACGGCTTCTTCGCGCTGGGCCTGCAGGCCGTCGATCTGCATCCGGGCCAGAGGCTGCCCCGCCTTCACAAAATCGCCCTCGGCCACCAAAACATCGAGCACACGCCCCGCCAGCTTGGTGGCCACGGCAATCTCGGTGGCCTCGATGCGGCCGTTGCCGCTCACAAAACCGGGGCCGGGCCCCTTGGCCTGCCAGGGTGCCCAGTGCAACAGCAGCCCTCCTCCCAGCAGCACCACGGCCAGGGCCGCCGCTGTCTTCCAATGCTTGCTCATGGTCCATCCTTGCGGGCACCTGGGCCCATCGGGGGATGGTAGCTTTGCACTCCACGTTGCCCCAAGCTGCAGCACGCCCTCTCTTGACCTGCATCAATCGTCCCCCCAACATCCGGCCTGCACCGGCCGCGCGTGGCTCTCACAACCGAAACCCATGACCGCCTTCACCCCCCCGCCCCTTTCCGACACCCTTGCCTGGTTGCTGGGCCGTCCTGTCAGCGCCGAAGACGGGCCGACGGAAGATGAACTGGCTGCCGCAAGCCATCGCCTGGGGTGCAAGGTGCCCCCTGCCCTGCACGCTTACTACGCCGCCGTGGGCAGGCGTGCCGATTTGATGGCCGGTTTTCAGCGGTTTGCGCCGCTGCAGGATTTGGAGTGCCTGGGCGACAAGCTGCTGTTTCTGGAAGAAAACCAGGCCGTGTGCTGGTGGGCCACCGATGCGCAGCAGCGGGTATGGCAAACCACCGACCTGGACGCCCCCGACTGGCACGAGGAAGACCTGGGCCTGGATGCGTTTTTGCACACCATCGCCTACTACCAGATGGCCCAGGGTGGCTACCCGTTCTGCGGCATGCGCGCGTGCCATGGGTTCTCAACGCAGGGGGGCCTGGCAGCGCTGCTGCACGCCATGCAGGCGCAGGCCGTGGTGGATGTAGCGGGGCTGCGCATCTTCACCGTGGGGCCGCAGGCGCTGGTGTGGTACCTGCATGCCGAGGGGGAGCTTGCAGAGCCGGGCTTGTTCCTGAGCGCCCTGGACGCCGATCGCTTTGAGGCGCTGTGCGCCCAGTGGGACTTTGACGATCTGGGCTGATCTGACAATCAGAAAATGTTAAGAAAAATGGCTCCAGCGCTTATTGAACAAGCGCTAATAGCTACATTATTTATAGCAAACAATCTCAGTCAGGGTTCCGCGGCCCACACCGCACGCGTTGCACCAGCCCTCCACTCAGCCCCGCACATCAAACGCCGACAGGTGATTGGCCAAGTGCATGGCGTGCGCCTGCTCGTACTGCGCGCGGCTCAATGCCCCGTAGGCAAAGTGCGGCTGCAGCGGCCCGGCATGGGCGGCAAAGTCCTGCACGGCCTTGCGCAGCCGGGCCAGGGCCGCTGACGCGTCGGGCGTGGACGCATCCAGCGCGGGCGCGCCGGGAATGGGTTCTGCCAGGTTGTGGCTCATGCGGCCGCGCAGGGCAAACACGTTGAAAGCTGCTGCACCCAGCGTGTTCTGGAACAGCGCCGACTTGGGGGCCGGAAAACCCTGCAGCGAGAACTCGATGCTCTGTGCGCAGTGCTCCAGCGTTTGGGACCAGTTCCAGGCCGTGGCGGGCGCAAGCGGCTGGACCTCGGCGCCCGCAAGGCGCTCTACCTCTTGCATGGCCTCGCGCAGGTTGCCAAAGACCAGTTGCCGGTCATTGCCGGGCCGGTAAAGCAGGTAACCAGCACCAGAGACCGCCACCACACCCAGGGTGGCCAACCCCGTACCCGAACGGAGGAACGCCCTGCGCGGTGCAGCGGGTGGTGTGGGCAACACATCGAACGGGGCGCCCGGATTGCTGCCGTGGGGATTGATTGCCATGGGATGGTAGTCAGGTTGTTGTGGGCCGAAGGGGTGCCCGCCATTTTGCCGCCAGCAAATGCTGCAGCGGCGCAGCGAAGGTCGGGCAGCCGACACAGGCGGCGCGTACGGCGGCTCAAGCAGCAGTCGCTGCTGGCGCCACCGGAGTGCCCAAGATTTTTTCAGACACTTCCACGCGGTTGCGGCCGCGCTCCTTGGCCAGGTACATGGCCTCGTCGGCGCGCTGCAGCGCAGCGCCCGCCGCGTCGCCGTGGGCACACAGGGTGACGCCCACACTCACGGTCAGCGGAATGGACTGCGGGCCCGTGGCCACTGGCTGGGCTTCAACCAGCGCGCGCAGGCGTTCAGCCACGGCCAGGGCACCAGCGGCGCTCGCGTTGGGCAGGAAGATGGCGAACTCTTCGCCCCCCAGGCGCCCCATCACGTCTTCCTTGCGCAGGCAACGGTGGGCCAGCATCACAAAATGGCGCAGCACATCGTCACCCGCCCGGTGACCCCAGGTGTCGTTGATGTTCTTGAAGTGGTCCAGGTCCATCACCAGCACGGGCACAGCCGTCCCGGTGCGCTGGGCGGCACTGATGGCCTTGTCCAGCAGCGTGAGAAACGCGCGGCGGTTGAACACGTTGGTCAGCGGGTCCATCTCGGCCAGGTGCCGCAGCTCGCTGGTGATGAACTCGTTGGCCAGCATCAGCGCACCAAACCCCAGCAACACCACGGCCACAATGGCCTCCAGCAGAACAAACTGCGATACCAGCGTCACCAGTCCTGCGTCTGGCAAGCCGCCGGGCGCAACGGGAGCGAGCTTGAACAGTGCCGGACGCAGCAACAAAAACAGGCCATGCAGACCCGCCACCAACGCGAACAGGTAGCGCGCGGGCACGCGGCGCACGCCACCATCGGCCATCGTGCGCGCCGTGAGCAAAAAGCAGATGCCCGCACCCAGCCCCACAAAAACAAACCGCATTCCCAGATGGGGCTGCACCACGGTGAAATACACCGACGCGACCATCAGGGCCCCGATACCCACGACCGCATACCAATGAGAAAACGGGCGTCGCCCCATGTACATGCGGCTGGCCATCAGGCACAGGTAGGCTGCCAGCGACACCGAACCTTGCGAGATCACCACCGCCACCACCTCGGGAAACCAGTCCCGCACCAGCAGACTCACGCTGAACACCGACCCCAGCAGGAACGACACCATCCACAGGCGCAGGCCGGGGATGTTCCGGTTGAACGACCACACGGCATACAACACCGTGGTGACGAGCGCAGTCAGAAGCGCTGCAATGATGAGGAGTGTGGGGCTGTGCACTTTGAGGGCGGGCTGGCGGGCGGCTGGAATGTTAACCGGACCGCCGCCGGGCACCGTGTCGCGCGGCACCTTTCCTTGACCTGTGTAAAGGTGCCGCCTGGTGCAAATGGGATAAATTGGGCGGATGACGGCGCCAAGCCAGCAGCGTGCCGTTCGCGGCTAGGAGGCTGCGCGGAAGAAGGCATCGAAGCGAGACGTGCGAAAACCGAGGACCGCGTGGTGCTACCGACAAGCCCAGGGTGGGCCCCTGGGCGCAGGAGGTAGTACCGCGCGAGAGCGGTTTTTCGCGCGTTGCAGCCGATGTTCCTTCTGCCGCGCAGCCTCCTAGCCCACCACATTGCATTCCCGGCGCAGCAGGGCCAGGGCATCGTGCATCTGGTAGTCCATGTCGTTGAGCAAGGTTTTTTCTGCGTCCTGCACAAAGCTGGTCCACAGCGCGATGTAGTCCTGCTGGTGCACACCGGGCGCGTGGGTGCGGATGAACTCGGTGGCCAACGCGGGCTGCAGGCCGGATTTGCGCAGTTTGCGCACCAGGCTGGCGGCGGTCTTTTCGGTCAGCAGGGTTTTCTTGGGCACACCCGCAGCCAGGCACAGGAACAGCGTGAGCAGCGAATGCTCGTCATCGTTGCCCTGGGTGGTTTTTGTCCAGGTCTTGCTGGCGGGCAGCGGGGGTTCCTCGCCCTCCTCCAGCGCATCCAGGCTGCGGTGGAAGTTGTCCACCTCGGCCAGCGGGTCGTCCAGCAGAAAGTAGCGCGCGCGGAAAGCGCCGGTGGGGCGCAGCAGCGTACGCACCAGTGTGGCGGAATCCAGCAGCCTCGGCAGGTCGGCCAGCACACTGGCGCAGTGCGCCAACACCACCTCGCGCAGTTCAGCAGGCAAGCCGGGGGGCAGGCGCAGCTGTGAAGGCGGCGCCAGCTTCTTCTTGCGCTGTGCCATCAGCATTTTTTCGAACGCGACGGTGTTCGGCCATTCGCCCAGGTCCATGGACCTGGGCGCCAGGGCCAGCACGAGCAGGCCGGTGCGGATCACGGCTTCAGCATCGGCACCCGCAGCTTCGAGCTCGTCCGGGTCCAGGTCGAACTGCTCGGCCAGCCACTGGGCGGCATGGATGGCCTGCGCAATCTGCGTGCGGCGCGCCAGCTCAGCCCGGTAGTCAGCATGGCTGCGCAGTGACCACACGGCCAGCAGCGGGGTCTCGGCATCGGCATAGCCCGCCATGCCAAAGTTGCTGCTCTCGGGCATGCCAATCAGGCGCTTGAGCATGTCTGAGCCGCCCTTGGAGCGCGACAGCAACGAATGGTCGCGCAGCGAGATGGCGGCCTGGTGCAGGTCGCCCTCAGTGGTATCGAGCAGGTACAGGCTGATGAGGTTGACCATGCGGTCACGCGCCTTCTCCAGTTCGGGCCGCAAAAACTCGCTGCCAAAGTAGCGGGCAATCTGCACCATGCCCTTGGGCGCATCGGCATTGATGGCGGCCAGCTTGTCGGCACCAATCACGCCATGCTGGACGCCATAGGCCAGCGCCTTTTCAAAGAAAGGACGGGCGTCGTGGAGCTGCAGTGTGTTGGCCCCCGCAGCCTGGGTAGAGGACTGTTCGTCGATGGTCATTTAGTGGGCCATTCCCGCAGCCGTTGAAACTGGCGCTGCGAAGGCCAGCGCCCCCGCGCAAGGGCCGCCCCGCCGCGCTGGGGGCGTCCCCCTCCCGCGTTGCGCAGCAATGCGAGAGAGGGGTGAAGGCGCGAAGCGACTCAGGGGGTGCTTCATCTCAAATCGCCGATTCCTCATCCGACGTACGTGCGGCGGGCGTGGCCTTGCCGCGATCCGTCTCGCTGGTCTCGAATTTGCCGTCGTCTTCCTCGGCGGGCGATTCGTCGCCCTCTTCCAGGCCCAGGTCAAAGGCACGTGCCTTGGCGCGCAGCACCAGCAAGGTTTCGATGAACAGGTCGCGGCACTCGTAGCGCAGCAGCCAGGCCATCTGCATCCAGTCGCGGTCGGCCACCTCGTCCAGATCGATGCGCGGCTGCACGTAGCCCGAGGCGAGCAGTTCGTCGTCGGTCAGCGTGGGGCCATAGTCTTCCACCGCGTCAAACGTGCCGGTGCGGGCAAAGGCTTCGATGCGGCTCCACTTTTCGGCAAAGTAGTTGGCCAAGGCCTCGGCGCCACCGTCCAGGTCGCCAATGGCAGTAAGAAACTCCACCGGGTCGGCATCGTCGCGGAAGATGACCGCGTTGACCATGCTGCGCAGGTGCGTGTGGGTGAGGTCCTTGTACTGCTTTTCAAGCACCATGGCGCGCGCGAACTGCTCGGGCGTCACAAGCATGTTGACCACAGAGGCCTTGGACTCGTCGTACTCGCGCATCACGGCCAGAATGTCCTTGGGGGCCAGCTGGTCCAGCACCACCATCAAGGCGTTGTCGCCCTCAGCATCCGCCAGCTCCGACAAGGCCGATTCGGCGCCCACGATGTCGCCAGCCGCGATCAGGCTAGTGGTCTTGGTGATAAGGGCGAGGTGTTGGTTGTTGCTGCTCATGGTCGTCACTCCTTGCGGTCAAAACCCGCGTCGGCCAGCCAGTTGGAGCTGGCCTCTTCGCGGCTGCGGCTGTTTTGTGGGTCCGCAGCGTCATCGGCGCTCAGTGCGTTGTAGTCGTCATCATGCTCTGCGGCGTCTTCACCGTCATCGGCGTCGCTGTCACCCTCGGCCGACGAGGCCGCATGGTGCGCCAGGCGGGCGTGCTGCTGCAGGTATTCCAGCCCTGCAGCCACAGCCATGAAGCGGGCACCCTGCGGTTCGCGCAGCACGGTTTGCGCCAGGCTGCTGGCCCAGGGCTCCAGTGCGATGGCAGGCGAGAGGCTGTGCCAGTCGGGCAGTTCGTCCACCGGCAGGCTCAGCAGGTGTTCCACCACAGCCGGCTTGGTGAAGCGAAAACCCTGGTGGAACACCACGGCCACCATTTCGGGGGCCAACTCCATCATCTGGACCAGAAAGGCAATCTCGTTGCGCTTTTCGGCCAGCCGCTTGCGCAGCACATCCTTGCCTTCGGAGTCGGAAACCAGGTCGTCCAGCTCGGCCTGGTAGGCAGAGCGCAGGTCATAAAAATAAGGGGAAAGTTTCACGGAGTGGTCGTTGTCAAAATGCGCGTGGAATAGGCTTGCCAGATCTCTTGGGCGGTGTGCAGCGGGTCGTCCAGCAGGTTGCGGCGGCGGTTGTCGTCGTAGGCCTGGCGGGCGGTGTCGTCCGACAGCACTTCATAGGCTTTTTGCACAGCCTGAAAGCGCTGGGCAGCGTCGGGGGCGTCGTTGCGGTCCGGGTGGTAGAACGACGCCTTCTGGCGAAAGGCTTTCTTGATGTCGGCCAGCGATGCGTTGGCCGCGAGCCCGAGGGCGGCGTAGTGGTCTGCGGTCATGGATGATTCAATGGAGCGGGGGCGGGATGAAACTGGCACCGGCGACCAGGCCAGCGGGCCACCACCATCAGCCGCCCAGGCTCACAAACACGTTCTGCACGTCATCGTTGGAATCGATGGCGGCCAGGAAGTTCTCCACCTCTTCGAGCTGCTCGGCGGTCAGGTTGGCGGGGTTTACCGGGTTCTTGGGCTTGTAGCCCAGCTTGACCGACAGCACATTGAAGCCGTGGGCGGGCAGCGCACGGCTCACCAGGTCGAGGTCGGTGGGGTCGGTCCAGAAGGTGGTGGTGCCTTCTTCGTCGCCTGCTTCAAAATCTTGTGCACCGGCTTCGATGGCGGCCAGTTCGGGGTCGGCGTCAGGGGTGGCGGGCTCGGCCTCGATCATGCCGACATGGTTGAAGTCCCAGGCCACCGAGCCCGAGGTGCCCAGCTGGCCCTTGCGGAACAGCACGCGCATTTCGGGCGCGGTGCGGTTGACGTTGTCGGTCAGGCATTCGACCATCACGGCGACCTGGTGGGGCGCAAAGCCTTCGTAGATCACGCGCTCGTAGTTCACGGCATCAGCACCGGTGCCCGAGCCCTTTTTGATGGCACGCTCCAGCGTATCTTTGGGCATCGAGGCCTTGCGGGCCTGCTCTACCACCAGGCGCAGGCGCGCATTGCTGGCCGGGTCGGCACCGCCGCGCGCGGCCACGGTGATTTCCTTGACCAGCTTGCCAAACAGCTTGCCCTTGGCGTCGGCCACCTGTGCCTTGCCTTTTGCTTTCCACTGCGCGCCCATGGTGATGTCTTTCTTGGAGTTGTGGCGCGCCAGGGCGCCTGTCGATGTGATGGAGGCCCATTCGAGCACCAAAAGCCCGAAATAAGCCCCTGTGCAGGTTGGAACCGAACCCTATAGGGTACCACCGAGCCACCCGTTGCCTTGCCGCCACGCCCAAGCCAGCGCCCAGCCTGGGGGCAGGTAACCTCACCACCATGCAGGCCCTTCGCTTCCCCGTCATTCAGGACCACTGATGCTCAACACCTTGTGGCTGGGCTTTTTTCTGACCGCTGCCGTGGCCGCACTGGCCCAGTGGCTGGTGGGCGGCAATGCCGAGATCTTTTCGTCGATGGTGCAGGCCCTGTTCCAGATGGCCAAGCTGTCGGTCGAGGTGATGGTGCTGCTGTTTGGCACGCTCACGCTGTGGCTGGGTTTCTTGCGCATTGCCGAAAAGGCGGGCATTGTGGACGCCCTGGCGCGCTGGCTGGCACCGCTGTTTGCCAAGCTCATGCCCGAGGTGCCGCGCGGCCACCCCTCGCTGGGGCTGATCACGATGAACTTTGCCGCCAACGCCCTGGGGCTGGACAACGCGGCCACCCCCATGGGCCTGAAGGCGATGAAAGCCCTGCAGGAGCTGAACCCCGAGCCCGACACCGCCACCAACGCGCAGATCCTGTTCCTGGTGCTCAACGCCTCTTCGCTCACGCTGCTGCCGGTGACGATCTTCATGTACCGCATGCAGCAGGGAGCGCCCGACCCGACGCTGGTTTTTTTGCCCATTCTGCTGGCTACATCAGCGTCCACGCTGGTGGGCCTGCTCAGCGTGGCAGTGGTGCAGCGCCTGCCGCTGTGGAGCCCCGTGGTGCTGGCCTATCTGCTGCCCGTCGCGCTGGTTCTGAGCGGCTTCATGGCGCTGCTGACCACCTTGAGCGCCGCCGCGCTGGCCCAGTTGTCGTCCTTGCTGGGCAACCTCACGCTGTTTGCGCTGATCGTCCTGTTCGTGGGCATCGGCGCGTGGCGCAAGGTGCCCGTGTACGAAGCCTTCATCGAGGGCGCGCGCGAAGGTTTTGACGTGGCCAAGGGCCTGCTGCCCTATCTGGTGGCGATGCTGTGTGCCGTGGGGGTATTCCGTGCATCGGGGGCGCTGGGCTATGTGCTCGATGGCATCCGCTGGTGCGTGCAGGTGCTGGGTGCAGACACCCGGTTTGTGGACGCCCTGCCCACTGCGCTGGTCAAGCCGTTTTCAGGCAGCGCTGCGCGCGCCATGCTGATCGAGACCATGCAGACGCAAGGGGTAGACAGCTTTGCGGCGCTGGCTGCAGCCACCATTCAGGGCAGTACTGAGACCACCTTTTATGTACTGGCCGTGTACTTTGGGGCGGTGGGCATTCAGCGTGCGCGGCACGCGGTGGGCTGCGCGCTGTTGGCCGAACTGGCGGGGGTGGTGGCGGCCGTTGTGGTGTGCTATCGGTTTTTTGGTTAAAGTTATTGAAGAAAAATGGCCCTATCGCTTATCTATTAAGCGCCAGTAGCTATAAATTGAATAGCAAGTTGCTCCTACCCAACTCCTTCTCACTGGGGCCATTCCGACGCTCCCACCGGGGGTTGCCCCTGAGCGCACCACGGACCCCAAAGACTCCGGGGTGGCTTGCACGGACCATCCAAAGCCAATTGGTGGTTTCCACCATGCGGGCGACTGAGGCGGTACCTATGCTCTGCCTCATGGGCGCGCAAGCGGCGCCACGGCAGCGATCGAGCACGTCGTCCCTTGCTCCAGGGCTCCCGGAAAACGCCCTTCACCACGTTCCATGACATTGCCCCCCAACCCCACAGCGCCCCACGACGCCGAAGAGCGCAGGCACTCCGAGGCCCTGCTCCAGCTGTGCAAACGCTTGGAACGCGCTTGGACCTTGTCCGACGTGCTCGATGCCGTCAAACCCATGGGAGAGAGTGTTTTTGACTACCGCCACGTCTGGCTGGCCCTGATTGACGAATCCTCGGGGATGCTGGACTTCCTCACACACACCACCAGCGGTGAGGAGGGTGCCCTGAGCCGCCAGCTGCAGACCATGAAAATCCCCGTGAAGGGGGATGCGCTGCTCGAAGAAATCATGCAGGCCACCCACGTCGTGGTGGTGGAAGATGCCCGCACCGACCCACGCACCAACAAGGCCGTGATCGCCGTGCTGCACAACCGTACCATCGTCAATGTGCCGCTCATCATGGCGGACCAGCGCATGGGCGCACTGGGCATGGGCACTTATGGCGACGAGGAAGGCGTGCGGCCCCCCAAGCCCTGGCAGATCGCACTGATGCAGGCCACCGCTGGGCATCTGGCCGTGGCGCTGGACCGGGTGCGGTTCATGACCGCGCGGCACGAGGCCGAAGAAGCGCTGCTGCAGCAAAAGGAGCGCCTGCAGGTCACCCTGCACTCGATCAGCGACGCCGTGGTCACCACCGACGCCACGGGGCTGGTGCAGTACCTGAACCCTGCAGCCCGGACGCTGACAGGCTGGTCGCTGTCCGCCGCCTGCGGACGTAGGCACCAGGACGTGCTGGGCCTGGCCGCCGAACCTGGCACCCAGGCTGCCCCCGACCTGGTGGGCCGCGCACTGGCGCAAGGCAGCACCCAGTTGCATTCCAAGCTGCGGTCCACACCACTGGCAGGAGCCCCCCTGCTGATGGACCTGTCCGCCTCACCACTGCTGCGCCCCGGCGGGGATGCTGACGGTGTGGTGCTGGTGTTTCGCGACGTGACCGAGGCCAGCCGGCTGAGTCGCGAAATGGAGTTCCAGGCCCTGCACGACACGCTCACGAGCCTGGGCAACCGCCGCGCGTTCGAGCACCTGCTGGCCCAGGCCTTTGCCGCCACGCGGGAGGCCTCCGACCGCCACTGCGTGTGCTACCTTGACCTGGACAATTTCAAGGTGATCAACGACACCTGCGGCCATGCGGCAGGGGACGAACTGCTGCGGCAGGTGGCGCGCCTGTTCCTGGCCCACCTGCAGCCTCAGGATCTGCTGTGCCGCCTGGGAGGCGACGAGTTCGGCATCCTGCTGTGGCAGCAGGACCTGCAACAGACTTTGAAGGTCGCAGAGCGCATGCAGCAGGAACTGGCCGCATTCCGTTTTGGTTGGCGCGACCATGTGTTCAGTGTCAGTGTCAGCATCGGAGCCGTGGTGCTGGATGCCGCCACCGAAAGCGTGGGCGCCTTGCTGCAGGCGGCAGACAGCGCCTGCTACGTGGCCAAGGACAGGGGGCGCAATCGCATCCACGTCTATGCCGAGAACGACCCTGCCCTGGCGCAGCGCTATGGCGTCATGGAATGGGTCAGCCGCATCGAGCATGCGCTACAGCATGACTGGTTTGAGCTGTTTGGCCAGCCCATCGCCCGCCTGGGCACACTGCAGGGCAGCCCGCCGCACGGCCTGCATTGCGAGATCCTGCTGCGCATGCGCACGGCCGACGGCCAACGGGTCTCGCCGGGCGAATTCATGCCCGCCGTGGAGCGCTACCACCTGGCCGCGCGGGTGGACCGCTGGGTCATCAAAAAAGCCCTGGCCTGGATGGCCGAACACCAGGAGCGTGTGGAGCTGTGCTGCATCAACCTATCGGGCCAGTCCGTGGGCGACGCCGCATTTTTGAGCCAGGTGCTGCAGGCCATGGACCAGACCCCGGTGCGCTGCGACCGCCTGTGTTTCGAGATCACCGAAACCGCCGCCATGGGCGACCTGGCAGCGGCCAACCGTTTCATCCACGCCCTGCGCGCGCGGGGCTGCCAGTTCGCGCTCGACGACTTTGGCAGCGGGTTATCGTCGTATGCCTACCTGCGCGAGCTGGCGGTGGACATGCTCAAGATCGACGGGCAGTTTGTGAAGAACATGGCCGACGACCCGGTGAGCTTCGCCATGGTGAAGTCCATCCACGAAATTGGCTGCCTGATGGGCAAGAAGACTGTGGCGGAGTTTGCCGAAAGCAAGGCCGTCGTGGACCTGCTGACCGGGCTGGGCGTGCACTTTGCCCAGGGATACGCCCTGGGCCGCCCTGCCCCGCTTGACGAGCTGCTACTGCAAACCGTGGCGCACTGACTCCCTGGTTGCCGAGCCAGCGGCGGGCGCAACGAAGGCGCTTCAGCCGCGCGGCGCGGAAGGCGATGCCGGTGTTACCGGGGCGGGAGGGGCAGCCACCAGCTCCCACTCGGCCAGTTGCTCGTTGGTCGCAATCAACCGCCCCACCAGCAGCTTGATGAAGGCCTTGTCAAAACACGACTGCAGGTCTTCGGACGCCCCGCGCAGCGCGGGGTTGCGCACCTTGAGCACCAGCACTTCGGACTCGGCCACGGCGGTGGCGGTGCGCAGCCTGTTGTCGGGGCGCAGGTAGGTCATTTCACCCAGGGTGACACCCGCACTCAGTGTGCTGAGATTCCAGCCCTGGCGACTCACGGCCACCTGGCCCTCGATCAGGATGCAGAACGAATCGCCGGGCGTGTTTTCGCGCATCAGCACCGTGCCCCGCTCCAGCCGCCGCCAGTTGCCCAGGCGCATCAGCTCCCACAGAGCCACGTCGTGAAAGTCGGCAAAAAACGGCAGCGCACGCAGGCGCGCAAAACGCTCGGCCTCGGTGTCTTGGGATTTTTGGCGGGGCAGACTCTGGTGGGCGGCCAGCAGCGCCCGTGCAAAATCGTCCCAGGTCGCAAAACGGTCGGAGGGCTGCTTGGCCAGGGCGCGCAGCAACACGTCGTCCACATGGGCTGGCAGCGACGCGCGCAGCAGGCTCGGTGGCGTGGGCGCCTCGTTGCTGATCTTGTAGAGCGTGGCGAAGTCGGTGTCGCCGTCAAACGGGCGGCGACCCGTGAGCAGCTCGTACACAACAACAGCCAGCGAGAACATGTCGCTGTGGTGCGTGAGGTCGTGTTCACGCACCTGTTCGGGCGACATGTAGGACGGCGAGCCCACCAGGCCCGACAGTTGCGTGGCATCGCTGCGCAGTGACAGCGCCGCACCAAAATCGGTCAGCTTGATGTCGCCGTCTTTGGCCAGCATGAGGTTGGCGGGCTTGATGTCGCGGTGCACCAGGCCTTCGCGGCACGCGTACTCGAGCGCGTTGCAGCACTTGAAGGCAATGTCCAGCACCTGGGGCACGGGCAGCAGTGCATCCGGCGTGGCATAGGCTGACAGGGGCTGGCCATCCACATATTCCAGCACCAGGTAGGGGGGCAGCGCCTCCTCGTCCGCATCGAGCAGGCGCACGATGTTGGGGTGGCGCAGGCGGCCCGACAGCGCAGCCTCGTTGCGCAGCAGCTTGCGGTAGCGCTCGGCCTGCTCGGGTACTTTCAGCAGATGGGCATGCGTCTGCTTGATGGCCACCTTGCGCCCCCTAAAGCCGTCGAGCCCCAGAAACACGATGCCGCTCGCACCCCGGCCCAGTTCACGCTCGATGCGGTACTTGCCGATGCTGGCGGGGGGCGCCGAGGTTGCTGTGGCCATGAGGGACTCCTGGGCGGGTATTTGACAGGTCAGGCGCCTGCAAGGGCCTGCTCAAAGTCAGCGAGCAGGTCTTGTGGGTCTTCCAGGCCCACTGACAGGCGGATCATGCTGTCACCAATGTCCATGGCGGCACGCACGGCGGGGCCGGCCTCCCAGAAGATGGTGTGCGCTACCGGGATGATCAGCGTGCGCGTGTCGGCCAGCCCCGTGGCCTTGATGGGCAACTGCAGGCGGTTGCACACGGCCAGGCACTGGTCGGGGTTGCGCAGCTCGAACGACAGCAGCCATGAGCCCGCCTGGAGGAGCTTTTTGGCAAAGGCATGCTGGGGGTGCGAAGGCAGCATGGGGTACAGCACGCGCGAGACGGCCGGGTGCGCCTCCAGCCACTGCGCCAAGGCCAGGGCCGTGGCGCTGGTACGGTCCATGCGCAGCGACAGCGTTTCAGCGCCCAGCGCCAGCTGGTGCGCAGCATGGGACGACAGCGTGCCACCCATGTCGCGCAGGCCCTTTTTGCGCAGCTGCTGAAGGCCCCAGCCCTTGGGGTCGCCCTTGCGGTAGGGCGCAAAGATGTTGGGGTAGCCCGACCAGTCGTACAGCCCCGTGTCGGTGATAGCGCCACCCAGCGCAGCGCCCTGCCCGCCGATGCTCTTGGTGAGCGAATTGACCACCAGGCCCGCGCCCACCGTGGCAGCGCGGAACAGATAGGGCGATGCCACGGTGTTGTCCACCACGTAAAGCACGCCACGTTGCTGGCACAGCGCGCCAATGCCTTCCAGGTCGGGGATCTGCGTGCCGGGATTGGCAATGGTTTCGACAAACACCATGCGGGTGTTGGGGCGCAGGGCAGCAGCCACTTTGGCCGCGTCGGTCACATCCACCGTGGTCACTTCAATGCCCAGGTCGGCCAACGTGCCGAACACGCTGTTGGTGTTGCCAAACACGAACTGGCTGGCCACCAGATGGTCACCCGCCTTGAGCAGGGTGACGAACACCGCGCAAATGCCCGCCATGCCGGTGGAGAAAACGATGGAGCCGTGCCCGCGTTCCATCTGCGTGATCTTGGCCTCCAGCGCCGCCGTGGTGGGCGTGCCCTGGCGCGCATAGTTAAAGCCGCCCTTGCTCGTGCCCTGGAACACGGCGATCAGCTCTTCCATCTTCTCGTACCCGTACTGAACGGACGTATGGATCGGCTTGTGGATGGCCCCATGCTCGGCGCCGCCCAGGCGGTCGGCGTGCACGATCTGGGTGGTGAAACTGTGGTTCTGCGGTGTCGTCATAAAAATCTGCGGCTGCTTTGTTTCTACTGGTCTACGTACGAGGCGGGGCGATCACTACTGGCGCGCCCTGATGCCAGTGCACCCGTGGAACTGGCTCCGCCAGGCCACCGGGTGCGTCCCCCTCGGGGGAAAGGCGCGCAGCGCCTCAGGGGGGCTACCTCTCCGGCGCGATGTGCTCCGCGTAATCGTACAAGGCGCCCAGAATGTCCTGGGTCCGCTCATCGTCGGCGGTCTCCGAGAGTTCGTCGATCTCGGTGAACAGCTGCTCCACCGTGCGCGCCCCGCCCTGCCCGTCGAACAGGCAGGCAGCGCGGTGAGCCTCCCAGCGTTCCTGCTCATCGGGCGATAGCGTTTGCGGAAAGTTGCGCGCCCGGTAGCGCCACAGCAGCTCGGCCAGGCGCGGGTCATCAAAGTTCGCACGCGCCTTGGCCAGCTTGTCGCCGCTCAGGGTGCGCAGGTCGTTCAGCAGGCGCCGGTCGTTGTTGCCCACAAAACCGCCGTACAGGTCCTGATCCACATCCGGCGCCGGCTCTTGTGGGCGGGCAAACACTGCGGGCCAGATGCCGCTCATGTCGGGCAGCGCACGCGCCACCTCGGCGTTCTGTGCGGCCTGGGCCAGGTCGATGCCCCAGCGCTGCGCCAGCGCGGGCGTGAGCGTGTTCACATTGCCCACCACCATGGGTGACTTGTTCAGGTGGATGGTCTTGATGGGCAGGCGCGTCACGCCCTCGGGCAACGCGTCGGCCTTGCTGAACATGCGCAGGCGGATGTCATCCACATTCAGCGTGGCCAGCTCGCGCGGGTCGTGGGCCAGGTCCCAGGCGATCAGCTCGTTTTTGTTGGTAGGGTGGCTGGCCAGCGGCCACATCACGGCCAGGCAACCGCGCTCGGTGGGGAACATGCCGGACACATGCAGAAACGGCCGCGCCGTGCTGGTGGTGGCGGGCAGGCGCAGCTCGGCGGCCACGCGGTCTTTCTTGTGCAGGCTCAGTGCAAAGTCAAACAGCTTGGTGTTGTGCTCGCGGATCAGCCGCGCCAGCGCAATGGTGGCGCGCACGTCTGACAGCGCATCGTGCGCCGCGTCGTGCTGCAGGCCATTGGCCTTGGAGAGGTGTTCCAGCTTGAAGCTGGGGGTCACGCCGTCTTCTTTCTTTGGCCAGGTGATGCCATCCGGCCGCAGCGCATAGGTCATGCGCACCACGTCCAGCAGGTCCCAGCGGCCGCACTGGTTTTGCCACTCGCGCGCATACGGGTCGATGAGGTTGCGCCAGAACATGAAGCGCGTGATCTCGTCGTCAAACCGGATGGTGTTGTAGCCCACGCCTATCGTGCCGGGCTGCGCAAATTCGGACTCAATGCGCGCAGCGAACGTGTGCTCGGGCACGCCCTTTTCCAGGCACAGCTGCGGCGTGATGCCTGTGATGAGACACGACACCGGGTCGGGCAAGTAGTCGTTGGCAGGCTGGCAATAGAACATCAGCGGCTCGCCGATTTCGTTCAGCTCCGCGTCCGTGCGGATGGCCGCGAACTGCGCAGGCCGATCGCGGCGCGTGTTGGCACCAAAGGTTTCGTAGTCGTGCCAGAGGAAGGTGTGGGGGGCCATGGTCGATGGGCAAACAGGGGGCGACAGAAGAACAGGGCGAGGGATACCGTGAACTGTAACCTGATTTACAAGCTTTTTAGGCCCCTAGCGCATACTGATAAAGCGCTAGCAGCTATAAAATATATAGCAAATACAAATACCCCTCGGATGCCGCTTCACGCCGTGATACACCTGCAGCGCAGCACCGCCGCTGCAGCGCAGGACAATGGCGCATGCAAAGCACCCACCCAGCCAATCCCTCCGTTTCGCGGCTCCGCCCTTCCCTTTTGTCCTCTTGGTCCCCACGTTCCCTCGCAGCATGTTGGGCAGCCCTGGCTCTGGCGGGCTGCGCCGCAGCGCCTCCCCATCGCCCGGACGCGGTGAAAACACCGCCGCCAGCCAGCGCCCCCCCTGCCACCGCCAGCACACCGGCCCAAGATGCCGCAACATCTACCGGCAGCCCCACCGCTGGCGTGGACCATGCGGCAGGCTTTGCCGCATGGCGCGACGCGTTTTCGACGCAGGCCTTGCAGGCGGGCATCCAGCCTCGCACGGTGCGCGAAGTGCTGGGCCAGGCGCAATGGCAGCCGCGTGTGGTGGAGCTTGACCGGGCACAGCCTGAATTTACGCGCACACCCTGGGCCTACCTTGACAGTGCGGTCTCGCAGCAGCGCATTGCCCAAGGCCAGGCCAAGCTGGCCGAACACAGCGCCACGCTGGAAGCCGCCGCCGCCCGCTATGGCGTGCCTGCCACCGTGATCACCGCCATCTGGGGCATGGAGAGCAACTACGGCAGCAATTTCGGGACGTTCCGCACCGTGGACGCGCTGTCCACGCTGGCCTATGAAGGCCGCCGCCGCGCCTGGGCCCAGGCCGAACTGTTGTCCGCGCTGCGCATCGTGGACCAGGGCGACATCGCAGCAGACCGCATGCTCGGCTCCTGGGCCGGCGCCATGGGGCACACGCAGTTCCTGCCCTCGGTGTTTCTGGCCTACGCCGTGGATGCCGATGGCGATGGCCACCGCGACATCTGGGGCAGCATCCCGGACGTGACGGCGTCTACCGCGCATTTCCTGGCGCGTTCGGGCTGGCAGGCGGGCGAACCCTGGGGGGTGGAGGTGCAGTTGCCCGCGTCTTTCGACCACGCCCGCGCAGACCCTTCCGTACGGCAGACCACAGCCCAGTGGGACGCCGAAAGTGTGCGCGGCATCGACGGGCAGGCATTGCCCACCCTGGCCTCCGCGTCCATCGTCACGCCCGCAGGTGCCCGAGGCCCGGCCTTTCTGGTAGGGGGCAATTTCCGGGTCATCCTGCGCTACAACAACTCGGTCAACTACGCGCTGGGGGTGGCGCTGCTGGCGCGCCAGATTGGCGGTGGCGGGCCCGTGGTTGCCGCCTGGCCGCGCGACCTTGCACCCCTTTCACGCCAGCAATTGCAGGAGCTACAAGAGGCGCTCAACCGCAAGGGATTTGCCGCGGGCACCCCGGACGGCGTGATGGGCCCCGCCACCCGCGCGGGGCTGCGAGGCTACCAGCGCAGCATCGGCGTTGTGGCGGACGGCTATCCCACCGTGGAACTGCTGGAGCGGCTTACGGCGCGCCAGTAGACAGAGCCCCAAGGCCTGCCCAACTGGCCGCCCCACGGAGTCATGGCGTCACCAGCCCGTCCATGCGCACGACCTCGAAGTCGCGGCCCAGCACCTGGCGCAGTTCGGACTTCAGGCGATCGTTGTTCCAGCGTTCGTCCGGCGCCCCGCTCAGGAACCAGTTGGAGCCGTTGTCGGCCACCATCATCCCGTGGGTCTTGAGGGCGGAGAGGATAGCCTGCGCTTCGGCAGAGAAGCCCGGCGGGATCGCATAGCCCGCCTTCAGGCGCACGCGCATGCCCATGGGGGGAAGGTTGGGGCTGGTATTGCTCGATGCCCAGTGGGTCGCGGGCGGCACGTAAGCGCGGCGGGTCTGGCTGACGGTAAAGCGCAGCGCGTGGCGGATGCCACCGGCGCCCAGCGACGCCTCGTCGTACCGCACCAGGCCCGGAAAAATCGGCAGGCCCGCTGCGTCTGCGCTGGTCCATCGTGGCCTGGCGGTGGGACGCACGTTGTTGCTGTCCAGGTGAAAGACAGCACCACCCGACGCACGCCAGCTGCCGTCGGACTGCGGGTAGCTGTTGCCGGTTTCATACAAGCGGTTGTTGTCGCGGTCGATCACGATCACGTGACGGTCTCCCGCGCTGGAAGGACCGCCTTCAATAGGCGCGTTGGGCGGAATCGGGTACGGGCCTGCATCACTCTCGTCGCCGTAGTCGGTGAACTGCACCGCCACACGCGGCTGGTTACCTGCCACCACCACATAGGGAATGCCGATAGGCGCGCCTTCCCACAGGCCCGCGCCGAAATCCGGGAACAAACCCCGGGAGAGGCCAATGCTGGCGATGAGGTTGTCAGAGTTGGGATCGATGGGGAGCCCACTGATATCCGCGTTCCAGTCATTGTTGGCAGGGAACGGCAGCGCGCCATTGAGCGGCGCGCCCACACCCAGGGTTGCGCCGCGCACATCGCCATACACATGGCCCCCGGGGGGCGGAGCTGGCGCTGGCGCGCCTGGCGCCGGGGAGCCCGGCGGCGGTGAAATCGGCGCCGCATCACCCCCGCCGCCGCCACAAGCTGCCACCAGGGCACCAAAACTGGCAATGGCGAGGCACCGGCTGATCGCGCCCAGACGTCGCTTGCGAAAGGCATCACCGGGAAGCAACGGGGCGCAAGGTGTGGGGGTCATGGTCATGGGGGCGTCTCCTCAGTCAGCGCGCAGTATGCCGCCCCAAAGGTGCTGGTTCGCCACGGAACTGTGCGAAAACGTTTCAATGACATTGGGGCACCGGACGGCGTTCGCGCACACCAGTTCGCTGATCCAGCTCGTCAAAGACTGCCTGTGCAGACTTCGCCGCCACCACGCTGTTGACACTGCACTGCGGACAAAAAAAAGCCAGCCATCGCGATGATGGCTGGCGTCTGGAGAGTGCCGGTACGTGTCGGCAAGGCGCCAGTGGCGCCAGTGCCCATCAGTCCGCCGTGGCTTCCTCGGGCTCGGCGGGCTCGGACTTGGCCGAGCGTTCCTTCTTGGCCAGCGGCTGGATGTCCAGCAGCACCTCGGAGGTTTCCACGCCCTTGTCGTCGGTCTTCACCTCGATATCGACCGTCAGACGCCCACCGTCCGTCAGGCGACCGAAGAGTAATTCATCGGCCAGCGCGCGGCGGATGGTGTCCTGGATCAGACGCTGCATCGGGCGGGCGCCCATGAGCGGATCGAAACCCTTCTTGGCCAAGTGCTTGCGCAGCGTATCGGTAAAGGTAACCTCCACCTTCTTCTCGGCCAGTTGCGTCTCCAGCTGCAGCAGGAACTTGTCCACCACGCGCAGGATGATCTGCTCGTCGAGCGCCTTGAAGTTGACGATGGCATCCAGCCGGTTGCGGAACTCGGGCGTGAAGAGGCGCTTGATGTCGCCCATTTCGTCGCCCGCCTGGCGCGGGTTGGTGAAGCCAATCGTCGCCTTGTTCATGGTCTCGGCGCCCGCATTCGTCGTCATGATGATCAGGACGTTGCGGAAGTCGGCCTTGCGCCCGTTGTTGTCGGTCAGCGTGCCATGGTCCATCACCTGCAGCAGCACGTTGAAGATGTCCGGGTGCGCCTTCTCGATTTCGTCGAGCAGCAGCACAGCGTGCGGCTTCTTGGTGATGGCTTCGGTCAACAGGCCACCCTGGTCGAACCCGACATAGCCCGGAGGCGCACCAATCAGGCGGCTGACCGCATGGCGCTCCATGTACTCCGACATGTCAAAGCGCAAGAGCTCGATGCCCATGATGTAGGCCAGTTGCTTGGCCGCCTCGGTCTTGCCCACGCCTGTGGGGCCGCTGAACAGGAACGAGCCGATGGGCTTGTCGCCCTTGCCCAGACCGGACCGCGCCATCTTGACCGCGCTGGCCAGCACTTCCAGGGCCTTGTCCTGGCCGAACACCACACTCTTCAGGTCGCGTTCCAGCGTCTGGAGCTTGCCACGGTCGTCATTGGACACGTTCGCAGGCGGAATACGCGCAATCTTGGCCACGATCTCTTCGATCTCGGCCTTGCCGATGGTCTTCTTGCGCTTGCTCGGCACCATGATGCGCTGTGCAGCACCGGCTTCGTCAATGACGTCAATCGCTTTGTCAGGCAGATGGCGGTCATTGATGTACTTGGCGCTCAGCTCGGCTGCAGCCTGCAGGGCCGCCGCCGCATACTTCACGCTGTGGTGCTCTTCAAAGCGCGACTTCAGGCCCTTGAGGATGTCGATGGTTTCGGCCACGCTGGGCTCCACCACGTCCACCTTCTGGAAACGGCGCGACAGCGCTGCATCTTTTTCGAAGATGCCACGGTATTCCGTGAAGGTCGTTGCGCCAATGCACTTGAGCTGGCCGCTGGAAAGCGCGGGCTTGAGCAGGTTGGAGGCATCCAGCGTGCCGCCCGACGCGGCACCCGCACCGATCAGCGTATGGATCTCGTCGATGAACAAAATCGCATTGGGCTTGTCCTTCAGCGACTTGAGAACGCCCTTGAGGCGCTGCTCAAAATCACCCCGGTACTTGGTGCCTGCCAGCAATGCGCCCATGTCTAGCGAGTACACCGTGGCCTCGGCCAGGATTTCAGGCACATCGTTCTGGGTAATCCGCCAGGCCAGGCCCTCGGCAATCGCCGTCTTGCCCACGCCAGCTTCACCCACCAGCAGTGGGTTGTTCTTGCGGCGGCGGCACAGGATCTGGATCGTGCGCTCCACCTCGTAGTGGCGCCCGATCAGCGGATCGATCTTGCCGTCTTTGGCGGCCTGGTTCAGGTTCTGGGTGAACTGTTCCAGCGGCGAGGCTTTTTCGTTGCGCTCAGAAGAACCACCCTCTTCGCCTTCCGCCTGGTTGTCCGGCTTGGCAGGCTCTGGGGGTTCGCCCTTCTTGATACCGTGGGCAATGAAATTGACCACGTCCAGGCGCGTCACGCCCTGCTGGTGCAGGTAGTACACGGCATGCGAATCCTTCTCGCCAAAGATGGCCACGAGCACGTTGGCACCCGTGACTTCCTTCTTGCCATTGCCCGTGGATTGCACGTGCATGATGGCGCGCTGGATCACACGCTGGAATCCCAGCGTGGGCTGCGTGTCCACCTCATCGGTGCCAGCCACCTGGGGCGTGTTGTCTTTGATGAAGTTCGCCAGCGATGAGCGCAGATCATCGATATTGGCCGAACATGCGCGCAGCACCTCCGCTGCGCTGGGGTTATCGAGCAGTGCAAGCAACAGATGCTCCACGGTGATGAACTCGTGGCGCTGCTGACGGGCCTCAACAAAGGCCATGTGCAAGCTGACTTCCAGTTCCTGGGCAATCATGTGAACTCCTTTGTGCTTGCGTGGAAGGGATAACTGTAGATCGGGATCAAAAACCTGTTATTCAACAGGTTCACTGACACATTGGAGTGGGTGGCCCGCCTTGAGGGCGGCGTCAAGCACTTGTTCCACCTTGGTGGCAGCCACATCGCGGGAATAAACACCGCAGACGCCTTTGCCATCGAGATGGATCTTCAACATGATCTGGGTGGCTTGTTCACGGTCCTTGCTGAAAAACTCCTGCAAAACCACGATGACGAACTCCATGGGGGTGTAGTCGTCATTGAGCATGACCACCTGGTACATCTGCGGCGGCTGGGTCTTCTGGGTGCGTCTTTCGAGCACGACCGAACCGCCATCATCCCGCGCGGGCCGGGTCACGGGCAGCGCGGTGGGGGGTGAAGGTGGTTTTGTTGCCATGAAAATCATTCTAGCGATCCGCGCGGCATGCTGCCGTGAGGGAAATCTGACGTTGATCCGGTTTTTTTCAAGCTGTCGCCTTCACGATATTCACCGAATGGTTTCCAACACCCGATTTATTCGTAAACCACGGTGGCCGAACCACTGCCCGCCTGGGCGGTCCAGGCGGCCAGCGCAGCATCGGTGGGATAAAAACGGGCACTCTCCCCCAGTTGCAGCTCCGCCACAGCGGCCGCGTCCTGCGCCACACAGCGCACCCCCATGCGCACACGCAGGCCGTGGAGCAATTCACCCTCGGCAAGCTCCTCTCTGCGCGGCGGAAACTCCTTGACCAGGCGGTGCACATCCGGGCCCTTGTCGCCGACGGTGACATGCAGGTATTTGCCAAAACGGCAACGCGCCCCTGCCAAGTCCCACACCTGTTGCACCTTCACGCGCAGGCCACCGCTGAAATGGTCCATTTGCAAGCGGCCCATCATCACCACAAACTCATCTTCCTTGAGCTGGTTGCGGTACGTGTTGAGCAAGGCCTCATCGGCAGACGCCTCAATGACGGCAGACTTGTCGTCCAGTTTGAACAGGCCCAATTTGCCCCGCTGTCCATTGATGACCCGGAAATCACTGATGATCCCGGCCAAGACCTGGGGTTCGCGACTGTCCAGCAGCTCATCGATCTGGGTGCGCACAAAGCGGCGCACCTCCGTGGCGACTTCATCGAACAGATGGCCGGACAGATAGAAACCGACCGCCGTTTTCTCCAGGGTGAGTCGCTCCTTGATCCCCCAGGGAACCGCGTCCACCAGTTCAGGCTCCTGCGTGCTGGAACCATGGGCATCATCACCCATCATGTCGAACAAGCCACCCTGGTTCACGTTGGCCAGCGTGGCAGCCGCAAAGTCAAAAGCCCGGTCGATCGACGCCACCATCGATGCCCGGTTCATGTTGATGGAATCAAATGCACCCGCCTTGATCAGAGCCTCCACCGTGCGCTTGTTCATGCGCGCCTTGTCCACGCGCAGGCAGAAGTCGAAAAGGCTCTTGAAAGGCCCGGTGGTGGCGCCGTGGGGCCCTTCGCCACGCCCCTCGCGCGCCGCCACCATGGCCTCGATGGCCTGCTGGCCCGTGCCCTTAACGGCGCCCAGGCCGTAGCGGATGATTTTGTCGGTCAC
Organism: Acidovorax sp. Leaf73; assembly: GCF_916855635.1. Classification (NCBI taxonomy): domain Bacteria; kingdom Pseudomonadati; phylum Pseudomonadota; class Betaproteobacteria; order Burkholderiales; family Comamonadaceae; genus Acidovorax; species Acidovorax sp. Leaf73. Next base: position 1,280,676 of record NZ_CAKASI010000001.1, read on the forward strand.
GGGCTCGAACCGGTAGAAGCCACGGTTGACGTCCGGCGGCTCGAAAGAGAGCCCCATTTTTTGCGCGTCTTCGAACAGCACCTTGAGCTTGTCGGTGTCATCCATTTCCACGGTCATGTTGGCGCAGAAGAACTCTGCGGTGAAATGCACCTTGAGCCAACCCGTGTGGTAAGCCAACAGGGAGTAAGCAGCCGCATGTGACTTGTTAAAGCCGTAGCCTGCAAACTTCTCCATCAAATCGAACACTTCGTCAGCCTTCTCCTGGCTGATGTTCTTTTCGGCCGCACCCTTTCGGAAGATCTCCCGGTGCTCGGCCATCTCCTCGGCCTTCTTCTTGCCCATGGCGCGGCGCAGCATGTCGGCGCCGCCCAGGCTGTAGCCCCCCAGAACCTGGGCGGTCTGCATCACCTGCTCCTGGTACACCATGATCCCGTAGGTCTCGGCCAGCACGGGCTCCACCAGCGGATGGGGGTACTCCACCACTTCCTTGCCGTGTTTGCGGTTCACGAAACTCGGGATCAGATCCATGGGACCCGGACGGTACAGCGCGTTCAGTGCAATCAGGTCTTCAAGCCGACTCGGCTTCGCTTCCTTGAGCATGCCCTGCATGCCACGGCTTTCAAACTGGAACACGGCCTCGGTCTTGCCGTCGGAAAACAGCCGGTAGGTGGGGCCATCGTCCAGCGGAATGTTCTCGAAGGCGAAGTTCTCCTGGCCTTTGTGGCGCTTGATGATGAACTCACGCGCGATTTCCAGAATGGTGAGAGTGGCGAGACCCAAGAAGTCGAACTTCACAAGGCCAATAGCTTCCACGTCGTCCTTGTCGTACTGGCTCACAGCCGATTCGCTGCCCGGCTGCTGGTAGAGCGGGCAGAAATCCGTGAGCTTGCCAGGCGCAATCAAAACCCCACCCGCGTGCATACCGATGTTGCGGGTCATGCCTTCGAGTTTTTGCGCCATCTCGATGATGGTCTTGACGTCTTCTTCCTTCTGCACGCGTTCGTACAGCAGCGGCTCCAGCTCCAGTGCGTAGTTGTTCTTGTCGCCTTCCTTTTTCACCTCGGGCGGATAGGCCAGCGTGTACGACATGCCGGGCTTGCCCGGTACCAGCTTGGAGATGCCGTCGCAGAACATGTAGCTCATGTCCATCACCCGGCCCACGTCGCGGATGGCGGCTTTGGCAGCCATGGTCCCGAAAGTGGCAATCTGGCTCACGGCATTCTTGCCGTACTTGTCCTTCACATAGTCGATCACCCGGTCACGATTGGACTGGCAAAAGTCAATGTCGAAGTCAGGCATGGACACCCGCTCGGGATTCAGAAACCGCTCGAACAGCAGGTTGTATTGCAGCGGATCCAGGTCGGTGATCTTGAGGGCATACGCCACTAGCGAACCGGCACCCGATCCCCGTCCCGGCCCCACAGGGCACCCGTTGGCCTTGGCCCACTGAATGAAGTCCCCCACGATGAGGAAGTAGCCCGGAAAACCCATCTTGAGAATGGTTCCGATCTCGAACTCCAGGCGTTCCACATAGCGGGGACGCTGCTGATCGCGGTCGGACTCCTTGGGGAAGAGAAGCTTCAGGCGCTCCTCCAGCCCCTCGAACGAGGCAAAACGAAAGAACTCATCAATCGGCATGCCATTGGGGGTGGGAAAGTCCGGCAACTGCGGCTTGCCAAGCACCAGCGTGAGGTTGCAACGCTGGGCAATTTCCACCGTGTTCGCAATGGCCGACGGAACATCAGCGAACAAGGCCTGCATTTCTGCAGACGACTTGAAATACTGGTCGCGCGTGAACTTGCGTACGCGGCGCGGGTTGGCCAGGATCTCCCCCTCTGCAATACAGACGCGCGCCTCGTGGGCCTCATAGTCGTCTGGGGTGGCGAACTGCACAGGATGCGTGGCCACCACGGGCAAGCTCAGGCGCGCCGCCAACTGTGCAGCAGCCACCACGTGGCTTTCATCGTCCACACGGCCCGCGCGCTGCAACTCGATGTAAAACCGGTGTGGAAACAGCCCTGCCAGGCGCAAGGCAAGCTCTGCGGCGCCCGACTCGTCCCCCTTCAGGAGAGCTTGGCCCACAGGCCCAGCCTGTGCCCCGGCCAGGGCAATCAGCCCTTCCGACAACTCTTCCAGCCAGGCCCAGGTGCACAGCGCCAGGTTCTTGACGACATTGCGCGTCCACGCGCGCGCGAGCAGTTCGGACAGATTGAGGTAGCCCTGGCGGTTCTGCACCAGGACGATCAGGCGTGAGGGGGCTGCGCCCGCTTCGCCTTCCAGAAAAATCTCGGCCCCCAGGATGGGCTTGACGCCCTTGCCCCGCGCCTCCTTGTAGAACTTGATCGCGCCAAAAAGGTTGTTGAGATCGGTGATGGCCAGTGCAGGCTGGCCGTCTTTGGCAGCCGCCTTGGCCACCTCATCGATTCGATTGGTACCGTCTACGACGGAGAACTCGGTGTGCAGGCGCAAGTGAACAAACATGGGGGCCATTGTAGAAAGCCCAGCACCTCCACCGAGAGAAAGCTGGCAGCGCAACGCCTCTTGACAGGTGCCACCCCCAGTACAATGCTTTTTCGTGCCCTGGATGCCAGCGGCGCCTGGCCCTCTGGACCGGCCCAGCTATCCTGCACCCTTGTTTCCTTTTTTGCTGAAAGCTGCCTGCGATGCTGCGTGCCCCACTGCCCCTCGTTTCTGCCCTGCTGCTTGCTGGTCTGCTTGCGGGTTGCTCCAGCACAACCGAAGACAAAACGGCCAACTGGAGCCCCAATCGCATCCATTCGGAAGCGCAGGACGAAATGAACAGCGGCGCCTACGACAAGGCGGTTCCTCTGCTCGAAAAGCTGGAAGGGCGTGCAGCCGGCACCCCGCTGGCGCAGCAGGCCCAGATCGACAAGGCCTACGCGCACTACAAGGCTGGCGAAAAAGCCCAGGCCATTGCAACGCTGGACCGCTTCATGAAGCTCCATCCCGCCAGCCCTGCGCTTGACTATGCGCTGTACCTCAAGGGCTTGGTGAACTTCAACGACAACCTTGGCCTGTTCTCGTTCATCTCGCGCCAGGACCTTTCCGAGCGCGACCAGAAAGCAGCCAAGGACTCCTTTGAGGCCTTCAGCGAGCTGGCCACCCGCTTCCCGGAATCCCGCTACGCACAGGATGCACGCCAGCGCATGACGTACATCGTGAATTCGCTCGCGCAGTACGAAGTGCATGTGGCGCGCTACTACTTCCAGCGCGGCGCGTATGTGGCAGCCATCAGCCGTGCCCAGGTAGCCCTGGCGGACTACCAGGGCGTGCCCGCGCTCGAAGAAGCTCTGTACATCCTGATCCAGTCGTACGACGCACTGGGCATGACGCAGCTGCGCGACGATGCACGCCGCGTGATGGACACTTCGTACCCCCAAAGCGCCTATCTGCGCGGGGGCCTCAAGGAAAAGGCGGAGCCGTGGTGGAAGCTTTGGTAAGCGCCTGAAGAGCTGCTTCAAACTCGGGCTCTGACTCCAGGCGCCGCATGGGCGGCAAGGCCGCCAGCAGGCGCTTGCCATAGCCCATGGTGACAAGGCGGGTGTCACCCACCACCAGAATGCCCTGGTCGGACTCACGCCGGATCAACCGCCCCGCCCCCTGCTTGAGCGCAACGGCTGCCTCGGGCAGTGCGTAAGACTTGAACGCTTTCCCGCCAGATTTCTCAATACGCTGCGTACGCGCCTCCACCAAAGGGTCGCCCGGGGGAGGAAAAGGAAGCTTGTCAATCACAACAAGCTGCAAGGCATCCCCAGGCACATCAAAACCTTCCCAGAACGTCGCGGAAGCCACCAGCACACAGCCCTGCTGCCCGTGCTCGCTCCCTTCGCGAAAACGCTCCATCAGCCGCCGTTTGGGCCACTCGCCCTGCACCAGCACCTCCAGGACAGCGGAGCCCGCAAACTGCGCTTTCAACGCATCGCCAATGGTGCGCAAGGCCTTGAGCGTCGTGGTCAGCACCAGGGTGCGGCCACCCAGTTGCGCTGCAGCCTCGCCCACCCAGCGCGCAAGCGCCATGCTGTGCGAAGGATCGGCCGGAGACGGCAGGTGGCGTGGCACATACAGTGCTGCCTGCGCCCCATAGTCAAACGGGCTCGCAACCCGCAGGATCTGCGCGTCCTGCAAACCCGCCCGCTCCGTGAACCAGCTCAGTTGCTCGTCATCGCCCAAGGTGGCCGAGGTGAAGACCCAGGCCCTGCCGGGTCCGGCAGCAGGCTCCCCGGGCCACCCATCGTCACCCACGGGTTCCGCAGGGGTGGCCAGCAGGCGTGTGCGCATGGCCTCGGCAATGTCCAGGGGGGATTCCGTCAAGCGCAGCTGCGGCCCCACATCGACCCAGCGCACCGCATCCGGATTGCCGGGGCCAGAAAAATGGGCCAGGCGCGCCAGCAGTTCAGTCCCGCGCTCATACAGGCGCACAAAGTCGGGCGCTATTTCGCTGACAGTGTCGAGCGCCTCTTGCGCCTGGGCGCAGGCGAGCGCCACGCGGCGCAGGGCAGTCTGCCATTCATCCGGCCTGACGCTCTCCGGCGTTTCATCGGTCCAGCGCAGCTTTGCGCTGCCCCGCATATCTCCCGCTGCCAAGCGCAAATCCCGGGCAGACAGATCCACTTGGCTCGCAAGCCCCGTCCAATCCGCAAGGCCTCGCGCATGCTGCAGCCCTGCTGCCAGCAGGTCCCTGCCAAAATCCATCAGTTGGCCCGTGGACAGCGTAAGCCCCAGAAACTGCACGCCCGTCTCGTTGATCTGGTGCGCCTCATCAAACACCACCACACGCACGGACGGTAAGAGCTCGGCCATGCCCGACTCGCGCACAGCCACATCGGCGAAGAAAAGGTGGTGGTTGATGACCACGATGTCCGCCGCCAAGGCCTCGCGCCGCGCCAAATGCACGTGGCATTCGCGAAATCGGGGGCACTGCGAGCCCAGGCAGTTCTCACGGGTGGAGGTGACCAGCGGTATCACGGGCGAGCGTTCGTCCAACCCCGTCAGCTCTGCAAGATCGCCCGAGCGCGTGCCATGCGACCAACTCTCGACCTTGGCCAAAACCCGTGCCACTCCAGGCTCACGGGCTGACACATCCTGGCGCGCCAGTTCCATGCGGTACAGGCACAGATAGCTCGCCCTGCCCTTCAGAAGCGCCATGCGCACCGGCAAGCCCAGGGTCTGCGCCAGGCGCGGGAGATCGCGCGCAAACAGCTGGTCCTGCAAGGCCTTGGTGGCGGTGGACAACAGCACCCGTTCGCCGCTCAGGAGTGCCGGGACCAGATAGGAAAAAGTCTTGCCCACCCCCGTGCCTGCCTCCACGACCAGCGCCCCGCCCGTTTCGATGGTGTGCGCCACGGCCATGGCCATTTGCGTTTGGCCTTCGCGCGGCTGGAAATGCGTGTCGGCCCGCGCCAGCACGCCGCCAGGGGCAAACACCTCCTGCACCATCTCTACCAACGCCATCAAGCGGGCTCTTGGGGTTGAAGGTCCCGTTCCAGGCGATCCAGGGCATCACGCAGAGCGAGGCGGCGCTTTTTGAGGCGGCGCAGCGTGAATTCGTCCGCCACGCCGTCAGGGGCACACCGGTCGATCAGAGCGTCCAGATCGGCATGCTCGATGCGCAGCTCAATGAGTTGGCGTTGGGGGGAATGGAGGCTGGGGTTCAAGGCAAGGGGCCGTGGGATGGCAAAAATGCCACAGGCGGGCGGATAATACGCGCTTGCCCCCGTTTGCGCGATGGCCCTTTGCGTACGCGCCCCCACAATCACCAGCATGACCAAAGCGTTTCGCCTCATCGCGTCCACCGGCATCCACAAGGGTGACCGGGAGTACCAGCAAGACCAGGTGATCCTGATCTCCCACGAGCGGCACAATGGCTGCATACTGGGTGTCCTTGCCGATGGCATGGGCGGGCGCAGCGGCGGGCGCAAGGCGTCCGACCAGGTCATGATGACTGCGCGCCAGCTCTTCGAGCGCTATTCGCCCGACACCGACGACCCGGTAGCCATGCTCAAGAGCATGGTGGAAGAAGCTCACATCGTGATCCGGCTCACAGCCATTTCTGCCGAGCAGGAACCGCACAGCACCATTGCAGCCTTTCTTATCAACCCGCGTGGCGACTGCCACTGGGTGCATGCCGGCGATTCACGCATCTACCACTTCCAAGGTGCGCGCATGGTGTTCCGCACCAGCGACCACTCCTATGTACAGGCTCTCGTGGACCGGGGCGAGCTGACCGAAGCCGAGGCCAACAACCATCCGCACTCGAACATTTTGGTGGGCTGCCTCGGCACTGAAAGCGACCCGCCCATCACCACCCATGTGATCCCCCAACTGCAGCCTGGCGATGTGCTCATGGCCTGCAGTGATGGGGTGTGGCACTACTTTTCGCCCACCGAACTCGGCTCCGTGGTTGATTCCCTCTCGCCACGGGAAGCCACGGAGTTTCTGATTGAAAAAGCCCGCTCCCGCGCGCGGGGCGGCGGCGACAACCTCTCGCTGGTCATCGTGAAGATGGAGGCGCTGGTGGAAGAAAAGAAGGTCGCTCGCCTGGTACCCGCTGACGCAGGGCGTCCCTGAAGCAGCGCCCCACCCGCTGGTGCGTGCGTGGGTCGGTGACCAAAAGGGCGAGTGGCTCGGCGGCCCTTGAAGAATGCGGCGCCGACGCTGACCGAGCCTCTGCACCCACTGGCCCGCTGCGCCTTTTGGGCGCCACGCGCACTTTCAACACCTGGGGCAGCCACCCCAAATAAACCTGTTTCAGCGTGCTGCCGAACCCGCTGGCAACGGAGCTGCAGGGACCCGCCCCTGGGCTGCGGCCTCTGCCCGTAACTTTTCGACTCGGTCCCGGCGCTCCTGCGCAGCCTGAAGCGTTTGCGCGTGGCGTGCGCGCGCCTCTGCGGCACGCTCGGCATTGCCACTGGTGCGCGCTGCCTGCTCCTGGGCCTGCTTTTGCACCTTAATGCGCTGCTGCTGTGCTCGCAGCTCAGCCTCGTGGTCACGCTGCGATTTCAGGCCCTGGGGGTCTTGCGACGGCTTGCGCACCACAGCGCTTGCAGCACCGCTGCCCGCTGAGGGGCTATCCGGCACGCCGCGCTGCTTTTCTTCAATGGATTTGAGACGCTCCGCCGCTTTTTCCTTGCGCTCGGCATCATTGAGTTCGATCTCCTGCGCACGCAAACGGGCTTCTGCATCGCGCACGCCCGACCGCACACTGCGCAGACAGTCTTCTACGGAAAATCGCTGGTAACAGGCCGATTCGTCCTGTTGTCGCCTGGCCTTGATGGCCTCGCGTTCGGAGCGGATGCGGTCGTGTTCCACTTTACGTTCGGCCGCCTTGGCGGCTGCCTGCTGGCCGTTGGCCTCCGCACCAGCAGCTGTCGGCTGCGCAATGGCCGAGGCCGACAACCCCCAGGCAAGCAAGAAAATCGCCACAGATACGAAGCGTCTGGAGATCATGTCAGCCCCGTATCGACAGTACGGCGCTCCAGCGCCAGGAACTCCTTGGACTGCATCTCGTTGAGCCGCGAAATCGTTCGCGGAAACTCGTGCGCCAAGGGGCCTTCGGTGTAAAGCTGCTCGGGGGGTACTGCTGCAGACAGGATGAGCTTGACGCGCCTGTCGTACAACACGTCCACGAGCCAGGTAAAACGCCGCGCAGGCGACGCCATGCTCACCGGCATGTAGGGCACATCGGACAGCAGCACAGTGTGGAACTGCGTCGCGATTTCCAGATAGTCGTTCTGCGACCGGGGGCCACCACACAGGGTCTTGAAGTCAAACCACACCACACCACCGGCCTTGCGGCGTGCCCGGATCTCGCGGGCCTCGATGTGCAGCACCGGGTCTTCGTCGTGCACTTCGGCCAGTTGGTCAAACGCCTGGCCCATTTCAGCATCTGCCTCGGGGCCCAGCGGCGTGTGGTACAGCTTCACGTGCTCCAGAGTGCGCCGACGGTAATCGGTACCGTTGTCCACATTGACCACTTCAAGCTTTTCATTGAGCAGGGCAATCGCCGGGAGAATACGGTCGCGGTGCAGGCCGTCGGGGTACAGGTCGTCGGGCTTGAAATTCGAAGTGGTCACAAAGCCCACGCCGTTATCGAACAATGCCGCCAGCAGGCGGTGCAGGATCATGGCGTCGGTAATGTCCGCCACGTGAAACTCGTCAAAGCAGATGAGCTTGTAGCGCTTGGCAATGCGCGCGCCCAGCACGTCCAGCGGGTTGACCGTGCCCTGCAGGCCCGCCAGTTCGCGGTGCACTTCGCGCATGAACTCGTGAAAGTGAAGGCGCACCTTGCGCTTCAAGGGAACGGCGTCGAAAAAGCATTCCATCAGAAAGCTCTTGCCCCGCCCCACCCCGCCATACATGTACACGCCGCGCGGCACATCAGGCCGGTTGATCAGCTTCTTGAGTGCGTTGGAACGCTGGGCCTTGTATGCGGCCCAGTCATCAGCGCAACGCTGAAGGGCATCCACTGCGCGCAATTGGGCAGGGTCACTTTGGTAGCCTTTAGCGGCCAACTCGGTCAGGTAAGCCTGTTTAACAGTCACGTGGTGGATGCTCAGAAACTATGATTTTTATAGCTACTAGCGCTTATCAGATAAGCGCTAGAGCCCGATTTGACCCAAAAATCAGAAGTTCAGAGTGCGCTTATCCACGGCCAGGGCCGCTTCCTTGGTGGCTTCGCTCAGGCTGGGGTGTGCGTGGCAAATGCGAGCGATGTCTTCGCTGCTGGCCTTGAATTCCATGGCCACAACAGCTTCGGCAATCAGCTCGCTGGCCTGCGGGCCCACGATGTGCACGCCCAGAATCTCGTCAGTCTCGGCATCGGCCAGCATCTTGACCATGCCTGTGGTGTCACCCAGCGCCCGTGCACGGCCGTTGGCCAGGAAGGGGAAGCTGCCCGCCTTGTACTTGACGCCATCGGCCTTGAGCTGCTGCTCGGTGCGGCCCACCCATGCGATCTCGGGGCTGGTGTAGATGACCCAGGGAACGGTGTTGAAATTGACGTGGCCATGCTGGCCCGCAATGCGCTCAGCCACCGCAACGCCCTCTTCCTCGGCCTTGTGCGCCAGCATCGGGCCGCGCACCACGTCACCCACCGCCCACACGCCGGGCAGGTTGGTCTTGCAGTCGGCATCCACCACGATGGCGCCACGCTCGTCGAGCTGCAGGCCCACGGCTTCGACGTTCAGGCCAATGGTGTTGGGCACGCGGCCAATGGAGACGATGAGCTTGTCCACGTCCAGCGACTGGGCTTCGCCCTTGGCGTTGGTGTAGGCAATGCTCACGCCCTTCTTGCTGGTCTTGATCTCGCCGACCTTCACGCCCAGCTCAATCTTCAGACCTTGCTTGTCGAAGGCCTTCTTGGCTTCCTTGGCGATCTGCTCGTCCACCGCGCCCAGGAAGGTCGGCAGGCCTTCGAGGATGGTGACATCGGCCCCCAGGCGGCGCCACACCGAGCCCATTTCCAGACCGATCACGCCCGAGCCGATCAGGCCGAGCTTCTTGGGCACAGCGCCCACGCGCAGCGCGCCGTCGTTGGACAGCACCAGTTCTTCGTCGAACGGCGTGCCGGGCAGCGCACGGGCATTGGAGCCGGTGGCAATGATGATCTGCTTGCCCGTCAGCGACTCTTCGGCGGCGCCAGCCACCTTGATCTCGTAGCCGCCTTCAGCAGCCTTCACGAAAGAGCCGCGGCCATGGAAGAAGCTGACCTTGTTCTTCTTGAACAGGTACAGGATGCCGTCGTTGTTCTGCTTCACGACGGTGTCCTTGCGGGCAATCATCTTGGCCACGTCCATCTTGACGCCCGTGGCGGTGATGCCGTGCTCGGCGAAGTGCTTGTTGGCGTGTTCGAAATGCTCGGACGATTGCAGCAGCGCCTTGGACGGAATGCAGCCCACGTTGGTACAGGTGCCGCCCGGTGCGGGGCCACCCTTGTCGTTCTTCCACTCGTCGATACAGGCAACATTGAAGCCCAGCTGGGCTGCGCGGATGGCGGCAATGTAGCCACCGGGGCCACCGCCGATGACGATCACATCAAATTGTTTGCTCATGGGAAATCTCGTTCAGTCTGTTGGAGAAAGACCCACCGGCGGGCACAACCAGAGGTCGGCCACGCGGGTGGGTCCATGCGGTCAGGAGGTTAGATGTCGAACAGCAGGCGCGATGGGTCTTCCAGCGCATCCTTCATCGCCACCAGGCCCAGCACGGCTTCGCGGCCGTCGATGATACGGTGGTCGTAGGACATGGCCAGGTAGTTCATCGGGCGCACAACGATCTGGCCGTTCTCCACCACAGCGCGGTCCTTGGTGGCGTGCACGCCCAGGATGGCGGACTGGGGCGGGTTGATGATGGGCGTGGACATCATCGAGCCGAAGGTGCCACCGTTGGAAATCGAGAACGTGCCGCCGGTCATTTCTTCAATGCCCAGCTTGCCTTCAGCGGCCTTCTTGCCGAATTCGGCGATCTTCTTCTCGATGTCGGCAAAGCTCATCTGGTCGGCATTGCGCAGGATAGGCACCACCAGGCCACGGGGCGAGCCCACGGCGATGCCGATGTCGAAGTAGCCGTGGTAAACAATGTCGTTGCCATCGACCGAGGCGTTCAGCACGGGGTACTTCTTCAAGGCGTGCACGGCAGCCTTCACGAAGAAGCTCATGAAGCCGATCTTCACGCCATGCTCCTTGGTGAACGTGTCCTGGAACTTCTTGCGCATGTCCATCACCGGCGCCATGTTCACTTCGTTGAACGTGGTCAGGATGGCGTTGGTCGATTGCGACTGCAGCAGGCGCTCGGCCACGCGGGCGCGCAGGCGGCTCATGGGCACGCGCTGCTCGGGGCGGTCGCCCAGGTCTTCCTTGGCGGCCGGGGCCGACACCTGGGGCAGTGCCTTGGTGGGCACGCCCGTGGGGATGGCGCTCGGGGCCGCCACAGCAGCCTTGGCGGCACCACCAGCCACAGCGCTGAGCACGTCGCCCTTGGTCACGCGGCCATCCTTGCCGCTGCCGGCCACAGCCGATGCGGACAGGTTGTTCTCGGCCAGCAGCTTGGCGGCAGCGGGCATCGCCACATCGCCCTTGGAGCCGCCAACAGCCGCTGGTGCGGGGGCAGGAGCCGATGCCGTGGCGGCAGCGGGTGCTGCAGCAGCGGCGGCAGGAGCGGCCGCGCCGGCCTTGCCTTCGGTATCGATCTTGGCAATGAGCTGCTCGGCCACCACGGTGGCGCCGTCGCCCTGGATGATTTCAGCCAGCACACCAGCCGAGGGGGCAGGCACTTCAAGCACCACCTTGTCGGTTTCGATCTCGATCAGGATCTCATCCACTGCCACAGCCTCACCGGCCTTTTTCTTCCACGTCAGCATGGTGGCCTCGGCCACGGATTCGGACAGCTGGGGGACTTTGACTTCTACGATAGCCATATCAATTCTTTCGGAATGGGGTTTTGTTCTGTTGTCGGGTCGCAGCTGGCCTTACTTGGTCAGGACAAAACCCTTGAGCTTGGCAAACGCGCCGTCCACCAGCGCCTTTTGTTGTTCCTGGTGCAGGTGCGAGTAGCCCACGGCAGGTGACGCGGAAGCCGCGCGGCCGGAATAGCCCAGCTTCTGGCCTTCGAGCATGTTCTCGTGGATGTAGTGCTGCACGAAGAACCAAGCGCCCTGGTTCTGCGGCTCGTCCTGGCACCACACCACGTCGGTGGCGTTGGGGTAGCGCTTGATTTCAGCGGCGAATGCCTTGTGCGGGAAGGGGTAGAGCTGCTCCACGCGGATGATGGCCACATCGTCGTCTTCGCGCTCGGTGCGCTTCTTCACGAGGTCGTAGTACACCTTGCCGGAGCAGGCGATCACACGCTTGACCTTGGCTGCCTTCTTGACGATGGCCTCGTCCTGCTCGGGAATCACCGTCTGGAAGCTGCCCTTGGTGAACTCGGACAGCGGCGAAGTCGCATCCTTGTTACGCAACAGCGACTTGGGCGTCATGATGATCAGCGGCTTGCGCAGATCACGCACCATCTGGCGACGCAGCACATGGAAGATCTGGCTGGCGGTGGTGGGCTGCACCACCTGCATGTTGGCGTCGGCCGACAGCTGCATGAAGCGTTCGAGGCGGGCAGAGCTGTGCTCAGGGCCCTGGCCTTCGTAGCCGTGTGGCAGCATCAGCGTGATGCCGTTGACGCGGCCCCACTTCACTTCACCCGAGGCGATGAACTGGTCGATCACGACCTGCGCACCGTTGGCAAAGTCGCCGAATTGCGCTTCCCAGATCACCAGGGTGTTGGGGTCGTTGGAGGCGTAGCCGTATTCAAAGCCCAGCACCGCTTCTTCCGACAGGATCGAGTCGATCACAACGAACGGAGCCTGATTCTCGGCCACATTCTGCAGTGGCACATAGGTGCCGATGTCCCACTTCTCGCGCTTCTGGTCATGAATAACCGAGTGGCGGTGCGTGAACGTGCCACGGCCACAGTCTTCGCCCGACAGGCGCACGGGGTAGCCGCTGGCCACCAACGATGCGAATGCCATGTGCTCGCCCATACCCCAGTCCACGGGGATCTCGCCACGGCCCATGGCAGCGCGGTCGTCATAGACCTTCTTGACCAACTGGTGCGGCGTCACGCTCTCAGGAATGGTCGTGATCTTCTCGGCCAGGCGCTTCCACTCAGCCAGAGGAATGGCCGTGTCGCCAGCGTCCGTCCACTTCTTGCCCAGGAACGGGCTCCAGTCCACGGCGTACTTGCTCTTGAAGTTGGTCAGGACGGGATCGACCGTGTGCTTGCCGGCATCCATGGCGGCACGATAGGCCTTGACCATATCGTCGCCCAGCGACTCACCCAGGCCCTGTGCCGCCAGCTTGTCGGCATAGAGCTTGCGCGTGCCAGGGTGCTGGCCGATCTTCTTGTACATCAGCGGCTGGGTCAGAGCCGGGGTGTCCTGCTCGTTGTGGCCCAGTTTGCGGAAGCAGATGATGTCCACCACCACGTCCTTCTTGAATTCCATGCGGAACTCCAAGGCGAGCTGGGTGGCCAGCACCACGGCTTCGGGGTCATCACCGTTCACGTGCAGCACGGGCGACTCGATCATCTTGACGATGTCGGTGCAATACAGCGTGGAACGCGTATCACGCGGATCGGAGGTGGTGAAACCGATCTGGTTGTTGATGATGATGTGCACCGTGCCACCCGTGTAGTAGCCACGGGTCTGGGCCAGCGCCAGGGTTTCCTGGTTCACACCCTGGCCGGCAAAGGCCGCATCACCATGCACCAGCACCGGCAGCACCTGCTTGCCGTGCGGGTCGGCGCGGCGGTCCATGCGGGCACGCACGGACCCTTCGACCACGGGGTTCACGATTTCCAGGTGGGAAGGATTAAATGCCAGCGACAGGTGGACCGGGCCGCCAGGGGTGGTCACATCCGAGCTGAAGCCCTGGTGGTACTTCACGTCACCGGCTGGCAGGTCTTCGGGAGCGGTGTGGTCGAACTCGGCGAACAAGTCCTTGGGCATCTTGCCCAACGAATTGACCAGCACATTGAGACGACCCCGGTGGGCCATGCCGATCACGATTTCCTGAACGCCCTTGGCACCGGCAGACTGGATCAGCTCGTCCATGGCGGCGATGAAGCTTTCACCCCCTTCCAGGGAGAAACGCTTCTGACCGACGTACTTGGTGTGCAGGAAACGCTCCAGACCTTCGGCGGCCGTCAGGCGGTCCAGGATCTGCTTTTTCTTGTCCACACCAAAGCTGGGCTTGCTGCGGATCTTTTCCAGTTTTTCCTGCCACCAGCGCTTCTGGTTCTGGTCAGTGGCATACATGTACTCGGCGCCAATAGAGCCGCAGTATGTTTCGCGCAGCGCGTTGATCAACTCGCGCAGCGGCATCGACTCTTTGCCGAAGAACGTGTTGCTGGTGTTGAACACCGTTTCCTGGTCAGCGTCGCTGAAACCATAGAAAGAGGGTTCGAGTTCAGGAATGGCGGGGCGCTCGGTGCGCTTGAGGGGATCCAGATCAGCCCAGCGTTGGCCCACGTTGCGGTAGGCAGCGATCAGCTGCTGAACGGCAGTGCGCTTGCGGCCCAACTCAGAGTCCGCACCCGTTGCCACAACAACCTTGGTGCCGCCCTGTTTGGCGCGTTCGGCGAAAGCGTTGATGACGGGGAGGTGGGGGACGTCTTTGGCATTGCTGCCATCCACCGCAGGCACATGTTGAAGTGCATCAAAGTACTCGCGCCAATTGTCTGGCACGCTACCTGGGTTGGCGAGGTAGTTCTCGTACATCTCTTCGACATAGGGCGCATTGCCGCCGAAGAGGTAAGTGTTGCCTTGGTAGGCTTGATAGACGGACGTCGTATCGCTCATATTCCGCTGACCTCCGCTTTCCTTGGGAAAGCATTAGCTGGTTGAGAAACCTTCCGCGACACGGCTGAACCGATTGGCGGATGCGACTGTGGCTGGGGAAGGGCCTTGGTACGGGCGCCATTGTGCCACCGAATGGCCGACCGCCCTACGGAAATGGTGGGGCCGGTGCTGACACACTGGCGCAACAAGCGTCTACAAACCTGGCTCGCGTACATTCCGGGTATCTCATTGCCACCTATCCTCATGACGCCACCCACCCTTCAGAACAAAGTCTTTTTGCTGCTGCTGGCCCTTGTCACCATCGCCTTTGGAGCCATCCTTTGGCAGTTCCACGGCGCGGTCTTCTGGGGCGTCATCCTGGCCATCTTGTTTGCCCCCCTGCACCGCAAACTGTTGCGGCGCATGCCCCGGCGGCGCAATCTTGCAGCGCTGTGTACCCTGGGACTGTGCCTTATTGTGGTCATCCTTCCCATGACAGCGATCACGGTATCCCTGGCCCAGGAAGCCACGATAATCTATGAACGGATGCGGTCGGGCCAGCTAAATTTTGGGCTCTACCTACAGCAGGTGATCGCCGCCCTGCCCACCTGGGCCGCCAATTTGTTGGACCGGTTGAATCTCACGACCGTTGGCGAGCTACAACAAAAGTTCTCTTCCGTCGCTGTCCAGGCCAGTCAGTTTGTTGCCACACAGGCATTAAGTATTGGACAGAACACGCTGCAGTTCATCGTGAGCTTCGGCATCATGCTCTATCTGCTGTTCTTCCTGTTGCGTGACGGATCGAGTCTGGCCTTGCGCATTGGCCAGGCCACCCCGCTGGACGAAACACACAAGCGGCAACTGGTCAGCAAGTTCACCACCGTCATTCGCGCCACGGTCAAAGGCAACATTGTCGTGGCGGCCTCCCAAGGAGCGCTGGGCGGTTTGATTTTCTGGATCCTGGGCATCCAGGGCCCCGTGCTGTGGGGAGTTTCCATGGCCTTCCTGTCGCTGCTTCCCGCCGTGGGAGCGGGGCTGATCTGGGTGCCGGTGGCAATTTACTTCCTGGCCACGGGTGCGGTCTGGCAAGGCGTGGTGCTGACTGCGTTTGGCGTTGGCGTTATAGGACTCGTTGACAACGTCCTTCGTCCGATTTTGGTGGGCAAGGACACCAAGATGCCAGACTACGTTGTGCTGATATCCACCCTGGGAGGCATGGCGCTCTTTGGGTTGACGGGCTTCGTGATAGGACCAGTTATTGCGGCGCTTTTCATTGCGAGCTGGGACCTGTTTTCACCCAGCGCCAGCACTGAATCCGCGTAGCAAAATGGAGTGATACAACAATCGGGGCCATGAATAACATGGCACTGCATCGAACGTGCGGATCACAAAAAAACAAAGGCCTCCGCAAGGAGGCCTTTGTTTACGCCAAAAGACTGGCGCCTGGATTCGGGTGGTAGGACGTACAAGATTCGAACTTGTGACCAACGGATTAAAAGTCCGAAATAGCTGGATTTCTTTGGACTCCCTTAGACAACCAAATCCTCACAAGCTGTTGATTTTTATCGATTTTTTATCCAGCCTCGTCTAACCACATCCAACCCCATCCACTAGAATTCTGGCAACGATCTGGCAACGGATCTCATTGCAAAGGATCAGATGGCAACCAAAACTCCGGGGCAAGTCATTCAAGAGATGCCTGCCGGCAAGTTCGTGACGATGGCGAAGGTGATGCCGAGCGGCTCGCTGCAAGCCAGGAAGGACAGTGCCGGGTCTACGAGGTTCTACTGGAGATTCAGTATCGGCACCAAGAGTGAGCGAGTGCTCGTGGGCGTCTACGACTCGGCAGCATCACCAAAGAGCTTGACCCCAACCTCAAAAGGCTTCTCCGTCACAGCGGCTACACGAGCGGCCGAAGCCCTCGCACTAAGGCACTACACGAATCGGGAAAATGGCGGCCATCCCGCCTTAGTGGCCGCTAGCCGCAGCGCTCAAGCCGCAGAGGACGAAGCGCGGAGAAACGCCGAACTGAATACCTTGGAAAGGCTTCTGAGCCTTTACTGCGACTACCTTCAAGATTTAGGAAGGGAATCGCATAAGGACGCCCGTTCGATCTTTAACCTTCATGTGATGCGAGCATGGCCCGACGTTGCGGGACTGCCAGCCAAAGAGGTATCCACTGAGCAGTTCGCTGACATGATGCGCAATCTCATTGAAGCTGGGAAGAAGCGCACGGCCAACAAGCTCCGTGCGTATGCTCGGTCAGCCTACCAGGTTGCAAAAGCAGCGAAATCTAAGCCCTCCATTCCCGTTGCGTTCAAAGATTTCGGCATTTCAATAAATCCAGTTGCCGATACTCTCCCGGATGAAACCGGAAACAGGTCGTCAAAAGCACCACTATCAGCGCACGAGCTTCGTATTTACTGGCAAAAGATCCGTTCGATGAATGGTTCCATAGGGGCTATGCTCCGCCTCCATTTGCTTACCGGAGGTCAGCGAATAGCGCAGTTTGTGCGCCTACTCTCATCTGACGCGGCAACTGAACATATTGTCTTGTTCGATTCAAAGGGCCGTCCAGGTCAACCTGCGCGATCGCACACCGTCCCCCTTATAAAACCAGCCCGCGAGGCTCTTTTCGAGGTCATTTCCTCAGGAAAGTGGGCTCTCTCCACTGATGGTGGAAAAACGCATATCGCCGCAACCTCATTAAGTAAATGGGCAGTGGACGCAGCGGGTGACGAGATTCCTGGTTTTCTTACCAAACGCATTCGCTCCGGCATTGAAACATTGCTTGCAAGCGCGAGGGTGAATTCCGACATCCGGGGGCGTCTGCAATCACACGGCATTGCCGGAGTCCAAGCCCGTCACTACGACGGGCATGACTACTTCGATGAGAAACTGGAATCGTTGGAAAAAGTCTACACGCTACTGGAAAAGCCTTTTTCGGATACCCAGCGAGCGAAGTCTGGTTGAATTTCGGGTAGATGGTTGTCGCAGTGCTATTGCTGACCATCAAGAGCTCGACGCCGGCTTCTGCCAAGCCTTCAGTGTATCGAATGCTGACGTGTTGCGATCCCCTGTCGGAGTGTGGAATCAGCGCAGCATTTGAACGCCAGTATTCAACGTGCAATGCACACCAAATTGACCGCTGAGACGCCCAAAGGCTGTGGGTGCCAGCGCCAAACTGATCATGAATGCCGGCCCACCATTGACCATCTGTTGTTCGGTCAAAATGGAATGTTGGCGGGCGGTCTAAACCGTCATTGGTTGGTCACATCCTGATCGGCAGATCTGCACAGATCTGGTCAATCCGACACGCGCGCCAACAGTCAAGGCGACTGCTCGCCATCTACGCAGTGTGCAGCGTCAGCCCGAGAGGGTTCGCAAGTACTTCCAGCATGATCCAGTTCACTATGCCGCTTGATTCAACTTCATTGATGCCGGATCAATAAATTCGGTGGATTGCCGCACAGCCCCACGCAGGGGGCAGGTTTGTGCAACAAAGCCGACCGTCAGTATTTCATCACGATCCCATCGCCCTGATTTTCTCAATAACTTGATCATAATTTTTAACAACATCACGACTTCCATCAGGAGACTTGCCACGTAGATCCGATATTTTATCAATCAATTTGTGTATATTTACATATTGACTATCTGTCTCGTATCTTTGGAGAACAAGAATCATTGGATCATTGATATCCAAATCAAGTACATCGGATTCATCTAAAAAATCGATATACGCAAGTACATAATACTCAAATGCGACCCAACCCATCCACGCCAGATCATCCACATAAAAATCTCCCTCACCAAATAGTGCTTGAGCCTCTGCACGCGATTTTCCGAAAAAATGCTGGAATGCCACCTTTTCATCCAAATTAAGAAGATTGGTAGGACTAATATCAATAAGCGTCGGATATGTCATCGCAATTAATCAATAGAATCCAGCAGCGCTTTTCCACAGCACTTATTGCGCGCCTGGATTGTTTTTGTGAGTTCGAAGTTGTGACTCTGCTCCGCTTTTTTAGATCCCTTTGCAATTGACCCAGGAAGTATATAATCGCATTTTCCTTTAAGGTAATTTTTTCGCAACTGCACAACGGAAGCCCAGCATGCGCAATTAGCAGCGGCTTCGGTAGGATCACAGTCGCCGCCGCAACGCCTACAAACGTTGCTCTCAAGATGTTTATAGCTTTGATGTATTAGCTCGCATCGCAGAACAAGTTTTCCGTAAATTATTAATATTATTACTACCGGATGACGTCCATTGGAGTCCCCTTTAATGACCGGGTTAGCGTCCGCATAGGCAAAAATATTTAACCCGCCATCCACTCCAATCGGATCACTCTCAACGTACCGCCCTACCCCCGGCAAGTAATCCCGATTAAAGTTGTAATGCATCTGCGTCTCCCGATCCCAATACTGCCCCGGGAACCTCAGGTTCATCTCCGTCGCCTGCGTGATGGCCTTTGTCGCCCCAAACGCTTCTGACGCTCCCTTCCATGTGATAGCGCCCGCCTTGTCGGTGCCCAGGATGGGCGTTGCAAGATGATCCGTATGCAGATAGTGGTAGCTCGTGGTGCCACTGGTCAAGCTGTTGCCACTGACGTTCGCTTGCCACATCGGGTCGGTGCTCCACAGTCCTTGCTGCACGGCCTTGGGGTTGAAGCCGTAGGCCTTGGTGAGGGTTCCTTGGCTGTCGGTCTCTGCCAGCAGGCCGGTATCGCTGTACAGGAAGTACGTGGCGGTGCTTGCGGATCCGCTTCCCGTCGTTTTGCTGATCCTTCGCCCAAACGGGTCGTACCGGTAGCTGGTGGTTTGCCCATTCTGGCTGGTCTCAATCAGCCGTTCTGCCGCGTTGTAGCGGTAGTTTCTGTGCCAGGCTCCACTTTTTTCTTCTTGGGTGTGTCCCTGCGGGGTGAAGCTCACGCTGGTGTCTGCGGGAGCTGCACCGCTGAAGGGTGTGGTGCGGGGGTACTGGGTGAGCTGGTTGTCTGCGTTGTAACTCCAAGCCCCAGGTTGGTGTGCGCTTGCAATGCGGTTGCCCGCGGGGTCGTAGCTGTATTGCTCATGTGGTAGGCCAAGGCTTCTAAGACTGTTGTCGGGCGTGGCTTGAGTCAGGCGACTTAGCTTGTCGTAGCCGTACTGGGTGCTTCCAAGGTCGCTGTCGATCTGGGTAATGTTGCCTGCCAGGTCGTATTGGTAGCTTTTAAGGGCCAGCAGTTGGCTGGCACTGTTCCTCACTTCGATGCGGGTGTGGCGCTGCAGGGGGTCGTAGGCCAGGGTTTTGGTAGCGCCGGGGGTGGTGATTTGCCCGGGGGCCATCCATTGGTAGTTGCTGTAGCTGATCTGGCTTTGGTTGGGCAGGGTGACCTGTGCCAAGCGGCCTTTGTCGTAGGCGTAGCTTTGCTGGCTGCCATCGGGGTAGGTGTGGCTCGCCAGTTGGCCGTCGGCGTTGAAGCCTTGGCCGAGGGTGAAGGCGATGGTTCCTCCCCCTGCTTCCACCTTGCCGTAGCTGATGGCGCTTTGCGTGGTGCGGCCTTG
Organism: Acidovorax sp. Leaf73; assembly: GCF_916855635.1. Lineage (NCBI taxonomy): Bacteria > Pseudomonadati > Pseudomonadota > Betaproteobacteria > Burkholderiales > Comamonadaceae > Acidovorax > Acidovorax sp. Leaf73. Next base: position 1,300,567 of record NZ_CAKASI010000001.1, read on the forward strand.
GGGGTCTTTGGTGTAGCTGGCGCTGCTGATGAGGTTGCCGCTGCCGTCTTGTTGTTCGTAGCTAACCAGCAGGCCGTCGTTGTCGTACTGGCGGCTGATGCGTTGGTCGAGCGCGCTGCCTTGCAGGCGGTGTTCTTCCAGGGTCATGCGCCCGGCGGTGTCGTAGCTGTAGGTGCGGGTGTTGCCGCCTGCGTCGGTTCTTTGGGCCAACTGGCCTGCGGCGTCGTAGCTGTATTGGATGACGCCGCCCAGGGGTCTGGCTTCCTTGACGAGGTGCCCTGCTTTGTCGTAGTCAAAGCGGTGGGTGTTGCCGTTGGCGTCGGTGACGGCGATGAGCTGGTCTTGCGCGTCCCAGCTTTGCTTTGTGCTTTGGTTGAGGCTATCGATGGTCTCCACCAGGCGGCCCAGGGCGTCGTAGCGGTACAGGGTGGTGTTGCCTGCGGGGTCGGTGCTGCTGATGCGCTGGCCTTGGGCGTCGTAGGCCTGGTGTTGGGTGCGCGTGGTCGCAGGGGTTGTGCTGGCGTCCAGCGTTTCGATGGTCTGGGTTTGGCGGCCGCGCTGGTCGTAGCGGTAGGTTTCTGTGTAGGTGGGGTAGATGGTGGCGGTGAGCAGGCCTGCCAGGGGAGTGCCGTCGGCACCGTATTCGTATTTGGTGGTGTTGCCAGCGGGGTCAGTGGTCTGGCTCATGCGGCCCAGGGCGTCGTAGGCGGTGGTGCTGGTCAGGCCGCTAGGGCTGGTGTTGGCGTTGGTGCGGCCTGCGGCGTCGTAGCCGACTTTGGTGCCGGTGGTTTCGCCGGGCTGGCGTTGTTCGATCACACGGCCTGCGGTGTCGTAGACGGTTTGCTGGGTGTGGCCTTCTGCGCTGGTGCTTTGGGTGCGTTTGCCCAGGCTGTCGTAGCTGTGGCGGGTGGTTTGGTTGAGGGCGTTGGTGCTGGCCAGCAGGTTGCCGGCGGCGTCGTAGCTGTGGGTGCTGGTGTGGCCCAGGGGGTTGGTCTGGGTGAGAACCTGGCCTTGGGTGTTGTAGGTGGCGCTGGCGCTGGCGCCCAGGGCGTTGGTGGTTTTGACGAGGTTCCCTGCGCTGTCGTATTCGTAGCTGTTGCCTACGGCGTCTGGGCCCAGGCCGTTGCCTGCGCCCCGGGTGCTGCGGGTGAGTTGGCCCCACTGGTCGTAGGTGCTGCGGGTGGTGCGTTGTTCGGGCTGACCCAGAGCTTCGGTGTGTTCGACTTCGTTGCCTTTGGCGTCGTAGGCCCAGGTGCTGACGATGCCCAGGGTGTTGGTGTGCCGCAGGGTGCGGCCCTGGCTGTCGTATTGGTAGGTTTCTCGGCTGCCGTCGGGGTGGATGATCTGCAGGGGGCGGCGCGCGCTGTCGTATTGGGTGGTGGTGGTTTGGCCGCGGGGGTCGATGCTGCGCTCTTGGCTGGCGCTGTCGACGATGCGCTGGCTTTGTAGTTGGTCGTTGGTGCTGTCTTGCAGCAGCAGGCCCACTTTGTTGTAGATGCGCCTACGGGTGGCGCCGGTGGCGTCCTGGCTGTGGATGGTGTACAGCTGGCGCACACGGTCGTATTCCACGCGGTACAGGGTGGTGGCGCCGGTTTCTTCCTGGATGCTGCCAACGCGGGCTACGGGGGCCAGCGGGGCTTTTGTCTGGCCGCTGGAGGCGGTACTGGTGTTGGCGTTGCCTCCGCTGCCTGCGCCGTTGCCTGCGCCCGTACCTGCAAAGCCGGGGCTTGCAGGGATGGGGGTGGGGCTGGTGAGGTAGGTGATGTTCAGCTTGGCGCCCTGGGGGTTGGTGCGCTGCGTGAGCTGGCCTTGGCTGTTGTAGTCGTATTTCCAGAGCTGGCCCAAGAGGTCGGTGACTTGGGTGAGTTGGCTGTCTGCGCCGCTGCCGCTCCATTGGTAGCTGACTTTGCGGCCCGTGCTGTCGCTCACGCGGGTGATGCGGCCTTCGCTGTCGCTGTCCAGGGTGAGCACGGTGCGGGCGTTGTGGTCGTTCACGGCGTTGATCTGGCCGTGTGCGTCGCGCCCGAAGCTCACTTGGACGCCGTTGGGGTCTTCGTAGCGCTGGATAGCGCCCGCAGTGTCGTAGTGCACGCTGTTACCCAGGCGGTCGTACCAGCGCCAGCCTGTGGGGGTCTGGGCGATGAGGTTGTTGGCGTCAAAGCGGTAGATGCTGCCTGCGCTGCCTTGTCCGCCCTGCGTGGTCTGGCTGCCGGTGCGTTCGTAAAGGCTGCCTGCGCGCTGCACGGCCAGCACCCCGCCCAAAGGGTCGGCAATCAACCGCAGATTGGACCACGCGGGGTTGAGGTACCACCGCCCCGCCGCCCAGGTGCGCTGGATGGCGACCTGCCCCCCCAGCACTTTGACGGCGATGTCCTGGCGGGTTTCTGTGTACTCCTGGTTGGGCAAGCGAACGCTCTGGCTGACAGGCTGCGCCAGGGCTGAAAGGGGAACGCACAGGCCTGCGGCCAGGGTCAATGCCGCAAGGGCGGCGAGGATGGGGCGTTTCATGGGAATCACAGTGAAGGAAATAGAAATCAACGGCAATACAAGGCTGCGCTTGGAGTGAGGCCAGCGCTCTGCGGGTTGCTCAACGCCTGCAGGGCTGATGGCGAAGTTCTAAAACTACGAGGAGCCAAAGCTGCTCGGGCCAGGGCCACCCGGGCCAGGCCCGGATCCACCGGGACCAGGCCCGCTACCGCCCCCTCCTCCGCCACCGCCACCGCCGGGCCCCGTACCACCCGAGCAGTCTGGGCAAGTGGGCACGCAGGCGGGCACGAGACCGATGGGCGCACCGGAGCCGCCGCCGTAGCCGCCGCGCCCCCAACCATCGCCACCGATAGAGCTTGGCCCGGGGATGTAAATGCTTGTGCTGTCGCCACTGCCGCAACTCGCCCCCGATATCCGGCTGATGCTGGTGCAGGTGGAACTTTGGCGCTTGTCGCCCGCCGCACAGGTGTAGGCGTAGCCGACGCAAGTGCTGGTCACATAGCTGTTGCAGCCGGTAGCCTTGGCCACGGCCTCCGCTTTTTCTTTGGGCACGGCTGGACTACTGCCGGTGCTCACCAGGTGGCGGATGGCGTGCTGTATCTGCAGGCTGGGGCTGTAGCCCTTGAAAAGAGGGAGCACAGCGGGAGCTGCGCGCCCCGTGGTCATTGCCAGAGCCTGGCGTTTGACGGGTGCCACTGCCGTAATGCGGTAGGGGATGACCACACGGCTCTTGGCGGCCAGCTCGGTAGGCATGTCGCCGAAGAACTCGTACCGATAGCTGGCGTCGCTTTGAGGCAGTGCAAACTCCAGCTCATCCGCGCGCACCAAGCCATAGTTGCTCAGCGCCAGCTCGCCTGTGATCTCTTCGCCCACCTGCATGTCAGGCAGGTTGACGCTCAAAGGCTCCAGCAGCACCACGGGCGCAGGCACCTGGGTCTGGAAAGTGGCTTCCAGTGTGATGTGGTATTCGTCACGGATGGTGGTCTCAGTCACGCTGAATTCAATGCTCACGAGCTGGTTGTCCAGGAAAACGCGTTCATTGGCCGTGAGCCCGGCACGCACCTGGATGCGACCGCTGGCGTCGGTATGCTGGGCTGCGCTGGCACGCCAACGATAGTTGCCGGGCGGCAAATCGGTGAGCTCGGCCAGGCCTTGGTCGTTGGTGGTGAGGGTGCGGATTTCTGCTGTCAGCGCCTCATTCTGCAGCTTGATGGTGGCGCCAGACACTCCGGGAATAGGCTGGCCTGAGGCATTGAGTGTGTTGGTATAGATATCGACCAACTTAAAGCGCACACCACCCTGGCCGCTTTGGGCGACCGCAACGGTCACGGGCACAGAGCCGCCCGCATCGTTGTCCGCGCTCACGTTCAATTGGTACTGGTAGTAGCCATCCGCCACATCAGCACCGGGTTGCGCTGTGACTTGCAGTGGCACGGATTGCCCCACATCGAGGTCACCCACTTCGCCGCTACTGACGAGGCGCACCCACGCGGGAGGTGTTCCGCCCTGGGGAGTGACCAGTTTCGCACGCACTTTGCGCGCCAGCGCCAAGCCCCGGTTGGTCACGGTGACGGCGGCACTGGCGCTGCCCCCTTGCTGGACACCAATCTCTACGAAGCTGGGGCTTGGGCTGAGACCTGGCATGGCCTCGTGCAATTGGTAATCCACACGCAGCTCGGCGCGAGGGCGGCTTCCGCTTTCGTTGGCAAAGGCCTTGAGAATGACAGTGCCTGTAGCACCTGCCGAGGCACTGCCCGTCAGCTTCAGGCTGATTGGAACACCAGCGCCTGCTGGCACATCTACCGGCTGCCCCATGTCCAGTGTGATGCCTGGCGGTAGGCTCCCCGAGGGCTGATCTGCTGGCAGCGCCTGCCAGCGGACACCCGTAGCACCCGTGCCTGCACTGGCGCGGGCCATCAGTTCGACCGATGTGGCTTGGCCCCGGATGGCATTGAGCTTGAAGTGGCTGTAGTTGAAGCTCAGGCGGTTGATGGTGAACTGCGCAGGTGCGGCCTGGCTAGCGTATTGGGTGTCGTCAGGGTGCACCACATACACGGCATAGGTGCCCGCATCGTTGGACTGCGGCACAAAGGTGTAGCTGAACTGGCCTGCGCTATCGCTCACCAGGGTAATGCGCCGCTCGAACCCCTGCACGCGCAGCGCGAGCCTCAAGGTGGCGTTGGGCACAGGCAGGGCGTCAGTTCCAAGCGTGGCCACTTGGCCGGTGATCTGGATCGGCTGGTCGCCAAACGACAAAGCCGGGGTGACGCTCAGGTTGCGGGTTCCGTAGGGCAGCGGCGGCGGGGGCGGGGGGGGTGGCAACTGCTCCACAAGCACCACACGGCTGGCCTGCGACGATTTACCGCTCATGCTGGTGGCGGTGGCCACCAGTGTGTAACTACCATTGGGCAATGCAGTGGAGTCCCACTCCAACGCCCACGGGGCCTGGGTAAGGTTGCCCAGTGAATAGGCTCTTGACGATGCATCGCGCGCTTCAACCACTACCTGGGCAATGCCATTGGCATCAATCGCACTGATCTGCACAGGCACCAGGCCGCGCACGGTTGCCTGATCCGACGGGCTGATAAACACCACGGTGGGTGCGGGCGCCGCAACGGTCACGCTGACCGCAGCACTCGTCGGGCCTGCGCCGCGCGGATTGCTGGCCTGGGCTTGCAGCGAATAGATGCCATCCCCTGGCAAGACAATACTGCCGCTGAAGGCACCACTCTCCCCGGCTTGGATCGGCTGACCTACAGGCTGGTTGTTGGCAAACATCTGCACCAGTGCTGCAGGCTCCGCAGTACCTGCCACGCCGATGGATGACATCGTGAAAGTCGCACCCGCCGTGGGTCGCGTGATGACCGGAGCCTCCGGCGGTCGGAGATCCAGAACAAACGGCAACGTCACCGTAGTGGTGCCGCCTTGTGGATCACGGGCTGTGGCCACCAACACGTGGCTGGCGTTCGCAAGGCCGGTGAATCCCAGCAACTGGCTCGCCAACACCGGATTTGATTCGCTGGTAGGGCCAGGGCTGGGATAGCCTTGCTGCAGAACAGCCACGCCATCTATATATGCCTCCAAGGCCGATACCCCCAATGCACTGTGAGCACTGAGCGAAAGCACACCAGTACGTTGCAACGTTGTATTCGTGGACAGCACCTGACCGTTGAATTGCACGGCCAATGCAGGACCCTGTCCCAGCGCGGGATCAGCCGTCAAGTAGGGCTGGTAGATGACGCCAGGACTGACGCGGCTGCCCTGCCCAGCGGGATTGCCCTCAGTATCGCGAGGGCCGGTGACGTGTCCCCACCAGTTGCCCGAGGCCTGTACAGGGGTGGAGGGATTCTCATTGGATACACCGTAGAAGGAACTCTGGGCCAAACTGCTCTGCTGGATGGTGGGAGTCGCGCCCTGCTCTGCCTGAACACCGATACGGTTGTTTTCAATCCGGCTTCGCAGAATCTGTGCTGATCCTGGGCCTACGACCCGCAAACCGATGGTGCTGTGAGAAATGCGCAACCCTGAGAACGTGTAAGTCCCCCCAGGGACCACCAAGGCAGCGCCTGTGTAGGCAAAGTGGGCGGGTAGCCCCTGGTCACCGCCCGCATAACGCAACGTGAGCCCGTCAATGGCTACATCACTCGGAGCCAACCCCGGCGCCAAGAACAACCCTAGCCAGTCTCCGCGCTGTGCAGTCGCTGGACTGGCACCTGTCTGTCCACCGGTCTGGTCGTCGCGCTCGCTGGTGAGCACCACGTCAGCACCGGTCGCCAAACGGCCTCGCACCACAATGCCAGAACCATCGCCTTCGTCTCCTTGTGCCTGGCCAAATTTGACGACAACTCCGTTACCTATGGTGAGTTGTGCCGGGTCCGCCGCATGTACGGGAGCGAGAGAGACATGAATGAAAAGCCACAATGCCAACACGATGCACACAAAGTGCTTCGTGTTTCGCACCCACAGGAGGCCAGAGGCAATGCAACATGCCATCAGGTACATGACACGTGTCCTCATGGGCGCACCTCGACGGTTTGTGTGAGCGGTGAAAGCCCGGGTACGGTGATGGTGAGCGCTGCGGTACCGGAGGCTATGCCCCTGTATGACATAGCAATGCAACTCTCTCTTGTTGGCCATTCACTCACGTCATCTTCCAGCCTCAGCATTGAAGGTGCACTGCTGGTGATCGACACAGTCATGGGCGTTGGCGAATAGCTGGTGTGCCCGGCCCCGCCGATGCACACCTGTGCCTGCCCGACCTCGCCAATACGGACTGTTTCTGTGTAGAACTGGAAGCCCAGCTTTCGCTCGTCCACCACCACGGGTGCCGTGTAAGCATCAGGGTAGTTCGCGACATCCCCGACCACCGTAGCTTCGATTTCTGTCGCGCCGGGGCGAATCCCCGTCACCGGAACTGCCAAGCTGCCCCACTCGCTGCCTGCAGGAACAATGATTTCTGAAGGCGTAGAACAGACCGTTCCATCGACACAGCGCAAACGGACCGTCAGCGGCTGCGGAATGCTTTCCCACGACCCTTGATAGTCGGGCAGGATGCCCATGTCCGCAGAGAATCCCTGGACCACGGAGAGCGAACTCCCTTCAGTGTTCCAGTTCTTGAAAATCAGGCCACGGTCACCGAAGACTGTCTGCACCCCAGAAATCGCGTTCAAGCGGTCGGGGCTCTGAGCTCTGATACGGTATTTGCCCCGCTGGGCAGCAGCGATGTACCGGGACTCACTGCAGTTTGCCCCTTGCGGGATACGGGTCTGGTGGGCAACGGCGCCGTTCTCTCCACTGTCATAGATGGCCGCGATGGTTCCAGCCGGATTTTGCTCCTCCAGGAGCAGCGTCACGGGCCAATCCTCTACAACTTCCTGGCTACCACCCCACCCTGCCTGGGGTACGGACAGGCAAATGGAGAGGTATCGACGCAGGCTGACATAGTGACGGTCACTGAGACCCCAGTCCACAACAGGCTCCACCACTTGCACCGGCAGGAACGTACTCGTGGATCCAACTGCCTGCGCTTCAACCATCGTTTCGCCCACTGCCAAGCCTCTGATGGGCACGGTGACAGACGTTGCCCAAGCTGGGATGGAGATGGAGGATTGCACACTGCATACGGCTTCGTTTTGGCAGCGCAACTGCACTTGTAGCGGCGCACCTTCCTGAAGGTCGACGCCGTCCCTCTGCCGCGTGATCGTGATGCCACTGGTCATGAGTAGCTGCCGTCCCACCCAGGCCTTGGCGGGATCCTGACCGTATACAGCCCATTTCAGGGTCGTCGGACTGCGCACATCAAAGGGGCCGAACTTGGCATCATCCACACTGGCCGCGCTCAACGTGACCTCGGACTGCCCCTTGGCAAGCGCTCGCAGGAGCCCAGATTGCTGCACAAATGTCTGCCCCTCCGGCACGGTGACCTCGGAGGAAGCAAGGCTCAGCACGGAAGTATTGGAAGACGTCAGCTTGACGACTAGGCCTCCCAATGGCGCAGCATGCTCAAGATGCACGGCTCCTGCATAGTCAAACCCTGCGACCATGGGTGACTGAAGGCCCGGTAACTCAAGCCGCAGCTTCGTGACCTCGGACTCAAACCCGCGAGAAGCGCCTTGGTGGCCCGGTGCTTGGGCCGTCAGGCGCACGGAACCGACGATCAAACTGCGTGCCGTGAAGATGCCTTCTGTAGATCCCTCCGGTACGAGAACCGTTGCAGGAACATCGAAAGCGTTGGATGGCTCTACACCCAGTCGGACCGCGACTCCTCCCGCTGGCGCTGGCAAGGACAGGTTCAATTTGATTGCATAGGGAAGGCCCCTGCCGATCCGGAAGAATGGGGACGCAAATCCAATCGAGGGGAGTTGCACGACACTAACGCGCGCTTGGGCCGAGCCAAGTTCAGGACTGTTGGCCGTCAACACCGCATTACCGACAGACAGCCCTCGCACCTCGAAGTCCGCACTTGCAGCGCCTTCAGGTACCGTCACATTTGCCGTGGTGGCTGCCGCCACACCGGACGAATTACTGCTCAGGCCCACCACCCTCCCCCCCGCTGGCGCGGGATTTGCCAAAACCACCCGCATCGGCGCGGTTGTGCCACCGCCAACCTCAATGCGCGACGGCTCTATGGCCAACGGTGCCTGGCCTATCTCCACCAATCCTTGCCGTACAAGATACGGGATACCCGTCAGCCCCCACGAAACCTGAGTGCGCACGGTGCCTGGCGTGACCACAATCGCGTTGTAGAGATTGCCCTCGGCGCTCAACCCCTGTCCCGATGGGGAAGACTCGAGATCCATGCGGATGGCGGGACCACTATGACGATGGATTGCGAGGTGGCTCAACCGAGGCGAAGACTTCTCCACCACAAGACCGCTTCCATATTCGATGCGCATGTGCTCAAGGCGTGTTTGTGGGCCCCGAGTTCCCGCAAGGAATCGCCACTCGCCCCAATCGCCCGCCGCCGGATTCGCACTGGCAGAAGTGACCACGATTGGCTGGGCCACCGTTCCCACCGCGTGGACGGCCCCTTGGCGCAGCGTGAAGCTGGCAGCCGGTTCCATGCGCACCTGTACGCCGGGTTCAATGGTCAGCGTTGCATCTTGGTCCAGGGTGACATTGCCCTGAAGAGTGACAGGAGACTGAGAAATCGCCCATACGGTGTCGACTGTCAGAGTGCCACTGACTGTCAGTGCTCGGGCTGCAAAGGGAGTTGCCAGCCACAAGGCCAGGAAGACCGCAAAAGTCACATTTTGGATAGAGGTGAAACGATTGCCGCCCTCCACTTTCCTTGCCATTGTTCGCACCAAAGAATCAATGAATCGCATGAAATGAATGCCTTCTTCTCAAGAGCCACAGATGCGCGGCAATGCACGCCCTGCGTGGGCTGCAGACTGTTGTTGTTGGGTCAGATATGCGCGATAGGCGGTCCATCCGCCGTTCAGCCACGCCAAAGGCTGCATTCCCCGTTCGCGAGGAAGCTGTTGCGCGCGCGCAATCGCCATCTGCTGTCCCGGCCCATCGGGAGCGACCACAAGCCACTGATGGTGGGCTTCCGAGGGTCTGGCGCGCTCCGCGTCGACAACCGCTTTTTGAAGCGCCATACCGTCGGCTGATAAGGGCAGCGCCACCTCCGGAGGGAGGGGCAGATCGGCGACCTGATCAGCCCTCAACCCGACACCGACGATGCGCCATTGACCATCTGTGGCGCCCAGCCAGAACTCCTGCGGCGTCAGCAAATCCTCACCCGGTTTCTGACTCCAACTCCGAGCCCCGCCGAGCAACGTGCGGACACGCGTAAACCCCTGTGCGCGCAATGCCACGCAGCTAAGGGTCAAAGCACGCAGATCCACTCCGGATCCGATCAGGACCAGCGGTTGATCTCGCAAGTATTTCCGGTCTGCCACCGCTGAGAGGGACAAGGCGACAGTGCCTGGCAACAACACACGTGCTGGCATCGGCAGATCCCGGACATCCAACCGCATCCAACCCTCGTCGCGTGCTTCCTGCGCGCCGATCCAACAGGCTTGCTCTTGCGCCGAGTAGGGCTTCGGCGTTGCACGGCCAAACACAGGAATCGCAGGCTGCGAATAGTCCTCACGCAGGCAAGCCCGCGCATCGGACTCCTGTGCAGCTACCCAATGGGTGACCAGAGACAGCGCGCAGAGCATTGCCGCCCCGACGCGCCTGGGGCGAAACAATTTTTCGTCCATCATGTCCTCCAGGTGCGGTGGCGCAGCGCCAGCCCGCCCACGGCGATCAGCATCAGGCCGAGCAGCACCAGTGCCCTGTAGTCCAGACTCGGAATGGCCGCAGGAACCGCTGCTTCAATCACTGGGCCACCCGGGTCGCGAATCACACCGTTCACACTCAGATCGTCATCACCCCAAGCTCCATCTCGGATCGTGTAGCGAACCGTGTTGCCACTGATATGCAATCCTGCGGGCGGGTACCAGACCTTGCGACCACCCGACAGAGGCGTCACCCCGTATTTGAGGTAACCCGTGATGCCGCGCAGGTCAGGCCAGGTGGTGGTAATCGTGACTTCACTGCCAGGGGTGCAGCCAATCAGTTCAAAGTCGAACACGCCATGTGGCAACAAGATGCGTCCCAACACGGCGCCCATGCCGGAAGGCGGTAGTAGTTGCGTAGCTTCTGGGTTGAATCCGCAGCCAGCACCGCCACCAGAAACACGGGCGGTGAATGCACCTGAACCCGTAGCTGTAGTGCCACCGAACTGGGGCGTTGGCACTGGACCAGCCTGATTGGTCAAATCGAACAGCACGGGTGCAACTTGGCTGGCCGTGAGTGTGACTCGCGCTTGGAAGGTGCCAACAGTAGCGGTGGCGCGCAGCACCGGAGAAACAGCTACGCCGTTGGCATCGGTTGTCACCTCTTCTGCCCGCGAATTTCCAACACCAGGGGTCTCAAATTGCGCCGACGCACCCGTTGTCGGAACTTCAAAGCGCACTGCCACACCGGCCTGCGGACGATTTTGTGAATCCACAACCCGAACGCTCAGCGGTTTTGCGAACAAGCTGCCCACGCGGGCGGACTGCCGATTGCCATCAAGAACCGCAAGTGCCAGAGTAGGCGTGGACTGCGCCCGGTTTTCCAAAGCAAAGACTGCATCGGTCACTGCACCCGCTACGCTAGCCCTGGCCTCATACACACCGACAGTTGTGCTCGCAGTCAGTACGGGCGAGCGAGCTACGCCCTGGGCGTCTGTAGCTGCCGTTGCAGTCCGCGCACCACCCACAAACGTAGCGCTGGCACCCGTTGATGGCAAGTCGAAGCGTACTGCTGCTCCCGCGACAGGCTGCCCACCGGCATCGCGAACTCGCGCAGACAAAACTTGAGCAAAGGGCTGGCCCACAGAGGTGAATTGCCCTCCTCCGGATTCAGCGCTGATCTGCGGAACTGGTGATGTGACATCCGGCGTCCAGCGTGTCTGCACCAGGAAGAACCAGCGCGCGACATCCAATTGCAACTCCGCAACTGACGGTGCGCCAGGCAGGGCCGCAAGCTGTTCTAACTGAGCTTGCAGGATAGCAAGTCGGTCTAGAGCGGAGCCCCATTGCCCAGCGGTCTGTGCCTGCGCAACTTGCTCAGCGCTCGTGCGAGATTCAGCGATGGCCGCCTGCACGTCTGCGGAAGTGCCATCCAGGGACAACAGAGCCTGTTGAATCCGCGGTACCAGCGTATTCAATCCCAACACCTGCACCGCTAACGTGCTGGTTGCCAGCGCGGTCTGATTGGACTTGGCAAGCAGCCGAGCCACCACATCGCCCACCGCCGATTCCGCCGGCATGAGCAGCGCGAGCTCCACCTTCTGCTCCTGCCCAGCTGCCAAAGTCATGTCCCACTTTGGCTGAGTGGCTGTGGAGGTGCCAAGTGCTGGAGGGACAGCATCGCGGTACTGCAGCGCAGCTGGCAACTCCAGCTCCAAAGTCATTGCCTCAGCTGGTGCCCCTTGTGCAGCCAAGCTGCGCGCTTTGAGCTGCACTCCAAAGGCGCTGCCCGAAAGAGCGGGTTGCGTGCGCACGGCAGGAGTCAACGCACTCAGCTGCTGCTCTGCAAAAGCCGACCAACTTGGGTGAGCAGAGTCCATCGCAGTGCCCAGCAATTCAAAGCCGACCAGCAGCGTCTGGCCATGGCCGAAGGTATGGCCCGCGATGGCTGGTTGTCCTGTACCCGCATAAGCAGCCATTTGTAGCGCAGAGGTCAGCTGCAATGCGTAAGCAGTCCCCCGCGTTGGTTGCGCAGCGCCGCCTTGCAAGGCCACCGACAGGTTGTCTCCTGCCGGTGAATTTGCAGGCATGGCTCCCAGCATGCCGACCATGCCGGGCAACTGGGCTTCGCTGGCACCTTCCACGACAAGAGAGTCTCCGCGGCGTACTGCTGCACGCACTTCGGCCAGCGCAGTGGCATCAAGCCCCTGCGTGCCTCCCACGAACCACAGCACGTTATAGCTGCCGCCGCGCAGCGCAATGCGCCAATCGTTCAATTCCGTGGATGCACGCACGTGGGCGGCACGCGAAGCGAGCCAGGTGCGGGCCGCTTCAGCTTTGTCGAGGGCGCACGCTTGAGGATCAGCGGGTGTGCCAGTGGGCAGGCATGTTGCCCACACCAGCACACGAGCTTTGGCAAGCAAGGCATGGGTGAGATCTGCACCGCCCTGTCCATCCTTTCGCACGATCAAACCCAGGTTTGCCTGGTTGTTGTCAGTGGCGGTATCGGTCGTCTGCGCACCAGCGTTGACAGTCCATGTGACGACACGGCTGTTACTGCCATCTGGAAGGGCATCGGCTCGAACCTGCAGCGTCAAAGTTGCGGACTGGTCTTTGGCAAGGTCTCCCACGGTCCAAGCACCCTGTGCATAAGAGCCGAGCGAAGCATTCGCCGCCTGATGCACTAGCCCCGATGGTACGGGCGACTGCACCACTACGGCAGAGGCGGCGTCAGGACCCGCATTGCGGACGGTGAGTGTCACTGTGGCGATTTGAGTGGGCTTGAGTTCGCTCACGTCAGCCTTCAAACCGATGGACACGTCCGCCTTACCCCCATTGCTCAAGGTTGTCTTGCGTTTAGTGACCACGTAGCCAGTTGCTTGCGTGCCCGCTCTCAACACGATGTCACTGATCAGGCCAGGCACGGCCTTGCCGCCCGCGCTGCCAGCAAGCCAGGTTCCGTCGATCCATCCGTCCCGCGAAGCAGCCTCAACCTGGTAACGACCAGGCGCAAGCCCCTGGAACGCAAACAGGCCCTCGGTGTCGGTGTATGCCTGAACGGTCACGTTGCGTCCGAGGTCGTCTACGCCCTTGAGCGTCACCCCCAGGTTGCCTTCAGCCGGCTCGCCCGCATCACGCACGCTGTTGCCATTGGTATCACGGTACGCCAAACCATCCAATGACGCATTGGTTCCGTTGGTAAAGATTAGGCTGTACTGACCCGGAGTGTCGTGGTCGAAAATATGAACGTAGTGGCTCCAGCTCAGATCCGCATTGCGCGCACGGGAGAGCCAGAAGTTTTGCGAGACCAGTTGCTTGCCATCGCTGCGCAACACCTGCACCAGCTTGCGTGCACCTTGTCCAGGATCGGGCAGCTTCACATGGACCAGGCCCTGCGTTGGAGGAAACTGCAGAGACATGTTGCCCCCCGGCTCCGCCGTCAACGCGGCTGAACCTGAGAGATTGAAGACAGGGGCATCGCTTCCCTGCGAGTCATAGACGCGGTATCCATCGCCTTGTTCAGCGAGGAAGTCATCGATATCGTCATGCGCAGGCAGGTCGATACGAACATCGTGGACCAGTTTGTGGGTAACCACATCCTGAACCAACGAAGTGACAGCACCGCCCAGCGAATCCGCATGAACGAAGCTGGCATTGAACTCGGTGAAACGCCCTGCCAAAGAGGTTTGCATGAGCCAACGGCCCATCTTTGCGCTTTCAGGGCCAATGTCGCCAAAGTCCAGCAGCAAACTCTTGCCTGCTGGCTCATTGCCTACAAACCCACCCAAGATGGTGAAGTCGATCAGCAAGCCCTGACGGTTCTCGACGATTTTGGGCTGGGCAGACTCTATCTGCGTCTTGGGGGCAGAACCGGCGCCTTTGTTGAGCACGCGCACGCCCAGCGTGAATGGCTCAGGCAACTCCACTGCAGGTGTGAACGGATCGTCTGCGTACACATCCGTGGGCAGAAAGTAGTCCAGCCGCAGGAGCGGCTGGGGTCGCACGACGACATAGTCGGGCGTGACTTCGACCGTGGTGGTTTCGCCGCTGATTGTGTAGGTGACGCGCGCACCGATGTAATACAGCTTGCCTTCTGCCGTAGTTCCACCCGCCCCTTGTGCGGGAATGAGCAGCCAGCGGATATCTGCCGTGGTCTTGGGCGCGAGACTGGCACTGCCATCCAATGCGGACAGCCCACTGAGGTTGTCCACGCGCATGAAGAACGTGGCTCCGGTAGCCGTTGGGTCGGTGGTGGCTACGACCTCACGCTGATCCCGATCCTTAAAAAGCAGTTCAATCTTGACGTTGGACAGTGCACTCGCGTCCAAACCGTTGCGAATGACCATCCTTGCATCGAAAGCCTGCCTCTCTAGGGAGAGCTTCTGCTCGATGACGATTTTTACTTCGGCGCATTCAGCGTCTTGCGCATTGGCAAGACGTGCGTACAGACCTGCAATGCTCACCAACACAGCAACGACCATCCACAACCAATTGAATTGGTTGTGCCGTGGGTTGTGATGATGATTTCCCCATAGCCCTCTCACGCGCATGCGTGCCCTCCCGTGCTTATTGCTTTTATCTGGGGTCTTTCAGCCGCACCTCCCAGTGCTTTTGTGCTGAGCCCGCTTCAAATTTGTTGCCGGGATGATAAGTGGATTGTTTGTAGCCAAAGTTACAACACGTATCCGGTAAGCATGTAGCTCGGACCAGACTCGACGTTGACAGAGAATCGTAAGCGGCTGGGCATCCCATCTTGACTAGATGGCTGCTTGCAAGCGGGGCAAATCTGCTACCTTCGTTAACCCATGCCGACGCTCACCCCACACAACGACTGGTCTGATCAAGACTGTATGCAACTCGCGTTGAAAGAAGGGAGGCGTGCGCTGCCCGAGTGCCTGCCCAACCCACCAGCGGGCTGTGTGCTCCTGAAGAACGGGCAAGTGATCGCGAGCGGCTACACCCAGCCCCCTGCCCACCGAAGGCTCTATGCCCGCCTCGGCCAAGCGTTCGGTTTACCGAATGCTGAAGTATTGCGATCCCCTGTCGGAGTGCTGAATCAGGCTGCTGTCTCGCTCGGGTGACGATGGTGAAATGTCAAGCGTAAATGGCGAAGAAGTGGTGGATGGATTCGCCATCGCCTGACCTCCAGATTCAGCGCTCTAGCGCACGCAGTACAACCGCGAGGTTTTTCACCGCGATCTCCAGTTCCTTCGGCGCATACGCGGCAAAGCCCATGAGAAACCCGGGCCGGCACACGCCCGATGCATGCAATGGCGTAAGCCCCAGCAAATCGATACCGACACGCTGCGCTGCGCCGATGACTTCCAGTTCGGGAATATCGCGAATGAGCCGACAAGGCATTTGCATGCCGCCGTCCGGTACTTCTGGCTCCACGAAGTCGGCCAAGTGCTCGCGCACGAGCTGCTCTAGAACATCGCGTCGCTCACAATAAACGGCACGCATGGTTCGCACATGCGCCCCGAAATGCCCACCCTCCATGAAGCGCGCCAGGGTCAGTTGCGCAATTGGCGCGCTGTGTCCATCCAGTAAGGTGCGTGCGGCGGTCATCGGCGCCACAAGCTCAGGCGGAAGCACCATGAAGGCAATACGCAAGCCCGGAAACATCGACTTGGTGAATGTGCCGATGTAGATCGTTCGCTGGTTCGGGTCCAGTCCCTGTACGCAGGCCGTGGGTTTTCCCGCGTAATGGAACTCGCTGTCATAGTCATCCTCGATGATCCAGGCTTGGTGCTGCCGGGCCCATTCGATGACGTCCAGCCTCCGGTCCAGCGCCAACGTGACTCCGGTCGGAAACTGGTGCGAAGGCGTAAGAAACACCGCCTTGCCCGGTTGTCGCACCTTGCGCAGGTGCCCCATCTGCATGCCCTCGGCATCCAGCGGGACGGGCACGCATTCCAGCCCCGCGGCGTCGAACGCCTTGCGTGCGCCGTGGTACACGGGGTCTTCAATGAAGATGCGATCGCCAGCGTCCAGCAGCACGGTTGCGCACAGGGTCAAGGCTTGCTGGGAACTGGTGACAACCAGCACACGCTCGGCCGTGGCATGTGCGCCGCGTTCAAGATTGACGTAGTTCGCAATCGCGCGCCGTAGCGGTTCCATCCCTTGCGGGGGGCTGTGCAGCAGCGCTGTGGTGCCCCAGTCCTTCAACACCTGCCGCTCCAGCCGCTCCCAGGTGGCCAGTGGGAAAGTGCGCGTTTCCGGCACGCCAGGAGCAAACGGGCGAGGAGTCAGAAAGTCTCGCACCCCGCCAGCACGGTACATGGCCGTACCGCGCTGGCTCAGCCGAAGAGGTGCCCGCTGTGGTTCAAGGCGCCGCGCCCTGCCACGTCCAGGCAAACGCAAAGCCCGCTCCGAAACGAAGCTCCCGCTACCCACGCGTCGCTCGATAAAACCCTCTGCATGCAACTGGCTGTATGCCGACTCCACTGTGTCGCGTGACACATCCAGCGACTTCGCCAGGGCGCGGGAAGCAGGCAACGGTGTGGCGACATCGAGTGCGCCGTCGAGTATCAGTTGCCGGATCGCGCGTTGGATGCGCGCGTGCAGGGGCAACGCGCCATTTGCCGGATCAAGGATCCAGGCTTTTACGGATTCGAGTTGCGCATGCTTGAACAATTGGCTGGTATCACATCAAAAAATTGGTGGGGCGCAGTATGCCATTCAGGATCTATAAATCCTTACCAGCTTCAGCCCAACAGATCACTTTCAAGAGCTCGATACAAACCATGTCATCCGCCTCGCCCTCCCCATCCTCCCGCTTGCTCGACCTCACCCATCCCATCGTCGCGGGTCTCATTTCGGTCATCGTCAACTATGGTGGGACCTTCATTTTGGTGTTCCAGGCGGCCAAGGTGGCAGGTCTGAGCCCGGAGTTGACAGCATCGTGGGTGTGGTCGATTTCGATTGGTGTGGGAGCCACGGGAATCATCCTGAGCTGGCTGACGCGCGAGCCGATCATTACCGCCTGGTCCACACCGGCGGCGGCGTTCCTGGTGACGGCACTGGCCACCACGCCCTATGCCGAAGCGGTGGGCGCGTACCTGATCTCCGCCGCGGCCTTTGTGGCGCTGGGGCTGTCAGGCTGGTTCGACCGCTTGATCCGGCTGATTCCTCCGGGCGTGGCCGCAGGCTTGCTCGCGGGCATCCTGCTGCAGTTCGGCATCCAGGCTTTCGGCGGCATGGGCATCGATCCGGTACTGGCTGGCTTGCTGATCGCGACCTACGTGGTGCTCAAGCGGCTCAGTGCACGCTATGCCATCGTGGGCATCCTGGTGCTGGGACTGCTCTTTCTGCTCATGCAGGACCGGGTGGACCTGTCGGGACTGTCGTTGAGGCTCGCCGCCCCGGTTTTCACCATGCCTGCGTTCTCGCTCAATGCGCTGCTGAGCGTCGCCTTACCCCTGTTCCTCATCACGCTGACCGGCCAGTACATGCCCGGCATGCTGGTGCTGCGCAATGACGGGTTCAAGACCAGCGCCAATCCCATCGTGGCGCTGACCGGGCTCGGCTCGCTGCTGATGGCGCCGTTCGGTTCGCATGCCTTCAACGTGGCCGCCATCACGGCCGCCATCGCCACGGGCCGGGAGGCGCACGAAGATCCGTCCAAACGCTGGATCGCGGGCATCGCCGCAGGCGTGTGCTACATCCTCGTGGGCGTGTTCGGCGTGACGCTGGCGGGCGTCTTCATGGTTTTCCCGGCAACCTTCATCACCACGCTGGCGGGCCTGGCGCTGCTGGGCACCATCGGCGGCAGCTTGGCCACTGCCCTGGCCGACGTGAAGACGCGCGAAGCGTCGCTGATCACCTTCCTGGCTGCGGCGGCCAATATCACGCTGCTGGGCATCGGTGGTGCGTTCTGGGGCCTGGTGGTGGGCCTGGCGGCCCACGCCGTGCTCAATGGCACGCTACCGCGCCGCGGGCGCCCAACCACCGCGGCACCGGCCGCCGAGCCCATGATCATCAAGAGGGAAAGGAACCAGGCCAATGCTTGAGCCACCGGACACCCAGACCCGCCACGGCCAGCATGGCCGCTATCCGCAGGCAGCTTCCGTCGAAGATTTCCGGCACAACCTGGCGGCGGTGCGGGCCCGCATGGATGCCGCCTGCCACCGTGCGGGGCGCGACCCTGCTGGGGTGCGACTGCTGCCGGTGAGCAAGACCAAGCCCGAGCCCAGTCTGCGCCTGGCCTACGCGGCGGGTTGCCGCCTGCTGGGTGAAAACAAGGCGCAGGAAGCCTTCGGCAAATGGGAAGCCATGCAGGACCTGGCCGATCTGCGCTGGTCGGTCATCGGCCATCTGCAGACGAACAAGGCCAGGCTAGTGGCACGCTTCGCCAGCGAGTTCCAGGCACTGGACAGTCTGCGCGTGGCCGAGGCGCTAGAGCGCCGTCTGCAGGCCGAGGGCCGCGCGCTGGATGTGTTCGTGCAGGTCAACACCTCGGGCGAGGCCAGCAAGTACGGCCTGTCGCCCGAGGACGTTCCGGCGTTCCTGCGCGCCCTGCCCGCTTTCCCGGCACTGCGCGTGCGAGGGCTGATGACGCTCGCGCTGTTTTCTTCCGATGCTGTGCGGGTGCGCCAGTGCTTCATTCTGCTGCGCACTTTGCGCGACCAGTTGCGCCAGAGTGCGCCCGCCAGCATCGCCTTGGAGGAGCTGTCCATGGGCATGTCCGGCGATTTCGAGATCGCCATCGAGGAAGGTGCCACGGTGGTGCGCGTTGGCCAAGCCATTTTTGGCGCTCGCTCCATGCCGGATAGCCACTACTGGCCCGACGCGCACAGCACCAAGGAGCTACGCCCATGAAAACTGCCATTGCCCTGCGACATCTGCATTTTGAAGACCTGGGCACGCTCGAGCCCCTGCTGGTGGCGCGCGGTTATGCGGTGCGCTATCTGGATGCCCCCATCAATGACTTGTATGCAGTGGACATGGCTGCGGCTGATCTGCTGGTGGTACTGGGTGGTCCCATAGGCGCCTTCGATGACCACATCTACCCTTTCCTCCGCGACGAACTGGCGGTAGTTCTGCAGTGGCTGGCAAGCGGGCGCCCGCTGCTGGGCATCTGCCTGGGTGCACAGCTGATTGCCCGCGCACTTGGCGCGAGTGTTGCCAGCATGGGTGTCAAGGAAATCGGCTTTGCGCCACTGACACTGACCCAGAAAGGCGAGGGGTCACCATTGGCGGCGCTAGGCCAAACGCCGGTGCTCCACTGGCATGGCGACCACTTCGGCATTCCCGACGGGGCAACGAGGCTGGCGGGGACACACCCCTGTGCCAACCAAGCTTTCAGCATAGGGCGCAATGTGCTGGCCCTGCAATGCCATCTGGAGGCCAATCCGCGCCAAATTGAGCGCTGGCTCGTTGGTCATGCCTGCGAATTGGCGCAGGCTGGCATCGACGTGCGTGCGTTGCGCAGCCAAGCGAAAACTCTGCAATCCCGCTTGCCGCAGGTGGCACGGGCTGTATTTACAGCATGGCTGGACGAGATCGAGGCACTTCGTCCCTGAGAGGCTTCATGAGAGCTGCCGCTGAAGGCGTGACCCAGACCGGCCGCTTCCAGCCTGAACAAGTCGGACATAACTTGGCGGCCAACAATAGCTCGGTACCGATGATCTTGGTCAAAGCGAGCCGCCATCAGTCCACCATGCTGATGGTCATCGAGGATCTCACTTGCGCCGATCCTGCCAGTTGTTCACCAACCGGCTCCATGCCGCCATGCGATCACCTGCCGGCGTGCCGGCTGTCCCGGAGTTGCTGACCACCAGCCGATCGATCACGGCCTCCTGCTCCTGGCTGAACTCCTGTGGAAACATCGGTACGACGGTGACAATGCAGTCCCCAGCCTCTGCCTCGTTCGTCCACGGCAGGCCCGCGTTTTTGATGCGGTAGTTCAGATGGCCCCGCCGCAGCTTCATCTGTTGCAGCCCGCGGGGGGTTGGAACCTCAATCCAGCGATTGGCCATCCATGCAAACCCATCGACGGGCAGCTCGCACTTCAAGGTCCCATCGGCTTCAGCCGTGAAGAATTCGTGCGGCTGCAGCTCCACGCGCACGCGCAGCGCCAGCTTGTGCTGGCGTCGATGGCCTTTCACACGGGCGGCGACATCGAGCAGGTCGCCAGCGCGCGCGCCAGGCGCGACCGGCACCCGGCAGCGGTACTTGCTTGCCGGCGCCTTACCGCTCGCCGCGCAGGCCGGGCAGCTGTGGCGCGTCTTCCCCTGTCCCTGGCAGGCTGCGCATTTGTCCGTGGACGAGATCCAGGCGAACCAGAGATGCTGCCGGATGTGGCCGGAGCCACCGCATTCACTGCAATCGGTAGCCTGCAGTTGCAGGCCACTGCCGGAGCACTCGGCGCAGTCTTCGATCACCTCGCCTCGAACTTCCCTGACGCAACCGGTCACCACCTCCTCGAGTGTGAGGCTGATGGTGTGCTCGACGGTGGATTGTTCCGCACCGGGGGTGGGATCTTCGGTTTCAGCCTCTGGTTCGGCCCGGGCGTTGCGGATCATTTCCAGCGCCCGATTGATACGCTGAATCTTTCGCAGGGCATGCGGGCTGTTGTTGCGATCCGGGTGCCAGCGGGCGGACAGGCGGCGCCACGCAACCTTCACCTCGGCATCGCTGGAGCCTGGTGCCAAGCCAAGTTCGTGGTAAGGGTCGTCGAGGTCCATGATCTCATTGGCACAAGCTATGTTGCAGTGCAACATAGTAGCAGGCGCAGCGGGCCGGCAGGATCTTCAGGTTGGGCGTGCCGGTCTGGCGTCCTCTGTGCACGGCCGACCTGTCCCTATCTCAGGGATATCTGCTTTCGGGTCTATTCTGTTGAAGAACTCGGAAGCTCCCGAAATGCCCAACGCAGGCAGAGAAATCGACTCGTCCTAGGATCGAAGAACTCACATGCGGGAAGGGGTGGAGGCCCCCCCCCTGAAAGCACGGCTTAAGGCAAAGGTTGGGAGTTTTTGACAGAGTAGAGGCGACAACCGTTGGCTGTTAGGTTATCGCGAACGACTTGGTTCAGCCTTGCTCTGCCCACGCCGTATCCACGGCAGGTCCGCAGCGATTGCAGCCTTCCGCTACTAGCAGGCCAATTTCCGCTTAATCTCAGAAAACGGACGCTAGTGCGACAAGGCCGAGATGAAAGCCGGGTGGAAGAAGACCCATTTGTGAAGTATCAAGTTGCGGAGCCAGAGATCCTCGGCATCGCGCCGTCGCGCATGACGGTGGCCTTGGCTGAGCTTGCGGGATAAGCTGGCGCATGTACAGGGGTTGGCTCCCTACAAGCTGCGCATAGATTGCAGCAAATGCCCCTCCGGTCTAGGTGATTTGTTTTGATGAATCGCAATATCTACGCGCCGCATGCGCGCATGCTCCGAGGCCATCTCCATCAATGGGGGACCGCCATGGACACTTCGGCCAGCAATGCGCATCATGAGCCTTGGAACAAGGGCAAGATCGTCGGGCAAAAGGCACCCTTCAAGATCAAGGAAATCTGGGCTCTGCGTGTGCGACTTCAGATGGAGCGACGCCTTCGCGAGCTGGCGCTCTTCAACTTAGGCATCGACAGCAAACTTCGTGGATGTGATCTTGTTGCACTGAAGGTTCGCGACGTGTCACATGGCGATCAATTGGCATCACGGGCGACGATTTTGCAAAGTAAAACCAAGCGCCCAGTCCAGTTCGAGATTACCGCAGTGACTCGGGACGCCCTATCAGCATGGATCAAGCAGGCTGCGCTGAGATCTGATGACTACCTATTCCCCAGCAGACTGCACGGATCGCCCCACCTGGGAACCCGACAGTACGCTAGGATTCTTGGACATTGGGTCGATGAACTTGGGCTTGATCGCTCAGAGTATGGAACTCATTCGATGCGCAGGACCAAGGCGACTTTGATCTATCGACGCACAAAGAACCTGCGCGCTGTGCAACTGCTGCTTGGTCACTCCAAGCTGGAATCAACGGTGCGGTATCTCGGCATAGAAGTAGACGATGCACTTGAAATCTCAGAACAAACGGAGATTTGACCCGGGATATTTGTAAATCCGCGCCTCACTCTGTCGTCGGATTGGAGGCGTCGGTTGGTGCGCTGTGAAGTCTGCTGGGAGTGTTTCTCTGGAGTCAAAGCGGACGTTAGCGCTGCGGGAACGGATAGATGCTTGCAGTCTGAAGACGACAAGTCAAACCTACGGTTTTGGCACCGAGCTTGCCAAAGTCAGGACTTTCATACCGAGCGCGCTGGAATCGGTCACCGCTCAACAAAAATGGATGTGTGGCCTGTTTTGAGGTCACAAATGTCATTCGGCGAAAAATCGGTCCCGTGATTCATCTCATGGGCTAGATTGCCAGGCTTGAACTAGCGCCTTCAGCGTGCCGCAACCGCTGCCGCCTCATAGATATCGATCTGCGGCGGCTCCTGACACAAGCTTGCCATTGACTGTGCGAACGTGCGCGATGCTTCCACGCGGAAATGTGCTTGCAGTGCGGCCATGTTGTCCCAGCGCTCCACAAACACGAAGCGCAGCGGCTGCTGCACATCGCGGCTCACTTCGTGGGACATGCACCCTGGCTCTACCCGGGAGCGCAGGACATGCTCTACGGCCAGCCGTTCGACGGCCGCCTCCGTCTCTTGGCGTGCGATCACATGGCCTGTGACGATGATCATGGTGCGACTTCCTCTGTGTTTGCGGGTGGAAAGAACTGAACGGATGGTCTCCGAAGCTAACGCGCGCTGGCGCCGCCGTCGATGGGGATGATGGCACCGGTCATGTAGCTCGATGCCGGTGACGCCAGCAGCAGCGCCAGCCCCTGGATTTCGTGGGGCTGGGCGATGCGGCCGAGCGGGATGTAGGTGCGCATGCGCTCGGCGCTCTCCGGCAGGCGCAGGCGGCCGCCGTTGATGCCGGTCGCGAAGGGACCGGGAGCGATGGCGTTCACCAAGATGTTGAAAGGCGCCAGTTCGATGGCCGCCTGGCGCACCACGTTGTTCACCGCAGCCTTGGAGGCCACGTAGGCGTAGCCGGAATGTGCCTCCGACCGCAGCCCTGCGATGGACGAGGTCACGATGATCCGCCCCTGCCGCCGGGGCTTCATGTGGCGGCTGGCGGCACGCAGCGTAGCCAGCACACCCGTCAGGTTCACCTGGAGTACCTTTTCCCACGCTGCCGGGTCCACGTTTTCCAGGCGTCCTTGCTCGGCCAGGAAGCCGCGTCCGGCGCTCATGCCAGCATTCGCAAACACGCAATCGATTGGACCCTCGGCCGCGATGGCGTCGATGTTGCGGTCCACGTCGGCGCCATCACTGACATCAATCACCCGGTGCTGTACCTTCGCGTGAGCCTTGCGCAGGCGGTGTACCTCGTGGTCGAGTGCCTTGGCATCGCTGTCGGACAGCACGACTTCCGCACCCGCCTCCAGCATGGCTTCTGCAATGGCCAGCCCGAGACCGCTCGCAGCGCCCGTCACCAGCGCTCGCTGGCCGGTCAGATCAAACAAGGACGGCAACGAGGCCATGGTGGCTGTGCTGGGCATCAGTGAGCCCCTTGCAGCGGAATGAGGTGGTCCCAGCGCTCAGCGGCTTCGATCATGTAGTGCACGCTCAAGGTGACGCGTTGAAAGAACCATTGCCCGTCCAGGCGGATGTACTCGTCGTCAAAGCGGCCCACCACATAAAAGCTCTTTCCGTCCCGCACGGGCCGGCCGTCCAGGTAGCTGGACCCTGTGCCTCGGTCGCCCTGAACCTGGACGACATGGCTGTGGATGAACTGCCGGGCCGTTTGCACCGGAAACGATGCGAAGAACGCACGGATGTTGTCGCGGCCCCGCACTTCGGGGCGCCCACCGTAGGCCACATGCGCGTCGTGTGCAAACAGTTCGTAGAGGCGGTTGCCCGCATCCTCATTCACCAATTCGTGATAGCGGGCACGCAGCGCGCGGATGGCTTCGATGCTCTCCATGCATTCAACGCGTTCTGTGAGGGCCCTCACATGGTCATGCAAGGCGGCAAGGTCGGTGGATGGGTGGGCAGCGGTCACTGAAGACTCTCCTGGTGAATATGGTGGAAATCGCCCATGATTTTTTGGCTGCGGTCTCTCACGGACGCGCCAGTGTGGGCATGGGGAATGATGTAGAAGCGGCGCGCATGAATCGCGTCGACCGCAGCGCGTGCGACATCCTCGGCACTGATGTCAGAAGCAGCCATACCGGCACGCACGCGCTCTCCATAGGCGGCAGCCGTAGGGCCGGCCGCTGGCAATGCGGCAGGCCGATTGCGTTGTGACTGGTCGATGCGCGTGGCCACCAAGGAGGGGCACAGCACGGACACGCCAATGGGAGCGCCCACCTGCGCCAGGTCCTTGGCCAAGCATTCCGAGAAGGCGACGACCGCGTGTTTGCTGGCGCAGTACACGGATGAACCGCCGATAGTGGCGAGGCCAGCGGCCGATGAGGTGTTGACGATGTGGGCTGCCATTCCCCGGGCCCGCATGCGCGGCACAAAACTGCGCACGCCATGCACCACCCCCATCAGGTTCACGCCCAGCACCCACTGCCAGTCGTCGTCAGTGGCATCCCAGGCTGCCCCAAGCACCGCCACGCCTGCGTTGTTGAAAAGCCAGTCCACACCGCCACACTGGCTCCAGCTGGCCTCGGCCAGCCGCTCCACGTCTGCGGCGTTGGACACATCGCAGCGCTGAGCCAGGCAAGCGGCGCCCGTCGCCTCCACCAGCGCCTGCGTGGCGGCCAGGGCCTCTGCATCGATATCCGCCGCCACCACCACCATGCCTTCGCTGGCGCAGGCCAACGCCAGTGCACGGCCGATGCCGCTGCCCGCGCCGGTGACCACGGCCACTTTGGGCGCAGACATCAGAGGCTCGCTCCGGACTTGCGAATCACCTCGGCCCACTTGGCGGCCTCGGTGGCCACGAAAGGCGTGAACTGCTCGTGTGGCATGCCGATCTTGACGCTCGAGACCGCGTCCAGCGCCGCCGTGACCTCGGGCGAATTCAGTGCCTGCCCCACTGCATCGGACAAACGTTTGACGATGGGCTCAGGCGTATTGGCCGGTGCAAAGATACCGCCCCAGTTCATCGCCACCACGCTGGGGATTCCGGCCTCGGTCATGGTGGGTACGTTGGGCAGCGCGGCAAGGCGGCTGGTGCTGGTCACTGCGAGCGCGTTGATTTTTCCGTCCCGGATGTGCGCCCGAGATGTCTGTACATAGTCGAACAGCACATCCACATTGCCCGCAATCAGATCAACCAGGGCCGCAGTGGTGGCCTTGTAGGGGATGTGATTGAAGCGCGCGCCGGTTTGGGTTTGCAGCAACTCCAGACACAGGTGGGCAGACGTGCCATTTCCACCTGATCCAAAGTTGAGCTTGCCAGGCTGTTGCTTGCCGAACTCGATCACGTCGGCGACGGTTTTGAACTTCGTATTGGGATTGCAGACCATGACGTTGGCGTTACCTGTCAGCCCATGGATGGCCACGAAGTCCTTGACCGGGTCGTAGCGAATGTTCTTGAAGAGAACGGTATTGGTCCCCTGTGTGCCCTGGGTGCCGAGCAGGATGGTGTAACCGTCGGGCGCAGCACGCGCCACAAACTCGGCGCCGATGGACCCGCTCACTCCAACCCGGTTTTCAATGACGATGGGCTGGCCGAGGTTGTCGCTCATCGCCTTCGCGATCAAGCGGGCCTGGACATCCACCACGCTGCCCGCCGAGAAGGGCACGACGAGCGTAATGGGGCGCTGCGGATAAGCGCTCTGTGCAAATACCGAGGGCGAGAGTGCCATAGCCCCCATGGATGCCGAGAAATGGCGGCGATTCATCATGGTCTTGTCTCCTTTTTATGTATTCGGTCGTGCTGCATGAGAACGCAGTACGGTCAGCAACTGAGCGGCGCAGAGGCGGTTTGCCCGGCCGCCCCTTCCTGCATCAAACCATCGCGAAGCCGCCCGATGCGCCGATGGTCTGCCCCGTGATGAACAGCGCGCGGTCTGACGCCAGGAACGCCACGATGCCCGACACGTCGGTGGGCCGGGACAGGCGACCCACGCCTTTGGAGATGGGATACGCATTGAGCATCTTGCCCAGCAGCTCGTTGTTCTCTACCGTGGCGTGGATGTTCAACGGACCGTCCTTGATGCCCTCATGGGACACGGCGCCCAGAGCGATGGAATTGACGGTGACCGCGTGGCGGCCGTGCTCGCGCGCGAGGGCCTTGGCGAACCCGGCAATGGCAGCCTTCGCACCCGAATACACCGCCATGTTGGCCTCGCCGATGCGGCCCGCTTCCGAGATGATGTTGATGATGCGGCCCGTCTTGCGCCCGACCATGCCTGGCAACACGGCGCGGCAGCAGTGCATGGTGCCGTAAACGTTGAGGTTCACGATCTTGGCCCAGTCCACCACGGGGGTATCCACAAAGGCGGGTGTGCGGCCACCTTTTTCGCGGCGCTCGGGAATGATGCCGGCGTTGTTTACCAGCACGGTAATGGGCGCGCCGAAATGCTCGGCGGCACTGGCCACCATGGCATCGACCGCCTCCAGTTGGGTGATGTCCGCCGGCGCTGCATAGGCCTGCCCGCCTGCGGCGTTGATTTCATCCGCCACCGCCTGGGCGCGCTCGGCAAACAGATCGTTCACCACTACGCGTGCGCCCTCGGCTGCGAGTTCGATGCAAATCTGCCGGCCTACGCCTTGCCCGCCGCCTGTGACGAGCGCGACCTGTCCGTTCAATCCGAGTTCCATTGGGATGCCTTTCGTGTGTGTTGTCTGATGAAGTCGCCAGTGCGGCAAGGCCCTAGCGTCCTTTGAATTGGGGTTCGCGTTTCTCGACAAAGGCGCGCATGCCCTCGATGCGGTCTTCGCTGTCCACGATCATTGCGGCTGCATAGCGCTCGTATTCCAGGCCCGAGTCCAAGTCGGTCTGCATGCCCCGGTTGATGGCGCGCTTGGCAAACCTGACTGCCAGCGGCGGGTGTTGCGCAATGCGCTGGCTTAATTCCAGCGCAGCCGTCATCAGCTCGGCCTGCGGTACCACGCGGCTAACTAGGCCATAGCGCAGCGCTGTCTCCGCATCCACCAGATCGGCCGTCAGGATCAGTTCTTTGGCCCGGGCTTCGCCCACGAGCCGTGGCAGGCGCTGCGTGCCACCGGCTGCCGGGATGACGCCGAGCTTGATTTCGGGTAGACCGAAGCGCGCATGAGAGGCCGCGATGCGCAGGTCGCAGCACAGTGCAATCTCCAGCCCGCCGCCCAGCGCCACGCCGTTGATGGCTGCGATAACGGGCTTTTCGAATTCTTCGATGTTGCGAAACAGCTCGTGGGTTGCTTTCTGGCGCACGAAATACTCCGTGCCACGCACCACATCGGTGGCGCGCTCCTTGATGTCGGCGCCCGCGCAGAACGCCTTGTCGCCGCTGCCAGTGATCAGCACCGCGCGCACCTGGTCGTCGTTGCGGGCCAGTTCAAAGAAGGCGCGGGCCAGGTCCGGCTTCATGGTGCTGCCCAGCGTGTTCATGCGGTCGGGCCGGTTGAGGGTGACCACGGCCACGCGGTCACGCACCTCATAGAGCAATGTGCCCAGGTCCTGGATCTCAGGTGTAGTCATTGGATTGCTTTCAGTAAGAGATGTGCAGTGCCATCACGCCGACGCCGACAGCACGTGGGCGACGGAGACCGAGCCGAGCCCGATCATGTGGGCCATGCCCCAGCGCGCATTGCGGTGCTGGCGGCCTTCCGCCTCGCCCCGCAGTTGGCGGGTGATTTCGGCCAACTGGCCGATGCCCGTGGGGCCGAGCGGGTGCCCCATGCCGATGAGGCCGCCCGATGCGTTGATGGCGCAGCGGCCGCCGATCTGCGAATCGCCACGCGCCAGGTAACGGGCGCCCTCGCCGGAATCGCACACTCCGATGGCTTCGCTGTAGAGCAACTCTTCCACCGAGAAGGCGTCGTGCAGTTCCAGAAGGTCGAGCTCCTTGGGTGCAATGCCCGCTTGGTCAAACGCGGCCTGCGCGCTGGTGCGGACCAGCTCCACAGCGCTGTCGCCGTACTGCGCTTCGGGCCGCTCACTACCTGCGACCGACGCCTTGACGCGCACGCAGCGCCGGGCATCCAGCCCCAATTTACGGATGGCGTTGCCAGAGACCACCATCACCGCCGCAGCCCCTTCACCGCGCGGGCAGCATTGCTGCACGGTGAGGTCGCCCACCACGCGCGGCGATGCGAGCACCTGCTCCAGCGTGCGGGGTTTGCGGAACTGCGCGAACGGGTTGCGCGCTGCATTGCCGTGGTTCTTTACGGCCACGTTGGCCATTTCTTCGACGGATGCACCGCGCTCGCGCAGATAGGTGCGCGCCATCATCGCGAACTTGGCCGCCGGGATGGTGGCGGTTTCGCTCAGTCTCTCCAGACCGTCCTTGTTGGCCGCACGGCGCCCATCGCCATGTTTGTCCACCCCGACTGCCAGCACCACATCACTCATGCCGGTGGCCACTTCCATGCACGCCTGGCGGAATGCGAAGGAGCCAGAGGCCGATGCGTTTTCCACCTGCGTCACCGCCAGACCCGTTGACCCCAGGTGGCGCAGCATGACGCGGCCGGCTGCCATCCCGATGGAAGTGGTGCCCACGTACGCGCTTTGTACGCGGTCCCATGCCAGTCCCGAGTCGGCCAGGGCAGCGCGCACGGCCGTGAGGCCCAGTTCGGTGTAGGGCGTTTCGGTAGGGAACTGGTACGGGTGCAGACCGATACCGGCGATGAACACACCGCCGTTAGCATCGAGCCAGTTGCCCGAAGTGGATTGTTGGACATTGCTCATTGCGCGGCTCCTTCATTCACGGGCACAAAGCGGCAGGCGTAAACACCTTCTTCGGGCTTCATTTCGGCGATGGCGCGAACCGTCATGCCGTGTCTCAGCGCCGTTTCGTATCCCACAGCCATCACACCTTCTTCGACGATGCCGGGCGCAATGCGAATGTCCCCGGCGATGCTGGGTGCTGCCATGCCAGGCAGCAGTGGCACGTGCAATGTCACGAATTCCAGCAGCTCTCCACCGCCTGGGCGGGTGACGCGTTGTGCTTCACTCAGCGGGCTTCCGCAGTGCATGCACCCCGGCGCGTTGGCCGGAAAGCTCAGCCCCCCGCAAGCGCCGCACTGCGCAAAGAAGAAGTTGAGCGAGTGGCCGTCTTCAGCCAGCTCATAGAGAGTCGGCTGCAACGGCTTCAAGGAAATCTTTGAATCGGTCATAGATGGAAGGGGTGAAATAGAAAGGTGCGGGGTGGCGGGCACGCAGCACCCGCCACCCATCAGTCGAGCTTGGCGCCCGACTGCTGAACTACCGCACGCCACCGGGTCAGCTCCGCTTTCACGAAAGCACCCAACTTGGCGTCGCGCAGGCCGACGAACGGAACGCTTCCGAACTTCTCCGTGGCCTGCAGCATTTCGGGGTGAACGATGGCCTTGGCGATCTCGTCGCCCAGGCGCTTGACGATGTCCGGTGGCGTCTTGGCAGGCACGAAAACCGCGCCCCAGGCCGTTGATTCGGCTTCGGGGACGCCCAGCTCGCCGACGGTCGGCACGCCGGGGGAACTGGACAGCCGCTTCTTGGAGGTGACTGCCAGCGCCTTGAGCTTCTGCGCTTGTACTTGGGGCAGGACCACCGCGGGGTAGTCAAACATGAGGTCAATACTGCCGGCCATCAGGTCGGTGAGTGCTGGCGCACTACCGCGATAAGGCACGTGAGTCATCTTGATGCCTGCGGCCGTCTGGAACAGCTCGGCCGTCAGATGGGTGCCCGTGCCGGGCCCGGCAGAGCCGAAATTGAGCTTGCCGGGGTTGGCCTTCGCGTAGGCGATCAGCTCAGGCACGGTCTTGAAAGGACGCGTTGGGTTGATCACCAGCATGAGTGGCGTTTCCGACATGCCATGCACAGGAACAAAGTCCGTGACTGGGTCGTAGCGTACGTTCTTGTACAGCGCCAGGTTGGCGCCATGCGTTCCTTGTGTGCCGTAAATGATGGTGTAGCCATCTGGCGGCTGGCGCGAAGCTGACTCGACCCCGATGGAGCCACCAGCGCCGGGACGGTTGTCCACCACCACCGATTGGCCCAACTGCGCGCTGAGCAGTTTGGCCAGCAGTCTGGACGTGTTGTCCGTGATGCCTCCGGGTGGGAATGGCACCACAAAGGTGATCGGCTTGTTGGGCCACTCATCTCCTGCAGCGTGCAGGACACCGAAGGCCAACGAGGCAATGACAAAAACAACCAGTTTTCGGAAGGCTCTAAGCATGCTTGTCTCCATTTTTTGTTGCCACATGATTGCGGCTGGTCGTAGAATACTTCAATATTTCGTAGACATGCAAGAAGTTTTCGAAATCATCCCTATAGAGAAAATCGAAATTTCAGAGCAATTTCCGCAGTGAATCGCCTTGCCCTCAAAGCTATGATTCGTTGATATCTACGAAATACCGGAGAATTTATGCCAACCATCGTCCCCGCTGCCTCTCGAACCATGGCCCTCCTGGAGGTTTTTGCCCGGGAGCGCCGTGAGCTCTCCAACTCCGACCTCGCGCGTCTGATGGACCTGCCCGAAAGCAGCTGTTCTGATCTCTTGCACACGCTGCACGAGTTGGGTTACCTAATGCGGACCGCGCGCACCCGGCGCTTCTATCCCACGGCCCGCCTGCTCACGGTTGCCAAAGGCATCGCTGCGGGGGATTCGCTCTATGCCGTGGCGTCCGAGGCCTGCGAACTGCTGCGCGACAAGACCGGAGAGACCGGCATGTGCGGCCGCGTGGAGGCCGGCGTGGTCAAGGTCCTGGCGTTTGCAGAGGGCACGCACCCACTGCGCTATGTAGAGAACGTCGGCAACAAGATCGCCCTGCACGTGTCTGCTTTGGGCAAGGCCACGTTGTCGCTCGGCACCCCCGAAGAGGCTGCACGGCAGCTGCGGCTCAAGCCGCTCAAGCAGATCGCCCCCGGGTCCATCACCGACCTCGCAGCGCTGGAGGCGCAGATTGCGCAAGCGCGCGAGCAAGGCTGGATGTGGGTGGAGAACGAAGGCTTTGACGGCCTGGCCGCCATTGCCGTGGCAGGGTATCTGGGCGATGAACCCCTCGCGCTTTCGATCGCCGGGCCTACAGAACGCCTGCGCCGTACCAAGGATGCCTGCCTGCAGGCCTTGCAAGAAGTGCAGGCGCTCGTGTTCCACCCCCTGAACGCCGCTCCCACGCTGCGCGCCACGGCATCAGGCCGACGCGGCGCGGGTACCAAGGACACGACTCCCGCCTAGCGGCGGGCCCATGCATTCAACCCAGGAGACATAGCCATGTATTCAACGATGAGTTCCGAACAAGAAATGCTGCGCGACAGCGTGCGCCGCTTCATGAAAAGCGAGGTCGCACCCCGCGTGGCCCAGCACGACCGCGACAAGACCTTCCCCTTCGAACTCCTCAAAGAGCTGTCCCAGTTCGGATACATCGGTGGCCGCCTGCCCGAGGCCCTGGGCGGGATGGACATGGACCAGATGACCTGGGCCATGCTCATGGAAGAAGCTGGCTACACCTGGCTGTCGCTGCGAACCATGGTGAACATCACCAACGCGGCCATCAACAAGCTGGCCGCAGAGGCCAACGAGGAACAGCGCGAACGCTTCCTGAAGCCCCTGCTGGCATCCGAACGCAAGGTGTTCAACGCCATCAGCGAGCCGGGCACGGGTTCGAACATTGCCCAGGTCCAGACCCGCGCAGACCTGCAGGGCGACCACTACGTGCTCAACGGCCGCAAGCTGTGGATCACCAACGGCGCCTTCGGCGACTTCGGCATCGTGGTCGCCCGCACGTTCAGCCCCGATTGCCAGGGGGGGCTGTCCACCTTCCTGGTGGAGCGTGATGTGTCTCCTTATGAAGTGCGCAATGTTGACACCATGGTGTTGCGCAGCACCGGCACCGCGGAGCTGGCGTTCGACAATGTCAAGGTGCCACGCGAGAACCTGCTGGGCGAAGAAGGCAATGCGCTCAAGAAGATGCTCATGGGCCTGGACGGCGCGCGCGTCAACATCGCCATGGGTGCCGTGGGCGCTGCGCAAGCGGCGCTCGACCTGTCCATTGACTACGCCCGAACCCGCACCCAGTTCGGCAAGCCCATCGGCAGCTTCCAACTGGTGCAAAAGCTCATCGTGGACATGACGATCCGTGTGGAAGCCGCCCGGGCACTGAGCCTGCGCGCCGCCGCCGCACTGGACGCCAATGCCGATGCGCGCACTGCTTGCTCGATTGCCAAGCTCTATGCCACCGAGGCCGCACACGAAGTCGCCAGCATGGCACTGCAGGTGCACGGCGGCCTGGGCTACGCCACCGACTACCCCATCGAGCGCATCTTCCGCGACACGCGCGGCGGGACGATTCCCGAAGGCACCACCGAAGTGCAGACCTTGATTGCCGGGCGCGAAATCCTGGGTATCTCGGCGATTGTCTGATCCTCGGCATCGCCGCACCCATAACGACCAGGAGACAACATTGACTGACCTTTCACGACTGATCCGCCCGCGCTCAATTGCCCTTGTGGGCGCCTCGGACCGCCCGCAGAGCATTGGCGAGCGCACGCTGACCAATCTGCTGGATCATTCCGAGTTCGACGGAGACATTTATCTCGTCAACCCGACCAAGGCAGAGATTCGCGGGCACCGCTGCTGGCCCAGTGTGGCGTCGCTGCCCGCCACGCCCGACGTGGCGGTGATCGTGGTGCCCGCATCAGGCGTACTGGCCGTGGCCGAAGAGTGCGCGGCACGGGGCGTGCTGTTTGCCATCGTGCTGACGTCGGGCTTTGGCGAGGCCGGAGAAGAAGGCGAACGCGCCCAGGTGCGGCTCAAGGAGATTGCCGATGCGGGCGCCATGCGCCTGTATGGCCCCAACTGCCCGGGCCTCACCAACGTCAACCACCGCCTGGGCCTGACGTTCTCGCCCTCCTTCCCGCACGACCTCGTCAAGGGTCCAATCGGATTGGCTACTCAGGGTGGCGGCCTGGGGCGCAACGTGATGCAGGCCATGGACCGGGGCATCGGCATTGGCCTGTGGGCCTCCACAGGCAACGAGGTGGACTTGCAGGTGGCCGACTTCATCCACTACATGGCCGATGCACCCGACATCAAGGTGATCGTGACCTTGCTAGAGGGCATCAAGGACGGTGCGAAGTTCGTGGCCGCCGTGAACCGTGCGGCTGCCAATGGCAAGCCCGTGATCGCACTCAAGGTGGGCAAGTCGGAATACGGGCAGAAGGCGGCGCAGTCCCACACCGCATCCCTGACAGGATCGGCCGAGGTAAACAGCGCTGTGTTCAAGCAGTGCGGTGTGATCGAGGTGGATGACATTGACGAGCTGGTCGATACAGCCTGGCTGTTCGCACGTGGCGAGCCGGCGCCCAGCGAAGGAGTGGCCATCTACACCTCGTCGGGCGGCACCGCGGCCTTGACGGCGGATGCCGTGGGCACCGCAGGCCTGACCCTCGCGCAGTTTGCCGCGCACACGCGGCAGTCCCTTGCAGATCTGCTTCCCGCTTACGCTGCGCTGGACAACCCGGTGGACACCACCGCCGCCGTGCTGAGCGATGCTGCGCTGATCGAAAAATCGCTGAGCGCAGTGGCGGTGGACCCCAACCTGGGCTGCGTGATCGTTCCGATCGCGCTGGACTATGGTGACACCACGATCCAGCTGGCGCGCACCATCATCGCGGCGCAGAAGGGTTGTGCTACCCCCATCATTCCCATCTGGATGAGTGACCGGATGGGCGAGGGCTATCGAATGCTGGTCGAAGGCGGGTTTGCACCGCCACGGTCGGTGGGTAAGGCCATCAAGGCGATCCAACGCTGGATTGAATACGGCCGCTGGAAACGCGCTCGCGGTACGCATACGCCGTTGAACCCTGTGGCGGCGCTTGCGCCCGCCACTGCCACGCGCAGCCTGTCCGAGGCCGAAGCGAAGTCCCAGTTGCTGGCAGCAGGCATCCCTCTGCTGCCCAACGCACTGGCGCCTACCATGGAGGAGGCCGTCGCGGCGGCCAACGCCATGGGCTACCCCGTGGTGGCCAAGATTGCGAGCGAGCAGATCGTGCACAAGTCCGACATCGGCGGCGTAGTGGTAGGGCTGCAAAACGCCGACGAACTGCGTCAAGCCTGGGAGGACATCATGACGGCGGCGAAGCACCACCGGCCCGACGCACATATCGACGGTCTGCTGATCGAGAAGATGGCGCCGCGCGGTGGCCTGGAGTTGATGGTCGGCGTCACGCGAGACCCCGTGTTCGGCCATGTGATGACTTTCGGCCTGGGAGGCATCTACGTGGAGATCCTGCGCGACGTCACACGCCGCATGCTGCCGCTTTGCGTCAGCGAGGCTGCCGCCATGGTCCGTGAGATGCGGTGTTTTCCCCTGCTCGAAGGCGCACGCGGCCGCCCACCAGCGGACCTGGCAGCGCTGCAGACGCTGTTGCTGAGCATCTCTGACTTCGTGACGCAAAACGTAGGCCGCATTGAGGAAATGGACCTCAACCCTGTGTGGATTGGTGCAGAAGGCGAAGGTGTGCTGCCACTGGACGCCGTCATCATCGAAAGAACCTCCGCAGGAGCGTCCGCATGATGGGCACAGCAGCCCGACCACCGCTGCAGGGCATCACGGTGGTGGATTTCAGTGAACTGCTGCCAGGTCCCTTCCTCACGCAGAACCTGGCGGAGATGGGCGCCCGCATCATGAAGATCGAACGCCCGCCGCATGGCGACAACGCTAGGCACCTGGGCCAGGGCGCTTTCGAGGCCGTGAACCGGGGCAAGCAAAGCCTGCTGGTGGATCTCAAAGACGAAACCCAGCGCGCCCTAGTTCGCGATTTGATCGCTTCGGCCGACATCGTGGTCGAGTCCTACCGCCCAGGCGTGATGGCGCGCCTGGGCCTGGACGCCGCTGCACTCTGCCGGGCCTATCCGCGCCTCATCTATGTATCCCTCAGTGGCTACGGCCAGACAGGACCGTGGGCCAATCTGCCGGGGCATGACATCAACTACCTGGCCGCCGCTGGCGTGCTGGCCGTCTCCGGCCAGCCCAATGGTGCTCCCGCGCAGAGCTTTGGGCTACCAGTGGCCGACCTGTGCGGGACCATGTACGCGCTGTCCGCCACCCTCGCCGCACTGTTCCAGCGCGAAGCCACTGGCCGCGGGCAGTACCTGGACGTGGCGCTGGCCGATTGCGCCTTGCACTGGATGAACCCACGGCTGGGCGCCTACCGGTCGGCAGGTGCGCGCACTGTGGAAGCGCAGCGCGAGGCCACGCTGGTAAAGGCTGCCTACGGCGCGTTCCAGTGCAAGGATGGGCGCTACGTGTCTATTGCCGCGCTGGAAGACCATTTCTGGAAGCGCTTGTGCACAGCCCTGCCGCTCGCGCCCTTCGATGGGCCGGAGTACGCAACGCACAAGGTACGCAAGGCGGTGGCCGATGCGATCAATCTGCGTATCGAGCAGGCCATGCAGCTTCTGGAATCGCAGGAAGCCTTCGAATTGCTGTGCCGCTATGACGTTCCAGCTGCGCCCGTGGTGCATCCCGCCGAACTGTCGTCCCAAGCGCACTTCGCCTCGCGAGGCAAGTTTGCCACTGGTGATGACATGCCGTGGGTACGCTTCCCCGTGGCCATGGAGGGGATGGGCGACACCGACCTGGCTGGAGCGCCCGCCCTGGGTTCTGCGGGGGGCTGATCCATGGGCGCCGCTCTGCGCACGCGCGTTACGCAGCTTCTGGGGATCGATCACCCCATCCTGGGCGGTGGCCTGATGTGGCTGTCCGACGCCAGGTATGTGGCTGCGCTGGTAAATGCAGGCTGCATGGGCTTTATCACGCCCCGGTCGTATGCCTGCGAAGCGGATTTCCGGGTCGCCCTCGCACTTTGTGCGGAGCTGACCCACGGCAAACCGTTTGGCGTGAACCTCACGCTCTCGCACCGGCCCGAGGCCAACGCCATGGTTCCGCGCTGGATGGATGCCGCCCTGGCGCATGGCGTGAAGATCTTCGAGACAGCAGGACATGCGCCAGCGGAACTCATCAAAGCGCTGCACAAGGCCAACGCCGTCGTGATTCACAAAGCCTCCAGCATCCGCCACGCGCTTTCTGCAGAGCGTGCAGGCGCAGATGCCATTGCCCTGGTCGGCATGGAGGAAGGCGGACACCCAGGCATGAACGAGCTGCCTACGATGCTCATGGGCGCGCTCGCTCTTGGTCAGTTCAGCGTGCCGGTGGTGCTAGGCGGTGGCATCGGTCGGGGCAAGCAATTGGCTGCGGTGCTTGCCCAGGGGCTGGACGGCGTGCTCATCGGCAGCCGCTTTTTGGTGTGCGAGGAAATCCAGGCGCACCCCCGCTACAAGGAGCATCTGCTGACCTGCGACGAGCACTCCACGGTGCGGCTACTGCAGTCGCTAGGCACAACTTGGCGCGTGCTGCTGAACGACACCGCGCGCCAGGTTCAGGCCATCGAGCAGGCAGGTGCCACGGAACACGCTGCGTTCGGCGACCTCATCAGCGGAACGGTTGCGCGCGACCGCTGCTACGCCGAGGGTGAATGGCGCCATGGCATGGTCTCGCTGGGACCATCCATCGCATTCGCAAAACGCATCGAGCCGCTGCGGGCCATCGTCAACTGCATGGTGGACGAAGCGGCGCAGGCCATAGCTGCCCTTCACGCAACGCATTCACAGAACGGAATGGAACAAGAATGAACCGACTGCCTTTCATGGATCGCCTGGTGGTGCCCGCTATCGCGGCCCCCATGCTGCGTGTCTCTGGCATCGAGCTGGTCTCGGCCGCGTGCGCGGCCGGTGTCATCGGTGCGTTTCCCACGGCCAATTGCACGTCTCTGGACGATTTTTCCGCTTGGCTGCAGCGGCTGCAGCGAGAGGCCGAAGAACAACCGGGCCGGGCGCCCTATTGCCCCAACCTCATCATGCGGCGCGACCCAGCACGCCTCAAGGCCGAAGTGGACTTGATCGTGCGCCACGGCGCGGAGCTGGTGATCACCAGTGTGGGGTCGCCCGCTTCGGTGATTCCGGCCTTGCGTGACGGCGGCTGCCTCGTGTTTGCCGATGTGGCCTCGCTCCACCACGCGGAGCGCGCGCTGGAGGCGGGTGTCGATGGCCTTGTGCTGCTGTCGTCCGGCGCAGGCGGACACACCGGTTGGGCCAACCCGTTCGCCTTCGTGCGCGCTGTGCGCCAGATGTTCGATGGCCCTATCGTGCTGTCGGGGGGGCTCTCGGACGGCGTGGCGCTGCGCGCAGCCACGGTGCTGGGCTGCGACCTGGGGTGCGTGGGCACGCGATTCATCGCCACCCAGGAAAGCATGGCGACTGCGGACTACAAAGAGATGCTTCTGGAAAGCTCCATGGACGATGTGCTCGCCACGCGCGCCTTCACCGGGTTGCCCGCCAACTTCCTGAAGCCGTCCATCGTCCGCGTGGGGCTCGACCCGGAAGCGTTGGACGAGACAGTGTCCGTTCAGGAGGCGCGCAAGAAATTCGGAGGAGGATCTGAAGGACCAGTCATTCAACGGTGGTCGGATCTATGGAGTGCAGGGCATTCGGTGTCGGGGGTGACATCCTTACCGACTACTGCCGACCTGGTTCAGTCCATGAAGAGGGAATATCTAGCTGCCTGATAGCCTGTACGCAGGTACCAAGGATGCAGTGGCATGGAATTGTTCCCCGACAGTTGCCAATGTCCGGTATGAACATATGCAGTCAGTGAACGGCTGAACATCGAGGACTGCTATCAGCCTAAAGCAGCCCACTGCACCGCCCACACCTTTGGGTTCCTGCGACAAAAGTCCCTCAGATGAGGCGCCTTGTATTTCACAATGCAGAATTCCCCCAGAGAACTGTATTCACATCCGCCGCACTATTTTTGGCGTCACAAGTTATCACCCCGCCCAGCGTGTCACTCCACCGTGACACTATTCGCCAAATTTCCGGGCTTATTGAAGCCGCTGCGGCCCTGGACGAGGATGGGAACGATGTTGCGCGTAGAGACCGCGCCGACAATGCCGCACATCCAGCGCAATACCGCGCGGGTCACCGCTCAGGGGATTCGTAGTTGCGCCATCAGATCCGCACGGCTAGCCACCCCCATGCGCGCGTAAAGCTGGCGCCGGTGGTACACCACCGTATTGACGCTGATGCCCATGCGGGCAGCGACCTGCGACTCGGGCAGGCCACGTGCCAGCCAATAGGCCAGTTCGTGCTGGCGCTGTGGCAGTCCTTTGGCACGCAGGTCGGCGAGCAGCAGTGCGCTGCGCGCCACACGTTGAGTGATGTGGATGGCTACCGCCTGGCCCGCACCCTCCGCACTGTTGAGTGGGATTGCCTGCAGTACGAACCGGCCGTGGGCGTTGCGCACCTCCATCTGCGGCCAGAGTACTCCTGAGTGCCTGGTGGCATCCGGCGCACGCCACTGCAGGCGCTGCATCAACAGTTGCAGCGGCAGGGGCAAGGGGCCATCGCGCGCATGGTCTTGCCGCCAGCGCCAGCCAAAGGCCTTTGCGAGCAGCACATCGGCTTGTTCGGAAGTCCAAAGAAGACTCCCGATGGAGGATACCGCGAGTACACCTTGGCCGCATGCCTCGCTGTCGCCCTCCTCCAAATCGCAGGGCTGCAGCACCCGCGCTAGGCTTGGCTCCAGACGTGCCAGCATGGCCGCTTCGTCAGGCCGAAACGGCGCAGCCCCTGGCGGGCGAAATAGAAACAGGATGCCCACGCCCCGACTCTCAGGGGTGCGCAGCGCCAGGCTCAGCCAGTCCCCCACACCTGCAGGCCGCATCACCACGTTGTAGTAATCGCTGCGTAAAAGCCCCCCGTAGGGCACGGCCAGCATCTGCGTGAGCGTCTGCGGACCGAGTCGATGCCGCGTGATGTCGCTGGCGTTCTGCAGCACGTTATGGAACACCTCGCGCTCACTGCGCAGGATGCGCGGATCAAAATGGTCGGGCACTGCTGCCAGCACGTCGGCATGCTCCATGTGGACTCCAAGGTCGCCGTCGGAGCCGGTGTAAAAGTAGCCGCTGGAGTCAAAACCGATGAGCGTGTGCAGCAATTCGAGTACGGACCCGATCAACTCCGGACCGTTGGTGTCCAGACGCGCTAGGTGGCGCAGGTGGGCAACGGCATTCATCGCTTGGCGGTGCTTGGGCATGGCGGGGGTCGGTGCTATGAGCAAAGGCGCCAAATCTAGTGCGCCCCCGCGCACCACGACCTACCCCTAGGGGGTAGTTGAGGGTGGCAGCAGCCGGTCGACCAGCCCCTGCCGACTCTGCACACCCAGCGCCGCGTAGAGATGGCGGCGGTGGTAAACCACCGTGTTGACACTCACACCCATACGCTGGGCGATCTGTGATTCCTGCACCCCGCGCGCGATCCAGTACGCCAATTCCGCCTGGCGCCGGGGCAGCCCCACGGTGCGCAGCCGTGCCAGCAGCTGAATGCCGCGCGGCACCCGGTGGGTGATGTGGATGGCGGCGGCCTCGCCTGCGCCTGCCACTCCTGCTAGGCGCGTGGCACGCAAGGAGAAAGCGCCGTTTGCCGTGCGCAAAGTCACCTCGGGCAGCGGTCCGTCATCGCTCGCATCGGGCCAGAACAGGCGCTGCACCAGCAACTGCACCACATCCGGCAAGTCACCTCGGCCCACGCGCCAGCGCGTACCCAGGCCCAGGGCCAGCAGCGTTTGCGCTTCGGGCGACACCCATTGCAGCCGCCCCTCGGGCGATACGACCAGCAGCCCCTGGCCGCAGACATCGTTGTCCTCAGCATCGGCCTCGCTTGGTTGCAGCGCGCGCGCCAGCACGGGTTCCAGCCGCCCCAAGGCGGCGGCCTCCTCAGGCGCGAAGCGCGGGTCCGCCTCACGGCGAAACAGCCACAGAATGCCCACCCCTTGGCCCGCGGACGTACGCAACGGGAGCTTCAGCCCGTCGCCTACGTCGCCGGGGCGCAGCACCGCATTGAAAAAGTCGCTGCGTACCAGCTCGGGCACGGACACCTTGGCCATCTGCGGCAGCATCTGCACGCCTCGTTCCAAGCGCAGGGCCTCGCTGAAGTGACGCGCGCCGCGGTGCATCACCCTCGCCTCGCTGTACTGGATCCGGGGGTCGAAGTAGTCGGGCATCGCCGCCTGCAGGACGGGGTTTTCCATGAAAACCTCCATCTCGCCTTGCGCTCCGGGATGGATGAGGCAACCCGCGTCAAACCCGATCAGCTGGTGTAGCTCAGCCAGCACGGGCGAGATGGCTTGCGCCCCAGTGACATCCAGGCAGGCGAGTTGCCGCAGGCGGGCGGCGGCTTGGGTGTTGCGACGGGGCGGGGGCATGACTTATTTCACAAAAACGCGAATGTAGCGCGCCCTGCCACCACACGACTACCCCATCGGGATAGGGCGGCGCAGGCGATGCGCTACTAGCCTTGCCAGGACCTTAACGGCAGGCTCATGTGCTCACCTGATATCTATCGAAATTGATAGCTATTGCCGGCCTCCTATCAAGCGCAAGCGGAACTTTCCGCATCAAAACTGACTTTGCAGGCACCTCATGAACCCACCCCTGACCCGCACCCTGGCGATCCTCACGCTCGCCGCGATGGCCTTGCTCGCAACCACCACTAGCGCCTGGGCCGCAGGTGTCGCCGACCCAGCGCGCCTGCGCCTCACACCCGCGCTGCTGGATCGCATGGAAGCGGCGGCTGCAGAACTTCGAAAGCTACCTCAGCCACCCGACAAGCAGGGCAATGAAGACGAAGTGGATGCCGAATCAGTGGATGACATCGCCCGCAAGCTCGACGCCCACCCCCAGGTTCGCGCTGCCCTGGCGCGCCACGGACTCAACAGCCGCGAATACGCCGCCGCCGCGCTGGCTGCGCTACACGCCGGCATGGTGCTCGCCGTGGAGAAAGCGCCCGGCGCCAAACCGGCGCAAGGCCTGACGCCCGAGCAGCGCGCCAATGTCGAGGTAATGCGCACACGCCAGAAGAGAGGCGGCAAGTGACGGCCCGGAGACATGTTTCTTCTCCCCGCCCACGCCCGCTGTCACACCTCGGACGTAGCGCACTCCGTCTGCATTCGCCCGTTCTTGCCCATGTTTCTTTCCAAACAACAACACTGAAGAGGAGTTTTTCTCATGCACCTGACACACAAGAGCGCCCGCCGCGCCGGCGCGGCGTTGCGCGCGCTAGCCGCATCCCTCCTACTGCTCGGCGGGGGCGCCCACGCGCTCGAGTGCCCCCGCGGCCAATGGCTGGCCGAGTACTTTCCGAACATCA
This sequence comes from Acidovorax sp. Leaf73, assembly GCF_916855635.1. Taxonomy (NCBI): domain Bacteria; kingdom Pseudomonadati; phylum Pseudomonadota; class Betaproteobacteria; order Burkholderiales; family Comamonadaceae; genus Acidovorax; species Acidovorax sp. Leaf73. The sequence continues at coordinate 1,342,119 of NZ_CAKASI010000001.1, forward strand.
CGCTATCAGGCGCACCCGCGCTGCAGCGCTGCGAGAAAAGCCCCATCGACCACTACTGGGTAGGACCCGAAGGCAGCCCCAACCCTGCACATCTGCCGGTGGACGGCTTCTCTGCCCGCTGGACAGCCACGCTGCCATTCAACGGCGGCACCGCCCACTTCATTACCTTCACCGATGACGGTGTACGTGTCTTCGTCAATGACCGCAAGGTCATCGATAACTGGACGGTGCACGGCATCACTATGGACGAGGCGCGCGTTCCGCTGAGTGCGGGCCGCCATACGGTGCGCATGGAGTATTTTGAAGCCGGTGGCGAAGGCCTGGCCCAACTGGTGGTCGAGGAGGACGCGTCAACCCCTCCGCCGCCCGCCCCCCCGCAGATCCAGTCCTTCACAGCCCAGCCTGCCACCGTGGACGCTGGCGGCACCAGCATCCTGACCTGGAGCACCGGCAATGCCGTGGCCTGCACCTCCACGGGCGGCTGGAGCGGCGAGCAAGCCCCCAACGGTGGCGCTACAGTGCGCCCGCAGGCCTCCACCACCTACGGTCTGACCTGCCGCAGCGCAGAGGGCAACACCGTCAGCGCATCGACCACCGTCACCGTGCGCGACGGTCCGCCACCCGCGCCGCCAGCCATTGCCCGTTTCGGCGCCACGCCATCGCGCGTATTGGTGGGCGACAGCACCCGGCTGTCCTGGCAGGCTACCAACGCTGTATCCTGCACGGCTTCGGGAGGCTGGAGCGGCTCGTTTGCGCCCGAAGGCGAAGAAGTGGTGCGCCCTGCGGCCAGCACGTCGTACACCCTTGCCTGCAGCAACGGCACAGGGCAGACGGCCACCGCCACGACCCAAGTCGCGGTGGATGCAGCCAACCCCCTGCCCCCAGTCGGCGGGCTGAACGGCACGGCCACACCCCAGGGTGTGCGCCTTGGCTGGAACCCCGTCACACAGAGCGGCAAATGGGTGACCGGCTACTACGCAGGCTGGTACTGGACGATGTATCCGCCCGATGCCGTGGACATGAGCACCATGACGCACTTCATCTTCGGCCGCTATGCGCCCGCACTGGGCTCGCTGCCTGGAGGGCGCGCAGGCGATCTACTGGAAGGCGCGGGCAACGCGCACATCGAGGTTGAAGACGCCCTCATCGCCAAGGCCCACACGGCAGGCGTGAAGGCAATGATGATGATCGGCGGGGAAAACGATGGCCCCGGCTTTCTGGCCGCCACCGCCAACCCCACGGTGCGCGCGCGCTTCATCCAGAACATCCTGGACAAGGCTGTGCAGAAGAACTATGACGGAGTGGACATCGACTGGGAAGAGAACCTGGACACCCCGGAAGGCCGCGCCCAGGCCCTGGGTCTCCTGCGCGAACTGCGCGCCGCGTCCGCGCAGCGCCCCCGCTACCAAGCCACTCCGTTGGTGTTGAGCTGGCCCGGCTTCTGGGTAAACAAGAACCAACCCGACGTCACGTCCTGGCATGCCGAAGTCGCCGCCGCCGTGGACCAGTTCAACCTGATGACCTACAGCATGGCGGGCGACTGGGGCTGGCTGTCATGGCACCACTCGCCGCTGTTCGGCGCGGGCGACCTGCACCCCACATCGATTGAATCGACCGTGCAGGCCTACCTGGATGCGGGCGTGCCACGCTCCAAGCTGGGCATCGGCATCGGTTTGTATGGCGCGTACTACAACAATCCCGTCACCGGCCCGCGCCAGAGCCTGCAAGGCATGCAGGGCTGGATGAACAACGGTGACTGGATGAACTTCTACCAGCGCCTCGTGGAGGACAACGCCTTCGGCCAGCCAGGCGCCACCCGCCATTGGGACGAGGTGGCCAAGCAGAGCTACATCACGTACACCCAGCCCTGGTGGCGCTCCGGCGACACTCCCGTGACCTACCTGAGCTACGAGGACGAGCACTCCATCGCCGCCAAGGGGCAATGGGTGCACGAGCAGGGCCTGGGTGGCACGCTGGTATGGACGGTGAACTACGGCTACCTGCCGCGGCAGAACGCCAACCCGCAGATGCAGGCCGTCAAGCAGTCCTTCATCGCCGCCAGCGCTGCGGGCTACCGTGTGTACCGCAACGGCGTGGCCATTGGCACCGTGGCCTCGGGCACGACCTACACCGACACCAGCGCGCCGCGCGGCGGCAGCCACAGCTACCAGGTGGCCATGCTGGACGCCGCAGGCAACGAGGGACCGCTGTCGGCCCCAGTTGTGGTGCAGGTGCCTTGAAGCGCACCCCAGTTCTGTGACGCGAGGGCCTGGCGCCCTCCTCCTTTTTTGCCTGTCGCTCCATCACTCAATTTTTAGGAGCTGCCAGCGCCCTATCCAGAAGCGTTGCAGCCCTCATTTTTCTTCAATTTTTGAAGGGAATCACCTCCCATGCTCACCCTCGCCCCCAGCCTGCGGCACCTGCTGTGCATCAGCGCGCTGTACCTCCTAGCTTCTGCCGCGCAAGCCCAATGGTTGCCAGGCCCTGACTTCAACGGCGCGCGCTTCCAGCACACAGCCACCCCGCTACCCGGCGGCGGCGTTTTGGTGGCTGGTGGCGACGACGGCACCGGCGCGCTGGCGACCACCCTGCGCCACAACGGCGGCACCGGCCAATGGACCGCCGCCGCGCCGCTGCCCCAGCCCCGCCTGGGGCACACCGGCACGCTGCTGCGCAATGGCACCGTACTGATTGCTGGCGGCACCAGTGCCACGGGCACTCCATTGCGCAGCGCCGCAACCTACGACCCCGTGGACGACGCCTTCACGCCAGCGCCTGATCTGGCGGTGGCCCGCCGCCATCACACCGCCACGGTGCTGCGCGACGGCCGCGTGCTGATCGTGGGCGGCCGAGGCGGTGCGGGTCAGGCGGCGCTGCGTTCCGCAGAGATCTATGACCCTGCTAGCCGCACGTGGAGCAGCGCGGACCAGATGCCGGGCCAGGGTGCGCGTCACCACACGGCCACGCTATTGCAAGACGGGCGCGTACTGGTCGTCGCCGGCATGGACAACGGCGAAATTGCCACGGCGAATGCGTCCATCTATGACCCGGCCGCTAACACCTGGACGCCTGCTGCCGCCCTGCCCCTGGCTGAGCGGCGCATGTTCCACACCGCAACCCTTTTGCCCGATGGCCGGGTGTATGTGGCGGGAGGCGAGCAGGAAGACGGTACGGTGTTCAACGGCCCGACCTGGCTTTATGACCCCACGACCAATAGCTGGACCGCCGCCGCCAGCATCGGCCAGCGCACCCGGCACAGTGCCACGCTGCAGACTGACGGGCGCGTTCTGCTAGGTGGTGGCCGCGCCAGCGCCGGCGTGCTGGTCGCAAGCAGCGCTTTCTTCAACCCCGCCGACGGCACCGTGGCGCCCGGGGGCAACCTGATCCCTGCGCGCGAGTGGCACACGGCCACGCTGCTACCCACCGGCCAGGTGCTGACCGTGGGCGGCCGCGGTGCCGGGGGTACACTCACCAGCCCCCAGATCTTCACCCCCACGGCCGCCATATCCACCGTGCCGACTGCGCCGCGCACCGCAACCGCCGAGTTCACCGCCACCGTGCTGGCCGATGGCTCGGTACTTGTGGCGGGCGGGAGTGTCTATGGCGGCGGACACGCACTGCCTATGCGCTACCGCCCAACAACAGACGACTGGGTGAGTGCAGGGACTCCCTCCGTGGCCTTCAGGCGTCATCAGACACAGACTCTGCTGAACGATGGCAGAGTGCTGATGGCGGGAGGCGCGGGCAACACAGAGGCTCACGCCAGCGCCGAAGTCTTCGACCCTGTCGCCAACACCTGGAGCGCCACGCTACCGATGGCGCAGGCCCGCCTCATGCACACGGCCACGCAGCTGCCCGGTGGCAGCGTGCTGGTGGTGGGCGGCACCGCGCAGATCAACGGCGCACCGCTGGCCCACGCGGAGATCTACCACCCGGTTGGGGGCCTGTGGCTGGCGGCAGCACCCCTGCCTCAGCCGCGCAGCAGCCATACCGCCACGCTCATGCCAGACGGGCGCGTGATGGTGGTGGGCGGCAGCGCTGGTGGCAACCATGTTGCCAGCACCACCTTCTACAACCCGGCCACCAATACCTGGACCAACGGCCCAAGCCTGAACCAGGCGCGCGGCAGACATACCGCCACCCTGCTGCCGGGCGGGCGGGTGCTCGTCGCGGGTGGGTGGAATAGCAACAGCACCCAGATCTTGACCAGCGCGGAAATTTACGACCCAGATAGTGGAGCCTGGAACAGCGTCTCCACCATGGCTGAAGCGCGCTCCAGCGCGACGGCCACCCTGCTGCCGGACGGCCGGGTGATGATGGTGGGAGGTTGGGGCGGCTTTTCTGAGGTGCGACGCATCGAGGTTTTCGACCCTGTCCTCAGCAGGTGGAGCATCGTTCAAACCCTCGCACAGGGCCGAAATGGCCACGAGGCTCTGCTGCTGGCAGATGGCAGGGTGCTACTGGTTGGCGGGTATGCGCCCGGCGCTGGAAACCCAGACCAGCCGCTGTTGATCGACATCCAGCCCACCGCGCGCCCGCGCCCCATCATCACCAACAACTTCACCCTGCAAGACCCCGGCGCGCCGCTGCAACTCATCGGCACCAGGTTCACCGGCGATGGGGAAGCTGCGAGCGGAGGCTCACAGCAGGCCGCCAGCAACCTGCCTCAGGTTCGCCTGCAGCGCATGGAAGGGGGCTCGGCTGTGTGGCTGGATGCGCTGCTGTCCAACGACAACGGCTACACGTCGCGGCCGCTGCCCACCAACTTGCTCCCAGGCCTGTACCAGGCACGTGTATTCAGCAACGCAATAGGTTCCACCGCCTACACATTCGAACTGCGCGCAATGACGGCAGCACCTGGCGCGCCCACCGGAGTGACGGCCACGCCGGGCAGTGCGCAGGTCACCATCGCCTGGCAGCACCCAGCCGGCGGAGCCACGCCCGCGAGCTACACCGTCACCGCGCAGCCGGGCGGGGCAAGCTGTACCGTACTGCACCCCGCCACAAGCTGCACCGTCACGGGGCTCACCAATGGCAGGGCCTACACCTTCACCGTGACAGCTAACGCGCAGGGCGGCAGCAGCTCTGCGCCGCCAACGGCCGGGGTTACGCCCCGGGCCGGTGCAGGCCCTGGCCCCGGCGACGTACATCCCGTGCCCACACTGTCCCTGTGGGGCTTGCTATCGCTGGCCTTGGTGATGTCGGTTGCGGGACTGCGCCGCCGCGCGGAAAACTAAGGATGCTCTGCACGAATACCTTTAAACCAGGCCACTGTAGTGCCTGAGCTAAGACTGCGCTCGTTTTCAGACCCTAGCGGGCGGACTCCCTTTTCTTTCCTTGTCCACAAACTGATTGGAGCGACAGTCCCGCTGATTCCATGCTGGCACGGAACACCCCAGAGTCCACCTCAGATGCCCGATATACGACCGCAGTGTTGCTCAAGGACGTCGAACGAGGATCGTTAGCCGCTTTTGGGATGGAGGCCCTTAGCTCCATATGACGCTGCACCCAGGCAACCAGCGCATGCGCTTCCATAGGCATTGCGATGTGGCACCGTCGAGTTCGCGGCAAATGCAAACCGAACCATGGCGCAGTTCACCATCGTTTTGACTGGCAATCTTGGGGGCGATGGATTCGATGGCGGCCCACAGCGATGGGTATTCCCCGCGCTGCTCCCGCACCATCCTCACTGCACGCTCACGCACCTCAGGCGAGAACTTGTTTGTCTTCTTCATGGCTCAATCCTCTCAGAGTGTTGAGCCTCCGCAAAACCGGGGCGATTCAGTGGCAGCTGTTTTGCTCACGTCTTCGCACCACTTTCGGGTCACTTCTGCGTGGAAATCAAAAGGCGGCATTTGGACTGCTGGTCTACGGCCGCGTCTCGCCTTTTTCGTCGTCGTCCTGGGGGCCATAGCAGGATCATTGCTTGCGTGAGTTCTCCTGCCCATTGTTCGCGCTCATCGGCAAGCTGCGGCCGTCAAGAGCTTGTTTCAGAAGGCGGTCAGGATGGCCACGCAGGAAGGCAAAAGTCAGTTGGGCTCCTTGCGGCACAGGCAGTAGATGAACTTCTGAACCGTGCCAAACGGCGTGTGGTGCTCCTCGCGCTCCTGCTGCAAAAGCGTGAACGGGGCACCGAACTCTGCATGCAACCCATCGGGGCCATACCGCATGACCGGCAAGCCGCTGCATTTGTCAGGCCCGTCCTCTGCAAACGTCGCCACGATGACGTACCCCCCAGGCTTGACTGCGCGCAGGACCGCCTGAACGTAGGCTTCCCGTTCCGCTTTGGAAGTGAGGAAATGAAAAACCGCTCTGTCGTGCCAAACGTCATAGGCATGACGCGGGAGCTCCACACGGGTGATGTCACCCACCAGCCAGGAGACGCCGTCAGCGCGCTGGTCCAGGCGCAATTTGGACGCAGACAATGCCGCCTCGGACAAGTCAAGAACCGTGACGTTCGTATATCCCTCATCGAGCAGGTCGTCAACGAGGGTGGAGGCCCCGCCTCCGACGTCGATGATTCCGGCGCCCCAAGAGAGGCCCGTCTGACGAATCAACTGAACGGACTGCTGAGCATGCTTTTGAAACCAGCTCACACCAGAGGTGGCCTTCGTCGAATACACCTGTTCCCAATGGTCCTTGGACTGCATGCCAACTCCTTGCGCATTCCAGCAAGTGCTGGCCTCAGGAATATACCGGCTTCACTTCGCCAACGCAGTCAAGATGGTTTGACCAACCGCTTACGGAGCTTGACGCGGAACAGCAGCTTCGACGCTCGCTGACAAGCGACGCGTGCAACGGTCATTAGCCTTCAAATCGCCAGTATCTACGAGCGGAGATGGGCGCGACAACAACCTTTGCGTCAGCGTGCTTCTCTCGCCTGACGTTTACGCACCCATATCACTAATCCGGTAATGCTCAACAGGACCACAGCGACACCAATCCCGGTCATTAACAGCCGGAACGGCATGCCCCACAGCGCCGCCATGTGCAGGCTGGTCAACCAGGTGCGGATGGTGTCGCCGGCAGCAGCGCCCGTCGGCAGCCAGACGTGAAGTAGCTCGCCCGTGTCGGCATCGAAGATCACCTGCGTGCTGCCCCATCGGTCGCGGATGTCGCGGCTGCTGCGCACCTGGTAGCGCCAGATACCATGCGGGCCGCGACGCGGGTCGTGCACCATCAATGTCTCTCCCATGACGCTGAATCCATGCAGACCGGCCTGCTCAGCCATGAGCTGCTGTCCGACCTCGCGAGCAGCGGCCCAGTCCAGCGCCGGCGCGAGATTCGGCCTTGAGGCCTTCGCCTGGCCCTGCTCGTCGCGCTGATGGTCGAACAAGGTGCTCATCAGCGGGTCATAGACCTCTTGGTGCAGGTTGAAGGCCACGCTGCTCCAAGCCAGCACGAACAACATGGCCCAGGTCCACAAGCCACCGGCCCGGTGCAGGTCGAAATTGAGCTTGTAGGTGCCCTGGCCCACGCGCAGCTGCCACGACGGCCGCCAGCGCAGCAGCCACGGAGTGGCATGGCGTGACAAGCGATTGCGCTTCGGCGCTGGTAGGGTGAGCCACGCTCCCGCGAAGCAGTCCACCGTCCAGAGCAGGGCCACGATGCCCAGCAATGTTTCCCCGGCCTTGTCCAGCGCCAGCGAATAGTGCAGGCGGTAGATGAAGGGCACGAGGTTCTTCATGCCCTGGGTGATGTCGCCCCACTTGCGCTCGCCGAGCACCTCGCCGGTGTACGGGTTCACGAAGACCTGGTCATTGGGTGGCTCTTGCAGTTGGCCCGCCGAGCCCGGCAACCCGAACAGGCGCACCATGGCAGCGTGGCCGGGCGTCAGGTGAAGCGGGGCCACCGCAGCGTATGCGCCGGGGTACTGGGCCTGTACCTTGTGGCGCAGGTCCAGGGGGTCCAGCATGGGCGCCTGCGGCGTAGGTGGCACAGCGCGCAAGAGGTGCGGGCTGGCCCAGGCATCCAGTTCCTCGTACCACACCAGCAGCGCTCCCGTGAGCCCCGCCAGCGCCAGGAAACCGGCAAGCGTGAGGCCCGCCCAGCGATGGACCAGGACAAGCCAGGGGCGCAGGGCGAGCTTCATCGGGTGCGGCGCTGTCGCTCGGGCCTTACCAGCGGTAGGCCACCGAGGCGGTGGCGCGGCGCCCGTCACCGTAGGTACACCAGCCGCCGGTGCACAGCAGCGTGGTCTTGTCGGCCAGGTTGTTGATGTTCAGGCGCATGGTCCACGGCCCGGTGGTGTAGCCGATGAGCAGATCCAGCGTGGTGAAGGACGGCACGCCGGCGCCGGTGCCGCCCCAGTCGGAGGTGCTACCCACATACCGCGCGCCCACGCCCAGCTGCAGCCCGGGCGTCAACACGTGGTCAAAGCGCGTCCACAGCGCCGCCTGGTGGCGCGGCTGATAACTTACCGGCTGGCCGATCTCGCTAGGCCTTTCGCTCTGGGTCGTCTTGGCGTCGGTATAGGCATACGAAGCGATCAGGTGCACGTTGCGTGCAATGGGCCCCTTGGCTTCGAGTTCCAGGCCGCGTGAGCGCACCTCGCCGGTCTGTACCGACTTGTCCAGGCCCGGGCGATTCTTGAGCACGTTGGTCTGGGTCAGGTCAAACAGCGCGGCCGATGCCATGAATTCGCCTCGCATCCAGCGAATGCCGAGTTCGGCCTGCTCTCCACGGGTGGGCTTGTAGCGCTGGCCTTCGTTGTCGGTGCCACTGACCGGCTCGAAGCTCTGGCTCCAGCTGGCGAAGGGGGCCAGGCCGGGCGCCACCTCCCACACCAGTCCGACGCGGCCCGTGGTTGCACCTGTTTTCTCCGATTCGCCGTTGAGGGTGCTGTTCACCTCGTCGCGGCGCAGCCCGGCCAGTGCCGTCAATGCGCCGAACTTGATCTGGTCTTGCAGGTAGAAGCCCACACGGCGCTGATGCTCGCGGTCATCAAATGCCAGAGCGAAGCTTCCGGGCGTGGCGCCATAAATGGGGTCGAAAAGATTGAGCGCCCCCAGGGTCGCGAGTTGCCATTTGCTGCCAATGCGGTGATTGGACAAATCGAACCCAGCCACGGCCTTGTGGCGCACACCGGCGGTGTCGAAATCGGCCTGGACGCGCGTGTCGGCACTGACGCCACGCGTGGTTTCCAGCTCATCGAACGCGCGCCGCTGGTATACGCGCGGGTCCGCCGCGTCCGGGCCGCGCAGGTTGGTGAAGCCGATGTGGTTTTCGCTGTCGATCCAGCGCAGCCCGTGGTGCAGGCTGAGCCCTTCGGCCAGTTGGTGCGTGAGCAGCCAGCCGAAGGAGGACTGCGTGGTGTCCTGGTGGTCGAAGCCGGGTTCGCCGACGAAGCGCTCCCGCGGCAGCTTGCCGTGGGGGCTGGGCAACAGCGAACCCACGACCGGCACGCCCCAGATGTAGGCGGTGCGGCGTTCCACGTGGTGGGCCTGCAATGTGAGCGAGGTGTCGGCACTGGGCGTCCAGCGCAGCGAGGGTGCCACGTAGCGCGTGTTGTTCGGGATGTGATCGACCACCGTGTCAGCATTGCGCGCCAGCACCACCACTCGGGCAGCCCACTCGTCGGAAAGCTTCCTGCCTAGGTCGGCAGCCAGTGCCCGGTGCTGGTAGTTGCCGCCTTCTGCGATCACTTCGTTCACGGGGTCTTGCTGCGGCTGCTTGGTGACGACGTTCAGCACCCCACCCGGGGCCGTGGCGCCGTACAGCACCGAGGCTGCGCCCTTGAGCAGCTCGATGCGCTCCAGGCCATAGGGCTCCTGCTGGCCCGTGGCCCAGCCGGAGCCGCCGAGCTTCAGGCCGTCCCGGTAAACGCCCCCGTTGCCGTCCTGCAGGCGGAAGCCCCGGCTGTAGAGCACGTCGTAGGAATTGGAATAGCCCGGGTCCGCCATCACACCCGGGGCATAGGCCAGGGCCTCGGTGACGCTCTGGGCCTTCTGGTCGGCAATCTGCTCGGCACCGACCACGGTGATGGACTGCGGCGTTTCCAGCAGGGGTGTATCCATCTTGGTGGCGCTCGCGCTCAACCGCGCCGCATAGACACGCACAGGCCCCGTGGCCGTGGGCTGCTCAGCGCCCGCCGCGACGGTGACCGTGGGCAACGCGCCCTGCTGCTCGGCGCGCACCACGGTAAAGGTTTGGTCGTCTTGCGCCCTCAACACCAGCCCGGAGCCGGCCAGCAGCTGTTGCAGCGCCTCGCGCACCGTCAGCGTGCCGCGCACGGCGGGGGCATTCTTGGCCTCCACCACCGCGGTGGAATACACGATCTGCGCGCCGGTCTGCCGGGCCAGGGCGGCAATGGCCTTGTCCAGCGGCTGGGCCGCGATGTTGATGGCCTTGGGTGCTTCCTGAGCGAAGACGCTGCCCGCCAGCAGAAGGCCCACCGCCCACGCGGCCAGGCGCGGGCGGAAACCGGGGTGTGGACGGAACGCTGGATTGCGGTACATGCGGATGGACTCCTGATAGAAACCTGAAAGGAAAAAAGGTGGCTCAGGAAGTCAGCCGAATGAGCGGGGCCGGATGTTGAGGTCGGGTTGCAAATATATTTTTGCGCTACCCCGCAATGGACCTGCCCAGGGCCTCGCCCCGCACCCCGGCAAGCCTTGTCGCCTTCAGGGGCGGCCCACCGGGACGGTCTTGGCCGTGATGACCACCTCTCCATCGGGCCGCCGCTGCAAGCGCACCGGCAAGATGGTGGGCAGCAGATCAAGCAGCGTGTCGATCCGGCGATGGTCGAACTCCCCCGACAGCCGCAGCGCGGACGCCTGGGCATCGGGAATGTCCAGCACGATGGCGGCCGAGTGGTAACGGCGCATCTCATCCACGGCGCGGTGCAGCGGTGTGCCATCAAACACCAGCTTGCCGCGCTGCCACGCGGTAGACACTGCCAAATCGGTGGCATGCGGCGGCAGCAGGCCCGACGGCGCTGCAAGGATCGCCTGACCGGCAGTGAGCACTATCGCATCGGTGTCGTTGCGCACTTCCACGGCGCCTTCCACCACCGTCAGGGCAGTACCCGAGTTGCCGCCCGCCTCGTCCAGCCGCACGTTGAACGCGGTGCCGATGTCTCGGACGCGTGCATGGGGGGTGTGCACGATGAAATCGCGCACTCCATGGGCCACGCGGAACATCGCTTCGCCGCGCGCCAGCCGCAGTTGGCGCGAGCGCAGGCGCCATTGCACATCCAGCGTACTCCCGGTGTTGAGAGCTACGGTGCTCCCATCGGCCAAGACGTGGGAGCGGGTTTCACCCACGGCGGTGGCAAAGGTTTCACTGCGGTAGACCGGGTCCAGGATCCACAAGCTGGCCGCGAAGATGGCAATCACCGCCGTGGTGGCGCCCGTCTTGACGGCAGCCTTGTGCGCGCGCTGGCGCTGCTCGGCTTTGCGGAAGATTTCCTCCACCCCCGGAAAGCGGACACGAAGCGCCTCCTTATAGTGGTCCAGCGATTCGGTTTGCACCGATTGCTCGGGCTCGACCGATGCAGGGCGCGGATCGGCCGGTGGCGGGTGGAGGGTATCCATGGTGTTTCAGCCCAGGTTGGCGTGCAGCACGGGGCGAATGCTACGCATGGCCCGCATCATGTGCTGCGCCACCATGTTGCGCGAAATGCCGAGGCGCTCGGCAATCTCCGCCTGCGGAATGTCGTGCAACTGGTGCAGGATGAAAACGTCGCGGCAGCGCGGCGGCAAGTTCTCGATGGTGCGAATAAGTGCTGTCAACGTCTGTTGAAACGCATACTGCGCCTCGGGTGAGGCGCTCGGAGCTTCCGCCTCTGGCATGTCGGCCATGCTTTCCACCCAGGCCCGCCTACCGGTGTCAACCCGATGCCGGTCAATCGCCAGATCCACTGACAGGCGCCGCAAAAAAGCCTGAGGCGTGTGCACCGCCTCGCGCGGCGGATCGGCCAGGATGCGCACGCACACGTCATGCACAACCTCGCGCGCGAATCCCGGGTCACCGAATCGCCTGCGCAGATGATTGACCAAGTCGTCGTAGTGCTGGACCAGCGCAGTGGCGAGGCTCATTGGACGCCCCTCATGACACCGCACTGATCCGTCGTCGCAACGCGCTCAGCATCACAGCCAAGCCCGCACCCCACCGAGCTAACTGGCGTACGGGCGTCGACATGCCCGCGCATTGCGACCTCGGTGACGACCAAGAGATTTCCCTTTGGGCTTGCGACTCCAGGAAGAGCGCCGATTTTTGTTTATTGAATGCGAATTATTCTTATTTTATCATGGCCCACGCGAGTTAGTTGGGTACTGCCGGTCCCGAGGTGCACGGTGCCCCAGGAAGGCACCAAAACCGTTGCTGAAAGTCGATTTTTGACGTCCATCTGGCCAGCATGACCGAGCCAATGTTGGCCACACAGCTCGCCTTGCGGCGGTTTGCAATGCGTCCGGTCGGTGCCTCAGGCACACTGTGCGTTGGGAATCGCCATCGACAAACGCGACCAGCTCAAACGCTGAAATTGCAACACGCGCAAGACCCGGTACGGCCATGCGAAGGATGCCCCATCCGGCAACAGGATGACTGTAGTTCTCGGTAGCGTAGAACAGGTGCTTAGAACCTTGCTCAGGCGGCTCCTGGTAACGGCCATTCAGATAGATTTACGCCAAAAGGGCGAGGCTTGCCCGCTGGGGCGTCCATCGAGGACGTTAGCCGCTTTTTGGGACTAAGGCCCTTCGCTCCATATGACGCTGCACCCAGGCAACCAGCGCATGCGCTTCCATAGGCATTGCGATGTGGTATCCCTGGCCTTCCTGGCAGTCCATTCCGACGAGTGCATTCCAGACAGTCGCATCCTCAATTCCTTCCGCCAATACGCTGAGCCCCAGCTTTCGCCCCAATTGAGCCACCATCTCGGCGATTCGGGCGCTGCGAGGCTCACTCAACTGACGAACAAAGGAACGATCAATCTTGATGCGATCCAGAGGCAGCCGCTCAAGATAGCTCAGCGACGAGTATCCGGTCCCGAAGTCATCGATTGCAATGGATATGCCCTGCGCTCGTAGGGCTGAGAGGGTTTGCTCCAAGAATTGAGTCGGAAGCGCAGCGACTGATTCAGTGATCTCCAGCTCCAGGTGTAGGCCCTGCAACCCGTTGGTCGCCAGCGCTGCGCAGACAAGGTCAAAGAATCCAGGGTCCTGCAACTGCACCGTGGAAACATTCACGGCCATTCTCTGTGGGGCGGTACCTGCGTTCAGAAGCTCGCGCATCGTTGAACAGGCTGTGTTGAGAACCCACTCGCCCAATCCCACGATGAGGCCAGAATGTTCGGCAACGGGGATGAACTGATCTGGAGGGACAAAACTCCCGTCGCCCTTACGCCATCGCAGCAGAGCCTCGAGCCCGACCAGAGTATGGCTGCAGAGGTTCAGTTGGGGCTGATAGACAAGGAACAGCTGCTTGTTCTCAATGGCTTCTCTCAGTTCAGATCGCAGCAATGCTCGAGCTCGTGCTTCCGTGCCCATCAGATCTGCGTACTGGAGTTCTTGACCTCGGTAGTCTCGCTTGGCACGTTTGAGGGCAATGGTGGCATCCTTGACCAAGTCAGCTCCTGCTCGTGGCTCCTCTGGCAAAAGCACATACCCACAGGTGAGCGAGACCTTGTGCGGAACGCCATCAATGTTCAGTGGGTTCCGGATGCACTCCAGCAGCTGTCTAGGCTGTACATGTCGTACAGATCCGAGGACGCCGAAGGTATCCGCTCCGAGACGGGCCAGCAGCACACTAGGAGGCAGAGACGCTTCAAGGCAGCGGGCGACCTTTTCCAGAAGGCGGTCACCGAAGCGGTGACCCATCACGTCGTTCGTAGCGCTGAAGTCGTCGATGTCGACCAACGCCAGAATGTGGCCGTTCGTTCCATGCCGCGCGCACTCGTTGACCTCGTGGACAAAGTGCGCGCGATTGGGAAGGTTGACCAATGGGTCGTGGTATGCACTCTCATGCAAACGACTAAGGAGACCTCGGTTGTGCAGGAGGGTTCCGAAATTGGCGCGCAACACGTCCAGTACCTGCCGGTCAAGTCCGTGGTGGTCCCTGGGCACGTGGATGAACACGACGAGGTCTTGTTCATCCTTGTGCCCGATGTGCAGCGCCAGCCCCCCGTCCTTGCCGTAGATGTTGCTTTTGCTTTCCGCCGACTTGAGAAGCAGGTCCAGTTCCGGTCCTGGCGTCACCAGATCGAGCGGAAGATCGACAAACTCGGAAAATTTTCCGGATGCCGCCATCACGTAGTAGTCACGCTGGCTTTCCCCACGCTGCGCGCAGACCATGCCTTCTCGTTTTACCTTCAGCAGCGCGGAGATTTGGGTCAGCACAGCCGAAGCGAACTCGCAATCGCCCTTTGTTTCGAGAAGAGATGCGCTTGATCGCACGATAAGTTCGAGGCTTGATCGGCTGGCATCTACAGCGCAGAGCTGTTTGTAAGACCGAATTGCTGTCACGACCATGGCCAGAAGCCGATCTCTAGTGAGTTCCGCCTTGGTCCGGTAGTCGTTGATGTCGTACCTGAGCAGTGTTTCCAAATCAGGGACCTGCCCCGGTTGACCCGTTCGAAGGACGATGCGGGTGTTTCTCAGGCCCGCGGAATGGCGGATGAAGTCGACCAGGTCGAGTTCCGAGCTGGCCTGCTCCGCCCCCACGTCGAGTATGACCATGGCGAGGTCATGTGCACGCAGCAGCAGCAACCGTGCTTCGTCGTCCGAGAACGCATGCGTGAATGCCAAGGGTCGTCCAAACAGCGTTTGGCCCTCAAGCGCACTCAGAGTTGCAGTGTGAACGTCGGGATCTCCGTCCACGACGAGTATTCGCCAACTTGTTCTGCTGTTGCGCTCGTCTTGTCGTTCTGCGCCAAGAGTGGTCAACCCTCCATCGGTCCAGCGCCCCTCAGTCTCAGACAACATGCTCGGCAGACGGCAAGGCGTTGGTCGCGAGACGGACCTGGTTTCGGCCCCCTCGCTTGGCGACGTAGAGCGCTTCATCGGCAAGGCCGTACGCGCTGTCGAAGTCACTGCCGGCGGGACCCCAGCACACCCCAAAGCTGGCAGTGACGCTACTCCCGTCAGGCAGATCGAATGCGTAGGCTTCGATAGCGTGGCGCAAATCTTGAGCTACGCGCTCGGATGCCGCTCCACCATGACGCGGAAGCACGACAGTGAACTCTTCGCCCCCAACACGCCCGATGTGAGCGGTCTTAGGAACGACAGCCTGAAGGCAAGCCACTACGCCCTGGATGACCCGGTCACCCACCGGATGCCCGAAGCTGTCGTTGACTCGCTTGAAATGATCGATGTCTAGAACGATCAACGCGAGATCTTCCCGGCCGAAGTGTTGATTGACCAATTCAATGACAGCCGCCCGGTTGAGGACGCCGGTGAGCGGATCGTGATTGGCGCGGTGTTCCAGCTCGGCGGCCAAGTCCTGAAGCCGCGTGTTCATCTGGTTCATTTCCAGCTCGGCCCGGTCGCTGCGCCGCACAAGCCTACGCGTTTCCCGAAGGAGTCGCTCATAGGCAAGAATCAAATCGCCAAGCGCTTGCCCACATGCTTCTTGCGCGGAGCTTGGGCAGGCCGCGTGTGCAGCCCTCGCCGCCAATAGCGTTTGATTCTCTGCGTCGAAAATGTCGGGAGCGTGCCTCGCAGGAGCGCCTAGCATTCAAGCGGCTCCGACCGAATGGTTGACGAACTCGATGGCCGGGAAATCTTCACTCAGTTCCTGGCCGAACTCGAGAATGGTGTCATCTTCTTCATCGTGATACCAATTGAGCACGACGCGGTTTCCTGCCGCGGCGGCGTTGTCCAGCGCTTCAATGAGGTTGAACAGCATTTTCGTGCTGGAGCTATTGAAGTAAGCCAATGCGATGTTCACTTCTAACGTGATTTCGCTTTGTGTAGCCAGAAACTCTCTTAGCTTCGCGATGATGTCCCCATAGAAGGCTGCTGCGTTTTCTGGATATGACTCGCCCCGCAGGCTGAGGATGCGCGTGTCAAACTTGAAGTCCACCTCGGGCGAACTGGGCGTCGGTGCGATATAGAGGTTGTCCATCGGTAGTCTCGATTCGTCGGCTCTCAATGCTTAGATTGCCGCCTTCAGATAGAAGACGGGGGAATCGCCAGACTCATTGTTGGCGTCGAAATCAAACTCAAGAGGCTCCCGAGCGTCCCGCGCGACGGTCAGGAACCCCAATCCCGCACCCTTGCTCCCATCCGGCGTGTCCTCACGCAGCGTCTGGCGGTAGGCCAGCTTGATCTCTTCGAGCGTCATGCTGCGCAGCGCAGTCAGCTTCACGCGAAGCTCCTCGGCCATCAGAGGTTCAATGGGATTCGCACAGAGCAGGGAAAAGCTACCGTCGAATTCGCGGCGAATGCAAACCGAGCCATGGCGCAGTTCGCCATCGTTTTGACTGGCAGGGGTAAGCGAGTCCGCTGAGTAGTGAATGATGTTCTGCGCCATCTCGACAAACGACGAGAAAAGCTTACGTCGGGTTGGTGCGGCGACCCCGGCAACTTCCAGTTGGAGCTTCACCGCATCGGCCATCGCGGCCACGATGTGCTGTGAGAAGTACCCGACGTAATAGAAGATAACCTGGTGCTCGCGCGCCAGGCTGAAGAACGAGCCGTACTTGTCGGCAATTTTGTGGGACGTCATATCTGTCTATGTGCGGAAGCAGAAGAAGGTGAGGTCATCGCGCCGGTGGTGCTCGCCCTGCCAAATGCGGAGCGATTCCAGCAACGCCGCGTTGAGCTCTGAAGGTGTCTTTTCTTTGTGCTCGAGCAATAGCTCCCGAACGCGCCGCTTGCCGAAAGCAATGCCGCGAGGCCCGCCGATCTGGTCAACCAGCCCATCGGTACTAACGAAGACCACACTCCCCGGGGGAAGAACTGCTTCCTGGTTCTGCCATGCGTAGTCGAAGTCGCTGTCCACATAGCCCACTCCCTTGCGTTGTGCATCGAGCATTTCCACGGCATCGGCTTCAGGGCGGAGCACGAACATTGAAAGTCGTGCCCCCGCAAAGATCAGCCGACCGTTGGCAGGCTCGAACCAGAAGCAGGCAGCGTCCATGCCGTCATCAGAACCTGGCGTCCCATCCTGGCCGTTCATCTGGCCCAGCATCTGCTTGATGCTTCGATTGACATGGCCCAGCAATCTCGCGGGGTCGCGAGGACCGTTTTGCTCAATAGCCTGGTTCAGGCTGGTGGACGCAATCAAAGTCATGAATGCGCCAGGAACCCCATGCCCTGTGCAATCGGCCACCGTGGCGAACCAACCGTCTGAATCTGTGCTGAACTGGTAGAAGTCGCCTCCGACGATGTCCCGCGGCTGCCAAACCAGGTTGGCATCTGGACAGGCCCGTGCCAGGGCATCCAGGGAGCTGCGCAGAGTGGACTGCTGAATCACACTCGCATACTCAATGCTGTGCATGATCTGGCGGTTTCGAGAGGCCTGCATATCTGCCACGACCCGCATAAGCTGCAAACCGTTGCCGATGCCGGCGAAAGCGCCGTCGCGCGTGATGATGAAGCCGTCGGACAGGGCTTTCTCTCCGTACTCCACCGTTTTGAACGTCAGCGCATCGATGTCCAGGGCCTCGTCGACGATCAACGGCTCCTTGTCCATGAACGCAATGCAGCTCTTTCTACCGTACAGTTCTTGCCGGAACTGCTTGCTCATCTGTGACAAGAAGATACTGCGATTGATGAGGCCGATCGGCTGATTGCCTTCCACGACGGGGAGGCTCACGAGGTCGCGGTGGCGGTTGAACACCTCCATCACTTTGTCGTTTGTCTGATCAGTGGTCATGCACGGCACTTCGATGCACAGATCGGCCGCGCTGGGCTGGCGGAATCGGGGCCGGAAATCGCGCAGGTATTCGGTGGTTTCGAGCATGAGGCGTGGCAAAAAGCCGGAGGGCGTTGTGTCTAAATGTTACGACTGCCATATTGCGGTTTCGTGACGCAGTCGTTGTTTAGCGTGCGTTCTGAAACAAATTTCACCGGAATGGTCTCAGGCTAAGCATCAGAGCGCGCCAGGAGTGATCTGCGCGACCTTGCGCACATGTGAATACGTTGGTGCCCGGTCCGCAGTGGCTTGGACGGTTTACCGAATGATCCGATGACCTAGGCTGCCGAGTGACTTGGGCGCTTCACACTTTCGGAATGTCTGCAGCGCGGACTCGGGCGCCGAACGAAGTACCGTCAATTGCTGTGCCGCGAGATGGCAGACAAGGATTCCAAGGCTTGGTCCAGCGTGGGCTGGTTGGGCGCGAGGCGCGAGGCATCCGTCAAGGCTACAAAGAAGGCGCGGGCCAAGATGCTGCGTGATCACAGGTTGCGCTCGACTGCTCACGGACACCTCGGATCGAGCTCAGTTGTGGTGTTGCTGAACATCAACCTCCCAGGTCACATAACGACTCTGACAACCGCTGCATAGTGGCTCGCCGTTCCACCCAGTACAAACAAGTGCCAAACTCCATGTGCATGGCGGTAGCCAGCGCGATTGACGTAGAAGATCGTGCCAGCTGTGTACAGGAGTGCCCCGATGAGCAACCACTGTAGCCCTCTCGCGTCGATCTGGGCAAGCAGCGGTACGGCAGCAACCACCATGACCCAACCCAATCCAACGTAGAGTGCCAAGGGCGGTTTTGGGGAGGCGACACCAAGCTCGCGCGCTATTGCCAGCAGGGCTATGCTCCACACTGCCACCAGGCGGGCCCAGTCCCAGGCACCCTGCACCGCAACCAATGCAAAGGGCGTGTAGCTGCCTGCAATGAGCAAGTAGATTGCGCAGTGGTCAGCACGTTGCCACCACAGCTTCACTTGCCCATGCGAGCCATGGAAGAAGGTGGATGCGGCATACAGTGCAACGCAGGACAGCGCAAAAACCAGCCCCCCAACAATCTTTCCCACGTTGCCAGTGGGCAGGCTGGCCATGAGCATGAGTGGAACGCCTAAAACAGCCAATGCAAACCCAAACAAGTGGGTGCAGGTGTTGAAGCGTTCGCCTGGGCGCATTCGGATGAAGTGCTTGATTGGCTCCAGTGAATCAGTTGGGCGTGACGTGGGTATGAAGAAAAGGGGAAGCTCTTTATCTTGTCCAACTGGTAGCGGCGATGCTTCTCCATATCGGGTATCGGCATCCAGCACTTCTTCGCTACAGCTCAGCCCGGTCAGTTGCTCGATCTCCTCAACGGTCGAGAGAAACTCGGACAGCGGTTGGCTTTGGCCGGCAGAGCAGTCCACTAGGCTGCGGAGGATTGCAGTGGGAGGCGGGCTGGGAGATACCCTGACGAGTAGCCGCTGGGAAGCGTTCATAAATCCAGCTTGAATACAGCCACAGACTCCATCAATGCCTGGGCCTGGTGGCTCAAACTGCTGGCAGCGGTAGCCATCTCCTCGACCAGCGCTGCGGCTGGGTGGCCGCATGCCGTTGCTGCGGCGTCAGCACATCACGATGTTTTCGAAGTGGAATGCGAAAGGCGTCGTATTGGCGCCAGGGCCGCCGCCAGTCATGACGATGTCGGCGCTGGCAATACCCAGCAGAGACAGCTGCGTGTTGATGTTGGAGATGATGGCCGAGTTCATGACCTGGCCCTGCACGATCTGGGAAGCCACGCCAATCCAGATAGTGGGTTTGAACTGGAACACCGCCTTTTGCTGGGGGGCGATTGAGGTCTTGATAGCCAGGAGCTTGCCATCCTTGTAGCAGCTGGCGTTGATAGCACCCTTGGGCAGCGCATTGAGCACCTGCACTTCATTGGGACTGGAGCCAGTGCCTGCAGACACGAGCCGGTCGCCAGAGGTCGTCAAGGCCATCTGGAACAGCTGGCCATTTTGGGCCTCCAGCTGCGGGGTGTAGTTGCCATAGCTGTCACTGGCGCCGACCTGCATGCTCATGGGGAAGGTGAACGGATGGTTGTCGCCTGGGCCGCAGTACTTGATGACCAGCCAGGCCACCGCGAGCTCGTCGAAGTTGATCGCAACGTTCTTTTGGAATATCACGACCTCCGAGTTGTTCGTGTCGTTGGATTTATTGATGAAATTGAGTTGAATGCCCATGGGTTTCTCCTGTTGGTGAAAGTGGTGATAACACGCCGTGTATTGCCTGTTTGCCATCGTTGCCCTCCAGCCCCGACGGCGAACCCAGCGTGTCCAGCCCTGGTGGTTGCCTTCTGGATCGGACGATGTTTTCGAGATTGACTTCGCAGGTGATTGAGCCTTCGCCGGGGCCGCCTTCGCTCATCACGATGTCGGCGCTCGCGATGCCGAGCGGTGAGAGCGCGGTGTTGATTTCCGACATCACGGCCGAGTGGATGGGTCGCCCCTGCACAACCTGGGAGCACGAGCCTTCCCGTAGCGCGGGCTGGCACTGGAGCAGCGCCGTTTCCCCTGGTGCCATCGAGGTACCCGCTGCACTTACATTGCCTTCAACTTTGGTCAAGTTTCCCTCCCGGTTTCCAGAGGATTGGCGGTTGTCAATCTCGGGTGTGCGCACATGGATGCGCTGCTTGCCTGGCGTCTGGCGTCTGCGCTCTTGGCACTTGCTATTCGGTACGCGATTGTTAGGGGTATGGCGCAATGTGGCTATTTTTTTTGCACAACTCACCCACACGTATGGCGCAGATGTCGTGGTAGGTCGCCTCGCGTGAAACGCAGTGCCCGGCCCGCAGCGAACCGCGCGAACGAGCGGTAGATTTCGAGAGCTAGGCGACCGTTCCAGGTCGGTGACGTGAAACGATGGATGTTTGCGGCTGCTGCCGCTCATGCACTGGACCGCGGATGACTCAGATCAGCCTGGTCCCGCCGTAGCCGTTTGAATCGACTGGTCCGCAGCGGTCGCAGTCATCCAGCCTTCGCCCACGAGCGCGCACTATCGGCTAAAAGCGGGCCAATCAACAACTGTCCAAGAAATTCCCAAAAATTCCTCAGTAAGACCATTGCTCATGCCCAAGCGGCGTCGCATTGAGCAACTGGCGGCGCTGCGGCCAGTCAGGCAGGTGCTGATCCATGAGCGCCGTGAAGCGTTCATTGTGGTGCCGCTCGATGAGGTGCACAAGCTCATGCACCACGATGTATTCCAGACACCGCACCGGAGTTTTGACCAGCTCCAGGTTCAGCCAGATGCGCCGTGCCTGCACATTGCAGGAACCCCATTTGGTTTTCATCTTCTTGATGCCCCAGCCCGCCACCTGCACACCCAGCAGTAGCTGCCATTGCGCCAACAAGTTGGCAACAGCAGCCCGCAACTCCACGCGGTACCAGGCCTGGAGGACACTCTGGCGGGCCTCCACGGTGCTGCCCGGCCGCACGAACAGGTCGATGGAGGCAATACCGCGCAACGCCACGCGGGCTGGTCCGCTTTGCTCATGCACCCGCAGCCGGTAGCGGCGGCCCCAAACATAGTGGCTTTCGCCATTGACCATTTCACGCTCGGACTGGCGAGGCTGATTGGCAAACTGCGCACGTTGGCGCTTGATCCAACCAAGCTTGTCGATCACCGCCAGCCGCACGGCCTCGTCACTTATGACTAGCGGCGCGGCCACCCGCACCCGGCCCAGTGGGGGGTACACGCCCAGGTGCAAGTTTTTGATGTCCTTGCGAACGACCTCCACCGCAATGCCACTGACCGCTATGCGTTTCACGGCGGCAGGCTGCGCCTCAATAGTCATGTTGCTGCTGCTTTGCCAGTTCGAGGATGCGGTCGGTCTCTTTTTCCAGGTCCAGTGGCGCAGCGATAGCCGCACCCACGTCATCCCCCCCCAACCTGGAATCTGTCGGTACCGCCGTGGCCAGCACATGCCGTATTGCCAGCCGGACCTTTTTGACCTTCATGGAGTTGTCGCGCCAGCCAGCCTGCAGGCTGGCCTTGATGGCTGCATCAACGGCCACGGCCAGATCGGGCAGCTTGCTGTGCAAGTTGTTGTACAGCGCGCGCAATGCCGGCGTGTGGATGGCCGACGGGTAACCTGGCCCGTCGCCACCAGGCACGGTGCACTGTTGCGCCAACGTGGCCACCTTCTGCAAGTACTCCATGTAGCTCACCGCGCCTTTGCGCCGCTGCTCGATCAAGGCATCAAGCAGCTTGGACATCTTGTCGTAGTACGCTGGGTCCACCGGCGACTCGTTGATGATCAACTTGCGCACGTTGTTCTCAATCGTCTCTGCCACCGCTTCTTCGCTCTTTTGGATGCCACTGGGCAAGGCGTCTACCGCATCTGGCCCGCGCTCCACAATCAACTGGATCAACGTCAGGTCGTCGAACGACGAAATCTTTTCGCTGTCGTCGGCGCGAATGTAAGTGTCGATCAGGTGCCGCATGGCGGGCTCATACGCCTTGAGGTCGATGTAGTCGCCGCTGGACAGCTTCACCTCATCGCGCACCTTGGCGTAGTGGTCCACCTCGGCCTTGATGATGGCGATTTCTTTCTCGCCGTACCCGGCCTCTGTCAGTTCGCTGGCAATGGCTGCGTAGGCTCGCAGCAGGCTGGCGGTGAACTTGTAGAGCTTGAGCCGCTTAGGTTCGTTCTCTTTCAGTTGCTCCGCGTTGCCGGATTCCTTGGCGCAGAAATAGCTCAGGTATGCCACTGTGTCGCGGGCTGGACCCACCGGCTCGCAAAGCGCCTTCACTGCCTCCCGCGCATCCTCCAGGTTCTCGCACGCCTTGTCCACACGGTCTTCCAGCAGGCCCTTCACATCCTCCGCGTCATAGCCATCCAGCGCGCCGCTGGTGTAGTCCTGCACGGCGCCTTCCAACCGTTTGAACAGGTCTTTGTAGTCCACTACATAGCCGTATTCTTTGGAATCACCATCCAGCCGGTTCACCCGGCAAATGGCCTGGAACAAGCCGTGGTCCTGCATCTTCTTGTCGATGTAGAGGTAGGTGGCCGATGGCGCATCAAAACCGGTCAGCAGCTTGTCCACCACGATTAGCAGCTTCATCTGGCCTGGCTCGTCGATGAATTTCTTCTTCACCGCCAGTTCAAACTTGTCGGCCTTTCCTTGTGCGAATTCAGGGGGTTCGCCAAACCAGTCGGCCAGCATCTGCCGGTACACGCCGTACTTGAACAGATTGTCGGTATCCCCTGCACCCGTGGTCTCGCCCTTGGAGTCGGCCACATGGGGCGCATAGCTGCTCACGATGGCGCACTTGCCTTTGAGCTCGGTTTTGTTGAACAACTCGTAATACTTGCAGGCTTCGTAAATGCTGCCCGCCACCAACATGGCATTGCCATGCCCATCCATCAGGCGCGGCTTGGTGGCCATGTCCAGCAGAATGTCGGACACGATCTGCTCCAGCCGCGACTGGCTGGACAGCACCCGCTGCATGGTGCCCCACTTCTGCTTGAGCTGGGCCTTGGCCAGGTCGTTCAAACCGCTGGTCTTGGCGTCAAACCAGTCGTCAATCTTCTTTTGCGAGGTGATGGACTGGTCGATGTCGCGCGCCTCGTAGCGCAGGTCCAGCACCACGCCTTCGCGCACGGCCTGATCAAACTTGTAGGTGTGGATGTAGCGGCCAAACACCTCAATGCTCTTTTGCTTGTCGTCCTTGAGCAGCGGCGTGCCGGTAAAGCCAATAAACACCGCATTGGGCAACAGCGCCTTCATGGCCTCGTGCAGGTCGCCGCTCTGGGTGCGGTGGCATTCGTCCACAAACACATGGATGTCGCCCTTGGCCTGGAAGTCTTTGGGCAGGTTGCGTAGCGACGCCACGAAGGCCTTGGTGGCTTCCTTGCTGGCGGCGTCGCCCTCGTCGTCATCGTCGCCCCCCTTGCCACCAAACTTGTGCACCAGGGTGCACAGCAGCGTCTCTTCGGTGTCGTTGAGCTTTTCAATCAAGTCTGCACCGCTCTTGGTGCGGCAGATGGTTTCGCTGACTCCTTTGAAGACTTTTTCGATCTGCTCGTCCAGCTCGGTGCGGTCGGTGATGATGAGCACTCGCGCACCCGTGCGGTTGGCCAGAATCCACTTGGCCAGCCAGACCATGGTCAGGCTCTTGCCGCTGCCCTGGGTGTGCCAGATGATGCCGCCCTCGTGCCGGGCAATGAACGCTTGCGCCTCTTTCACGCCAAAGTACTGGTTCTGGCGGCACAGCTTTTTGGTGCCTGCGTCAAACACCACAAAGTCGTGCACCAGCTCCAGCAGCCGCGCCTTGCTGCACACCTGCAACAGGTGCCGATCGAGCGCGTTGGGCTCGGCGGCAAAGTCGCCGCCCTCTTCCACCCATTTCAGGTAGTACTTCTCGGGCGTCTCGATCGTCCCGTAGCGCAGGCCCTCGGTGTCATTGCCCGCCATCACCCACTGCAGGGTGGAGAAAAACGGCTGGATGAACTCTTTCTTCTGGTTGTCCAGGTTCTGGCGGATGCCCTCGGACACTGAAACGGTAGAGCGCTTGAGCTCCAGCACACTGAGGGCGATGCCGTTCACATAGAGCACGATGTCGGGCCGCTTGGTGGCAGCCTTGGGCTCTGCGCCTTTCACCGTGACCTCTTCGGCAAAGGCAAAATCGTTGGCGTCCACATGCTGCCAGTCGATCAGCCAGACGGTGAGGGTGTTCTCGCCCACCTCGGGCTTGAGCTTGATGCCGTAGCGCAGCAGGCGATACACCTCGCGGTTGCGGTCGTACAGGGTTTGGCTGGTGTCGCTGGCCACCTTTTGCAGCTCAAAGAGGGCGCGGCTGGCCAATACGGGGGCTACGCCCTGGCTGACAAGCCATGCTGTCAGGCGCTCGGGCTCGATGTTGGCATTGCCTGCGCGGTCTATCCAGTTGCCCAAGTAGGTGTAGTGCAGGCGGTCGCGCAACAGCTCGACGATGCGGGCCTGGGTTTGTTTTTCGATCTGGCCGACGGTGCTGCTCAAGGGTTGCCCTTCAGCAGCTTGAACGTCATCTGATACCGATAAAAGTCAATCGTTGGCGTCATCGCCAGTGCCCGGCGTATTCGAATGTCATCCTCTAAAGCAATGACCACACCGCGTACAGCCTGAGCAGGCTCGGCCAACTCTTCCTTCACAAAACCCATATAGCGCAACACCTGGCCAACCACCACATCGCTGGCGCGGCCGCGCTTGAGCTCCACCACCAGCAGTTCACTTTTGTCTTTTTTAATGGCCAGCACATCCATCGGGCCGGTGTCCGTAGGGTACTGCTGGCCCACCAGTTCGCCGTCTTCCGCAAAGATGTCGTAGTCCTTGCCCAGGTCTGTCTGCGCCCAGTTCTTCACCAGAAAATCCTCAAGGTGCTTCTCCATGGCAAAAGCCACAGGGTCATCGACCGTTGGATCGGACGATGGGCTGGCGGGCGCTACCGTCACGCCAATCAACTGCTCAATCTCCGCAGCGTATTTGGTGATAGTGCTCACGGTGCCGATGGAACCAGTGGAATTGCGCAGCGCCTCGCTCATATCTGCACGCTGAATGGTCTGTGATAACCACCTCACTGGGCGACGGTGAGGAAATGGCTCTCCGTCCACATAGAAATAGTCGCCACTGACCTCCCCCACAAAGTAGGTGCCTGTGCCGTCGGGCGAGATCACCAGGTCACCCTTGGCAATGCCTTTGGCTATTGTCCAAAGCGCACCGCACGCCAAGCCTGCCCCAATCTTTGTCTTGCCCGGATGCCTGGCCATGAAGATGGGAACGAACTTCTTGTTGAACGCACGCCAGTCGTCACCCAGATCTGCATTCAGGTTCTGCGGAATCTCAAAGTTTGCACCGATGTACCCCCCGGCATGTGCGGTCGATGCATAAGCACCACCCCGACCCTGCATCACACGGTAATAGTTCTTCATTGATGTGTACCCCTCCTATCCCCAACTATGCCAGCGAATCCCTCGTCACCCAAATCCACCCCTCGCTGGGCGGCACACTGGCATACGGCGCCGCCAAGGCCTCCCGCCGCTGATCAAACAGGTACGCCACCAGCGCACAGGTCAGCGCGTCGGTCTGGTCCGGATGGTCCAGCGCGGGGAAGCCCTGGAGCAGCTTTGCCATGATGTGAGACGTCTTGCAGGCTGATGGGTAGGCTTCTATGGCCACCAAATGGCGGGTATCTGTCCAGACCCCGCAGCTTGTGCGATGCAGCGCAAACTTGGCCAGGACGTGCATCCCCTTGGTGGCCTGGCTGCCGATCATGTCTTTGACGGCAGACAGAGGTTTCAGGCCATGCGCAGACAAAAACCGCTCAGTGTGGCGAAACAAGTAGGGGTTGGTGCTGGACTGGCCGATGGGCTCCACGCACTGAAAGCCCGTGACCAGCTCCACCAACGCCTGTGGGAAACCCAGCGGTGTGTCGATGGCCAGGGCGATGCGAGGGGCCGGGGGCTGCGCAGCCTCAGCCCCCAATGCCAGCCCGCTGGAGCAGCCACACAGAGCAAACAAGGCGTCGATGAAAGCATCCGTCCGATTGACGGCGTTGAGGGTGGTGCGCAGATTGCCGCGCCATGGCTTGCCGACGATCTGCAAGGCCGCGTCGAGAATGACGATGGCATCGCGGCTCTTGCCGTTCTTTTCGCAGTTCCATCCCCCCACATCCCAGCCGATGTAGAACGACGAGGCCAGGTGGGGCTGGGTCATAGGGCGCTGTAAACGCTATTGTTTTGATAGCTTCTTACGCACATCCTACGAGCGCTAGAGGCCGATTTGGCCATTAATTAGCCCCTGCCAGCCGGATGCGGCCGGTCAGCAGCGCCTGCATCATCCCCTGCTTGAGCGCACAGGTTTTGTCGCGGCGGGCTTCCAGGGTGGCGAGTTCGGCGTCCATGTCGGAGAGGACGGCAGCAATGGCGGTTTGCTCGGCCAATTTTGGAAAAGGAACGCTCAACGCCCGAATGATTGTCAAATTCAACCCCCCCCTGCCGCCATCCCCTGTCGAGAGTCCGCGCAGTTCATCGTATCTAGCGTCAAGGTTGTAGTAGAGATATTCGGGCACAAATGTCTGACTCGGCAGGATCGCGGCTATAGACTGATTGGTGCAAAGTTCGACAAGATTCATGGCTACCGTACCGCGCGTCTTTCCCTGTCCCGCCAAACCGATCAACACGCACCTTTCGGGAATCATTTTTGTACTCGAATTGCGTAAGCCATTGGCTGTAATCCTGCCCTCAACTTCTGCCACCAATTTGAGATTCAACTCACCTGAACTCATCCACCGTATTGAGCCTCCCCAGTAATTTGCGTTTGAAGTACTTGGTGTGCCGCCAGACGTGCAATCCGTAAACTCTCGAACGCGCTTCACCTCCCACTCCCCACTAAACCCCGGCAGCCGGGTCTGGCCGGTGAGAAGTTGCTGCATGGCGGCCTGTTTGAGGTCGCGCTTCTTGGAGATGAGCTGGTCGATCTTGGCGAGCAGGGCGTCCACATCCGACAAGGCAGTGGCGATGGCGCACTGTTCGGGCATTGGTGGGATTGGCGCAACAACTTGTTTAAGGTCTGCCTGCCCGATGTTAGCCCTGATTGCACCTTGCCCCCTAGCCACAATTTGCTTCCGAATCGCCGGTGCGCGGAATGCGTAGCCAGAATAAATTGGGTCTACTAAATCGTTTCTGAATTGCCCACGGATAACGAAGCCACCAAAGACCGCAGGTTGGGTATCCAAATAAACAGACGACAACCCAACTTCCTCAGGTGTTTCTGAACTTCGGTTGAACACCATGTCGCCTCGACGAACCGTGAATACTTCGGCAACACTCTTTGCAATCGTCACGCGGCCGGGAATGTCTGAAGCTTTGAGGTGTCCTTTTGTGATTACTTCAAGGACATTCACAAAAGGCAGACCCTTTCCGTAGGCACCTTTGTCAGCGTTTATTCCATTTCGGAAATCCAGTAAGTGCTGGAAAGACATTACTGCCCAGCGCTCTGGAATCACCCCCACCTCGGTCTGCTTGTACCCCGCCCTCAGTTCCATACGAACCCCATCGCTTTCAGGTGCTCGCCCACCCGGCTGGCCAGCACTTCCACTTCATCACCCAGCGCAGGCAGCGGCGTGGCGTAGCGCTCAGCCAGCTGGCGGATGCGGCCGGTCAGGGCCTGGCTGACGCGGTCCAGCTCACTTTGCACGCTGGCGGTCAGGGTGGCCAGCCATTTGTCTTGCACCACCAGGGTCTGGATGTCAGCCACGGCCAGGTGCGCGTACTTGGCGGTCACTTTGGCGTCCAGCGCCTTTTGGGCGTCCTTGGCTTTTTTGCTGGCGGTTGCCTCCTGCTCCAGCAGAGCAGCGTAGGCTTTCAGGGCTTTGATTTCATCCTGGGCGTCTGCTAGCTCATCGGGTTTGGTGACGGCTTGCAGCTTCTTGAGCCGATCTTTCACGCTCTTGGCGGTGAGCTTGCCTTTATCGGTTTTGCCTTCCTCCAACAGACCGCCCTCACCGCCGTGCTCTTCGTCCTGCTCTTCCATCTGGCGGGTGATGGCATCGCGCTCGGCTTCCAGCGCCTCCACCGCTTGCTGCTCAGCGGCAAAGTAGCGGTCCACCACCAGGGCGGTAGGAATCAGGTCCACATTGGGCTTGCCATCTTGCACGGCCAGCCAGCCGTCGGTGGCAATCATCCACACATCGTCTTGCATAGACTCGGCCCAGTAGTCCATCAGGTGCTGGTACACGTCGTAGGCGTCAATCAGCGGCGCGGCGTCAAACGCTTGCAGCAGGCTCTCGGACAGGTTTTCAATCAGCGCCTTGGGCCGGTCGCCCAACTGGATGCCGGTGAGCAGCGGCGTGTGGGCGGCCTTCCAGGTGGCAAAGCGCTCCGTCACCGTTTGGTTGAAGGTGGTGAACTCGCTGTGGCCGAAGATGGTGGGTTTGATCTGACTGGGCTCTACCGTCAGTTGGCAATAGGCGCTGCAACGCTCGGGGTCTGCCACCGGCGCAAACAGCGCCTGGCGCACGGCAGGCAGCACCTGCCAGTAGCCCTGCAGGCCATCAATGTCCGCGAGGGGTATGCCGCCCTTGAGGTGGGCTTCAATGTCTTGCAAGTCCTCGGGCTCGGTGCTGTCGATATAGCGCGGCAGGTTGAGGTTGTAGTCGTTGGCGGCAATCTCGGCCAGTGGCACCAGGCGGGCGTATTTGGGGTCGCTGCCGTCTTGCCGGGTGAAGGTGTCCACGATGCGGTGCATGTCTTGGGCGCGCAGACGGTTCTTATTGCCATCCTTGATGAAGCCCTTGCTGGCGTCCACCATGAAGATGCCACCCCCTTCCATGGCGCGGCCGGCGGCGCCCTCTTTGTCCAGCACGATGATGCAGGCCGGTATGCCGGTGCCGTAAAACAGGTTGGCAGGCAGGCCGATGATGCCTTTGATGAAGCCCCGCCTGACGATGTTGGCGCGGATGCTGCCCTCGGCCCCACCGCGAAACAGCACGCCGTGCGGCAAGATCACCGCGCCCTTGCCGGTGCTCTTGAGGGTTTTGAGGATGTGCAGTAAAAAGGCGAAGTCGCCATTCTTGGCCGGGGGCACGCCGTACTCAAAGCGGCTGAACAGGTCGTTCTGCGGATCGAACCCGTTGCTCCAGGCTTTGGTGCTGAACGGTGGGTTGGCCACCACGTAGTCGAAAGTCTGGAGCGCACCCATGTACAGGAAGTGCGGGTTGGCCAGGGTGTTGTCGCGCCAGATTTCGGCGGTGGGGCAGTCGTGCAGCACCATGTTCATGCGGCTGAGTGCTGCAGTGGCGTTGTCCATCTCCTGGCCGTACAGGGCCAGGTCGAGGCCGGTGCGGCTTTTGGCCTCGTCGTGCGCCTTGAGCAAAAGCGACCCAGACCCGCAGGTAGGGTCAAAAATGCTTTGTTTGCCACTGGTGGCGCGGCCCAGTTCGATGACCTGGGCCATGACCCGCGAGACTTCAGCCGGGGTGTAGAACTGGCCCTTGCTCTTGCCGCTTTCGGTGGCGAAGTGGCGCATGAGGTACTCATACGCATCGCCCAGCAGGTCGTCGCCCTCAGCCCGGTTGCGGCCAAAGTCCAGCCCCTCAAAAATGCCGACCAGTTTGGTGAGCCGGTCCACCATTTCTTTGCCTTTGCCCAGCTTTTCTTCGTCGTTGAAGTCGGCCACGTTGATGGCACCCTTGAGGGTGTCATTGGCATCGGCCAGGCGGCCCACCAGCTTGTTGATCTTGTCGCCGATTTCCTTGTCGTTCTTGAGCGCCACCATGTCGGCAAAGCTGCCGCCGGGCGGCACTTCGATCAGCGCATTGGGGTTGCCCGCGTATTTATCGGACACGTATTTGACGAACAGCAGTACCAATACATAGTCTTTGTACTGGCTGGCATCCATGCCGCCGCGCAGTTCGTCACAAGACTTCCAGAGTGATGAATAGAGTTCGGATTTTTTGAGGGCCATGCGAGGGAGTTTTGTTGTCTTTTGCGCAAATGTGTAGCCGTCGAATGTACTGTGGCAGACCGGGCATTCATCAATCGAAATTTCACAATAAGAAACAACCCGGCGTAGATGTGAGTGCGGCCCATCACAAGGATCGAGGTGGCAGCGTCTTGGCTCTCCGCTCTTGATCGCAGGGGTCGCTCGACGACTGCGGGTTGAGCGGAGCAACCAGCCTCCAGGAGAAAGCTGTAGACGCCAGTGTTGAGTCGAACTGCCAGTAGCGCAGTCGACTGGTTCACTGCTCCCATGCGCAAGTGGCAGATTCGCCAGACGGCTTGAAGCTCGCAGGCCAATCCAAACTTTTTCAGTCACATATCACCGCTTCGAATTGAACCTCAGTTGCAGCATCAATCCGAGTAGCCGCCTCCCCGTCCGGCACGCCCCACCAGCGCTGCCGGGCGCTATGCCGTCTCGGTAGCGCCAGAACTGTCCGTATTCCCCACAAGCCCCGTGTGTTCACCACCCGGGGCTTTTTCTTTGGCCGCTCGTTCCGTCCCGCTTCCGTCCTTCACATCACACACCCCAAGGAGATTTCCCCGTGCTCAGTTGCCCCAAATGCCAATCCCTCCGCGTCGAAACCCTCGACCGCGGCCGCACCGCAGGCGCCGCCATCGGCGCTGTCGCCGGTGCAGCCAGCGGCGCCGCAGCCGCCCTGCGCACCGCCCAACTCGGTGCCACCTATGGCTCGCTCGTCGGCCCCGCTGGAACTGTCCTCGGTGCCGTCGCCGGAGCCGCCATGGGCGGCCTCAGCGGCGGCGCCGTCGGCTGCGAGATCGGCTGTCAGATCGGCAAAGCAGTCGATCAGAACTGTCTCAAGAACCGCCACTGCCTGGAGTGCGGGTACCGCTTTCGGGATCCGTACGCCTGAGCGCTCGCCCTTTTTGCCCTTTTCGCGCTCTTCAGGCTCGTCACTTTTCTCACTTCCCTCCCCTCGTTCTCTTTTCATTCATTTTTCAAGGAGTATTCCAATGGCACACCTCGTTCAAACCATGGCCTATGTCGGTGAGACCCCCTGGCACAACCTGGGCCAGCAACTGCCTGCCAAACAACCCATCGATGTCTGGGCCCGAGAAGCGGGCATGGACTGGACCATCCGTGAGGCGCCCGTGCGCTACATGGCCACGGAATCCGGCCCAGTTGGCCAGACCCCCTCTTCCGTCTCCGCGCTGTATGCCGAACCCATGGAGTTCCCCGACCAGAAGGTGCTGTACCGCAGCGATAACAAGGCCCCTCTGTCGGTGGTCAGTGCCCGCTACCAGGTCGTGCAACCCAAGCAGGTGCTGGAGTTCTATCGGGATCTGACGGAAGTCTCTGGTTATGAGCTGGAGACCGCCGGGGTCCTCAAGGCCGGGCGCAAGTTCTGGGCCCTGGCCCGTACCGGCAAGTCCTCGGCGCTCAAAGGCAACGATGTGGTCCATGGCTATCTGCTGTTGGCCACTTCCTGCGACGGGACGCTGGCGACAACAGCCACACCGACGACAGTGCGCGTGGTCTGCAACAACACCCTCTCGATTGCCCTGTCTGGAACGTCGAGCGCGATCAAGGTGCCGCACAGCACCAGCTTTGATGCGCAGGCGGTTAAGAAGCAGTTGGGGATTGCTGTCTCCCAATGGGACGGCTTCATGTACCGCATGAAGACCCTGTCCGAGCGCAAGGTCAAGAGCCATGAGTCCATGAACTACTTCTTGAAGGTCCTTTGCCAGACGGATGGGCATGCGGATGCGTCTGCAGGTCTCACCAATGAGCGTGCGCTCAAGAAGGTGCAGGCCATGTACGAGGGCCAGGGCCGGGGCGCCGAGCTGGCTGCAGCCAAGGGCACGGCCTGGGGACTGCTGTGCGCCGTCACCGAGTTCGTGGACCACGAGCGCCGGGCGCGCAGTCAGGAGTACCGCCTGGACAGTGCGTGGTTTGGCCAGGGGGCAAACCTCAAGCAGCGGGCACTGGAGCAGGCTTTGCAGTTGGCGTCATGACGGTGTCTGCCGTTCTTTGCGGTTTATCCATCCACCCTCACCGCCCTTCACGGCATACACCCCGGCTCCTTCAGTGGACCGGGGTCTTTTGTTTTGGGGGGCGGTGTGGCGTCGTGGTTGTTGTTGCTTTTGTTGTTTTCACTTCAAGGAGTCAGCATGGTTCGTCCTGTTGTTTCACCGGGGTCTGAGGCGTCACCGCGTCACCGCCCTGCCCTTCGGCTGGTCAAGACCCAGGACCTGGATCGCGATCAGTGGTTGCAGGTGCGCAAGGGTGGCATTGGCAGTTCCGATGCGGCTGCGGCGGTCGGTCTCAATCCCTACCAGTCGCAGCTGGAGCTATGGATGGAGAAGACCGGACGTGCCCCCACTGCCCCACCGGGTGATGGAGGTGCGGACGATCTGAGTCCGATGTACTGGGGTTCTCTGCTGGAGCCCATCGTGGCGGCGCACTACACCCGCCGTACGGGCAACCGGGTGCGGCGCATCAATGCGGTGCTGCAGCATCCCGAGTTTCCCTGGATGTTGGCCAACATCGACCGGGAGGTGCTGGGAGCGCCGGATGTCCAGTTGCTGGAGTGCAAGACAGCGGGCATTCAAGGGGCCTGGCTCTGGCGCGATGGGGTGCCGGAGTATGTGCAGTTGCAGGTGCAGCACCAGTTGGCCGTGACGGGCAAACAGGCAGCGGATGTCGCGGTGTTGCTGGGAGGCCAGGAGTTGCAGATTTTTCGGATCGAGCGGGATGAGGAGCTGATCGCTCAGCTCATCACCCTGGAGCGGGAGTTCTGGGGCTATGTGGAGCGGGGCCAGGCGCCTCCGGCCGATGGGTCGGATTCTGCAGACCGGGCTTTGCGGGCGCTGTATCCCCGGGACACGGGTTTCACCCTGAACCTCAAGCATGACCTGGTGATGGGGGCGGTGTTTTCTGACCTGCTGGCGGTGCGAGAGGTGCTGGCGACCAACACGGCCTTGGAAGCCCAGCTTAAGCAGTCGATTCAGCAGCGCATGGGGGATTCCAGCCGGGCGGTGTTTGAGAACGGTGAGGTGAGTTTCAAACGCAGCCGGGATGGGACGCAGCTCGATACAGCACGGCTGGCCAAGGAGCAGCCGGAGATCGTCAAGGCCTACACGGTGCCCAAACCTGGGAGTCGGAGGTTCCTGGTGCAGACCTGAGGCGGGTTCATTTTCATTCAACGCATTCCCCCAAACGGGCTTCATCGGTGACGGTGAGGCCCGTTGTGCTTTGGGAGCGCATTCACATTCAACAAGGAGATTCACATGCTCAAAGGTTTGGCTTTGACACCGCCCGTGATCGGGCGCATTGCGATTGGGCGGGTGGTGGAGAAGGCAGGACGTCGTCTTCCAGAGAAGGACGATGAGTTCACGCTGACCAGCCAGGTGCAGAACAAGGAGGGGTGGGTGTTGCATCCTGTGGATGCGCAGCTGCGCAAGGAGCCAGGAGCCAAGCTGCGCAGCATTCCGGTGCGGTTGCTGTTTGACGATCCGGATCTGAGCCTGCGGGCCAACTACACCATGTTTGACCGGGCCTCGGGAAGACCTCTGTGTGTGGGAGATGGGGAGAGCTGCAAGCGGGTGACTCTGTCGGGGATGCAGTCCCTGCCCTGCCCTTCGCCTGCGGTGTGTCCGCTGGCCCAGGACGGGAACTGCAAGCCGTATGGGCGGCTGCATGTGCGGGTGGAGGCTGAGGGGAATACGGACGCAGGCTTGGCTGGCGATGAACTGGGCAGCTTTGTGTTCCGAACCACGGGGTTCAACAGCATCCGAACGTTGTCGGCACGCCTGCGGTATCTGTTTGCGGTGTCGGGTGGGTTGCTGGGGGGATTGCCACTGGAGCTTCGGCTGCGGGGGAAGTCCACCACGCTGTCGCACCGCACGCCGATCTACTACGTGGATCTGACGCTGAGAGCGGGAAGCAGCTTGGCCCAGGTCGTGGCGTTGGCGCGGCAGGAGCGGGAGCAGCAGGCTGCGCTGGGGCTGGATCAGGCTGCGCTGGATGAAGCGGCGCGGCAGGGCTTGGCGCTGGGGGAGTTCGAGGAGTCGGAAGAGGAAGGTGTGGAGGTCGTCCAGGAGTTCTATCCAGAGCCTGGTATGGGGGGAGCGCATCCGGGGGATGGTGACGACTTGGGTAAACGCAGGGCCAGCGCGCCATCTCCGCCGATTTCGCTACGGGGCAAGCTGCATCGCAAGCAGGAGGCACTGGGAGCACGAGCCACCGCAACGGGTGATCCGGGGGCTTCCCATGCGTGCACCTGAAGGGCTGGTTCGGCGCTATGCCGTAGGCCTGGTGATGGAGACGGTGCCGTGCTATCGATACGGACCGGATTCAGAACCAGGTGCCAAGGTGCTTCCGGGGATTCTGGTGAGGCATCGAGCGCCACCACATCGCACGGGGGCAGTGGCACTGCAGCAGGCAGTGGCCTTGCTCACTGGCGAGCGGGTGGCAGTGCCCTCAGCGACCAGTGCGGCCGGGGTGTTGCGCCATGCGCAGCGCTTACTTCCTGGATTCCAAGCTCAGCGGGTCTGGGAACAAGCACCTTCGGACTTGCTGGCGCTGTGCCACGACGCAATTCACCACGGAGGTCTGGTGCTGCTGCTCTGGCAGTCGATAGCCAGGGAGGTACGGGGGGCTACCAGACAACCCTGCCATGCGCCTCAATGGATGCTGGTGGTCGGGGTGGAGGGGCCTTGGAGACCGGTGGGGGATGGATCAGGCAACGCAGTGTGCACAGAGGCTTCAGGACTCATGGTCCTGGATACACAAGTGCATCCTGGGTGGGGATTGGGGCACAACCAGCATCTGGTCCCTGGGGCCTATCCGCACCATGAGGCAGCCGTACGGGTGGCGGAGTTTCGGGCGGTGTGGTCGGCGCGTACGGTGGATGGGGGACTGGACTGTGGGCTGGTCCTCTCGGCGATCACACTGTCTCCCGGCAAGGGCCAGGGCGCCCAGTGATCTGGCGGGCGCTCAGACAGTGCATCCACGCTGTCTGGCTCTTTTTCAGTGCAGCTCAGGCAATCACAAAGGGCGCGCGGTCCTTGCCCGCAATCCACTGGGGCGGCTTGCCCCGGCCGGACCAGGTGGCGCCGGTATCGGGATCGCGGTATTTGGCGGCGACTTTCTTGGGCTGCGGCTTCCAGGGGAACACCTGCTGGGCAGTGAAGCCGAACTCCGCGATCAGTTCATGGACGGTGGCCAGCGCCTGCACGGATTCTTCCTTCTGCGCCTGGGCGATTTGCGCGTCGAGGGATTTTTTCTGGGCCAGGAGTTCGGAGTAGCTGGGCATGGAATTGCGGGGGAACGAAGAAGAAGAAGAAGAAGAAGACTGCGACGATGGCAACGAGTCAGAGGGGTGTGGTGGTCAGCCTCAATGCTCCGGCCCAGGCACGGCTATGGGGCCGCAGTATTGGATTGTGCCGCCTGTCCACCCTGCCGCCAGTCCTGCAGATCGGTGAATTCACGGCCGCAGCCTGTGCACTGAAGGGTCGAGGTGTAGCGCATGGCGCCCGCCTCGTCGCGCGCGACCACCCGGTGGTAGCTGCTGGCGCCGCAGTAGCCACAGCGGTTGACAGTGGCAGGTGGATTCGTGGACATGTCTCGGAAAGGGCTTGTCGCGGGGTGTTGTCGGTGGGTAGCGCGATGGTAGCAATCTGGTGACCACTTGGCTCACCGAAGGGCATCACTGCAACTGCACCGCACTCCTGCCAACTTTGCCACGTTGGCGTCAACCGCTGCCCTGTGGCTGCGTTGATCTGATGAGTTTGCATCACATAATGTCACAAACCCAAGAGGAGGATGGATGGCGGTTTGAGCCTTCAGGCTGGTTGGGCAGCGAGGAGCTAATGGATCCAGGCTTTTACTGTGCCTGGCTCGCCCGGCGCTTGGTCGGCGCTGGCACCTCGGGCGGCTTGAGCAGAGCCCATGGTGCGACACCCAGAACATGCGCCAGGCGCTCGATATTGGACAGCGAGACGTTCCACTTGCAGCGCTCGATGGCCGACACATAGGTGCGGTCGAGGTCGCACTCGTGGGCCAGGCGCTCCTGGGACCACTCTTTTTGCACGCGCAAGAGCCGCACCCAGTACGCGAGGACTTCGCGCAGGTTGGTCGGATCGGGTAGCCGTGTGGGTGGAGTGGGTTTGGCAGGCACCGCGCAAGGATGCGGTTCTGCTTTATTTGCATCTACGGAGTTTGCTTCTCAATTGCAAACGACTCTGTGGGCGTTTTTTGTTTTTAACCACGGAACGCAGGGCGTTCCATTTTGAGGGAGTTGTTGCAATGAAGCTCGGTCGTATCTTGATCGCGGGGTATTTCTTGATCGGACTGCTGTACGCGGTCTATGCGCATTTCTGGGGGCCGGAGCCGTTTCGCAGCTTTGCGTTCCATCTGGGGCAAGGCGTGTTGTGGCCAGTTGCCTTGTTTCCGAGTCTGGGCCCGGTGATCGCGGGGATTGTGGTTTTGATCTTTGTGGCGGTGCTGATGAGCTCGTAGTGCCTGGCGTACTTGCAAGCCTACCGAGGACCGCCAATGGCTTTCATCGCCCGCGTGATCCTGACGCTGTTCGGGATCTATCTGTTTTTCTTGATCTTCAGCTCCTGGGAAATGGTCGGTTCCTGGTGCTGTGGATTTTGGTGCGCCTTGCCTGCGGCAAGGGGTAGATCACACCGTAGGTGCAGGGGAAGGACGGGGTGGCCCTGCAGGCCTTCCCCTCGCCTGCCCGCTCTTTAAGAAAGTGTCTTATGAGATTTGAAGCAATGGTCAGGACCACTGCCGTGGCAGTCCTGCTCGCGGCATCGCTGTCAGCCTGTAGTTCCAAGAACGAGCGGGCGTTTGTGGGGGGCTGCGTGAGCATGGGCGCCAGCCGCGAGAACTGCTCTTGTGCCTACAAAAAGGTGAACGCGACCCACAAGATCGATGGCATCGATTTTGGAGAAATCCTCGGTACGGAGCAGCACAAAAAGATACAGGTGGCGTTCGCCGCCGCTGTGATTCAGTGCATCAAGGAGAACGGGCTGTGATGCCTGTCATCGGCCTGCCCCGGCCTGCCCCGCCCCCTTCCTTCCCTTCCTAACGCTATCCACGCTATTTTTTACACCTTCCAATCACCATGAAAAAAATCCTTGATTTTCTCTTTCCTGCGCATGGCCGCGCAGCGATGTTTGATCCCGCGGCAGTAGTACAACATTGCAAGACCATTGGCTCTTCCCAGCTTCTTTGCCAAACGGCGAGGAATGCGCTGCGCAAGGCCCACGGACGGCTGATGCTGATCTGTGCTCCAGTACTGTTGGGGGGCTGCTTCGGAGCCGGCAACATCGATATCGTGAAGAACTCCGTGTGGACAGCGATGCCGGACACCACAATCGGCAAAGCACTAGACAGCCGGGTTTCATGCACGAGTCCCCACTGGCGGGAGTTCGATGACGAGCGTGGACGGCGCATTGTTGAGTACTCCTGTGAATTCCAAGGGGTTCAGGAGTACCTTGCCAGCGAGACCCAGCGCGTGGTCGGCCTGTACGAACAAGAAGTACAGGGCACCCTGACATTGCTCAACGCGACGTTGCAACGGGCTCAGGCCAAAGTTCAAGGCCTACGCGACGGGAAAGCAGAAATGTTGTCTCGGCACGCACAATGGGCTGCCGAAGATGAAGAGCGCAGCAAGACCATCCAGAATGATCTCAAGACCCTGGAGTCCATGCGGGACTGCCCAGCGTTTCAGCCGGACCTGCTTCAGACCAAGGGGATTGGCACGCAGTTGAAATTCGAAGCCAAGCGCTGTGGGCGCTACAGCCGAGCAAGTGATGATCCCTACGTCCAGAAGTGGGGCAGCCTGGTCCAGCAACTCCAGGGGGATCTACAGCGACTCGCGAGATCGGTTGACGTTCGAAGAGAGCAGATAGCGGAACGGGATGACGCTATTGCACGGGCTGAGGCAGAGTTGGCCATACTGGACCAAGAAAAAGCGCAGAAGGCGACGGCAGTCCAGGATAAAGGCGCTTCAGCCCAGGCAGAGCTCCAGAACAAGGCATCCGCCCACCTCAAAAACTACAAGAGCCTGCGCGAAATCACGCAATGGAGCATCGTCAATGGCGAGCCGGTCCATGTGGGCTCCGCCGTTGAACTCCAGGCAGGTGCTATTACGCTCACAGAGCCAATGCCCGTGTCCTTTGTCATCAACGATACGCGGGACGAAACGCCGGACTTGGCTCGCCGAGTACGCACGACCAACATGATCGACAGCATGTGGGGCAGGTACAAGCGGCAAAGCGGTGGCTGAATGACGTGCAGTGCACGCTAAAGACCGGCAGGCACTGCTTTCTACTGAGCTGCCTATGTGGACTGGAAGGCGTCGGAGACGACGCCATTCACCACCGTCAAGCCAGCTTCGACGTGATTGCTGGGCTATAGATCTCTGCTGTTGATGAGGCTATTCCCAGATATGCCAGAGGCGAGTTTCAATGGTCTTTTGACAATTGGGCGGGGAACCACTACTGATGATTGTGCAACGTATAGTCAGCATCTGGAGATGCACACCAACCCCGGCGCAAATAGGCGTTGGGGCTGGAAACTCTCTGTGTTCTTTTTTCGCCGAACCCATGCATGGCAAAGCGAGACCAACTAGCCCGACGACAACCATTGACCACAGACAACATCGACACCGAGCCGGTGATTGCCCAAGCTTGCGAAGGGCTCGTGAATCAGTTGCAGAAGTCACGGCAACTTGACACCAGCAGCGTGGTGCACCGGGTGATGCTTAAAGCCTTCTACGGCATGTTCAGCCATTAGCAGTGTTGGTGCCGATGCAATCTTGACCAGCTAAACCGCAAAGTACCAATCCAATATTGACCAGGGTGTTCCACTGACCTGCTGAGAATTTCAGCAGGGATTCAAGGTGATCACCATGGACATGATTGGCAAGGTCAGGCGCATGAGGCTGCGCGACCAACTCTCTCTCAGCGAGATCGCAAAGCGCACGGGCCTGTCGCGCAACACGGTCAAGAAGTGGCTCAAGGCGCCCGGCGATGTTGCCCCGAAGTACGAGCGGGTGAAGCTCGATGGCAAGCTAACTGCGTTCGAGCCGATCCTGCATCAAGCGCTCACAACCGACAGCCATCGCCCCAAGCAGGGACGGCGCAGCGGCCGTGCCTTGTTTGCTCAGATACAGGCCCAGGGCTACCGCGGCGGCTACAGCGCCGTCACCGACTACATCCGTCGCTGGCGGGTGGAGTCGGCAGCCAGTCCGTCCAAGGCGTTCGTTCCGATGAGCTTCGAGCTGGGCGAGGCCTTCCAGTTCGACTGGAGCGTCGAAGCCATGGTCGTCGGCGGCGTTTTCTACAACGTGCAAGTGGCGCACCTGAAGCTGTGCGCCAGCCGGGCCTTCTGGCTGGTGGCCTACCCCAGCCAGGGCCACGAGATGCTGTTCGACGCCCACACTCGCTCGTTCCAGGCACTTGGCGGCGTCACCAGGCGCGGCATCTACGACAACATGCGCACCGCCGTGGACAAGGTGCAACGCGGCAAGCAGCGCACGGTCAACGCGCGCTTCGCAGCCATGTGCAGCCACTACCTGTTCGACCCCGACTTCTGCAACGTCGCCTCGGGCTGGGAGAAGGGGGTGGTGGAGAAGAACGTGCAGGACAGCCGCAGGCGCATCTGGATCGAAGCCGCGACCCGTCGCTTCGGCTCGTTCATCGAACTCAATGCCTGGCTGAGCGAGCGGTGTCGTTCGGTGTGGAGCGACACCACGCATCCGATCCACCGACAGTTCACCGTGGCCGAGATGTGGGAGTTGGAGAAGCCTCACCTCATGTCCATGCCGGCCCCCTTCAACGGCTACGTCGAGCGGCTGGCCCGGGTCAGCAGCACCTGCCTGGTGGCCGCCGCGCGCAACCGTTACTCCGTGCCGTGCGAGTGGGCCGGCCACATCGTCAGCACCCGCGTCTATCCCGAACGAATCGATGTGG